>NZ_JABASR010000009.1 GCF_016107525.1 Psychrobacter aquimaris | reverse complement strand
TCATAATGATTTGAATTGTCAAGCTTTTTTATAATTTGTTTCTTCAAGTTAACTGGGTTATTTATGTGTAATCTACACACTAATCACTACCAGCTCGTCTTGTGTGGGCGTATTATAGAGGGTTTGAGTTCAGTGTCAACCGCTTTTTAAAAGGTTTTTAGATTTATTTTAGTGCGCATAAAAAACTGTATTTTTTTCAATGGGTTAGGCTTCTGTTGCTTTAGCAGGTCTAGAGAGGGAATAGAAGTATGCTCTTCATTATATTTTATCCTAGCAAAAATATTTAGTTCCAGTAGGTATGTGTTCTTTACTATCTTTTAGCTTTATTCCTTATTACTACAGTCCCCTCTATACTTGTACTTTATAGCTTACCCATTTTTTCAAAGAACGCTTTATACGCAGCGACTTTTTTATCTAAGGCTAAAGGATAGGCTCGTGAGGTTGAAGGCAACCTATATAAAGTGAGATTATTCACATCCGCCTTTCGATTGTTATCATTTTGCCATTGGTAAGGATAATCCATACTTTGATTGGTCTTAGGATACTTGGATTTGGCAGGTGGCTCAGCTAATAAATTGAGTAAGACTTCCGTTGCCTTACCGCCCGTGGTAAATAAGGTTTGAACTTTTGGTACTTGTGACAAGATATTATCTAGATCAACTGGTGTGACGACCGTTAAGTTTTTATCTGAGGCATTACCGGTTTCACGAATCGCTTGTTTTACTGTCGGACAAGAAGCTATGCCACGCTCAAACATAAAGGTGCGAATACGCTCAGGATCAAAGCGCTTTTCTTCCTCTACCCGAAAGTAATTTACATCGTCAAAAAATACACTGCCATAAATACGCCACATATCATTATAAAAATTTGGGTAGTGAAATGGCATTGCCCATTTATCAGCGGTCGGTGGAAAAGTGCCCATCATCATTACCGTAGCATTAGGCGGTAAAACTGGGGCAAACGGATGAGTTTCTACTGCTTGGACTTCGGATAATACTAAGCTGTTATCCGTTTTATGAGTATTATTATGGGTGTAAGATGGTTGTGTAGTCATAAGATTCTTCATCAGAAAAGCGGTTTTTTTGCTATCATAGCAAGCCTAAACACGACTTCATTTATTAGAGCGCTGTTATAGTCAAACATAGTCGGCTTAAATAAAACTAACCCTGTTATAAATATATTTGGCTTACTTTATTATCAAAGCATTAAGCTTACTATTTGTGAGATAGATATAGGGTTGAAGTGCAGTAAGTGTTTGTAACTTTTATACTAATAGCAACCGCAGTAACTGCGCAAGCATCAGACCAAAAACCAAGAGAATATTTATGAGCGACTTAAAAATCACCGTCATCGACCACCCGTTAGTCCGTCATAAACTCAGCCTCATGCGCGAAAAAGACTGTAGCACTTATAAGTTTCGCACCTTGACCAAAGAGCTTGCACGCTTGATGGCATATGAAGCAAGCCGCGATTTCGAAATCGAAACCTTCCCAATGCAAGGCTGGTGTGGTGAAATCACTGGTGAGCAAATCATCGGTAAGACCGCAACGATTGTACCTATTTTACGGGCAGGTATTGGCATGTTGGACGGGGTGCTCGATTTGATTCCTACAGCAAAAATCTCTGTCGTGGGTTTGCAACGTGATGAAGAAACATTACAACCTGTGCCATTCTTTGAAAAGTTTGTCAGCCATATGGACAAACGCCCAGCCCTTATCATTGACCCAATGTTAGCCACTGGCGGTTCTATGGTTGCGACCATCGAGATGCTAAAGAAAAATGGCTGTACCAATATTAAAGCATTGGTATTGGTTGCCGCACCTGAAGGCGTCCGTGTCGTTAATGAAGCACATCCTGATGTGACTATCTATACTGCCGCACTAGACAGCCATTTGGATGAGCACGGCTATATCATCCCAGGTCTTGGCGATGCAGGCGATAAAATCTTTGGCAAGCAATTATTAAACAAGTAAGAAAAAGCAGATAAATCAAGACAAGCCGTCGTCGTAAAACCCATGACACATGTACAAAACATCAATGATAAGGATATAAGATGAACGTATTGATTACAGGAGCAAGCGCTGGTTTCGGTAAAGCGCTGGCCGAGCGTTTGGTTGCCAACGGTCATCAAGTGATTGGTTGTGCCAGACGCCTCGATAAGCTCAATGCTTTGGCAGAAACTTTGGGCGAGGCATTTTTGCCCGTGGTTATGGATGTGAGTGACACGGCGGCGATCCCGCAAATCATTGCGGACTTGCCTGACAATTTTAAGCAAATCGATGTCTTGGTAAATAATGCTGGATTGGCACTCGGTACAGAACCTGCGTATAAGGCTAGTCTTGATGACTGGATGCGTATGACTGATACCAATGTGAAAGGGTTGATGGCGCTAACCCATGCGGTCTTGCCAGCAATGGTGGCGCGCGATAGCGGTTATGTCATCAACGTTGGTTCGATTGCTGGCAGTTGGCCTTACTACGGCGGCAACGTTTATGGTGCGACTAAGGCCTTTGTCAAACAATTTAGCTTAAATCTACGCGCGGATCTCATCGGTACGCAAGTGCGCGTGACTAATTTAGAACCGGGTAATGTCGCGGGTACTGAGTTTTCAAACGTGCGTTATCATGGCGATGACGATAAAGCCGCCAAAGTTTACGACGGCTTTAAAACCATGACCGGCGATGATATTGGCGATATTTTATTGTGGCTGATTGAGTCGCCTGCTCATATTAACGTCAATCGTTTGGAGGTTATGCCAGTGGCGCAAACTTATAACGGGCTGACGATTTCTAAGAAAGATTCTTAAAATTGTAGCCGACCGTTTGGCTCATTAACGTAATTCATAAGACCGAAGCAATATAGTCTCACCTATATTGCTTCTTTTTTTGGTTGTGACATGCATCTCATTGACCAAGCGCAAATCCTGAAAGTCCAAAATCAATACTTCATTACGCAAACGCTCGCTGGTACGTTTATTGTGACGTATCGGAAATCCTAAGACTTGCTTACCCCTAATCACTATCTGATTAATAATCATAGTCGGATTATTAGTGGTAGATTTTGCACTTAACGTTTGAGCATTAATGATTACGGTTGCAGGATTAACAGTTGTGCTTAAAACCTTTGTTTGACGCACACTTTTTGGTAAATCACCTGCAAAAAACAATACTTGCTCTAGCGGTAAGTACTGGGCATGACGCATTAACTCCTGACGAAATAATGCTGGCATATCACTATTAAAACTGTCTTCTGTTTGCTGAGAGAACGCCGTAAAGTTACGATGCAAGTAACGTCCAAACACGCTGCTATTAATCCATTCGTGATAAATATCATTAGCTAGTAATTGCCTAGTGAAAACATCGGCATCTGGCGTAATATCTGCTATCAGCATTGCCATCAATAGCGCCTGCGGATTGGTAAATGTTTGCTGCTGCCAAAGTTGTGGATATAGGCTGCTATCAAGCAGTGGTAACGTCAGCTTGCCCATAGACTGATATCCTTATATTTTATCTACTTGCCAGTAAATCTAATGGTTACAGCGCATCATAGTAGATAGTCTTACTGCTACGCTACTTTCACCGCTAAGCAAATTCTATGCTATGTTCAATTACCTACTTTAATATAGTAGGCTTTTATTATTGAAATATAAACTTTTGCTACGATGCGTTTTGGCTAAATCGACTTTATAAAACCGCTTAATAAAAACAAGGGATATCACTTTATGCAGTCAAACTTACTTGCTTTGCTTGCTAACTACCAGTTGAAAACGATTGATATTGCTTTAACTGACGGTACGCTGCTACCAGTGTCAGTCATAGGCAGCGGCAAACCTGTAATATTACTGCATGCTTATGGCATGGATGCGCGTGAGTTTTTGCCATTTATTTTACACTTGGTTGGCAAATATGCATTTTACCTGCCGCACTTACGAGGATTTGGCGCCGCAAAAGATATCGACCTTACCCAGTTTGATTTTGTGCGCCAGTATGCCGATGATATCAGCGTCGTTATTGAGCAAATTTGCTTGGCGCGTAATATATCATCGTTGCCAGTTGCTGCTATTTCGATGGGGGCGCAAGTGATGTGGGCGTATTTTGAGCGTTATGGCTGCACGAAAGTCAGCCGTTATTTGAATATTGACCAAAGTCCTGCTATCCATAATCAGGCTAATTGGCAAGGTGGATTGTTTGGTGCGCGGCAGCAAGAAGTATTCGATATCTTTCACGACGTAATTAATAGGACTTTGCCTTACGCTGAAACAAAAAGCTTTGCCCACCTGCCCTTTTATATTAAACGTCATGCAACGGATGTTGAACGACTGTTTTCTCTCTTATCCGTCAATCGCACGCGCTCGAAAGTGTTTATACAAGTGGTGACTTATAAAAATGACCCCAAACTTGCGCTTTATAAGCACAGTATTTGGCATCATAAAATGCGCTGCTTACAAGCCTATTTGACATTACCCTATGACTTTCGCGGTGCGATAGAGCGTGTCACTATTCCAGTGGTCAATCTGATTGGCGGGCGCTCCAAACTCTACGATGCTAAGTGGCAGCAACAAGTCACCCAAATGCTACCCAATGCTCGCGAAGTTGTGTTGCCGCGTTCAGGTCATGCGGTACCAATGGATGAGCCAATTGGGTTTTATAAAGTATTAAAAGGGTTTTTACAGGATTAGTTGTTCATTTATATAAAAAAAGCGACCCGTTGAGGTCGCTTTTTATTTGAGCAAAAAATTTTAAGCATTTTAAGCATTAATCAGCTAATGCTTTGGTCAGCTCAAATCGCGGCACTTGCTTACCCTCAACTTCAACCGTTTCAGAAAACATAGATAACGGTCGTACCCATACGCCATACTCACCGTATAGACAACGGTAAACGACTAGCATTTCTTCCGTTTCGGAGTGCTGCGCGGTATGCAAAACTTGGTATAGGTTGCCTTTATAATGGCGGTAAATACCTTGGGTAACAGTAGCTTGGTTTGTCATTATTGCTTCCAATTAGTCAATTTTATTCATATCCACATCATAACCAGAGCTTTTCATTTCTTTAGCAATGCTATATTTCCAAGCACCGCCTGTATCCATAGGCTTGTAGACCACGCCTGATATATCATTTGGAATTTCGACATCACCTTTTACAAGCGCAACAACGTTTGCTCGACCAATCTTACCAATCAAGAGCCCGTGTTCAAAAATTACATTTTGTCTTGCCCTTGGTTTTAGATCTTCTGGCTTGGATTTAACACCTCCAATGTCGCATTCAGTATAGAGAACAATAGCAAAACCCACATCCGTATGTTTTTCTAATTTCTCTATGATTGTAGCGCCAGAGTCTACTTGCTCATGGAGAATAACAGCCTTAAAGCCGAGCTTATCTACAAATCTAGCTACTGTTTCTTTAGCGCCGTCATCGTGACCATGAACGATAAAGACTTTCAAACTATCTTTCATAATTAAGGGCTCTTTTTTGGTTTTACTCTCGACCGTGTCAAATAACTCTACATCTTCTATTACGTCATCTATAATCTTTAAAGCATATTTATGACCGATAAACCATGCCTCTTTAAACTTAGTAGACTCGTCACTACCGTCGAAAAATACTACTAGAGGAGTGAAGCTAACTTTATTAAACTTCTCAATATAAGCTGAATTACTATCTAAGAATTTACTGATTAAAGTTGTGAACCTGATAGATAGTTTTTCTTGATTTTCACGGTTCTCATAAGTTAAGTCTTGAAACTCTTGCTTAAAATCTTTAAGGATTTCTACTTTATGCACATTAAGCCACCGTCACTTTTGCATAAGCCTTCTTACCTGCTTGGATAACGACAGTCTGACCAGAACTTAAGCTAAAGCCACCATCAACCACATCGCCATCTACTTTGACCGCGCCACGTTTAATCATGTCTTTCGCCGATGAGCTGTTTTTGGCAAGTCCGGCTTGGTTTAAAACTTGCGCGATAAATAACGCATCAGCGCCTTCTAACTCTAGCGTCACTTCTGGTAAATCGACTGGTAATTCGCCATCAGCTAATACGTTGCCTGCTGATTTGTGCGCATTGGCGGCAGCATCAGCATCGTGAAAACGCTCAATCAATTCTTCAGCAAGGATACGTTTGATTTCTTGTGGATTGCGACCGTTTTCCATCTCGGCCATTAGCGCTTCGACTTCTTCCATCGGCTTAAAGCTTAGAAACTCAAAGTAGCGACGGATTAAGGTGTCAGGCATCGACAATAATTTTTGGTACATAGTGCCCGGTGCATCATAAATACCAACATAGTTATTCAGCGATTTAGACATTTTATTAACGCCATCTAAACCTTCCAAAATCGGCACAGTGATACAAACTTGTGGCTCTTGACCGTAGCGACCTTGTAGGGTGCGACCCATCAATAAGTTAAAAGTTTGATCCGTACCGCCAAGCTCGATGTCGGCTTTTAGCGCGATTGAGTCATAGCCTTGCACCAATGGGTAGAGAAACTCATGGATAGCAATTGGCGTTTGCGCCGCGTAGCGTTTAGAGAAATCATCGCGCTCAAGCATACGTGAGACAGTCAATTGGCTAGAAAGCTGAATCATATCGCCCGCTGACATATCTTTAAACCATTCAGAGTTAAAGACGATACGGGTTTTTTCTTTATCCAAAATTTTAAATACTTGCTCAGCATACGTTTGAGCGTTGACTTTGATTTGCTCATCGGTCAATGGCGGACGCGTGCTGTTTTTGCCAGAAGGGTCACCAATCTTGGCGGTATAGTCGCCGATTAGAAAATAAATCTCATGACCCAAATCTTGAAAATGCTTGAGTTTATTAATCAGCACGGTATGACCCAAATGCAGGTCAGGCGCAGTGGGATCAAAGCCTGCCTTGATACGCAGCGGGCGATTCAGTTTTAACTTCTTAACCAAATCTTCTTCAGATAGGATTTCTTGCGTACCGCGTTGGATCAGGGCAAGCTGTTCTTCTAGGGTGTAGGTTTGCGTGGTCATGATGATCTCTTTATTGTCTTTATTAAAAGGGTAATGCGTTTGGACTATTTATCCCAAGCCCCAAAATACAATTAGCGGCGTCAAACTCGTTTAGTCTACTAGATATAGCACTTGCTCTATATATAGTACTTGCACTCGTTTTCCTTGCTACTCTGATTTTTAGGAACAGGATTAAAGTTTCGTAGCCAGTAAAAGATGTTAGAATTTGAGAGATATACTAGCGTTTTTTAAGGTAAATTGCCATGACCAAGCCCGTATCGATTGACGATATTCAGAATAATCCTGACTCAGATTTAAGTTTAGATATGAGCTTAGATAGCCGTCTAGATAATATTGACGATTTAAACTATGCCACCTTGACCGATGCACTCGAGCAAACCGTGTTTGAAAACTTCGATGATGGTTTATATATCGGCATGATGTCTGGCACCAGCTTAGACGGGATGGATGCGGTTCTTTGTCAATTTGGTGGTGAAGAAGATAACCAACAACCGATGCGACTGTTAGCAACTCATAGCCAAGAGTTCCCGCCACGACTACGTGAAGTGTTATTAGCCTTATGTCAGCCTAATGGTATTCAAGAATTAGTACCAGCAGAGGATGAACCAAGTAGTGAGCTAGACTGGTTCGGTTGGGCAAGTAAAGAGTATGCTGAATTTGCCAGCGACGTGGTCAATAATTTATTACAGCAATCACATACTGATGTAGAATCGGTGTTGGCGATTGGCTGTCACGGTCAAACGGTACGCCATCGTCCGCAAATGGGTTTTAGCTTGCAATTAGTCGATGCCAATATCATTGCTGAGCGTACTGGCATTAGCGTCGTCAGCGATTTTCGCCGCCGCGATATGGCCGTTGGTGGTCAAGGAGCGCCTTTGGTTCCTGCTTTTCATCAAGCATTATTTGCCACGCCTGATAGCACACGCATATTATTAAACTTGGGCGGTATTGCTAATATCACTGTCTTGCCAGCCAATGATAGTCCTGTGATTGGTTATGATACCGGTCCTGCCAATTTATTGTTAGATGCGTGGACGGCATTACATACTGATAAAGATTATGACGCTGGTGGCACTTGGGCGCAGTCTGGACAAGTGGTTGAGCCGCTACTGAATCAGCTGATAGAACATCCGTTTTTTGCGCGAACGTATCCAAAAAGCACAGGGCGTGAAGATTTTAATTTAGCATGGCTACAGGATGAGCTGCAAAAGTTCGATCAGGCATCTGCCCATATCCGCTATTCGTCAGCGGATGTGCAGGCAACGCTCACTGAACTGACAGCGATGAGTGCCAGTATGCAAATTAATATGTTTATTAATCCTCATGAAAATAGCTCGGTTTACGTCTGTGGTGGTGGTGCATTAAACGATTATTTAATGACACGCTTGCAAGCCCATCTGCCCCATTGCACGGTAGAAACCACCGCCAGTTTAGGACTGAATCCAGCGTGGGTCGAAGCCGTCGCCTTTGCATGGCTAGCAAGACAAACACTAATAGGTGAAACGGGTAATTTGCCAGCTGTAACTGGCGCTAATAAAGGCGTAGTCTTGGGTCAGGTTTGTTTTGCCTGACTGGTCAAATTTTAGTTTACACACGTGCACTTATGTGTTTTATAATGAATTCTGAAATACCCTCCTCTTAGGACTCGTAAGTATAGGATCTATCGCATGAGCCAACACAGCAGTTCACTTACTGATCAAGCTACCAATGA
This sequence comes from Psychrobacter aquimaris, assembly GCF_016107525.1. Classification (GTDB taxonomy): domain Bacteria; phylum Pseudomonadota; class Gammaproteobacteria; order Pseudomonadales; family Moraxellaceae; genus Psychrobacter; species Psychrobacter aquimaris. The sequence continues at coordinate 167,794 of NZ_JABASR010000009.1, read as the reverse complement.
TGCTAGCGCAATACCAAAGCATCAACCGCGTCAGAAACCACCGCACTATGAGCGTACTGATGATATGCGCGTCGTAGTTACAGGTATGGGTGCTATTACACCACTTGGTTTAGACGTTGATAGCTCATGGACAAGCCTACTTAATGGTGAGAGCGGTATCGCAACTATCAATCATTTTGATGCTTCGGACTATCGTGCTCAAATTGCAGGTGTTGTCAAAAATTTCGATGCCAAACAATATATGAGTGCCAAAGACGCACGCCGCTATGATGAATTCATTCATTATGGTATTGCTGCCTCTGCCATGGCATTAAAGGACGCCGGCTTTATCGATGAGGTAAATGCTGCTGACGCGCCTGTGCAAGGTGTTGACCAAGAGCGCTTTGGTATTATTTTGGGTTCAGGTATTGGCGGTATTCAGACCATTGAAAACAGTCGCGATATGCTGCGTGAAAAAGGCGCTACAAAAGTTTCTCCTTTTATTATTCCAGGTTCTATTGTAAATATGGCGGCAGGACTGGTGGCGATTAAACATACCTTAAAAGGTCCAAACCTCGCAACATCGACTGCCTGTACCACGTCTACACATGCTATGGGTCTCGCCGCACGTTTGATTGCTTATGGTGACGCCGATGTCATGCTGGCTGGGGGTAGTGAAAAAGGTTCAAGCCCACTTGGCATGTCAGGTTTTGGTGCCATGCACGCACTCTCAACTCGTAATGACGAGCCAACCAAAGCCTCGCGTCCATTTGACAAAGACCGTGATGGTTTTGTACTCGGTGATGGCGCTGGGATGGTGGTACTAGAAAGCCTCGCTCATGCCAAAGCACGCGGTGCAACCATACTCGCTGAACTGGTTGGCTTTGGCATGAGTGATGATGCCAGCCACATCACGGCACCGCCTGAAGATGGCAGCGGGGCGGCACGAGCGATGCGTAATGCACTAAATGATGCAGGCATTGAGCCATCGAGTGTTGGTTATGTCAATGCTCATGGCACCAGCACCCCTGCGGGTGATGTCGCTGAATCGATTGCTATTGAGACCGTTTTTGCGCCAGTCAAAGACCGCATTTTGGTCAGCTCAACCAAATCCATGACTGGCCATTTGCTTGGTGCCGCGGGTGGTGTTGAAGCCATATTCACCGTCCTTGCCCTACAGCATCAGCATGTGCCACCCACCATTAACTTAGATAATGTGGAAGACAACTGTAACCTAGACTATGTCGCCAACCAATCGCGCAAAGTTGAGAATCTACAGTATGCGGCATCCAATAGCTTTGGCTTTGGTGGTACCAACGGCTCGTTAATATTCGCGCGGTGGCCAGTGAATCATTAAGGCCCACAACTCAGCATATCGGTCGTTGTAACCTTGGTGTCAGATTTGCTACGTTTGTCCACTTGCAGCCCCTTATCGTATTTGCGTATGATAAGGGGTAATTTTTGGAACATTTATGGACGATACCATGTCAAGCTACTCATTTTCTCATCAGTTTTATCAGCGCTGGACGTGTGCGCCTGAACCTATTCGCGCAGCAATTACCCAAGAGCTAAAAGACATCACCACCTTACTGCAGAACGATACATCATTTGAAAGCTTTGTGTTTAATACTCATGATTTGGATGCCCATATCGATGAGCTCTATGAAAATCATGAAGCGGAGCAAGCCATCGCTAAAGCCATTACTGACAAAAAAGCCGAAGAGCAAGCGACCGTCGAAAAACAACAGCGAGAAGAACAGCAAAGAGTAAAAGCGGCAGAGGATGCCAGATTAAAGGAAAGTGCTAAATTAAAAGAAGAAGCCAAACTTCGTGAAGCGTCAGATACCGCGCAAAAAGAACAACAGAAAAATGAGCAAATAGCCACTGAGAAGAATAATCTTGCCGATAAAGTGACCGCTATGAATGCCAATGATGCGAACGCTTCAGCATCACTCGGTATTGATAACAGTGTTGAAAAAAATCAAAGCGTTGAAAAATCAGCTGCTACACAACCTAATGCTGATAACAACTTTGTCACCAGCTCTGAGAACAAAACCATCAGTGAGCATGCTCATGTCGCTAATGACAAAAATAGCAATGATGAGCACAGCGTAAAAGCAGTCAACGACAAAGCCAGCGCCGCCATCAAACTGGCCCTGAAAGACGCAAAACTGAGTACCACGCATCAAGAGCTGATCCGTGAGCTGGAAATGCAAATTGATGATTATCTCAGTGAGCAAATGATGCTGATGTCTGAGAATTTAAAATCTTGGTTACGTGCTGAAGTGACCCAGAATCTAAGCGAGGATAAAGCAGGAACTAACAAAGAGTCGCAAAAAAGCTAAACGCTGCTTCCTGCTTCCTACCCATCAATCCTTAGGAATAAATTCTTAGTGATAAATTACCAGTCATAAAAAATCCCCGTAAACTTTACGGGGATTTTTTATTTTAGATTCGCAGATATAAGCGTTTACTTTAGATAGCCTTAGTACGCTCAGTCAACCAGTCAAGTGCCGTGCCTTCAACACGGTCTTTTAGCTCCGCATAGACTTGGCTATGATAGTCATTAAGCCAATCAATCTCGACTTGAGTTAATAATGCAGGCTCAATTAAACGGGTATCAATTGGGCAATAAGTGATGGTTTCAAAGTTTAAGAATTGACCGAATTCCGTCTCAGTAGGATTGGCAACTGGTGTGTTAACCACCAAATTCTCGATACGAATACCCCATTTGCCTTCGCGGTATAAACCTGGCTCATTACTGGATATCATACCTACTTTCATCGCGCGCTCTTTCGGCGTGCTGGCACTATAAGCAATAACTTGTGGACCTTCATGGACGTTCAAGAAATAACCAACGCCATGACCAGTACCATGACCATAATCCATCTGAGCTTGCCACAATGGTACACGGCATATCGCATCGATTAACGGTGAGGCGATACCATCAGGGAAATGCGCTTTGGCCAACGCAATATGGGCTTTGAGTACGGTGGTGAAGTCACGCTTGTGCTCGCTGCTTACCTGTCCAATACCGACCACGCGCGTGATGTCGGTCGTGCCGTTTTGATACTGAGCGCCTGAGTCAATGAGTAGTAAACCACCTTCACCTTCGTTGACATCTAAGTAGCTAAACTTCTCTGGCGTTGCGCGATAATGCGGTAATGCACCATTTTCATTAAAGCCTGCAATCGTTGGAAAACTTGGCGAGACATAATGTGGCTGCTGACTGCGCACGTCGATGAGCATACTATCGACGTCCAGCTCACTTAAGCGTTCACCGTCTGCTAAACGCTGCTCAAATGCGGCAAAAAACTCACTTAATGCAGCACCATCTTGACGCATGGCTTCACGTACATGATCAATATCAGCCTCAGATTTAACCGATTTTAACAAAGTGCTTGGCGCCATTTGCTCAATAAAACCTACGCCGTCTGCCATTTTAGATAGCGTACCCACTGCCACTTTACTTGGATCTAATAGCAATAAGTCATCAGCAGTCAATGTCCCCAATGAATCTTGCACAGCGTCATAATCAGCAAGGGTGATACCGCTGTCTTTTAAGCTTTGTACAATATCTGCGCTAACTTTATTATTATCAACAAACAAAGTCGCTGTTTCAGCATCAATCAGCATATGTGCCAAAAATACAGGATTATAGTCAACATCAGCGCCGCGTAAATTGGTCAGCCAAGCAATATCATCTAAGCTTGAAAGCAAGTGATGGGTTGCGCCTGCCTCAACCATACCTGCGCGTACAGCGGCAAGTTTTGAGGTAGCAGACTGCGCGACAAACTGCGCATCGTGTTGATATAAACTGGCAGTTGGTAGCGCTGGACGATCGCTCCATATTTCTGTCAATACGTCACGCTCAGTGATTAACGTAATGTCATTGGCATCAAAGGCATTTAACAATCTATCTTGTTCAGAGATAGACAATACATTGCCATCGACTGCCACGCTGTCACCCTCCGCCAAATGCTCGGCGAGCCAATCAATATGATTCGGCTGACCCGGTGCAAGCTTCTCTAAGCTAATACCTGTACCTTCTAATTGGTCAGCGGCGTGTACCCAATAGCGGCTGTCCGTCCATAATCCAGCAAAATCAGCGGTAACAACGAGCGTACCGACTGAGCCTGTGAATCCTGATAACCATAAACGCGCTTGCCAATATTCTGGCAGATACTCAGATAGATGAGGATCAGCAGACGGTACGATAATCGCGGTCAGGTCTTGTGCTACTAATGTCTGACGTAAACTGTCGATACGATCGTGGATGCTTTGTTTATTCATAAAAAGTGTCCTTATTGATTTTAAAAAAATGAGATTTAGAAAAATCATCTTGTGAGGCGACTATGGATAGTCGTCTTATTTGAGCAAGTAAAACTGTTTTAAGCGTTTGTTATTTACCATTCATTGAATGCTTAACATCTACAACTAAGTAAGCGATTCAATGATTTGAAAATTAAAACGTTTTCAATGAGCAGATAAATGAGGCTAGCTATTTTTAATAGCCTTATAGGATTACAGCAGAACATCATTAGATGTTTGGGCGGAAAGCGGACTTTCAATAGCGTGGGGGCAATAACTTACTAAGTGCAACCATAAAACGTGCTACCGATGAGGGTAACACGTCTCGCCATCTAACATTTTTGCTGGTATTAGTATTGATACCAAATCATTTTAACCCTGTGTTTCAATTAGCTCAGCGTATCTGCATGCTCGCTTTTTTGTAGCATATTATTGATCGGTTTGGCTAAGGCCAATAAGATAACGGCTGTGACCACCAAAAAGGTTGTCATCATCGTAAATAATCCCGGTAACCCTTCGATTTTATCAGCAGAGACATGACCACCAAAGAAAGCCGCGACCAGGTTACCCATGGCGATAGATGCAAAGAAAAGCCCCATCATCTGACCTTGCATGCCTTTTGGCGCAAGCTTAGTCATTGCAGACAGACCAACAGGACTGAGCGCTAACTCACCAAGCGTCAGCAATAACAAACTACCGACTAACCATAAGGGTGAAGCCAAACCGCCATCGCTAGTCAAAATACTTTTTGAGGCAAAAATCATCAATGCAAAGCCTGCGGCAGCGAGCAACATACCAAGCGCAAACTTTACCATACTATTCGGCTCAAGGCCTCGATTTGCAAGCTTGACCCAGACAATGCTGATAATCGGCGCTAATATGAGAATAAACAAAGGATTGAGCGACTGAAACCAAATACTAGGCACTTCAAAGCCTAAAACGTTAAGATCTGTATAGCGATCGGCGAATAAGTTAAACGACGTTGGCTGCTGCTCAAAACTCGACCAAAATAGCGTCGAGCCAATGATTAAGATAAAACAAATCAACAAACGCAGCTTATCGGTTTTGTCCAATCGCGGTGAAATAAACATGACAGCAAAGTACAGTATCACTACTGCTGCAATGATGTACGTCATATATTGGGCAACCATCTCAGGATTAAATGGCATAATACCAGTCGCCACCAACAAAGTAATGACGACAAGTAACGCCAGAAACCCTGCCACCCAGCGACCTACATTTTTGAAAAGCCCAGTCGTTTGCTCCCATTCAGGAGTGATATTTTTGGCACGAGCATAGCGATTTAACGTTTTTTTAGCTGAAAAACGATAAATCAATAATGAAGCCAGCATGCCTAGACCACCGACACCAAAGCCTACATGCCACATACCTTTTTCTTTAAATACGCCAACGATAAGGGCGGCCAATAGCGCACCGATATTGATACCCATATAGAATAAAGTAAAGCCGCTATCTCGGCGTGCATCACCCTTGGGATACAAAGCTCCGACCATTACTGAAATACAAGTTTTAAATAAACCTGAACCGAGAACGATACACATCAGGCCAACAAAAAATAGCGTCATACCAAACATAGCGGATAGCGCGATACACAAGTGACCTAGGGCGATAATAATACTGCCCCACCACAGTGCTCGCTCTTGCCCCAGCCAATTATCTGCCAGCCAACCGCCTGGTACGGCCGCTAAATACAATGAGCCTGCAAAAATACCATAGATAGCAGAAGCTGTGACCTCATCGAAGCCAAAACCGCCACTACTGACCGTCGCTACCATAAACAATACTAATAGCGGACGAATACTATAATAAGAAAATCGCTCCCACATTTCTGTAAAAAACAACGGACGTAACGGTTTAGGATGCCCCATAAAACCATTATCTAGCGCTTCTAATTCAGCAGCACTAGCCTGCGATTGTGTTTCTGTGCCCATAACTTTATTCCTTTAAAGATCATATTTGTCATGACCAAAGCCCTGATGATTCAGACGAACGGTCATATAGGCGGAACATTGTTTCACTTGGTTATAATCAAGTAAAGAAAAAGTTGGCTAAAAATTACACAAATACCCACAAAAAAGCCCACTCTCATGGGCTGAAAGCGGGCTTTTCTTTTTAGCATTAATGTCAGTGATGACGATGCTATCGTACTTATCACATTACAATAATAGTGCCGTCCTACTTGAGATTTAAGCGAAACAGGTTTATCGAACCACGCTTTAAAAGCTAAGCATCTACCGGCTTATATTACTGTGCTGCTACCGCTTCATCAGTTGCATCACCCGCTTGTAGATCACCGTCTGCTTGCTCCGCAGTTAAATCAGCATCTGCAACCGCAGTTTGACTGACTGTGCCAGAAGCAGTTGCAGTACCAGATTCTGCCGTAACCACAGCGCTATCGGTCGCTGGCGTGACGCTTGCATCTGCAGCAGTATCAGTCGCTGTTGTATCCGCCTCTACAGGTGCGGCATCTGTTTCAGCTGGCGCAGCATCTTCAGTGGCAATCGCTTCTGCTTCATCAGCCGCCGCTGACGCTTCGGTCGTCTCAGCAGTAATGTGCTCGCCTGCTGGACGCAAAAACGCAGAAACACCAATAAGTAAGACGATACCTAAAAATAAGGCAACACCGCCTAAAGCAAATAACAGCTCTTTCTTAGGGTTGTTTTCGACAATATGTTCTGACATACCTTATCCACCTTGCACAAAATATTTAAAATATTGACCTATTATATCGCAATTCGTACCGATTTGTTAAAACCCTTAAGTATTTAAAGGATTTATTATCGACAAACTTTGCCATTCACTTTGACGCTCAATGAGCATTACTCATTCGAGCTATTTCTGCTCGCTTCTAAACATAGACAATGGCTTTAGCTGCTTATTTTAGCGACTTGCCCAAACGCGGTTGTGGCGTCCCACGCTTGCCAAAGTAGCTCAATACGAGTAACAGCGTCATGATAAACAGAATAGGATAATGACCAAAACTCATAAATGGGGTGTTGCCGACCCGCGCCTGAATATCACCACGCAATACCGTGCGCTCAAACTGTGGTGCACGCTCGACGATACGACCTTTATGATCGATAATAGCCGTGACACCCGTATTGGTCGCACGCATAAACCAGCGACCATTCTCTAACGCACGCATCTGTACCATTTGCAGATGTTGCAATGGGCCTGCCGACGTACCAAACCAAGCATCGTTTGAGATGGTTAATAAAAAATCCGTGCCAATCGCGTTTTTACGCGTGGTATCAGGATAAGCAACTTCATAACATACTGCTGAACCCAAATTATGACCACGTACACGCAGCGGTGATTGGTTGTCACTACCACGGCTATAGCTCATGATTTCTTGGCTACCAGCAAGGTTTGGCAGGATATCTAACATGCCTTCGAAGGGAATATATTCACCAAATGGTACCAGACGCTGCTTTTTATACATCCCCTCAGCATCACTACCTAGCGCAACCACGCTATTATAAAATGGAGGATATTTATCCGTTTCTGGATCAAAGTTTTCTAAATCTCTATAAGGAATACCTGTTACCCAGGTGGTATCGGTTTCTTTGGCCATTTTAACCATTTCATTGATAAAGCCAATCGCCTCATCTTGGAACATAGGAATCGAGGATTCAGGCCATACAACGATATCACGTCCCCATTCGGTACGTGTTAGCGTGGCATAAATTTTCAACGTTTCTATTTGATACTCAGTGAGCCATTTTAAATCTTGTGGAATATTACCTTGGATTAGAGACACGGACAAATCAGGCGTGCCTTTTGGTTTCGTCCATTGCGGATTAATCAACCATAACGCGCTGCTAATCACTAATAACGCTATCGAAGGAATCATATAACCACCGCGGCGGCGCAAAAGCTCCACCACACTGGCTGCCAATAATACAGCAACGAAGGAGACGGCAAAGACACCAGCGACTGGCGCTAATGACGATAACCAATACTGCTCCGTAAACGCATAACCGACGAATAACCACGGAAATCCAGTGAATAGCCACGTTTTCATCCACTCTTGGAGTATCCACAGAGCAGCAAAAGACAACGGCTGACGGCCGACCATGCGATTGAAAACCAGTGCTAAAAAGCCATGGAATAACCCCATACCTAGCCCCATCAAGGCAATCATAATCAGCGCAAGCCATGCTGGCGTATCGCCATAAACATGAATAGAGGTGTACAACCAAAATGCGCCAACACACCAAAGTCCCGTACCATAAGCCTGACCGATAAGAAAAGCTCGCTTGCCACTCATATCAGGCATCAGTAAGGCATATAAAATAGCCGGCGACACCAGAGCAAGCGGCCAAATGCCATAAGGCGCGAGTGCAAATATAAACACCGCTCCTGCCAGCAAAGCAATCAATACCGTCAGCGCTATAGGCAAACCCTTGGGCTTATCAGGGTTCAGGCGTTTTTGTAAATCAACAGTAGACAGGCGCATAGCAGTTATCCAAAACCATATTTTTCAAAATTTTAAGCGTCAATATTCAGATGCAAACCAAGCTGAAGCTGACTGTATTGTGTTTTGTACAATATCTAGAAGTTAAACCCGCCCATGATACCAGTCTCAACCCATTAATAGGTAACATTGCGTAGCAAACATCCTATCGCAAACATAAAAAAAACACGACCGCAATCGTGTTTTTTTTGAGTGTATCAAACAATTTTTAGGTCACTATCGACCCATCAATGACTGCCTATCAATATTTTCTGATCAGGATTGATTTTGGTGAGCTCAAGATTTTGAATAAAACGCCCTTCAACATCAGTGATAGTAATTCGCCAATCATCGATCACCACGCTTTCACCTTCCAAATCACCCACATGACCAAGCGCCTGCATGACTAGACCACCCATGGTATCGACATCCGTATCATCAAAATGACTACCAAGCTCATCATTACAGTCTTCAATCACGGTAGACGCTTGCACGCGCCACGTATTTGGTTTTTCAGGATCAGCGACAATGTTATTGATATCACTGTCTTCATCGAAGTCATCATGCTCATCGACGATATCGCCGACAATTTCTTCAAGCAAGTCTTCCATAGTAACGACACCACCAAAGTTTCCAAATTCATCGACGACAATCGCCATATGTACTTGGGTACGCTGCAATGAGCGTAGCAAGGTATCAGAACGTGCCGTCTCACTGATATATAGCGGCTGACGTACCAGATCTCTTAAACGTTTACTGTCGATTTTATCTTCTTGATCGCGCACCATATGCACAAGAATAGGAATCAAATCTTTGGCCAATAAAATACCAATAACGGCATCATCATCTTGACTGTCAAAGACAGGATAGCGCGAGTGGGTGGTCTCAAGGATAATATCCATCACCTCAGCAAGGCTTGTGCTTTCGTGCAGACCAATCACTTGCGGACGCGGGGTCATGATTTCGCGCACTTGTGTCGCAGGCAGATCCAGCACGCCTTCTAACATATCGACGGTATCAGGCTCTAAGAACTGGCGCGAGTCTTGTACCAGACGAATCAATTCGTCACGGGTTTCGGGGGCGGTCGATAGCCAGCGTTTTAAGCCGCGCATCGACCAACTACTCGGGCTTGGAGCATCTTCAGACATGATGGTGTGAGTTAACCTCTTTAGTTAATAACAATTAAAATAACACGTAAGAACAAACGTAGATGGGGATGAAAACAGCAAATAAAACAGATCTTTGATCATTAAATAATAAATAGACCAAATCAAATTAGCTTCACTTTAGCGCAAGGCTCACCGACATTCAACGACAAATTCACGCAAATTGTATTGTCACTACGTTATAAACTTTGCTATGGTCAAAGCCTTTATTCACCAAAACACATCCTATGTCGCTACGTTCTCTCTTGTCTCGCCTGCTCACGCCGCGCTCACATAGCCATCGCTCAGATAACGGCTTGGACAGGCTTGAGCTAAATAATCATGGTTCAGATAGGCATGGCTTAAAAAAGAGCGCTGCGAATGATCGCCAACCAACACCTACATGGCGATATTATCTTGTACAGTTTTTAATAATTACGACATTGCTACTGTCAGCCGTTTGGTTATTAATGGCGATTTGGTATCAATTTGGGGCAGGCTCAGCCATCACTTGGTTAACGGCTATTCTCATTGTTGGCGTACTAACAGCCTTACTGAGTATTCGCTATTGGCCAACAATGGCTAAGCGCTTTGACAATAAACAATGCAGCAACAAACAATGGGGCAACAAAACAACCATAAGCAGCAAGTCAGCAAATAAATGGCTAACCACTTTATATTGCGCTATTTGGTTGGTAGGCGTTGGCTGGTTCTTCTCTATCGAACCCCAGCAAGAGCGCGACTGGATGCCCGAGGTAAGTGAAAGGGTCACTTATGAGCGTGACGAAACCAATCCTGATTTAGTGACTCTAACCAATGTACGCAACTTTGATTGGCATACCGACACGGAGGCGACCGAACGCTGGGACACACGTACCATTGATATGTCCAAACTCTCTGGCGTCGATGTCACCAACTCTTACTGGATGGGACCACTAATTGCTCATACTTTGGTCAGCTTTCGTTTTGAAGATGATAGACCGCTTGCTTTCTCGTTTGAGATTCGTAAAGAAGAAGGCGAATCATTTTCGGCATTGGCAGGGTTCTTTAGACGGTATGAGCTGAGCCTGATTGCCGCAGAAGAGCGCGATATTATCTATACACGGACGAATGCGCGCGGCGAGCAAGTTTATCTATTTCCCGTTAGTAACTTGCAGCAGCACGAGGTCAAATCATTATTTGAGTCTTACTTAACCGCTGCCGATGAATTGAATGCCAAGCCCGCTTGGTACAACACGTTACTCAGTAATTGCACCAATATCATTTTTTATATGGCGCGTATCGTCAGTGGCGATCGCCTGCCATGGGATTATCGGATTTGGGTCTCTGGCTGGCTGCCAAATTATCTATATGATGTCGGCATGTTGGATGCTAATCCTAAAAAAGACGGCAATCCGTGGTCAATGGATGAGTGGTATGAGCGCACGCATATCAACCCAAAGGTGCGCGGATTTGACAATCAAACCTCAGATCTGACCAATAATGCACGCAACTTTTCAATGCAGATTCGCCAAGGCATTCCCATACCGCCGCTTGCAGACTCTCAAGCCGCTGCTGAATCAAAGGCGCAATCAGCAGCATTGGTATCGCATCCTTAGCATCTGTTTACACCTGCACCCAATTCACCACGCGTGTTTCCATCTCTTCATCAGACATACCAGTCTCAGAAACACAACGTCCTGCTACCCCAACATTGGCAGCGCGCATTTGCTGCTGCGTTACGACTGCATCTTGGGTCAATAACAAATGCCAACTTGGCAAATTCTGTCCTTTATACAAACGCTTATAGGCACAGTGCGAAGGCAACCACATCATATTTGGTAGATTGTCCATGGTCAGCTGAATACAATCTGGCACATGCTCTTGGCGCGTGGCGTAATGCTGACAATAACCCGTCGCACAGTCCATTAGCTGGCAAGTCACATCAGTATACTCGACCAACTCTTCATCCACATCGCCATTCTCATCTTCGTCAATGTACTTAATCAAGCAGCAGCTACCACAGCCATCACACAAGGCTTCCCATTCGCTATGATTTAATTCTGATAGTGCAAAGTGTGACCAAAACTTCGGACGCAATGTTTCATTTAGCTTACTGTCATGGTCACTATTACTGTTGCTTTCCTTACCACTGTCAGGAAATAAGCTCGCAGCTGATTTTGCCGTGACTTTCAGCTGCGAGGTTGCGTCAGAGTCTAGATGGGCTGCACAGTTGTTTAACAAGTTTAGTGTCATAAAGGTGCCGTAGCATTTTGATAAAGAGCGTTACAGTATTATAGCTGTTTTTGCTTAGGTTGAGCGTTAAGGTAGTAAAAGTAAGGAAAACGATATCGCAAAAACACAGACAACTAACTTCTATAACGTAAAACTCATCACATAAAAAAGGATAATAATATGTCAATTAAGACCTTTGAATTAATCAGTACGACCGAAGACGGTGTCCAGCTTATCAGCTATGTGGCACTGCCAGAAAATGCATCTGACGACCATCCTGTTGCAGGGATCTTAGTAGCGCCAGAATGGTGGGGTATCGTTGATCATCCAAAATCAGTGGTGGAGCGCTTGGCAGAAGCAGGTTATGCTGCCGTCGCAATGGACGTTTATGGTGAAGGCAAACTGACCACCGATGCCGCACAAGCGAACATGTGGATGGAGCAAGTATTAGAAGATCAAGATATGCTGATGGCGCGCTGCCGTTTAATTCTCAATGACTTTAGCGATCAATTGGCCGTCGATGGTAATAATTTAGGTGCCATCGGTTACTGCTTCGGCGGTAAGGTCGTCCTTGATATGGCTCGCGAAGGTATGCCACTAAAAGCGGTCGCCACCTTCCATGGCAACCCATCAGCGAAACAACCAGCAGACAAAAACTTCACTGCAAAAGTATTAGTCGCTCATGGCCGCGATGACTCAATGGTATCAATGGATGCCATCGAAGGTCTAAAATCAGAGCTAGATGCAGCTGATGTTGACTACACTATCGATGTCTATGACAACGCTAAGCATGGCTTTACCAATCCACATGCCGATGAGCGCGCTGCTACAAACGATGTGGATCTTGGCTACAACGAAGCCGCCGCTAAGCAAAGCTGGGAAAACATGCTTGAGTTTATGAAAGCCAATTTGGCATAAAAAACGATTTGGTATAAAAATCTTCAGAAGAGCATTTTAAAACTCTGTGTGTGTGTAAGATGGGTTTATACAACAAGTAAAAAAACAGTCATTAATAACATTCATTAATAAAAGGAGCCGCTTAAATATTAAGCGGCCCCTTTTATTTTGGGTATCATTTTATCAACTGCCTCTTAGATGAGTTATCAGAGCAGTCTTGTACTTCTTACCAAATCACGTCATTATCACTTTATTATCAGCTGGATTGAGCGACGAAGATGTTATATCTATTGGTGACCCAGTTGGGTTGGCTGGCCTTTACAATTTTATTGATCGTGGTAGTCGCGTTATACACCAAGATAAAGCGGCAAATGGCGTATCTGCGCCGCGATGTGATAAAACTACAAGCTGAGCTTGAACAGCAAAAAGACCGCAGTATTAACTCTTCATCCGATTATATAGCGGATGAAAGAGTTTATTTGCACAAGACTTCTAGTGAAGACAGCACTGATAAGGATACAATTTTTGACTCACAAACTCTGTCCATAGATGGCCTTTCAGCACTATCAACATCGTCAGCTGCCTCGTCGCCTCCACCACTTCCAACTGCTGCAAACTCGACCTCAAATGTAGCACCAACCGTCTTTGATAATAAATCCGTAGACAATTCCGCCTCAACAACTGTAAAAGATAAAATCACAACTGCACCGATTGAGCCGGATGAACGCTCATTGCCTATAGTCACTTCATTGGTTCACTCAATCAAAAGCTGGTTTTTCGGTGGTAATCTCGTCGTGCGGGTTGGCGTATTGGTACTGCTAGTAGGCGTGGTGCTACTGCTGCGGTTGCTTAGCGAATATATCGAGATTTCGATTGCCGCAAAGCTCATGGCAATTGGCATCGCAGGATTGGCGTTGGCAGCACTCGGGTTAAAGCTAACGGCAAAACGATTCTCTTATGGGATTACCTTACAAGGCGCAGGCTTAGCGATTGCGTATTTGAGCACCTTTTTTGCTTATAGCGTCTATCAAATCATTCCGAGTATACCGAGCTTTATCGGGCTTGGGTTATTATCTGCGATTACCATTGCGCTCGCCGTACGTCAAAACGCCTTTCCTCTGGCTTTATTAGCGTTATCTGGTGGTTTTTTTGCGCCTATTTTGACCAGTGAAGACACTGGCAGTTTGGTAGTATTGTTTAGTTACTATTTACTATTGAACGTGACGATTGCGATTATCGCGCATTACCGCCCGTGGAAAATACTAAACCTATTCGGTGTCACCGTGACCTTTGGGTTGGCTTACTACTGGGACATCAGCGAGAATTTGAGCGCGGTCATTGAGGCGCAGCGCTGGTCTTTAGTCTTACTAGTCACCTTACACTTACTGCTATATCTGTTTGTCGTCATTCGCTACGCCCAACAAATTATCGCCTACAATATCCTTAATGAAAAAGACGTCATCCAGACAGGTAGCGCAGACAACGTTCCTGCAGGAAATAATAGCTATGTATTTCCTATTGATACTGGCTTATTATTTTCAGTGCCGATATTGGCCTTTGGCTTATTTGCGGCATTATTAGATAACATTCCTAACGCCTTAACCATCGCTAGTGCTATTTTAGCCACCGTTTATTTAGGACTCGGCTGGTTGTTTGTGCAGCGTAGTCAGCGTTATGCCTTAATCACCGAAGGCATGCTGGCTTTAGGGTTTGGCTTTTTGGCGCTAGTAATCCCGCTAGCATTAGATGCGGAATGGATTGCTTTTGGCTGGTCAGTACAAGGACTGGCGTTGGTCTGGTTTGGACGCCGTTCATTGCGAGCCTGGTCAGTACTATTCGGTCTTTTATTACAACTGCTTAGCATCGCCATGCTGATGTTAGAAGTACTCTTCGCCATTCAAGATTACCCGACATTGGCATTAACCATTTCAGCTATCAGCTATCTAGCAACGATGTTTATATTACGCGCCAGCAGATCGCCAACTATATTGAACGACAGCTTGGGTAGCGACTTAAATAGCAACTTAGCATTCTCTCAAGAGCAAAACGCCACGCCAGATTCAATAGCAACCTATGCCAATGCATTAGGTATTAGCACTCATGCCGCCGAGCAATGGCTAACCTCAATCAACAGCCAAAGCACCGTGTTTAATCTTGTTTGGCGCAGTCCTGTACTCATAAGGTTTTTGACTTTTACGGCTATAGCGTGGCTACTGCAAGTGCTGCTGCTTAATTTTAACCAGTGGTTTGCCAGTTGGACACTGGCAACGACGACCATGATTGCGCTCGCGGCACTGATCAGCCTTACCATTTATTGGACAATCAATCGTTATCGCTCGTGGATAGAAATCAGAAAGCTTAGCCACGGCTTATCGATCGTCTTTTATCTTATGCTCGTCCTACAGTTGCCGCAAAAATTCGAGTTTCATTTAGCATGGCAGACAGCAGATTGGCTACTATTGACTGGTCTAATCATTGGTTGGTTGGTTATTGGACAGTTATGGTTAAAGACATGGTACGATCATTCCGAGTTGTCACGCTACGATGGCGCAAGCTGGCTAGGAGCTAGTATTTTAATCATTGCTGCCGCAGCCCATTATGGACTCGCAGATTCCGCTGGCGTGATGGCTGTCTTGATTCCAGCCATTTTAATACTGGCTGCGTTATGCTGCTGTTATCGTTATACTCGCGATCCTAAGCAAAATACGCGCACAAACAAAGCATTAAAACAAAGTCCACTGCACTGGTTTGATTGGCAACAAGCGCTATTAAGCTGCACGGCTATCTTTACCCCTATCGCCTTATTTTGGGTCGTCATTACTAACTGGTCTTATGATGGTGTGATTTGGGGGTTGTCATATTTTCCGCTATTGAATTTATATGACATCACCTCATGGCTGACGCTATTGGTTGGTTTTAGTCTGTACTACATAAGCAAACGCCGCCGCGATGAGAGTCTTATCGAATCGAGTGCAGCTGCCAAATCTAAGCGCATATTCACTACTGATAATTTACTGATTATGTTAGGGCTTATCAGCTTTTGGCTGATTTCCAGTATGTTGGTTAGAACATTACACGCCTTTATCGGCACACCGCTTTGGGACAGTGCTCAGGTCGGCGCATGGGATAGTGAGCAAGTGCAGACAGGATTGACCATTTTATGGACACTCTTAGCCTTAATCGCTACCATCATTGCTAGCCGTTACTGGCAACGAGCACTTTGGTTTATGGGTATCGGGCTATTAGGCGTCGTCGTAATTAAACTGGTAATAGTTGATTTGTCACAGACTGAAGCGATTTGGCGGGTGATATCTTTCCTTGGTGCAGGCAGCTTAATCCTACTAATTGGCTATCTCGCACCGTTACCTCCAGCCCGCGAAGAAATAGAAACTCAGGCTCAAGAGTAGCCGCACATCTGGTTGGGCGAAATTATGGCGTGAGCACTGTGGTTCTGTAGTAAACTGGACACCATGAAAAGTAAATGACGATCGTCTTACTTTGAGCATTTTTTATAAAAGGTTATGAAAGCAGATGGATAAGAGAGCAAGTATTCAGTGGTTCCCTGGGCACATGAACAAAGCCCGTAACGAAATCAAAGAAATCATGCCGCAGATGGATTTGGTCATCGAGGTGATCGATGCGCGTATCCCATATAGTAGTGAAAATCCAATGGTCGCGGCATTGCGCGGCGAAAAACCCGTCATCAAAGTCCTGAACAAAGCCGACCTTGCTGATCCTGAATTGACCCAAGCGTGGATGGACTATCTTGAGCAGCAAAGCGGTGTGAAAGCCATTGCTTGCGATACTGATAAAGCCAATGATGTAAAACGTATCATCGCGATTTGTAAACAACTTGTGCCTAATAAAGTGGGTACTGGCCGTCAAATCAAAGCCATGATTATGGGTATTCCAAACGTTGGTAAGTCGACGTTGATTAATACCCTAGCAGGGCGCGCTGTGGCAAGAACTGGCGATGAGCCAGCGGTCACTAAGTCGCAGCAATTGATTAAGCTGGACGATGACATCATGCTCTATGACACACCCGGTATGCTATGGCCAAAAGTCGAAAACGAAAACTCTGGCTATCGTCTGGCAGCAACGGGCGGTATTCGTGATACGGCTTTTGACTTCGCTGATGTTGCCAGCTATACCGCTGAATACTTGATGCAAGCCTATCCTGATCTGCTAAAAACCCGCTATAAAATTGAAGAACTACCAAAGACTGACTGGGAATTTTTTGAAGTGGCTGGACGTAATCGTGGCTGCGTGCGGGCGGGCAATCAAGTCGATACCTACCGCATGTCTGAGATTTTGATTAATGAGTTACGTAGCGGTAAGCTAGGACGCATCACGTTAGAGAACCCAGCAATGACCGAAGCTGAAGAAATCGTCGTCGCCGAGCAACGCTTAGCAGCAGAAGAAAAAAGAATCGCTAAAGAAGAGGAAAAGCGCTTACGTCGTTTGAAAACGCGGAAGAATCGCAAATAATAAATCGACAGTCATTTTTGCTAATCATGTTAGCTGCATAAAATCATTCTAGAGCTCATGCAAAAAAAGCCCCTAAGGGCTTTTTTTTATATCTACTGTTAGCGATATCTAAGTCATCAACTACTTCTGTTTAGGCATGACTTTTTCGATAGCTTTCAACGCACAAGCTTCGTCTTGTACTGCACCGCCTGCGCCGCCCGCTGCAATAGCACCGATCACATCATTACCAAATTTTAATGGCACACCACCGCCGATCAACAGTAAATCATTTACCGTATTCAAGTTATTTGAGTCTGGGTTAGCGCGAGCATTATTCGCCAAGGTGCGTGATGGTGTTTTGGTAGATAATGCCGTAAATGCCTTACGAACAGCAGCATCAGTATTATGCGGGCCAACGTTATCATCGCGCTGTAGTGCAATAAGATTACCACCACGATCAACAACCGCGACAACGGCAGATTTGCCCTCTGCGTGACAGGCTGCCATGGTGGCATCGATTAATTCATTGGCCAACTCTAAAGAAACATTGGGCTGTTGTAGTACTAGGTTTGGCTTAGCTGCCAAAACGTTGGCTGAACAGCCGACGACTGCTAGCGCCAATAATGCTTTAGATAAATAGTTCGAAATTAACTTCATAAAGAGTCCTAAATATTACTCATCCATGTGAGCGTTTGTTTGAAATGATGCTTAGTAAGCTTTAATAAACTTAGTTGATGAAACCAGACAATGAGTTATCGTTAACTCAAAAATGCTCTTGCAACCCTAGCGAGAATGAGAATCATAATCTTGCAAAAAGCACAATAATAATAAGTTAATTTTTCTACAAAATTCACTGAATTTTGTAAGATTTACTTTATAAATTTGCAACTCTAAATTAAGGTTTCTGTTACATACTCTGTTTTTTAGCACCCATCCTTGAAAGACGCTTACGTCATGGTGATCTCAAGCAGCGCACAACAGCAATATCAACTCACCTCTCTCAAAAATCGGTTATAATTCATGCACTAATATGCCAAAAATTGATGCTATGACTCAGCTTACCCCCACTGCAAACCTTGCAACGATAGAAAATGATTTTACTCAACTCGGTACTTCTCTCGATTCATTCGCCCCGCGCCTACTTAATTGGTTCAGTGAGAATGGTCGCCACGATTTACCATGGCAACAACACCAAACTGACGCGCCCAATCCTTATATCGTTTGGCTATCCGAAGTCATGCTACAGCAGACACAAGTAACGACCGTGCTGCCCTACTTTGCCCGTTTTATGGCATCGTTTCCGACGGTACAAAATTTAGCGGCCGCAGAATGGGATAGCGTGGCGGAGCATTGGGCGGGGCTTGGTTATTATGCGCGCGCGCGTAATTTGCATAAAGGCGCAAAACAACTGGTCGAAGTCATTGATGAGACTGGCAGTTTTCCGCAGACCTTAGCTGGTTGGGAAGCCATATCTGGCGTGGGGCCATCGACCGCTGGCGCAATTATGGCGATGGGCTTACATCGTTATGGCGTCATCTGCGATGGTAACGTTAAACGTGTCTTGACGCGTTGGGCAGCGATTGATGGTGATATTACTAAGTCTGCCACCACCAAAGAACTATGGGCATTGGCAGAGCGTTTGACCCCAATAGAGAATTCAGGGTTATTCGCGCAAGCGATGATGGATATGGGCGCGACGTTATGCACGCGTAGCAAACCTGCCTGCCTACTATGTCCACTTCAAGATGACTGTCTAGCACATGCTGAGGGGCGCGAAACGGATTACCCAGTCAAAGCAAAAAAGCAGCCCAAACCCAGCAAGTTTAGCAATGCGTTATTGATTGAAGATATTGATGGCAAAATACTGTGGCTACAACGCCCTGACAATGGCATTTGGGGCGGACTGTGGAGTTTGCCTTTACAGTTTGTTGAAAAAATTGCAGGCAAAGTTATTAAGAAGACGACTGCTAAAAAACCAGACGCTAGCGATGATAGACTATTAGAAGTTGCTAGTAATGAAAAAGTCTATGAGGCAGAATTTACCACTGCCGAACAAATTATCAACGAGTGGTTAGATAAGCATACATTGGCAGCAAAAGCAGTCAGTAACACTTTATTAGACGATGCCTCTATTAAGCATTCACTGACCCATTTTCATTGGTATTTGACTCCGCAATCGCTGACTTTAACGGCTAAACAAACGGCTGAAATAACTGAAGCCTTACAGACAGCACAAATTAATATTAATTGGCTAAATGCTGTTGACGCTCAGGCAACGCTTGGATTGCCACGAGCAATGGTAAAGATTTTAGAGTAATCACATAATCCGTACTTCCACCCCAATGACCTCAAAATTAACTGCTTAGAAAAGCGATTTATATGACATAAAAAAGCGACTCACTATTGATAGTGAGTCGCTTTTTTATGGTGATGGTAAATATGTAGAAAACTAAGACTTCGGCACTCGCAAACGCATCAGACCTTCTTGCTGTACCGTAGCAACCAGCTTACCATCTTGCCAAAACTGCCCATGGTTCAAGCCTTTAGCATTAGACGTGGTATCACTCCACATGTCGTATAGCATCCAACCGTTTAAATCAAAATTACGATGAAAATGCATCGAGTGATCGATACTGGCCGCCTGTAAGCCACTGGTCATAAAGCTAACACCGTGCGACATCAGCCCTGTACCAACCAGATAAAAATCGGACGAAAATGCCAATAGCGCTTGTTGAATCGCAACAGGTTGATTACCCAATTCGCGGATACGCAACCAGTTCGCCTGCTTTGGTTTCATTGGCTCTGGATGAATCGGATCACGCGGTTTAACCGGTTTAATTTCGACATGGCGACGGCGCATAAAGCGGGCTTTGAGCGCGTCTGGAACTTTTCCGACATACTCTTCTTTTAAATCTTGCTCAGCCAGTAAATCCTCCGGTGGCGGATAGACAGGCATGTCTTCTTGATACTCTAAACCCTCTTCCATCGGCGAAAACGAGGCTATCATTGAAAATATTACTTGCTCAATAGGTGCTTTACCGCGCACCTCTTTATACTGAATCGCCGTCACTTCACGCGCAGACAGACTACGACCGTCACGCAAGCGGCGTACCTGATAAATCACTGGCTGCGTGATATCACCACCGCGTAAAAAATACCCGTGCAATGAATGACAGGGTTTGTCTTTATCCAGCGTATGCGCTGCCGCCATGATGGCTTGGGCGAGCACTTGTCCACCAAAAATACGACTGCCAACATAGTCATGGCTCTTACCCTCAAAGACATCGGGGGTCACTTCAATAAGTGCTACAGTAGCTAGCAGCTCATCAATCAGTTGCGAATAATCGGACATGACGATATGTTTCCTTATTTTTATTAAAAACGCTAAGCATCTGAAAATACGCACCTAACGATATCAATATGATATAGCGAAAGACAAAAGACACTTTGCATTTGAATGTAAAATAATATGAAATCACTTGCTGAAAATGCACAAGAGAGATTTAACACGAAAATTTTAGAACAAAAAATACAGTCATAGCAGCGCTATCACCAGCATTTATTATATAGTTGTTCCAGCTTAAAAGAAGTACAAAGCAATCGAGTGCAAACGTATATGTGATACTTCACACGAGACGCGGTCACCCTTTTATAGCGAATGGGCTATAAATAGAAAAGATAAACATCTTACCCAATATCGATGGCTTTGACTAGAGAGCGACGCTCACTTGGCGATATCATGTTGATAATTTTGCTTAACACACCTTAGGACACGCCCTAATATAAATGATATTAGCCATAAAAAAAACGAGATGTTTGATGGCATCTCGTTCTTTTAATCATTTGAATTTATGGCTTCACTGCCACTAACACACGAATAGAGTCTGGGACTAAGGATAGACTACCTAGTGCTTGCTCACCTTGGGCTTTTAGCTGCTCCAAGCGCTCAATCTCAGCAGGACGTACGTTAGGATTAATCGTTTGTAGATGCTTTAGGCGTTTGATTTCACGTGACCACTGCTGGCTAAAACGGGCACTAGCTTGTTCACCAATCTCAGCTAACTGCTGACGGGCAATCTCTTCCGCTTCATAATAACGCTGCTCAATCACATCACCGCGTACTTTAATGACTTGGCGAGCGCGGTTTTTATCCAGACGCTCAATGTGCGGCATAATCATCTCCGCGCTGATACGCGAGGACAAATCACTGCCTTGCTCACTGATAAACACACGGATATTTTGCGTGGTCAGCGTCGCTGGTAAATTCAACAATCTTGGCGCAATGGCTTCAACGCGGAAATTCACTTCGAGCAGCACCATACCTTGTGGTACAGCAGAACTTTTTAGCATCGCCACCGTGGTATTACCAAAGGTGCTGGTACTCGCCAACTCATAAATTGCGCGCATCAATGGATGTTCGTGAGTGATAAATTCGATATCTTCACGCTGCAGTGCTTGCTCACGCTCGAATGTCAACGTCATACCGTCTTCGTCACCGAGTGGCAGACCATCGATATAATCACTAATTTCAGTACTATCAATCGGAGCGATTACCCACGAGCCATCGCGCTGGATATTGTGATCGATATTGGCTGAGGCAAAAAAGCGCTCAATAAACTGCGGCAATAGATTATGACCATCAAAATCGCGCATGGCGTCAGCGATACGTTTAGCAACACGTGGGCGACACGAGTTGTATTCTAATAGGCGATCACGACCCGCTTGCAGCTGTGCTTCTAGCCCCAATCGCGTCTGTTTCGCTTCTTCGATAATATCTTGTAGTATCGCACGGTTCTCGTCAGTATCCGCACCCTCAAGCATGGGTTTTAGCTCTTGGATATACTGCTCTTGCACGCTCTGCGCCGTCGGTGAAATTTGATTAAACATATTCAGCGCATCGTGATACCAATGATACAGTCGCTCTTGTGCGGTGCCCTGTACATAAGGTACATGGAGCATAATTTGCTGCGTTTGTCCGATACGATCTAGGCGACCGATTCGCTGCTCTAAGGTATCAGGATTGGCTGGCAAATCCCACAATATCAGCTGGCTTGCAAACTGGAAGTTACGACCTTCTGAGCCAATCTCCGAGCACAACAATATCTGTGCGCCTTCGCTATCGGCAAAGAACGCTGCGGCTTGGTCACGCTCAAGTAAAGTCATTTGCTCGGTAAAGATAGCGGTTTTGATACCAGCATGTAAGCGTAATACCGCCTCCAAGCTCTCAACCGTCGCGCCACTACGGGCAATCAACAGCACTTTTTTATGCTTAAGCTCGCCGCGCAAAATATCAATCAACCAAGGCACACGTGGGTCATCTTCTAGCCAGCCACCATCAGGTTGATTTTCTTCGCCCCATAGCTGCTCACGCAATTTACCATTAGTTTGATAGCTGTCTTTCCATGCTGCAGGCAATGCCAGTGGATACGGCTGACTGCTACGACCATAAAACCCTTTAACGCTCTCACGGGTATTACGGAATAGAATACGACCTGTACCATGACGGTCAAGTAATTCATTAAGCGCATAGGTGCGCAATTTTTCGTCATCATTAATCGTTGCCAATTCATCAAGACTGATGTCTAACAAGCTGCTTAAAGCAGCAATTTGACTGTCGCTTAATGGCTTATCTTCGATCAATACACCAGCTACGGCAGCCGTTTCAGCAAAGGCTTCTTGACCATCAATAAACTCATCCAAATCATCAAAACGATCTGGATCGAGCAAACGCAAACGAGCAAAGTGACTTTGTGCCCCAAGCTGTTCAGGCGTTGCTGTCAATAGCATGACCCCTGGCGTTTCTTCGGCAAAATCAGCAATCAAGTCATACTTATCATTGCCGCCTTGTGCCTCATCCCAATGCAGATGATGCGCTTCATCGACCACCAATAAATCAAACCCTGCATCCATCGCTTGGTCGTACAAATCAGGGTGATCGAGTAATAAATCCATACCCGCAATGATACATTGCTCAGTGGCAAAGACATTTTGCTCAGGATCGTGTTCTTTAATGGCTGCTGCACGTACCAAATCAAATAAGGCAAAATTTAGATTAAAACGACGACGCAGCTCAATCATCCACTGATATTGTAGACTGTCTGGTACAAGAATGAGCACACGCTCAGCTTTGCCCGTTAGCAGCTGTTGATGGATAATCAAACCTGCTTCTATGGTTTTACCCAAACCAACTTCGTCAGCGAGCAACACACGCGGTGCGATACGTTTGCCAACTTCATGAGCGATATAGAGCTGATGCTCAATGATATCGACACGCGCACCCATCAAACCTTTAAGAGGATGACCAGCCAGCGCCGACTGCATACGCAAGATATCTTGACGCAGCTCATACCAATCGCCGCGCTCAATCCGACCAGCCAGCAGACGCTCGAGCGGCTTAGCCAAGGTGATATTGGCAGCCAAACGGGTTTCCATAATGCCGCGTTCATGCTCATCGACACTGTATTTGAGTACACCCATCACTTCTTCGACCGCGGTTACTGTGTAGCTCTTACCCGCTTGATCAGAAATACTATCGCCAACTTTGAACACCACACGTGATAATGGCGCGGAGTTTTTGGCGTAGACGCGAGTCTCTTCACTTTGTGGAAATAGAATGTGCACACATCGGTCGTCTACATCGATGACCACACCCAAGCCCAGCTCGGACTCCGTATCAGATAAATAACGTTGACCAACGGCAAATTCAGTATTGTGCAATGAAGCGATAGAGGTAGTCATAGGGCGATGTCTTTTGTACTCAGATAATAGGAAAAAAATAGATAGCTCATAATGAGGTTTGCTAGCGTGAATCACTAGCGCGATGTCATTACTTAACAGTCTGAGAGGTCACCGGCCATACCGGCAGCGTCAGCTCATTAGCTAGGTCGCAAGATAAAGCCGACCATTATATAACGTTAGCAGCTAGATGAGTGCGCTAAGTTGACTTTTCAAGAGCAGATTCTTGCAAGATTATGTCAACGCCAAGCATAAGTTGGTCATATAAAACAATAAGATAACGACTCGCAAGTACAGAAAAAATATTGTCATTATAAAATTGCTTCTGTATTGTTAATAAATGCAATAGAACGTTTATTTTTTCTTACCGGAATTATTCAAGCCCACGTCTACCCATACCCTTTTGCCGCCTAGTATTCATGATTAATTATCTTTCAGGATTTATGGGCACAGTGCAGCCTTTTATAGTCCTTTAAGTTATAAAAACACAGATAATAAAGTCGGTTAAGTTATAAGAGTAAAGTTAATACTTTTAATTTTTTGCCATTATGTACAGATCATTTCAACTAAGATTACGCATTACCACCTGCTTGATTGCCACCCATATATAGCATTGGCACTCTTCTTCGTGGTCACTATTATCCAAGGAATATCACCATCATGAGTGCCTCCAACAAAGTTGGCTTTTTTAATCAAGTCAGTACCCAAGTAACCACCATTCTATTTATTGCTTTTGCGGTCGTACTGGCCGTCGTCGTTTATGTTGTTGATAAAGAGGGCTATGAGAAAATCCGCCTTGAATCTGCAAAACTGGTGGCTGAACGTGGTAATACGGCAGTCAATAGTATCTCTGCTGATATCAATCGGGTGATGCGTAGTGCCTTGCTGCTACAGCAAAGCGCGCAAACCTTGCCCACGGAAGAAGCGATTTTACAAACCAGTACTGCCAATGCCTTTGATAAGCGTGATTATAATCTTTTGGGTAGTGGCGGCATTTGGCCTGCAAAAGGCGCACTTGGGGCAAATACCGCGACCCATCCATTTTTGATGGTTCGTCAAAACGGCGACTATCAAGCGCTGTTGAGCGATCCAAATCCTAGCAATCCTTATTATCAAGAAGATTGGTTTAGCGTCTTAAAACTGCTCAAACCTGACAGCTGTATTTGGAACCATGTCCGCGCCAGCCAAACCAAAGGCGAGCTTGCGATGAGCTGTGGCGTGGCAATCGAGCGTGACAATCAGTTCTGGGGTGCCAGTACAGTTAACTTTACGCTGAACCAGCTACAAGAGAACATCGTCAAGTTAAGCGAAAGTTCAGGCTCAGGTTACATTCTATTGCTGGATAATAGTGACAAGGTGATCGCCTCTTCTAACCCTGAACGCTTAAGCTATATTGATGAGAAAACTGGTACGCCGCTTGATATCAAACAAGTCATCAACTCAGACCCTGCTTGGCAACCCGTGCTTGATTTCTTAGATGTCCAACGTAATGAGATTATCGAACAAGTCGCTGCTAACGTGTCACCGCAAATCCAGCAGGTACTGACCACGCTTGATAAGGCCGAAACTGGTACGGCAAAAGGCTATTATTTGGTTAACTACGCCGCTTACTTGAATAACGATGAAAACAAGCAAAACGCCATGGACAGCCGCTTATTACAGAGCTTTGAGTTGGCAAAAGACAGCTACTACAACGGCAGTCAAGCCTATGTCTTTGAGATTCCTGAGACTTATTGGAAGCTGATCGTTGTCCAGCCTGATGCTGAAATTAACGCCATTGCGGATAATCTCAGCGAAAACTTGATTAACTGGATTGCATTGGCGCTATTGATTACGGCTGGCGTCATTTACTTCATGCTGACTTTCTTAGCATTCAAACCCTTGAAAGAAACCACTGATAAAATCTCTGAAGCAGAAAACTTAATTAATAATAAGCAATACAATAAGCTGAGCGAGGTTAAATTCGCAGAAGGTCGCAACGAAATTGGAATGGTCAACGGCTCTATTAATGACCTACTAGACCGAATCCAGTCTAACGAAGGTAAGCTTGCCAACATTAACCAACAGCTAGAGATTAAAGTCGAAGAACGTACTGCTGAGCTGCAAGAGACACTAAAAGAGCTGAAAAACTCTCAGCTACAATTGATTCGTTCAGAAAAAATGGCAACGTTAGGACAAATGGTGGCAGGCGTTGCTCACGAAGTAAATACACCCTTGTCTTATGTGCAAAATAACCTAGAAATTATCGGTCAGTTGACGGAGCAATACGAAGAGCTGATTGAATTGGTACAAGGGTTAAAAAGCGTTAAAACTGACGCGGCGACTGATGGCAAAATTGACAAGCTATTGTCAGATATTATCCATGCTTCTGATGACATCCAAGAAGACGACCTGTCAGCTGAATTAAAAGAGCTGATTAAAGATTCGTTATTTGGCGTCGAGCAAATCACTGAGATGGTGTTAAACCTACGCAATTTTGCTCGTCTTGATGAGTCAAAAGTGAAAACCATCGATGTGCGCGAATGTATCGAAGCCTCGCTTAAAATCGCTGGTAACTCTATTAGACATCAAGAGATTGTGACTGACTTTGCACCCACGCCTGAAGTGAAATGCTCGCCGTCGCAAATCAACCAAGTCTTGGTCAACCTATTGAATAATGCCTCACAAGCCATGGGAGAAAAACAGGATGGCAAAATCGAAGTACGGACGCGTGCCGATGATCACAATGTTTATATTGATGTCATCGATAACGGCAAAGGCATGAATTCAGAAGTTCTCAATCAAATCTTTGAGCCGTTCTTTACCACTAAAGGCGCAGGCGAAGGCACAGGACTGGGGATGGCTATCAGTCAGCAAATTATGGAGCAACATAATGGCGATATCAAAGTCGTATCGACCGAAGGCGTTGGTACCACATTCACCTTAATACTACCGATTAATAATGACTTAACAGAACAAAACCTAGCCGCGTAAGCGCTGGGTCAGGGCCCTGTTACGTAGAACATATTTGGACATCTAACAATTATTATTGTGCATTATAAGGATATCACTATGCATGAATTTGAAAATGACTTAACCACAGTTGAAACCAGCGCTGAGTCAAAGCCGAAGTTGGCATTTATCGACGATGAACAACGTATTTTACGGTCTATGAAACTGCTGTTTCGTAAGACCCATGACGTTTTTATCACCACCGACCCGACTGAGTATATTGACTATATCAAGAACAACCATGTACACGTAGCGGTCAGTGACCAACGTATGCCTGAGCGAGTCGGTGTGGATATCTTACGCGAAGTAAAAGACATTTCACCGTCCACTATGCGTATTTTATTGACGGGCTATGCCGATTTAAACGCCATTATTGGCTCTATTAACGATGGTGAGATTTATCGTTATTTGACCAAACCTTGTAAATCTGAAGAGCTGATCACCGTGGTCGGACGCGCTACCGAAATCGCCTTGACCTATAATCCAGACGAAGATGCCGACCAATTCGACAGTTCAGGTAATAAGCAAACGCTGCTAGTAATCGATGAAACCAATGAGTTGATTGAGCAAATACGTAAGCAATTTTCTCACAGTTATAAAGTACTGCACGCTGAGAGTTTAGAAGAAGCATACGATTATTTGGCAAACGAAGATATCGGTGTATGTATCACCGACATCAATGTCAGCGGCGAGAATATCGCGCCGATTATCTTTACCTTAAAGCAAGATGCGCCGCATTTGGTGGTTTTGGTACAGACTGAATTTCAAGATGCTGGCTTGCTGATTGACTTGATTAATAAAGGTCAAGTCTATCGCTGCTTACCGAAACCAATGCGCGCCAGTCTGCTGGAGATTAGTGTCAACCGTGCGTTTCAGCACCACTCGAAACTCAAAGCCAGCCCTGACTTGGTGAAACGTTATGAAGTCGAGCATGACCCTGAAAACGATGTTCGTATTGATTTAAGCAGTCGCGTACGTAGCCTTATTGGTAAATTGCGTAAGCGTTTCTCTTTATAATAAGTGGTTGTATAGCGCCTAATTTTTAAGCGTATCAATACCAAAAAATTATCTTTACATAACATAAAACCTCTATTTCAATATTGAAGTAGAGGTTTTTTACTTTGTGCTTTTTGACTAAAATCACCAACGTGCTACATTAAGTCGATAATTATTAAAATCATTTTAAAATAACTATTTAATAAGGAATAGCCATGCGCGCAGTTTTTTTAGATAAAGGCACTTTTTCTGATGGCATCGACTTACCAGCCCCAAACGGCATCAGTGACTACCTCACTTATGATGAGACCCCAAAAGATGCTGCTGTTATTTTAGAGCGCTGCAAAGACGCCGATATTATTATTACCAATAAAGTGCAGATTAGCGCTGAAGTAATAAGCAAATTGCCCAAGCTCAAGCTGATACAATTGACTGCCACTGGTATGAATAACGTCGATCAAGACGCTTGTGTTGAGCACAATGTTGCGCTTTATAATGTCGCAGGTTACGCTGTCAAAAGTGTGCCCGAACATACCTTTATGCTCATGCTCAATGCCATGCGTGCGGGTGTTTATTATCATCAAAAAGCCGCTGATGGCACATGGCAGGCAAATGGTAATTTTTGCCTACTTGATATTCCATTGATAGACTTGGAAGATAAAACTTTAGGTATTATTGGGGTCGGTACTATCGGCAAACGTGTGACCGACATTGCTCGCGCTTTTGGTATGACGGTACTATGGGCCGAGCAGCAAGGACGCACACCGCGCAATGACGACTACACAGCGTTTGACGACGTACTGGCACAGTCTGATGTGCTGAGCTTGCATTGCCCGTTAAACGAGAAAACTCAGCACCTGATTAATACAGACACCTTGGCCAAAATGACTAAAAAACCTCTACTTGTCAACGTCGCTCGTGGCGGTATTGTTGATAGCCAAGCACTGACTGATGCCATTAATAATGAGCAAATCATCGGCTATGCTAGCGATGTGTTTGAGCAAGAACCCATCACCGCTGACGATCCTTTATTGACCATTGCCAAGCATCCGCGCGTTATATTTAGCCCGCACAATGCGTGGGGCAGTAAAAGTGCGCAAGAAACCTTGTGGCATATCTTAAGTAAACAAGTCGCTGACTTTATTGATAGTAGCGAAAATGCTAACGGCTAAAGCGTAACCAATCGTCTTTTATTTTACGGTGTTTGAGCATGATGCGGTCGCTTAGATAGTTGTTTGTGACCCGCCAAGGATAGACATCTCCTTGTTTCGGTAGCTCGTGCTGAGCGCGCTTGACATAACCCGATGATAGCGCGCCCATCACCGTATCTGTCTGCATCAGAGCTTTGGCATCTTTAGTCTGTGCTTGTGGCAATACCACTTGATAGCGATGCTGATGCATATAGCCCAGCAGCCGCATCACATACTGACACGCCAAATCAATTTTTAGCGTCCACGATGCATTGGTATAACCAAACAGTGCTGCTAAATTGGGTACGCCTTCCATCATGACCGCCTTGTAAGTCATGCGTGTCCCAACATCTATCGCCTGCCCATCGATATATACTTTAGCGCCGCCGAGCATTTGTATTTTGAGGCCAGTCGCGGTGACGATGATATCAGCATCGAGCGGTTTACCCGATTCGAGCATGATACCCGTCTTGGTAAAATGGCTGATTTGATCGGTCACTACTGCGGCGCGCTTGCCACGCAACGCTTTGAATAAATCACCGTCTGGCACCGCACATATCCGTTGCTCCCAAGGATTATAGTCCGGTACGAAATGCGCCACATCGACACCGCTACCTTTCAGCTCTTTTTTGACGCCGCGTTTTAATAACGCTTTCATAAGCTTGGGTGCCAATATAGCCGCTCGGTAAGTACCTTGTTGAATCAATACATTGCGGGTACGCAGTAGCGTATAAGCCTGCTCTTTAGACAACGGTGAAAATTTGCCTGCTAGCCAATCAAGCGCATAATCATCGCCCGGCACACTTGCCACATACGTGGGAGAGCGCTGTAGCATAGTGACGTGCCGCGCGCATTGCTCACCCTTTTCATCCACCAAAGCTGGCAGCAACGTCATCGCTGTGGCACCGCTACCGATAATGACCATTCTTTTATCGTCATAATCAATATTCTGCCAATGCTGCGGATGAATGATCTCACCTTGAAAATCTGCTTCTTTATCAAAATGAGGTCGATAGCCTTGCTCATAATCGTAGTAGCCAGTGGCACCAACGACGAACTTTGCCGTTACCGTAAACACTTCACCGCTAGCATTATTTTTTACCATCGCCGTCCATTGTTGATTACTACTTGACCACGATAGCTGCTTTACCTCGTGTTGATAGCGAATATGTTCGCTGATGCCAAACTCAAGTGCTGTATCAGCGATGTAGCTTTTAATGTCACTGCCTTTTGCCAAAATCCTGTGGTTCAGCCATGGCTTGAAGCTGTAGCCAAACGTCAAAGCATCAGAGTCAGAGCGGATGCCAGGATAGGTAAATAAATCCCATGTGCCACCCAAATCTGCTCGTTTTTCTATTAGCAAAAATCGCTGTGCACTTTTCTGCTGTTGATTTGCTGATTTGCGTTTTTGCTTACTTGGATTTTTATGACCAAACAGTCCTTTGTATTTCTGCTGCTGCAATTGGCACGCCATGCCGATACCGGCAATCCCTGCGCCGATAATCAGTACCTCATAATCCACTGGTGTGTCTGATCGTGCTGCCTTAGGTTTGAAGCGTTTCTTAACCGCCTGTTTGGCCGCCGTCATATCAAGCATAATACGTTCCTTGTTTTTGCATGATGGGTTTTACAAGATTTTTTGACATAAATCCATTTAAAAAGGGCTTGGGCTTTCCCAATCCATCCAAGCACCAAGCGTAGGATGTTTGAGGCGCAATTGCTGGGCATGCAGATTAAGCCTTGGGGCAATCGTTAAGGCCTCGCCTTCTGCATAAATAGGATCGCCAATCATTACATGACCAACATGCACCATATGGACGCGCAGCTGATGACTGCGTCCCGTGACTGGTTTTAACATCACTCGGGTAACCATCTGCCCATTACACATTTCATGCGCCAATACTTCATATAACGTCAGCGCATGCTTTGACCAGCTAGGGTCGACGATATGGCGCGGTTTCGTCTCTGGCTCGTAGCGTACTGGTACTGATATCTCACCCGTTGCGCCAACGCTTTCCCACTGTCCAAAGACACGTGCCTGATATTTTTTTTGTGGCAAACGTTCAATAAATTGCTTACTAATATGGGTTTGTGCTTCGGCATTCTTGGCAAAAATGAGCAGCCCTGAGGTATCCATATCCAGGCGATGTATCAGCTTGACCGCTGGATTGGCACGCTCAAGTCTTGCCAGCAAACTAACCTTGAGCGTTTTGCCATCGACACTCAACAGACCTACAGGCTTATCAACCACCCAAATATCATCATCTTCATAGACGGTAATCTTTTGCGCAAATGCTTGAAAAAACTCAAGCGGATAGGCGTTTTCTTGAGCATTGAGGGCGTTGACTTCTTCAGCAGTAAAAGGCATAAAAATGGGCACTTATATGAATGGGCTTGAATGGTTAATGAGCTTTTATATGAAAGCTCTATTAAGCTGTAGATATTAGATTGTAGATATTGTGTTATAGATCGCTTAATTTTGGGTAAAAACTCACCATGCATTATGAATCAACAGTTCAGAACATCTGCCATCTTGAGCAAAAAATACAGACAGTAGTATCAAGTGACGGATAAAACCATGCCTGTGTCGTTATGTGTCGATTTATTGTGCTAATCGTAATTGTTAAACAATTTAACCAGCCTGCATCTGTTAACCCTGAGCAAACATGTTAATATAATGGCACATTTTAACCACTTCTAAACGCTTCTTTAGTCACTCATCATTCTATTATGCAACAAATATATAAGTTGATGGATGGCGATAGAAATAATAAAACAAGAGAGATAAAATTATGTCAGACCTTATTGTTAATACTACCGATGCAAACTTTGACCAAGATGTATTGCAATCAGATGTACCAGTATTGGTAGATTTTTGGGCAACGTGGTGTGGTCCTTGTAAAGCAATCGCCCCTATTTTAGAAGATCTAGCCACTGAGTACCAAGGCAAAGTGAAAATTGTTAAAGTTGATGTAGACAATAACCCACAAGCAGCCAGTCGTTTTGGTATCCGTAACATCCCAACGCTATTTGTATTCAAAGATGGCGAAAAAGTTGACTCAGTAATGGGTCTACAGCCAAAAGCTGAATTGGCAAAAGTACTAGATAAGCATCTATAAGTTCTGACTTGCTCGCTTTACATGAGCATTATAAAAAGACGGTAACACTGTCGAAGAAGCCATTATCTCACGTAGATAATGGCTTTTTTGCTTGTTTTTTATGCAAAAAACTCAATTAGACAACTTTTTTGGCAAAATTTATTGACAATACTATTATGAAAACCGTATAGTCTGCTGACAACAGAAAACTAACGGTTTTCTTAAGTGTCTTATCGCTATTCTCCTCGTGTTTATCAACAAAAACACAATCGTCGTTATAAACACCATTGCTGAACGAAATGACTGAACACAATTACTGATATTGAGTTTTTGACGCAGACTCTTATGTAGCCTTCTTTATCCTTATTTCTTATTACCTTGCATAAACGAATGCAATTCGTATATAAGCTGACACGTAACATCCAAACTACATAAATCCAGCTCTGTGCACGCACCCTCTATCGCCACACTATCGTTGTTTTAATCACTGTCGTGACTTGTGCTGCTAATGGCATCTCTCATCTGATCAATTGCTAATGACCTATCTATGAATCTTACTGAATTAAAGAAAAAATCAATCGCTGAGCTATTGGCCATCGCCAAAGAAATGGGTCTTGATAATATGGCGCGTAGCCGTAAACAAGACATCATCTTTGCCATCCTAAAAACCCATGCGCGTAACGGTGAAGCCATTTATGGTGACGGCGTACTTGAGGTTCTTCCGGATGGTTTTGGCTTTTTGCGCTCATCAGAAGGCTCATATTTAGCCGGTCCTGATGACATTTATGTCAGCCCTAGCCAAATTCGCCGCTTTAGCCTCAAGACGGGTGATAGTATCGCTGGTACGATTCGCCCACCAAAAGATTCTGAGCGTTATTTTGCGTTATTAAAAGTTGGTGAAATCAACTTTGACACCCCAGATCGTTCACGTCATAAGCTGATCTTTGAAAACCTAACGCCACTATTCCCAACTGAGCATTTAAAACTTGAGCTTGGTAACGGAACTACTGAGGATCTGACTGGTCGTATCATCGACCTAATCGCTCCGATTGGTAAAGGTCAGCGTTCTATCATCGTCGCACCGCCAAAAGCGGGTAAAACGATGCTGCTACAGACCATCGCTCAGTCGATAACTCGTAATAATCCTGAATGCTACTTAATCGTCCTATTGATTGACGAGCGTCCAGAAGAAGTCACCGAGATGGTGCGTACGGTACGCGGTGAAGTAGTTGCATCAACCTTTGATGAGCCGCCACAGCGTCATGTACAAGTCGCTGAAATGGTCATCGAAAAAGCCAAACGTTTGGTCGAGCATAAGCAAGACGTGGTAATTTTACTGGATTCGATTACTCGTTTAGCACGTGCTTATAACACGGTTATTCCATCGTCGGGTAAAGTGTTAACCGGTGGTCTAGATGCCAATGCCTTAGAGCGCCCAAAACGCTTCTTTGGTGCGGCACGTAATGTCGAAGAAGGCGGCAGTTTGACCATTATCGCCAGTGCCCTTATCGATACGGGTAGTAAAATGGACAGTGTTATCTTTGAAGAGTTCAAAGGTACGGGTAACCAAGAAATTACGCTTGAACGCGACTTGGCTGAAAAACGTGTCTTCCCTGCGATCAATATCAAAAAATCTGGTACACGCCGTGAAGAGCGTTTATTGGACGAAGACAAGCTGCGTAAAGTCTGGATTTTGCGTAAGTTGCTGCAACCGATGGATGGCGTACAAGCCACTGAGTTCTTACTGGATCGCTTAAAAGAAGCGAAAACCAATGATGAATTCTTTGAGCAAATGAAACGTAAATCACAGAACTAGTTCTAATTCCGTGCCGCTTTAACATGCTCAATAGCTATTCGACCTAAATAGAAAATACCGCACTCGTGCGGTATTTTTGTATTCGTTTTTGTATATGCTCAGGCATGTCCTCAATTTAAAAATGCTCATAAAAATGAGGATAAGCACTAACTATTAAACACCAAAAATACGTTTATTAAAAACAGTTAGCCTACTATCAATATAAATACAATAACCCTAAGCAAAACCCCTACCAACGATACAGTAGAGAAACATCCTTTACAGGCTATTTGCAAAGCTTAGCGCTTTTACTACGCCTAGAAATGTTAGATAGGTTAGTATAGGAGCCAGTATAGATATACTCTGCTATCACGTATTGATAGTAGTCGGAGTTTTGAGATATTTAACCTACTTAATGTAATCCTTACTAATGCAGACCTTAATATGTCTTGCGGTAGCACAATAGATTATTCTAAGATAATTGCCCAAATGCTTTGATACCATTTATTTATTGTTATTAATATGAGCGGCAATAAAAATATCGTATTTTTATTTTGATAAACTAACTTGATAACCTAACAGGTGATACTATGAAATTTGCTAAAACTATCGCAATGACTGCCCTTACTAGCTCTGCCCTTATCATGGGTGGCTGTGCAACTAACGGATACAATAGTGGTCTAAGTAACACTGCTAAAGGTGCTGCTGCTGGCGCTGCTGCTGGTGCCCTTATTAGAAGTGGCGGCGATAGCAAAGACATCGCTCGTGGCGCACTTGGTGGTGCTGCAGTGGGCGGCGCTGGTGCTTATATCCTTAACAACAGCAGATAGTCATTAAACGATTATTTGTTGCTGATTAGAGCCTGTTTAAGCATTTCAAATATGTGTATTTTAAACCCATTGAATTTGTTTAGAACGCCCTAAAATATAAAAAGCCTGCAATCGATATTGCAGGCTTTTTGTTGGATTGCATTTTTAGACGATATTTACAGCACTAAAATTATTATAGCGATATTGACTATAGTGCCCCACTAAAAGTATCACAAGACTGTACATTACCACTTTCCAAACCGCGAGTGAACCACTGAACACGCTGCTGACTGGTACCATGAGTGAAATTATCAGGTACGACTGCCCCACCGCTAGCTCGCGCTAAACGATCATCACCGATTTGACCAGCGGCATTGATGGCTTCGTCGATATCTCCTGGTTCCAAAAACTGTACACGCTCTTGGTTGCGCTGTGCCCAAACTCCAGCAAAACAATCTGCCTGTAACTCTTGCAGTACAGACAGTTTATTGGCTTCTGCACGGGTGACTTGACGGCTGGCTTCATTAACTTGCTGACTGATGCCTAACAAAGTCTGCACGTGGTGCCCTACTTCGTGCGCGATTACATAAGCTTGCGCAAAATCACCCGCTTTACCTTGATTATCTCGGTCGCCAGAGCCCTGCTTATCACCAGTTATACCAAGATTTTGGCGCATTTCTACAAAGAAAGATTTGTCTAGATAAACTGTCTGATCGCCCGGGCAATAAAACGGGCCCGTTGCGGAGCTAGCACTGCCGCATGCTGAGGTAACTTGTCCATTAAAAAGAATTAATGATGGCTCCTGATAAGTACTGCCTGCTTCTTTAAATATCTGATGCCAAACTTCTTCAGTATCAGCCAATACTACTTTTACAAACTGCGTATCCCGATCATTACTTGTCGCAGGTTCGGTAGAGGCACTGCTATTGCCACCACCTGCTACTACTTGACCAGTCTGTAAAGCCGTCATTGGGTTTACTCCAAATACCAGCCATAAAATACCAGCAATAATAATACCACCGATACCACCGCCTATCATTTTACCGCCACCACTGCTAGTGCGTACATTGGAACTGCCGCGTCTACCTTGCCATTTCATAGTGTCATTCCTCAAACATACGATATATACTGCCATTCGTATTGATGATTATTTATATAGGGTCTGTTGAACATTCAAATATTAGGGCTGCTGATCGCTAAAATCGCACCAAACTAGGCGTAAACCGACGATAATGTCGAGACCTTAGCTAGGTTTGCAACAACGTTTGGAGTGGTTTTAGCATCAGCCTTTCAGGGCAGGACTATTTTTTGCCAATACATGGCGAAATTGTCTAACCTAGAATGACTAGGCGTCAAAAATTTCACTGCGTATTGTCTAAAAAATAGCCTCTGCCAGTACCATATTTGAATGTTCAACAGACCCTAGTGTAATTTTTATCTTCATTCTTTATTTTTGGGACCAAATCTGATTGCTAACAAGTAAGTAATCCCAAAGTATTTTTGACAACCCACTACTTTACTAGACGCTTAATATCGCGCTAATGAATCCCTTTAATCACGATTAAACCCCTAAATAGTTACAATAGATCCTTAAAAAGGATAGTAGAAATCAAGACATCGAAAAACCACTAAAATAGGTTGATGTCATTGATTATACGTCTATTAATTTGGCTCGTTGTATTAAAAATTATAATAAATAAGCGATGTAAAACACTATTTACAATTTTATTGTTACTTAATTGTACAGCCTATTTCTATTTACATAGAAAACCTATAGAATGCGTGAAAGCTGAGTAGCTGTAACTAAGACTAGTTGAATTCTGAGAAATCTCAGTTTTCAACCTTTTTTGCTGCTGCTGATCATTTCATTTTCCCGGAGAAAACCATATGAAACTTAAATTACTTGCTCTAGCTGGTATCATGACTGCAACTATGGGCCTAACTGCCTGTGACAGCAACAAAGAAAACGCTGCTGAAGATTTATCTGACGCGCAAGAAGAAGTGCAAGACGCTTCACAAGAGCTAGATCAAGCTGCTGCTGAAGGCGAAGTTACTGCTGATGCTGACGCTGCTGTAGTTGAAGCTGAAGCTGACATCGCTGATGCTCAAGTTGCTACTGCTACTGACGAAATCGACGCTGAAGTTCCTGTAGACGGTACTACTACTAGCGTAGACGTAGCTAGCGAAACTCCTGCTGTTGATGCAGCTGACGAAGTTGTAGTTGTTGAAGAACCAGCTCAGTAATTTTATCGTTTATATGATGAAAGTACTGTAGTAAAAAAAAGAGAGCCTAAGCTCTCTTTTTTTGTGCGTGTCGTTTATCATCGTTCATGGTCATTTATGATATTAAATGCTTCTTATCAAACATAGACAACCAATCCTAGATTGACAACAAATAGAAAACTTAAAAAACCATCATGAAGTCATGAAACCTTTATATGGTCAGTCTTGTACGGTCAATAATTAATACTACTCGTCAAATAAACGCTCATCAACTTGTTGACGGAATTTTTGCCCTGTTTTGAAGGTCACCACACGGCGTGCAGATACCGCAACAGGCTCTCCCGTCTTAGGGTTACGGCCTGGACGGCTATTTTTGTCTTTAAGCTCGAAGTTGCCAAAGCCTGAAAGCTTGACCTCTTTGCCATCAATCAAACTCTCTGACAACTCATCGAAGAAATTCTCTACCAAACAGCGGCCTTCTTGACGTGTTAGGTCAAGATGATTCATCAAATGCTCAATCATGTCAGATTTGGTTAAGGTGCTCACAGTACGACTCCTATGCTATGTCGTGATGTCGAATATCATGGTTTAGCGGTATGAGAGTTAATGTCAATTATTATAAAGGTTTTCTGGCCACTTTTTAACAAAGACTGCTTTAAAATCCTTTATTAATAACCACTTAACTATTTTTATGAAAAAAAACTTTTATAAAATTATAATTCTTACAAATAGCAATGCCCCATAGTCTCTTTAAGAGTGAGGCTACAGAGCATGGTCTATGATAAAAGCTATATGTTAGCTGTCACGCAACTTTGCAGCATGCTGCTCCGTTAGCGCTTGTACCACTTTATCAGTCGCGGTTTTAATCGCTTCATCAGATAGCGTTTGTGCATTATCTTGCCATATCAGAGCAAAAGCTAAAGAACGCTGGCCAGCTGGTACGTTGTCGCCTTGATACACATCAAACAGCCAGAGATCAGCCAATAGCTCGCCAGCTGCCGCGCGTATCGTCGACTCTAATGTCTGTAAGCTGATC
The DNA here is from genome assembly GCF_016107525.1 of Psychrobacter aquimaris. Taxonomy (GTDB): domain Bacteria; phylum Pseudomonadota; class Gammaproteobacteria; order Pseudomonadales; family Moraxellaceae; genus Psychrobacter; species Psychrobacter aquimaris. Next base: position 129,431 of record NZ_JABASR010000009.1, on the reverse strand, counting down.
TCACTGTCTACTAAAATGGCAATATCACGGCGTACTTGCGGGAATTTGCTTGGCGTGGTGATAGCATGCTGCTCACGAGCAAGTGTCAATAGCGGCGCAAGTGATAATTGAGCAACCCACGTAGCTGGCAAATCTAACTGCTTAGCTGTGTTAGGATGCAACTGACCCAACCAACCGACATACTCATCATCAATATAGAGCTTGGCACTTTGACCCGGATGCAAGAAGGCAAGGCCACTACGCTCATAGCGAATACGAGCGCTATCCACTTGCGCAGATAATAACTGCTCAATATCATGCTTAAGATCATAAAAGTCTAACGCACGATTTTGATACGCTTGCTCGTTCCAAACATCACCGACTGCTACCAACGCAATACTAGGCGTTTGTACTAAGTCACTAATACTCTGACCAACAAAGCTTAGACCAGTCTCAAAGAAACGTACGCGTGGCTGCTGTCGATTGAGGTTGTATTGTACGCAAGGCAATAAGCTTGATAGCAAAGTACGACGCATCACGGCTAAGTCGCTAGAGATAGGATTGGCCAATGCCAACACTTCTCCTAAGGCTTTATCATCAAGCAAGGCTTCTATTTTTGCATCACTAAAGCTAAAGCTAATCGCTTCCATATAGCCATTATCGACCAGCGCCAGCTTCATCTCATGCGTCAAGTCCGCCGTATCGTCATAATCCATGCTGACTTGCAAATGCGGCAATACGCTTGGGATATTGTCATAGCCATAGATACGCGCAATTTCTTCAATCAAATCTTCTTTGATACTCATGTCAAAGCGATAAGATGGCGGCGTGCAAATCAGGCTATCCGCTTGTTGCTCTACCTCAAAGCCCAATTGGGTTAAGATACGCACCATCTCTGACGGATCAATCTCAATACCGATGACATCACGAACTTTAGTGATTGGCAAGGTGATCGGTGAACGGGCTGGTAAATACTCACTGCTTTCCGCTTTCACTATTTGTCCGGCTTGCCCACCAGTAACGCTAGTAATCAAATCAACAGCACGTGCCAGTGCCAGCTCTGGCAACTCAAAGTCTACCCCACGCTCAAAGCGTTGTGAGGCATCGGTATGCAAACCAAAACGGCGTGCGCGAGCGGCAATAGCAAGCTGGCTAAAGAAAGCACTCTCTACAATAATATTGGTCGTGCTATCAGTGACACTACTACGCTGACCACCCATGATTCCGGCAAGTGCAAGTGCGCCTTTATCATCAGCAATAACCAATTCATCACCAGTTAAAGCAATGGTTTGCTCATTCAATAAAGTAATCGTTTCTTCAGGCTGTGCCAAACGCACAACGATATCACCAACAATGGTATCGGCATCAAAAGCATGCAGCGGTTGACCCAATTCCATCAATACATAGTTGGTCACATCAACCAAAAAGTTGTGTGAGCGTAGTCCTGATTGAACTAGCGCATCTTGCATCCACTTTGGGGTGTCGACACTACGATCAATGTTACTGATTGATTGTAGTAAATAACGTGGACACGCTTCAACTGCACTGACTGTTACAGCTGCCGTAGGAGTATCAGCACCGTTATCAGCGCCTGCTACATTGGCAGGAATCTCAGGTGGCTGCATTGGTAAATCATTAATCACTGATATCTCGCGTGCAATACCACGTACACTAAAGCAATCACCGCGGTTTGGCGTGATAGAAATATCCAATATCTGGTTGTCTAAGCCTAAATATTCACGGATATCCATGCCGATTGGCGCATCAGCTGGCAGCTCAAGCAGACCATCAATGCTATCGGTTAAATCAATTTCTGACGCACCGCAAAGCATGCCATTAGAAGCGACACCACGTAGGTTGCCGTTTTTAATTTTAAAGCCTTTTGAGTCATCGCTGGGCAAAACGGCACCAACGGTGGCAACAGGTACTTTCATACCAACAGTCACATTGGGTGCACCGCAAACGATTTGTAACGGCTCAGCTCCACCGATATTTACCTGTGTGACGCGTAGCTTATCAGCATCTGGATGTTGCTCGACGCTGATGACTTCACCGACGACCACACCGCTAAAGGCACGGGCGACCGCAAAGCGATCGTCAATCTCTAGCCCAGCCATGGTCAGCTGTTCGGCCAATTGCTCACTGGTATTGTTGGGATTTACCCATTGACGTAGCCACTGTTCGCTAATTTTCATAAATATCTCGGATCAGAATTTTATAATAAAGATTTTAGTATAAAGGGTGACGTATTAACCTGTCATATTAACAAAGGAAACGCTAGCCAAACTGTTTTAAGAAGCGTACGTCGTTTTGGAAAAATAGGCGCAAATCATCAATACCGTAATACAGCATCGCAAAGCGCTCAATACCCATACCAAAAGCAAAGCCAGTATATTTTTCTGCATCAATACCGCAGTTGGTTAGCACTTGTGGATGCACCATACCGCAGCCCATGACTTCAAGCCATTTGCCATTATCATCAAGGATATCGACTTCAGCAGAAGGCTCGGTAAACGGGAAAAATGACGGGCGGAAACGCACGGTCAATTCTTTGGCGAAAAACGCTTCTAAGAACTCACTAATCAAGCCTTTTAGCTCTGCAAAAGTGCTCGACTCTGTGACCATAAGCCCTTCTAGTTGATGAAACATCGGCGAATGCGTTTGATCCGAGTCATTGCGATAGACACGGCCTGGGCAAATAATACGAATCGGCGGCTCATTCTTTTCCATAGTACGAATTTGCACTGGGCTGGTATGTGTACGCAGTAAATAATGCGCATCAAAATAGAATGTGTCGTGCATCGCACGTGCTGGATGATGCGACGGAATATTGAGCGCTTCAAAGTTATAGTAATCGCTCTCAACTTCAGGACCAGTAGCAACGTTGAAACCAGCTTGTATAAAATACTGCTGCATACGCTGGGTAATCATCGTCACGGGATGTAAGTGACCTTTTTGACCACCGCGAGCAGGCAAAGTGATATCAATACTCTCACTTGCAAGCTTGGCATTTAACTCGGCGACTTCTAGCTGCTGCTGCTGCGCCGTCAATGCCTCTTGAATACGGCTACGGACTTGATGTAACCAGCCGCCGTAGGTTTTTTTATCGTCGCTACTGAGTTTACCCATCTGCTTTGACCAGCCAGTTAATGGGCTCTTTTTACCGGTCAATTGCACACGCAAATCTTGCAACGCACGCAAATCGGTTACTTGTAAAATCAAGGCTTCAGCGGCACTGGCCAACTCATTTAGCTGAGCTTCACTAAGCTCGCTTAGCTCTGTGGACAAGGTCGGTAGCGCCGACAAATCGGTGGTAGCAGCAGGGGTAGTCATAAGATGCATTCTTCCTGATTTAAACGGACTATTAATAATAGTGATTGGTAATTGTAGGGGTTTGTCCAAATATTGCAAACCATTTACCCAATCATTTTCAAATACAGGCTAGTGATATGAATGGCTTGAATATTTAGACGATGATAAAAGCTATCGCAACAAAGTATATTTAGCTCTGGTGCTAAAAAAATGCTGTGACATTAGGTATTAAGATAATGTGATATAAAAAAAGCCACCGACCAGCGGTAGCTTTTATTAATATCGTACTATTAATCAATATTATTCCTATCCATGTAGATAACTACTTATCAATAACGACTTAAAAAGCAGCGTAACTAATTAGGAAGGTTAATATTTATGCTAGTTCCGCTTTAGCTTTTTCGACCAATGCTGTGAAAGTCGCTGCATCATGCATAGCGATGTCAGCAAGTACGCGACGATCGATTGCAATGTTAGCTTTTTTCATGCCATTGATAAAGCGGCTATAGCTTAAGCCGTTTAAGCGTGCACCAGCATTGATACGTGCAATCCAAAGACGACGGAAAGTACGTTTTTTGTTGCGACGGTCACGATAAGCATATTGACCAGCTTTGGTCACTGCCTGTACCGCTACGCGGTAAACACGTGAACGGGCACCGTAGTAGCCTTTTGCGCGTTTTAGGATTTTTTTGTGACGACGATTCGCCTGTACACCACGTTTTACACGGGCCATAAATTACTCCAAGATATTTTTAATCATTATTAAACGAATCACGATGTCATCGGATAATAGACATCGTTATCAAATTGCAAAGTCATATATTTTTAATTCAATAGCTATTAATTAAACAGCGCTTAATTAAAGATAAATGACGATAGCCTACTAGATGTATGGGCACATGCGACGAACTGCTGCTTCGTCAGACTTGTGCACCAACTTAAGACCACGCAACTGGCGAATACGCTTAGGTGATTTCTTGGTCAAAATATGGCTTTTGAATGCTTGCTTACGCTTAAAGCCGTTCGCTGTTTTTTTGAAGCGTTTAGCTGCACCGCTTCTGGTTTTCATCTTATTTTTCATGATGATTTGCCTCTTTTTCTGTTTTAGAACCTGGTCGTCAAATAGTCAATAATGATTAGTGGCTGTAAAAACAGGCACTAAACCTCTATTTGCCTCGAGGTGGGAGGCGGTATTTTAGCAGATAATGCGCTGTTTTGCCAAGGAAACTTTTACTCCTAGCCTGATAGGCATGACAGTGGATAACGAGTATGAGCCGATTTATAAATATTTTAGTCAAAACACTCATAAAACTACGGATTTACCACCAAATAGATTGAATGTCAGCTTAAGCTGTGCTTAAGTAGAGACTGAACCTTAGTATAAGCTTCGTGCTCATAAGACAAGGCTATTGATCACACTTATCGAGCGTATATCATACGGTTACAACGATTATGACGCTACCAACCTACACCATGATTAGCAGAACTCATAGACTGCAATCAATCTAGGAGATAACGTGTCAAAAAAAGAATTAGACTTTGATAACAACATATTTGTCTTTGAAACAGTGATGCGCGTGCGTCATATTGAGCTTGATATGGCTCAATACCTGACACTCGAATCATTGACGGCATTGTTATGTGAGGCGCGACAGAGATTTTTTTACTCTAAAGGCATTAAAGAGATCGATGCAGATTATCACGGTTTAATTATCGATGAGTTACAGCTGATTATTGTCAGTCGCATACGGGCGCGCGAAGAGCTATTATTTGAAGTAGGCGTTGAGCCAATATATGATAATGGCGGCAATATAGTGATAAAAGTTACACGGATGTATACTGGTGAAACCGTAGCCAAAGCGCGGCAGCATTTTGTCAACTATGACTTTCGCCTCAATAAGTCGATTGCACTTGATAAAACGATGAAAGAAGCTCTATACCCACATCTATACAGGATTTAATATTGATGATTAGGGCGGGTCTTCATTTTAAAAATGGTGATAAAAATGAGATAAATTGCCGTCAAACAAGGAAAGTAGCGCAAATAATATCGAGATATTGATAAGCTATTTGAGGATGTTTGGCAAAATTTAGCCATTTTTAGCCCATTTAGAGGATAATCGATTGAATGGAGGACAAGCCCTAACGCCAATCGCTTTTTTACTCAGACCATAGATAGAATCAGTTACGATTCCTTTATTACCCTTTGATTTCTATATAAATAAGAAGACAGATATATTATGACGTTACCTGCTTGGCTGGCTGCCATAAAATTTAATGATGATGGTTTGATTCCTGCAATTGCTCAAGATCATGAGTCTGGGCGTATTTTGATGATGGCTTGGATGAACGCCGAAGCACTACAATTGACCGCGCAAACGCAGACAGCGGTTTATTTTTCGCGCTCACGTGCTAAATTATGGCATAAAGGCGAGTCATCAGGTCATACTCAGACCGTACATGATATTCGCTTGGACTGCGATGCAGACGTGATTGTACTTAGTGTCACTCAGGCTGGCGGTATCGCCTGCCATACTGGTCGCGAGTCTTGCTTTTATCAGCGTTTAGATTTATCTGGTCAAACGCCTGAATGGCAAACCGTCGATAAGGTATTAAAAGACCCTGCTGATATTTATCATTCAAGCGATGCAGAAAAAGCCACTCCTAAAACTAATGAGACGCAGGCTCACGATGTAATCCATTCAGATGTCAATACCAATGACACTACTAATCGCTCTATTTTGCAACAGCTTGACGGTGTATTGGCAGAACGTAAACTCGCTGATGCCGACAGCTCTTATGTAGCCAGCTTATACGCAAAGGGTTTGAATAAAATCTTAGAGAAAGTGGGCGAAGAAAGTACTGAAAGCATCATCGCCGCCAAAGATTTTGCCAATTGCGACGAAAATAAAAACAAAGCGCAATACGATGATGCTCGTCATGAGCTCATCTATGAGGTGGCCGATGTCTGGTTTCATACATTGGTTGGACTGGCGTGGTTCGATATAGAGTCGGATGCGGTGTTAAATGAGCTAGGAAGACGTTTTGGGTTATCAGGTATCGATGAAAAAGCTGCTAGATAGTTTTTATAAGCCTAGCCATTGCCCTGTTTGATTATTGTTGCTTTCACCTTTTTGTCACAAGTGCAGGTTATAATATAGCTCTGTTTCACTTCGCATTGTATGTCGAGGCTTTTTATTGGGTATAACGATATTCGATAAACCCAAAGTAGGCGTACAAAGACTGAAAACCAAGACACAAGGATACCTTTATGGGTAGTTTTTCTATTACACATTGGCTGATACTATTGGTCGTTGTCGTTGTCGTGTTTGGCACTTCAAAACTCAGAAATGCTGGCAAAGATTTGGGCGGTGCAGTCAAAGGCTTCAAAGAAGCGGTCAAAGACGAAAATACTGAGCATGCTAAAAAGCAGGTGGTGCTCGATCATGATGGCAACGCACACACTGAAGAGCGCCCAACAACCACTAAGGTTGATGACAAGCATAATGTATAGCATCTAGACAGTGACATCGGAACATTATGTTTGATATCGGATTTTCTGAACTACTCCTCTTTGGCGTTATTGCCCTAATCGTCTTGGGCCCAGAAAAACTGCCACAGGCAGCGCGTACAGCTGGGCAATGGTATGCCAAAATTCGCCGCACGGTATCCACCCTGCAATCTGAAATCGAAGCTGAGCTTGATTTGGCAGAGACCCGCCAGCTTATGCAAAAAGAGCTTGCCAAAATTCGCCAGACTGAAGCAGATATGAGGCGCGAGATGGCGGAGATGCGCGGCAGTATGCAAGAGTTTGAATCCTCGCAAAACCAACATCTAAAATCATCACGTGATCCAATCGATGACCATAAGCCTAGACAAAGTAGCCAAGCCAGTAGTGAGAATGATGATAATCGACCAGTGAGGCCAAAAGCCTTTGACTACGCCTACGATAGTAATAGGCAGGATGAAAAATCAGAAAGCTCTGAGCAGTCACCGGCACAAGGTGATAACGACAGTCTAAAAACTGACTTTAGTGATAACGCCAATCAAGTGATTCAAACCATCACAACTAGACCGTGGGAAAATATGTGGTTTCGTCTTGGTGCTTATGATAAAGCGCGTCGTTTGCCGCAACCGCCCTACTTACCAAATTATAAAGCCGATATCTTACTAAACAGCCATCTAGACAGTCCTTTACCTAAACAGGCTTCTGTTAATGAGCAGGAGAGTAATTAGTGGGCTTATTTAAACGTAAAAAAAGCCGTCAAGAAAAAGTCGCGGATTCAGATATCGATACCTCAACAGCTTCCATTGATAGTAATGTCGACAGCAATACTGACGACTCTGGCGATATCCTAAGCTCACTGGGCGATATGCCGATTACCGAGCATTTGATTGAGCTGCGTCGTCATCTGATTAAGATATGCGTTGCCGTACTGGTCATATTCTTAGCATTGGTCGGATTTTCACGCGAGCTCTATGATTTTTTATCCGACCCATTGGTTGCCCAGTTGCCTGCCAACTCGACGATGATCGCGACGGATATCACTTCCAACTTTATGGCACCGATACGTCTGACTGTTTTTGTCGCAGCATTCTTTGCAATGCCCTATATTCTTTATCAAATCTGGTCGTTTGTCGCACCCGGTTTATATAAAAAAGAGAAAAAAATCGCGATTCCCGTTTTGATGTCTTCTATATTTCTATTTTATGCGGGTGTGGCTTTCTCTTATTTTATTGTCCTTAAAGGGGTTCTAAAATTCTTTATTATGTTCGCGCCGCAGAACGTCTTGCCAATGACTGACATCGACAGTTATTTAAGTTTTGCACTCAAACTATTTATGGTCTTTGGTTTAACTTTTGAGATTCCAGTCGTCACCTTGCTATTGATATTGACTGGTGTCGTCTCCATTCAGAGCTTAGAAGATAAACGCCGTTATATTATTGTCGGCTGTTTTGCCGTTGCTGCGGTCGTTACACCCCCTGATGGGGTATCGATGTTGATGCTCGCCGTTCCGATGTGGTTGTTGTTTGAGCTAGGATTATTTTTAGCAAAAATTTTAATTAAAGAAGAGCGCAATCCTACCTTAGCAAGCGATACAGGGTTAAATAAAGAATAGCATCACTTGTCAGACACTTATTCCAAAAACAGCCAACGCGCTAATCTGTTAATATAACCTGCTTATTTCCATCTTTATTTTCTATCAGTTTTTTTATTATTGTCATGTGTGCTTGCAAGTATTTTGCAAGCACACATGACGAGTCAGCCATTGTCTATGCAGTGGCTTTTTTTACCTCCGTCATTTTTGACCCGTCTTACTCTTTTAGGTAATTTTTTATGTCCGCATCTATGCCAGCTTATATGAGCGATCCCACTGATGAGCAGCTGAGCGCGCTCAACATGGCGATGGATCACAAATCATTTAAAGTGGTGGCTTATGCGGGTGCTGGTAAGACGACGACCTTAAAACTGATTGGTGAGCGTTTGCGTGGACGCGGCTTATATTTAGCCTTTAACAAAGCGATTGCCAATGATGCACGCTCAAAGTTTCCACCGCATGTAGAGTGTCGCACCTTTCATTCACTTGCTTATCGGCATGTCGCCCGTGATATCACTGCTAAGCTGTCGTTGCCGCGTTTTTCACCCAAACGTCTGGGTGATGATTTGGGTTTGCAGCCCGTCCAAGTACGTCGGCAAATGGATGGTATAAACAAATATATTACCCTTACGCCAGCCCGATTATCGCGTTTTGTCAGTGATGCCGTCAGCAATTTCTGTAGTACGCATGCCAGCTATCCTGCGCCAAGGCATATATTGTTCCCAAGTTGGCTCGATGAGTCAGATGCCGAGCAGTTGCGTGAAATGCTCTACCCTGCCGTTGAGCAGCGCTGGCTACAGTCGATCGATGCGCGTCATCCTGCGGGTATTGGGCATGATATTTACCTCAAACTGTGGGCATTGTCTAAACCAAGTATTCCCGCGGACTTTATTTTGTTTGATGAGGCCCAAGATGCCGATCCATTAATGATGGGTATCTTGACGCAGCAGCCACGGCAAGTGATTTATGTGGGCGATGCGCATCAGCAGATTTATGAATGGCGCGGCGCAGTCAATGCCATGAAAAAACTACCCTTACCACAAACCTTATTGACCCAGTCGTTTCGTTTTGGCGAACCGATTGCTGAAATTGCCAATACCTTACTCAAAGCATTGCAAGAAGATGTCCCGTTAAAAGGCAATCCGAATAAGCAATCTTCTACCGATAAAGGCATGGTACATAGTAAAAAAGATGCCATCCTTTGCCGAACCAATGCGGCAGCTATGTCGCAATTATTGACTGGACTCAAACTCGGTCACCGTGTGGCACTACAAGCAGATACCGATCGTATGCTTAAATTCTGTCAGGCAGCCGAAAATTTAAAAAACGGTAAGTCGGCGTACGGCGTACCCGAACTGGCGTATTTTTATAATTGGGGTGATGTGCAAGAGTATTCTGAAACCAATGAAGGTAGTGATCTAAAAACTCTGGTCAAGTTGGTCGACGATCATGGCACCAATGTCCTGAGCCAAGCGGTCAATAGTCTCACCAGTATCGAAAATGCCGACTATGTCATCTCAACTGCTCATAAAGCCAAAGGGCTTGAATGGGGAAAGGTACAGTTGGACGATGATTTTTATTATGATGTGACGACCAATGCGGTCAAGATCAGCCCTGAAGAGTTGCGTTTGCTCTACGTCGCTTGCACGCGTGCCCAGAGCAATTTGGACATCCATAATATTAAAGACTTGATATCAGGCTTGCAGACGGGCAAAAAAGTGATTTTTGGTAATACATAATTTTCTTCAGTTAATCAATCTTTGTATTTGCCACTCTAAACCTCTAACCTACCTTTCTTTATGGCAACCTTTAATAGCACCCTTTTAGCAGTGAACAATAAGCATGAATAATAGTCAGCAACTTCAAACACGTCAAAATACCATCCGTCAGTTATTCGCCAATCCTGTCTGCCTCCTTGCGCCAATGGAAGGTTTGACCGATCCATTAATGCGGCAAATCCTAACGCAAATTGCGGCAGACTTGGGTCGCCCTTATGATTGGTCGGTTAGCGAATTTATTCGTGTGACTCAGCATGTCTTGCCCGCGCATGTATTTTATAAATACGTTCCAGAATTGCGTCATGATGCTAAAACTGCCTGTGGCACGCCTATTCATGTCCAGTTGCTCGGTAGTGAAGCGCAACTCATGGCAGAAAATGCCGCATACGCCTGTGAGCTTGGCGCGCCTGCCATTGATATCAACTTTGGTTGCCCTGCCAAGACGGTCAATAGTCACCGTGGTGGCTCAGTATTATTGGATGAACCCGAAACCATGTATCAGATTATCAGCACGGTGCGGCAAGCTGTTCCCGCTCATATTCCAGTCTCAGCCAAAATTCGTTTAGGTTACACCGATACCAGTCGTATGGATGATATTCGTGGTGCGATTGACGATAGTGGTGCTGATTGGCTGACTATTCATGCGCGGACAAAGACCCAAGGCTATAAGCCGCCAGCCTATTGGGACAAAATCCAACGTTTTAATGCGCTCGATATTCCAGTCATTGCCAATGGCGAAATATGGAACGCAGAGCACGCGCAAAATTGTATGCTACAAGCAGGTACAGAGCATTTGATGTTAGGTCGCGGCGCGGTTACGCGTCCCGATTTGATTGCTCGTGTGGATTGCGGTTCAGATGATGCCATGCTAAGTGCGGCAACGTTGTCGTGGAAAGCGATGGTCACGCATCAAATTAAATTTTTGGAAGGTCAGGCTAAAACTGAAGTTATATTGGTTGGTCGTTACAAGCAGTGGTTAGCGATGCTCACCAAAGGCTATGGCGAAGCGAAGATATTGTGGGACAGTATGAAACGAGAAAAAAATAAAGCAGCTATCATTAGTGCACTGCAAGCCAGTGTGCGCCAATAATAGCTGCTTTTATCTTAAAGCCAATCTGTCTAACGACTAATATTAAATGCTCACTCTAATCGCTAAATAGAATAACATCAAACAACAAGCAATCGACAACACCCAAAGTATGGAGCGAAACGTCGCCAAATTAGTAATATAAGCCACGCAAAAACCGATACGAATCAGCACGTACAACCAAGCCAGTATATTAATAATCGATTGTGGTACGAAGAACAGCATTGCCGTCAGTACTGCTGCCAAAAATATTGGCAACGTCTCATAGCTGTTTTGCTGGGCAGCGTTAGCACGTGCGGCCGCGCCCGTCGTACCTTGTAAAAAATCACGTGGATGGGCATTGTCAGCCAAATTAAAGCCGCCAATAGCTTTCGCTGTCAATGCCATGGCAAGCGGTAGTAAACTTGCTGCGACCATCGCCCAAATTGCGGACGCTGCGGTATCAGAGACTAATTCCAGAAGTGCATTCATTAGTATACTTGCCCCTACCCTGCAATCACTTCGAAATCATGGGTGACGTTCACCCCACCTTGTACCAACATTCTACTGGCCGAGCAGTATTTTTCTGCGGACAGTTTTATTGCCTTCTCTACTTGGCTTTCTTTGACATCTTGACCTGTCACCACAAAATGCATATGTATATCAGTATAGACAGCTGGTACAGTTTCAGCACGCTGAGCGGTCAACTCGCAACGCACGTCTGTCACCTCTTGGCGCGATTTTTGTAAAATTGCTACCACATCGTAGCTAGCACAACCACCAAGCCCCAATAGAATCAGCTCCATCGGACTTGCGCCTTTTTCTTTATCGGCATCGATCTGTACATTATGCCCTGATGGTGACACGCCCATAAATGCTTTTTTTTCTTGCCACGTTACACTTGCTTTTGACTCTGACATCTTGACCATTCCTTATTTTAATTAGCTCGTTGCCCAATTTTTATTTTCTGACAATATGTTTTACTTGGCTAGTGTAGCATAAGCCAATGGCACATTTTATCGAGCCCTTGTCATCCAAAATCATTATTATTATAAATTATTATTATAAATAGCTCACCTGTTTGTCTTTTGCAGCCTTATTTCTAATTAGACCTTTTTACTAAAATTTTCTTAGAAGTGAATTAACATTCATACGTCCGCCTACTTTTTATTATTCCTACCTATCCTCTTATTATTAAAACCTATCTTTGTAATAAAGCCCCCAAAAATCTTACAAAAGTTTAATTATAACTGGTTGATTTTAAACAGTTAAGCTCGTGAAACATTTTATAGCAAAATACTGTTACACATTTTGCTTGTTTCTTGGTTTAATAACGGTAATGAATCTTATTTTAACCTGATATCGACAACAATCACCCTATAATAATTATGATTATTGACATGGTTTTAGGTTGAAATAAGCTATTTTAAATAGATTAAAAAGGTTTAATCATGATAGATGCAGACGGCTTTCGTGCCAATGTCGGCATCATCTTGGCAAATACACAAGGGCAGGTTCTGTGGGCAAAACGTATTGGTCACAACGCTTGGCAGTTCCCACAAGGCGGTATCGACCGTGGGGAGACGCCGATGGATGCGATGTATCGCGAGCTCTGGGAAGAGGTCGGCCTGCATCCGCGTCATGTAGACTTATTGGCAGTGACGCAAGATTGGTTGCGTTATCGTCTGCCAAAACGCTATGTGCGACATGGACAGCACCCTTTGTGTATCGGACAAAAACAGAAATGGTTTTTGCTACGCTTAGATGAGACGAACACTCAACATATCCGCTTTGATGAGGGCAAACCAGAATTTGATCATTGGCAATGGGTCAGTTACTGGTATCCACTCGGACAAGTGATTCACTTTAAACGTGGGGTATACCGCCGTGCATTGCAAGAGCTGGTGCGTGAATTGCCGCTAAAGCAAGAGCTTATTCTTCCTGAACAAGACAATCATTTAATCCAGTCCTAACCTCTACATCTGACTTATGATTTTGTCTTCTCACATAATATACAAAAAAGCCTGTATCAAATGATACAGGCTTTTTTGTATTAACAATGAGCAAAACTAGGGTTTAATGGCAATTTTTAGGACACCATCACGTTGATGCATAAATAAGTCATAGGCGTCTACGATGTCGTCTAGCGCGTAAGTATGCGTGACCATGTCTGATAGATCGACACGACCTGACTCAACCACATTCAATAGACGACGCATACGCTCTTTACCACCTGGGCACAAGGCGGTGCGGATCGTGTGATCACCAAGACCAGCCGCAAAGTGTGCCATCGGGATTTTCAAATCTTCGGAATATACGCCAAGGCTTGAGAGTGTGCCACCTGGTTTTAATACTTTGAGACATTGCTCAAACGTAGATTGTAAGCCTAGCGCCTCAATACTACTATCAACACCGCGACCACCAGTGATTTTCATAATCTCATCAATGACATCGACTTCGTTAAAGTTGAGGGTAATATCTGCCCCCAGTTTTTTAGCCATGGCTAAGCGCTCATTATTACCATCGATAGCGATAATCGTTGATGCACCTCTGAGTTTTGCGCCAGCGGTCGCACACAAGCCAATTGGACCTTGCGCGAATATCGCAACGATATCACCAATTTTGATATTGGCATTTTCAGCACCTTTAAAGCCTGTTGACATAATGTCTGGGCACATCAGCACTTGCTCATCGCTCAAGCCATCGGGTACAGGTGCTAGGTTGGCCTGAGCATCGGGTACCAACACGTATTCGGCTTGTGTGCCATCGATGATGTTACCAAAGCGCCAACCGCCAGTCGCTTTATAGCCATGGCAGGCACAGGTACCATCTGGCCCAATGTATCCTCCGTCTTGGGAAGGGAAACCATCTTGACTGGCATAAGAAGTAAAACTTGGGCAAATCGCGCCAGCAATGACTCGCTGACCTTCTTCATAACCCATCACTGCACTACCGAGCTTTTCAATAGTACCTACTGGTTCGTGACCAATAGTTAGTCCTTTAGCAACAGGATACTCACCTTTAAAGATATGAATATCGGTACCGCAAATGGTCGTTGTCGTGATTTTTATTAAAGCATCATTGGGCCCAACATCGGGTATTTTCTTCTCAGTAATTTCGATCTTACCTGGCTCAACAAATATTAGTGATTTCATCATGCTCATTTCACACTCCTTGTTTTAACCCTTATTGGACACAATAGGGTTTGATACCCTACTCAATGAGTGTAAGCCATAAATGTGACACTTTAAAGCAAAAACCACAACTACTTTATGGTTTTAAAACTTACTTGTAGGTTCGCCTGAAATTAAGAGTAAATATGACTGAATATAAGCAGTAATTTTTACTTACTAGGTACTGAATGTAGAGATTCTCGGCTTATAATTTGAGTAATAAGTTCTAAAGGCTGACTCTCATTTTTGCGCAAGGTTAAGATACTTTGAGTGCGTGTCCCATAAGTGGGAACACTGTTGTCGCTATGACCAAAAGCGACAGGCTCGATATAAATAGAAGACAATGTTTGCTCAATCTCAGTGGACATGCCAGTATCTGGCAGTTTGTCTACTGGCGCTTGCGTGTTGTCTGATAGCACAGCAAAAGCAGCATGTTGCCAGTATTCAAAAGAGCTGTTTTCTGCAATCAATGGCAGCACTTCTTGGCGTAGTCTACCCCGTAGCTTGTCAGTTTTAAACCAACTGTCCTCAGGTTGTCCATTGGAGATGACATGCAAACCTGCATATAGTGGCATGGGAGCATGACCACGATTATTGACGATAACGGCTTGGGTCGCATCACCAACGATAAGGTTGAAACCTGCATAGGCTTGCAAATCAATCTGCCTTGCAAACGCCATCGGACTCAGCTCACTGGTCAAAAAATGCGTTACCAGCTCACCGCGCGAACGTTCGTCAGAACCTGCCTGCACACCATCGCGAAAATTCAATACCGCAGCCCAACGTCCGTTTTGCTCATCAATATTCAAACGCTGCTCTTGGTGAATACCAAGCCACGTACCACCACTTTGCCTATCACGTCCCGCATAGATAGGCTGATCAGACCATTGATGCAGTGGCTCAGTTGGACGCTGGAAAAACTCATCTCGATTGGACAATAAGACCAAAGGCAGCTCATCAAACAGTTGCCAAGCGATGGCGACGATACACATAAGACTCCTAATTGACTAAAAATATGCTCAATAACATATCATGACTTAGCGAATGACCAAGCTTGATTTCAGTTTAAACTTAGTTCACTGACAAATTAGTTCACTGATAAGTTTTTGCTAGCGGGATAACTAATCTGAGAGGTCGACTGTATGACTTTCGATTGTTTACTTGGTAAATCAAACTCCCACGCGACCATGCCTTGATTGTCATTCCAGTCACGCTCAGTCACTGGCGGTGTATGAGTTATGGTTACTTTAAGACTATCGTCGCGACTAATCGGCTCACTACCTAATACTTGTAAACGCATAGATCGATTGTGCTGATTGGTAAATTGATAAGCTTGTATTTGGGTCAAGGTTTGCGTGCGATTAAACGCGCCTTTATCACCCTGCTTATCTTCATCAGCTATCTGCTTTACGATGGTATTAGAATCAATACCAAAGCCGATACCTTGCTCTTTGAGCGCTTGGTAACCATAACGCGCCTGCCCGACATAATTATTATCACGGTATAACTGTAGCGAACCATCTACCCAAGCTGGCGTCAAGAACGGTGCAGATGCGTACCAATAACCAGCTGTCTCCACACTCGGTGTACTACGAATCCATAGCTTGCTGCTGCCCGACTGCTCATCAATGACCGTCCTTACACGCCTGCCATCGCTTGGAATACTAATACGCTGCGGCAAGCGGTATTCAGTAATACCGTTTTTATTCTGACTGCTAACGGTAAAGCTTGGCAACGGTGCCATGTTGGGTGTCGATGCATCGCCATAGCTGTCTCTTGCCGAAACAATAACCACTGGAGCCGCTTCCATCATAGGCGGCGCATAACGGCTTAACTTAGCTTGTTCTTCTTCATATAATGACAAACGCTCTACATGGGGTAATTGGCTGGTGGTGGTTTGATTGGGATTGACAGAGCTTAACATCAAAGGAACATTGAGCCAGTTTTCTCCTGTCTGCTGGGCAATAACCGCAGAGGCCGTGATATTTAATTGCTTGGTTTCAGTATTCAGCCTTGCTTGATACGTTGGCTCCCAGCCCGCGCCGCGTACTTGATAGTGCAGTTTCACACTGCTTGGTACTCGACTGGCAGTGCGTACACTCACTTGGGTCACACTATTTTGAGTGGAAGTCGCGCTGCCCACCATTAGCTGGTTGAGCACATCTTGCGCACGGGCTTGGCGCTGCTGAATTTCTAGTATCCGCTTATTGATACTGACTGCTTGGGTTTCCAAATCTCGTGCATTATTGGCAAGCGTGCCATCTGTACTGATTTGCGTAACCTTGGTTAGATTTTGCAAGTAAGCTTTTGCTAAGCGTGCTGCTTCTAACTCAGCATTGATAACCGCCAAACTATCTTGCTGTATCTGCACTTTGGCCTCACCTTGATACTGACACTGCGCTGCTTGCTCACCGCTTAAAGTCTCAATACTGACTTCACCAACATTGACGCCATTTGCTGCTTTTACGCTCAAGCTGTCTTTATCGATATAAGGGGACAGACAAGAAAAAACCAGCGTCTGCTCACCGCTACCATTGATTGGTAAAGCACGAGTTACGCTGGCTAAGCCCTGATAAATGGTCACTTGCTCAATATTACTGTTCGCTGCCTGAGCAGGTGTCAAACCTAAAGCCACGAAGCTAAATAAACTCAGCGGCATCAACTCTTTTTTAGAGGATAAAAACTTAGGTAATATTGCCACTTTTGATAACTTAGCTTGCATAATCATTCCTTAAAAATACGGTTAATCCATTAATACAGTGCATTAGCGCAAGCCCACATTATCTAACGCTTCATAAAATAAAACGACGCAATATTTCTTGTGATACTTATCTTCAGCAATTTTTTTATATCTTAGCGGTTTTCTGGCTTTCTTTCTAGATGTTACCCGTAGCAGATAAGTTGTTACCGTGAGATTAGCCTCACCGTAATTTGGTATGCCTAACTGGCTATTTTTGCTATTATAGTCAGCACTTTATTATCAATATTATGACACTCTTATGATGATTCACCCTCAGTACGATCCTGTCGCCTTGGCACTTGGGCCCGTCGAAGTCCACTGGTATGGACTGATGTATTTACTGGCATTTGCTGCCGCCTACGGACTGGCATGGTATCGCAGCACCAAGCGTGAGGGCTGGACCACTGATATGGTCTCGGACTTGGTGTTTTTTGGCGCACTGGGCGTCATCTTGGGTGGTCGTATCGGCTACGTGTTGTTTTATCAATTTGGTGAGCTACTACAAAACCCTGCCTACCTATTCAAGGTCTGGGAAGGCGGCATGTCATTCCATGGTGGCCTGATCGGTGTCATGCTGGGTATGCTGTACTTTGCTCGTAAATATGAAAAGACCCCGTTTCAGGTGCTCGATTTTATCGTTCCTTGCGTACCAACTGGCTTATTGTTTGGGCGAATTGGTAACTACATCAACGGCGAGCTGTGGGGTCGCGTTTCTGATGGTGGTTACAATTGGCTCACCTACTTTCCCCAAGCGGCTGGCTTTGATATGCAGCAACTACAAGCCAATCCTGCGCTGCAAGACATTATGACTGAGGTCAATGGTCAGTACTTATTACCTCGTCACCCATCACAACTATACGAAGCCTTTGCCGAAGGTCTATTATTGTTTCTGTTCTTGTGGTGGTACTCATCAAAGCCTCGTCCACGTATGGCAGTGACCGGTGTATTCATGTTGGGTTATGGTTTTAGCCGCTTTATCATTGAGTTTTTCCGTCAGCCAGACATGGACCAAGGATTCATTTTGTTAGGTTGGATGACCAAAGGACAGATACTCAGTGCTCCCATGATTATTATTGGCCTCTTCCTAATTATCTACGCCTATAAACGTGGCATCTATGACTGGGGTAAGCAGTCGGCTTATTAAGCACTAATTCACATCAAGTAGCCTGTTAAAAAACAATATAACTATGCGTTTTAATAGCGTAGAAGAGCAATTTTATGACCATGAGCAACTCCATTATTAGTAACAACAAGCAGAGTAAAAACGAGCAAGCCTATCTAGATTTGCTGCGTCTTGTCCTCACTGAAGGCACTGAAAAAGGCGACCGTACTGGCACTGGTACGCTGAGCCACTTTGGCGCGCAGCTACGTTTTAATTTAGCTGATGGTTTTCCCTTATTAACCACCAAAAAAGTCCACTTTAAATCTATCGTTTATGAGCTATTTTGGTTTTTAAGTGGCAGTACACATGTTGATTATCTGCAAGCCAATGGCGTACGCATTTGGAATGAGTGGTCAACGGCTGAACAGACAGCGCGCTTTAATCGCCCTGCTGGTGATTTAGGGCCTGTCTATGGTCATCAATGGCGCAATTATGGCGCAAGCCAGCGTGAAGATGGAAGCTACAATAATGATGGTGTCGATCAAATCACCCAAGTCATTGAGCAAATAAAGACCAATCCTAATTCAAGACGTTTGATTGTATCTGGCTGGAATCCCGGTGAAGCAGATCAAGTTGCGCTGCCGCCTTGCCATACTCTATTTCAGTTCTTTGTGGCAGACAATAAACTGTCGTGCCAGCTCTATCAGCGTTCAGCAGATTTATTTTTAGGTGTGCCATTTAATATTGCCAGTTATGCTTTGCTTACCCATATGGTCGCTCAAGTATGCGGATTAGAAGTGGGCGAATTTATCTGGACGGGTGGTGATTGTCATATCTATCAAAACCACCGCGAGCAAGTTGAATTACAGTTGACGCGGTCGCTATATACGCTGCCAACGCTGACGCTCAACCCTGATGTGAATGATATTTTTGCTTTCAAATACGAAGACATTAGCGTTGATGGTTACGAGTCGCATCCTGCGATTAAGGCAAAGGTTGCGGTCTAGCGTTTGTCTAATTGAAAGTTTTAAAAAAAAGTAGCATGTTAAAGACAATAAAAAGGATACGTTATGAGTTATGCCCACACCGAAGTTGCCCAAATCGCAGCTATCAGTATCAACCGCTGTATCGGCAAAGATAATGAGCTGCCGTGGCATATCTCAGCAGATTTGCAGCATTTTAAAAGCATGACGACCAAACAAAATGATGGTGCGATTCAAGGTATCGTCATTATGGGTCGTAAGACCTTTGAATCCATGGGCAGCAAGCCTTTGCCAAAACGTGTGAGCTTCATCATCAGCAGCCAGCTAGATTATGCCGAACAAAAAGGTTTGGTCGGCAAAAGCAATGCTCATGTGGTGCATAATTTAGATGATGCATTAACGCAAGCAGCAAGTCTGGCACATGGTGCGCATCTTGATACGATTTGGGTGATTGGTGGCGAGCGCGTCTTTAGCGATGCCTTGATGTATACCGACCGTATTGAGCTGACTCACGTCGATACTGAAATCACTGATGGTGATGCTTTTTATCCTGAATTGCCAAATGAGTTTGCAGTGGCAGAAGAATCTGAGCAAATGCATGATGAAAAAAGTGAATTGGATTTTAAATTTGTGACTTATAGAAGAAAAAGTAATGAACAGTAGTGCAGTTTCCAACAGAACCTAAAAAGAGGCTGTCCTAGATAATTCTAAGACAGCCTCTTTTTATTTTCAAACGTTATTATCAGAAACCTACATTTGGCGAACATTGCCTAAATTATTCATGCAGCACTTTATAAACCGTTTTCGCGAGTATCGGACCAATTCCTTGCACACCTGCCAATTCCTGCTGCGAGGCACCAAGCAATTGCTGCATACCGCCAAAATGATTGAGTAAATCACGGCGGCGCTTTTCACCTAATCCAGGTATGACTTCTAACACTGATGAAGAACGACGCTTGTCACGCTTTTTACGGTGGGCAGTGATGGCAAAACGATGTGCCTCATCGCGAATATGCATCAGTAAATGCAACGCCTTGCTATCCATCGGTAAATCTAACGGCTCATGATCGATAAAGTGCAACACTTCAAGCCCAGCCTTACGCCCCTCGCCTTTTGCCACGCTAATCAGCAAGGTATCACCAAGAATACCTAGCTCGGTCAATACTTCTTTGGCAATACCAAGCTGCCCTTTACCGCCATCAATCAGCAACAAATCAGGCAACGGCTGCTTCTTATAACGGCGTGTCAGTACTTGTTTCATTGCGGCATAATCATCACCACCGACAATGTCATGAATCGCATATTGGCGATAATCACGCCGACGCGAGCCACCTTGGTCAAATACCACACAACTCCCAATAGTCGCCTCACCCATAGTATGAGATATATCAAAACACTCAATCCGATCAATGGTGCGCTCAGTAACATCTGCCAACACATCCTTCAAGGCACCAAAACGCGCATGCAACTCTAAATAATCACCCAGCTTGGTTTTTAATGCATTATTGGTGTTTAATTTAGCCAAGTCTAGCCACTCTGCACGATGTTCACGTACATTGGTTTTGATGGCGACCTTACTACCGAAATGGGTCGCCAACGCCTCACTCACTGCCACCTGATCAGCTAACTCATGACTTAAGATAATTTCTGCGGGTAAATCATCAGTTACCTGAAAATAAAAAGAAGTAATAAAGGCAGATAAATTATCAGCTAGTGGTTCACTACTATCAACATCAGGGAAGTAGTTTTTACCACCCAATACACGGCCGCCACGTACGGTCAGTACGTTGACACAGGTCATGCCTGCCTGACTAGCAATAGCAATCACATCTGCCTCACCTTGTACGGTATAAACAGCTTGCTTAGCTTGTACTTCACGTAGCATAGACAACTGATCACGATAAAATACCGCTTTTTCAAAGTCTAATTCTTCAGCCGAAGCTTCCATCTTTTCAATCAAAGCGCTGTGAATGTCGCTAGAGTCACCTTTTAGGAAACGAATGGTATTGTTGACGTCTTCTGCATATTCTTCTGGCGATACCAAGCCCACGCAAGGCGCACGGCAGCGCTTAATCTGATACTCAAGACAAGGACGCTTACGTTGCTTAAAAAAGGTATTGGTACATTGGCGCATTTGAAACATTTTTTGCATCAAAACTAATGTCTCTTTAGCCGCATGAGCAGAAGGAAAAGGCCCAAAGAACCGACCTTTTTGGTGATTGCCTTTACCGCGCCCATAAGCCAATCTTGGATAAGGTTTGTCCGCTGAAATAAACACATAAAGGTAAGATTTGTCATCACGCAATAGCACGTTATAAGGCGGGCGGTGCTCTTTAATCAGATTTTGCTCGAGCAATAATGCTTCGGTCTCACTACGGGTAATAATGGTTTCAATATTATGAATCCGTGTTACTAGCGCCCGCGTCTTTGGATGATCAATCGTTTTAGCAAAATAGCTATTCACACGGCTTTTTAGCGACTTGGCTTTGCCAACGTATAAAATATCGCCGTTTTTTCCTAGCATCTTATATACCCCTGGCAGATTTGGCAGGTGCTTAATCAGATGCTTAAGGCGGGCTTTTTTATCATCGATAGGACTAGATTCTGAGACATTAACCATAGAATTTATTGCTCTTAAAAATCTTAGTAATACTGGTAGTTATGGGGCAAGAATCGTTGTTTTGCAAGTTTATTATCACTCCAATAGCACGCATAAAAAAGCCAGCTTTATGCTGGCTTAGTTTGTTCAATCTCATATGAATCAATTATCTATCATCAATGGCGAAAGTTTGCCATCAATGCCGGAATACCCGGCAGCATACCCACGATAGCCATCACACCAGTCAATACCACAAACATAATACCCGGTATGATCCAGCGGCTCATTTTAGTCAAATTGGCACTGCGCTCTTTAGAGCCAATCAAGCCCAAGTTATCAAGTAATAATGTGAGTGACCAACCAAATGCAGGGTTTACCAATGCAGAAGCAAATACCACAATAGCAGCAGACTGCGTAGTTTTACCTTCGCGGGTCATCTCCATGCCAGCCTCCAATAATGGGATAAATAC
Organism: Psychrobacter aquimaris; assembly: GCF_016107525.1. Classification (GTDB taxonomy): domain Bacteria; phylum Pseudomonadota; class Gammaproteobacteria; order Pseudomonadales; family Moraxellaceae; genus Psychrobacter; species Psychrobacter aquimaris. The sequence goes on along the minus strand of NZ_JABASR010000009.1, from coordinate 107,130 downwards.
CCCAACGATCAAGGCTACGCACATCACTGGTTGCCAAATGGCCAAATCCATCGGATAACCCCAGACACCTGCGATGACACAGAATAAAGCCGTCAATAAAGCACCAGCAGGAATCGGACGTTTAGCAATCGCTGCTGGTACAATATATGTACCCCACGATGATGCAAAGTTTGCACCACCCAATACGGAGCCGACTACCTGACGAAATGAAGCGCTGGTCATCGTGTCATCGATGTCCATGAGCACTTTTTCAGTACGCTTAGGGTAGCTGATTTTTTGGAATACCTGATGACCTAAGAAATCTGGTGACCACATTGCCACGGCCAAAATAGCAAACGGCAATACCACAATAAAGCTTTCAATCGTCGGTAACCCTAGCATCCAACCTGTATTTTCGCCCCACCAATACATCGGATTCATATGCGGTAGACCTGGTGCCGTTTTAAACTCAAAAGGTGCGCCTAATGCAAATGCAAGACCGCCACCTAACACACAGCTGAGCGGAACCGCAAGCCAGCGTTTTTGCCAATGCTCAAGTAATGCATATAACAAGATAGTGGCCAAAATAATAAAAAAGGCAATGTGCGACATGCCAATTCCTTCTGCCCAAGCAAAGAGGTTTTTGACCTGTGAAGTGGTACCGATAAACCCTAAGTAAATCAAGAGGCCACCGCACACGCCTTTACTGGTTAAATTGGCCAGTAAACTGCCCCCTTTACTAATTGCCAATAATAATCCAAAGGCACCGATGAGCAGACCAAAGGCCATCGGGTGACCACCAGCAGCAACAACGATAGGAATGAGCGGGATTAGTGGGCCATGAGTCCCTGCAAGGTTGGCGGTCGGTAGCAGAAAGCCTGAGAATAAAATGACAAAAAACGAAACAATCAATAACTCATAACGAACGTTTTCTAAAATAAACGCATCACCCAAACCGAGCGGCCCTGCAAAGGTCGCCGCAATAGCACCCACCATAACGACTTTACCGATGGTCGCGGCCATCGCTGGAATAGTATCTTCGTACTCAAAACGATAGTCACGGAACGGTAAGTTAGCGCGCCAGCGTTTTGGCTGCATGATTTGTAATTCATGATTTAGATAAGCGTCACGACTGTCAAAGCTTGCGCTTGGTTTGTGTAAATCAAGGTAGCTACTTGATGGTTCGCTGTCGTAACTGGATGGATTTGATGACTGCTGATTAGACCCTGAAGAAGGGATCTGAGTGTTACTCATCACATTTCCTTATGTCGACTGAGGCTTTATTTAACTAATAATTTGATAGTGAAATTTAATGTAACTAAAGCGTCCATTAAAAATTGCAAGCCATTGTATGACATGAGAACTCGAAATGCGAACTTAGAATCACTCAAAAAGTCCATACACTATTATAATATATAAATTAAAGTTTCCATTTAATGCAAAATTGAACTTAATAGAAAACCATGAGGAAAAAACACACTTAATATAAACTTTAAATTAGAATAAATGACCTTTTTCTTAATAATTATCTGTATCTAGATATTTGTTATCACATAACTAAATATTAAAGATAGTTATAATAAATAGTTTATTATAACTTTTAAGTAAGTATAGAAAATCCATGTCAGTTACGCTTTAAGCCTAGCGGTTTTGATATTTTTTACTTATGATAAATGCCCTTTCGTGACTGCTCTTTGATAGAAGTACACTAAAAAATTTGACTCAAACGGTATCACTAAAAAATATAAAAGAAGTAATAGGACGAATTTATGAGTTTGCTACCTACCAATTTTGAGACGCTAAAACGCAGAGCCAAACAAAGTATCATGCCATTATTGACACCACACCTACTTAAGCTGCGTATCAACACTTATGCACCGTATGTGGGTGCTGGTATCAAAATCGATCATCTCAATCTCGATCAAGGTTTGTGCGTGGTAAGTATGGGGCTAAATACGCTGAACAAAAACATCGTTGGTACTCAGTTTGGTGGCAGCTTATACTCGATGGTGGACCCATTTTATATGATAATGCTAATGCATCAATTGGGTAGCAGTTACGTGGTCTGGGACAAAAGCTCACATATTGAGTTTATTGCACCTGGTCATAGTAAAGTCACTGCACGCCTAAAAATTCCTAGCAATGAAATCACCACGATTCAGGAGTTAGCGAAAGAAGGTAAGCCAGTATTTCGAGAATACCAAGCAGATATCGTTGATGATCAACAAAAAGTTATCGCCACTGTCACTAAGACGCTCTATATCCGATTGCGCAAACATAGTAAATCAAAAAATCAGAGCAATCGTATGGATACGCCCGATGCTTAGTTACCAGTTAAGTGACTGAGTATAATTTTTATAAATCCTACATACAAAAACCCCAATCTAGCATTCGCATAGATTGGGGTTCTGTCTTTTTTGGTATGGCCCGCTTATTTATATGATAAACCTATGAATAAGGGCTTGTATCTACTTTTGCTTGACTACCAAACCACTTAACAAGTGACGTGGCAAGTTTAAGCATATGCTTAAACTTATGCTTTAGCGACAGTTTTCTTTGGAGCAGCTGCACGCGGAGCAAGTTTTTCGCGGATACGTGCTGATTTACCAGAGCGCTCACGTAAGTAGTATAGTTTCGCACGGCGAACAGCACCACGGCGTTTCACTTCAATGCTATCGATAATTGGTGAATGCAATTGGAATGCACGCTCAACGCCAACACCGCTTGAGATTTTACGTACGGTAAACGCTGAGTTTAGACCGCGGTTACGCTTAGCAATTACAACGCCTTCAAAAGCCTGTAAACGCTCACGCTCACCTTCACGTACTTTTACTTGAACCACAACGGTATCGCCGGGTGCAAAGCTTGGGCGCTCAAGCAATTGAGCGTTTTCGATGACCTGAACCAATGGATGCTTGTTGCTCATGAGAGTTATCTCCTCACATTAGATAATAGAGGCTTAACGCATATCACCTGTTTGTAATAATTAATCGTATCTCTTTATAGTGAGACACAACGTAAATGGGTTATGACCAACGGCCACTATGCGATGACTCGTTTTATTATTGCTCAAAATTCTGTTGCTTAACTGTTTATCTTTTTAATCGCTATCAAGGTTATTTCTTATCGGCTTTTGCCAGTGCCTTTAGCCACTTTGCCTGCTCTATCGTTGGCGTGAACGCTTGCCATAAGTCTGGACGACGCGTTTGCGTACGACTGACTTGCTGACTAAAGCGCCACTTGGCGATATTGGCATGGTGACCTGATAATAACACCTCAGGAACTGCCATACCCGCAAACTCATGCGGCTTGGTATAGTGTGGACAATCAAGCAAGCCATCGACGAACGAGTCTTGCTCAGCTGACTTGTCATCACCCATAATATCAGGCAAACGACGTATCACACTATCCATCAGCACCATTGCTGGTAGCTCACCACCGGTAAGTACGTAATCACCAAGCGATATTTCCATGTCGACATATTGCGACAGTAAGCGCTCATCAATGCCTTCGTAACGACCACATAATATAATCATGCCGTCATACTCAGTCATATCGACCACACTACTTTCACTCAGCGTCTGTCCTTGTGGCGACATATAAATCACCGGACAGTGCGCTTTGTCGACACGGCAGCCGTGCTGATTCGCTCGCAGGCGCGCATCCTCAATCGCTTGGGATAATGGCTCAGCCATCATCACCATGCCAGGACCGCCACCATACGGACGCTCATCAATACGGCGATAATTATCACTGGTAAAATCACGCGGATTAATGCATTCAATCGTCACTTGTTTCTGAGTGACTGCTCGACCCGTGATTCCAAACTCACGAATCGTGGCAAACATCTCAGGAAAAATACTAATAACGGCAAAATACATCTGATGTCTACTTGCACAATGGCTAATAATGGTTAAATAAATCGGTATGACTATCAACGACACTTAACAATGAAGCCAGGCCTTATATCAATAATCACTCGGCCATGCCACCAGCACTGTTTTTTCAGTCATCTTGACCTGCACTACAGTTTGCTTATGCCATGGAATCAGACGCTCTTCTTTATCTAAGCTGTCTGAGGTTGCCTTAACCCGCATGATAGCGTGGGCACCCGTCTCAAACATCTCGATAATGTCGCCTAGATACTCATCCTGCTCATTAATAACGCGCAGACTGACCAAATCCGACCAATAATATTCGTCTTCAGCTGTTTCAGGCAAAACGTTTTGTTCGACCCAAACGGTAACCCCGTTCATGGTCTCAGCAACATTACGATCAGGAACTTGCTCAAATTGAGCCACAATTCCTGTTCCTTGCTCACGCCAAGCTTTCACAGTCAAAGGTTTCATGCCAGTGGCAGTTTTCATCCACCATGGCTGCATGTCGAATATCGCCGTACGATCATCTGTGTCACTAAATACCCAAAGCCAACCTTTAATACCATAAGGCTTTTTAAGCTGACCAATTTTCATAAGGGCACTAGCGTTTGGAACAGATGACATAACGGCTAACCTAACAATGATTAAAACAGCGATTGTAAATATATTTCAATCAAAAGCGATGAACGCAATCAAAAGCTATAAACAGTTAATGGCGTACCTAGTTAGACCAGTTACGCTATGTTTTTTACTAAAGTCTATTGAGACTGCCTATAGACGAGCTATCAGCGTCTCAGTGACCACAAAACTTAAGCAGTTGCTTCAGTTTGCGCGATAGACTTGTTAAAAGCTTTTGCCAATGAAGCAACGCGATCTGAAGGTTGTGCACCTTTTGCGATCCACGCATTGTACGCTTCCATATTTAGGCGTACTGCTTCTTCAGACTCTTTAGCGAGTGGGTTAAAAAAGCCGATGTTTTCAATATAGCGACCGTCACGCGCGCGGCGTTGATCAGCAACAACTACTTGATAAAATGGGCGTTTCTTGGCACCGCCCCGTGCTAAACGAATAACAACCATGTGAATTCTCTCTTTCGCAGGTATACCAAAAAGGGCATAATTATATCACAGTCTTGACTTATTGAAAACATAAACTGTGCTTATTTAATTATTTATTAACAATAGCTTAAATGCCTATCGATGTAAAATAAAATTGATCATAGCGACTGGTTTTTAACTGAGGATACCGACTCTACATCATGTTCAAATTGCTCAGTGCTATATTACTCAGTGCTATATTGGTGCAAATTTGAGTATTCAATTGTTGCCTACTGTTTTAAAGCCATCCGTGTCATTCATTGATTATGCTACTCTATAAGATGATCAGCGAGTGAATGACGCCATTGCCTACCCAATCGCTAAAGAATAATGAACCTCATGCTGCTCATAAATATGACACGTTATTTTTGAACGAAATTTAAAGGCACTACCTTTATACTAAACTTAATAAAACATCTTTCAATATGTTGGATTCATATGACCACACCAAAATCGCAACCACGTCGCAAAGGGCGGTTCACTCGCTCTTACTCTAACACTTGGCTGACAACCTTGATGGTTTCTTTCATTGTTCTTATCAGTGTTAGCTTGTCGATCCTGTTTTTTTGGCGCAGTCTTTATTTACCCGAGCTTAAAAACCATGCGCGTTACTTGACGAGCGAGCTGCAGTTGATGAATAGTGTGAACAAAGACTGGAAAAATCGCCCTGAAGTACGCCAATGGATTTATCAACACTCGCATGTCGTGGTAGTGAATAACCCTAATGACTTTCCAGAAGTGTCTGACAAGGCCTTTGTCGGTGTCTTCACCGATGTATTACAACGCGAAATCGGTGCGCAATTGGGTCGACCTGTCGAGGTGTATTTTAAATTTAAACCGACACCGCAGCTTTGGGTGCAAGACAGCCGTGATGACAGTTTTTGGATTCGTGAACCGGTGGTTTATTATTCACAATACAGTCCAGGGTTGTTGGTGCTGTTCCTCATTGGATTACCTATTTTATCGCTGCTGACCATTATTTTATTAGCGCGGCAATTAAATCGTCCGCTACGATATTTACAGCGTGCCGCAACCAATTATATTCGCTTGGGTCATGCCACCACGTTGCCAACACAAAAAGGACCTACGGAGATACGTCAGGTCAACATGGCATTCAATCGTTTATTCACGACTTTAAATCAAGCACAAAAAGAGCGTACGATTATGCTCGCTGGTATCTCGCATGATCTGCGTACACCCTTGACTCGTATGCGTTTGACCGCTGAGATGCTACCTGACGACTTTTTCCGAGAAGGGTTAATTTACGATATTGAAGACATGGATGCCATTCTAGAGCAGTTTATCTCGTTCATGAAAGATGGCTCCGATGAGCCAGTCAGCCTGACCAATTTGGATACCATCTTTAATGAGATTATGGTCCAATTTGCGCCAATGGAGTTCATCTACCAATCGGAGTGTCACAAAGTGGTCCCTGTGCGCCCCATGTCTATCAAACGCCTTGTTATCAATTTGGTCAATAATGCCAAGCGTTATGGCAAACCGCCCATTTACCTGTCAGCGACTGTTGTGCCAACCTTTATGGAAACCGTTGAGGATGAAGATAGCGATGTCGTCAGTGAAAATGTCGTTAATAGAGAAGCACAAGAACAATTGCTAATATGTGTACGTGACTGTGGTGATGGGGTTGCAGAAGATCAGTTAGAACGTATTATGCAGCCTTTTGAACGTGGAGAGACAGCGCGTACCACCCAAGGCAGTGGTTTAGGTCTAGCGATTGTAGACCGTATCGCCAGATTGCATCATGGTACGGTCGAAGCCATTAACCATCCCGACGGTGGTCTACAAGTATGCGTGCGTATTCCTCTAATTTCCAAGGTTGCTGGAGATACGACTGTCGCAGCCGATACAGAAAAAATGCCTGTCTCTGATAATACGACATGGCGTAAAGAAGACTGATAGCGGCTGAATGGTCCACCACTAAAGCCAACAAATGGTCAAAACAATTCGCTGCGACCATTTGGGTTTATAACACCTAGTCTCTCGTTCCAATGATGGGTGGAATATGTTTGGCACTATTCGTAAACGCTAATGGCTGAGTAATATTTTCTTGCGCTGCTATTAACGTTTGTGTCGTCGATGGCTGCTGCAAGAATAAATAATAACCCAACGTTATTGCATTTAACACCACCAAGCCACCAAATAAATATGGCATCCCTTGCCCTCCTTTACCTTTAGGTTACTTTTAAAAAACCACTTCAAACCATTACCAATCATAAATTAGTCGATGATTCTACCTAGGGTGTGTCCTCATTTTAAAAATGAGCAAATTTATCTGTCACACACTGCTTAATTTATACGGCTGTTTTTATATTAAAAAATAACGGCAATCTTGTGCAGTTGCATCAGTTACCGTCAAAATCACGCTCGCCTTTTTCTTGAGTCAGTTCATCAGCAGCCAGAATTTGTGTCAGTGGTTTGATAGGCCACGTCATGACAAATCGTGCCCCACCAAGCTCTCGGCTCTCATCTACTTTCATACTACCATTAAACCAAAAGGCAATGCGCGATACAATAGACAAGCCTAAACCATAGCCACCTGAGGCTCGCGTGCGACTGTCATCTAAGCGTGAAAATGGAATAAATACTTTTTCGCGATCTGCTTCTGGAATACCATGACCATCATCCTCAACACTAACAAAAGCATTGCCTTTTTTGACGCCAGCACTAATGATGATTGTGGTCTCTGCATAACGCAAGGCGTTGCCCGCAAGGTTCTGAATCACACGGTGTAAATAACGTCTATCTGCGACAGCGGTTACTTTAGCATTCGGCAGCTTTGTCACTATTTTGATAGGCTTACCTAGGGCATTGGTTTCACGCTCAATCTGCTCCAGTAACTCTCTAAGATTGACGGGTTCTAAATCCAGCTTTGGTGAACCCTCTTCTAGTTTGGCATAAGTCAAAATCTCATCAATCAAACCATTAAGCGCTTCGATATCTTCATCAATAAAATCACGTTGCATAAAACGCGAGTCTTCGTCATCCGTATCCGCCAGCATATCAACCGCAAAACGAATGCGAGCCACCGGTGTGCGAAGCTCATGTGACACCGCTCGCGTTAATTCTCGCTGAGACTCAATGAGGCGCTTGATATGAGCAGTCATGGCATTAAAAGTCGCGGCTAAGCGGGCAATTTCATCCTGCCCAATTACTTGAACTTGACTTTCAAGATTGCCTTTACTCACTTCATTGACACCGACCTGAATCAACTGCAGCTTACGCTCAAGTGGGAAAATCAGTGCATACACGCCTAAGCTGATTAAAAACATACTGATAAGAATCATACTAATAATCAGATTAAGCGGAAACCAATTGAATAATGGCACAGGACCAATCAATATCGCCATGTCATTGATTTCAGAAGGCACTATCACCCTAATGGCCGAATTACTTTTGCTGGTATTCGTATCTTGTAAGGAAATAACCACTTCATCACGGCGTAATCGTGCAAGCTGATCGCTATCCAAATTCAGCGTATTGACAGCTTTAAACTCTAACGGAAAGGAAAACTCTTTTTCCAGTTCAGCCAAACGAGCACGCTTGTCAGATAACGTCATATAGTAAGACAAATCGTCCAATAAAAACACAGCGATTGCCCGTACTTGCTGTTCGGTCACTTCCGATATTCTGGCAGTCAAAACGCTTTGATTGTCCGGTAGACGATAATAAACATCGGCATAGACAGGTTGTTCGACATAACGAACGACCGTATTGCCATTTTCAAAACGTCGCAGTTCACTGGCATTAAAGTCCACTTCATCAATAGGTAAAACTCTGAATTCTGAGCCAAATAAACTACTGGCATCAGACAACCAATATTCACGCTGCTCTTCACTTTCCTGATGAGCAATGCCTTCACTCACCAGATGAAAAGCCCCAGTTGCCATGTTTTCACGATAGGATTGGACGCGCTCTTTATTGATGGTCTCCATCAACAGCTGAGCAAACAATGCCACACACAAACAGACTATGAGTAGCCCAGCATAAATACGAACAAAAATACTGTGTTTTAAAGAAGAGACTAATGACATACGTGCCGTAACCAACTTAATGAATAAAAACTGCTGATATCATTCAGCAGACAAGCGCTGCGTGATAAATGATATCAAACACTATTGAATAAAAAACCATTCTGGCTGCTGTATTTTGACTTATGACTGACCATCACCTACAAATCCATTTACATCGTGTGTATTTGGCCAGCACCCGAAATAATTGCTTAATTAAACCACATAACGCTGTATTTAAGTTCAAAAATTAAAATTTAGCCACAAAAAAACCAGCATCATTGCTGGTTTCTTTGGTCACGCTGATGAGCAATAAGCCGTTGCCGGAGCAAAACTGACTTAGTTACCTTCTTTTACGAACAAATACCCTTTACTACGAACGGTTTTGATACGTTTTGGATTTTCTGGATCATCACCGATTTTTGGACGAATGCGTGAGATACGAACGTCAATTGAACGATCCTGACCATCATATTCGATACCACGTAGACGCTCAAAGATATCTTCACGCGATAAGATACGACCAGCATTAGAAGCAAGCAACCATAATAAGTCATATTCAGCACTGGTGAAATCAACCAACTCATCACCTAAATTCACTGAACGACCACCGTTATCAATGACCAGTTCACCAAATTCTAGGCGCTGTGGCACATCTTCTGATGGTGCATTTTCTGAGCGACGTAATAACGCACGAATACGCGCTAGCAAGACACGTGGCTGAGCAGGTTTAGCGACATAATCATCAGCACCCATCTCAAGACCTAGTACCTGATCCATATCCTCAGTACGCGCAGTCAGCATCAAAATAGGATTCTGATAGTGCGGGCGTACTTCACGGCATACCGTCAGTCCGTCGCTACCAGGAAGCATGACATCAAGTACGACCAAATCTGGTTGCTCACTGACGATGCGGCGTATAGCGCGATTGCCATCGGTTTCGATAGCGACTTCTAAACCGTTTTTGACCAAGTAATCTTGAGTCAACATGGCCAGACGCTCATCATCCTCAACAATCAAAATTCGGGGGGTGTTGTCTTCTTCATTCGTTGTCATTGTTATATCCTCTAATACATCTCATTTAAAAGCAGTAAAAGTAAGAGCGGTAAATTAATAGCACCATTAAGTGGCACAATTGATGTTCGTATAGCTGTTACAAACTTGGTAGCACAGTATACTATTAAACAGTCAGCTTCCTATACTATAGCTTATAGTCGTTAACAAAACCTATAAACTACACCCATTAAAACTTTAGTTTGCGTCCAAAAATTATGAGCTTTATACGAATAATAGCAAGTGAAATGTTTTTTACGAACCTTTCCTCACCTAAATATCTACGATTAGATAATCTTAATGCAGCAAATAACGGTAGGATACTTGATTTACTACTCAATACTATCATTCCTATTACGTCTAATATAGCGACATATCATCTTTATCGCTAGTGACTTTTTGATTATTACCCTAATATTGTTTACTATTATTGAATGTATAGTTAGTGGATTTATAGATAATCAATGTTCATATTAAAAAAACTATTTATCGAGATTAAAATTATATTATCGATCACGTATTTAACTCTTGTTGAAAAGCATATGAGATTAAATAATAGACATAAAAAAACAGCCCATCATGGACTGTTTTTTTATGTCTGTGGAAAGAGTCAAAGAGACACCCTAACCTTTTCCACAAAAAATTAAGCGCGGTTTTTGTACTTACGGATAGTCTGTAGCTGTGCCACAGACTCTGCTAATGATGCTAAAGCTGCATTAGTCTGTACAGTATCCGATTGATTGACAAGCATCTGCTCAGCCTTTTTACGTGCTTCGACAATTTTGCTTTCATCAAGGTTATGTGCACGCATAGCTGTATCAGCCAATACGGTAACCATCTTCGGCTGTACTTCTAAGACACCGCCTGATACATAAATCACTTCTTCTTCACCGTTTGGTGTTTGCACTCGCATCGCACCCGGTTTTAACAAAGTAATAAGCGGTGTGTGACCTGGCAATACACCAATCTCGCCTTCGGTACCAGTAGCTATTAACATGCTAATTTCGCCTGAATACAACTCTTCACGAGCACTTACGACGCGACATTGTAACGTTGCCATACTTAACTCCTTACGATCAAAACACAATCAAAACTGCGAGGCGTTACTAACTGGCAAATAGACTCATTATGATCTATCTGCCCTTTAGCAAATGCTAACACAACTTACGCTGCAGTAGATTTCATTTTTTCTGCTTTAGCAACAACTTCATCGATGCCACCAGCCATATAGAACGCTTGCTCTGGTAGGTCATCGTATTCACCAGCGATGATTGCTTTGAAGCTAGCAATGGTATCACGTAGTGGTACATATTTACCAGGTGCGCCAGTAAAGACTTCAGCAACGTGGAATGGCTGTGACAAGAAGCGCTGAATCTTACGCGAACGATAAACGACTAGTTTATCTTCTTCTGATAATTCATCCATACCCAAGATAGCGATGATGTCTTTTAACTCTCGATAGCGCTGCAAAATTTCTTGCACGCCACGAGCAACGTTATAATGCTCTTCACCAATTACTAATGGATCAAGCTGACGTGACGTTGAATCTAGTGGATCAACCGCAGGATAGATACCTTGTGAGGCGATATCACGGCTCAGTACAACGGTTGCATCCAAGTGAGCAAACGTCGTTGCTGGTGATGGATCCGTCAAATCATCCGCAGGGACATATACTGCTTGCACAGAAGTAATAGAACCTGACTGAGTTGAGGTAATACGCTCTTGTAGCATACCCATCTCTTCAGCAAGTGTTGGCTGATAACCAACCGCTGATGGCATACGACCAAGTAGTGCTGATACTTCCGTACCGGCTAGTGTATAACGATAGATGTTATCAACAAACAGCAATACGTCACGACCTTTGCCAGTAGCAGGATCTTTGGTATCACGGAAGTACTCAGCCATAGTCAAACCAGACAACGCAACACGCAAGCGGTTACCCGGTGGCTCATTCATCTGACCGTATACCATCGCAACTTTAGATTTGCTAAAGTCTTCAGTGTTTACAACGCCCGCTTCTTGCATTTCGTGATAGAAATCGTTACCTTCACGCGTACGCTCACCAACGCCAGCAAATACTGACAAACCTTCATGTTTTAGAGCGATGTTATTGATCAGCTCCATCATGTTAACGGTTTTACCAACACCAGCACCACCAAATAGACCAACTTTACCACCTTTAGCAAACGGGCAAAGTAGATCAATAACTTTAATACCAGTTTCTAACAGCTCAGTGCTGTTTGACTGATCTGCGTAGCTTGGCGCTTCACGGTGGATAGACCACTTTTCGTCAGCAACAACAGGACCTTCTTCATCGATAGGACGACCAAGAACATCCATAATGCGACCAAGCGTACCGATACCAACAGGTACAGCAATAGGTGCACCGGTGTTAGTCACTGTTAAGTTACGTTTTAGGCCTTCAGTTGAACCCATTGCGATAGTACGGACGATGCCATCACCCAGTTGTTGCTGTACTTCTAGGGTGGTTTCGGTACCGTCTACTTGCAAGGCATCATAAATCTGAGGAACTTCACTACGGTTGAACTCAACGTCAAGAACCGCGCCAATAATCTGTACAATACGACCGCTACTCATTGCGTTCTCCTTGAACTTCTATATATAGGTGTAGTCAATTATGAAACAGCAGCAGCACCGCCAACGATTTCCGAGATTTCTCGGGTAATCGCCGCTTGACGCAGCTTGTTATAAACCAACTGTAAATCGTTAATTAGGTCACCAGCATTATCTGTCGCCGCTTTCATTGCAACCATACGTGAGGACTGCTCAGAGGCAATGTTTTCCATTACCGCTTGATAGACAATCGACTCAATATAACGGCCAAGCAACTCATCAATCAATGTTTTGATATCAGGCTCGTAGATATAATCCCAGCTAAGCTCTGTTTGAATGCCGCTCTCTTCTTCACCAAACGCACTGTCTGGTAAAGGCACCAACTGATTGACAGTTGGCTTTTGGGTCATAGCGTTCACAAACTTATTATAAACCACGTAGATGCGGTCTATTTTACCGTTAGTATAATCATCAAGCATCGCTTGAACCGGTGCGTTTATCTGCTCAAACGTCGGCTTATCACCATAGTCAGTTACTGCAGACGTTACGCTACCACCAAAGTTTTTAAAAAAGCTAACGCCTTTGGCGCCGATAACGGCAAATTCAGCTTGTACAGATTGATCTTGATATTGCTGGATACTCTTAGATAAAGCTTTGAATAAGTTAATATTCAAACCACCCGCCAGACCGCGATCAGAGGTAATGACAATATAGCCAACCTTATTGACTGGACGCGAGACCATATACGGATGTTTATAGTCTGATGAGGCATGCACCAAATGTGAAATAACCCGGCGCATACTATCAGCATACGGGCGACCCACTTCCATGCGCTCTTGGGCACGGCGCATTTTACTTGCCGCAACCATTTGCATAGCACGAGTAATTTTTTGGGTGCTTTTAATACTGGTGACTTTGGCACGTATCTCTTTTAAGCTTGCCATAATGATTCCAATATAAGAGGGTTAAAAAGCATTGGCGCATGCGACAATTATTTAATATATAGCATCAATCTAACAGATTAATATTTTATATTTTGTGCATGACGCGATCTAATACCGTCAATGGTTAAAACAGTGGCGCAAGTATCTAATTAGACAACGCGCCACTTTATTAGCTATCAAAGACAGCCATAACCAATTCGGCTTAACCCGTTAAATTAATAACTGTGATTTTGTTTAAAGGTCTCTAAAGATGACTTTAAACGACCTGCGATATCATCATTGTAATTCGCAGTATCATCAATCTCACGCATCAATTCACTTTGCTCATCATGCATATAGCGTAAGTAAGCTTCTTCAAAAGAACCGATTTTTTCAACAGGAACGTCCGCTAAAAAGCCTTCATTCGATGCATAGATAACTGCGGCTTGCTCAGAGATAGACATTGGCTGATACTGCTTCTGCTTCATCAATTCTGTCACACGCTCACCATGATCAAGCTGTTCGCGCGTTGCGTCATCAAGGTCTGATGCAAACTGAGCAAAGGCGGCCAATTCACGATACTGAGCTAGTGCAGTACGGATACCACCGGATAGCTTTTTAATGATCTTAGTCTGAGCAGCACCACCAACACGAGATACCGAGATACCAGCGTTAACTGCTGGACGGATACCTGAGTTAAATAGGCTTGATTCTAAGAAGATCTGACCATCGGTGATTGAAATTACGTTAGTCGGTACGAATGCAGATACGTCACCAGCTTGGGTTTCAATAATAGGTAAGGCGGTCAATGAACCGGTTTTACCAACTACTTCACCATTGGTGAATTTTTCTACGTACGCCGCGTTTACGCGTGATGCACGCTCAAGTAAACGTGAGTGTAAATAGAATACATCACCAGGATACGCTTCACGACCTGGCGGACGACGTAGCAATAGTGAAATTTGACGATAAGCAACGGCTTGTTTTGATAAGTCATCAAATACGATCAATGCATCTTCGCCGCGGTCACGGAAGTATTCACCCATCGTACAACCTGAGTACGGTGCGATGTACTGTAGTGCTGCTGGCTCTGATGCTGAAGCAACCACAACCGTGGTATATTCTAGGGCACCAGTTTGCTCAAGCTTGCGTACGACGTTTGCAATGGTAGAACGTTTCTGACCGATTGCGACGTATACACACTTGATACCAGATGATTTCTGCGCGATGATCGCATCGATCGCCATAGCAGTTTTACCCGTCTGACGGTCACCAATGATAAGCTCACGTTGACCACGACCGATTGGAATCATGGTATCAACGGCTTTATAGCCTGTCATTACTGGCTGATCTACTGACTGACGATCAATAACGCCTGGGGCGATTTTTTCGACTTTGTCAGTCATTTTGGCATCAATAGGACCTTTGCCATCAATAGGATTTCCCAAGGCGTCAACAACACGGCCTAGCAGCTCAGGACCTACTGGTACTTCAAGAATACGACCAGTACAATAGGCTTTTTGACCTTCTTGCAGCTTTAGGTAATCACCAAGTACTACCGCGCCGACAGAATCACGCTCTAAGTTAAGCGCCATTCCATAGATTTCGCCTTCAAACTCAATCATTTCGCCGTACATGGCATCTTCAAGACCATGAATCTGCACGATACCGTCAGATACTTTGACAATCGTGCCTTCATTCTTTGCAGTTGCACCCGCATCAAGGTCTTGAATACGCTGCTTAATCAGGTTACTGATTTCCGCTGGATTCAATTGTTGCATTGCCTTGTTTCCTTTAATTTATGATAACCCGCCCACTGACTTAAATGCTCTTACTATCACACAGTTCATATATGACTGCGCCGGTAAATGGCATTAGGCAGTTAGCTGTGTTTTTAACTGTTGTAACTTGCCGCGCATCGAATCATCAATGATTTTGTCACCGACTTTGATGGTAGCGCCTGCCAATAGACTTGGATCGACCGATTCATGAATCACCACACTAGCATTTAGCGATTCGGCAAGACGCATTTGAAGCATTTCACGCTGGGCGTCGGTCAATGGATAGGCAGAGGTCACGTAAGCGTCAAGCTGCTTTAAGCTTATTGCCTTGTGGCGGCGATAATGCTCATAAACTTCAGGAAGCAGCGCTAGACGCTCTTGCTGCGCCAACTGCTTAATAAAATTATTGAGCGCTGGTGACACTTTAGGATAGCTAATACTATTACCATAACGAGAGCCTTTGCTCTCGCCTAGTAGCTGTTTAAAAGCAGAGTCGCTATCACCAGCCACTTGTGAGTCATAAAGATCAACCAAAGCAGCTGACTTATGCTCAGCCGTTACGGCTGGATTTTCTAGCCATGTACGGAACGCTTTGTCATTGACAATTGCACTGGCGACAAACAAGAAATTTTCCCATTCGTTTACGGCCCCGTTTTCGTTGGCATAGTCAAACGCGGCTCTAGCGTAGGGTCGTGCTAAGGTTGATAAGTCAGCCATTATATCCTCACAGTTACAGCTTTGCCGCCAGTTGGTCTAACATACTGGCATGTTTTTGCACATCGACTTTGTCTTGCAAAATCTTTTCTGCACCAAGTACAGCCAGTTCAGCAACTTGGGCACGTAATGATTCACGCGCTTGATTGATTTCTTGGTCGATAGACGCTTGCGCTTGTTGACGAATGCGCTCGCCTTCCACTTGGGCCTGCAATTTTGCATCTTCGACAAGCTGGTTGGCACTCTTGTTCGCTTGCTCGATTAGGGCAGCAGCTTTGGTCTTTGCAAGATCAAGCTCCTGCTGCACATCTTGCTCCGCGGTCGCCAAATCTGCTTTTGCTTTCTCTGCGGCATTCAGGCCTTCAGCAATTTTACGCTGACGCTCATTGATGGCACCAATAAGTGGTGGCCACACGAATTTCATGCAAAAAACCACAAATATTGCAAAAGCAATGGCTTGACCGACGAGGGTAAAATTGATATTCACGTGATCACCTCTTTGTTAATGAAAAATCAGTTTCATTGATCATGTTTGGCAGTCAAATCTTGACTATATTTGATAGAGAATCCTTGAGTACCAAACATTTACAACTGAGCTTTCGGATTAACCTGCTAGAGGGTTAGCGAATAACAATAGCATAGCAATACCAACACCGATCATCGGAATAGCATCAAGAAGACCTGCTACGATGAACATACGAGTTTGCAATTGTGAGCCAAGTTCTGGCTGACGCGCAACGCCTTCTAAGAACTTGCCACCTAGAATAGCAAAACCAATACCTGTGCCAAGTGCGCCAAGACCGATAAGTATTGCTACTGCGATAACTGTGTAACCACCTAATACTGGATCCATTGATGTATCCTCATTTACCTATTGAATGTCTAATTAATGTTCAGTTGATGATGCAAGCGACATGTAAACTATCGTCAGCATCATAAATACGAACGCTTGAAGTGTAATAATTAAGATGTGGAAGATAGCCCACGGTACCGATAACGCCCATTGAATCCAAAACGGCATTAGAGCAATCAGTATGAAAATCAATTCCCCAGCATACATGTTACCGAATAGACGCAAACCAAGTGATACAGGTTTAGCAATCAAAGTAACGGCTTCTAAAATGAAGTTAATGGGAATTAAAATAGCTTGCATGATTGGGTTTTTGGCACTAAATGGATGCAGTGTTAGCTCACCAATAAAGCCACCTAAACCTTTTTCTTTAATACTATAAAAGATAATCAGCGCAAAGACAGAGAACGACATGCCAAGCGTGATATTAGGATCGGTCGTTGGAACAATCTTGAAGAACACATGATGTGGATCATGACCCATCATAGCGCCAACTTGCCCTGCAAGACTTGGAATAAAGTCAATAGGCAACAGATCCATCAAGTTCATCAAGAAGATCCACACAAAAATAGTCAACGCCAGCGGCGCAATCAGTTTTGAGGTACCACTGTAAGAATCACGAACGTTGTTATCAACAAACTCAACGATCAACTCAACCGCTGCCTGAGTTTTGCCTGGCACGCCTGAAGTGACTTTTTTGGCAACCATCCAAAAGATGGTACAAAACAGGATACCCAGACCAACTGACCATAGCATAGAGTCAAGATGGATAGCTTTAAAGCCCATTAACCCTGCTTCTTCAGCAGTATAGGCAACTTTCCAGCCTTCACCCGGCAAATAGCCGTACGTCCAATTCGTTAAGTGGTGAGAGATATATTCTGATGATGTTTGCTCGGATGCCATAATGTAAGCTTCTTATTAATCAACGATTTAATCAACTACCAAAAATATGGTTGTCATCTGATGGGATTTAGCGTTTCTATTTGTCTTGCAGCTAAGCAAATAAATAAACCATACTAAAACACCCATGTAACCAACAACATCCAACCCATAGTTCTATTACTAATGCGCGATTTGATAGTGAAAGATAAATTTTAGCTATCAAAAAAGGGCTTATGATGAATCAGTAATAGCCCTTGCATATGTACGCAAAATTATTATATCTGTGTTTACTTACTGCCGCGTCTCCGCGATCGACGCTTAATACAGCGTGCGTAAGCAAAATATTTAGCTGCCTATCTTAATGCAGCGTTGTATTCGTGTAAAGTCAATTATGACTTTTTTATCCGCGGTATGAATAAGTTAGCGACTATTAACGTTTACTAACATAGCTTTGCGTAATTAATTAAATTGTAAGAATTTAATTAGAGACGATACTAAGAGCTGACTTACATCAACTTTATCATCACGCGCTATGCATATCTTAAACGCTCATATCACAGTCTTTATGATCATTGGCGCTGTCTTTAGACAGTTTTGTATGTTTTGACTTTATCATGAAACCAGTCATAGAGAAGCTGGACGGCAGGGTGACTTGCCTCGCGCTATCAATCATCTAACTATTGATATAGTTATCATCTATTAACGCTAGCGTATGTGCCACAACATCCAACTGTGACTAATTTGCATTACCATAAAACCGATAAACAGCGCAGGCGCAGATAGGGGTTGTACGGTAATAAAAATTAGTGCGAAACCAAACACAGTCAATAGCCATTTGGCCATTTGACCTCGATATAGCTGGCTAACAATATGTTGGCGCGCGCGATATCCAGTGTACCAAAAGATAAAAAAAGCAAATACGGCCTGCGTAGCAAAACTGAGTAGCGCACCAATAGCGGCACTTTTTGCGACAGTAAGCTCACTATGTAGCCAGCTAACATCTAAAATCCAAGCAATAACAGTAAGGATAAATAATATCCACGCTTGACGTTTGATGTATATGCCAATTTTATCTTTTTGTGTGCGTTTGGCAGGCTTGGTCATCGGTAATGTCATCCTATAGCCTTACAGCATTGGGATAAGGTAGCATACTTGCGCCACTTTTATCCGTGAACGGCTCACTCTATAGGTGTTACCTTTTAACCAAAATAAAACGCAACTCATTATAAGGAGCATACGACCGTTAAGCAAGTAAAATATACCTTTTATCAGTAACCTAGCTGAATCACTCATAGATCCCATATTTACTGGTCAATTGATAGCCGTTAAAACACGAATACATAATGGCTTCTCAAGCGTTGCAAGCCATTATAGTTAATCAATTATCCTAATAATTAATCAGTTATCCTACGATATACATTGATAGATTTGCTGTGCCATCGTCTGCCAGCCACTCACAAAGTCTTTGCTATTGCTCATATCTTCAGGTTGTACGGTGGTTTTGACAGGCTGTAACTTAGCGAGTAGACCTTTAGCTGGTTGGCTTGGGCTAACCAAACACATTTGCTTGGCTGGACGCTGCTCATTAAGCCAGCGTATTTGGCTTGCTTTTGGGGCCAGATGATGATCTGTGCTAAGGCTACCGATAAGTTTTAAATTCAAGCTATCTTCAATATACTGATAGGCATCATGATATGCCCAGTAAGGACGTGTTTTATTATTTTGGACAGAGTTTTGCTTAAACGCCGCCACATTTTTATCTAATTGCTGTGCAAAATTTTTCGCATTAGTTTGATAGAGATCTTTGTATTTTGGATTGGCATGACTATGAATCACAGCGAGCGCACGAGTAATAGCTTTGGCATTTTCAGGATCTAGCCATATATGTGGATCCAAGGTACCAGCGATCGGCTTGCCTTTGACATCACGTAGCGGATGGCGATTAAAAGCATCAAATTCAAATAAGGCAATCGCATTGGGTGCGGTATTAAGGCTTGCTGCCAAGTTATTTTCTAGTGGCTCACCAAACCACACGACAAACTTACTGTCTTGAATGGCTTTAATATCGCCCGGGCTAATACTGCCATGATGACCAACCTCCCCTGCCTGTAATAGTTGCTTGGCAGGTGGTGCACCTTCAGTCACTGCCTGACTCAATAAAAACAGCGGATAGTTACTCACGCTGACTGTTGCCGCTTGTGCACTCACAGTAGAGACGCCTAACGCAACTATGCCCGTAATAAGCCATCGCTGTAGTATAATGCTTGAGCATAAAAAATATTTGAAAACTGAGTTCATAATAGATTCTTTAATGTATGAATAATAAAAATATAAGTGAAAATATTTCAACGTTATCGCCGTTATCGCCGTTGTCTCTGAGTGATCACCAAGGCATCAATAAATAAACCAAGATCACTTATCTGCTTTAATTTTTATTATGTTATACTATAACAATATAAAATACTATAATAACAGTACCATTTTTTTGTAGGAGCTTGCACCATGTCCACCAGTTTATCAGTCTGCGAACATTTACATGATGTGCAGGACTTTACGCCACATGACGTGACAGAGCGCCTAATGGCAGCAAAAGAACAATGTCGCCTGAACGGTGCACGCTTTACCCCATTGCGCCAGCAAATATATCAATTGGTATTGGCAGCCAATAAACCTATCGGTGCATATGATTTGATCACGCAATTGCAACAAATGCGCTTATCAGAGCCTAATAATAATGATGACAGCATCGAAGCACTTAGCTCGCAACAGCCTCCGACGAAAGCGCCATCTAAAGCGCTCACTTCAAAAAAACAAGCGCCAAAAAATGTCGCGCCACCCACTGTCTATCGGAGTCTTGAGTTTTTATTGAGTGAAGGCTTGATACATCAATTGACCTCTATCAATGCTTATGTGCCCTGCTGTCACCCACGCGCCCAGCATACCGCAGCATTTTTAATCTGTAGTCAATGTCAGCGTGTACAAGAATGTAGCAGTGTGCCCGTACAGGAGATGATGAGTTTTGCTGAGCAAGACGTTGGATTTATCGTGAAACGCAGTGTGATTGAGCTAAGTGGTCGTTGCCAAGCGTGCCAGTAACACGCCCTAACCACTGAAGCGTAAGTCTTTATCATCCATTTTTTATTTGTATTACCCATTCACCTATTAGTTGTCATACTATGAGCCTGTCTACCTCACCGTCTAATCAACCGAACTTTTCCGCTGTTGATGGCAATACCATTAATAATGCGAGTAAACTGCTGAGCCTAAGCAATATCAGCTACGATATTGGGCATCAACGCTTACTCTCACATATTGATATCGACATTGCGGTTAATGAAACAGTCAGTCTTATTGGACCAAATGGCGCTGGTAAGTCAACGTTGGTTAAACTTATTTTAGGGTTGATTGAGCCAACTAAAGGGCACATTCACTCTCATCAGAAGTTACAGCTTGGCTATGTGCCGCAGCGCTTTACTGTACCACCGATATTGCCATTACGAGTCTGCGATTTATTGGCACAAGCAGATAAAAGGCGCTTAACGTCTGAGCAGCGTCACTTTATCTTTGATAATTTGTCATTGACACACTTACTATCGCGACAAATGCTGCACCTGTCAGGTGGTGAGACACAAAGGGTCTTGCTCGCGCGAGCATTGTTAGACAAACCTAACTTATTAATTTTAGATGAGCCGATGCAAGGACTGGACCCTGATACTGAGGTTTGGCTCTATCAGTTTATTGATGAGCTGCCGGAGTTTTTGCGTTGTGCCATGCTGGTGGTATCGCATGATTTGCACTGGGTAATGAAAGGCAGTCGACGCGTGATTTGTCTTAATAAACATATTTGCTGTGAGGGACAACCAAGCGAGCTTGCCATTAGTAGTGAATTTCAAAAGCTATTTGGGCATCATTATGAGCAGCCTTATGTGCATCAACCGCATGCCTGTGAGCATCACGCCCCAAGCGAACTATAATCATTACGGCGCGTTGAACATTCACAAATATAAAACATATTGAAGCTTGATGCATCAAATACACATCAAGCGTTGAGCTTTATAAAAACTTTTACGGATATTTATTATGACTGCTTGGTTAGCCATCATTGCCCCCGCTTGGATCGCTGGCAGTATTTTAGCGCTACTATCAGCGCCTCTAGGTTGCTTAGTCTTGTGGCGACGTATGGCCTTTTTTGCTGATGCTTTAGCACATGGTACCTTGCTTGGTGTGGCATTAGCAGTATGGTGGCAATTACCCATGGGCATTGGCATTGCACTGGTCAGCGTCATGGTGGTGCTAGGGCTAGTATTGATTGACGATGAGCGCTTGCCTGTCGATGCGGTTTTGGCCGTCGTGGCGGTGTCCTTGTTATGCTTAGGTTTATTGGCTTTGACCCAGTTAACTGACCAACAAGCAAACGTGCTGGGATTTTTATTTGGTAATTTGCTGGAGCTTGATTGGGCCGACTTACCCTTACTTGCTGGTAGCGTGCTGGTAGGACTCGGTCTACTCATGTATATATGGCCTGCACAAATAAAGCTTGCCACTCATGAAGCACTGGCACGCATTCAGGGTATTAATCCGACACGCCAGCGGCTGTTCTTTATGGGCGTATTGGCGGGATTTTGTGCAATTGCCCTGCAAGCAGTTGGTAGTTTACTAATCAGCGGTTTATTGGTATTACCAGCACTAACGGCACGTTTATGGTCATCATCGCCAAAACAAATGGTCATTATATCGCTACTGATCGCACAGCTTGGCGTGACTTTAGGCGTTTGGGGAAGCATTTGGCTAGATATT
Source organism: Psychrobacter aquimaris (assembly GCF_016107525.1). GTDB lineage: Bacteria > Pseudomonadota > Gammaproteobacteria > Pseudomonadales > Moraxellaceae > Psychrobacter > Psychrobacter aquimaris. The sequence goes on along the minus strand of NZ_JABASR010000009.1, from coordinate 84,574 downwards.
CAGACAGGACTTTCTATTGTATTGATATTAGCCATTTTATTTTTTATCGCGCTGATTTTTTCAAAGCTCAGCACTGCAAAAATTTGGTCAGCGCGTCGCTAGACACATTATGGTACACATAAAGCCACTGGGTTTTTTTATCCTCTTATCCAACTTTATTTCATCAATATGATAGAGCTTTCATTTACTTTATGTTATAAACTTGCCCTAATACCATCGACATGCTAGTGGCGTCAAGCCAAGAAACATATTGGTCAGACCAAAATCAATTAGTCTACTCGATGCAGGGCATACTTTTATCTATCATTCGTTTTAACAGCATCAATTGTTTCGATTCGATGAGGGACTGACCCAATGCTAAGCTATCCTGTTAATAAAATTAGCACACCAGATGAACAGTTAACCATACTACAAATCACAGATTTGCATTTATCAACGCCCGTCTCCTCTAGTGCTGATGGCGATACTAACAATAGCGAAGCCAATGTGTGTCAGCAATGCTTTGAAACAGTACTACAGCAAGCATTGAGTAGCGACATTCGCTGCGATTTGATTATCGTGACTGGCGACTTAGTTAATGAGGTGAAACCCGCTATTTACGATCATATTTTTGAGGTATTGCAAGCGACCAATATTCCTTTTGCTTGTATCGCGGGCAATCATGATGTGACGGATGAGATAGGTAGTGACTTGCCATTCTTTGAGCGCGAACTGATTGCTCAACCTACCGACCCGCGCTTGCTAAGCAGGCATGTCATTGAAACTGATCGTTGGCAGCTGCTGCTATTAGATTCATCCATCACGGGTAAAGTCGCCGGCGAAATAACGCCTACCGATATTGACTGGTTATGCGAAAGACTCGGTGACTGTGATAAGCCTGCGCTGATCGCCCTACACCATCATGTCATTCCCGTAGACTCTGACTGGATCGACACGCATATGGCAGAGAATAGTGAGGCCTTTTGGCAGAACCTGTTAGGGTTTGACCATCTCAAGGTCATTATCAGTGGTCATACGCACCAAGAGCAAGTCCGCTATCGTCAAGGAGTCACAGTCTATAGCACACCATCTACTTGTTACCAGTTCAAGCCTTATGAAAATGACTTTTCCTATGATAAAAGCGCCCTGCCCGGTTACCGTTGGTTGCAATTAGCCAACAATGGAAAGGTTGCAAGCTGGGTAGAAAGACTGGATACTTGACGCCCAGATTTATTGGTACCAATAAGGATGTTAGCCCTTATATCTCAAGCTATTGACTGATATTTCTTGGTTCAGAATATAATGACTGGCACGGTAAAAACGACATCATTATGAAAAATCACTTCATTATTATTAGAAACAATGATACAACTTATAAAATAAAACGAGGACTACCTAATATCTGATATTAGGCAGAATTATAATAGCTAGGATGGCTAAATTGACCACAAGCTAAGTGTTCACAGTCAGTAATTTGTCGCATTATTAAGACAACGCTATTTAAATAAAAATATGCATAACCATATACCTGACCATTAATAGTTTGCTGTAAGCATATTAAGATAACTGTACTATTAGATCCGCTGTGTTACTTGTGTTACCAAGTGGTAAAACGTTTTATAAAGGGACAAATTATAGCGTTTATGACATTGATAGCGTCTTGTCTTTTGATACGTCGTTTTATTGAATTAATTTGAAAAAAGTAGGATACCCATATGAGCACCCTGACCACGAATCCAAGTGAAGCTAAGTTTACTCCTTATGTGCCTGCCAAAGACGAAGAGTACATGTCTGATGCGCAGTTAGAACACTTTAAGGCTATTTTATTGGATTGGAAAAGCCAACTGATTGGCGAAGCGGATCGCACCAAGACTTATATTCAAGATGAGTCCAGTGCTATGCCAGATATCAATGATCGCGCCACCCAAGAAGAAGAGTTTGCCCTCGCATTGCGTACGCGTGACCGCGAACGTAAACTCATTCGCAAAATTGATAAGTCTATGGCAGAAATCGAAAACGATGATTATGGATTTTGTGAGACTTGCGGGGTAGAGATTGGTCTGCGTCGTCTCGAAGCACGCCCAACGGCCACCCAGTGTATCGATTGTAAAACACTGTCTGAGATTAAAGAGCGTCAAAATCAAGGCGCTTAAACGAGTTACGACTCATCTCAATATTAGAATGTAAGCATAGGCGATCATATTATGGTCGCTTGTTGCGTTTTAAATGTCTGGTTTTTAGTCAATGCATCATGTCTGATACAGACTTTTAATCTTACTCACATTAATTTGACTAACAAAACAGACTCATTTCACAAATATCTTTTTACGGATATATTTATTATTCTATCTTCTACCTTTTCTACTGATAATTTCCTACCTTGAAAACTAATCCTATTCCTATGCCCACTCCAATCATACCAGCACAGCCGATTGGTCGTTTTGCTCCCTCACCGACTGGTGAACTGCATCTTGGCTCATTGACGACTGCGCTTGCCAGCTTTTGCCATATAAAATCCATTGGTGGCAAATGGCTTCTCCGGATTGAAGACACTGATACCGAACGCTGTGATCAGCAATTTACTGAGCAAATTTTGATTGATTTGGAAGCGCTTGGATTGTACTGGGACGGTGATATCATTTATCAATCTGAGCGTATTGATATTTATAATGATTATCTACACTCAGCCCTGCATCCACTCACTTATGGTTGTCAGTGCTCGCGTAAAGACTTGGAGCAATACTGGGCACAAGAAGAGCTGAGCCCATCTTATGACAATGCCAACTCATTGCAGCCTAACAGGAAGCGCTATCCACGCTGCTGTATCAGCGCTGACCTTGATAGAGTGCAACATAAGCTACGCATACAGCTACCAAACTATAAGATTGGCTTTAACGACGGTATTCAAGGATTGCAGTGGGACAATCCTCAGCAGACATTGGGTGATATGGTGGTGCGTCGCCAAGATGGTATGATCAATTATATTTTGGCTGCCAGCCTTGATGATGGACTGCAACAGGTAACACATATTATGCGCGGTCTAGATATCCTACCCATGACGACAGCGCAAATCAGCATCATGCAGGCGGCACGCTTACCTGCCATCGATCATTGGTATCACTTACCACTGATATGTCATGCTGATGGACAAAAACTTTCCAAGCAGAATCTGGCACAACCCATTGATACGCGAGACCCAAGTAGGCTAATCGCCGATGCTTTACAGCTATTACAGCAACCAGCCGTCGATAGAGACACGCCTACTCATATGCTAAAGCAAGCCATTGCTCAATGGGATAATACGCCGCTACAAGGCAAGCAACAATTAAATATGCTTAATGGATAAAAACTAGATTGCAAAAAGCGCCACTATTTAGCGACGCTTTTTTAACTAATGCCTGTCATGATGCATCGAGCCTATAAATGATGCTCAACCTATCAATAATAACGGCACTGGCTTTTTTCGATTTCAGGGCTTTCTTTATAGATTTTTAGCAATAAAGCGACCATTACTAAGCTGATCAGCATTGAAGAGCCGCCATAACTAAAGAATGGCATGGTCAACCCTTTGGTTGGAATCGCGCCCATATTCATCGCCGCATTAATAATCGTCTGTGCAATAAACACCACACCGATACCAAAGGCGGTATAACTCATGCGCATCTGCCGACGTTTGAGCGCATTATAACTGATACGCATCGCGCTACCGATAATCAGCGCTTCGAGCACCAATACCATGGTAACCCCAACAAAGCCTAACTCTTCACCTGTAATGGCTAGTAGAAAATCAGTATGTGCCTCAGGCAAATGCGACAGTTTTTGTACACTCTCGCCATAACCAACGCCCGTAAACTGTCCACGCCCAAAGGCAATCAAACTGCGTGCCAGCTGATAATCCGTATCTTGCACATCATCAAACGGATCCATAAATGACATCACACGTACCAATCGGTACTGCGCTGTCGTCACCATCAAGACCGCTCCACCGATTGCAGCCGCGCCCAGTGCTAAAAAGTGCTTGTAAGGCGCACCAGCGATATAAAAAATCGCAAAGATAGTACCTAAAATAACGACAAAAGAACCAAAGTCTGGCTGTGACAATAGCAGCATGGTGATGAGTGCAACCACCAACATAATTCGCAAAAATCCATCTAAGCCGTTACGAACCTCAAAAGAGCGCCGCACCACAAAATCAGAGACAAAGACAATCATCACCAACTTAGCCAACTCTGCTACCTGAAAATTAAACACCCCTAGATTCAGCCAACGCTTGGAGCCGTTAATCGGCGTACTAAACAAGGTTGCCACTAGTAGCATGCCAGTAATACCCAATAAGATAAACTGGGTTTCAGTCTTATATAGTGTTCGCAAAGAGACGCTGTAATAAGAGACTGTGGCGACAGTCAAACCGATTATCATATACAGTAGTTGGTTTTTGAAAAAGTGCAGCTCTGTCATGCCGCGACTGAGCGCAAAAGGAATAGAAGCGGAAGCCACCATCAATAAACTGAGCACCAACATACAGCCAACACTCGATATGAGAATAGCACGTGCTGATGGCATAGAAAGAATACCATCTGAGCCAGATACTTGCTTCGGTTGGGACGAGGAACGAAAAAGAGAAGAGAGCGCCATAATTTTATATACACTAACGAACGAAAAAACACGGCGTCTATTAAACGCCACCGTTTAAAAATAGAAAACAGACAATACCAGACAGATTACTAAGCAAATAAACTGACCTATTACCTTGCTGGCTTATTATGATTGACAGTAGCAGCAATCTATAAGCAAAACAATCATTTATACAGAAAATGCGCGCGCGTCATAAAAGTCAATTAAGGGCAATCCTATTACATTGCCCTTATTGTTTATGAAATGCTGAGATTACCCAAGCACTTGTCATGCAAATGCTTAAATCATCAAACCTTTTATTCCGCAGTCATCATACCTGATGACTCACTTACTAACTGACCAACCAACTGACTGAAATGCTCACCACGAGCCGCGTAGCCACTATATTGATCAAAGCTGGCACAAGCAGGTGACAATAGCACCGCTTGTACTTGTGATAAGCTGCTTGTCGTCACTTGTTGAATGGTTGTAAAAGCATTTTCTAAAGTTTGGCACTGATGTAGCGTCACATCGGCGCTTATATTAGCCGCTCGCAGATGCTGCTCAATCAGCGGCGCATCTTCACCAATAAACAGTACTTGGCTAACATATTGATTGATAAACGGCGTCAATTCACCAAACTGTTGACCCTTGCCTTGTCCACCCAAAATCAATAGTAGTTTACCGTCCTTTGGTGCATAGACTGCGCCCAGCCCTTCTATAGCTGCCATCGTTGAGCCGATATTGGTGCCTTTTGAATCATTGAAGTAATCAATATCTGCAGCATTTGCCACATACTGGCAACGATGCTCAAGTCCAGTGAACTGCTGTAAGGTATTCAACATACTATCTCGTGGCAAGCCAGCAAATTCGCCTAACGCTAAGGCTGCCTGTGCATTGAGCAGATTATGACGACCTTTAATCAACAGTTTATCTGCCGACAGTAGTTTTTCTGTACCGAAAGCAAGATAAATCTGGCCTTCGGGATCAGTAATAAGACCGTATTGACCTTTATCGGGGGCATGTATACCGGTACTCACTCTTGGCAAATTATCAGCCACCAGCGGACGCGTCAATGCGTCTTCGCGATTGATAACCACGGACTTAGCACCCTGAAAGATACGATGTTTGGCTTGATGATAGCCCAGCATATCACCGTGGCGATCTAAATGGTCAGGCGACATATTCAGAACTGTCGCCACTTGCGCACCCAAATTGGTCACCGTCTCTAACTGAAAGCTCGACAGCTCAAGCACTGCCAGCTCCATATCAGGATTATCAAGCAAGGTCAGCGCTGGCACACCAATATTACCGCCGACACCGACATTGACACCAGCATCCGCTGCCATTTGCCCCACTAAGGTGGTCACGGTGCTCTTAGCATTAGAGCCAGTAATCGCCACTATCGGTACTGTACAAGCCTCACAAAATAGCTGAATGTCACTAACCACTGGAATATTCGCTTGGCGGGCAGCGGCGACGGCTTCGGTGGCAAGAGAGATACCGGGGCTTATAATAATACGCGCCGCTTGCTGCAATAGCTCTGCGTCAATCGCACCAAATTGACGTATGCTAATCTCAGCTGGCAGTTGACCGGCTAAGCTAGGTGTCACCTGAGCATCAGTGACGGCAACCTGATAGCCTTGATTGGCCAAATAGCGCGCAACTGACAACCCAGATTGTCCCAAACCGACCACGACTTGTAGACCACTGCCTTTATGAAGTAAGGCATCTGTTGCAGTGTTGGTGGTCATATCTATTCCTTCTGTTGGACAAGCAAAATGGCATCAAACAAACCTAGTATATAAATAAGCAAAATGATGCCGTCAAGATGAGAAGCATCATAACGGTATCGTTCAGATTTCGGTACTGGTTTTTTATGACTGTGTGCTATTATGCGCCTGTTTTTATATTAAGTGGCTAATGCTATAATAGTTGCCCTAATCTGTAAGTGACTGGGTATCTACTCAAGCATTTTAGTTTAGCATGTTGTCACAGTTAGCACGCTATTGTCACTTCTGTTTGGCAAAGTTAATATCATAGACTGGCCATGTCGAGCAGCTATTTTTATTTGATAGATTATTTATTACCCTCTACCGCAGCATATCATTGCTGACGCTATTCGTTATTGTAGGTGCTCTTATAAATGGCCTGCTTTAAGCACCTTGTTTTAACTATTTTTTTAAGTAATCTCACTGAATTTATCATCGTATCAATTATTGGTGAGCATATTAGTGATACCAGTCAGTAAATCAGTAGACCTAATTATTACTGACCTTTAATAATTCAATACCGCAACATGACCCAGTGCATGTTGTCGTAAAAGAAAGATGAATAGCTATTTTTATAGCGACGCGATCATTTTATGAATGAGTAATGATTACTTTTTTTGCCTCTAACCCTATGCAGTTTACTTATGACATCTTTTATTGATAACTTACGTGACGAGTGGTTTTCCAATGTGCGCGGCGACGTTTTATCTGGTTTGGTCGTTGCCTTAGCTCTGATTCCTGAAGCCATTGCCTTTTCTATTATCGCAGGTGTTGACCCAAAAGTCGGCTTGTACGCCTCATTTTGTATCGCGGTCGTGATCAGTTTCGTCGGTGGTCGTCCAGGCATGATTTCGGCAGCAACTGGGGCGATGGCACTGGTGATGGTTGACTTAGTCGCCGAGCATGGTTTGCAGTATTTGCTGGCAGCCACCTTGTTGTGTGGCGGGATTCAGGTTGTGATGGGTATCTTAAAGCTCGGCAATTTGATGCGCTTTGTGTCGCGCTCCGTGGTCATTGGCTTCGTCAATGCGCTCGCAATATTGATCTTTGCCGCCCAGCTGCCTGAGCTTAACCCTATGACAGAACGCGTCGGCATGACTGTTTATATCATGACGGCGGCGGGCTTAGCAATTATCTACTTGTTTCCGCTGATTCCTAAAATCGGTCGCGTGATTCCGTCACCGCTAATTTGTATCGTTGGTTTGACCGCTGTCGCCATGTATATGAATCTCGATATTCGTAATGTTGGTAGCATGGGCGATTTGCCTGATTCATTACCGATGTTCTTATTACCTGACATTCCATTGAACCTAAATACTTTATTGATCATCACGCCTTATTCTATCGCGCTTGCCATCGTTGGTTTATTAGAGTCGATGATGACGGCCACTATCGTTGATGAATTAACCGATACGCCAAGCGATAAAAACCGCGAATGTCGTGGTCAAGGGATTGCCAACGTCGTATCAGGTTTCTTTGGTGGCATGGCAGGCTGTGCCATGATTGGTCAGTCTATGATCAACGTCAAATCTGGCGGACGTACGCGGCTGTCTACTTTGATGGCAGGTGTGGTACTGCTCATTATGGTGGTTTTCTTGAGTGAATGGGTGAGCCAAATTCCAATGGCAGCACTGGTTGCTGTGATGATTATGGTCTCCATTGGTACTTTTAACTGGCAGTCTATTCGCGAATTTAAAACGCATCCGATGTCATTTAACATTGTCATGCTAGCGACTGTTTTGACCACAGTATTTACGCACAACCTAGCCTATGGTGTAGGCGTGGGCGTGCTGCTATCGGCGCTGGCATTTGCCAATAAAATTGGTCAATTCTTAACGGTATTTAGCGAATATGATGAGAGTACTAATAGCCGTTATTATTATGTGCAAGGACAAGTATTCTTTGCTTCTACGACCCAGTTCTTAAACAGCTTCGATACCAAAGAAGCTTTGGACAGTATTCAAATTGATGTCAGCCAAGCGCATTTTTGGGATGTTAGTGCCGTAGACACCTTGGACAAGCTGGTCATGCGCTTGCAACGTGAAGGCATTGATGTCAAAGTGGTGGGACTCAATAATGCGAGCCGAACCCTGATTGATCGCTTCTCTGTCCACGATCGCCGAGATATTGGCTTATTGGATTAAACAAAGCCACGTCTATTTATCGAGCTGATATTGATTAACCGCTCATAAATAGACAGTTGAATAAACAGCTGCATTGGTATAAAGGATTAGGTGCGAGCATTGTCGTCCCACCCTTGAGCCAAGCAGCTGTCTTTTTATTCTGTCTTTTTAATATTGGAATAATGTGGTGGTCTTATGAGTAATTTAAAACCAGATAGTGTGATTGCCTGCTTGGACTGCCCAGACCACGTGCAAGCAGTCTTAGAAGCCAGCATGTGGGCAGCGACTCGTCTACAAGCACCTATCGGATTGTTACATTCTGTACCGAGCTTGCAGCAAAAAGCGGCGGTGAACTATTCAGGCTGTCTCAATATCGATGATGAAAATATGCTGCTTGAGCAATTCACCACCAAGGAGCACTTGAGTAATTGTGAGCTAAAAGCCCAAGGCAAGCTTTTGCTCCATCAAGCCACCACCTACTGCGAACAGCAGCGACAAAAGCTAAAAACCTATACTCTACATCGCCATGAAAACCTTAATGAAAGTATCGATTACGTCGATGACAAAGCACAATTAATCGTTATAGGTCACAATGTCACCTGCAAATCGACATTGAGCCAATTGATTAGAGTCAGTCACTGCCCCATTTTGGTGACTCATGCACCATTTTTGCCCCCTACGACCGCGTTATTTGCTTTTGACAACAGTTCAACGTCTCATAAATTGCTCAATTGGCTCTGCAAAACCTCACTGGTACGCGCATTAACCGTTCATATCGTGATGGTCGGTAAAGAAAACTCTGAAAATTGTGATGCGCTACGTGAGGCTTATGCGCGGCTTAAACAAGCAGGCATCAAGTCTAAAAAAGCGTTGTTGGACTGTCGCGATGTCTCTGCGGCTTTGAATTATTATCAAAATGAAAATGATATCGGTATGCTGATGACCGGTGCCTTTGGCCAATCTCGTCTGCGTGAACTTCTAAAAGGTAGCGACACGAAAAAGCTGCTCGGTAGCACCAAAACCCCCTACCTACTCTTCCCAAAGGTATAGGTCTTAGCCGGTCTACACGGTCACCCCTCTCTCTTTGAGCGCAGAGCATATACATCAATATTAAGCTCTGCCGCTTCACGTATCACACGGTATTCCATACTTTCTCATCAAATGATTCATTTAATATGCCAAACTAGGTTAGCAAATCATCACAGGAAATAGTTGGATGGTCTCCCCAAGCACCTAAAAAGTTGGTTATAATAAAGTTTTCGTCAGTTCAACGCTAAAGGTTAATTCGCATTCTCTATGCTCATAACGATGGTTTGTACCATTGCAGCATAGCCAGTATTTTTGCCATTACTAGGGCTGTTTTTGAGCAAATAAATCCAATCTTACCTATCCCCCTTGAGTAAATTGGCACAGTTCTTGAATGACTAATAGTAAGCATGGCAGCGATACAATGCACCACAATGCTTCTATCAACCTGCGGCATCACACAAATAAGGAATATTTTATGAAGCTAATCACTGCGATCTTAAAACCGTTTAAGCTCGATGATGTACGTGAAGCGCTTTCTGACATCGGTGTTAAAGGTGTCACTGTTACTGAAGTCAAAGGTTTCGGTCGCCAAAAAGGTCACACAGAACTCTATCGCGGCGCAGAATACGTGGTGGACTTCTTACCTAAAGTAAAAGTCGAAGTGGCTGTTATTGATGAGATGGTCGAACCTGCTATCGAAGCCATCACTCGCATCGCTAGCACGGGCAAGATTGGTGATGGAAAAATCTTCGTCACTGCACTCGAGCAAGTCATTCGTATTCGTACGGGCGAGACAGGCCCTGACGCTATCTAACGCGCAAGGCCAACCTATAGACACAGATTTATAGATCATACCGATAGCTGTATTGCATCAATTCAAGGGGGAATTAACATGCAAAATCAAATCTTCGAGCTCCAGTATGCACTTGATACGTTTTACTTTTTAATGTGCGGGGCGCTCGTCATGTGGATGGCAGCAGGCTTCACTATGTTAGAAGCTGGACTCGTCCGCTCAAAAAACACCGTTGAGATTTTAACTAAAAATATCGCGCTTTTTGCCACAGCTTGTACCATGTACATGATATGCGGCTATGCCATTATGTATGGTGGCAACCTATTCTTGAGCGGTATTGCGGGTAATGAAACGCTGGTAGCAGATGCCCTAGCAGCCTCGGCTGAAAACGGCTTTGACGGTGACTCTGTTTACTCCGCTGCCTCTGATTTTTTCTTCCAAGTAGTGTTTGTTGCAACCTGTATGTCGATCGTTTCAGGTGCGGTGGCTGAGCGTATGAAACTGTGGTCGTTCCTATTATTTGCTGTGGTGATGACAGGTGTCATTTATCCATTAGAAGGTAGCTGGACGTGGGGTGGCAATGATGTATTTGGTATGTTCAATTTAGGCGATATGGGTTTTTCTGATTTTGCAGGTTCTGGTATCGTCCATATGGCGGGTGCTGCGGCTGCATTGGCAGGGGTATTATTACTAGGTGCACGTAAAGGCAAGTATGGCCCTAATGGTGAAATACGCGCCATTCCAGGTGCTAACTTACCACTGGCAGCGCTTGGAACACTTATTCTCTGGATGGGCTGGTTCGGTTTTAATGGCGGTTCGGTGCTGAAACTTGGTGATATCGCCAGTGCCAACTCGGTTGCTATGGTGTTTTTGAATACCAATGCAGCAGCGGCAGGCGGTGCAATTGGTGCTTTAATAATAGCACGCATCATCTTTGGCAAAGCTGACTTAACCATGCTCTTAAATGGTGCACTCGCAGGGCTAGTCGCCATCACGGCAGAACCATCTACTCCATCAGCATTACAAGCAACACTGTTTGGTTTAGTCGCTGGCGTTATCGTTGTACTATCTATCTTAGCATTGGATAAAATAAAAATAGATGATCCAGTGGGTGCTATCTCAGTTCATGGTGTGGTTGGTCTGTTCGGTCTACTTATCGTACCAATTACCAATCCAGCAGCATCATTCGTAGGCCAGATTGCTGGTGCAGCCACTATTTTTACTTGGGTATTCATCGCCAGCTTAATCACTTGGGCAATTATCAAGTTCGTGATGGGTCTGCGCATCTCTGAAGAAGATGAGTATGAAGGTGCAGATATAGCAGAGTGCGGTATGGAAGCATATCCAGAGTTTGTGAGATAAGCGCTTCAGCCAATATTGAAATATGTGTACTAAAAATCCCGCAACACCTTTCGGTAATGCGGGATTTTTATTGATAAATATGCGATGTAATACTAAAAATAAACGATAGGCTTATTTCTTTTTCCATGTTTGACTGCGTGAGAATGGACCGATATAACCTTTTATATTTAAGGTGTTGCCATTCAAGTTTGCTGTCATACGATAGTCTTTACCTTTTGCTGGATCAGTAATCGTACCACCACTATATTTACCATTGCCATCAGATTTCAAACCCTTGATGACCGTCGTACCAACGTACTGTTTGCCTTTCGCAGTATTAGCCGCAACAAGTGTACCTGTTAGCACCCCGTTTGACTCAGTAATCTTTACGGTACCTTTTGGCTTACCTTCATCAAATGTCTGCCACGTTGTATTGGCCAAAGGATCAGCGGCGAATGCCATACTTGCTAAACTGATACCTGCAACAGCTAAAGTGGTTTTTGTAAATAATTTCATAGACTGACTCCCTTCATACAATGATTACTCGAAACGTTATGTTTCTGATCCCCTAGGCTTATCCTTCGCTAAAATTTTTACTAACAGCTATGCCGTTTTCTACCCGCTGGTAGTGGTTGGCATAAGTAAAAACAAGCTGCTCATCAAAATTTTATGCGACATAAGCGATGTCTTGACTCATTATAAGCAATTTTAAGCTTTTGCCTAGTAATTTTTTATAGTTTATTATTTCTATAAAAGCTTAACTTTATCAAACAGTTACAAGAAAGGATTATCAATATTTTTATCCAGCTGGTCATCTTTTTCTTTTGACTGATGCTGATTATTATATTCATCATTATTTTCGAATGCCTGAATAATCTTGCTGGTTAGTTCATGTAATTGTTGTGCTTGCTCATATCCAGCGGCATCCAGAGTCAAATCAATATCGCCATATATAATAATTTTATCTGTTTGGTTTTCGATGACCAGCTCACCAATTTGCATGCTTTGGTGGTCATTGGCAAATGGGTCAATCATTTTATTCTCCTTTCTATTAATAATATCTTACGTGATTTTGAGATGTTTTGCGCCTTCTCTCACATATAGACTCGTGTCACAGAAGCATCATGCTTGCAACTGGGCAATTAACCACTCAAGAATCGCCCAAACAAACAGCATCCAAGTCGGCTCTTCTGTTGGCTCATCGGGCAACTCGGAGCTGTCACCTGCCTTTAATGGCAGATCAAATGCCTGTGTTTTGGTTTTGGCGTCCAATATGGGCAGCACATCGATACCAATTTTGGTCGAGAGCTCATCAATACTAATAACCTCTATACGTTCCGATTCATCATTTGGTGCGTAATAGACCCCTGCTTGATTAATCGCTGGGATGTAAACGGCTTTAAAGAAATGACTGGGGACTAACACACGATTCGCCAGTTGCTTGGTTTTTTTGCCCGTAAATGCCACTCCTGTAATGCTATAAACCTCTCCATATTGCTGGGTTAAATAACGAGTGGCTGATTCAATATTTCGCCAGATATAGCGATTATTGCGCGGTGACTGCGGGGCGATATTGGCGAGACTAAAGCTATCATACTGTTGACTGCGATTCGCCATATTGGCATTGGGCGCTAAATGCCCACGATCATAGCCAGAACCTGAATAATCAGACAATGAGGCGCGTACAGATTTTGGTAGCCTACTTTCTTCATGAAAGCTGTCTTCACGATCGATTTCTTTGGCTTGCTGTAAACGCTTGCGATCCAAATATTCTGCCGACCAAAGCGGTGTACGCGACACGCCAGAATACATAACGGCAAACCCATCCATGCATAGTGCTTGGGTTTTGTTGCTTAACTTGGTATTGATAAACTCAGGATAGACACCGCCATAAAAAGACTCACTACACTGGGTAAAGTCATCAGCATGCACTGAAGTTATGCTTACTACCACCATCACGGTTATTATAATACTGTTTTTAAAACTGGCTTTTAGGCTACCGAAACTTATCATTCAACTTTCAACCATCTATGCTTGTCATTACGTATACGCTATCGTAGCAGGCGTTTGTAAATAAAGAAAGATAAGGTGCAAGTCGTGACATTCTAAACAGTATCCGCTATACTAAGCCGTCTAAAAACGGTGAAGTGGGTGAGTGGCTGAAACCGCACGCCTGGAAAGTGTGTATACGTTAATCGCGTATCGAGGGTTCGAATCCCTCCTTCACCGCCAATCTTATTCTGCTCAATCAAAGCCTATAGCTTTTCCCATCTGTACAAACAACCTCTAAATACCTTTTTAAATGCTTTAATAGCATGTCTTACAGTCTATCTTTGTCATCTATTGCTGTCCGAAAAATTCCTGCCCAGACCTATGTATCCCACGTTTTGTGTTGGTCTAATATATATACTAAAAAGATCCGCATACGATTAGGGATCTGATAGCAGAAACAGAATAAATAAGAAGAATGAGCCACTTATAATGGCTCATTCTTCTTATTTTTGGCATAATCCTAAAAGATAGCTATATATTTTCAAGCAATAAGATAAAACTAAAAGATAACGTCTGAACAATTCTAAAACTATGTACAGAAAAGCGCGGAACTATTTGCAGATTACCTTCAGTAATTTCTTGACTAACAGTAACGTTGTAGTCATTGAGTGTGATAACTTTTGCAGAGGCCCTCAAAATATTTGAGACTATCAATCAGTATAGTGATGAATTAAAGCTATTTCTTTAACCTATATTTAAATATAAGTATGATAAAAAAACTTAATCCAATCTCCTTAAAACCTCATACTTTTACATTTTTAGTTATTGAGTTAACACTCCAATTTGTAAATCATAGCTTCCTGCATACTCTAGATCGCTGTTATTGGGATTTAGGGTTACTCTAGTGCCAACCCCAAACCAACAGTCGCGATAGCGATTAAAAATCGTACCACCAGTAAAGTACTGTTCTTCAGTAGGATTTGCATAGTAAAGGTCGATATTAGCGGTTAAATCTTTTGTCGGATTTATGGTTGATTTTAACTTAGCATCTGTAATCTTCACGATACTGGTATTCGAGGTAGTGTCTTGAGCAATAGAGGAGAATGAAGTGTTGAGCTGAAAAACATTAGGATTATTTCTCAAAAAACTTTTTATGGTTTGGTATTCGCCCTTGCAATCATCGTTTCGATCTGATGAACGAATATAAAAGTTGAATAAGCTTGGCGACCCAAAAGCGCCATTTGTATTGGGGAAATTTGCAGACAATTGATTAAACGCTAAGTTAGCCACATTGAAACCCATTAGATCAGCACGATTGCTTAGAGGGAAACTCTGAATGGTATTGCCTCTAGAGATGGCTTGACTACCCCCATTAAGTAGCTGTCTTTCAGTTGGTGCGAAATTTAAACTACTGTTTGGGAAGATTTGCTTACAGAAATATATTGAGCTGCCATCAGCTGTACCAACACGATTAGCAGCGTCTGTAATATTTATACCTTCAGTATCAGGACACGCTGCTAATGCTGTTTGTCCAATTAAGCCAGCCATTGCTGTTAAACCAATTTTTAACAAAAATTTATGGTAATAAGCAGTTGCAGATATTTTAGACATAAAAACCTCTCATTTGACGTTATATTATTTAAAACACTATTAACAACTCGCTATTAAAATTGGAAACTAAACTTATTGTGACACTGTATCCTTTATTGGGTTTAAAACAATTCGCATCACAAAGTCATTAGTAATGTCTACAGACTGATCTTTATAGCCTTGAGCCTTCAATATATAAGTACTTGGAGTCAAACCAAAAACCTGAAAGTAACCATAACTGCCTGTAGTGATGCTTTGTATCAGTGCATCGCCCCGATAGACATCAATTACAACCCCTTCTTTAGCATCAGCAAGCCTACCTGATACACCATAAGACTTCTGTAGCTGTATAGGCACCGAGGTAGGTGTATAATTGCTGACTCGTATACGCGGTGTCTGTAGCTCGCCAGTGCTATATTCTAAAGGTAAGTTTTCGCTATCCATGGTCAGTGTATAATCGCCGGCTTTGATATTGCTGATTAAGTACTGACTCTGCGTTGCCTGACTCCCTAGCAAGCTAGCTTCTACTTCTTGATTGTCAAGCTCAAAGCGTATGTTTTCATAATCTATAGGAGTGTCAGCCTGATATTCGATATCCACTATGACGCTACCGTCGCGCTGAAGTGGAATGTCACCAAATTGTAATCTTTGTCTGGGTGCTTTAAACATATCAAATGATAACCTAGCATATAGATAGTTATTCTGTGTCCAAGCCGGTAACTGGTAATCATCAATAAATGAACCGTCATTTATTAAGTCAAGATAGCGATTGCTAGATATTGAATCTACATAACGATGTTTATAACCTAAGCCAAAGTTTATACCTTTACGAGTATTCAGCTGCCAGTCCAACAACCAACCAACCTGACTATCATATAAGCTATAACCTGCATTGATTGAACTGTCTATCGAACTCCCACCTATATTACTTGTGTCAAAGCGGTAACTGACATCACCTCGATACAAGATATCGTTATTTCTGTGCAAACGACTAATGGATTGCCCCAAACTAGTACTATTATCAAGCTGACGTCGTAGCGATAGCGTGTCGCTATCATTATCACCAGACAATCCTATAGTGCTACGCGTTCTACCAATGTCAACCGCCTTATCATGTGTGATAGGTCTATAAGCGTCCTGCCATATGAAATTATAGCCATAACGATTGTCTCCACTGCTCCAGTTAGCACTGCCATTTAATGCTTCATTAAACCTATGATTAACACTGGTATAAGTGTAGTAGTCATCTGTATCAATTATCTTAGCAGCCATATCATCATAATATTGATTGAAACTAATATTAGTTCTATCACTCGGGCTATAGTTGATAAGCAACTGATGACGTTGATCATTCAATCGCTCTTTTTCACTGTTGTTTGGTAAGAAAGTATTTAGTCCAGCGTTGTCATACTGACGAGCTTGATACTGATAGTTTGCCCATAGCTTTTTGCGCTGGTACTCTAATTGAGCCTGCCAAAAATCTTGGGTTGGTGTATTGGCGTAGCTAATGTCAGCATTACTATAAGGCGAGAGGCTATAATTTGCCCCAGCGTGCCACGAGAGTGAGTCGTTGTCTTCTTGAAGATTTTGTATGTTAGTGTTGACGCCGCCACGTACTGCCAAGCGATTATTGACACCATACTCGGTATATAGATGTGCGGCAGTATCACCCTTGTCATTATTGTTTGAACGTCTTCTAGTATTGCTATCAATTAGATTACCTGAGCGACCTATACCGGCTTCTACTATCAGTTCATTAGTCGCCGCGTTGGTACGACGTTTACCAAGTAAAATAGGACGAATTTCAAGTGGTTGACGGGATAATGGATAAGCATAAATTGCCACTTCAACCAAGGTATCTGTTAATGATAATTGGCTAACATCGAGGTTTAAAAACTCGTAACGCCCATCCAATCCAATTTGTACTCGAGCAATAGGACGACCATTGATACGCAGTTCTGCTACGCCACCAGCCTCGCCAATACCCGTCAGATTTTGATAATCTTGGCTAGTATTTTGTAATAAGCTACGACTGTCTTCATCAAAATAAGATAGATGCCGTGCGATATTACGATTACTATAGGCAAACATGGCGCCAGTAAATTCAGAACCTGATGTCTGTGCTCCCTGACCTAGGGAGTTGGGTTGATTAATACCAAGGCGTGTGGCTAAGTGCTCTCCGGATTTTGCCCAATACAAGTTATCTATTTCCCAGTCATCCCATTCTGAGGGCAAATAGGTAAAGCCGTCTAAAACAGTTCGACGAAAGCTATCATTGTTACCTGACTCGTCTTCGCCACTACCTCTGTACTCATTATTACTATCATAACCTCTAGCATTGACACCCCATACACCACCTAGCGCATAACCATAAGCACCAATATCAGCATACATTTGATGGCTAGTAGACGTCTCGTTGTTTTGACTGTTATTGCTTTCGCTAGCACTGAATCTAGTGTCAAATGATAATCCAAGCAAACCTGCTCGGCTAGGATAGTAGTCAATGGGTAAAACTTCTTTAACGTTATTATCTTTTAGTGAAGGGGGGTCTTTTGATGGACGCCAGCCCATGTTTAAAATGATAGCTAAATCTGGCTGGCTATACTCTGCGGTAATACCCAGTTTTTTTAATACATCAAGGGCAATATAATTCTGCCCTTGGTAAGAAACGACTTCATTAGCAGAAAGCTGGACATCACCAATCGGGGTGCTGACATCATAGCCACCTGTCGGATTAGCTCCATTAAGCCTATCAGTATTTTGCCTACCAATAGGTACGAAACTGACATTAGTTAATTTAATTAAGTCATCGATAGATAAAAGATAATGACTATTTTGAGTATCACTCTCAAAGTCAGATCCTGACTCATGAAGAGCATCAATACTGCCCTGCTCTTGTCCGTTAACTAAGACACCTACCAAAGTAGGCTCTAACACTCTATTACTTTTAATAGCCCCTGTAACAGATGAGACAGGGGCTATCGAGTTGGCAGCGATATTTTGCATTTCTGCAAACGCTGACGGACAATAAGCAATGACGCAAGGTAAAGACACCAAAGTTACTAAACATACTTTAGGCTTACTGAACATCAATAGTAATAGGTAGACCATAACGAGAACCTATCTCTAAGGTGGCTCCTCTACCATCCGTATTGTAAGTAACAGCATGATCAATTTGCTGCTCAATTGACAATATAGAATGGCGTTTACCTTCAACAAATCCCGTTGGCAAGCGTATGGACATACGTACCGTCTGATAGCCGCCTGGTGCAATAGTAAACTGTGTAGGGTTAATCAATGTCCATGGTTTGAGCGTACTCTCACTAGGCTCGATTGGTTTCCCTGCTTCATCCACATCTATCAAGCTTAACTTAATGACTTTAGGCTTAGTACCATAATTGTATAACGTAAAAGATTGGTTAAGCTTGGCTAGATTTTTGCGTTGGGTTAAAGATACCATCTCATCCACTACAGATGGTTGAATGCCTAATTGTGCAGGTGGTAGCCCGTCCTGGCTAGCCTCACTAATCACCATCTGAACTTGTCCTCCATCATCTATAGAGTTATTTATGATCAGTTCGGCTTGGGCAGGATAGGAGAACATGACTATAGTTGTTAAAGCAGCGACTGAAAGACCAGGGGCTAGCTTACTTAATCTTTGGCTACCATTGAGAGAGGATGTCATATGTTTACCTTATTATATTAGATTGCTGGCTAGACACTATGTTAATAAAGACAGCAAGTGACTGAAGATGCTTACGGTTGAAAGTATGATACAAAAATACCAGCAATTTTAGCTGGTATGTTCGTATCACCGTTTAGCTAAAATCGATATTAACTAAGTTCTACTTCATATAATTATGGTGCTGCAGCACTAGTCAGGGTTAACAAGAAGCTATCAGTAGCTTCAGAACCGACAGCACCAGCACCAGTTGTCCCGCTAGCGCCACGTGTATTATATTCGCCAGAGCTATTAGCGTTAGATAAATCTAAATCAAAAACGATGTCGCCTGTTACTGGAGCCCAACCTGAAAGAATATTTAAAGTCGCGGCCGTTTTACTACCAGTAACCTTGTCGCTGGTAGACTCTAAAACAGCACCACTGGTAGTAAGAGAGGATGTTTGGTCAATAGTACTTATCAGCGTAGGATTAGGATTGGTTAATTGCAGCTGAACACCATTAGTATTAGATAAATTACGTACTGCCCAAGCATCTTTCAAGGTGACTTTTATTGAGGTTGAAAGGATATCAGCATTAGCATTAGTATCTATAGCAGGGCTATCAATTGTAGCCGTAGTAGTTCCTAGTTCAGTAGTTCCTGTTCGAGTAAGAGTACTATCATTCTGAGCAATACTGTCAGCGGTCAAATTCAATACAACATCATCCCAGTGATAGAGCACTAAAACTTCAGGTAGAATTACTCGAAAGTCAGTACTGTCACTAACTGCTGCTGATGCAAATGAAGATAATGACAAAGCCAGACCAGTTAACGCAATTTTTGAGAACATATTCATAATTTGAACCCTTTAATTAAAACTGATGTATGTTTGATATCAACTAGAATAATTCTTTAGAAGTTTAGTAAAAAACAAGAAGAATCTAGTAGCGTATAAGCTGATACTATTCACATAAGACAAGCTTCTCATTACCTAATAAAAAAATACTACCACAATAAAAATTATTTATGATAATAAAAATTGTATACTACCGTAACAATTGTGTATAACAGTAAAAATATTTACTTAAGGTAGATATGACAAATCAGAAACTAACAGATGAGCGGTGTCTTTATAGCGATGAATGGTGATATCAACATACATAATTGAAATATAAAGATAATTTTGGCTCTTTATTTGACAGCCATAAAAATCTCCTTAAATTTACATTCACTCTATAAAACCATCTCTGCAATTATTAATCATCTCAACCTATCTTCCAAAGCTCCGTATTGACCTGCTATCGACTTATCTCTGCGAGTAACCACAATAAAACGTTATCTCAAAACAGGGTACATTATCATGGCATGAACCAGTCTTTTGTCATAACCTATATATCGTCTAAAACAATAGCATCGTAGAAGATTCAGTGAATATATTGCCTTTAAATAATTGTATAGCTGTTCCCAAAGAACTCATTCTATTAGGGCGAGTTTTATTAATCACTATTGGCAGCGTTATTATCGTCGACTGTGCCATTTTAATGGCATTTGGTAAGGTAAATTTTGGTTCTGTCGTACCGTTTTTATTGGGGATAGTGTTTGTCATCCATGGCATTTTTTGGCATAAAGTAATAGCGTTTATCCATCAATATCGTTGGTTACTCTACTTTTGGTCTGGGCTATGGATGGTATTTTTCATTTGGCTAGTCAGCTTTGGCATCTTTACTTACGTCTTACAGCAGCAGATTAAACAGAGCACTAAATCCGTACCTGCAGTCGCTGCTATCATTGTATTAGGCTCAGGCACGGTTGCAGGTAAGCCAACACCGACTCTCGCCAAGCGCTTGGACACCGCCGTGCCCCTTATCAAGACGCAACCAAATGCTTTGGTAATAACCAGTGGTGGCGTTGGTTTTCAGCGTACACGTAGCGAAGCCGACATTATGGCCACGTATTTGCATGAGGTACATGGCGTGGCATTCAGATGCATCTTACAAGAAGGCAAAAGTACCAGTACAGAGGAAAACCTCGCTAACAGCCGAGCATTTTTGGAAGCAAAAGGGCTTTCTATCACTGATCCTATCGCCATCGTTACCAGTGATTTTCATAGTATTCGCGCAGCCAGCATTGCACGCCATCAGGGCTATACACAACCGCTCACCATCGCCAGTCCCACGCCTTTATCCACTCGTTACAACGCTTGGTTTCGCGAATATTTTGCCTTTGTCAGTGGTTGGCTGTTAGGAGAATATTAATGGCAACATATATCTTCATGAGCTTGAACAAGCTTACTCCTAAATACCATAACCGCTAACCTTACCTCATTGCTGCTTTTACCAATCAAAACAGTGGGAGTTTTACAGTGCGCTATAATCAATAAGAGCCACTGATAAATACTGTAAATAAAAACAACAAGGACGGGAGGCACTATGCTTTTGAATATATTTTTAATCATTCATTTTATGCTGCTGATACTGATCTCATTGCGAGTGCTCGCTCGCCATGATCTGACTTCCCCTGCTAGGCTAGCCTGGATCGTCATCTTGTTTATTTTACCTTATTTGGGAGTGGTGATTTATTGGATGTTTGGTGAGGTGCATCTGGAGGGCAACTTTAAGCGCGAACGTAAGCAGATCATCAATAAGCTGGCTGCACATCGTCCTGATGTGCTTGGTCATGAGACAGCTTTGTTGGAGAATATCAAACCGGAATACCAAGCGGCCTTTGCCTACGCTGCAAATGCGACTGGCTATCATACAACGGTGGGAAATCGTGCAGAGCTGATGGCAGATGCGGCTGAGACTCGCAAACGTATGATTGCCGACTTTGATGCAGCGACCGATCATATCCATGTGCTGTATTATATTTGGCTGATCGATGGTATGGGACTTGATACTGCCCAAGCGCTCATGCGTGCAGCACGACGCGGCGTCACCTGCCGAGCGATGGTCGACGGTTTGGGCTCACGGAAAATGGTAGGCTCAAAGATATGGCAGGAAATGAAAGAAGCTGGCGTACAAGTCAGTGTTGCCCTACCAATTAGTCCTATTTTAAAGGTACTCATGTTTAGCCGCATCGACTTGCGAAATCACCGCAAGATTACGGTCATTGATGGCAAAATCAGCTACAATGGCAGTCGCAACTGCGCCGATCCTGAGTTTCGTGTAAAGCCAAAATTTGCGCCGTGGGTAGATATTATGCTGCGGGTCGAAGGACCGGTTGTGGCACAAAATCAGATGTTGTTTGCCAGTGATTGGCTGACTGAAAATCCCCATACGCCGCTCGATAGCTTTCCTTATTTTATCAACCCTCAACCAGAACAACAAAAATCATCTCAGGCAGAGGCTGATGAGACCTTACCAATAAAACCGCCGCCAAAAGGCTTTGCTGCACAAGTTTTTTCTGATGGTCCCACCCAACGACGCGGCACCACGCCGCAATTTTTAGGCACCTTAATTGGGCAGGCGAAGCGAACCCTGATTATCTCAACCCCATATTTTGTGCCTGATTATTCGCTCGTTAGCATTTTATGTGCGACCGCTTATCGCGGTGTGCAAGTAACCATGATTTTCCCAAAGAACAACGATTCAATAGTCGTGGCTGCTACCAGTCATAGTTATTACTGGCAACTGCTTGAAGCTGGGGTAAGCATTTATGAATACAAGCCTGGCCTATTACACGCCAAAACTTTGACTGTCGATGGCGAAATCAGTCTGATTGGCTCCACCAATCTAGACTTGCGTAGCTTTGATTTGAACTACGAAAACAACATTGTGTTTAGCGATAAAACGCTGACAGCAGACATTGTTGAGCGACAATATCAGTATATCGCTGATTCTGAAGAAGTCACTCGTGAGCAAGTTGAAAACTGGCCGTTGTCCTATAAAATCTGGAATAACATCATCGCTACCATGGGACCCATTTTATAACCCAACTCTTAGCAAGTAAGCTAAATGCCATGAAAGGAATGCTAATTACATGAAACAATTCTATTCAGCTACCGTCTTCTGCAAAATATAAATGACAAACTTAGCTTGCGTTGCAAAAGGCTCTGTTTCGACCGAGTCTAGTAGCGCCTGTCTTTTTTCATTAAGCGCGCGATAAGCATAAGGCGTCATGGTCATCAAATCAGCCAGATCAGTGGCTGACAATGTCATCTCGGTACTGACACGCTCCGTACCCATTAGCGTAAAGTATGGAGCTAATTCATGCAAAAATTTATCAGAATCATGCTCGCGGACGCTATCAAATAATGCTTCTCGCATCGTCGCTAGATGCCCGACATCTGGCTTGGCGATGATTAAATAACCGTCTGCAGTCAATACCTCATTGAACGCTTCTGGCAAGATAGGGCTAAAAATACTGCTAATACCCTTTATGCTATGGGTGCGTAACGGCAAGTGGGCAGCGCTGGTAACAAATGGATAGATGGCTGCTGACTTAACTGTCTCATTAGTAACACTGTCTTTAGCTTGCTGATACCAAAGACGACCTAAAGCCTTACTGGCTTTTGCAAGCTCTACCACAGCAGGTTTACTGATATCTGCCGCGATGAGCGTATCCATTCCCGTCTGTGTCATTGCCTGCGTGTAATAACCTTCGCCGCAGCCAATATCCAACCAATTGACCACCTTGCTATCCTTTTTAATTATTGGCTCAGTGACTGAATCATTTTTTGACAACAATTCCCTCATTTTTTGGCAAATAAGCGTTTGCAATGGCTGATAATGTCCGGCATTTAAAAACCGTTTGCGCGCCTCGATTGATTGCTGGCTATCGCCTGGTGCTTTGGATTTTTTTTGTTGCACGGGTAATAGATTGACATAACCCTGACGTGCCACATCAAATGGATGAGCGGTTTGTTTTGGGTGTAAGCTACCATCGCAGCGCCACGTATCTGCGGCGGGTTGTAGTGGTGATTGGCAAAGGGGACAAATAAATAAGCTCACAAGTATCTCAACGTCATAGCAATATGGCTGCCATTTTAACAAAATTCAGGCTTACTGCGTGATAAAAGGCGCGATAAACAATGCAGAAAACAAGCTATCAGCAACCAAAAAAAAGCCACCTCAACTAAAGTGAGATGGCTTTTGCATAAATGATATTCATATTAATGTTCAAGCGATATGGCTGTGTTAACGTAGCTTTAAGGTCATTAGCCCAAGAATCACAAGGATAATGGCAATAATCCAAAACCTTGCCACTACTTGCGTCTCTTTCCAGCCAATTTCTTCAAAATGATGATGCAATGGTGCCATCCGAAAGACGCGCTTTTTACGCAGCTTATACGAGCCAACCTGTAACATGACCGATAACGCTTCGGCAACAAATAGACCACCCATAATAGCAAAAGCAATCTCTTGACGGGTCATAACGGCAATCGTACCGAGCATTGCCCCAAGAGCAAGTGCCCCCACATCACCCATAAATACTTGGGCTGGATGGGCGTTGAACCATAAGAAACCAAGCCCCGCACCAATCATCGAACCACAGACAATGAGAACCTCGGAGTTATAGGCAATATAAGGCACATGCAAGTAATCAGCAAAGCGCACATCACCCGAAACATAGGCCATCGCGCCCAAGCCTGCCGCTACCAAAACCACAGGCAAAATGGCTAAGCCATCCAAGCCATCGGTTAAGTTGACAGCGTTAGAAGCACCATTAATCACAAAGTAGGTAAAGATAATAAAGCCAATACCAAACGGCACTGCCGAGAAAGGAATCATCCAATCTTTAAAAATCGGTAGTAGCAAATCCTGCATCTCGCGCGTGGTCGCGATATCTGGTTGCAAGGTGGCGATATAATACAAAGACACACCGACGAATAATGCACCCATAGAGAGCCAAAAGTACTTCTTGCGGGCGATTAAACCTTTGGGATCTTTATACTTAATTTTTAGCCAATCATCTGCCCAGCCAACCGCGCCAAAGATAATCATGACGATGAGCAAAATCCAAACGTACGGGTTACTCAAACGCGCCCACAGTAAGGTGGATACGCCAATCGCACTTAAAATCAGCACCCCACCCATGGTCGGGGTACCAGTTTTAGCCAAATGCGATTGCGGACCATCATTGCGAATCGCCTGACCATACTTAAGCGCACGCAGACGTCGAATCACACGCCCGCCAAAAAACATGCTAAATGCGAGGGCGGTAATGACCGCAAGTAACGCTCGTAGCGTCAACGAAGAAACCGCAGAAAACGGCGTATAATACTGACCAAGCCAGCCAAACAACCAAACTAACACCGCCTACTCCTCGACTAGCGCATTGATAAGGGTTTCCATTTGCATGGAACGAGAACCTTTGAACAGTACCGTACAAGGCTGCGCCTGTTGCGCTTGCAAATACGGCTGTAAATATGCCAATAAGCTGTCTTTATCCGTAAACGCATAAGCACTGATATCAGAAATCTCTTGCGCACCCGCCACGGTATAAGGCGCATATTCACCGACACACAGCAGCACGTTGATACCGGTGGTCGCAATCGTACGACCCAAGCTTTGATGCTCGCTGACCGCCGCCTCTCCCAGCTCCGCAATATCACCCAATACCATCACTTGCGTGCCCGTTTGCGCCGCCAATACTTTAGCTGCCGCTCGCACCGAATGCGGATTGGCATTATACGTATCATCAATCAAGCGATGCATACCCAGTAATTGACTGTTCAAGCGCCCTTTAGCAGGACGGGCATTTTCAAGCCCGACAACGATATCACTAACATCAATATTTAACGCATGAGCACAAGCAGCAGCGGCTAAGGCATTATTGACGTTGTGCTCGCCCGCTAGTGGCAAGTTAATATCATGAACTTGATTGCCGATATGCAGCTTAAATTCACTACGCTCAGGCTCAACATCTAAATGACTGGCACTGACATCGGTATTGCCAAAACCAATCACGTGTGACGTATGCTTTTCAGCGATACGGCGTAATTGATTGGTAAAATCATCTTTATCAGGAACGATCGCAAATTGGCTATCATTCAAAGTATGGTAAATCTCCGCCTTGGTTTGGCAAATCCCTTCACGGCTGCCAAACTCACCCAAATGCGCCGTACCAATATTTAAGATACACGCAACATCTGGCTGGACAATCTCTGTGGTATAAGCAATTTCGCCAATATGATTTGCGCCAAGCTCTAGGATGGCATAGCGATGATGATCGGATAATTCGAGCAACATCATCGGCACACCCAAGTCATTGTTTAGATTGCCACGGGTAATCAATGTCGGTGCTAGTCTGCCAAAAATACTGCCGAGCATCTCTTTACAGGTGGTCTTACCGCTAGAGCCAGTAATAGCAATGACGGTTAAGTTTTGATGCTGTTGACGACGATACGCAGCCAATTGCCCTAGCGCTAAACGGGTGTCGCTCACCACTAACTGCGGAATGCTATTTGCATCAGCCGTAGCAACGGTACGAGAGACAATAGCCGCAACCGCACCTTGTTCAATAGCCGTATCAATATAATCGTGACCATCAAAATTATCACCGCTTAGTGCTAAAAAGATATCACCAGGTTTTATCGTACGGGTATCGGTAGCAACGCGGATGCTGCTAATTGAGTTGCTTGCGTCATTGCTTGGTACTGCTTGTTCTTTATCGAACTGCCAATGGCCATCGAGTGCGGCGGTTGCCGCGAGCAGATTGTCTGCTTGCCAAACATACAGCCCTTGCGACTGAATGCTGTTATCGTTGTCGGCTGTCATAATGATTACCTTATATATGATGACTACTTATTTATTTTTTATAGTTAACGACCAATACTTCTTCAGCAGTATGCAAAACTAACTGTAAGCGCTCTCAATTATTTATAAAGGCTATACGCGCCCTGCTTGCCTTAAAGCATTTTGTAAAATAACACTGTCGTCAAAATCATAACGGACATGGTTAATTTCTTGATAGGTTTCATGACCCTTGCCAGCGATAACGACGATATCATCGGCAGCCGCTTGACTGACTGCGTATTCAATCGCTGTTTGCCGTGCAGGTTCGATATGAGTGCGCTGATATTGCTCGCTCGTCATGCCCACTTGCATATCCTGCAAAATCACCTCAGGGTCTTCGGTGCGCGGATTGTCTGCCGTTAAGATAACTTGATCTGCGCCTGCCAATCCTGCTTGCGCCATCAAAGGACGTTTACCCGCATCACGGTCGCCACCACAACCAAACACTGCCCACAGCTGTCCCTTACAATGGGTCTTTAGACTGGCAAGCACTTGGCTTAAAGCATCTGGCGTATGCGCGTAATCAACGATAAAGCAGCCATCATTGGATGGCACACGCTGCATACGTCCAACTGCACCTTGTAGCTGCGGCACGACGGCGGCAATACGCTCAAGGCTAATTCCTAAGGCGACAGCAGCGGCCATAGCGGCAAGCAAATTGGCAACATTAAAGCGCCCCAATAATGGGCTGACGATAGTGATGCTATTGGTTTCTTTATTTTTAAAATCAGTATTACCAGCATCAGTATTGCCAAAATCAGTCCGTAGCGTAATCTCGACACCTTGTAAGCTTGGCTTGATTTCAGCCGCAACAAAGGTCGCAGATTTTGATGGTTCTAGACTGTAGGTCCATACCGTTAAATTACTAGCGTTTGCCGTATCTAACATAATCTGGGAATGTTCATCATCGATATTGATGATGGCGTGGGTCAACGCTGGAAAATGTGCTTTATCAAACAGTCTAGCTTTTGCTGCCGCATACTCTGCCATATCAGCATGATAGTCTAAGTGGTCACGGCTTAAGTTGGTATAAATCGCCACCGACACGGGCATACCTTGTAAACGCTGCTGATCCAAACCATGCGAGCTGGCTTCTAATGCCAATAACTGAGCATTCTCTGTACCCATTTGATATAAAAATTGCTGTACCGCTAGGGCGTCGCCCGTGGTATGGCTGGCTTGCACCAAAGCACCAAGCCTGCCATTACCTGCTGTGCCCATGACCGCGCTGCTCATGCCAGTCAGCTGCGTCAATTGCGCCACCAATTGACTGATGGTGGTTTTGCCATTGGTACCCGTCACCGCGACCACCTTTGGCAAGGTCACAGGCTGCTGATATTGCAAACGTGCTTGAATGAGCGTCCCTAAAAAATCACGAATATTGGGCACGTATAAAACGGGGCAAGGCAGTGCTGCTAAATGCTGCTGCGCTTTAGAAGTACTATCATTTGGTAAGGTGATATCGGCATGATTTGACACGCTAGTGACACTAAGCAAAGCCGTAGGATCTATTTCTGATAGGATGAAAGCCGCATTTTCAGCGGCTTGATAAAGGTTGTCACGACTTTTTTGACAGTTTGGTATGTGGCTTTTTAATAACACAAACACATCGTTCGGCTCTAGCTGACGACTGTCTAAACGAAACTGCTGGAATGGGATATTGGCAACCGAATTCACTTGCTTGGAATCACTCTCAGTCAATGCCTTCTGAGTCGATAGTTTTTGCAATACCTGCTCTATACCTGCACCATGCCTATTGCTGCTACTGGATTCAACCAGCTGTTGCAAGGTGACTGGGGTGCTGCTTGGCGACGAGGGTGACAGAGTCATTGGCAAATCCTAAACGGTTAAAACACATCAAATAGTTAAGAGCTGAACATTTAAAAAACTTACTTCTGTGGCTATTGGTCTTCCGTTTTTAACGGTTTATCTAACGGTACATTGTATAAACGCAGCGCCTCTTTCATAACGTTATGAAAGACCGGAGCTACCGTTAAACCAGCATAAATCTGCGCACGTGGGTCTTCGATCAACATCACACCCACTAATTTTGGGTTAGATGCTGGTGCCATACCAGCAAAAACGTTGCGGTATTGGTCAGTATAGTAGCCACCTTTTGGATTGATACGACGCGACGTCCCTGTTTTACCAGCGACGCGATAACCATCAATCGCCGCACCTTTAGCAGTACCACCCTGCTCGGTGACACTTTCCATCATTTGTACGATAGACATCGCCTGCTCGTGTGCCATGATACGCTTGCTTGGCTCCGGCTTGTCATCTTTGATGAGGGTCAATGGATGCATCACACCGCCTGCCGCCAGCGCCGAATAAGCCTGAGCGACCTGAGCCAGTGTCACCTGTAGACCATAGCCATAACTGACCGTTGCACGACGTGACGTTTCTTTTTCTTTTGGCGTGACGACCAGCCCACTACCTTCCCCTGGGAACTGTAGCGGTGTCTTTGAACCAAAACCAAATTGCTTTTGCATATTGGTAATCGCATCAGGCGGTAGCGACAACGCAATCTTGGTGGAGGCGACGTTACTAGACTTCTGCAGCAGCGTGCCCATATTAATCATACCTAGATTGTTATGATCGCGAATGGTATAGCCACGGACGCGGATAGAGCCAGGGTTGGTATCGATTAGAGAGGTGGCCGTGTACTTGCCTGAATCTAAAGCGGCGGCAACGGTAAATGGTTTCATCACCGAACCGGGTTCAAAGACATCAAGCAGTGCACGGTTACGTTGGTTTTCACCCGTCATCTCATTCAGATTATTGGAGTTAAATGATGGCCATGTTGATAAGGCAAGCACCTCACCGGTTTGCACATCAACAATCATACCTGTCGACCAGCGTGCTTTTTGCAAACGCCCTGCTTTCTCTAGCTCTTTATAAAGTAAATACTGCAGGCGTGAATCAATGGTCAGTGCGACATCTTTGCCCGGTATTTCTGGCTCAATCTGTTTAATTTCTTTTAAACTATTTTGTTTGGCATCTTTTAGCACCAACACTTTACCATCGTCACCTGCCAGCTCAGTTTCATACTGGCGTTCGATACCAGCACGCCCTTCGTAGCCACCTTCAGGATCGCTGACATTTTGTCCCATAAAGCCCAACAGTTGCGAGTTTGGTTGCGGCTGCGGGTAATAACGCTGGAAGAAGTTTTTTTCATAGACGCCAGGAAAATCAAGCGTACTGACACTTTGGGCAATCTCGGGCGTTACTTTATTCAGTAGCGGCAGATAGTGCGAGCCTGCACCCGACGGTAGCGCCGCTTTAACCGCTGCTTCATCGGTCACATCGACACTATCATCGATAGCAGTGACTTTTTTTAGCTCAGTGACCGAAATATTCGCAGCAGCCGCAAGCGTGGTCAGATCCATATTATCCAAACGCTTTTGCATCCGCGCAACCAGTTGCGGGCTCTCAGGATTGGTGATAATAATACGCTTAAGCTCGTAATATTCACGCGCGTAATCATGCGGACTGAAGGAGACTGTCGCCAGTGGTGCACTGACTGCAAGTGGCAAATTGTTGCGATCGGTAATCATGCCACGATAGGATTTTTGCGTGCGCACGCTGGTGATGAGCTCATCGCCTTTGTCTTGATAAAACTGAGCATTGGCGACTTGTAAATAATAAGCACGGGATATCAGCAAACCCAAGACAACCAAGGCAATGAACCAAATAGTACGGAAACGGTTTTTATCTTGCTCAAAACCGCCACGAGAGGAAGCGCCAGACGCTTTACCCAAAAACCCTCTTTTATTTTTCAGGTTTTTGACACTGGTATAAGCGCCTTGTTCTTCATTCTTTTTCAAGCGACCAAATAACTTGGCTTTGCGGTTACCAGATGGTTGACTTTCAGGCTTACTGCTCGTTTTTCCCGATTTGGCTGCACTGGCAGGACGTAAGGGCTTGGTAACCTTGCCGCTGGCTGGCTTTTTACTCGCATTTTTTGCGGTTGTTTTACCACTATTGGCGTTGGATTTTTTGTCACTCATTGTCCTGCCTCCGCTACCGTGGCATCGGTGATAGGAGCATCAGGCGATAAATCTGTGGAAGCCCGTGGTTCGATAACGTCAGATTTATCCTCATCTGAGTCAGTATCGATGACTGGCACCTGTGCTGTGGCAACACCCGGCTGGATAATGAGCTTATCTTTTAACGTCGGTGAAAACATACCCAGTTCAGCCACCGCACGGCTGGCAATTTGCGGTGTCGCACTAAAAGTCTGCTGTTCGATAAGCAGACGCTGATGTTCAACTTGCAGGTTACGCTCTTGTTTTTTCATGTCTTGCAAGGTTTTATAATCCTGATGATATTGCTGAATGCCTTCGGCTGTTTTGATACCGCTCCATACAATCGCCACTGCTAGCAGCAATAGCACCACTACATAGATACTAACCACATTAAATCGGCGCACGAATAGCTCGCCGATATCGGTATTATTTGGCATTGTAGCGCGACGGTTTGCAGGTTTGTCAGATATTGCCATGACGATCTCAAAAAGTGGACTTCAAGTATGAAAATTGGCAACTGTTTTAGAGCAGTAAGACGCTTTGCACAGAACCATCAATAAAGTAAAACCAAACGAAAAAGGACCAGCCGAGCCTAGCAGATAATGTTTACAGATTTTTAACAGCCGCGTAAGTATTAAGACTTTCTATCCTACCTAATCGCTAGCAACCAACCACCAGTAACCCAGCCAAACACCTTCTCGATAACATCATGCTACTACCTGTGTGTTATTGCTCAACGCTGGATAAGTAGTCAGTATCGGTACGAGTCGCCATGCGTAACCAAGCGCTACGCGCGCGTGGATTTTGACTGGTTTCAGCTTTACTAGGACCCACACGTTTAGGCTTACTAAAATAACGCGGACGCTTCGGCGGCATCGGCAAATTCTCATCTTCTGGATATTGCCCTTTACTATGACGCTGCAAAAACTGCTTGATACGGCGATCTTCTAACGAGTGAAAACTAATCACTGCTAGCTGCCCGCCTGCTTTCAAGATCGGAATACTTTGTTCTAAAAAGTCATCGACATCGCCTAGCTCATTGTTAATAAAAATGCGCATCGCCTGAAAACTCTGAGTCGCTGGATGCTTACCGCGCTGCCAATTAGGATGTGCTACTTTAATCACTTCAGCTAACGCTAAAGTAGAGTCGTAACTTTCCATCTGCTTAATAGCACGAGCGATACGGCGACTGTGACGCTCTTCGCCAAACTCATAAAGCACATTGGCCAAAGTTTCATCGTCGACTTTTTCTAGCCATTCAGCGACCGACTGCCCACGGCTGGTATCCATACGCATATCAACCGCCCCATCGCGCATAAAACTAAAACCACGACTACCATCATCAATTTGCGGCGATGAGATACCCAAATCTGCCATTAAGCCATCAACTTGCATGATACCCATTGCGGCTAGACTATCCGTCAACGTCGCAAAACTATCATGCACCACTTTTACGCGACTATCGGTATTTGCCAATTCGCGAGCAACGCTAATGGCGGTTGGATCTTTATCAAAAACAATCAAGGTTGCGTCATCAGCCAGCTGGCTTAATAGTAATCGACTATGACCACCACGCCCAAAGGTAGCATCGACGTAGATGCCACTCATCTGCAAGCTATTTTGGCAATCGTCTGTTTGCTTAGGCAGTGATTTAACGCCCAGCACTGCCGCGACGGTTTCTTGCAACAGCACCGCATCATGGACAAAGCTCAATTCATCAGAGGTGTTTTTATCAGTGACAGACTCTTGAGGCGGCTGATTAGCAGAATCATTCTCTACCATAAAATCGTTTTTTACAGCAGGCAGCTCAACCGCTGACGCAGCATTAACAGTGGCTAAAGAAGGGTCTATTTTAGAATCTTGCTTAGTATTCGGCGTATTTTTTGGCTTATTATTCAATATGGACACAAACGACTCAGTAGATGACGACCATTTTGGTCAGTAAGAGTGAAAAATCAGATGAAAATAAACAAGTTATGACTTGTCTAACATTATTATCGCAAGGATACACTGGTAGTCAAGCACTAGACGGGCATTTCGTTAAAAATATTCCCTCTCTCTGTTATACTAGCGCTATATTTTACGCTATTTTTCCATATTGACGGTTATTGTTTCATCTGTATTTTTATTAAAATCTTTGATTCATATTTGTCATTACTATTTTTAATCGCCATGTTTAATCATTATGTTTAACTGCTATTTTTTATTACCATCTTTCAGTGCCATCTTCATTAACTAGCCTATTCTGAGATTTCTATGACGCAATCTACGACTTCTACTAGCAGCAATCGCCCTGTCCGCACCCGCATTGCACCATCGCCTACTGGCTTTCCGCATGTCGGCACCGCTTATATTGCCCTATTCAATTTAGCATTCGCTAAAGCCCACGGCGGCGAATTTATTTTACGTATCGAAGACACAGACCAAACGCGCTCAACCGAACAATCTGAAAAAATGATTTTGGATGCGCTGCGTTGGGTCGGTCTAGATTGGGCAGAAGGTCCAGATATCGGCGGCCCGCACGCGCCTTATCGTCAGAGTGAGCGTAGCGATATTTACAAAAAGCACGCCGAACAGCTCATAGAAAACGATCATGCGTTTCGCTGCTTTTGTACCAGTGAAGAGCTAGATGCCATGCGTGCCGAGCAAATGGCCAATGGTGAAACGCCACGTTACGACGGTCGCTGTGCCCATTTAGCGCCAGAGAAAACCGCGCAATTGGTAAGCGAGGGCAAACCGCATGTGATTCGTATGCGCGTGCCTACCGAAGGTATCTGTCAAGTACATGACATGCTACGCGGTACGGTTGAGATTCCTTGGACACAAGTCGATATGCAAGTGCTGCTAAAAACCGACGGCATGCCAACGTATCATCTAGCCAACGTCGTTGATGACCATTTGATGGACATCAGCCATGTGTTGCGTGGTGAAGAGTGGCTCAACTCTGCGCCTAAACATCAGCTGCTTTATGAGTATTTTGGTTGGGAGATGCCAGTCCTTTGCCACATGCCGTTACTGCGTAACCCAGACAAATCAAAGCTTTCTAAACGTAAAAACCCTACCTCTATCACCTATTATCGTGATGCAGGCGTCCTGCCCGAAGCGCTGCTAAACTATCTCGGTCGTATGGGCTACTCAATGCCTAATGATGCTGAGCAATTTACCTTAGAAGAAATGATTGCCAGCTTTGATATTCAGCGTGTGTCGCTTGGCGGCCCTATCTTTGATATCGAAAAGCTGAACTGGCTAAATGCCGAGTGGCTACGCGCCCTCACGCCTGAAGAGTTAAAAAATAAAATCCTTGAGTGGGCGAATAACAGCGATAAATTAACTGCTATCGCAGCGGCGATTCAACCACGTATCGAGCTATTGTCTGATGCGGTTAATTGGGGTGGTTTCTATTTCCAGAACCTACCTGATATCAATGCTGAGAGCTTTACTCATAAATCGCTCACGCCTGAGCAAATTATCGAGATGCTCCAATTAGCACTTTGGCAGCTTGAGACCCTACCAACTTGGTCAGAAGAAAACATCTACGCCACGCTAAAAGGCCTTGCAGCCCACCTTGATATTAAGATGCGTGACTTTATGGCGCCGTTTTTTATCGCTATCGCTGGTAGCACCTCATCGACGCCCGTCATGAACTCTATGGCGATTATCGGTGCTGATATGACGCTGACTCGCTTGCGTCACGCGGTTGATGTACTGGGCGGCCTCGGTAAAAAGAAACTGAAGAAACTTGAAAAACAAGCAGCAGAGTTGCCAGACTTCTTAGCTGATAAATAGTTTGGCTGCTGAATAATAATTAGCTAAATTTTATGCATTCAAAGGGGTCAGGCCAGTTCTGACCCTTTTTTCGTTATTAGTCGGTATAACTACCCTCATACTTTTAAACATCTTAATTGGAAACAAACATGGCCGCCAAAACCGTCACAATAGAAAGCAAAGATTATGTATTTAACACCCTAAAAGAAGCGCAGAAATACTATGATGCCATCGTAAAAGAGCTGTTCGAGGCAAACCTTACTCTTACCACTGGTCAAGATTTTGAAGATTTAAAGTGGATATACACCACTTACTGCAGTTATACCAAGCATAATCTAGATAAATTAGCCGATTTTGACATCATTGGCTTTAAAGGCATCAGAACAATCCGAGAAAAGGGTGGTCAATATATGCCAACTGAATGCTGTGCGATTGTTTTTTCTGATGGCAGCGAAGAAGAGTTTTATACCGATAAAGCCATCAAAGAGATCGCTCTCAAGCAAAATCCACGCTAATTTAAGCTTGTTAGGCCATTAAAACAGGCTAAAACACTTTTTTTTGCATATTTATTGATTATTTTTAAAATAGTAGTTGACAGGACTGCTGGTCTTGCATAAAATACGCACACTCTTAGCGAGGGGCTATAGCTCAGTTGGTAGAGCACTTGCATGGCATGCAAGGGGTCAACGGTTCGACTCCGTTTAGCTCCACCATACTATTTATTGCAACGCTCAGTACTACTGAAACGTAACTATAAATACTCGCTAGTAGGACGATATCAGCACCTAGGCAAGGCTTGCTCTATTATTAATAGATAAGCACTCTGATATTGTGAAGTACCGTTGTAGCCTTTTTGGTTATAACACTCTATGCGTCCCCATCGTCTAGAGGCCTAGGACACCGCCCTTTCACGGCGGTAACGGGGGTTCGAATCCCCCTGGGGACGCCACTATTCGGCGTCACTTATTAGCACTTTTGCTTAGCATTAGATCAGACTAATAAGCGAACAATAAAAAATCCCAGTCATCATACGGTGACTGGGATTTTTTATGTCTGTCATTTCTCAAATATTTATTAACGCTATTCTCACAGCCCTATAACTATCCGCGCTATTGCCAACCTATCTAATGCTCGCTACTATCTACCCCTTAAGAGTTTTATAAAATATATACAGACTGTATAACATACGGACAATTAGTATTATCAAAGGGAGGTGGTTGCAATGTTTGGTATCGAGAATTATCTAGGGTTTGTCTTAGCCGCTATTTTATTAAACCTAACCCCTGGCACAGATAGCATGTATATCATCACCCGCAGTATTTCACAGGGACAAGCCGCAGGGTTTTATTCTGTGTTAGGCATTACCTCAGGTGCTTTAGTACATACATTATTCGCGGCGCTGGGACTGTCAGTACTGCTTGCCAACTCCCCTACAGCCTTTATGATCGTCAAATATATTGGTGCGGCTTACCTGTGTTATTTAGGCTTTAAAATGCTAACGAGCAAAAACTCGAACTCAATCGCAAACAGTTTGTCCAAAGCTCAGGACGTGACTAGACACAAGGCCGTAGACGGCTGGAAAATCTATCAGCAAGGCGTATTGACCAATGTATTTAATCCAAAGGTTGCCTTATTCTTCTTGGCGTTCTTCCCTCAGTTTATCGACACTAGTTACGCTTATGGCATGCTGTCATTTTTGATATTGGGTCTGACTTTTGCTACCACTGGCTTTATATGGTGCTTATGTTTGGCGCTATTGGCTGCGCGGTTTAGTACACGCCTACGAGAAAACCCCTCTATTGAAACAATGCTCAATAGAATTAGTGGGGTGGTGTTTATTGGGCTGGGGATTAACCTGTTGACTGAGAAGAGCTGAAACCATTTAAACAAATAGTAGAGGGAATAATAATGAATAATGATACTAAGCAAAAAATCACTTTATTACTTGAAGAGTTAATTAATACTCCATGCTCAGAGTCAAGGCAAGTAGAAATAAAGCTTGAACTAGATAAACTATCTCCTGACCCATTTTGGAGTGACTATATATTCTGGAGTGAGGAGTATGTAAACGAAGACCTGAGTATAAATTACGAAGAATTTTTTGATAAAATTTCTGAGTATCCAAATTCTTATGAGTATAAAACAAAGAGTCGCATTTTAGAGCTGGCTCAAAAACTTATTATTAAAGACTTCTCTGACATTAGTGAAGTTGATATGGTAAATAAAATCAATGAATTGTCTCCTGATATCAGTTGGACGAATTACCTTTTTGTCGATAAGAGCTGCTTAAACAATGACGGTAGCATCGATAAAGAAAAGTTCTTAAATAAAGTATTTAAGGAGAACTGGAATGAGAATTTCAGATGATTTAAGGAAATAGATTTTCAGATACTTTTTTCCCTTTTCCTAGCTCAATAAAAAAGCCCAATCCCCTACTTTGACTGGGACTGGGCTTTTTTTTCATATTAAGTCTAACTTACCATTACGCAGCGTCTTTATTCTCAGCAGCCAGTTGACGTAGTACATAGTGTAACACGCCACCATGACGCACATATTCACGCTCTTTTGGTGTCTGTAGCATGACGTTGACATCAAAGCTCTCAGACGAACCATCGGCACGTGTAGCAGTGACTGTCGCTGTTTTGCTTTCACCATTATCTAGACCAGTGATGCTAAGCACTTCAGAGCCATCTAAATTATAAGTCTCTGCATTTTCACCTTCTTTAAAGGTCAATGGTAAGACACCCATGCCAACTAAGTTTGAGCGGTGAATACGCTCAAATGAGCTGGTCAATACCGCTTTTACGCCGAGTAAAATTGTCCCCTTCGCTGCCCAGTCACGGCTAGAGCCAGAACCATATTCTGCACCGCCAAGCACGACTAACGGACGCTTATCTTCTTTATACTTCATCGCCGCATCATAGATGGCCATTTCTTCACCGTCTTGAAGCGTCGCGCTATCGCCTTTGAAGTAATAGGTATAGCCACCCTCTTTGCCACCCATCATGGTGTTTTTGATACGTATGTTGGCAAAAGTACCGCGGGTCATAACCGCATCATTACCACGGCGTGAGCCATAACTATTGAAGTCGGCTTGCATCACACCGCGCTCTTGCAAGTATTTACCTGCTGGCGAGTCTGGATCGATGTTACCAGCTGGTGAGATATGGTCGGTGGTGATTGAATCGCCAAATAAACCCAAGATACGCGCGCCTTCAATATCAGGGATACCTTCTGGCTCCATGGTCATACCATCAAAGAACGGTGGGTTTTTGATATAAGTAGATTCTTCGCTCCACGGATACAGCTGGCTATCGGCTGAGCTAATAGCGTTCCATGCTGCACTACCGTCAAACACTTCACCGTAATTCTTGCGGAACATATCCGCGTCGATATTATTAGCAATCAACTCATTGATCTCTTCTGACGTTGGCCAGATATCTTTTAGATAGACATCATTACCATCTTGATCCTGACCTAGCGGATGGGTGGTCATGTCAATATCGACCGTACCGGCTAAGGCATAGGCGACAACCAACGGCGGTGACGCTAAGTAACTGGCTTTGACATGTGAGTGAATACGGCCTTCAAAGTTACGGTTACCGGACAGTACCGCAGCGGCGACTAGATCATTCTCTTCGATACCTTTTTCAATGCTTTCTAGCAGCGGCCCTGAGTTACCGATACAAGTGGTACAACCATAGCCGACTAAGTAAAAACCTGTTTTTTCCAGCTCATCCATTAGTTTGGTTTTTTCTAAATAGTCAGTCACGACTTTAGAACCCGGGGCGAGCGAAGTCTTAACCCAAGGCTTGGCTTTAAGACCTTTTGCAGCCGCTTTTTTGGCAACTAAACCAGCACCAATCATAACCGCTGGGTTTGAGGTATTGGTACAAGAGGTAATAGCGGCAATCACGACTGAACCATCACGCAGCTTATGTTCTTTTTCATCGATTTTAATGGTAGAGAAAACCCCATTTGCAGGCTGATAGCCTTCATCTTGGCTGTCATCAATTTTTGGTTTTGCGGCTAAGTGTTCAGCCTGCTCTTGCTCACCCCCTTCTTGATCAAAGCGTACTTTGCCTTCTACTTCTGACTTGCGATCTTTGGTCATTTTTTCTAACGTTTCGCCAAACTTTTCGTGCATATCAGATAAATTGATACGCTGTTGTGGCAAGTTCGGGCCAGCAAGTGCAGGCTGCACTGATGATAAATCCAACTCTAACTTACTTGAATAAGTCGCGGCTGGCGTATCTGCATCGTGCCATAAGCCTTGCGCCTTGGCATATTTTTCGACCAACTCAATTTGCGCCTCATCACGTCCTGATAGACGTAGATAATCAATCGCCATTTGGTCAATCGGGAAAATACCACAGGTCGCACCATATTCTGGTGACATATTGGCAATCGTCGCACGATCTGCAAGCGGCATACTGTGTAAGCCTTCGCCATAGAATTCAACGAATTTGCCCACCACACCGTGCGCACGTAGCATTTCAACCACACGCAATACCAAATCTGTCGCGGTGACGCCTTCGGTAAGTTTGCCTTTTAGCTCAAAGCCAACCACTTGTGGAATGAGCATCGATGATGGTTGACCAAGCATGGCAGCTTCCGCTTCAATACCACCCACACCCCAACCAAGCACACCAATACCATTAATCATGGTGGTATGGCTGTCAGTACCAAATACTGTATCTGGATAGGCAGTCAATTCGCTTTCACCATCAACATTGACATCTGCTGCCATGACAACACGAGCTAAATATTCAAGGTTGACCTGATGCACAATACCGGTGGCTGGTGGTACGACCACAAAGTTTTTAAACGCATTACGACCCCAATGCAAGAACTCATAACGCTCATTATTACGTTTAAATTCAATTTTTTCGTTCAAATCCAGCGCATCTTCGCGACCATAAGCGTCAACTTGTACAGAATGGTCAACGACCAATTCACTCGGGATAAAGGGGTTAATTTGCTCAGCGTTACCGCCTAGCTCAACCACGGCATCACGCATCGCTGCCAAATCGACAACTGATGGCACACCAGTGAAATCCTGCAAGACAACGCGCGCTGGCATAAAGGCGATTTCTTTTGACGCTTCTGCGCCCGCGTCCCAGTTGGCAACCGCTTCAATGTGGTTTTTGCCGACAGATTGACCATCATCTTCATTACGTAATAGGTTTTCTAAGACGATTTTCATGCAAAATGGCAGTTTACTGATGTGCTCAAAAGTTTCGGTTAGCTTCGGCAGACTGTAATAGGTATGTTCCTTGCCATCGACCGAAATGGTGTCTTTTACATTAAAAATATCACTCATGGTAGCTTCCTTATCGTTGTTATAGATCCTAAGCCTAAACGGTTATATGTTTATACTGAGGATTGGTGGCTAGATAGATGATTGTACGCGTTGTATTCAAAACCATTATTATTTGACACAGTAAAATATAAAGTTGGGTTAACAAAATAGCTAAGCGACTCTTTAGTACTTAACAATAACGCTCTTTTACCATAACAAAACGACGGCGCTTTGTTAACGCCTAGACGTTGTCAAATCGTGGCATAATCGTAAACGTAACAAGGGTTTAACGATTTTTTTATACATACTCTGTTCTAAGTGCCCAACTTCCTCTCAACTCCCATGCTTCTGGCTTCGACCATTACGCAAAACATTACCATTATAAAAACTAGAATTGTCATCCTCAGCCAAGCAGGATGGCATCGTTAACATTGGCAAGACTACTAAATGACCTGATTTGAGATCACTCCTTGATAATAATTTGTCCATATTGGACTTTGAATGGTTTCGCTGGCACCGTTCAATTGATTTAAATGGAACAACCATGGCACTTGTCAATTCACTTCAATTAATGTCAATGAAGCTTTCAAAAAACATAAATGCACTCTCACAAGGAACATCAGAATCAAGATTGATGAGTAAACCGATGGCGGGCATATAAACCTTATCTGTTAGACGTTTGGCTGCGCTATGCTATTATGGTGCGCTTTTTTACCGCTAGGCAAACGCCTCGAAACAATCGTTTCGCGCGCTATTTATTGATGAGTTTTTATGGCAAATTTTAACACCCACCTAAATGTTGCATTCATGGTCAGTGGTACGCTCAGTTTGACGGTTTATAAAGCGGGATTGATTGATGATTCGGGGTTTTTAGTTTGCGTGGCGCTTGGCACCATCGGTGGACTACTCCCTGATTTGGATTCTGACAACTCAACACCGATTAAGCTGGGTTTTAATATCACCTCGTTTATTTTTGCCTTTGGTTTGGTCATGCATTGGCGCAGTGAGCTGAGCTTGCTCGCCCTGATTGCATTATGGCTAGCAGGCTACGGCTTTATGCGTTATGTGGTTTTCTCTATTTTTACCAACATGACCGTGCATCGCGGCGTGATTCATTCCGTCCCTTATATGGCGATAATGGGTCTTGGAATGACCTATGTCAGCTACGATATTTTAAACTTACCATTAACGGCAAGCTGGTTCTACGGCTTATTTTTATTCGGCGGCGCGATGGTGCATTTGGCGTTGGACGAGCTGTATAGTGTTAATTTATCCAATATGAGAATGAAGCGCTCATCAGGTACGGCGATGAAGTTTTATCAGCCTAAAGATAAGTGGTGGTATTTATTACTATATACACTGCTCGCCATATTGGTCTATTTTGCCCCACCGTTTGATGCGTTTTGGCAGCAGCTGCGCGACCCTGCACCTTGGGCACAGCTTAAAGTCGGCATAGTGCCAGAACTAATAAAGAGCCTGCTGCGATAAAGCTACGGTAAAGCAGTCAAACCCAAACGAAAATGAGAGTAAAACATGCAACCTGATCTACACGTTTGCCCTTGCCAAATTCATCCATCATCAAGCGCTATCAGCTCACCACTACTTTATAAAGATTGCTGCCAGCCTTATCATGACAGGCTTTATGATTCAGAGGACAACAAAGCTAACACTGCTGAACGTCTCATGCGCACGCGCTATAGTGCGTTTGTGTTGATTAAGCCAGAATATATCGTCAAGACTACTCTACCCGCACAGCAAGCATTGCTTGATATCAAGGCGATTGAATCGTGGGCAAAAGAGACGAATTGGGCAGGATTAGAAATCGTAGCGCACATGCCAAAGCTAGGTAAAAGGCACGCACAAGTTGAGTTTAAAGCTTATTTTAATATCAAAGATAATACAGCTAATTTAGAAGAGAAAATGCAGGCGCACCATGAATTGTCTGCCTTTGTAAAAGTGACAGACAAAGTCAATAATGATGTACGTTGGTATTTCTTAGATCCAACGGTTGCGATGACAGTGAATCAAAAGCAGCCGTGTATTTGCGGTTCTGGAGAGAAGTTTAAACGGTGTTGTGGGGTTTATTTGGGTTAGTTTTTAGAGTATTTCGTCCAATTTATAAAGCGCATATAAATTTTCAAGTTGTGGTAAGTGCTTGTCATTAGATAATAATTCTATACCATTTATTTTAGCTGTAGCAAAATGAAATATATCAAACTGGCGCTTGTCGATATTTTTATTAATGTTAGCATTATCTGCTTCAAACTTATCTAATCGATATAAATCTGCAGCCAAATCTGCTACATCTTGGCTGATGTCTAAGGTGGTTAATCCATTCATGACATTGATATATTTTTTCATCTCACTTTCTTGTGTTTTCCACAGAAAGTATCTTAAAAATTCATAGCGAATAAGTGGAGTTATCACTACTTCTACATTATTTAACTCTATTTCACTACGCAAATTTTTCAAATTCTGTAAAAGCTCAATATCCTTTCCATCACTTTTACCTTCAAGCAGACCAATCAGATAGTTTGTGTCTAACAGTTTCTCTTTCTCTTTCATGATTGCCCTGCCTCTAACTGCTTAATTTTTTCATCTAATAAGCTCAGTAATGCCTGTTTTGCTTCTGTTTGTTGTGGCGCATTGTCACGCGCCAGTTTCAAGCGATTGATATCAATATCAAAAGCATCTTTTAGCAAGTCTACAAACGCCGCATTATTGGGATGCTCTATTAGCTCCGTTTTTACAATCCCATCTTCTTTATCGCGATATAACTCATAAGCTTCGCCATGTTGCAATTGGCTCAAAACAATAGCGGAGTGAGTGGTAATATAAAACGTCGTATTTGGGAACAAGCGCTTTAAAGTAGGAATAATAGTCGCTTGCCACTTGGTATGCAGATGGCTTTCGATTTCATCGATAAACACTACGCCTTTGACATGTGCAATATTGGTTTCGTTAGTAAAGTAGCTATAACCTGCGATGATAGATTGCATGATTTTTAGGATAGAAGCAAAGCCGCTGGAAAGCTCAGATAGTTCAGTTTTTTTATCAGAAATTTTTATAAATACGCGGTTATTTCCTGAGATTTCAAGGAAATTACTATCGATTCGTTCGTCTACTTTGTTAAGTAAATTTAGCAGTGTGGTAATTTCAACTTCGCGATTATCTTCGGCGGCTTGGTAAGGGTTAGCAGATTGAGCACGCTGAATTATCCATTGGTTTAATAGTTCACCCATTCCTAAACTATGCATTTTTTCATTATTCAAAGTTGCAAAACTTTCATTAATATATTTTTGTAAACGAGTATCCCGAGTACCAATGTTCTTATTTACATCTATTTCTTCATAATCAATGGTTCCACGATTCAAAGCACCAATCATGACTACAGCTGAATTATGACTTTCGAAGCCCTTTAAGCTTTCATCAGAGATATCATTAAATGTACGTCCATCAGAAATTATATTATTAAATGCAAATAGTTCGTCACTCATAATACTGGCATAAAGGAGTCCGTTGGTAGTGAAGCATAGAGTAAACAATGCCTCTAAACACTTTGTCTTGCCAATACCATTTTCACCGATTAGACAATACACTCTTTGCTCAGGTTGAAAGCTAAGATGCACATCACCTACTCCTACGAGCTGTTTTATTTGAATGTCATTGCCTAACATAGCTTCACCTGTTTTTTATTGAACTATTAACTTTAAAATGAAACACTCGAATTAAAAATACAAGTCGATCAACCCCTAAACACTCGCCCCAACTGACCGTGCCACCGCAATCCCCTCCTCAATCGTCAAAAACTTCCGCTGACTTGGGCTGTCTTTATAAATGACGTCGCCATCTTGGAATATCAGACACTCATTAACGGCTAACTGTTGCCATTTTTCATTTTCAGTCAGCGGCACTGTCACTAGTATCGTCACTTTATCGGTATCTGTCGTCACATCACCAAAGTTAATGGCTAAATCATCATCTGCCAATTTCGCCTCGCCAAATGGTGCTTGGCGCGTGAGATAAAATAGCAAACTACCCGCATATGCCATTTGCCACTTACCATTTGATATCAAGCAGTTAAATAAACCATTGGCAGATAAATAACGACATTGGGTGGTCAAAAAGTTAAACAGCGTTTTGTCATCAGGGCGCGATTTAAAGCTACTCTTTAGGCGATTAACCAAATAGCAAAATGCCATTTCAGAATCGGTTGAACCGACTGGCTGGCAGTGTGAAGCATTGCCGTTGTCTTGCAAACGCTGACAGCGTTTGATAAATTCGCTATTCATCTGCCCATTATGAGCAAATACCCACTGCTCGCCCCAGACTTCGCGGACAAAGGGATGGGTGTTTGCCAAACAGTTCTGCCCTTGGGTCGCTTTACGAATATGAGCGATGACGTTCATGGCTTTTATTGGATAATTATTAACCAAGTCAGCGACTGGTGACAGGTGGCTTGGACGATTGTCATGAA
Organism: Psychrobacter aquimaris; assembly: GCF_016107525.1. Lineage (GTDB taxonomy): Bacteria > Pseudomonadota > Gammaproteobacteria > Pseudomonadales > Moraxellaceae > Psychrobacter > Psychrobacter aquimaris. The sequence goes on along the minus strand of NZ_JABASR010000009.1, from coordinate 40,374 downwards.
ACAAGCGCAGCCCCGTTGAGTCATTTGCCGATTCATCATTATTATTAGCGCATTCACTGCGCTCAAAAAATGCAATGCCAAAACCATCTTCATGACTGTCCGTCATGCCACCGCGGCGGCGAAAGCCTGCAAAGCTAAAGCCAATATCGGTTGGGGTATTACAGTTCATTCCTAAGAGTTGGCACATTTATAGAGTACCGCCGTTATTTTTATCTTGTGCAGAATTTAAAGTAGGGTTAATTTTGGCTGCGGACGTTTCATCAAACATCTCATAAGGCGTTGCCCCATCGGTGTCAATATTCGCTAAAATGCGCTGTGCATGCGCCAAATCGGTATCCTGTATCCACAGCACAATCCCAGAGTTCATACCGGGCATCGCACTCAGTGGTTGCAGAGACACCCTAATACCATTGTTACGCAGCAGATTGGCATGCAGCTCACCTTGCATATTGGTATCGTAGCGTGCCAGTTTGTGCCAGTTATCAACTTGATCGGTCATGGGATCGCCCTTATGGTTTTGATACAGGAATGGTCGAACAAAAACAATTTATGCTCATTGATCGAGCGTATATTCTTTGATGGCAAAATGGCTACTATCACTTAATTTATCACGCGCCTGCTCAGCTTGGGTAATATTGCTAAACACGCCGACTATTTGATTATCATGTTTATTTGATAGCACAACTACTGCATTCTGCGCTTTTTCCACATGCGCCCAATGATAAGCGGCAAGGCGTTTCATCAGATCAGGATTTTTGACCATGATATTATCGCCAGTCCGTCCTTCGGTACGGTTATAGTGAATAACGTTTAAACGCAACAGCCAAAAAATTACCGCCGCTTTTGCCAGCATAACCGGTAAGGCACGTTTTTCATCGTTATTAAGCGTGCGTTTAGACTCATAGCCTTGTAAGAAAGCTGCCATTTTACTGCGGTCAAAATTTACCGACTCGCCTTGTTCAGCCATACCCCAAGTGGTACAAAAATCATTAATCGTAATGGCAATATCCATCACATAGTGCTCAACACTGACTTCGGTAAAGTCCAATAGACCCGTCAGACGTTCTTCACCTTTTTGCAAATCCCATAAGGTATTATCGGCAAACATATCTAAATGACATAAGCCTTTTGGCAAAGTGGCAAGCGGCAAATCCGTATAAGACTGCCAGATATCACTCATCAATTTGGCTTCGTCACCGGGCATAAACTGCATTTCACGATCGCGCACCTCGCTCCATGGGTATAAAGGCACGCCATATTCTTCCGCAGGTTGTAGTGCTTGCAATGTCTCATGCAGCATCGCTAAAGCAGCACCAATCTCATGACACATCGCTTGCGTGGTCTGCTCTGGGTGCAAGCCTGCTAGGCATGGCACTAAGGTAATGGCTTTATTATCATAGCGTATGACATAGCCTTTTTCTGTGCTATCAACTAACGCCAACGGCGCGGCGACCGGTAATTTACCGTCCAGTTGATTGAGGATGACGGCCATCTTCTCGATGTCTTCTGGTGGACGTTCTTCAAATAAGGTAAAGACATAAGAGTGTGCGCCATCTACATCGTCAGTCGTCTGAATAAACCAGTTAGAGTTTTTGATACCTTGGGTAATCGGAATGGCACGCGCGAACGCTACGCCAAAACGGTGGCAAAAAGTGGCAAACTGGTCATCGGTTAACTGGGTATAGACGGACATGACATCTCACTTATGACAATTAAAAGAAGGTAAATAGGATAAATATCGACGGTAATCACAGTGATTGTACCGTGCATGAGCAAACTTTGGTTAAAAGCATAATAATCTTGCGAAAATCTGCCTGATACGGTGGTGATTTTGCTAGACTAGCACTTATAGAATGAATTGATTATAAGGTGAAAGACCCTATGTTAGCAAAGCGTATCATTCCTTGTTTGGACGTTGATAATGGCCGTGTGGTCAAAGGTGTACAGTTTGTCGATATCAAAGATGCAGGAGACCCTGTTGAAGTAGCAAAACGCTACAACGAACAAGGCGCTGATGAAATTACTTTTTTGGACATTACTGCCACCAATGATGAGCGCGATACCACCTATCATACCGTTGAGCGTATGGCTGAAACCGTATTTGTCCCACTCACAGTTGGCGGCGGCGTGCGTAAAATCGCTGATATCCGCAATCTGTTGAATGCTGGTGCGGATAAAGTAGCGATCAATTCTGCGGCGGTCTTTACCCCTGAGTTCGTCGGTGAAGCGGCGCAGAAATTTGGCAATCAATGTATCGTCGTTGCTATCGATGCCAAACGCGTTGCAGATATTGAAGTTGATGGGATGGTTATGCCGCGTTGGGAGATTTTTACCCATGGTGGTCGCAAACCAACGGGCATTGATGCGGTGGCTTGGGCGAGCAAAATGGCTGAGCTTGGCGCTGGCGAATTACTAGTCACCTCGATGGATGGCGATGGCACCAAAAAAGGCTATGATTTGGCATTGATGAAGCAAATCACTAACCGCGTCAATGTGCCCGTTATCGCGTCAGGCGGCGTCGGTAATTTGCAACATTTGGCCGAAGGAGTGTTAGAAGGTGGCGTCGATGCCGTACTTGCCGCCAGCATCTTCCATTTTGGCGAGTATACGGTTCAAGAAGCCAAAGCATATATGGCAGCGCAAGGGATACAAATGCGCTTATAGTACGCTCGTAAAATACAAATAAAACAGAAAAAAATGTTATCATAGCGCTAACCACTTATTTTCGTTCATTTAACTGATTATCTAACGGATAATAAGCCATTTGAACCTAGCAATATATTTAGCTCATTATTTATTCCTACATTTTAATTAAAAGCCCATTCGGCAAAGGATTTTTTATGTCAAATCTACAACAGCAGCGCAATGACGTGACTCATATCGATGGTAATTTACATCAAAACAAAGACGTTCGTATTGGTATCGTCGTCGGTCGTTTTAATGGTTTTGTGGTTGAATCTTTGGTAGATGGTGCGATCGATGCATTGCTACGTCACGGTGTATTGGGTAGCAACATTACCGTTATCCGCGTGCCTGGTGCTTTTGAATTGCCATTGGTTGCTCAACGTGCCGCCGAGTCTGATCGCTTTGATGCCATCGTCGCTTTGGGCGCAATTATTCGTGGTAGCACGCCACATTTTGATTTCGTTGCAAGCGAATCTGCAAAAGGCTTAAGCGCGGTAGCTATGGATTATAATATCCCAGTTGCCAATGGCGTACTGACGACTGACAGCATCGAGCAAGCGATTGAGCGTGCGGGTACTAAAGCGGGTAACAAAGGCTCAGAAGCGGCGATGGTTGTACTAGAAATGCTTGCGGTACTATCACAGCTAGATATTGAAGATGATAGCGAAGATGCTTAATCAAGCCATCATTTGATAGGCTGTTTGTTATTTAATGAGCGCTGTGGTTTCTATGAGCTTGCATTTTTATCGAGAGCCACAGCGTCAGTGTTACAAAGAATGTTACCAAGTACGATATAAAACTCGACTGGCACAGCCTGCCAGCTGACCACTATTTAACATTTTATTTTAAAACTTTTTATCTTAAAAACTAGGTATAGACCCCCTATGACTGACCAACTCAAGCGCGCTATCAGCGCTGCGAAAACCGCCCAAACCAATGATAAACAAGCTGAAGCCACGCGCATCGCGAGCAGCAGTGCGGGTGATCAAATCTTCGATATGAGTGAGTCTTCTTACAAGACCAGTCACACCGCTATCCGTAAAGCGCGACGCTTTGCGATGCAAGGTCTATACGAATGGCTCGTCACTGACCGCCGCTTCGATATCGATGGTAAGCTTGGCTGGAAAGACAATGCCCCACACGATATCGCTGCTCGTACCCGCGCGACCAATGCCATGCATACCGTACATATTGGCTATTATCATGAAATGATGCGTGATATTCCAGAGCAGATCGAGGCGCTAGATGTCCTTATCTCTCAGCATCTTGACCGTGAAATCGATAAATTGGACACCGTTGAGCACGCCATTTTATTGATTGGTGCTTACGAGCTACAAAACCGTTTAGAAATTCCTTATAAAGTGGTACTTGATGAAGCGATGAAGCTGAATAATCACTTTGGCGCTACTGACGCGCATAAATTGATTAATGCCGTCCTTGATAAAATGGCAGTAGAGCTACGTGCTATTGAAGTAGAAGTAGATAGCAAAGCCAATTTACGCACCTCACAAAAAGCGGCTGCTAAACCTGTAATAAAAGCTGATACCAATGCAGAAACTAATGCTGATATAGAAGATAGTGCCGACACACCTACTCTTGAAGAAAAACCAACCACTTCAAACAAGCTTCGTATCAGTGCCAATAATGCTACTGTCAAACGCAATAGCGCTAGTAAAGCTACTGCCAACATTAGTGACTTTAAAGCGAGCAAAAAAGCGATTGAAACAGACCGCACTGATGTAGACAGCAAAGACTAATCATGAATGAGTTTGAGCTGATTGAGCGTATATTCTCCCAAATGCAAGCTGCACAGTCATTGTCCAGCAGTGTCAATAAAGGCAGGGTCGAAAAAGGCATTGGTGATGATGCAGCAGTGATGAGCTTGCCTGCGGGTGCGCGTTTGGTCAGCTGTATTGATACACTCGTTCAAGGTCGACACTTTAGCGCCGATTGGGAGCAAGTGAATAAGCTTGCATTTGCCATCGGCTATAAAGCTGTAGCAGTGAATGTCTCAGATATTGCCGCGATGGGTGCAACTCCGCATAGTATTCTGCTAGCGTTAGCATTGCCTGAGCGCTTGGCGAATGAGCAATGGTTAAGTGAATTTGCTAAAGGCTTATTTCATGCTTGCCAGCTATTTAGGGTGACGCTGATTGGTGGTGATACCACGCGTAGCGACAATTTAGTTCTTAGTGTCAGCGCGCAAGGGTTACTCACCAAAGATACACCAGCCGTCTACCGTTCAGGCGCGCAAGTTGGCGATAAACTCTATGTCTCAGGCACTCTTGGCGATGCCGCTTATGCACTACAGAACCCTGACAATGCCGTCGGTATTGAGCTTGCGCATCGGCTACATATGCCAACCCCGCGTATTGCACTGGGCGCAGAACTAGCAAAAATCGGCGCTACGGCAATGATAGATATCTCTGATGGTCTGTATCAAGATCTTGGTCATATCTGCCAACAAAGCAGCGTTAGTATGCGCATTCATCTCGATCTGCTACCTACCAGCAAAGCATTGGCAAACGCTGAGTTAACTGAGCGCTTGTTGTGCCAGTTGGCTGGTGGCGATGATTATGAGTTGGCTTTTACTTTGCCTGCTCATATTGAACCGCCTGTTAATAACAGTAGCAACACACCTATTACCTGTATCGGCGAAGTCATAGCCGTAAACAAGACAAATGCTACCAAAAATTTACGACCAGAGCTTTTTTATCAAGGACAGCCAATCACACCTACCCATCCCGCTCCCTTTATTACTTGGCCCAATCTGACGGGTTACCAACATTTTGCAGGTTAACCCATGATTGATCACAACCTATCTAAGCCTGATATCCGTAAAGCCAATGATTGTCCACCGCTACCCACTACTGCTACGATGCTTGACCGTTTGGTTTATTGGCTCGGTATCGGCTTAGGAAGTGGTTTGCCTCGCCGTGCACCCGGCACTTGGGGCACGGTTGGAAGTATAGTCATCGCGATACCATTGCTAAGCTTAGGATTCGTGCCATTTTTGATTATTACCATTCTCTCTTGTGTGATTGGTAGTTGGATATGCGGTCGTACCTCAGAGCTAATGGGTGGTCATGATAACCCGCACATTGTCTGGGATGAATGGGCGGGCATGTGGCTTACCCTACTGCCGCTATCTTATATGGGTATCGCTGACGGTAATTTTTGGCAAAATATCGCCCAAACATCTTCTATTATTGCCATCATTATCGCCTTTATATTATTCCGATTTTTTGACATTATTAAGCCACCACCGATTGGCTGGGCAGATAAAAAAGTCGCAGGTGGCCTAGGTATTATGCTCGATGACATCATCGCAGGTATCATGGCAGCAGCCGTTTGGGTTATTATTTATACCACCATCCTCACACTGGCAAATTAGCCACGCTTTTATATAAGCGACGGTCTTTGATAACCGATTGTCTTTTTTGACTCGCCCACTTTTTTAGTAATGCGTTTGTGACGACAGACAATTCATCAGCAAGTCACCATTAAATAATAAGCCGATGACAAACAACGCAGGTTACAAAGATGTCACGACATAGCATTTTAGTTAAATGACAGTTTGCGTTATAATTTGAAATTATATTTTGTTACATTTGTAGGCTATTATGACATCTCCTCTTTCGGTAATTATCCTCGCTGCGGGCAAAGGCACGCGTATGCAGTCAGCCAAGCCAAAAGTGCTACAGACATTGGCTGGTAAGTCGTTATTGGGTCATGTTCTTGACACCTGTCATCAACTAACGGTTGATGACACCATCATTGTTCATGGTTTTGGTGGCGACCAAGTCCAAGCAGATATTAATGAGCAATATGCGCACCTGCCTATTACTTGGGTTGCCCAGACTGAGCAGTTGGGTACTGGACATGCGGTAAAAGTGACCCTATCTGAATTACCAAAAGAAGGACAAAGCCTGATTCTCTATGGTGATGTGCCGTTGGTCAGTTGCCAAACGTTAACGGCATTAAAATCTGCCAATACGGATGGCATGTCAATGTTGACCTTGACCGTTGACAATCCGTTTGGTCTCGGTCGTATCAAACGTGACAAAGACGGCAATATCAAAGCCATCGTCGAGCAAAAAGATGCCAGCGCTGATGAGCAAAAAATCCAAGAGATTAATAGTGGTATTTACTGCGTCGATAATGCGTTATTGCATAAATATCTGCCAAAGCTTTCTAATGATAATGCGCAGCAAGAATATTACCTGACAGATATCGTTAAAATGGCGGTCGCTGAAGGCATTAATATTGTCGCGATTGAGCCTGAGCATACCTTTGAGATTGAAGGTGTCAATAACCGCCAACAGCTTGCTAGCTTAGAGCGCACTTGGCAAGGCAAACTGGTTGCCGACTTGCAAGAAGCGGGCGTGCAGTTTGCTGACCCCACTCGCGTTGATATTCGTGGCACGCTTAGCGCTGGTCAGGACGTGTTTGTCGATGTGGGTGTGGTATTTGAGGGCGATTGTATCTTAGGTGATAATGTGTATATCGAAGCGGGCTGTGTCATTAAAAACGCCCACATTGGTAATGCCTGCCACATAAAACCTTATTGCGTGATTGATCGTGCTGAGATTGGGGCAGGTGTTGATGTTGGTCCTTTCGCCCATTTGCGTCCTGAAACCGTATTGGCTAACAACAGTAAAGTCGGTAATTTCGTCGAGATTAAAAAATCAACTGTCGGCCATGGTAGCAAGGTTAATCACTTGAGTTATATCGGTGATGCGACCATTGGTACAGATGTCAATGTCGGCGCAGGCGTCATTACTTGTAATTATGATGGTGTCAATAAATCACAAACCATCATCGAAGATAACGCTTTTATTGGCTCTAACGCCAGTCTGGTCGCGCCAGTAACCATTGGTGATACCGCAACAGTTGCCGCAGGGTCAGTGATTACCGAAAACGTCGACAGTAAAGCATTAGCCTTTGGACGGGCGCGACAGACTCAGAAAAACGACTTTCAGCGTCCGACTAAAAAGTCAAAATAGTAACGGTCAATCACAAGCATTTTGAATAATGTCTATTAAAATAATACTAAGCAGCATGACAATTTTTGTGATGCTGCTTCCTTATATTTATAGCGTCAAAATTGTTAATATAAAAGCTATCATAGTGTGAATTTCTATTATTTATTGACTGAACATTATCGCCTCTCAAATCAAAGCATTTGATCTGTTAAGCATTGAAGCTGTCAAAAATCAAAACATAAAACATCGAATTTAAGGAATAGTTATGTGTGGAATCGTTGGAGCAGTCGCTGAGCGTAATATCGCCAATATCTTACTTGAGGGTCTTAAACGTTTAGAATACCGCGGTTATGATTCTGCCGGTCTGACCGTCATTCGTGATGGCGAACTTCATCGCGAGCGCCAAGTGGGTAAAGTGCAAGCGTTGGTCGATGCTGTGGCAGTCAATCCTGAATTTTTCGATGGTCATATTGGTATTGCGCATACACGTTGGGCAACGCATGGCGAGCCGGCTCAGCGTAACGCCCATCCGCATGTCTCAGGCAAGATTGCTGTGGTACATAACGGTATCGTTGAAAACTATGCCGAGTTAAAAGAAGCATTGATTGCTAAAGGTTACGTATTTACTTCGCAAACCGATACTGAGGTCGTCGCTCATTTAATTAATGATATCTACAAAACAACGCCTGATTTACTAGAAGCCGTTCGTGCTGTTATTCCTTTATTACATGGCGCCTTTGCCCTGGGTATTCTGCATATCGACTGCCCAGAAGAGCTAATTACTGTTCGTTTAGGCTCTCCATTGGTGATTGGAGTGGGTATCGGTGAGAACTTTATTGCTTCTGATCAACTAGCCCTCCTGCCGGTCACCAATCGCTTTATGTATCTAGAAGAAGGCGATATTGCCAAATTGACGCGTAGTAGCATTCAGGTTTATGCCGATGGTGTCGAAGTAAAACGTCAGATACATGAAATTGACGCGGCCCAACATAATGCGGATAAAGGTGAATTTAAGCATTATATGCTCAAAGAAATCTATGAACAGCCAGACGCGGTCGCCCGTACTGTTGAGATGGCTGTAGATAGCGATGAGCCGTCTAAACTACGCGATGATTTTTTACAGCGTCACGAAGCGCAATTAAAAGGCGTTAAGCACGTCCAAGTTATCGCTTGTGGTACCAGTTACCACTCAGGCTTGGTCGCAAAATATTGGTTTGAGAGCCTTATTCGTGTGCCTTGTTCAGTTGAAGTCGCTAGTGAATTCCGCTATCGCAATCCTGTCGTCGTCGATAACACACTCGTCATTTGTATTTCTCAATCTGGCGAAACGGCAGATACATTATCGGCGCTACGTGATATTCAAAAGAGCACACCAGCAGGTCTAGTCAGCTTAGCACTATGTAATGTACCAACATCATCTTTGGTACGTGAGACGGATATATTTTTACCAACGCTTGCCGGTCCAGAGATTGGCGTTGCTTCTACCAAAGCATTCACCACTCAGCTTGCCGCTTTAATGCTATTGGTCTTAAAAGTGGGTGTCGTTCAGGAGCGCATGACTGGCGAAAATTTGAGTACCTTGCTTGGTCAGTTACAAGAGCTACGTGGTCAACTATATGCCAGCTTAAACCTCGATGCACCTATCAAAGCCATGAGTGAGCATTTTGAGTATAAAAAGAGCTGCTTGTTCTTAGGTCGTGGTTTGCAGTTCCCTATTGCCTTGGAAGGTGCACTGAAACTAAAAGAGATTTCTTACATTCACGCCGAAGGTTATGCAGCAGGTGAGCTTAAACATGGACCATTGGCATTGGTTGATAAAGACATGCCCATCGTTGTACTAGCACCAAAAGACAGCATGTTCGATAAGCTTAAGGCTAATATGCAAGAGGTACACGCGCGTCATGGTGAGCTGTTTGTTTTTGCAAGCGAATCTAGTCAAATGGTCGCAGAAGACAGATTGCACGTGGTCTATGTGCCGGATGTTTGTGAGACGCTTGCCCCTATCGTCTATAGTGTGCCAGTACAGCTGCTGTCTTATCATGTCGCAGTAATGCGCGGTACTGATGTCGATCAGCCACGTAACCTCGCAAAATCAGTGACTGTTGAGTAGTCCAAGTAATTGATTTTAATATAATTTTCTACGAGTAATAAAGTACTTACTGACAATAATTATTATCAATTACTTGCTTGTTATACCGAATCCTTCGCCATCTGGTACTAATAAGATAGCGAAGGATTTTTTTATGAATAACGAAATATAAAAATATTAATCACTTATATACTAACTTCCAAATCTATTTAACATAAGATCCGTTATGGGAATAATCAAGTATTTTTGGGGTTATCTACCGCCCATTTCAGATAGTAAAAAGGTAGTGAATTGACACTATTATGGGAATATTTTCGGTTACTTATACAGATATTGAACGTGTTCAAACAACCAATGTGATGGTAAATACCTGCTAGCCTAACTTAAATAACGATAGTATTTAGATTAATTCTTAGGTTATTACATGCCCTTTCGTAATCTTCTCTCTTTATAAAATCTTCTGTAATACTAAACATCATATCTTCAGTCTCAAATATAATTCTTTTAGCTTCGTCTAGAAATATAATATTAGTTATATTATGAGTATTTAGTAGCCTACTACCTGTATCTATGAATTGAGACATAAACTTAATCCTTATTTTAATGTTAAAACTTATCTCTAAATAATACCTTTGACGAGCTAACCAAGTGCTTTCATTGGTTTGGTACCCTAGTGAGGACTTGAATATTAAGCTATATGCTAATGGCATCAATGGTTTTGATTATTTATACTATTGTAGTGTACTTCACAGTGTACTTGTTGGGCGATGCAAGGTTACTTGAATAAGATGGTATCGAGACCAGAATAGTTACTATATTAAGTTAAGTTGTAATTATAAATCCCAACTTCTTCTATGATGGAGTCGGGATCTTCTTCAAGCTCTAAGCCACCGGCTACAAAGTATATCCCTTCAATCATCTGTCCTTCGTTATCAGCAAGATAATGTATATCTTCAGCATCGTCCAAAACTAAGGCATGATCTATATCTCCAATACGGCTACCAATTTTAATGTTACCTTCAAAAATATCACCTTTATAACCAGCGCCAGCGCTAATATCGCATAGAGTTCCTTTTTCAGTAAAGCCTAATTCTAGTTTAGGTTCTGAAAAATATATTATATACCCGTTATTATTTGGTATCTCAAAAAGTAAGACGCCTGTATTGTCTAAGGCTAAATCAACCGTCCATTCCTTAACATTTCCATCAACTGTCTTATCGATAAAATGAAGAAAGCTTTCCAATTTTTCACCTAGTGTGAACCCTGCTAAGGATTTACCAATCTCTGCTTTAGCATGTATATCCAAATGAGCCATTTATTTAATTAACCTTATATTGACTAATAAGCTTTACAAGCCCGAAAATAGTATTAAATCGTGATCGATGCGCTATACAGGAGTCGAACATACTCTAAAAAAGGACGTTATGGTAAAAAATCATCAAAATACACAAGCTAATTGCAAGGTCATAAAATGAATAAAAGCGAGATAGATACTCTACTGTACAGTATTCCAGACAACGTGGATTATACTGAAATACCAGACGAAATAGATTTAGAAGATGTACCCATAGAGCGTCTTAAGAAATTGATAGCACTACTAGAGGTCGATGATGAATCTCTTTTATTTGATGTCTCCAGGTTATTAACATCTTGGGGTGTTAGAGAAGGATTCGATACTCTTAGAAGTCTTTTAATGAATAATCGTTTACAAGGAATGATCCAACATCGCTTGCACGGTTATGATGATACATATAAACATGTACTGGATAGCATTATCAGTTACTGGGCTAGCTTATCAGACTTAGGACAAGGGGCTAAAGCAAGACAAGAGATATTCGAACCCATATCCAAGATTATTAAAGATTCTAACTTACAATCATTTGAGATTAGTAGAGTATTTTATCTAATCCTTCGTAAAAGATTTTATGAATATATACCTCTATTGAAGGAGCATCTGGAAATTATTATTAAGAAACCTGAAGATAATTATTGGAAAATAAAAGATGCTCTTGATTTGTTTTTAAAGATTGATCCTGAATTTGTAAAAGTTGTTCTTAATAATAATTCAAAAACATTGGCTGATTTTGGGTTAAATGAAAACCTGTGAATATTGATTTAGCTCTTTAATAATCAATGAACACGATGTGTCTTTTTGGCTATACCTCAAGGGAACCAGTTATTTTACCCTATAAACCTATTAACAGACCACTTAAAATAGACCTTTATCATGGAACCACTTATATTAGACTGCTAAGTTAGGTATGATTTTCGGCACTAAGCAATACAATTCCGTTTGTGAACTTTGCACCTGAAATGCATCAATATAAATACTTACATTAGCCCTTTATAAAGAAAGTAAAACCCCACAACCGTTAATAACACCGCAAAGCATTTCTTTAAAAGCTCTGGTGATAGTATATGGGCGACTTTTGCACCTAGCTTTGCGGTGAAAAAGCTCATGATACTAATCCCTAGAAAGGCATAAATGTGGACAAAGCCAATGGTATTGGGTGCATCAACTTGTTGCTGCATCCCAAAGAACATAAAGCCTAATGCTCCAGCAATAGCAATCGGCAGACCACAAGCAGCGGACGTGCCAACCGCTTTTTGCATGACTACACCATAGCGCGTAAGATAAGGGACGGTTAAGCTGCCACCACCAATGCCGAAAATGGCAGAAGCGATACCGATAACCCCACCTGCTGCCAATTGCTTAGGCGTTGACGGCAATGCTGTTTGGGTAGTACTGGCATCATTTGCTGTACCATCTATCCGCTTTTTGCCGCCAGTAAACATGTTAAAGGCGACCCACAGCAAAAACGTACCCACGATAATTTGTAGATGACCGCCTGAGATCGCGCCTGCAATCCCCGCCCCAAAGAAGCAACCAATCGCCATGCCTGGCGTCAGATTTTTAAAGACAGGCCACATGACTGCGCCTTTCTTATTATGTGCCATTAACGAGCTTATAGAGGTGACAATGATGGTCGCCAATGACGTACCTAATGCTAAGTGCATGATATTGTCAGGACTGTAACCCATCTGCGTAAAAACGATAAATAATAATGGCACAATAATTGTGCCACCACCCACACCAAATAGCCCCGCAGCAAATCCTGCTAGCGCGCCTATGATTAAAAAAATGATTAGTTCCACAGGATATTTACTTCTTATTTAGAGTTAGTACGATGGTTATTTTAGTTAAGTGACAATCAGTCAGTTAAAAAGCCAACTTAAGCGATTTCTACTTGATCCACTTGACCAACCCGAGAATAGGCACGATTAAAATACACCAAACTTTCCTCTTGCTCACTTTGTCTGATGGCGACCACTCGGCACATGAAGACGCTATGTGTGCCCACTTGCTGAATGTCCTGAATTTCACAATCAAAACTGACCAACGCATCTTCTAAAACGGGAGCGCCAGTTTTAAGCTGTGACCAAGAGCCATATTCAAATCGCTCTTGCGAACTCAATTTGGAGGCAAAAGCATTGGATATTGGCTCGTGCTGTGCGCCCAACACATTAACACTTAAGGTTTTATTCTCAACAAAATGGCCATGTGAGCGGGACGTCTGATTCATGCAAACCAGTAAGGTTGGCGGTGTATCGGTGACGCTACACACCGCAGAGGCGGTAAATCCGTGGACACCAGCGCTGCCTTCTGTGGTAATAATATTGACCGCGGTTGTTAACAAAGACATGGCGTCTCTAAAATCGGTGGCTTCAATCATGACTTAACTCCTAAATTTTAAATCTTTAAGTACATTGATAACTGAGGTCACTTATAAGCCCAAACAAGCTAGGGCTCATTAATAAAACTAAACGGTCAGCTCTTGACGAACGATTGCTGCGCCAGCACTCAAAACCTGTAACTTGCCTCGTGCCACTTGGCGAGACAACGGTGCCATGCCGCAGTTGGTCGAAGGATACAACTTATCCGCATCGACGAATTGAAGTGCTTTGCGTAAAGTATTGGCCACTTCTTCAGGAGTCTCAATGGTATTGGTTGCCACGTCAATGGCGCCAATCATCACTTTTTTACCGCGAATGAGTTCAATCAAATCCATGGGAACATGTGAGTTTTGACACTCTAAAGAGACAATATCAATATTCGACTGCTGTAACTTAGGAAAGGCTTGCTCATATTGACGCCACTCTGAACCCAGTGTCTTTTTCCAATCAGTATTGGCTTTGATGCCATAGCCGTAGCAGATATGCACCGCCGTTTCACACTTTAGACCTTCAATGGCACGCTCTAAAGTAGCAATACCCCAGTCGTTGACGTCATCAAAGAACACATTAAATGCCGGTTCATCGAATTGGATAATATCCACCCCAGCCGCTTCTAACTCTCTGGCTTCTTGATTCAGAATTTTGGCAAACTCCCAAGCCAATTTTTCACGGCTTTTATAATGACCATCATACAAAGTATCAATCATCGTCATCGGCCCCGGCAGTGCCCATTTGATTGGCTGATCGGTTTGTTGACGCAAAAACTTAGCGTCTTCCACAAATACGGGCTTTTGACGGCTGACAGCACCCACGACTGACGGCACACTGGCATCATAGCGATTACGAATGCGCACGGTCTCGCGCTTCTCAAAATCGACGCCATCCAGATGTTCAATAAATGTGGTCACAAAATGCTGACGGGTCTGCTCGCCATCACTGACAATATCAATGCCTGCATGTACTTGTTCTTGCAATGTCAAACGTAGCGCATCTTGTTTGGCTTCAATCAATTGCGCGCCTTCTAATGCCCAAGGTGACCAGATTTTCTCAGGTTCTGCTAGCCAAGAAGGTTTCGGTAAGCTGCCAGCGGTTGACGTCGGTAATAATAGTTTCATGGTAATTTATCTTTTATATTTTGGTTTTTTATGGTCGATATGAAGTGTCAATACTAAATAAAGTAGATACGTTATATTTTTGACGCGAGACTGGTATAAATTTTTCTTGCGTGCTGTGTCTACGCGGACAGAGGCGGCACAACATTCATTCCAGTCTCACTATATTGTGTCTATATCGGATTTACTATTAATTTTAGTCAATTTAAGCAGCGCGTTTTTTAGTAGCAGGTTTTTGAACATCATAGCTTGCTGCCCATTCCTCAAGAATGTCTTGGTAGGGCTGAATAAACTGCTCTTCAGTAAACTTACCTTGCGTTACCGCCATCTGACTGCGTTCTGCACGATCATAGACAATTTGTGTCAGTGAATAATCTTGGTACTTCAAACTGGGTTGATACACTTGCCCAGCTGTCGAATTGGCATTGTAAATTTCAGGTCGGTAGATTTTTTGGAAAGTTTCCATCGTACTGATTGCACTGATCAGCTCAAGATCGGTGTAATCACTCAGCAAGTTACCCGCAAAATAAAAGGCTAAAGGTGCAGCACTACCAGCAGGCATAAAGTAGCGAACGGTTAAGCCCATTTTATGAAAATAGTCGTCGGTTAACGAATAGTCATCTTGTTTGTACTCAACGCCCAACACAGGATGCTGATTGGTCGTACGCTGATAGGTTTTACTGGTGGATACACTGAGGCAAATCACCGGTTGTTTATTGAAGTTGGCTTGGTAGGCGGCTGAGTTCAATAAATATTGAAACAGCTTGCCATGTAAGTCACCAAAATCTACTGGCGGTGGCGATGAGGGATTTTTATCAAAATGGTCTAACAGTACGACGCTAAAGTCATAATCGCGCACATAAGAGGAGAAACTGTTGCCAATCATACCGTCAATACGGGTATTCTCTTTATGATCAACAATCGTTGTTTTTAGCATCTCGATGATAGGGAAGGTATCGCCATTTCCTTCAACATCCATGTCGACAGAAATAATATCAACCTCAACAGAATAACGGTCTGCGGTTGGGTTATCCCAATGTGCCAAGGCGTTAAAACGATTGTTTATCATTGTTAACGTTTTGCGTAAGTTCTCTTGGCGATGCTCACCACGCGCCAAATTCGCAAAATTCGTCGTTAGACGCGTGCTATCTGCAGGATGATAGTTTTCATCAAAACGAATGCGCTTAATTGCACAACTAAATTCTTTACTCATGATAATTCGCTACCCTAATCTACTCTCATTATTTGAGATAAAACCAAATTTGTGTATGAGGTAAATCATACCTAAACTATTACATGAATAAAAACGATACTATTTAAACATAAGATGAATATAATTCATGTTAATAATTTATTGGATAGTTGATTCAGGATTATTTTTATATAAAAGAAGTAGATGACATACTACAAATGGCAGTCTAAGCAAGGCTGACAGCCTACCTAAGTGAGATATAATATGGCTAATATGGGGCTAATATGGCTATACCATCTTAAAATAAAAAAGATGATTGGCTTATAAAGCCAATCACCTTCTGATATTTATTATGATTATTTTGGTTTTATTAGCTGGCAAATTGCAGCTTGTTTATACTGCCGATAAGCACGTTAAGCTTTTGCTCAAGCTTACTTCTTTCTAACTTCTTTTTGGCCACAACTTTCATGCTTTCATCTGCTACCTGCGCATTACCTTCCGCTACTGCTTGCTTTAATGCGAGTTTCTCATATACAAGAGCGACTCTCAAAGGCTCAAGTTGATTAATAATGCGATTGATAGACTTATGCAGGTCTGACTTTCTATAATATTCTTTAACCTCAAACGATTTATATAAGACACTGTCCTTATCATGCCTTGCGTTAGCGAGCTTCTCTATATAATCGGCGGCTATCTTATCTGCATATTCATCTTGAATACCAGTCTCTAAGAGCTGCTCTTGTATAGTGATACCCATTTCTTCTAACTCACTATTTTTGATTGTATTTTCTGACATTTTAAACATTCCTTTGTGATTGTCGGGATTTTGGATGAAATGAGTGATAATAAAGATGCAACTCTTATCAATTACTTTCGATAATAAGTGGTATTTATAGTAATAAATATGATTGGCATGTGGATTGATTATCTGCATAACCCAAGCGATTACGGTGACAACCATGACAATCAATTAGCAATAAATATGATTGATACATACTTTATTTATCAAGCGTGGCGCTCCATTCTAACCTAGGTGTACAAGTGTACACAATAGTCGTTTAAGCCTTTTAATATATAGGCTATAGAATAAGAGAGTACCCCTATCTGCTAGTCAACCTAAACGTATGAAAATGTCAGTATGATGAACGATGACGCCATAAAAAAATCCAAGACTCAAATAAGTCTTGGATTTTTTTAGCCGCTCATAGGCGATATAAGGCGACGAATCACCAACTCTATCGCTTGGCTGCTTCAATCTGAATGTTCAGCTGAACTTTTTCCGTAATACCCAATAATGTATATTTGCTGATGCCCCATTTGGTGCGATCAATGGTCGTTGTAAAATCCCCACCGCAAACTGGTTTTTTCAGGATCGGATTTAGGTAGCAATTGAACTTGGTGGCCGTCAGCGTAACGGGATTAGTCTTGCCATGTAGTGTCAACATACCATCAACCTTACTGACATTTGAGCCACTACCATCAGTCGTAAAATACCACTTGGTAGACTCAAATTGAGCCAGTGGAAACTGCTCAATATCGAAAAAATCTGCGCTTTTTAGTGTGATATCAAATGCTGTATTGCCTGTATTTAAGCTGTTCAGAGGAATGACTAGCGAGATATTACCAGTCTTAGCCGCTGGGTCATAATCTAGCTGTCCCGTTAAATTATAAAAGCCTCCTGTGTTGGTAGAGGTATTAAAATGATCAATAGCAAAGCGTACATTGGTATGGGTGGGGTCTATATCGTAAGTCATCGCATAACTGCTGGCGATACCTAACATGCTTATACACAAAGCTAGGAGAGACGTTCGAGAGGACAGTATGACTGCCGAGAAGGACATTTGATTCATAGTGACATTCCTTTGCAATAATAAATGACGGGGTAACCACATCCTTTGTGATTGTGCTCTTATATATTGTGTTCTTATATAATGACAACAAGCCCATACTTAATCAATAAGTATGGGCTTGTCTGTCTTAGACACAACATTATCACTGATAACGCTATGTCATGTGTGTGGTCAAATAAAAACGTTAAATCATGCTTTACTGTCCGTTGTTGCCTGCTCTTTGCCACTTGGCACCAGCCATTTGGCAAACCATCCTGACACATCGTCCATCAAGGTATAGACCACTGGAATAACCACCAAACTTAATAGCGTTGAGGTCACTAGACCACCCAATACCGCTGCTGCCATCGGTCGCCTAAACGTAGGATCGGCATCGCCCCAACCAAATACTAGTGGCAACATCCCTGCACCCATCGCAATAGTGGTCATGATGATAGGCCGCGCACGCTTACGACAGGCATCCATAATGGCCTCAAAACGCGCCAGCCCACGACGCTGAGCAATCAATGCATAATCAACGAGTAGGATCGAGTTTTTGGTCGCAATACCCATGAGCATAATAAAACCAATCATCGAAGGCATCGACAGACTACTATTGGTAATCACCAGACCCACAAACGCGCCGCCTATCGATAAAGGCAATGCCATCAAAATGGTAAATGGCTGTAATAAACGGCCAAATAATAAAATAAGAACGCCTAAGATACAGACCACACCCACTGACATCGCAATGATAAACCCACTAAAGAGATCGGCCATGTTCTCAGCTTGACCTTGATCAATAATGGTAATCGAAGGTGGCAATTGCTGCATGGTTGGCACTGACTTGACCGCTTGTACTAAATCGCCTAGCTCGCCATCTGCTGGTTGCACTGTGATGCTAATCGCACGCTCCCGATCTAGCCTGCTGATCTGCGCAGGCCCTGTACCAAAATCGAGCGCTGCGACTTCGCCCACCCGTACCCCTTGCTCTGCAGGCATGGTACTCGGCACATATAAGCCTTCTAATTGACTGACGTTTTGCTTGGCTACATCTGGTAGACGCACCACGATAGGAATCTGACGAGTATCAAGATTGAGCTTAGACAAGCGCTGCTCATAATCGCCAACAGTCGCCACACGTAACGTGGTCGCAATGTCTTGCGTCGTCACCCCTTTGTCAGCCATCGCTAGTCTATCTGGCGTTACGGTGAGCTCTTGGCGTGGCAAACTGCGATCACTGGTCACCGCGCCTGCACTAGGCAGACCGCGTATCTCAGTCATGATTTTTTGCGCAGTCTGTTCGAGTAGTTGAGGATTGGTACTGGTTAACGAAAAATTATAGCCACTCTCTCCGCCACTCGATAGCCCAACCGTAAAGCGAGCACCTGGCACTTCGGTCATTAATTTACTAATTTTACGTTCTATTTCTTGCTTGGTGCCTCGTTCTGCACGTGGGGCAAGTACGATATCCAAGCCCGCAATGTTTTCAGCTTTACCGCCACCACCATCCGACGCACCCATCGATGCCTGTGCCTCTCCCACAGACGTAAATATATTAGTCACCTCAGGCATGGCCAAAATACGCTCACTGGCAAGCGCCGCTACCCGCTCTGTATCTGCAAGCGACACATCGGGCGTCAGCTCAATTGCCACTCGAGTTTGATCGATATCGTTATCAGGGATAAATGCCGTTGGCAGTAGCTTGACCAGCCCTAGTGAGGCCACAAACAATATTAATGTTGCACCCATGGTTAGCCAGCGACGATGTAATGTCCATGAGACAATTTTGAGATAATACCCCATCATCGCGCTTTGCTTCTCGACGTGGTTTTTCTCAGGTCGCAATATGTAGGCCGCCATCATCGGTGTGATCAAACGCGCCACCATGAGCGATGCAAAAATCGATAACGCCGCCGTCCAGCCAAACTGACGGAAAAACTGTCCAACGATACCACCCATAAAGGCTGTTGGCAAAAACACAGCAATCAAAGTAAAGGTCGTAGCTACCACCGCCAGACCAATCTCATCAGCCGCTTCCATCGCAGCTTCGTAAGGGGTCTTGCCCATACGTAAATGCCGTATGATGTTTTCGACCTCAACGATCGCATCATCGACCAGTACGCCAATGACCAACGATAATGCCAGTAGCGAGATAATATTGAGGCTAAAGCCAAAGAGATACATGCCCAAAAAGGTAGGAATCACGGATAAAGGCAAAGCAACAGCGGCAACGATAGTCGCCCGAATATTGCGTAAGAATAGAAATACGACAATAACAGCTAAAATACCGCCTTCGATCAACATCCGTAGAGAGGCTTCATAATCCTCAGCAATGGGCGTCGCTCTGTCATAAACCTTTTCGATGCTGATATTGCCCACATCAGCAGTCAGCTTGGCAAGCTCGTCATCGACAAGCGCCATGACATCAACCTCACTAGCACCGCGCGAGCGAGTGATGTTAAATGCTACTACCGTTTCACCATCAAGCTTAGCAATAGAGCTTGGGTCAGCGGCGCCATCGGTGATTTGTGCCATCCGTCCAAGCGCTTGTGTACCGCCAGTGGGAACCGCGACTTGTACGTCGTTAAGCTCATTGGCTCGCTCAACGGCACCAAGTACACGGATAGTCTGCGTCGTATTTCCTACTTCTGCCTCTCCGCCAGAGCTGTCTTGCTGGATGCCCGCGATTTGTTGCGATAGTTGGGAGATGGATAGTTTTAGACCACTTAGCGCAATTGGGTCAGCGGCAACCGTAATTTCACGCTGAAGCCCGCCAACACGGCTAACGGTACTAACACCCGGTATATCAGATAGTCGCTTGGTAACGGTGTCATCTACAAACCACGATAGATCTTCCACACTCATATTTTGAGCTGCAACAGAGTAAGTCACGACTGGAAACCCTGCGGTAGATACCTTGGTAATAATAGGATCATTAGCGGCGGCTGGTAGATCGCCACGTACCTCGCCGACCGCCGAGCGTACATCGTCAACGGCTTCTTGAATATCTTTTTCTAAGTTGAACTCAGTAGCAATCGTCGCCGCACCCGTCTGTAGCGTAGTACGAATATGGCTCACACCCTCAATACTGGTCAATTTATTTTCAATCTTTTTGGCGATATCATTTTCGAGCTGCGAGGGCGCAGCACCCGGTAGTGTTACCGTTACTACCACAGCGGGCAGGTCGATATCCGGGAACTGCTGTACCTTCATTTTCATAAAGCCATAGATGCCGCCTAATGTCAGAAGCACAAATAGCAAGATCGCAACGAGCGGGTTTTTTATCGAATAAGAAGAGACATTTAGACTCATGATTGTGCCTGCGCTGCTGTAGCCGTTTGGCTCACACCATTAACGATACGCACCAAATCTCCATCATTTAAGAAACTACCGCCTTGCTTCACAATATGACTGTCATTCGGCAATGGCTCTAGTACGGCGACATTTTCGCCAAGTCGCTCGCCCAATGTCACTCGTTGTTG
Organism: Psychrobacter aquimaris; assembly: GCF_016107525.1. GTDB lineage: Bacteria > Pseudomonadota > Gammaproteobacteria > Pseudomonadales > Moraxellaceae > Psychrobacter > Psychrobacter aquimaris. The sequence continues at coordinate 19,262 of NZ_JABASR010000009.1, read as the reverse complement.
CTTGATACGACCCATCGACTTACCGTCTGTCGTAGTTAGATCAGTTACTACCATCACATAGTCATAGCCATCATTGCTGACGATAGCACTATTAGGAATAGTTTGCGTGCTGGTACTGCCGAGCAAAAACTCACCCGTCTGATACATGCCAGCACGTATGTTTGGATTAGCAGCGAGACTCGCATAAATCGTGATTTGGCGATTATTATCTGCCGTCGGTGCGATACGGCTTACCTGCCCCATCACAACATCATCGCCCGGTAGCCCGACTCGTACCGGTGTGCCAATGTTGATATCGCCGACAAGCTTAGGATCAATATCTGCTCGCCACTCCAATATGCCACCTTTGATAATCGTAAATAATGGATCACCACCTGCAACCTGTCCAACCTCGATCATTTTTTCACTGATGATACCACTGACAGGGGAGACTACTGTGGCATTATCAAGGGTCAAACGCTGAGTATTTAAACGGGCTTTGGACGCTTGCAATGCTGCGCGGGCACGCACCTCAGAGGTACGGTAGCGATCGGCTTCTTGTTTGCTAATGGCATCAATATCTATCAGTGGCAATACGCGGGCCGCATCGGCGCTGGCGTTGGCAAGTGTGGCTTCTGCCTCTGCCACATCTGCCTCAGCTTGCAGCACTTGCTGCTCCATCGCATCGGTATCAAATATGGCGAGCACCTGCCCCGCTCTCACGCGGTCGCCCTCTTCGACCAATATACGTTCGATGGCCACACCATTGACTTTTGCACTGACATTGGCGATATCTTTAGCATTGATCGTCCCATCAGCACTGAGAGTGCTACCGATATCATCTTGGCTTGGGCTAACGGTTTCTACTGACAGTACAGACTGCTCCGTGCTCGCATTACCATCAGTTGCCTGATCGCTGACCGCACCATTAGCGGCGGAGGCTGTCGACTCGTCTTCCACTCCACTGTCATTGTTGCCCCAATACTTTCCAAGTAGCACGCCAGCGACAAGCACGGCTGCCAATATGGGTAGCAGCCATAATGGTAGTTTTGAAGAGGTTTTTTTAGAAAAAGTATCAGATTGACGATATGGGGGCAGCTCAACGTGTTGAGATGACTCAATATTGGTTTCTTGCTCGCTAGTCGGTGCTTGCTTATCATCAGGGTGTTTAAAATCACTCATAGTCGGTCTCTATAAATAAGCACGGTACTAACGCCGTAAAAAGCATAAGGGAAACAAAATGATGCAGGCCGATCTTAGCAAAAATGGTCTTTTAACATTGTAGACTATCTCGTCATTGGGTCAATTGTGTTAAGTATCTACATAGTCAATTGTTGATAGTAATCTAGATATAGTAAGACACTGAACTTAATAAAGATATTAATACCAAAGTTATAAGGTGAACGATAAATAAAGACAGACGACCACAACATATGCCCAGTGCAGTCCCTAAATATTTTTTACCCAAAATCCTCCTTTCTTAAAACTTATTCACCCGATGAATAGGTAATTAACTGTGCGGTGCGGGCATATTGAACAAGTTGAGATAAGGCAAATATTCTTGGAGTAATCCCTCACAAAAATTAACGATACATACTCCCTACAGTTTAGACTTGTATTTATGAGGTAATTTGTCATTATTAATATAACTCAATTAATAAAGGAACCAATCATGGCTAATAAATCAGACGTAAAGAAGTTTAAGCAAGAAATTAAAGACACTAAAGCGAAAATTAAGCAGAAAAAGAAAGACCTCAAAGATCTCAAGAAGTCATTGAAAAAAGCGAAAAAAGCTAAATAGCTTTGTTTCGAAAAAATGGCTCTGTAGCAAAAAAACGTAAGAGGATAGCCAATGCTATCCTCTTTTTTGTTTGCTATTAATTTATTGCTTAGAGACTGCATCAAATCATAGAGCTGACTCACTTTGATTAGGGCATGTCCTCATTTTAAAAATGGAGATAAAAATGAGATAAATTGCCGTCAAACAAAGAAAATAGCGTAAATAATATCGAGATATTAATAAGCTATTTAACGATTTTTGGCAAAATTTAGCCATTTTTAGCCCATTCGATTGAATTGAGGACACGCCCTAGGCATTGGTATAACGACTCGCCTCCGGCATCCAGCGATGAATTAGCTGGCTGACATCCGCTTTGCGCGCAGGGTCTGCAATTAAGTGCTTCGCCAAGCGCTGGGCAATGGCAAATAATTGCTCATCACGAATGAGATCGGCCAAATAATAGCCCACATTACCCGTTTGGCGTTTACCCAGTAGCTCACCCGGTCCACGCAGCTCTAAGTCTTTTTGAGCGATGACAAAACCATCGGTGCTATCACGTAGCACGTTCAAACGCTCTGTGCCTGTTGCTGATAACGGTTTTTGATACAACAACACACAGTAACTTTTGGTTGAGCCGCGCCCGACACGCCCGCGCAACTGATGCAGCTGTGACAGACCCAAACGCTCCGCATTTTCGATAACCATTAACGATGCATTAGGTACGTCAACCCCAACTTCAATAACCGTTGTGGCAATTAATAAATCCAAATTGCCAGCTTTGAATGCCTGCATAATGGCTTGTTTATCAGCGGACTTCATTTTGCCATGCACCAATCCAATGCGAATATTCAAGCGCTCATTTAAATCTTCATAAGTGGCTTCAGCTGCTTGCGCATCTAGTAAGCTAGAGGCTTCAACCAATGAGCACACCCAGTACGCTTGCCTACCCGCTTCGCAATTAACCGCAATACGCTCTATCACCTCATCGCGTCGATTACGATCAATGGTCACCGTCGTAATTGGGGTGCGTCCCGGTGGCAGCTCATCAATAATCGAGGTGTCCATATCACCGTAAACACTCATCGCAAGCGTACGCGGAATCGGGGTGGCAGTCATAATCAGCTGATGCGGCGTGCTATTGGCTACCCCTTTATTAGTCAATGCCATCCGCTGCTCAACACCAAATCGATGCTGCTCGTCAATAATGACTAATCCAAGCTTGGCAAACTGTACTTGATCTTGAAACAATGCATGAGTACCGACCACGATTTGCACAGTGTTTTCTGCAACTGCTTCCAATGCTTCGCGGCGCTGCTTGGCCGTTTGCTTACCAGCAAGCCAACCAACACCGATACCTAACGGCTCAAACCATTGTTTGAAATTAACCAAATGCTGTTCTGCTAAGATTTCCGTCGGCGCCATGACCGCTACTTGCCAACCACTATCGAGCGCATAACCCGCTGCACCTGCTGCAACCAAGGTTTTACCCGCACCCACATCGCCTTGTACCAGTCGCAGCATCGGGATAGAGGTTGCCATATCAGTCGTGATGTCTTTCATCACTCGTTGCTGTGCATCCGTTAAATCAAACGGCAATGCCGCAAATAGCCTATCGGTAAGCGGACTTTGGGTAGTACATTTGGGAGCTTTGTATTGATGCAACTGCTGGCGACGATATAATAGACTGAGCTGATGCGCCGTCAGTTCCTCAATGATTAAACGCTGACAGGCAGCATGAGTGCGCGCACTTAATTGGGTCAATAACTTATATTGTTGACCTGCGTTGGTATAAGTGGGCGGTGTATGCAGCAGTACTAATGCTTCAAATATCGTCAGGTTATAGACATTGTTATGAGCAATGCTAGCAGCCACGCTATGGATTTCAGTATTAACGTTATAGGTAGATGGGCTGGGTTTATATACACTATTACCAGTCGTATTATCTGGCACACTACGTGCCAGTGTCGAGAATATATCTTCTGGGTATTCTGTCTCTGTTACGACTATCTTCGTCGGTTCAAAAGGTGCTAATGGCAAGTCAGCCACGACTGCAAAGTCTGTAGGGGTAAACAGCGTCATCGGCAATCCTTGACTGCGAACCGTCTGTAATGCCAACTTAATCAAGGTACGCAGCTTATTTTGGTGCAAGCCTTTAACGCTTGGATAAATAGGCTGTAGTCCCGTATTGACGATGGCTTCATTGCTGCTAATAATTTGATATTCAGGATGATGTATCTGCTTGCCATAACGGCTGACCTTTACTTCACCAAACACTTGCAACCGCGTCCCTAAGCTCATGGTTTGTGCAAGACCACGATAAACCTTAAAAAATCGTAAAGACATCGTGCCCGTATCATCATCTACCACGACTGTCATACCGCTGCGCTTGCTATCGACGTGCACCACGCGCCCAGTGATGAGCGCAGACTGCCCATGCCCCACCTCTGCTATGGACAGCTGTCGGCTACGATCTTCATAATCACGTGGTAAATGCAGCAATAAATCAAATATTCGTTTAATATTCAATTGTGCCAACTGTTCTGCAACTTTTAATCCCACACCTGCCAGTGCGGTCACTGGCATATCTAACGCTGAAACTGGCAGCTCAGACCGAAAATGGCCTAATGGCTGATCTGGCGAACGGCCTGACGAGCTAAACGATATTGGCATTACAGATCCTAATGTTATTATTTTTGACTATTATAGGCTTAACTGTCTTATTTTAAGTATTACTGCATCTAGTAAAAATCATAATAATCAATGCATTATGAAACAATAAATCCGTATGATTAGAACTGAGCATTCAATACTATTTCCAAAAGTCAAAGTAGCAAAAAATACAAAGGCAAGTACTGCCTTTAATAGCGTCAGCGAGTTTAGTAATACTGCTGCACAATGCGTCAAAGGTACACAACTCATTTATATCATATCAATAACTACTGTCTTGTTTTTTAAATGATAATAATTATATAAGGTTATTTTTTATGCTGGCTTATCCTATGTCTCACCAATCCCGTCATCAATTATTAGCGCGTATGAGTATACTGGTGACTACCTTAGGATTATCTATCAGCGCTTGTAGCTCTCTAACCCCAGCGCAGCCCTTAGCACCTGAACTAGCGCCACCTAACATTGCATTGGTATTGGGCGGTGGCGGTGCCAAAGGCTTCGCCCATGTGGGTGTGATAAAGGCATTAGAGGAGAATGGCATCAAACCCACGCTCATCGTTGGCACTAGCGTCGGCAGCTTGGTTGGTAGCCTATATGCCAGCGGCTACACACCAGTACAACTTGAGCAACTGGCACTGACCACTACAGACAGTGAATTGACAGATTTTGTCTTATCCAATCAAGGTGTCATCGAGGGCATCAAGCTCAAAAACTTTATCAACGATAAAGTCGATGGACGAGTCATAGAGGATTTTCCCATCCGTTTTGCAGCAGTCTCAGCGGAGAAGCATACTTTGAAAAAAGCCATTTTTACCACTGGTGATGCGGGGCTTGCCGTTCAAGCGTCCTGTAGCGTACCTAATATTTTTATCGCCCCCCGTATCCCTGAAAAAGTCGGTAAAAAATATATCGATGGCGGTGTGGTCAGTTTAGTACCTGTCGATAGCGCTCGTGATTTGGGCGCTGACATTGTTATTGCCGTTGATGTGCCCGCTACTCCAAACAACAGTGCTTCTGATGGAAAAGCATTAACTATCAGCTCATTAAGTGATTTTTGGGGATTGCTTGAAACCAATGTCGTGTCACCCACCAACCGCTCCTCATCGATACACCGTGAACGAGATCGTGCTGATGTGCTGATTACTCCTGCGGTCAGTCATATCAGCTCAATAGATACCAGCCAGCGCCGCGCTCTCATAGCTGCGGGCTCGCAAGCCACTACCGCACAGATGGCTGCCATTAAGCAATTAATCAAAGAAAAATCTACCCGCAAATACGCGACGCTTTAAGCGCCTTGTAACGGCGTATCAAAACGCCTTAATAACAACCCATAAAAAAGCATCACAGCAATGAGCCGTGATGCTTTTTGTGATTCAGCGAACATTAAGCCCGTATTACATAAATAACACTTATACAAAACTTAATATTAAATGACTGACTTATTTCACACGTGCGCGATATTTAACCACCACAGTGTCATTAAGACCGACACCCTCTAAATCCCAGCGTACCGCTTTATAATATTTTAATGGAATTTCTTGCAGTTGGTTATCCACTTTTCCACGTAATGGCATACGGGCAAAAGTATTGCCATCTGCACTGCCGTATGGAAAATCAGGTGATACTGTACGCAATAACTCTACCTGCTCAGGGATACTCATGGTCACGGTCATTTTACGGACGCGATCTGCATTGGTATTGGTAAAATAACCTTGGTACTCTAAGACATTACCTGACTGTAGGCGAGTACTGGCATTCACCGGAGCCAAAACCTCTTGACCGTTTGCATCAACGCTAATCAATGACGCTGTAATTTTACTATTGACGGCCTGTGCACTTGAGTTGCTGCTTTTAGTGGCATTGGCCTGTACAGCTGCGGAACTATCAACGGCTTGTTCTGGCGTTGGTAGCATTGCCGAGGCTTGCGTCACTACCATCGCACCGATGAGCGTGCCAGCCACAACGTGAAATAAGCGATGCCCGCTCCAGGCACTAAATGGGCTAGCAAATTGGTTACTTTTTTTCATGATTTTCATTATCCCTGATTAATATGTCGGTAAAACGCAGCTGGTAAAACTTGAATAACTTGTGATGTATGTTTAATCGTTTACAGGTAGCACAATTTAGATGAAGCATGGCTAATTATAAATAGTCGATTGTTATAGTATTGACATACCTAATACTTAGTATCGATCAGCTGATTATAGTGACCACTGATGACAAGCACTGCATGCGTCCATATTGTCATAGCTGGTCAGATTAGCGTATAAAGTGCTTTATTTTTTATTGATTATCTTCGTTCATTGCCTGTAAAGCAATAGCGTTTAGCATAGCAAAAAGTGTTTGTAGGTACACTAACCCCGTGTTGAGGTTGTGTATATAGTTCATCAGCGATAAAAATTGATTGACACTACTGAAATAAAAGATAGCTCATAACGGCGTTTTTTGCTATGGTAATTCTTTAGCGATAGGCATTTTTTGCTACGCCCCTTTTCTTATTCTCACTACTATTGCCCTTATTATGACTACTAGCGCCATGCCCCAAATCAACCCTGAATACGTCCATTGGTTCCGTAACTCTGCCCCTTACATCAATACCCATCGCGGCAAAACGTTCGTGATTATGTTTGGTGGTGAGGCGGTCAATCATCCAAATTTCAGCACTCTGATTCATGATTTTGCTTTATTACATAGCTTAGGTATCAAGCTGGTATTGGTACATGGAGCGCGACCGCAAATCGAAAAGAACTTGAAAGATGCTGACATTACTTCCCCACTGCATCAAGATATTCGAATTACACCGCGCGTGGCGATGCCTGCTATTTTACAAGCGGTAGGCGCTATTCGCCTGCAGCTCGAAGCGCAGCTGTCAATGGGACTGGCCAACTCACCTATGTATGGCTCACGCATCGATGCCATTTCAGGCAATTTTGTGACCGCACGTCCTTACGGTATTCGTGATGGTATCGACTACCAAATGACTGGCGAAGTGCGTTCTATCGATGTTGAAGCCATCAAAAACAACCTGCTACACGACCATATTGTGATTTTAGGCTCAATGGGTTATTCAGCGACTGGTGAAGTCTTTAATTTGCTAGCTGAAGACGTGGCGCTCAGTGCAGCCGTAGCACTTGGTGCGGATAAGCTTATTTTCTTAGGCGAAGAAGCGGGGATTAATGATGATGATCGCTTACTAAGAGAGATGATTCCTAATGAAGTCGATCGCTTCTTACGTGATCGTGATTTAAATTGCGAGATCAATTATTTCTTAAATTGCGCCAGTTTGGCTTGCCGCCAAGGCGTCCATCGCACCCACATCATCTCGTACGCCAAAGACGGTGCCTTATTAGAAGAGTTATTCACTCGCGATGGCTCTGGCACCCTTATCAGCCATGACCCTTACGAAGAGATTCGTCGTGCCAATATTGACGATGTGGTCGGACTCATTGAGCTATTATCACCGCTAGAAGAGCAAGGCATATTAGTCAGCCGCTCACGCGAACGCTTAGAGCAAGAGATTGACAACTATAGTGTCATTGAGCGTGATGGTATGATTTTGGGCTGCGCGGCGCTATATCCATTGGATGCAGAATCAGCAGAAGTTGCATGTGTCGCCGTACATCCCGATTATCGTAGCGGTAGTCGCGGTGCAGACTTACTGGCATTTTTAGAGCAGCAAGCACGCAGTCATGGTCTCCATAAGTTGTTTGTGTTAACGACACGAACGGCACATTGGTTCGTCGAGCAAGGCTTTGCCGAAGTCGAGGCCAGCGCACTACCTGAATCGCGCCAAGAAAAGTACCATAATGGTCGTAATTCTAAAGTCTTTCAAAAGACTCTTTAGACACTCAAACTCTAGTCATAAAAAAGCCCTCATAATATTTATGAGGGCTTTTTTATGACTTTATTTTTTAACACGGTTAACTAAGCTTATTTTACTTTTAATAGCTCAACCGTAAAAATAAGCGTGCTGTTAGGCTCGATACCTGCGTTACCCGCTTCGCCATAAGCAATATCTGATGGGATATAAAACTCGTATTTGCCACCCTCTTTCATCAACTGTAGACCTTCTGTCCAGCCAGCAATGACTTGATTTAATGGGAACTCAATTGGCTCACCGCGCTCATAAGAACTGTCAAATACCGTACCATCGATTAACTTACCTTCGTAGTTTACTTCAACCACGTCAGTCGCTTTTGGTGACTTACCCGTACCTGCTGTGATGACTTTGTACTGTAAGCCAGAAGCCGTTTCTTTGACGCCTTCTTTTTTAGCATTTTCTGCTAAGAATGCAGCGCCTTTAGTTTTGTTTTCTTCAGCTTTTGTTTCCATGTCTTTAACGAACTTTTCTTCTTGCTCTTTTTGGTAAGTCGTCAATACTTCCTGCATTTGCTCTTGGGTCAGTGCTGACTCATTACCTTCATAACCATCACGAAAGCCTTTTTCAAAGGTATCAAGATTCAGATCGCCGACCGCTTCTTTATTACCTTCAGCCATCATATAACCCAAGCTATAACCTACTTTTTCATTTGCTGAGCTTTGCTCGGTGATTGAAACGCTTTGAGCAGCTGTCTCTTGGTTACCGTTATTTGTGCTACAGCCTGTTACTAACAACATAGCACTAGCAAGTGCACCAACGCTTAAAGTAGTGATTTTTTTCATAAAGTACTCTCAAATTGTAAGGATAGTGGCGAGATGTCACATGCTCCTATAATAACAAATCTTAGTTTTAGGAACCATGTTTGCCATCAAATTATCGGGCGAATGTACAGTCTATGTTAATATTTATCGTCATAATAACAAGTTATCACACAAATACAGTAACACGTTAAGCTTTCTATCTTTAAATCCCCTAGTACATCAGCTAAGCTGAATTAGTTAAGGTGATAAGTAACCGAGTGTACGTCTTTATCATGGATGATTAATATTGGCAGTGAAGCAGTTAACACAAGATAAACCAACGTTTTTTGATAAGGTTACATACTCAAAAATTATAATATCATCGCATAACTTACTTTAAAGATACTATTTATCATAACCATCTATGTATTGGCTTCGCTTAATAATAGCTGTACTCATGATATTGTTTAGCTGATTCTACATGATGATTAAAGGAGGATAAGATGAACCCAATGTATACATCTTTTAACGGTTATCTTGGTGGGCCTATCGGCTCCATTATTGGTGCTATTTTAATATTTATTATCGGTTGGCTAGTGGCACTGGGTATCGCGGCGCTGGTTCGTAATGTATTATCTAGGGTCAATCTAAACCAACGCATGAACTCTTCAACGGGTAAGACCTACGATTTAGAAGGTATTATCTCTAAGGTTGTATTTTGGTTTATCTTTATCATCGCGATTTCTGGGGCGCTGAACCAATTGAACTTGAACTCAATCTCGACACCGTTTGCAAATATGGTCAATCAAGTCCTAGCATTTATTCCTAACCTGATCGGTGCCATCGCTCTGGGTCTTATTGGTTGGGTTGTCGCCACAGTGACTCGTACAGCCATCAATGCTGGACTGGCTAAGACGTCAATGGATGAGCGCTTAAGTGCGCAAGCTGGCGTAAAACCAATGAGCAGCACGATTGCTGATATGGTTTATTGGTTCATCTTATTGATTGTTTTAACGATGGTATTGGGTCAATTAGAACTTGATGGTTTATTTGCCCCATTGACTAACATGGTTGATAAAATCTTTAGCTTTATTCCTAACATCCTCATTGCTGGTATCGTCTTTGTTGTCGGCTATATCATTGCTAAAGTGGTACGCGGCATTGTGACCAATCTTGTTGCTACTTTTGATGTCCAAGAATTGGCTACAAAGGCAGGTTTAAGCGAAAAGAATAGCTTACCTAACATTGCTGGTTCATTAGCATTTTTAGTAGTGATTATCCCAACTATCATTGCAGCACTGAATGCCCTTAAAATCGAAGTGATTGCTCGTCCTGCGACGAACATGCTGAACAAAATCATGGAAGCATTGCCAAACATCTTTATGGCAATCGCGATTTTAGTTGTGACCTTCTATGTAATACGTATGGTTGCCAATATCATCAAAGGTTTGATCGAAAACACTGAGATCAATCAGCTACCTGCGAAAGTTGGTTTGCAAGAAACCATGGGTAACAAGAGAGTCTCTGACTTAGTTGCTTATGCAATTATCTTCTTTGCAATGTTATTCGCCTCGATTGCCGCCGCTGATTTATTAGGTTTTGAGCCTATCTCAGCCATTATCGCCATGTTTATTGCGTTTGGTGCCAACATCATCTTGGGTGCAATCATCCTGTTTATTGGCTTTTGGCTTGCCAACATCATTGCTGGTGTCGTTGAGCGTTCTGAGCAAGGCTCGCAGTTCTTAGCAAATATCGTCCGTGTATTGATCATGGGTTTAGTACTTGCCATGGGTCTAAAAGCGATGGGTATTGCTGACTCTATCGTTAACCTAGCATTTGGTCTAACCCTAGGTGCCGTAGCCGTAGCCTTTGCCCTCTCATTTGGTCTTGGTGGTCAAGAAGCTGCTGCACGTTTCCTACGTAAAATGCAGGATAAAATGGACAAAGAACGCGAGGAAGCTAAAGCGAAATCTGTGTTAACACCAAGTTCTTCTACTCAAGAAAAAGTTGCTGACTCAGTTCGTGAGAACACTCCTGCTGCTTCAGGTACAATGACTAATGACTTACCTACGAGCACTGTTGATACCAACAATCTTAGTACTGGTCATGTAGATATCACTCATGTTGAAACAAGTGATAACGATATCGACACTGGTTCAGATCTAGCGCCAAGTAAAAACTTTACTGATGTTGATACTAACAATGACTTAAAATAAGTCCTAGTTAACGATATATTTTGAACATAAAAAAGACAGCCTAGGCTGTCTTTTTTATGGCGTCAACTTAGTGTTTACAAAGATATCGCTACAAAATTATACTCAGGACTTGGTCTTCCGTGCAGGTATATTCAAACTTAATTGCATTCGCATTGACTTATCTTTACCTGCTGATAAATTATTTATCGTTTGCTTTTTATACTGTTGATTTAAACGCTGTAATTGCTTGGTCAGCTGGCGCTCACGCTGAGTCATTGGATCAACTGGTTGAATCCACAGATCAATATCAATAAAGGTGTCATTAGACTCATCAATAAAATCAATGCCCAATATAATCACATGATGCAGCTCGGTTATTGGTAGGCGGCTCGCAACATCCTGTGCAATCTTGGATAAGTTTGGCTGAATAGCCTGTTTACTGTGTTGACTGTCAAAATCTTGCCCATAAAATATCAATACATAATGCCGTCCCAAACTCTCATAAGAGTGTTGATGCACGACATAACCCTCTTTTTGCAAGCTACTTCCTTGTTTAGGATATCTATATAGAGTTCTCACCAACTCATGTCGTGAAAATAAAGACTCATCCAATAGCTGCTGTTGCCAATGAGAGCGTTTTATTCCTAGTGTCTCTTTATCAGCATCGTCTAGCACCTCTGCATCGAGCGTCTCTATCATTTGGGCGCTTAGCTGCGACCACATAGCTGCCGCTTGCGCCATATGCTGATGATACATCTGCGCAGTTGTGCTTTTGTTTTTGTAGGCAAGCGTCATAGCGACTAATGCAGGGTTGGGTTCATCCTGCATTTCATACTTGATAAGTGTATTATCTACTGTGATAGCATCCGTAAATAAAGCTGGGCTATGCAAAAACTTAGTGATCAAATCTGCTTCTGATTCAAAACTAGCGACATGATTACTGGCCGAATATTGCAACTGCCCTAAACGATAATTCAAAAATCGCCATAGCTCGCATGGTGTGTGTAGGCTTGCCAATATCGTCTGCCAATCATGCCAGCTAAAAACTTGTAGCTGCTGCACACTGTCACTCATATCTACAACCAAATCTTCCATAAAATAGCGAACACCAAAACCATGAGTGAGCCGTTTTAGGGATTGTCGTTGCTGGGGATTTATCTTAATTTTATTAATTTCTTCACCTTTTTCAGTGAACTGAATATCAAAAGCTAAAATATCATGGCTCATGTTGTCGTTATTTTTATGCTGAGCAAGATACGTCTTGTGCCATATTAGCGTGGCCTTTACTACCGCCATGCGCGCGGCCTCAATATCGACCAGACTACTTTTAGCAGGCAAATATAATATGAGCTCAAGTAATGATAGTTTACCTAGTGGCAACTGATAGTGATAATGCTGAGCACGGTAATACGCGTCATATTTATGCTCAAAATTTTGCATATTGGCCAAAGTAATGTCTACGGCATCTTTCTGCAAATAGCAGGTCAACTCATTAACAAGATAGCCGTTATCAGATAGGGTAATAGTTGAGTTAGACACAGTTTTAGCCTTTTATTATCGAATGGATACGTTGTATGGTAAGTTGCTATTGATGATCATGACATTAGAGCATATTGAATATTCGCAATATGTTTTGACTATAACTACGGGCGGCCAACGAAAAATTTAACAAAATAAGCCCTATTAAATGCAGTCGCTTTCAGGGCAGTGAGTTGTTATGATAATAGCAAAGTAGCATGATTTTCAGTCAAAATTACCGCGTATAGGCTGCTTTCGATTACATTTTTTAAAAACATTTATCAAAATTATTTAATGACCATCATATAATAACAAGGATTGAACGTTATGAAGCGCTTTAAAGAAAAAACGGTTATCGTCACAGGTGCAGGCTCAGGTATTGGGCGTGCAACCGCCATTCGCTTCGCTCAGGAAGGCGCTAGCGTCGTGTTAGTAGGACGCACGGCTGCGACATTAGAAGACACTGCAAAAGAGTTTCCGCAAGATCGTACTTGGATTCATACTGACAATTATCTCACCATTACTTGTGATATCAGTGTACAAAGCCAAGTGCAAGAAATGATAAAGCGGGCGATAGATAAGTTTGAAAAAATTGATATTTTGATTAACAATGCAGGCAAAGCCATCCAAGGCAAAATAACAGAGTTGTCTGCTGAAGATTGGAAATTAGCCATTGATGTGAATCTAAATGGGACTTTTTATGTCTCACAGGCGGCGATGCCGCACCTCATTGCTACTAAAGGTAATATCGTCAATGTCTCATCACTTTCAGGGGTGGGCGGCGATTGGAATATGGCCGCTTACAATGCCGCTAAAGCGGGCGTAACCAATTTGACTCGTACACTAGCCCTAGATCATGGGCCTGACGGCGTGCGTGTGAATGCTGTTAACCCTAGCGTCACGAAAACTGATATGACTAGCGCTATTCAAGACAATGACAATAAGACCGATAAGTTCTTAGCCCGTTGTCCGCTCGGACGTTTGGCGACACCAGAAGATATTGCCGCTGCAATCACGTTTTTAGCGAGCGATGATGCTTCTATGATTACTGGCGTCAACTTACCTGTCGATGGCGGCGTCAGTGCTTCTAACGGTCAACCGCATTTCTAAACAGACTTAATATGAGTTGAATATTATCAATTTATACTAAGAAGCCCCTGATATTCTAGTATCAGGGGCTTCTTAGTATAAAAGACTTAATAAAAAAACGTTACTCAACTGACCTATTGATATCTTGTAGCGGCTGCGATAAGCGTTCAGGATGTCTTGGTATCACACCTTTATACTGAGCATAAATTTTTGGTAAATCTGCTTCGATATCACCACTAGGATAAACTGGCGACAGAAAACGAACTTCCTTAGTATTATAATCCATCGCTACTGGCAAAATAGGTACACCAGCACCTAATGCCAAATAATAAAAGCCAGTTTTCCAGCTTTCTGTATATTGACGAGTACCCTCTGGTGCCAATCCTAAAAATAGCGGCTCACCAGTTTTGAACTTATCAATACTAGATTGTAGCACTGAGCCTTTGTTACCTCGATCAATAGGAATAACCCCTATCCAGCTTAATAACTGCGCAAATCCCGGCACTTTAAATAGCGTATGCTTGCCCATGATGCTGACTTTTAGATCCAATGCAAATAAACTGGGTATCGCATAAACGCCATCGACGTTGGAAGTATGTGGAAGCGCCAGTACCACTGCCTGCGAAATATTGGGAATATCACCAACATTGCGCCAGCCTGCTGCTTTTAGCAGCATGGATCCAATGGCTGGAGTAAATTTACCACCACGTTTTGGCACTAAATTGCCCAGCTGTTTTTTGCTAAGCTTGGGTAGTATTTTGGAGCGAGCAGACTGAGAAGCTTTGGTTTTTGAGCGCTTAAAAAAACTTGATGTCATGACGGCACCATATAATAAAAGATACCTATATAATAACATTAAGCGTATGCTACCACCTTGAATTTTATAAGCTTTTATTGTCCAATAGCTTACTCATTTATAAACTTATATTAATAAAAACGGAGAAATAAATAGGCAAATAATGAGTAAGCAATCAAGCCTCTTATGATATATCTGCTAAATCACCTTTGCTTTCAAGCCATGACTTGCGGTCAGCTGCCCGTTTTTTGGCTAATAGCATATCCATCACACTATTGGTCAATACCATGTCATCCATATCTAGCTGCACTAACCTACGCGTATCACGGCTCATCGTCGTCTCGCGTAACTGCTCAGCACTCATCTCACCCAGCCCTTTAAAGCGAGTGATTTGCGCTTTTTTATTGCCCGGCACCTTGGCTAAGATATGCGCAAGCTCTGGCTCATCTAACGCATAGTGCACTTCTTTAGCCACGTCCACGCGATATAGCGGCGGCATGGCGACGAATAAATGACCAGCATCCACCAGCGCAGGGAAATGCTTGACGAATAATGCACAAATAAGTGTCGCAATGTGCAGGCCATCAGAGTCAGCATCCGCCAATATACATATCTTGTCATAGCGCAGCTCGGACAGATCATCAGAGGCAGGATCCACACCGATTGCAATGGCGATATCATGAATCTCTTGGCTTGATAGCACCGTGTCTGATGATACTTCCCATGTATTTAGGATTTTACCGCGCAGAGGTAATATCGCTTGATAGTGACGATCACGTGCTTGCTTAGCACTACCGCCAGCCGAATCACCCTCTACTAAGAACAGCTCCGCACCATCACGCAAATCGCCGCGACAGTCTGCCAACTTACCAGGCAGTGCGGGGCCCTGAGTAATTTTCTTACGGGCGACTTTTTTGGCTGATTTTAGGCGACGTCCTGCTTTATTAATCGCCAATTCCGCAATTTGCGTGCCCATGTCAGCATGCTGGTTTAACCACAGGCTAAAGGCATCTTTTGCCAATGTCTGTACGGCACCAGCAGCTTCACGACTCGATAGGCGCTCTTTGGTTTGTCCAGAAAACTGCGGCTCAGAGAATTTGAGAGAGAGAATATAGTTCACCCCATCCCAGACATCTTCTGCCGTCAGCTTCACACTACGTGGCAATAAGTTGTGAATATCGCAAAATTCACGCAATGCTTCTAAGATGCCCGTGCGCAGTCCATTGACGTGGGTACCGCCTTGAGCCGTCGGGATCAGGTTCACATAGCTTTCTTGAATCGGCGTGCCACCATCAGGCAACCAAGACAACGCAAAGGTAATGGCAGCACGTTCGCCCGCTTTCGCATCGTAATTATAATAGAACGGTGCTTCAGGTAAAGTTTCAAGACCATCTAACTGTTCACTTAGATACTCGACGACCCCGTCGGTAAACTGCCAAACAACCTTTTCATCATTGATATCATCGGTGAATTCAATCGTCAGTCCAGCTGCCAAAACGGCCTTGGCTTTTAGATTGTGCTTGAGCTGCTTCACATTAAACTTGGGCGTATCAAAGAAACTACCATCTGCCCAAAAATGCACTCTAGTACCACGTTTGCGTTTGTTTGAGCTGACCGCTTCCGTCAATGGCGTCACGGCTGCGCCGTTCTCAAACGCCATATCAAACTGCGTACTATCACGCCATACCGTCACCTCAACGCGCGTGGATAGAGCATTAACGACAGAGATACCCACCCCGTGCAGACCACCTGACACCTCATAATTAGAGGTCGAAAACTTCCCACCAGCATGCAAACGGGTCAAAATCAGCTCAATACCAGATTGACCAAACTCAGGATGAATATCAGTCGGCATACCGCGCCCGTCATCTTCGACAGATAGCGAGCCATCACTGTGCAGCTGCACCTTGATGGTTTTGGCATAACCCGCCAACGCTTCATCCACCGAGTTATCAATGACCTCTTGCGCCAGATGGTTCGGGCGCGTGGTATCGGTATACATACCTGGACGACGACGTACTGGCTCAAGTCCTTCTAAAACTTCTAACGATTGCGCATTATATTGACTCACAAATGCATCCTTAACTATTCACGTGCGTTTAACTCTATGAAACCATTATAACGAAAAACAGCGACGTTAAGGTCAATAGTCCATCGTTCACGTCATATAATGTCGTCTATCTAAGACTTTACTAACTTTCGTAGCATCTCTATCACCATCGGTAGCTGCTCACCAAAATCACTAAAGCGATGATCGCCACTCGCCTGTACCGTTACCGCTGCGCCCTGCCCTTGATAAAAGGCTTTAGACAATTCAGAGCTTAGTAGCTCATCACCTTCTTTAAGCAGTACAGCAACTTTATTGGGATAAGTTACTTGAGAAATTTGATGATCTGCAAACCATTGTAAATCTGAGTGAGTAATAGCCCAGCCACCTGCCGTCGTATGCAGGACGTTACTATGAGATAACTCATCACTGCTTTCTTGACTTGATACTGAGATGTCAGAAAAACGTTGTAGCGTGATATGAGGTTGAATACTAGGGTTTAGCAATAGTGTAGGGCAACCTATTTGATTACTGATTAAGGTAGAAAAATACCCACCCAATGAGCTACCGATTAGTACCGTATTGAACGATCCTGTCTGCTCATCTTTGCTATTGTTCAACCCTTCTATCAATGACAACAGCTGCTCATGCACTTGCGCAGGGGATTTGTTCAAATCAGGACGCAGCACAGTGATATCAGGATGATGATGCTGGCAGTATTTTTCTAACAACACCCCTTTGGTAGAGTTCGCATCGCTGTCCAGTCCATGGATATAAATCAGGTTCACGTATCATCTCACTTATTAATTTTGTTATGATTGTCTTATATAGACCAGTGACGCTAAGCATAGCACCCAATGCAAAAAAATAATAACAATAAAACGGCACACTATTAGTTGGTATTTGCGACATAATAATATTGTCATAATGGTTTTGTGCCAGTCAAAGGAATGACGGTAATAGCAATGGAGTCGCCATGAATCAACAGTTTGAGCTGTTCGACATTGACAACCCTTGTATCGGTGTCTGTCAAAGCAATAAAAAAGGCTATTGCTTTGGTTGCCTGCGCAGTCGAGCCGAGCGCCAACGATGGCATCATATGACGACAGAGCAGCAACGCGAGGTGCTAAGGCTTATCGCTGGACGTAAGCTGCGTATCGAGCTCATGCGGCTGCGTAAAAACGAGCAGCTAGGATTTGATTTTGAGGAAGACTTTGAGATAGGTGAGTTGTTTTAAGAAGTAATTAACGAGATCAGACATGCTAACAGCATCCTCAGAATGCATTAAATTTGGCTAAAATATATGCCCAATAACCTAATAGTAGAATCAGTAGTCCCCACGGTATGGCAAAGCACCAATAATATAAATCGCTAGTAGTAAATACATAAAAATAAATAGCCATTCCAACACTGATTACAAGCGAAGCTGCATATCCAATCAGCAAGGTAAAGAGAACATTATTCTCAATTTTGGTTAAGCTTGGGCTATTTTCTGCACAAATATAAAAAAGAAACCCAGTGGTAAAAGCACCGCCAATAGTAATATGCAAAAACGATATTAGAACTAGCAACCAAATTGACACGCATACTTCCTTATTCACCTAGCTTTATTCACCTAGCTTTATTCACCTAGCTTTATTCACTTAGCTTTATTCACTTAGCTTTATTCACTTAGCTTTATTCACTTAGCTTTTATTTAGATATAAAAAACTTTTGTTGAACATTAATAAAAAGGGAGCTACGCTTCTCTTACTCTAATAGTTTTTCAGAGAGCATTAACGTCTTTTAGTACCCAAACAACGGCGTTATATCTATAACTGAATAAGACGAATGAAAAAATAATTGTTAACTTAGTATTTTATATGTCACTTCTAGCTAGTCATAATTTCGTATGCCATAACAATTTGTTCTATTTGGATTGAAGCGCTTCTTCTATCATCAGCTACTGCTGTAATAAACTTAGTTTCTGTTCTCTGGGGCAATTCGTCAGATGTCAATAGCTCTACATCCATCCATTTTCCGTTATCAGATATTGCTGTGATACTTCCAATTGCAATAGTATGACCATCAGCAGTTACTAAACCAAAATACCACTGATCCATCATCATTCTTCTCGTATACCAAGCTGGAAGAATCTCAGATACTTTACCTGTATCGCTCAACATACCAATTTTAGCTTTGACTTTCTTCCATTGTTCATTGGAAAGCCATAAATTTCCCAGCCCTATGAGAACAGCAATTATTGATAATATAGTGGCCAACATAAATATCCTTATTTATTAAGCAATACTGTGATTTTATAGTCATGTAAATCTAGCATTAATAAGTATCAACCAACAATAAAAATTCATTAGAAAAGCTTACTATAATAAATTTCTGGTTATGAACAATTTTATCTATTCTCTGCAAACGTAAAAGGTGATTGAAAAAAATAACCGACGTGAGGATAATTCCAACCAAACCCCCGCACAAAGAAAAGCCCCCTCTGCTTTCACAGAGGGGGCTTTTACTTAGAATAGAGAGCTGACGATGACCTACTCTCACATGGACGAATCCACACTACCATTG
>NZ_JABASR010000008.1 GCF_016107525.1 Psychrobacter aquimaris | reverse complement strand
ACGTTACTTTAATAAAAACCTCTTATTAGGTGTCCTAAATTAGTTGACCACTACATAGCGGCAAGGTTGAGACAGTGGAAGTCTATCAATGTGAACTCCCTGGTGTAAACAAAGATGCACAGAATCTATGTAAACTTGGCGAAAAAGGCTATGGTTATGGACAAGGTGGGTTTTATTATGCTGCTGAGTCGAAGGACATCGCGAGCAGTTTAAAGTCATTCATTGAAGATGTGGGTAGTGCTGAGATTGATCCGATATCAACAGGGACCATGTCTGTACCACTCGATAGTCTAGGCGGTCTGAAGTCGCGTAAATTTGCTTATTTGCCGATTCTTGAACCGGCACCTGGCTCACAACGATTATGGAATGGTAACCTCAAAAAATATAATGTAAAAAACGGTACGCTAGTCGGTAAAGAGGGGGATTTCGTCTTTGCTGATAATACAGGTTTGTTTTCACGAGACAATATTGATGAAAATAATATAAATAATAATGCTGGTACTTACGACTTATGGAATACGATCAATATCATTCGGCCTGATACCACAAAACCTGATGGTGGACTGCCGCAAATTGGTGGTGCTTATCAACAGATATTAGAAGGCGCCAACGCATCGACAGTAGGTGACAGAAACTTATTCGTTGATACGGGTAGTAGCTTAACCAATCTCAAAGTCACTAATAAAAAGCCAGTCAACTTTGCCTCCTTAACTAATGGAGCTGAAAACAACAACGCTAAAAAACTCGCATTGCTTAAGTTCATGGGCTATAGCGCACAAGGTACTGTCACAGACGATACAGAGCTGAGTGCTTCACAAAATAAAAATCTAAAAAATATCGGTGGCGTGCTGCACTCTATACCGCAGCTTATTACTCAATCGGTAGCAGTCGACGCCTCTGGACAATTTGACACCAGTAAACGTAAAGACTATATCATCTATGGCTCTATGGACGGTGCCCTACATATGTTAGATGACAGCACGGGTAAAGAAACCTTTACTTTTGTACCCAAACAAATCCTTGATTTGCAGCCAGATGCATTGGCTGGCACGGGTAACGGCACTGCTGTAGACGGTAGCTATCCTTATGGCGTCGATGCGCCTTGGTTGACTTATGTGGCATACACGACCAAATCAAAGACTGAAGGTAAGGATGACGAGGCAAAGACGATCAATACCTACGAAGCGGCGCAGAGCTTTGCACTTGGCGGCTTACGTATGGGCGGGTCAATGTATTACGCTTTAGATGTTTCAGACGTCAAAGCTCCTAAGATGATCTATAGTGTAGGGTCAAACTATGCCAATCGCCAAAAGGGTGATAACACAGTAGCATTGAGCGGTAATAAAAATGGTGTCATTAATAACACATCACCTGAACAAGAAGCCTATGCACGTATGGGGCAGACATGGGGTAAACCTACCCTTGGCTATGTCAAACGTAATGGCGAGCGTGTGATGGTGAGCTTCTTACCCGGAGGCTATGACGCCTGTTATGAGAATTCACAATTTAAATTAGGGAATAACGCAAATAGCGAAAGTTGCCCTGATAAATCAAAGGCTCAAGGCAACGCTGTGTACATGGTACAGATGGGAGAAGTCGAAACAGATGAGGATAGCAAAGAAGAGACGGTAAAAACTTCTGCTGATAATGGCAAACTATTATGGTGGGCAAGTAATCAGGGCAGTTCAGAAAACAGTACTTCTCGCAGTTCCTCGTTGCAATACTCTAAAGCCAATGACTTAAAGCACAGCGTCGTGACGCAAGTGCGAGCGATAGACCGTAACTATGACGGTCTGAACGATCATATCTACTTCGCTGATCTAGGTGGACAAGTTTGGCGCGCTGATATCAATAACAATAAAGATACGAGAAACTTCAAAGTAGACCGTGTGGTAAAAGTGCTAGATGTCAGCGATCAAGCGACCGGCAACGATGCACCCCCACGTATTTACGAACGTCCACTGATTACTTTTTATAACGGTAAATATGGCTATAACAAAGCTGCTGATAATACTGGCACCTACTCAGGCGTACAAGCGATGATAACAGTAGGTACAGGCGATCGCAGTAGCCCAGTATCGGCAGAGAGGAGCATCCCTGATGCGCTATATACTGTCATAGATAAAGATGTCAGTCGTAGAGATTTATTTGATTATGATAGTGATGCAGCATCTACGATCAGTCTACGGACCCCAGTCATTGAGGTTGGAGAGTTTGATGATGAGACGACAAATAATAAGCTCCAACAACTGAAATTTTCTGTTGCAGATATCGGTAATAATGGCATCAGACAGAATATTATCAAGAATAAGGTACAAGGCTGGTATATGCCATTTACTTATTGGGATGATGGTGAGGTAACTGGCAGTACATATAAGCTCAAGATGTTTAATGAGCCGGATGCTATCGCTGGTGTACTGATATCCTCGACGTATAACCCTGATGAAGGGCAGGATATTCAAGCCTGTAGTGCTGGTGTTAAAGGCTCAACCCAGCGCGAACGTACCTGTCTACCTTTTGGTAGCTGTTCAGAAGATGTGGCAACACCACGCTCAACCTTCATTGCAGGCTCAGGTATTGTTGATAATATTATCAGTCAATACAACGATACTGCCGTGTTCTCAAGTATCGTCAATCGCTGTGAAGGCGATGACTGTAAACCTGACCTCATCTGCCCAGATGGTAACTGTGGTAATTACGACGATATTTTTAATGAATGTGTCGGGCCAAGCTGCGGCGTGGGGAGTGGTATCAATACCGACAAACGTATCAATCCATTAAGCTGGATGGAACATTGATATGTCAACTAGAGCGAATAGCTATCCGACTCGGCAGATAGGTTTTACATTAATAGAGCTGATGATCGTCGTGGCAATCGTTGCTATCTTGGCAGCGATTGCGATACCAAGCTATCGCGCTTTTATTATTCGCAATGCGGAAGCAGACGTACAGCGCAAGATGCTAGCACTGAGTAACGAGCTTGAGCAATGGCGTGCAAAAGCACTCACCTATAAGGGTTTTAAGCCTCAGTCAGATAATATCGCCGATAGTACAGGTGCGATCAATCAACCAAACACCAATCCACGTTATGTGATTACGTTGGGACATCTGACAGGACCTACGACTTTTAGTACTTTGCATCAAGGCAGTGGACGAGCCAACAATTGGATCATGATGGCAACGCCCGTTGATCTAGTAGGGGCCGATAGCTTTTTGCTATCAAGCCAAGGCCTGCGTTGTGCGAGTAATAGTAGTTTTGATATCACAGAGGCGGATTGTACAGGAGCGACGATATGGTAATGTTGTCAGCAGCGGCAAAAAAGCTCGCCCTACAGCGGAACTCATCTACTCAGTCAATGCAGCAAGCAGGATTTACGCTGATAGAGCTGATGATCGTCGTTGCTATCATAGGAATACTAGCGGCTATCGCTTATCCAAGCTATCAAAGCTACGTAGAGAGAACCAATCGTGCGGATATGATGGTAGAGATGCAGCAAATCGCCAGTCGCATCGAGTCTAATAAAATAAACTACAAGCGTTATGACAGAATACCTTTATCTTCTGTATTGTCAGGCACGCCTGCAACTGATGGTAGTGTGAGTTTTCCCAGTTCAGGAACGGGGCTCTATACAGTCATAGTTGGTACAGGAACATGGGGAGAGACAAGCTGGACGACAAGTACTGTTACATTAGGAGGGCGTGACTGGATAATTAGAGCAATACCAGTTGCAGATCAGCGTATGGCGAACGATGGTAGTCTGACTTTAGATAGCCAAGGCATAGAATGCCGTTTTATAGGAACTACAAAAAAATGTGGCAATGGTGAAAAATAGAATAAGTAACAGTTAAGCTTAATTGAATAATGAACTGACAAAAAATGTCAGCTGTAATTATGTCCAATGTCCATGAATTACATAAGCTGACAATTTTCAGCAATAAACTGGCAATATTCTTTGCTTACTCAATACATCAGTACCTACATTACCAATAAATTATATAAATAAAAAATTTCAGACAGTAGTGTATGATACTGGGAAATATGAATGTGACAGCAAAGCGTAAGTTATAGCTTCAATGTTAAAAATATGTAGGGATATTTCTAAATTATCTTAAAAACTTGGCACACTACCTGCAGCAATATAACTAAGACAGTCAGATCGTCACTATGGCGGCTGACATCATTACTATTGATTACCGACAGTTTCACTGATGTGCTGTCACCTTATGTTAAAGGACAAGTCTATGAACGCTCAAAAAGGTTTTACCTTAATCGAACTAATGATCGTTGTTGCTATTATCGGTATCTTGGCAGCGGTTGCTCTTCCTGCTTATCAAAATTATACCGCAAAAGCACAAGCGACAGAGGCAATTACTCTTTTAGGTGGATTAAAGCCTATAATTGTTGATACTAGTAGCTCTATTGGTATGGAGAAAGCTTGTAGTGCTGAAGAAGCAAAGGATGCAGTGGGTGTACCAGCAGATGGGGATAATTATGAGCCACCAGTTATAGCAGGTGCATTATCAAATAATAGTGATCTTAAATTAGATGGTAAATATGTTAAAAATATAACAGGTAAAGCTACAGGCGACGTTTGTACTTTAACAGCTACGTTTAGAGATGATATTAATGATAAAGTGGCTGGCCAGAAGGTAAACTTTATTTATGATCCTGCTAATGGTGGTGATTGGTCTTGTGAATCTAATCTTATAGATTCTGTACGCCCAAACACCTGTACAGAAGCAGTGATCGCGAACTAATTTAAGTAAGCGTAGGCTGGGCTTTTAGCCTAAGAAGCGTTAAAAAATTACACTGCAATTTCAGCTTCGCAAGGGAAATGCTTTGAATAGCATTTCTTATAATTATGCAAGGTTAAAAGTTTGGACTAAACACCCAGCCTACAAAATTTCTTATCGAATACCCAAAAAACCAAACGCTCTGTTTGGTTTTTTTGTGTTTAAAATATGCTCAAACCCAACTGGCATACTCTCTGCACCATAGCGTTATACTTATAATCGACTATAACGCGATGAAACCTTACCTGCCAGCTGTCCAAAATTGTCATTTACGACGTCGTATAGCCACTCAGTCTGGCTATACCCTGATAGAGCTAATGATAGCCGTTGCTATCATCGGTATACTTGCGGTGACAGCGACAGTCAGCTATCAGACACAGGTCAGAAAGACACAAGTCATGACCGTTTATCAAGAGATTAATCACTTTCGTCTACCGTATCAGATACTGATGGATGATGGTGCAGGAGTGACAGATTTTAGTCCTAGCGGTCTTAATATGCCAGCACAGACCAAATATTGTCAGTTTACGGTCACAGCTCCCATTGTGGGCAATACTACGCCAAACGCCATCATTTGTAATATTCAAAATTTATCTTATATCCAAGGTCAATCTTTGAGCCTTGACCGAGCTGCCGATGGATCGTGGCAGTGCCGCCCATCTGCAGGAATTCCAAAAGCCTATCTACCGAAAGAATGTCAATAATATTTTTAAATTTTAAACAATAAAAAACCACCTAACCGCGTATTGCCGTTAGATGGTTTTCTTTATTTTAATACTTTAAGCAGTTTTAAAGAACTGACTACTTCTCTAAATACTGAATCTTACCTTCCACGCCATCCCACTTAGCCGCTTCTGGCATTTGCTCTTTCATTTCTGTGATGTTTGGCCATTTTTGTGCCAGCTCTTCGTTTAGCTGAGTAAACATCTCTTGCCCTTTTGGTACTTCATCTTCTGAGAAGATCGCATTGGCAGGGCATTCAGGCTCGCATAGCGCACAGTCGATGCACTCGTCAGGATCGATGACGAGGAAGTTCGGGCCTTCATAAAAGCAGTCCACAGGACAGACTTCCACACAGTCGGTGTATTTGCAAAGAATGCAGTTATCTGTAACGACAAAGGTCATAGTGAGGTCTACCTGTTATTGGATTGGCTGATATAGTTCATCCTTTTTAAAAGAGTTACTGTGCTCACCGTGCTTGAAGTATCATTGATACATCTGCACTTGGTTGCCATGATTTTCTTTTAAATTGAATCAACGATAAGGGCTACATAGAATAGTTGAAAAATAAGGCATATTTTAACGCCTTTACGGCTAATTGACAATTCCCTTTAATGACTAATGATTTTCTTTAAATGATAGAGTAAATCATGCGCTTGTTTTGGCGTTAGACTATCAGGATCAATCGCGCTAAGTTCATCCTGTAAGCTAAACAGCTGATTTTGTTGTGGAATATCAGTCATTATTTGAGATTGATTGGTGAGTTTTATATCGGCTTTCTCTATTTCATGATAATTCATATGGTC
The DNA here is from genome assembly GCF_016107525.1 of Psychrobacter aquimaris. Taxonomy (GTDB): domain Bacteria; phylum Pseudomonadota; class Gammaproteobacteria; order Pseudomonadales; family Moraxellaceae; genus Psychrobacter; species Psychrobacter aquimaris. The sequence continues at coordinate 183,384 of NZ_JABASR010000008.1, read as the reverse complement.
GCATTTATCATTTACTGACTTAGTTAATTCATTTTTGTCATCAAGAGTTATCACGTTTTCTACCCTGCTAGGGTCTAATTTTAAGTTATCGGCTAAGTAACGCTTGGCATCATCAAGTACTTGGGTAGGAATCCCTGCCATTTTTGCCACATGCAGACCAAAACTAGAGCTTGCGGCACCGTCTTTGATTTGATGCAGTAGTAGCAGTTGACCATCGATTTCACTAGCGGCGACATGGACGTTGCGGATGAGTTTGTCATTGCTTCCACTACTTTCTTTATAGTTTTCCGCCAATTTTGTCAGCTCAAAGTAGTGAGTGGCAAATAATGTCAGGCAGCCAATCTCTAGCAGCCGATTGACGCAAGCATGAGCAATGGCCAAACCGTCAGTGGTCGCTGTGCCGCGTCCGACCTCATCCATCAGTACCAACGATTTATTGGTTGCTTGATTGAGAATATTAGCCGTTTCAATCATTTCCACCATAAATGTGGATTTGCCGCCTGCTAAATCATCCGCTGAACCAATACGGGTAAAAATACGATCGATCTCACCGATATAAGCACTAGCTGCTGGCACAAAGCTGCCGCAATGGGCGAGTAGAACAATCAGCGCGGTTTGACGCATATAGGTCGATTTGCCACCCATATTAGGACCAGTAATCATCAGCAGTCTTTCAGGGTTTGCATGACTGCCTAATGCACAATCATTGGCGACAAAATGGCTGCTATGCTTGGTAGGAGTATTGCTGTGGGTATGAACAGGGTTTAGTGCGGCTTCGACGACGACATGACGACCTGCTTTGATATCGATACTGGTTTGACTGTTATTATTCAAGCCATTTTTTGAGTGACTGTTTTCTAAGCCCCTATCTAAGTCACTATTATCTTTTGAGTCATTACTCATGACTGGACACTGCCAGTTATAAGTAGTCGCAAGCTGCGCCCAATTACTGAGAACGTCTATTTGGGCGATAGCAGCGCTCAGTTGTTGCAGTTCGGCTAAATGGTTGCTGAGTTCACTTAAGAGTTCGTGATACAGCTGCTTTTCACGAGTTAATGCTAAGCTTTGCGCGCTTAGGTATTCAGTTTCGACTGTTTTTAGCTCGTCAGTGATAAATCGCTCGCTACTTTTTAGCGTTTGCCGCCGGATAAAATGCGCCGGTGCATTCTTTGCCTGCATTTTAGGCAATTCAAAATAAAAGCCACTCACTTTATTAAAACCCACTTTTAGACTGGGTAATTGGCTCTCTTGACGCGCACGTTCTACCATCTCATCCAATGTCACTTGGATATTGTCATGCAGATGAGTCAGGCGATCAAACTCAGCATCAAAACCTGCGGCTAGCATGCCACCATCACGAATATGCGCGGGCGGTTCTGCGATAATGGCTCGTTCAATCAGCTCAGCCACTGTCTGTACGGCAGGTAACTGTGCAGGCAATTGCTGCATCAGCATCGGTAACAGTCCTGCCTGCTCATGGCTAATACCTGCATTCGTCAGTAGAGTCGTAAGCTGGGCGCTACTAGCAATACCATCAGCAAGTTTACGCAGGTCACGCGGTTTAGCACTCATTAGCCCAATACGGCTACTAATACGTTCCATATCACCGATAGCATGTAAAGTCTCGCGTAAACTAGTGACTAAGGAGCTACTTTCTAGATTTTGATGAATGTTTTGATTTTCGCTAAAGTGATTATCAGTATTTAACAAACTGGTTATCGCATTTAGGCGTGAATTAATGCGCGAATGCTGACGCAGTGGGCGTTTCATTTGCTGCACGAGTAAGCGTCGACCCATCGGCGTTTGGCAATGATTAAGGACAGATATTAATGATGTACCATTACTGCTAACGGGTGTAAATAGCTCAAGATTTTGCTGACTATTGGCATCAATAATTAAATAATCGTCACTGTACTCAACGATAAGCTGGTTAAGTTGTGGCACGTGACGCTGCTGAGTTTGCCGCGCATAATGTATTAGCGCCGCACAGCTAGATTGGGCAAGAAGTGCGTCATTGATTCCTAGTCCATCAAGGCGTTGCACGTCAAACTGCTGGCAAAGGGTTGCGCTAGCATGCTCACGGTGGAAGTCATTGGCCGCCACTTCGATAATAGGACAGTCGAGATTTTGACGGAGCCACAGCAGCCAGTCTTCGTTGATACTGTCGTCAAGTGCTTCGCTAATGATACATTCACTGGGCGCAAAGCGTGCCAGTACCGTGAGCATTTGGGTTTGCAAACTTTCAATATCATCATGGCTGTTATTATAGCTGGCACTAAGCGTTTGCGTCGTTAGTGTTCCAGCAGCTAAATCCATTTGGCTAATGGCAGCTTGCACAGGTTGTTTGCTGTTCGATTTAGGTATCTCGATATCAATGGCGACCACAGTTGGCGTATGATTGGGCGCAATTAAAGCATCATCAGTAATCGTTCCTGCGGTCAGCGTTTTAACCACTTCACGGCGCATAATACTGCCAGCAGTAGATTTGCTTTTATCTTTTTTCTGCTTATCGCCCATCGTCAGAGCATTAGACGGATTACTCGTATTGCCAGTGGCTGAGTCGTCGATTTGCTCACACACAACGACGGTTTGCCCAGCAGCTATCAACCTTGCCATGTAGCTATCGGCCGCATGAAAAGGCACACCTGCCATGGCAATGGTGTTGCCTGCTTTATCCGTACCACGGCGAGTCAAGGTGATGTCTAATATTTGTGCCGCGCGCTTGGCATCATCAAAAAATAACTCATAAAAATCACCCATGCGGTACAGCAGTAACGCTTGTGGATAGTTGGCTTTCATGGTTAGATATTGCACCATCATTGGCGTATGGTCTGCCAAGTGATAAACGGCATCGCCTACCATCAACTGATCGGAGGTCAAAGGTGCAGCGGTCTGTTGTTTTGATATTGCGTACTTTGACGGAGTAGGTTTTGCGGCGTTGGTGTTTTGAGCGGATGGTTTAGCGGTCATGCAGAGTCTCTTATAATGCTTAAAAGGATTTTTTAGTAAGCTGGCGTTAAATGAACAACGGTATATACATATCAGCGCAAAAAAATAGATGAGAAAAACACTCGCTTATGAGTGGGTGATTTATGGAATTCTGGTTGATTTTTACCAAAATAGCTTTATTAAAGGTTTATCATAGCGCGCAAATTTAGCAGTCAAAAAACTAAGAAGTGTGAAAGTGTCAGTGTTATTTTAGCACGTCCTGCTGTGCTTTTACGTCGGCAAATATCTACTCGCTGCCCTTGTATCCATCGGCGTCATAACCATATATAATGACGTCACACTTAATTGGGCGATACTTCATTAGGCGATACTTCATTAGGCGACACTTCATTAGGCAGTACCTTATTAATCAGTGTTTTGTTAAGAGGTGCTTTGTTAACAACAGGTACTGAGTCAGATGATGACTGTAATGACAAGGCGGCAGCGGGCGAAGCTTTGGCTAATGCGCACTAATTATCGAATATTTCCATAGGTCAAAAAATTATGTTATCAAAGATTATAGGCAGTGTGGTTGGCACTAAAAACGAGCGCGAATTAAAACGTATGCGCAAAGTGGTCAGCAAAATCAACGCACAAGAGGCTGCGGTACAAGCCCTATCTGATGAGCAATTACAACAAAAAACTGAAGAGTTTAAAGCACGCCACCAAAATGGTGAAAGCTTAGATGCATTACTACCAGAAGCGTTTGCAGTCTGCCGTGAAGCGTCATTACGCGTCAATGGTATGCGTCATTATGATGTGCAGCTGATCGGTGGTATCACCTTGCACGAAGGCAAAATCGCTGAGATGAAAACGGGTGAAGGTAAAACCCTAATGGGTACTTTGGCCATGTACCTCAATGCCATCAGTGGCAAAGGCGTCCATCTGGTTACAGTTAACGATTATTTGGCAGCGCGTGATGCTGAATTGAACCGTCCATTATTTGGCTTTTTGGGCATGACCGTTGGTGTTATTTATTCACAGCAGCCGCCACAAGAAAAAATCGACGCTTATCAAGCGGATATCACTTACGGTACCAATAACGAATACGGCTTTGATTATCTGCGCGATAACATGGTTTTTAGTTTAAAAGAGAAAAAGCAGCGTCCATTAAACTTCTGTATTATCGATGAAATTGACTCTATTTTAATCGACGAGGCTCGTACGCCGCTGATTATCTCAGGTCAAGCCGAAGATTCTTCACGTATGTACGCGCTGATTAATACCATTATCCCTGTGCTGATTCGCTCAAAAGATGAAGAAGCCAATAAGAATAACGAAGAAGAAGACTTCTGGATTGATGAAAAGAATCGCCAGATTGAAATCAGCGAAAAAGGCTATGAAAAAATTGAGCGCTTCTTAATCGAAGTCGGCGAGTTGGGCGAAAATGAAAGTTTATATAGCCCAAGTCGTTTGCCATTATTGGCTCACGTACAAGCTGCCATTCGTGCCCATCATGTGTTTGTTAAAAACGTGCACTATATCGTCGATGACGGCGAAGTGGTTATCGTTGATGAAAACACCGGTCGCACCATGCCTGGTCGCCGTTGGTCAGAAGGTCTGCATCAAGCGGTAGAAGCCAAAGAAAACGTCGAAATTCAAGCAGAAAACCAAACGCTTGCAACCACGACGTTCCAGAACTACTTCCGTTTGTATGAAAAATTATCAGGCATGACAGGTACCGCTGATACCGAAGCGGCAGAATTTAAATCCACTTATGACTTAGATGTCATTGTCATCCCAACGCACGAGCCGATTGCTCGTATAGATATGGATGACCAGATTTTCTTAACCAAGCTAGGCAAATACAAAGGTATTATCCGCGAGATTAAAGAAATTCAAGCCAAAGGTGCGCCAGTATTGGTCGGTACAGCAACGATTGAAGCCAGTGAAGAGTTGTCTTATTTGCTCGATCAAGAAAGCGTCAAGCATAACGTCCTAAACGCTAAACAACACGAGCGTGAAGCCGAAATCATTGCTCAGGCGGGTAGTCCAAAATCGGTAACGATCGCGACTAACATGGCGGGTCGTGGTACCGATATTATCCTTGGTGGTAACTGGCAGTCGTTTATTGAAGATATCGATTCGGTCAGTCCTGAAGAAATGGCACGTCTGAAAGCAGAATGGCAAGTCAAGCATGACCAAGTGGTTGCGGCTGGCGGTTTACATATCATTGGTTCTGAGCGCCATGAATCACGTCGTATCGATAACCAGTTACGTGGTCGTGCGGGTCGTCAAGGTGACCCTGGGATGTCGCGTTTCTTTTTATCGCTCGAAGATGACTTGATGCGTATCTTTGCCGGTGACCGCGTTGTTAATATGATGCGTGCCATGGGGCTTAAAGAAGATGAAGCCATTGAGCATAAAATGGTCTCAAAATCGATTGAAAATGCCCAAGGTAAAGTAGAAAGCCGCGATTTTGATGCGCGTAAAAATCTGTTGAAATATGATGACGTCGCCAATGAGCAGCGTAAAGTTATTTATGGTCAGCGTGACGACTTGCTAGCAGAGATGGATTTGCTGGAAGCCATTGAAATTATGCACGAAGAAGTCTATAACGCCATGATTAACCAATTTATTCCGCCAGGTTCTATCGATGACCAATGGAATATTGATGGCTTAGAAGACGAGCTTGAAAATGAATTTAAGATTACCATGCCTATCAATGATTGGCTTGATGAAGATCGCCGCTTAGATGAAGAAGGCTTACGTGCCAAAATCATCCAAACAGCTATCGATCGCTATCACAGTCGCCGTGAGCAGATGGGTGAAAAAGATGCTGCTCAGCTTGAGCGTCACTTTATGCTGCAAAGTTTAGACAAGCATTGGAAAGAGCATTTGACCCAAATGGATCAGCTGCGTAAAGGCATTCATCTGCGTGGTTATGCACAGAAAAACCCTGAGCAAGAATATAAGCGTGAATCATTTGAGCTGTTCCAAATGATGCTTGGCGCAATTAAATCTGAGACAGTTCAAGATTTATCACGTGTGCATATTCCGACCAAAGAAGAGCTAGAAGCGCTGGAAATACAGCAGCGTGAGAATGCTGCTCATATGCAAATGCAGTTCGAGCATAATGATATTGATAATATGGATAGTGGTGCTGACAAAGCCGCCGCGCAAAATCGCAATCTTGCTGGTAGTGCTATGGTAGGTAGTGGCAGTAATTCCAATGAGGCAGACCCATACGCTGGTATGAATATCAGTCGTAACGCCCCATGCCCTTGTGGTTCAGGCCTTAAGTACAAGCAATGTCATGGTAAAATATAGCAGCCATAAGCGAATACAGAAAAGCCCTTATCTACTTTAGATAAGGGCTTTTCTGTATTTGCTCGCTGTCTTTTTCTCTCATTTATTTTGAACCGACTATATTATGTTTAGATAGTGAAGTTAACTTTTCACAAATGCGTTGGCTATATTTTGTATTGATTGCTTACAAATTCAACATAGGCGTGAATTTATGGACACGCTATAGTGTTTAACATATTTATTTGGGAGAGTGTTATGACTATAGAGTTATTAAAACAGTTGCGTACCTCTGTGGCGCTGACTGGCCTACTTGCTGGCGTCCTGACGATTAGTGCTTGTCAGCAACAGTCTGAGACAGAGGCGGGTATAGATGATGGTGCCCATACCGAAGAAACGGTTCCAATGTCAGCTGAACCTGCTGAGCCCAATGAGGTGGTTGTCGATACAGCGGATGCATCGCTTAGTGAAGTACAGGATGATACCGTAGCTTCCGTCAATAGTGGCGTCAATCAAATAGCTTATCTGTGCTCACCTGAGCTAAAAGTTAACGCAACTTATAAAGAAGATGCCAAGCAAGTGGTCATCGCGACAGATACGGGTACTGTGACATTAAGTAAAACCAATGAAGCCAGTAATCCAGAAGTGTTTGAAGTAGCAACAGCTCTTGATGGCAGTGAGGGTTTTACCCAGTGGCGTGTAGCACATGAAGCGCGTGAGACTGGTGTGATGCGTACAGCAGGTGCAGATGCCGCGAATGTCAGCACTTACGAATGTAAGAAAACCTCGTAACAAGTAAGCAATCACGAAAAAAGCAACGTCATCGTTGCTTTTTTTTATGTCTAGTTTTGAAGAGTCAGCAAAATTATTTATCAGGAGTGGTGCTAGACTCATGTGCCAAAAATCCCTCTTCCTTCACATCTAATTCTTCATGCTTAAGCTCTACTTGGATACTATCTGTATGGGTATGAGTAGTCTTATTGATATCGATTTCTTGGATAGCATAAGTGTCTTTAGTAATGGTAGCCACTTGACGTGATAAGACAATTTCAATAGGTTCATCACCAATTTCGATCTGTTTACCATTTACGGTAACGACCGCCTTGCTATCTAACGATGGCTCAACATGACGCAAGATATCTTGTTCGTCATAATTACCTGATAATAAGTCCTGACTTTTCGCATCGTGGTATTCAGTGCGAATAGTAATATATTCTTCTACCAACTCAATGGGCACATCAATAGTTTTAGTACGAGCGTGCTTGGTCACCGTTACTTTGCCAACATCTAAACGCTCTTTATTGACGACAGGACGCTCTTCTAATAGCTCCAAGTGACCAACATTATGATTGGTACTATCTATATCATTACTTCCTATACTGTTACTTCCTATATCATCCACTTGGTTTATTGAAGGATTCTGGTTATTTGATGCTATTTTCTTGTCATGTAAGCTCTCTTGTAAAAAGCTGTCTTTCTGGATGCTGTCGTCGTGATTGATAGTCATCATAATATCCTTATAGTTATAAAATATTTAAAAGTCATTTTTGCATATTTTGCCAAGTTAGCTTTATCATCTATCACTAAGTATTTTTAATTCTCATAAGTAAAAAAAGACCAGAGACATGCTCTGGTCTTAGTTCACTAAGTAAAAATACCTAGCTGCTTATTACTGTCATGTGTTGCTTGGTATTATTCTATTTAACTTCTTTTAAATAACAGCCAAACAGGATGACGGTTTAGCGTATTACATACCACGAGCACGGCGTACGTCTTCAGCAGTAATACCATCACGGTCAACGATGTTGCCTTCGCGGTCTACTACGTTACCATCGCCATCAATATCTAATTCTTCACGCTGGATGGTCTCAGCGATAGTTTCGATATGACGTTCAGTAGTTTTACCTACGTTTACTTCTTCAGATACGTAGGTTTCTTTATTAACACGTGCACGTTCCGCTTCTAATTCAACCTCAATGGTTTGATTACCATCAATATCACCGATATGACGGTCTGTCGGACGATCTACATGGGTGCGCTGGATATTAGCATGCTCTTCTTCTAGTTCAACATCGACGTTGCGTTCTTCGGTCACTACATGTTTGCCGACCTTAACCAAACCTGCCACGATGCGATCTTTATTGACAGTCAGACGTTCTTCTAGCAACTCTAGGGTATTTGGCGCGTTATAGTCATGGTCTGCAATCTCCATACGCTCTGCAACTGGAACGCTATCAGCGACAAAGGCTTGACGATCTTTTTGATATTGGTCTTTATAGCTATATTGATAATCGTGGTCATATACTTCCATGGCATCAACTTGCGCCTTGGTCAAGCTATCAAAGAATACATCATCACCAACGATACGTGCCAAACCGGCGGGTACCAATACTTCCTTTGAGCTGAACCAGCCACCAACATCAACAATTAAATAACGAATACGACCAGTAGTATCTTCTACTAAAGCGCCTTCAATTTTGCCGATTTTTTCTTCATTGACGCCATAAGCAGTTTTGCCTGTTGGGTCATAATAGTCATCACCGATTAAATCTTTATGGGTGGCTTGGATATCTTTTAAACGAATTAGTTGGCTCATTGTTGTCTTCCTTTTTTATGAGTTAGTCATTATTAGTTATTTTAAAAACAGTATTCTTATAATAAAATGTGTAGCGAGCCATGTGAGTAGCCTCTACATCGACTTGTTAGTAATCCTAACATCATGATTTTCTATGAGATATATGAGCAAGGTAGCAAAGTGTGCGCTTGAAGTAATTGCGTGTAATAGGCTGTAAGTGGCATAACACAGCTGGGGTATAAATGAACGCATTTTTACAGAGAGCAATATTTGATGTGCTTTAAGAGGTAATAGACACAAAAAAACCGCATAGCAATAAGCAATGCGGTTTTTTGATATTAAGAAAGTTAATAATAAATAAAATTATATATTCATTTTGAGCTTGCTAAATACTTAAAATAATCAATTATTAAGCAAGTTCAATAGCAACAGCAACGGCTTCACCGCCTCCGATACAAAGTGTCGCAACGCCTTTTTTGCCGCCAGTACGCTTGAGAGAGTTGATAAGCGTGATCAAGATACGAGCACCTGAACAGCCTACTGGATGACCGAGTGCACAAGCGCCGCCTTCGACGTTTACTTTAGCATGGTCGATTTTTAGCTCGTCCATCGCCGCCATGGTCACCATCGCAAACGCTTCGTTAATTTCCCACAGGTCAACATCAGCGACTGACCAGCCAGCACTGGTCAATACTTTTTCAATCGCGCCAATCGGAGCAATGGTAAATTCGCTTGGATGACGAGAGTTTGATGCGGTCGCAATGATACGCGCTTGATAATCAAGACCTTCAGCTTTTGCTTGTGATTCTTTCATGACCACAACCGCCGCCGCGCCGTCGGAGATTGAGCTGGCGTTTGCTGCTGTGATAGTGCCATCTTTGGCAAAGGCTGGGCGTAGAGTAGGGATACGCTCAGCATTGGCAAGCGCTGGTTGCTCATCGGTATCGACGGTTTGCTCACCTTTACGGGTTTTAAAAGTCACTGGTACGATTTCGTCTTTAAAGTGATCGTCTTTGATAGCAGTGAGCGCACGATTTAGCGATTCGATAGCAAACTCATCCATTTGCTCACGGGTATAACCTTTTTCATCGGCCATTTCTTGAGCAAACATACCCATCAGTTTGCCAGTTTCAGCATCTTCTAAACCGTCTAAGAACATGTGATCTTTGACTTCTTTATGTCCCATACGATAGCCGCTACGTGACCCTGGCATGATGTATGGCGCATTGGTCATTGATTCCATGCCACCAGCGACTGCCACATTGAAACTACCAGCCTTGATGCCGTCATGTGCTTGCATGATTGCTTTTAGCCCTGAACCACAAAGCTTGTTAATAGTGACAGCGCCAGTCGCATCAGATAAACCCGCATTACGCATCGCTTGACGTGCAGGGCCTTGACCTAAGCCTGCGGTCAAGATACAGCCCATAATGACTTCGTCAATACTATCGACTGCCACACCTGAGCGTTCGACAGCGGCTTTAATAGCAGCACCGCCAAGTTCAGTTGCGCTCATATCTTTTAGTGCGCCTTGGAAGCCGCCCATTGGGGTACGTGCGCCGTTTAAAATTACAATTGCATCATTTGACATCGTTATTATTCCTTTTTACGTATTTTAAATGAGTTTGTTTGAATTAAAACCAAACGCCGACTAAATAGCATCTATCAGACTTAATAACTGCGTGCTTTATGCTAGCTCATCTAAGCGAATGCGTACTACTTTATCAGTAATGGTATTTAATTTTTCAATTTTTTCGATGGCTAGATTCATCTGACTTTCGACCACGGGCAGTGTCAAGATAATGACGGGAACTTGACCAACTTTGTGCGCAGGTTTTTGTAAAATCGCGTCGATATTGATACCAGCATCGCTTAGGATACGAGTAATATCTGCCAACACACCAGGGCTGTCATAAGCGTGTACGCGCAAATAATAACCTGTAATCATCTGCTCAGCGCGCAATATGGGCGTGTCTGATAGCTGCTCAGGGATAAATGCTAAATGCGGTACATGGTGGCCATGGTTGTTCTGATTACTGTTGCTTTCATCGTTACTATCTTTGCTACCTAGAACACGAACTAAGTCCATCACATCGGCCATTACCGCAGAAGCGGTTGCCCCAGCCCCAGCCCCATCGCCGCAATATAATGTCTGTCCAAGTGGATGAGAATTGACCAACACCGCATTTTTCACACCATTGACGTTGGCCAGTAACGCATCCTGCGGAATTAGCGTTGGGTGCACGCGTAGTTCGATACCAGAAGCCTCATCATTGCCTTGACCATCACGACGTACGGCAAAGCCCAAATGCTTGATGCGGTAGCCAAGCTCTTCAGCATAGTTGACGTCTTGCAAGGTGATGCCAGTGATGCCTTCACAGTAGACCTTATCAAATTGCAGCGGAATACCAAAGGCGATAGAGGCGAGTAGTGCCAGTTTATGAGCTGCATCAATACCTTCGACATCAAAAGTTGGGTCTGCTTCTGCATAACCCAATTCCTGTGCTTCACTGAGCACGTCGGCAAACGGGCGACCTTTATCACGCATTTCAGTCATGATAAAGTTGCCAGTACCGTTGATGATGCCAGCCAGCCAATCAATTTTATTGGCAGCGAGTGCTTCGCGCATTACCTTAATGATGGGGATACCGCCTGCGACTGCTGCTTCATAAGCAACATGGACATTATTCTCTTCAGCGAACGCAAAAATCTCATTGCCGTGTTCAGCCAATAGGGCCTTGTTTGCAGTCACCACATGCTTACCATTTTTGATGGCGTGCATGATGACATCTTTTGCTAACGTAGTACCGCCAATCACCTCGATCACGATATCGACATCGTCGCTTGCAGCAGTTGCCATCAAGTCACTGTTTTGCATAATATTGGGATCAATATCATCACGATGACGGCGCGTACCAACTTCGGTAATGATAATGTCGCGTCCGCTACGGCGTTTTAGCTCATTTAAGTTGTCATTGATTAGATTGATCACGCCCGTACCGACGGTGCCCAGACCAAGTATCGCTAGTTTGATGGAGTTACTCACAGTATCCTCAAGAGGTTAAATATAATGACAATGATAACGCTGTCACAGCGTCAAATGCACTTGCGGTACTAGCTGTAGTATTTGCATGCATTTTGACAGTCGCAGCTTTATCGATTGCTCATTATAGTTGAATAAAAAATACTCAAATAAAAAGTATGCTGCTGATTTTTCATAGCGCTTTATCGTATCATACCGACAAGCAGTTGTGACGTCTACACAATGTCGCCATCGTCATAGATATCACAAACGCTCAAAACATATAATGAACCCTAGCTAGCGCCGACGGCTTGAGCCAACTGCGCCGCAGGTAGATAGCCACCTACTTGCTGTCCTGCTTCAGTAAAGATAGCGGGAGTACCACGCACACCAAGTTTTGCACCCAATGCCATGTGTTCTTGTACCGGGTTGGCACAGCTAGGGGCTTGTACATCAGCCCCCATTTTTCCTTGATCCATTGCCGCCTTGCGATCTTCACTACACCAAATGGCTTCCATTTTTGGTACCGATTCCTGACTGCGCGGCCATGCTAAATAACGTACTTCGATACCACGTGCATTGATATCACCCATCTCTTCATGCAATTTACGACAATAGCCACAGTCTGCATCGGTAAAGGCATAGACCACTGACTTCGTTTCACCTATTGCTGGATAAATAACCATGTCTTTTTTATCGACGGCTTTTAGTGCTTCTTGTGCGGTACTAGCAACTAAGGCCGCACTGATATCAACGGGCGCAGCCTCGCCAACAGCAATAATCTGACCTTGGATAATGTGTTTGCCAGACTTATCGGTGAAGAAAGACGGCAGCCCTTCCGCCGTGACCCAATAAATACCATCCATATCTGTTGGTACGGCTGAAATGATACTTTCTTCAATGCCTGACGTATTTAAATTCGCCTGTAACGCCTTTACCACAGCAGCGTCGCTCTCAGCAGATGCTTTACTTGTACTGGTTTTCGCATCGCTACTATTGACGATACTGGTGTTACTGGTTGCATCGGCTGCATTGTTTGAGCAGCCAGCAGCAATCACAACAAGCAGTGCACTCATCATAAAACGAGATAAATTATTTCGAGAAAAGCGGTTAGGGGCAAAGGTGTTTTTTGCAATTGGGAGTGACATATGGGTGTCCTGTAGGCATCGTGCCTAATCATGAAGTCGTTTTAAGAAAAATGATACTGAATTTCTAGATAAAGTAATACGTATCAATACTGTCTTAAAGGGTTAAAATTGAAGGACTTTTTACAATTTACAATTATAAAAGGGAGGTGATAATGTCGCCTATATTAACATATTTATGGTAAATAACAGTCAGAGGCTATATAGCGAGATAAGGTGGTAATAATAGCAGTAGGAATAAGCATTAATTCAAAAAACAAGATACATTTGTACTATTTAATATCGATGCTCGTCCTTGTAGGCTACCGCTAATAACATGATTTTTATAAAAATTCATATAAAGTTATTGATATCAATTATTTTTTTAATCCTTTATTTCAACAAATTTTGCTAAGGAGCACACATGGCAGGTGCCAGTTTATTAACCCTACTTGATGATATCAGTGTGATATTGGATGATGTTTCCGTCATGACCAAAGTCGCTGCCAAAAAAACCGCAGGCGTATTGGGCGATGATTTGGCGCTCAACGCAGAGCAGGTCACAGGTGTTAAAGCCAATCGTGAGCTGCCAGTGGTTTGGGCAGTCGCCAAAGGCTCATTTGTTAATAAACTTATACTAGTACCAGCGGCACTCTTGATTAGTTCCGTTTATCCCCCACTGGTCACTTTTTTATTAATGTGTGGCGGTTTGTTTTTGGTTTATGAGGGCGCTGAGAAAGTCATTCATCGATTTTGGCCACATGCTTTGCCACACGATGAGGAGCAAAATGCACGTCGGCAAGCCAATGCTGATGAGACTATAGATTTGGTCGCTTTTGAAAAAGAAAAAATTAAAGGCGCAGTGCGTACAGATTTTATTCTGTCAGCTGAGATTATCGTGATTGCCTTGGGGTCAACGGCAAGTGCTACTTTATTAGAACGAAGCTTGGTGCTTTCTATTTTAGCCATCGGTATTACTATTGGTATTTATGGCTTGGTTGCTGGTATCGTGAAGATAGACGATGCAGGTCTGCATTTAATGGAACAAGAAGGGGCGTTCAAGCAAAAATTAGGAAAGGTGATGTTTGCGGCTGCACCCAAACTCATGAAGTTTTTATCTATCGCTGGCACCTTGGCGATGTTTTTAGTAGGGGGTGGTATCTTAGTACACGGTATTGGCTTCTTACATCATGGAGTGGAGGATATCGCTGATTTAACGGGTATCTTTGAGAGCTTAACGACGACCATATTAAATGGCATCATTGGCTTTATCATTGGTGCTGCGGTCGTTGCTATCTTTACAATTATTGGAAAAATTCGTGGAAAGGACGACAAAGCGTCATCTGCCCACTAAGCCAATTAAATACGCTTGAGCTTTATATTGCTTGTGATTTTATTTTATAAAAAAGCCCCAAAGTTGCTGACAACTTTGGGGCTTTTGCATTGAGCATTAAACGATTAGCTTTCGCTATCTGAATCGTCAGCCTCTAGCTTTTCAGCTTGTGTAGGCTTTTTATGCTCCATTTTAGGCTTACGGCTACGTGCTTTTGGTACTTTTGGCGTGGTCAAATTAAACATGCCAGTCTGTGGCAGCAGTTGTTCAGCCACATTCTCAATCATGTTTTTATAACTGGCGATCGTGGTTTTTGACTTAGCAGTCTGACTGTCATCTTTGCCCGCTTCTTTGGTAGGTTGCTCTACCTTAGGTTCATCTGCGGGCTTGATATTTTCAATGTCAGTCTCTTCAACGTTAGCAGCTTCGCTATCGTCACTTGGCACGTCAGTCTTTTCAGCTACTACGCTATCAGCAATATCAGTGCCTTCATTCAACGGCTCGTTAGTTGCTTCTGCAAGTGCTTGCTCTGCTTCTAGTAACTGTTCGCTGTCCGCACTAACAGCATGTGCTTGAGCTTGGTTGGAGAGAGCGTTTGCCTCAACATCATGAGCATCCACATTGTTATCATCATGTTCAATAACCGTTTGCTCAGTATCAGTCGCCTTTTCAGTAGGTAGACTCAACACTGCGGGCTCCTGATAACTAGGATGTTGGCCACGTGGATCGTTGCTAGCACGCTTACCAATGGCGCGTGGTTCAACATCCGTTTTACCTTGTGTTGCCGCAAACTGACTGACTGCTTGTGTCATTGTTTCAAAGCGCGTTAGGTAATCTGCCGCTAATGGCTGATAGCCATAGTTGCTAAAGTCAAAATTGCTGTCCTCAACTTTAGTATCAGCAGTCGGTGTGACATTCGTCTCAACGTTAGCTGGTTTTGCTTGCTGCGTATGTGCTTCGATAGCAGCAATAAAGCAACTGATGACACCGTCATTTTTTAAACGACTCTCTGCATCTGTTAAGGATTTACGAATAAAATCACCAACGGTTCCGCGAATAGCTGATGAGCTTGCCACTGCTGATTCAACTACTTGAGATTGTTGAGTGACTTGCGCTTGCTGACTACGAACGACACGTGGGTCATTGCTAGCCTGACCGAACTTCTCAGCAGTCACATAGCGTTTGGCAAACAATGCTTCGTGCGTTAACGTCAGTGCTGAGTTGGTCTTATCACTTGCGTTATGACTGTCATTGACATTGGCTTGAACCTTCTTAGCTTCTTCAGACTTACCGGTATCATCAGCAGTATTGTCTTTCTGATGCTGCGACGTCACTGGGGCTTGCTCTACCTCAGTAGTTACTGGCTTTGGACTAGCTGATTGACTGTCCGTGTTGCTAGTCGAGGTTGACTGCACTTCTACAGGCTCTTTTTTGTTTTCAGCAACTGGCTCATGTATAGGTGTATCGTTCTGTACCTCAGCTTTAGTAGCATCACCTTTGCCATTATTAACCTGACGCTCTGGTGTTTCTACCGTGCTTTTCTTCTCGTCACTTTTCTTATCAGCGTTCTGAGCACTGGTGTTCTGCTTGTCAGTGTTCTGCTCATTGCTACTATGTTTATTCGCAGGCTGTTGAGCAGTACGATCTTTTGAGTGCTCATTTTTTGCCGTGTCATGTGCTGAGCTCTGCTTTTCGCTAGATTGAGTCTTAGCGTGTGTGGACTTGCTGTCATCTAGAGACAAGTGCACGACTTCTGGTGATTTCAGCTCAACGGGTGCTTCATTGACTTGTAGCACGACTTCATTAGGATCTTGATTTCGGCGCGTGTTCGATTGATTTTTGCGGCCGTTCGTACCGGTTGTCGCCTGCTGATTGGGTTGCTTAGTATTTTCAGCTGTTAGTGTCTCACCGCGCTCTAACTTGCCACGTGAGCCGCGTTGGCTATGCGATTTACGCTTTGCGCGAGTTTGCTCATCTGCTGTATTACTGTCTTTATCATCAGCATCATTGCGCTCGTTTGCGTTGTGGCTGCTATCTTGACGACTGCTGTTTTGCTGGTTACTATCTTGACGGTTGTTGCGGTTGCGATCATTCGTGCGTCTGGCATCCTGCTGACGTTTATTTTGATTGTCAGCCTGCTTGTCATCAGCGTTATTTGCCGCACTATTTGAGGCGTTGTTTTCGGTATCGCCGTTTATCTCATTGCTAGACTCTTCTGTCTGATCTTTTCTTTGACGCGGCTTAGATGATCTAGACTTACGCGGCTTACGTCTTCTTCTGTCTTCGTTATTGCCGTCATCAGTGTCGCTGTCATTATTACGGCGTGCTTGCTGACGATTGCTATTGCTATCTGACTGCTGGCTGTCACTCTTCTGATCATTATTTTGTTGAGTCGGCTGCTCACTGCTTGAGGCAGTATTGTTCAACGCATTGCTATCAACTTGACCAAATGAACCTAAGCTTTGCGCGCCAGTGTTCACTAGCGCTTCGATTGCTTCAGCGGCATCACGACTACTAACGCTAGGTGTGGTTGTGGCTTGCGGCGCCTGAGCGAATAGGTTTGATAACCAAGCAACTGCTTGTGGTTGAGCATTTGTTTCGACATTTTGAGTCTGCGCTGCGACTGGAGCTGCAACGCTCGCGGCTTTACTAGCTTGCGGTGCGTGCGCAGGTGTAACGTCATTGGTGTTTTTATGGTTACGGCGGTCATTACTATGATTTACCGTATCGTTTTGCGCTTGTGTGGCTGTATTTTGCTGCGCATTTGAACGGCTGTCTTGCTTATTATTACTGTCATCTGACGTTTTACGAGGCTGGCGAGTAGGCTGCTGCTCAGGACGCTCTTTTTCAGCAGTCTGCCAGTCAACATTGTAGCCAAGATCGCTGTGCTCTTGTTCCTGAGCATCAGTGATACGCTCATAGCTCGATGGGGCAAAGCCATCACGGTTAAAGTGAAGCTTAAAGTTTGGCGATTCTAAATGAGCGTGCGGTAAAATAGTGATGCGCGTGCCGCTGTCTTGCTCAAGATAAACCAAGCTGTCACGCTTTTCATTCAACAAGAATGCTGCGATATCTGTTGGGACTTCTGCTTGCACCTCACCTTGGCGTTCTTTGAGAGCAATTTGCTCAATTTGACGCATAATGGATAGCGACAATGAACGCAAGTCACGAATCATGCCATTGCCGTGACAGCGTGGACAAATATAACCCGTTGACTCTTCTAGTGATGGACGTAGACGTTGACGGCTCATTTCCATCAAACCAAACTTAGAGATATCGCCAAACTGTACGCGCGCACGATCGTATTTAGTGGCATCAATCAGACGTTTTTCCACTTCTTTTTGATGCTTATTGTCATTCATATCGATGAAGTCAATAACGATCAAACCACCCATATCACGCAAACGTAGCTGACGAGCAATCTCATCAGCTGCTTCCAAGTTGGTATGGTAAGCAGTCTCAGCAACGTCTGAACCTTTGGTCGACTTGGCTGAGTTGATATCAATAGAGACCAGTGCTTCCGTTTGGTCGATAACGATTGAGCCGCCTGATGGCAGACGCACTTCGCGCTGATAAGCAGTTTCTATTTGCTTTTCGATATTAAAGCGTGAAAACATCGGCTCATAATCGGTATATTTGCGTAGCTTTTCAGCTTGCTTTGGCATCACCGCATCGATAAAACCTGCCGCTTCAATATAAGCATTTTCGTTATCAATCCAAATCTCAGCAATGTCATCACGCAGATAGTCACGAACGGCACGGGTCACGACGCCTGCTTCTTGGTGAACCAAGCGCGGCGAAGGATATTTTTGGTTTTGTTCTTGAATGGCTTGCCAGATATTAAGCAAATGGTTTAAATCATGCTGCAAGTCTTCTTGAGTTTTGCCAATACCCGCAGTACGAATGATGACGCTCATACCTTTTGGCAAATCAAGATTGCTTAGCATACGCTTCATGTCTTCACGCAGCTTACCCGAGATTTGACGTGAGATACCGCCACCACGAGGGTTATTTGGCATTAATACCAGATAGCGACCAGCTAATGAGACATAAGTTGATAGGGCAGCGCCTTTGTTACCACGCTCTTCTTTTTCGACTTGGACGATTAGCTCGTCGCCTTCTTTGATCAGCTTTTTGATGTTTTCGTCACGTGGATTGCCGCTTAGGTATTCAGCAGAGATTTCACGAATCGGTAAAAACCCTTGGCGCTGTGAGCCATATTCAACAAATACAGCTTCGAGCGATGGCTCGACACGGGTTACATGACCTTTATAGATATTAGATTTTTTTTGTTCACGAGTACGGTTTTCTAAATCGAAATCGTAAAGATGGTTGCCTTTACATAAGGCGACACGAATTTCTTCGTTTTGAGTAGCGTTGATCAAAATGCGTTTCATATTTGTATCCTATGAGTACGCATAACAACGACGAGACGGGCTTTAGAGCGTAATGGCAAGTATGGCTAACATTTAAATTAGCATGAGCAGATTTTAATTAACAATAGAACGTAAATCATGGGTTAAATAAAGCACTTGGGCTTTGTCAATGGCTTGTTTTTTACCTAAAGTCGGTTAGCAATGCTAACGTAAATATAAAATCTATAGGGTGTAAGGCTATCTATTTATATCTTATTATTGATAGGCTTAGTTCAAATATCGATGCGTCAGCATACGGTTCACTTTTATTATCAGTAAGCTCTATTGGTAGTCATGCCAGCTTACTTTGTAAGAGTAGGCGAGGGGCAGTGACGGGATTCAAGATACTGATATTAAAAAGGCGTTGTGCTGCTGCTATTCATCCATCAAAGTCTAGCAATAATATCGCTGTTATAAGTTCCACTATATGAAATGGCAATATTCAGCAATTATTTATTTAGGTAAAGCAATTGGTCACTCTTTATTTATCGTTCTTTCTGGTATAACGTCAATAATATCTTGGGTGTTTTAAGATTAGGTGTCGCGGCTTCGGTTATCAGCGGGGCGTACTTGGCAAACAGAATAAATGACCAAACTATCAGTATGGTGCTGTATTCATATCTTTTTATCGTTATCTGTTTGACCACCAATACTTAGGCAGCTATCGATATACTCCTCGATCCTAATGCTAAACAACCCATACTTGCTCAACTACGCTTGCGTAAAGGACCATCAGATAATTAGTCATTAAATAATGAATAATTATCAAATACAGTCGTTGTCATGCAGGTTGTGAGTCAATGTAGTGTCATTATCAGTCAATAAACGGGCATTTAGCCAAATTTATCAACGCTGAATTGATGAACACAAAGGTATTTAGTGTCACTATTTATTCTATGATACTGAGTAAAGTCAGTATGATACTTTCATTTTACAATCTACAATTTATGGGGGCATATCTATAAATATCTACAGGTGATATTTCTAAACAGATACTGCGCCCTAAAATCCGATGAAACGTACAATGTTGGCAGGGTATACCGCTAATACCTTTTTACTAAAAAGTCGTAAAAACGATAATGCGCTATCTAGAACAATAATGATTATTGCTGCAGCCTCTGCTTAATTGTCGCTCAACATGCTAAACTATAGCAAATCTTTCTGTAAATACCTAACTAAAAATGACGAACCCAAAAATGACTGACGACGCACCTACCCATGAAGCCCCTGCTATTTTTAATAGTAAAACACGCCCGCAAAGCGCTGACGATGAAATCAGCAACTTTGGTAAGGTTAATTATCTTGAAGTAACCCGCCATCAACACGATCAGCGCTTGGATAACTTTTTGTTGAACCGTTTAAAAGGGTTGCCAAAGCCGCATATCTATAAAATGATTCGCTCAGATGAAGTACGCGTCAACAACAAACGTTGCAAGGCACACGATAGAGTACAACGTGAAGACGTGGTACGTATCGCGCCAGTGGTACTCGCTACCCGCGAAAAGCCAATCATCAGCACCGAGTTTGCTAAAAGCTTATTGGCACGCGTGGTTTATGAAGACGAAGGTATGCTAGTGTTGAATAAGCCTTCTGGTATCGCCGTTCATGGTGGCAGTGGCTTGGACTTTGGTGTTATCGAAGCCATGCGTGAAGTGACAGGTAAAAAATACCTAGAGCTGGTACATCGCATCGATAAAGACACCTCCGGCTTGTTGATGATTTCTAAAAAACGCTCTGCGCTAAAAGCCTTGCAGCAGCATCTGGTTGATAAAACCATCCAGAAGCACTACCTATGTATCGCCAAAGGTCAGCCGGCATTAAATGAGCAACGTATCGATGCGTCATTGCTACGCTATACGCTGGCTAGTGGTGAGCGCCGCGTCAAAGTAGATGCGCAAGATCCACAAGCGAAAGAAAGCCAGACAGATATTGTCGTTCATGGTCGTTTTACGATTGCCGATCAGCCAGTTAGCCTAATTGAAGCCAAACCACTGACGGGTCGCACCCATCAAATCCGTGTGCATTTGGCTCACATTGGTCACGCTATCTTGGGGGATGATAAATATAATGTGCATGATAAATCAGGCGTTCATCGTTTATGCTTACACGCGTGGCGTTTAGACATTCCAGGTTATGAAACTATTACCGCACCACTACCAGAAGATATGGCAGACTGGTTACCAGAGCAAATCAAATTGCCTGAATAAGTCGCCAAATAGAATTTTTAAGTATCAATTTTAAACGTCACGAACGCTTATTTTTCCTAATAAGTTGCCGTGACGTTTTCATATCTGTATCTACCATTTATTATCGCTATTCGCTAAGGTCTATTTATGAGTGAACAATCTGTCGCTAGTATCTCTACCGCTGCCAAAAGAAATCAGTTATCAGCCAGTCATCGCTTAGCAGATAAGACGCTGATTATTTTTGATTGGGACGGGACGCTGATGGACTCAATCGGCTTAATCGTTGAGTCGATGCATGTCGCAGGAGAAGCACATGGATTTCAGACGACCGATAAAGCAGTACAAGACATTATTGGGCTGAGCTTAATGAATGGCATTGAGATTTTGTATCCGCAAGCAAATGAGTCACAGAAACTGGCCATTCAGCAAAGCTATGCAGACCACTATATTGCCAATAGTCACCGTACGCCACTTTTTGCGCCGATAGAAGGTATGTTGCAGACATTACAAGCGCAAGGTAAAAGTCTCGCGGTTGCAACTGGTAAAAAACGAAAGGGCTTAGACCGCGTATTAGATGCTTCAGATAGTCACCATTATTTTGTGATGACCCGCTGTGCCGATGAGGCAGGCTCAAAACCTAATCCGCAGATGCTGAATGATATTTTGGATTATACCGATCAGCAAATTGCCAATGCTGTTTTTATCGGTGATAGTATCTACGATATTCAAATGGCAACACAACTTGGCATGACCAGCATTGCGGTGAATTATGGTACTGCATCACAAGCAGAGCTCGCCGCGCAGCAACCCACTTATCAGGTTGATACCCCGCAGGCGTTGGCTGAGCTACTATGCGCTTAAATGAAAAGTACTTAAATGAAAAGTCCTTAAATAAAAAGTCCTTAAATAAAAATCTTTTTAAATGATCATAAAAAAAGGGTTTATCGATAATAACGATAAACCCTTTTTGATTGAAGACTATGATATCTATTTGTTCTCTTTTTGAGAATATTCGTTTTGAGCGCTTTCCTTTTCAATGCTATCTTTTTCAATCGCATCTTCCAACTCAGCGCCTTCTAGTAATGCAAAAGAGGACTCAATAATTTTGTCTGCATCGAGCTGATACTCATACCAGTTGCCCATTACACCAGCCAATTCATCAAGACCTTCTTTTCTTAGTGCTGAAAATAGCTGAATGCTACAGTTCAATCCCAGTTGTTTCAGTCTTTTACGAGTATTCAGTAAGGCATTTTTAGATGCGCCATATTTCAGTTTATCTGCTTTGGTTAGCAAGATATGAACGGGTAGCTCACCATCTTGTGCCCAACGTAGCATTTGCTCATCAAAGAACTTCAAGGGATGACGAATGTCAGTCATGAGCACCAAACCTGCCAAGCTTGAGCGCGATACCAAGTATTCTTCTAGCTCAACCTGCCATTCTTTTTTCATCTCAAGCGGTACGGCTGCATAGCCATAACCTGGCAAATCTACCAAACGTCTATCAGCATCACCAATACTAAAAAAGTTAATCATCTGCGTACGACCAGGTGTTTTGGAAGAGCGTGCCAGTTGGCGCTGGTTGGTCAATGCATTAATAGCCGAAGATTTACCTGCGTTTGAGCGTCCTGCAAAGGCAACTTCTAAGCCCATATCGGGTGGGCAGAGACGAAAAGTAGGCGCTGACATCATAAACTCAGTTTGCTGAATTTTTTGACGAGACTTAGTGTTGAACAATGCATGTTCGGCGGCGACATCAGTAAACGGGGTACTCATAAATGGCTCATTAATCTTTAAGAAATTGGATACGGTTGTAAAATTTTAATCAACTGGTTGTCGAGAAGACGGTGCATTAGACAAAAAAGCTGTACGAAATTATTCATCATAACTTTCAATGTTTATTGGTCATAAATACAGTCGTTTCAAGTCATCGACTATTCTATACTATTACTTATCTTACTTATTGAAATAACTATGATTAGCATCATATAAATGACAGAATACCATTAAAATAACCCATCGTTAGAGCAAGTTATCGATTTTATTCATGCGTTACCAAAGCCAAACTATATTTATCTATATTTATACGACATACATTGTTACAATATTTAATAAGATATACTGAACGAACGACGTTTAACAGCAAGATTGATTAAACGAGAGAAGCATCAAAAGGAGGTGTTCTATGGTTTCAATCAATGCACTTTTCAGCCAGATCTACCGATTTTTAATAGGTAGCGGAGCGGTATTACTGCTAATAAGTAGTGTCATCATGACTAGCGCTAATGCTGCTGATATTGCAACCAGCTATGATAACTCATGTGCCGCCTGTCACGATAGTGGGGCGCTGAACGCCATCAAAAAAGGTGATAGTGCCAAATGGCAACAGCTTATAAAACAAAAAAGCATGCCGACCCTGATTAATTCCGTCAAAAATGGTATGACACAGATGCCAGCTGGTGGTCTTTGTAACAGTTGTAGTGACGATGATTATCGCAAGTTGATTGAGTACATGAGTAAATGAGACGCTGACCGATACAGTAAAACAGTATAAAACAACTTAAAAAAGCGCTGGGTTGTTTAACCTTTACGCGCTTTTTGTTTTTTGTCAGCATACGGGCTTATGTGTTAGAAAAACTGATGGATGTGACGATTAAGTAGGCAAATGCTACAAAGTCTTGCTATAATAATCGAAAATAAACCCTGATGTTAGTAAGTACTTTCAGACTGCTTGTGGCCAAGACCTTAAAACATATACCTACCTAACCAATAGTAAGGTGGTTTATACGAGGTATCTTATCAGTGCAATCACTCTAAATAATGCTTACGCCGAGCTAGTAGGATTTGTATCAATGAAAAAGTTAATCGCTGCTGCCAGCTTATGCGTTGCAAGTTTCAGCGTACAAGCTGCTATTATTGTTCCTGAGTACGACGTCAATGCCGGTAAGCAAATTGCAGAAACGGTTTGTGCGGCTTGTCATGGTGTTGATGGTGTCAGTGTTGTCCCTGCGCAGCCGAATTTGGGTGGCCAAAACGTAAAATACCTTTACAAACAGTTGGTCAACTTTAAAGCTGGCTATCGCAAGAATGGCATTATGCAATCGCAAGTTGCAAACTTATCGCAGCAAGACCTAGCCAATGTGGCCGGTTATTATGCTAGCCAAGCGCCTTGGGGCGTTGGATTTGGTAATCCTGCGACCAACCAAGAAGCTACTAAGCTATTCTTGGGTGGTGATAAGTCACGTGGCGTTATTGGCTGTGCCGGTTGTCATGGGCCAGACGCTGCAGGTAACACTTGGGCGGCATTTCCAAAATTAGGCGGACAGCATGCTCAGTACATTGCTACTCAGCTAAAACTCTTCCGTGCTGCTGGACGTGTTGATGATATCGATAGCGATGATCAAAAACGAGTCAATGATGCCGCGAAAGAAGGCGAAATGGGGATGATGCAAACCGTTGCCTCAAAACTATCTGATCGTGATATTCGTATCTTGTCAGACTATATCAGTGCTATTCACTAATTCGTTGGTGTCAGTTACGAGTACGTAACTAAGACTACTGAGCGCTCGACTATATATTCGTTATTATTTCATTCTTAAACCCCGATTTCGGGGTTTTTTTATAACTGTTCATCCCTTATATTATAGAGACCATATAGTCATTCCATTATAAAAGAGTTGCCGCATTAACCTCGCTTGAAGTATTGGACGTATATTTGCTTCTGGTTACCTTGTGCTTCTTTTAAATTGAATCGACTATATAAAATAAAACTGCTTACAGAGGCTTATCATTGCTCTGTATCATGATAAATTATCGTTATTCACTTTATACCAAACCCACAGAGTATGATTAGCTGTGTCAAACTTGTTTCGTCTACAATGTGTAGTACTGACACTCGTTTTCCTAGCTATTCTCATTTTTGTGAAAGGTATTAGATCGTTTGGATTTAGATTATGATGATCCGTTATGCTTCTTATTTTATCGCGGCACTGCTACCGTTACTGCTATTTCGTTGGTTTGCACCAGCATCCATTGGTGAGATCGACTTTTGGCTACTCTGGCTATTGGCAATGGTATTGGTATCTTTGCCCGTTGTTTATGCGGAAATTGCTTTAGCCTATCGTAGTGTCGATGCGCCATTAGCAGGGATGCAAAAACTCACTCGCGAAGCGGATGCCAGTCCAATATGGCGTAGTTTTGGTTGGCTCGCCGCGCTGGTCTCTATTATGATCGCAGCGTTAGTTATCTCAGGCGCGAGCACAGGTGTTTTAGCTGCATTGACGGAGCTTAATAGTGCTCCTGCTATACCAAGCTTTGCGATCGCTGCGGGCCTGATGGTCGTTGCTGTTTTACTGAGTTTATTGGGCGTTGCACCATTACCGATTGGCTTGGGGTTAATGGTGATAGGTTTGTTGCTGGGCGTGGCAAATGGCCTACCCAATATTGACTTTGCGATGACTGATATCAGCTTAAATGAATGGGCGCGTGCAGTCGCGTTAGCGTTGGTTAGTGTGGGTGCAGGTACAGGTTTATACTGGTTTGGTCAAAATTTGGTAACCAACCAAGTGGCAACAGCGGTAGACACGGACAATATCAATGCGCAAAAACCTGCTCGCAGTCGTGCGACGAGTGAGTATCGTGCAACCAAATTGGTGCTCCCGATTTGGATATTACAATTGATCGTTGGGGTCGTTGCTTTATCTACTAGTGGCATGGCGCTGCCACCAATTGGACAGCTATCCTATTGGATAGGGGTGTTATTTGTCGCCAGCTATTTGCTGCATTATAGTACCCAGCAATTAGCGCACAAGTTTGGACTGCTGGTCAGTGTAGTATTGACCTTTGTCTTGGCGCTTTTGTTAGTCGTTATCGTACCAACTGTTTGGCTGGTCGGACTCTTAGTGATTATTAGCAGCATAGCGGTATTATTTCTGTCTATCTTTGCGGGTTGGCAGATGAAAATTAGTCATCTACGTAAGTCATTAAATTTTGGCAATGAAGCGTTTTATAACTTATGGCGAATAGCGATTCGTTTGATTGTGCCACTAGCACTGTTATTGGCATTGATAGGTTGGGTGATGCAGTGGTTGAGTTAACCGCTAATGGCGTTCAATCTGATAATAATTGTGCGCCGTCATCTGAGCAGACCATGCCAATGACTGTTTATTTGGCATATGCCGAAGATGCAAAGCGTCAGCATTATTTAACCCTACAAGTTAATCATGAAACGAGTTTGTATGCGGCGCTGATGCAGGCAGGATGGCTGGTAAAATTTCCAGCGTTAGCACGTTGGTGTGAGCAAGTGGTAGACATTGCCACGCCAACAGCGAAGCGTTGGCATGTGGGTATCTATGCACAAAAACAGCCGCTTAGCTATCGCTTGCAGCCTTTTGATCGTATCGAAGTATATCGCAGCTTAAGCGCTGATCCTATGTCTCAGCGCAAGAGTAAATCTCGAGTTTAAGCGATGTTCATCCATCTATCATCAAAGCCAATTGACGCTCTTGATTATGATGCAGGTAGGCTTTCAATACCTTCAATACGATTGACCAAACCATTATCATCAAAGTAGATAATTAAGTGTTGGCTGGCATTTTTGACATCAGCGATACCCTTGCGGCTACCTTCTGTCCCTGCTTTATAATCATAAATATAATCCCAGCGCTTAGGTTCTAATGTGTCTCTAATAGCTGGGCTACCAAGGATATAAAGGACTTGGTTTTGATTCATACCCAATTGCAGTTTTTGCGCTTGTGCTTGAGTGATGGCAGTGCCTTGTGGCAAATCAATCTTATAAACACTCAATAATGAGCAGCCAGACATAGCGACAGTAGCGCTAAGCATACTGGTGATGACAATCTTGCGTAATACGCTTGCAGGGCTTAACGGACGAAAAGTTAATGTCTTTATCATGGTAAGATGACTCATAAGAAATGAATTAGGCGCAGCCAGAGGTTGTTAATGCTAGTCTGGCCGACAATCTTGGACAAATGATACGTCATTTACTTGCAATTTCCTACCACTTACGACATTATTTACCAAATGCTACCTGAGCCATATTATTATTTATATTTTAAATTCATAGGCTTGCGTTAGTATTGTTATAGAAAATAACAGGCTTGAAAATGAGGCTAAATCAGCCAGTCAGCTGTTATTAAAATGTTTCATATACTATAAAAAATAATCATTAACGATTGTTTATCTCATATTTTTGGTTCTTTATTTGCTAAGACTGTCACAGTCAGAAGGGATATTATGGCTTCTTTTACCAATCAAGATTTACGTAAAGCGGGATTAAAAGTCACGTTACCTCGCATCAAGATTTTAGAGCTGCTGGAGAGTGCAGAGTTGCATCATATGAGTGCTGAAGAGGTTTATAAGGCACTGATAGAACAAGGTGAGGATGTGGGTTTAGCGACTGTTTACCGAGTGCTCACGCAGTTTGAGCAAGCTGGAATCGTTGAGCGCCATAATTTTGAAAATAATTTGTCCGTGTTCGAGATTACCCAAGAAGGGCATCATGATCATCTGGTTTGTGATGTTTGTGGCAAGATTATAGAATTTCATAACGAAGTCATCGAAGAAGAGCAACTTAAAGTCGCAGAAAAGCACGGATTTAAATTATCAGGTCATTCATTGGTGCTATACGGTATTTGTAATGACCAAGCGTGTCAAGATAGTATCAAGTAACTTTTTTGGTTAGTGAGCATGCTCTGTATTTGATATTATTTTTAGTGCCTTATCGTCATGTATAAAATAAGAAAGCCCTCATAGTAATATGAGGGCTTTCTTAGAAATTTTTATGGCAAAAATAAATAATAACGCTCAAAAGCCATACTTAACTGATATCTAATGATAAGTTATCCACACCTTCATCCAGATTGGCTGTGCCATTTTTACTGCTAAGTTTGATTTTTAGGCGCAAATCATTAGGAGAGTCAGCATGAAGAATCGCTTCTTTATACGTGATTTCTCCTTGTCCATATAAGTCAAAAAGCGCCTGATCAAAGGTTTGCATGCCACTATCCCGCGATCGTGTCATGACATCTTTGATTTCATGAACCTCGCCTTTACGGATATAATCACTAATCAGCTGTGAATTTAACAAAATTTCGATAGCCGCACGGCGTCCTTTACCATCAGGGGTTGGAATGAGCTGCTGGGCAATAATGGCTTGCAAGTTGAGCGACAAATCCATGAATAACTGATTGTGGCGACTGGTTTCAAAAAAGTGAATAATACGGTCAATCGCTTGGTTGGCGTTGTTGGCGTGCAAGGTCGCAAATACCAAATGCCCTGTTTCTGCATATTGAATGGCGTAGCTCATTACCTCACGGTTACGAATCTCACCAATCAAGATAACATCAGGTGCTTGGCGCAAAGTATTTTTTAGCCCTGCCTCAAATGAATGGGTATCGATACCAACTTCACGCTGGGTAATAATACAACCACGATGTTTATGGACAAACTCGATAGGATCTTCGATGGTAATGATGTGACCATGCGAGTTTTGATTACGATGCCCGATCATAGAAGCAAGGGTCGTCGATTTACCCGTACCTGTTGCACCCACTAGCAGAATGATACCGCGTTTTTTCATTGCCAGCTCTTTTAGCGATGGCGGCAAACGCAGCTCCTCGACAGTCGGAATTTTATTCTCAATTTTCCGTAAAATCATCCCTGCCATATCACGCTGTATAAAGGCACTGACACGAAAACGTGCTTGCTGTGCTTCATCAGCAATAGCAAATTGGCACTCGTTGGTTTCTTCAAACTCTTTTTGCTGGTTTGGCGTCATGACG
This sequence comes from Psychrobacter aquimaris, assembly GCF_016107525.1. Lineage (GTDB taxonomy): Bacteria > Pseudomonadota > Gammaproteobacteria > Pseudomonadales > Moraxellaceae > Psychrobacter > Psychrobacter aquimaris. The sequence continues at coordinate 154,696 of NZ_JABASR010000008.1, read as the reverse complement.
CCTTTGACCAGTCGCATGGTTTGCTCAGCGGTTAAAGGCGTTTTACCGACAGGTAAAATTTTGCCATTTACTTTCATGGAGGGCGCTACATCAGCGGTAATAAAAAGGTCCGAGCCATTTTTATTGATCATTAACTGCAATAGTTTATCAATGTCCATATCGTACCTGCATTCGATGTAAATCGATTAAAAAAGTATTTAAAATCATGTTTTAAAAATCGCTAATAATAACCAGTAGCAATAAAAGTAGGGCATATCATGCCTCATGAATGTTTGTATTATTGACTCACACATCAGTCATTATAAGGCAGTGACGCACGATTAATAATATTACAAAAATGCCTCAGGCTGTTTAGCATAAGGACGGGCTACGTCTTTACTAATGGTGCCTTTTGCTACTAAGTTTTTGAGCGTTTGATCCAGAGTAATCATACCTTCACCCGCACCTGTTTGGATAGCAGAGTACATTTGAGCGATTTTATTCTCACGTATCAAGTTACGGATAGCGGGTGTACCGAGCATGATTTCATGTGCTGCTACACGTCCGCCTGCTTGACGACGCAAAAGCGTTTGTGAGATAACGGCTTGTAGTGACTCTGATAGCATCGCCCGAATCATGTCTTTTTCTGCGGCGGGGAATACATCAATGACACGGTCAATGGTTTTGGCGGCTGAACTGGTGTGTAGGGTGCCAAATACTAAGTGACCAGTCTCTGCTGCTGTCAATGCTAAGCGAATGGTCTCAAGGTCCCGTAGCTCACCGACCAAAATCACATCGGGATCCTCACGTAGCGCAGAGCGCAATGCAGGCTCGAAACCCAAGGTGTCACGATGCACCTCACGCTGGTTAATCAGGCTTTTCTTCGATTCATGAACAAATTCAATCGGATCTTCAATCGTTAAAATGTGCTCTTTACGACTTTCGTTAATATAATCAATCATGGCAGCCAGCGTTGTTGATTTACCCGAACCTGTTGGACCCGTGACCAATACCACGCCACGCTTAAAGTCTGACACACGTTTAAACACATCACCCATGCCGAGGTCTTCCATGGTCAAAACTTTGGAAGGAATGGTACGAAATACAGCACCTGCACCGCGATTTTGATTGAATGCGTTTACCCGAAAACGTGCTAGGTTAGGAATCTCAAAAGAGAAATCCGTCTCATAAAATTCTTCAAAGTCAGCACGCTGCTTATCGTTCATGATGTCATAAATAAGCTGATGCACAACCTGATGAGTCATCTCTGGCATATTAATACGGGTCATTTCACCATCAACACGTATCATTGCTGGCATACCGGCTGAAATATGTAAATCCGATGCTTTATGCTTAACCGTGAAGCGTAGCAAGTCTTCGATACTTAAATTGTTTTTTTCAGCCATAATCGGATATTCCTATCAATCAATAAGGGTAGGACAAAAGAGCAAAAAAGGGGAGTGATTAGCAATCGATAAACGATCTGATTAAAGTCGGTCACGTCAATAAAGGAGTAGCGATAGTCTTTACCATTACTATTATATTCAGTAGCATATGTTAAACCATGTAACAATATAATAACAAGACTACTGACAATTAACCATCTACTACCGCAAGAAAATGTAAAATTAGTCATTATGAGCGTCGATTTATAGATTGATGCTTATTGAGTTTTTCTACATTAAAAGACACTTATAAAAAGTTTAACCATAATTAATAAAAGCCCATTATAGAAGTCATGAAAAGTGACTGATTAAAAAATGGATTAAATTATTCTCGTGAGTAATATATGAAAGAAATAGAAAATAACAGTGATAGCCAAAATCTTATTGCGAGCTGGCAGCAAGTTAGCAAGCAAATGACTCAAGCGTGTGAGCGTGCCGCACGACAAGCGGATAGTGTGACGCTACTAGCAGTTTCCAAGACCAAACCTGCCGATATGATTGCTACTTTGGCTCAGCAAGGACAGCAGCACTTTGGTGAAAATTATCTGCAAGAAGCCATCGAAAAAATCGAGACGCTAAAACGACAGCCAGAAACTAAAGACATTATTTGGCACTATATTGGTAGTATACAGCGCAATAAGACCCGCGATATTGCTGAGCATTTCGATTGGGTGCAAACGGTTGAGCGTGACATTATTGCTAAGCGTTTAAATGACCAGCGTCCAGCTGAGCTGCCACCATTGAATGTATTGATTCAGTTGAATATCGATAACGAAGAAAGCAAATCAGGCTGCCTGCCAGCACAGCTGCCGGAGTTAATAACTGCCATCAAGGGCTATGACAGGTTACAGCTGCGTGGTTTGATGATTATTCCTGCTAAGGTAGGTACGGATGCTTTTACCCGAACCAAGCAGTTGTTTGATGAGATTAAAGAAACTCATGCAGAGCTAAATGCTTGGGATACCCTAAGCATGGGCATGAGCGGTGATATGACAGAGGCGATAGCCAACGGTTCGACGATGGTGCGCGTTGGTACCGCCATATTTGGTACACGATCTTAACTTTTTATTTATTAGATATATCATCCCTCAGATTACGAAGATAAAAATAAAAATGCTTTGATTGATGACACGTTCTAGATTAACTCAGTGCTGCTTATTAGACAGTTTCATCAAGTTTGGTCACCAGCATCTGAGTAATTTTGAGGTTGTCAGTCGCGATAATTTCAAATCGATAATTGGCATACTCGATAGTATCGGTTTTCTTTGGGATTTTGCGTAGCATGTACATCATGAAGCCACTAATGGTTTCATAGTTCTGACTGCGTGGCAGATTGACAATATCTAAAGCGCGTACAACGTCTTCAATAGGAGTCATTCCATCGATTAGCCACGAGTTATCAGTACGTTGAACAATGGGCTGCTCCTCCAAGGTTACAAGCTCCCCCATGACGATACTCATCACATCCTTAAGCGTGATAACACCCACTACCAAGCCATACTCATTCACGATGACGGCAAAGTCAGCGCCTGTAGACTTAAACATCTCTAACACTTCAAACAAGGACAAGGTATCAGGAACGAAGAGTGCAGGTTTTAATAGTGCTTTGTCTGTTAAGCTGACCTCTTGCTGATTAAGAACCAATGCCAAAAAGCTACGTGATTCTACATAACCAATAATATGCTCTAAGTCATCATCCTGACAGACCAAAAACTTGTTATGTGGCTGTTCAATCATCACTTCAACGACTTTTTCAGTGCTCGTTTTGGTATCAAAATAAACGATATTTTCACGTGGATTCATCACTGACGTTACTGTGCGCTCTTGCATGTCAAAGATATTTTCTATCAGATGATGTTCTTGTTTTTTGAGCACACCAGCTTCAGCACCTGCATCCATGACGGCATAAATATCTTCTGGCGTCATATCGTCTTGCCGTATGGTTGAAATACCCAGTAATTCAAAAATGAGATTTGCTGCACCATCAAATATCCAAATCACTGGTTTGAATATAAAGATCAATAGCATCATTGGTCGTACGAGGCGTACCGCGATCACTTCAGTGTTTGACATCGCCAATCGTCTGGGCATCAAATCAGCGAGCAGAGAAAACAAACTGGTGATCAGGACAAATGATATGACGGATGACACTGCTTCATTCTTCACCAAAAGCTCTAGATAAGGGCTGATAGCTGACTCACCTACCGCACCAGCCGAGATAGCAACGGCGTTTAAAACCACCTGCACGACAGTAATAAAACTGCCAGGGTGCTCTTGCATTTTAAGGACGTCAAATGCGCGGACATCCCCTTCTTTTGCCATGATTTGTAGCTTGATTTTGCGACCAGCAGCGATGGCAATCTCGGCAGCGGATACAAAGGCGCTTAGGGCAAGCAATAACAGAAGAAAGATACTAGCAGTTAGCAAACTCATGACATACTCGGTAAAAAAATATAAGGATTAAAATAATTGGAGTTAAAGAATGAATGGGTTGGAAATACAAAAAAGAAAGTGTTGTGTATAAAATATTGGCGTTAAAAATTGGTTTATAAAAACTAAAAAAGCTGGGTAAGCACCCAGCTAATCGTCAATAAATTTGAGTTTTTATAAAAGTATTAAGCTAGCCGTGTTGCTCGCGTTCTACATAATAAAAGTAGGGCAAGCAACAATGGTTAATATAATTTAGCCTTTTATTGACCATTTATTAACTAATGGATAACGGCGTTCACGTCCAAAGGCTTTGTGGCTAATTTTGGTGCCAATTGGCGCTTGTAAACGCTTATATTCACTATTGTCTACCATCTTGATGACTTTTGCGACCATTTCAGCCTCAAAGCCTTTATTAACAATGTCTTGATAGCCCATATCTTCATCGATGTATGACATTAAGATGCCATCTAACACATCATAGTCAGGCAAGCTGTCTTGGTCTTTTTGGTCTGGGCGTAACTCAGCAGATGGCGGGCGAGTGATGACGCGCTCAGGGATGACAGGGGTGTCTTCCAAGCGGTTGCGATAGCTGGCTAATTTATAAACCTGCGACTTATAAACGTCTTTTAGCACATCAAAGCCGCCTGCCATATCACCATATAATGTCGAATAGCCAACGGCCAACTCAGACTTATTACCAGTGGTAATGACTAAATGCCCAAACTTGTTGGACAATGCCATCAATACCACACCGCGTGCACGCGCCTGAATATTCTCCTCAGTAGTGTCTGCTGGGGATTTGTTAAATAGTGGGGCTAGAGTATGACGAATGCCTTCAACCGCATCAAAAATAGGACAAACCGTATAAGAAACGTTTAAGCGGCGTGCCTGTGCTTGGGCATCTTCTAGACTGATTTGAGAAGTATATTCATAAGGCATCATCACTGCATATACCTTGTCAGCGCCCAAGGCATCAACCGCGATACATAGCGTCAATGCTGAATCAATACCACCTGATAACCCAACGATGATACCAGTGAATCCTGAATGATTGACGTAGTCGCGCAGGCCAACGACCAATGCTTGATACATCTCTGACTCACGGCTCAGCGTTAATGGCGCTTTAGATTGACTATCGAACTTGGCCGTTTTGACATCTAACGTGGCTAGTAATAGCTGATTCATGAAACGCGGTGCTTCGTGTGCAACGCTACCGTCAGCTTGCACCGCCATAGAGCCACCATCAAACACCAAGTCGTCTTGACCGCCAACAGCGTTGACATACACAATAGGCAAATTATTTTCACGGCTACGCTTGGCCAGCATCGTTTTACGATTGTCTTGTTTTTCGATCTCAAAAGGTGAGGCATTCAAGCTAACAATCAGATCAGCACCTTGCTTTTTAAGCTCGGCAATAGGGCCTTTTTCCCACAGGTCTTCACAGATGAGCAGACCGATAGTGATTCCTTTATAGTCAAATAAAACTTGGTTGCGACCTTTATCAAAATAACGACGCTCATCAAATACGCCATAATTTGGCAGGATTTGCTTATGATAAAAGCCTTTTTGATGACCATTATGCAAGATAGCAGCTGAGTTAAAAGTACCATGATGGTCGACATGTGGGTAACCGACAATCATCACGATGTCATCGATATCACTTAAAGTAGACAAGGCGCTTTTGATGCGGCCAGATAAGCTTGGGCGTAATAATAAATCTTGCGGTGGGTAACCTAATAAAGCAAGTTCTGGGAAAATAATGACATCTGCACCTTGCTCGCGAGCTTGCAATGCGAGTGTACGCATTTTTTCGGCATTGGTAGTAATATCACCAACCAAAAAATGCGACTGGGCCAATGCAAAAGTAACCGTTTCTTGGATTTTATTGGTCTTACGGACCTCAGTTGAGGGAGTTATATTGGGATTATCATTGTCTTTTGACATTGTTATTGTTCCTATCGATATATGGTTTAAAATTTGGTGGGTCATTATTGATTTAAAATAAAATCAAAGTAAGTCCGAAATTTACTCAAAATAGCACTCTGTCATATCGAATTCTAATAGTGAACCGAGATGATGAGCTTACATCATGCATAAGCCTTTATGATGATGCATATCAGCGCTTGCTTACGCATCATATTCAACGTTGTAACGCCGCTCTAAAGGTTGGATCTTATGATAGTCTATAGAATGACGATAAAAGAGGGTTGTGACATATCGTTTGAAAAATGCTATATCTGTATAACGATTCAAATAGATAATAACAAACGGGCTTAATGCTATTGAAAAGCTTAAAATAATTGCTTTAGTATAACATCAATTGTCGCTACAAATAGAACGCGCCAGTGAATTACCTTGCAACAGCCCTGTTTACAGCGTGAATATAAAACAGGCTTTTAGTTCATTGTTTTTACATGTTAAATCCATGTATGACCTTCTATCTATTAGTGTCATCATCTAGTAAGCTTGTATAGAGAAAGTTGTAAGTAAAGATTACAACATAGCGTTATATCATTGTCGTATTTTGCTGCATAATAAGCCATGATAATCGCTTGATATTTATCTTGCTTTAGCCAAAACTATCGTCCGTAATTATGTTACGGTATGCTACGATTTGACGCTCTCAAAGCAGGTTTTACTGGCACTGATTGTTTACATCCCTCGCTAATGGGTACCGCTTATGGATAGGGTCTTTTTATGGGCACAGTCTGTGAGTTGATATTCATCACACATTTATAAACTTGCCAGCAAAGTCATGATAGATCTTTGCTGTCCGCTCTTGGTTTATACGCTATGATTGAAAACTGGACAAAAGAATTTATTATTCAGCGCTTACTGGCCATTACTTTATTGGTGGTGCTGTTCGTATTGTGTTTTCAAGTGGTACAGTTTTTTATTGTACCGGCACTATGGGCGGCAATTTTAGCGTATGTTACTTTTCCTATTTATAACTTTTTTTATGAAAAAGTAAAACTGAGTCCTAATTTTAGCGCCGCTATTATGACGGTGAGTATCTCCTTAATGATAGGTGTGCCACTGGTTATCGGTGTTTTTATTCTACAACAAGAAGCCTTGAGTCTAATCAGCAACTTGATTTATCGTATCAAAGTTGGCTATTTAGATGTGCCTGATTCTATCAAAGACTTACCTGTCATCGGCCAGCAAGTGAAAGATGTGCTGTGGAGAATCAATAAAAACCCAGAAGGGACGCTAGAAGCGTTTCGCATTTGGGTACAGTCACATTTATATTATGGCAAAGTCGCATTTGATGTGTTGTTTAGCGGTCTTGCCAAGTTAGGTATGGCGCTGATGACGTTGTTTTTCTTTTATCGTGATGGTACCAGTTTGGTTCGCCAGATCCGTCAAGCACTGCGTAATATCATTGGTAATCGCATTGATGGTTATATTGATTCTGTGGGTACGACCACGCGTGCGGTGGTTTATGGTATTGGTTTGACGGCATTGGCACAAGCACTGCTCGCAGGTGTGGGTTACTACTTCGCTGGTGCACCAAGTCCTATCTTATTAACTATCGTAACCTTTATTATCGCCCTGATTCCGTTTGGTACACCATTTGTGTGGGGCGGTGTATCCATTTGGTTGTTAAGCCAGGGTCATACCGTAGAAGGCATTGGCTTGGCGCTATGGGGCACCTTAGTTATCAGCTGGGTTGACAATCTCATCCGTCCTATTGTAATTAGTGGTGCGACCAAAATCCCTTTTATTATTATTTTTATTGGTGTATTAGGTGGCCTAACGGCTTTTGGCTTTGTTGGTTTATTCATCGGTCCTGTGGTACTAGCCATCGGATTGGCGGTATGGCGAGAATGGATATCGCAGCATAAAAATGAGATATTTGCCCCGCAGGATTTGGTATTGTCTGACGATCAACCGTTGCCACCAGTAAATGAATCAGAGTAGAGATACATAGTCATGTTAAATGATAGTGCTGCAAACGCTATGAAAAATAGAGCGAACCCTGTTGACAATATTACTATCGTGGCCGATAGCAATATCGCTAGCTTGAATGCGTTTTTTAATGCTTCAATGCTTGGGCAGGTATCTGAGCAGACGGTCAATATCATTACCATCGCTGGACGTGATATCAATGCGCAATTGCTCGCAGAATTACAACCTGATGTGCTGTTGATACGCTCGGTGACGCCAGTAGGCGAGGCACTGCTGGCCAATAACAACAGCGTAAAATTTGTTGGTTCGGCGACTATCGGTACCGATCATGTCGATCAAGACTATTTGGCAGCGCGCAATATCACTTTCGCCAATGCGGCTGGATGTAGTAAGCATTCTGTCGCGCAGTATGTATTGACAGCGATTTTGACGTTGCGTCCGCAATATTGGCAGCAAACGATGCCGCCAGTCACCTTAGGTATCATAGGTCTTGGTAATATTGGCAGCACGCTTGCTCAGTATGCTATTGATTTGGGCTGGCAGGTACTAGGTTATGATCCACTACTGCCTACATCGAATATGAATAATGCCAGCCTTGAGCAAGTGCTTAGCCAAAGCGATGCAGTGAGCTTGCATGTGCCTTTAACCAATAAAAAAGATGATACACACCCTAGTGGTAATGATTATCCAACAAAGCATCTTATTGATGCAAATACGTTGGCAATGATGCCTGTGCATACCTTATTGATTAACAGTGCTCGCGGACCAGTCATTAATGCGTGTGATTTAGAAGCAGATATTGAGCGCACAGATCGCCAAGTAGTGCTTGACGTGTTTGAATTTGAACCAGAGATTTCTGAGTACTTATTGTCCAAACTGGCTATCGCTACCCCGCATATCGCAGGTTATACGGTCGAAGGTAAACTGCGTGGTACGCAAATCATCTATGATGCGCTCTGTGAAAAATTGGCAGTGGCGCCTGTTCAGTCTATGCATAGTTTACTGCCGCTCAATATGTTTTTATGGTCTGAACTAAAAATGTATCCAGACAGACTGATTAAGTTTTATGACATCATGGCAGATGATGCTTCACTAAGAAGCAAGCTGGCTGACGGTCAAGTAAAGGGTGCTGACTTTGATCAGTTGCGCCGAGATTATCGCTTACGCCGCGAATGGCAGTGGTAAAAGTTAGGCAGTCTTAAAATCTAAAGTAGTATCTCAAAACTTATTTTTATCCTTAAATTGCAGTAAATAATAATGATCCCAGCAAGTAACTCTTCTTCTAAATCCAGCTATGCGCCGACCATGACCTTGGCAATGGCTCAGCAGCGTGCGCAATTGATGAGCACCATCCGTCAGTTTTTCGCCACGCATCAAGTGCTTGAAGTTCAAACACCGCTATTATCGCAGGCTGGCAATACCGATACTTTCTTACAATCAGTCGCCGCACAAGTGACTTACCAAGATAAACCCTGTACTTATTATCTGCATACTTCACCTGAGTTTGCCATGAAGCGTTTACTTGCCAGCTGGCAAGTGCCCATGTATCAAATTTGCTCCGTATTTCGAGATAATGAAATAGGCATACGCCATAATATCGAATTTACCATGCTTGAGTGGTATCAGCCGAATTATAGTCTGGATGATATGGGGGCTGAGCTGGGTGAACTATTAGCGGCGCTTTATGGGCATTCAGTGGTGATGAGTCATTACCGCTATGTTGATGCATTTATGGATTTTGTCGGCATACATCCGCTGACAGCTAGCCTCGATTCCTTGCAAGCGGTGGCAGAAGATAAGGGGTTGACAGGTTTTGATTTTAATAGCGACTTGGATAACACAGAAGATGGCGAAGCAGATATTCGCCAAAGCTGGTTGGATTTGCTGTTTAGTCATGCGGTCGAGCCAAACTTAGGTCACGACTTACCGACCTTGATTATAGAATATCCGCCTGCGACGGCTGCACTGGCAAAAACAGCTGTGGATAAAGAGGGCAATACAGTCGCCAAACGCTTTGAGCTATATATCAATGGCATTGAGATTGCCAACGCTTATGATGAGCTGGCAGATGGACAGGCGTTAAGAGAACGGTTTGAGCGAGACAATCAACTGCGTAAGCGTCATAACCTGCCCCAAATGCCAATCGATGAGCATTTATTAGCAGCGTCTGATGCTTTAATTCCTTGTAGCGGTATCGCCGTTGGTATCGATAGATTACTCATGGTGATCACAGGCGCGAATAGCTTAGAGGATGTGATTTCGTTTCCAAGCGGTTTGGCTTAGTGTTTTGGAAAGTCTGAACAGAATCATTTATTTGGCAACCCCTCATAAAACTAAGCTCATCATCAAAAATCGAGTAAGTCTTATAGGCTTACTCGATTTTTTGTTGGTCTAAGTGCTCTAAATTATCGTTTTATTTATTATAACTGTGCAATCGCCTCATCAATCGCAGTCTCACCGTTATGCATACTAAAGACTTTCTTGATGGTATTATCGGCGTTTAGGACAGCTGCCAGAGTAGTAGCCACATCGGCAATTGAGTTCTCTCCAGCATTATCATCGTTGACAGTGATTTTACCAGTTGCTTCGCGCTCTTTTAGCGCCCCTGCTTGAACGATGGTGTAGTCAAGGCTACTATTATTAATCAACCACTGATCCGCATAGTGTTTGCAGATATAATATTCTTTTAGGTCAGCAATACCAGCATTGTCCCATTTACTGGAGTCTAATGAAAAGACGGTGCTGAGCATGATATAGCGTTTAATACCTTTATCTTCTGCGGCTTGCATGGTCTTGACCGCCCCGTGTAAATCTACTTCTAAGACGTCTTTGCCGCCAGACCCTGCAACGAAATAAACAGTGTCAATATCTCGATCAATTTGCTTTTGTATAGCCTCTTTTTCGGCGGTGATATCTAAATCTAGCTGGCTATAATTGTCATCGTTAAACAATTTTTCTTTTTGGCGTGTCGTGCCAATAACTTGATGGTTATCCGCTAATAATTGCTTAACTAAATCCGTTCCCACTCGACCACTTGCACCAATTACTAAAATTTTCATTGTCATTCCTATTCTTATATACGTTATCGTTGTTGTAAAAACTGAATATAGCGTATCAAGAAAAAACGGCACACTTCGTTATGAAGCGTGCCGATTGCATAGTGTTTGGTTATAGAGTGTATACGGTTTGCAAAGTGGGTAAGATCAAAAAACTAAAAACAAAGCATTTAAAAACTAGCGTACCAACTTGTTTAATCCATCAGCAAAGGCTTTTTTATCACGATCGCCATAAGGTTTTTGACCACTCATTTCTTGTAGCTCGAGCACACCAGTACCGCGCATGGTATCCATAAAATCACGCATATTGAGCTTTTGCTTGATATTATTTTTGTCGTAGACCATGCCGCGAGTGGTCAAGACCATACCACCTTTGTCCAAAATGTCATTAGCCAAAGGAATGTCGCTGGTAATAGCCAGATCGCCTGGCTGTATTTGCTCAACGATATAATCATCGGCTTTATCGAACCCTGATGGCACCACTGTCATGACAAGCAGTGGTGACTTACGCAGTTTGATCGGCTGATTGGCGACGAATATTGCCATGGTTTGTGTGCGTTCAGCGGTTTTGATAATCAAATCTTTGGCAATCAATGGCACCGAATCGGCATCTACCCAAATCTGCATTATTTTTTAACCTTTTCTGTTTTTGCCTTAGCGTCGATAGCCTTACTGATTTTGCTGTCTTCGAGGCGGACTTCTGTACTCTCTAAAATGTTGTCATTGTCAGTAGTGGTTAGACTATCTGACGCTTTTGGCTGGCTATCAATCGAAGAGGGCTTTTTCTCAAGTCCCATTTTATTGGGTAGCGTAGCGATGAGCTTGGCTAAAGCAGGCTCTAAATCGGCAACATCATTGGGCATCAAGGTAATATGCGCAATTTTGCGGTCGTCACGTTCTGCTTTATGGTAGCTATGATAGTGTGCACCATCAATATTTAGCACGGCGCTGATATCTGGATATTGACCCAAGACATTGAGCATAATCGCTGGGTGAACGTTGTCGGTATCACCTAATGGCAGATTGACGACGGCGCGAATATGGTTTTCGAACTGGCTGGTGACAGCGCCTTCAATGCTCCAGTGCCCAGAGTTATGTACGCGCGGCGCAATTTCATTAGCGAGTAGTGTGTCATGACCACGCGCATCTTTGGTCACAAAGAGCTCAAGTGCCATCACACCAACATAGTCTAAATGATTCATGATCTTGGTGATGGCATCGGTTGCTTGTTTGAATAAATGACTGGTGCCAACGGCAGGCGCTTGGGTCTTGGCTAAAATACCATTATGATGATGGTTTTCGACCAAATCGTAGCAACGAACCTGACCATTTTGTGCGCGTGCGGCGATAATAGAAAGCTCGCGGCTAAAGTTAATAAAACCTTCTGCAATCAAAGGTGCAGGCGTTGGCGTTAGTGAACCCTTTCCCGTAACCGCATCTTTAAGATCTTGCCATGCTGCCTTGATATCACTGTCTTGTCTAATCACAAACTGACCTTTGCCATCATAACCGCCACGGCTGGTTTTTAGGACGATAGGCAGTCCTAATTCATGACAGGCTTGCTGCAATTCAGCTTCAGAGTTGACAGCCATAAAGGGTACAGTGGCAATATCAAGCGAATTGAACATTTGCTTTTCTTTTAAGCGGTCTTGAGCGATATCAAGCGCAATCAATGGCGGAAACATGCCTTGTTTGCTACCTGATTTTGACAAATCAGTAAGCTGTTCGACTGTCGCAGTCGGTGTGTTTTCAAACTCTAAGGTAAAAACATCTGCTGCTGCGATGAATTCTTCCAATTGATCGCTATGAAATACACGACCGTATAAGCCAGCAGGGCAGTCAGTGCTGTCTTCTAAAAACACGCATTGGTAGCCTAGTGGCATCGCTGCTTCGGCAAGCATCATACCAAGCTGACCACCGCCTAAAATACCGATGGTACGAATGGTTTGGGTAACAGGGTAAGCGTTCGCTGTAGTCATGGCAGGCTCTTTGAGTTAAAAGTGAATAATGTTTTTGGTGTATTAAAATGCAAAAAGTCATCTATTAAAATAGGAAAAGGTGCACTACATGCACCTTATATTAAGTAAAACCCATCTAAAAAAATATCAAGTAAATAGCGTCTATATCTAAATAACGGGATTCAAAAACCGTTATCAAAAACATGCAATTAGGTATTGATAATACCTGGCGTTGGGCTGGCAAGGATGGTATCAGTTTGCGTTTGGCGCAGATTATCAAGCTTAGTCGCAATCGTCTCGTCATGCAACGCTAATACTTGAATCGTAAGCAGAGCAGCATTGTAAGCGCCTGCTGAGCCAATGGCTAATGTGCCAACTGCAACGCCTTTAGGCATCTGTACGATAGATAATAAGCTGTCCCAACCGCTGAGAATAGAAGACTTTACAGGGACGCCAAACACAGGTAGCGGCGTTTGGCTGGCACACATGCCAGGCAGATGTGCGGCACCGCCAGCGCCTGCGATGATAACTTGTAGACCGTTATCTTTTGCGTTTTTTGCATAGTCAAACAATCTATCAGGGGTGCGGTGTGCTGACACTACTTCACAATCAAAAGCGATATCAAAGTCTGCGAGCAATTGCGCTGCCGCACTCATGGTAGCCCAATCAGATTGTGATCCCATAATAATGCCAACTTTTGGCTGACCAGCAGGGGAGGTGATAGGGCTGTTTTGATCCATCGTGTTAACAGTAGCTGTTGTGGTGCTCATGCTTTGATATCCTCAAAAAGACCATCATACAAAAGTTTTGTTGCCTTCGTAAAGCCAAGTTTAATTTTTAATAACAAAGCGGGAGCAATAGCACCAATTTTATGGATTGGTGTTTGCTGATTTATCATGGCGATATTGGACAAAGTTACTGGCTTTAAGTGGCAGTGGCTGCTCAGTATCAAGCTGATAACAAGTCAGATAACCGCTGTCTACCGCCGCTGAATAATCAGTACAGGCAACTTGTGGACTCAACGGCTCAGGCGCGCCAGTTAGCCAATAATGACCGACAAATACTGCTTTAGCCGTTTTCAGAGCGAAATCAATATTTTCAGCCAACACCTCTTTTGGAATCTGAGCCAATGCTGATGCAGGCGCGCGTGCCACCTCATAAAGACGGCGTTTATTAAGCCCGTCAAGCCACCAGCGCACTCGCACGCGCTTGCGCTCAGTGCCTTCTTTATCGACCATGACAATGCCATCGGGTAGTGCTGTTTCCACGCCTTTTAATACTCGCTCTAGCGCATCAAATGGCGCCGTATTTTCTTTAGCAGTGGCGACTAGCCCGTGCGGCGTTAAGCGGTTATCGTCAGTCAATAACGGTTGAAGTACCGCCATACTATCGACATCCCAGCAGGCATGAACAAAACAAGCATACGTGGTTTCAATCCATAGGGGGAGCTCATATAACCGATTAAGCCAATATTGATGACGCTCTGAGCCAAAGGCTACTTCGGCTAAAAATGCGGCATGTTGGCGGGTATGGATTTCATTGTGCGAGCGCAGATATTGGCTAGAGTTATCAGGGTCAAGTGTGGCAAAAGTCAGGGCATTATATTCATGATTACCCATCACTGCATCCGCCACGTTAGCATCTATCATGGCAAAAACAATCTCCAGGGTAGCCAATTGCTGTGGTCCTCGGTCAATTAAATCACCGATAAATAACGCTCGATGCCCTGCTGGCGGTACAAAATACGTACCATTATGAACATAACCTAGCTGCTTTAATAAACCAACTAACTTGTCTGCGTAGCCGTGAATATCACCGATAACATCTATCATCATAATAATTATCAAATTCTTAAATAGTCTGTTAAGTATTAGTTTGCGTAAAACACAACGCGACGTTACTCATCGCTCAATTACGTGAACTACCATCATAAACCGAGTTCTGATTTCAGTTTTTATTGCTGATTTTTATCATTAAGCTTATAACCCAGGTGATAAGAGCGCATTGATAAAATGTGGTAGGACTTGCGGTTCTAAAATAATCGTGGCAATAACCCCAAACGCGCCGCCCCACATATGCGCCATATGATTGATATTAGAGCCGCCCCGTTTATCCGCATAGATACTATAAGCGATATAAGCGACGGCGAATAGTATCGCAGGTATAGGAATAATCGCGAATAGGTAGATTTTCTCCCACGGTGCCAGCAAAATAAAAGCAAACAATACGGCTGATACACCGCCTGATGCGCCAAGGCTTAAATAGCTCGCATTGTTTTTATTCTTGAGGTAGCTTGGAATCATCGCAATGATAATAGCCAATACGTAAAAAACCACGAAACCATAACCAAATAAGAACGGCTGATATAGTCCCTCAATAGCACGACCAAAAAAGTATAACGTAAACATATTGAAGAGCAAGTGCATACTATCGGCATGAATAAAGCCATGCGTGACAAAACGGTCCCACTGACCATTACTTACCGCTGGTGGATAAAAAATGAGTCGATTAAATACTGTTTTGTTTTGCCATGCCACTAAGCTGACAATAACGGTGATAATAATGATGAGGGTCGTATGATTGAACAAAGGAAAATCCTTAGGCTGCGCCTGATATGTGATGAATGACAATGTTCAAAGCCTAAGCATTATGGCTGAGTGCAAACTAAATTTATAGGACTGACAATCAATTATTAAGTATTAGCTACTTATAATAAAGTAATACTAACAGTAGTTATGACAATGCAAAAACTTATTATGTGACAAAATAGTGCATTTATATGCTTTTATAGTGAATAATATAGCAGGCTGTCAGGCAAATTGAGTAATGCTTCGTATCTTGACGGTAATGGCGGGCTAAATGAGAGCAGTATCTAAGAATACAGACGCTAACGACAAATAAAACAAACATTTCATGCGTTGGCAAATTTAAAATAAGCGCCGAAAGAGGCAGTAATCTATGAGTATTATCGACCAATTAGAAAAGACCGTAACGCCAGCTGTCATAGGTGAGCGCAACAGTCATGATAGTGTGGCTTACATCAGCTTATTGGAGCAGTTTTATGCCATCTTGGCATCACGTCTCGCCTTGCCGCAAGTGTACTCACAATTTATCCGCGCCGAGCAAGTGATGGTTGATAGAGTCACAGAAAGTCCACTGTTCGAACAGCTGTGGCTAGATAAAGGCATACAGCAGCTCATGATCCGAGAACTGGCTGCCACGCATCATATTGATGAGTCTACTACGTCACAGCTGCTTATCAATGCCGCGCCATTGGCTTATCGTGAGCTAAAAGTATTGGCCAATAGCCAGTTTTTGCCAGCGTTCTTGCAGGGAGAGCAGGCGGCACTGCGTCAGTACTTACCGATATGGTCAGCACCTATTATTACTGCTCCTCAAAACATCAATAGCGAATCAGAAGTACACCCAAGCATCGCAGCAGATATTGATAGCGTACAAGCGCATGATACGTCTTTGGATGGTCGGCAAAATTCTCATATAGATACCAGCACGATGACCGCAGCGACAGCCGCTTATAGGAAAAATGCTGACACAGTAGATAAACCTGATATCGGAAATACTGATGTAGAAAGTATGAAGATAGGCGATACTGACGCCATTCATGCCAATCCGTCAGCGCATCATTTGGCAGAAAACAGTAGTATGAAGCAAGAAAAAGTACGCACTCGCAATCAGCGCAATGATTTACTGGTACGGGTGGTTTTATTAATCATAGCCATTGCTGCGATGGGGCTTGCTGCTTGGGCAATATTAATCAGACCGAACAACGCGCCACCTGTAGAAGCGGTTGCCGCAGCGCCTGTTGTGGTAGCGCCAACGCCCGAACCAGTAGCGCAGGTGATGACTCCTATTGAGCTAATCGTGGGCGTAGATAACAGCGGTAGTCTGTATACCTGTAGTGCTACCATCGGCGATGCAGTGCTGCAAAGTACATTGCAACAAGCGCTCAATACCAGCTTTGGTGAGCAGGCGAGTATTTGCGAATTGACAGTACAGACTGGGGTTGCCAGTAGTATTGCCAACTTACCCGAGGAAGTACTGCCCAATGTCTTGACGATGATTAGGTCTACGCCATTTGCACGCCTACATTTGCAGAATGACCGTCTTATGTTAGAAGCGCCAGATAGTACGCTATTGCAACGATTGGTTACGGATATACGTACTCTGGTACCTGCTATGGTCATCGATAGTACTGCACCGCTACCGCTGCCTGAAAATAACAATGCCAATGCAATGAATAATACGAATAATCAGTTCGAAAATGATGGGGCTACCAACAACCAGTATGCTAATGACTATAACAACGGTGGGTCTGGAGAATTTCAAGCAGCAGATGATGATGCAGGCGATCGTATCGTACCTAATCCTGCACCCAACGATAACAATGCCAACAATGTTCGTAATATTCCCAATAATATCCCTAACAACGCACCAGTGAATAGCAGACCCTCGGGCCCCATATCAGAATCGGAGGTAGATGATATGGCAAGCACACTCATTGTCGCTGAACCTGCACAAGTAAGGAATAAATGATGGGATAATAGGATTATTTAGCGATTATCCCATCATTTATTCAGTGGAATAATTTATTAAATAAAGATGGCGGGATAAGTGTCTTATGTCACCATTTTTTCTATCAATACCCAATGAAAAGTATCTAAAAACTATAAAACATCTGAAAAAACGATTTATTTTCTTCATATATGCATAGTTTTTACTGCTTCCTTTATCGTTTATCAACGGATGAATGAGTAATCACTTGCCATGTTTATGGTTACGTGTGACATCTGAAATATTACCTAACGTATCATTTGCACAACAACGTGTTGATTGTTAACACTGACTTAATACTTTTATAATGATGAAAATTGAATATCGCCAAGATGGCTTTAACTGTCATGGTTCTTATTCCATATTATTATTTTATCTGGTATTTTTTTGAGTATTTTAATTATATAAATCGATAGTAATATGTATTAATAGGAGAATTGTATTATGGATATTATCAGTCATTTGACGCGGACAGTCAGCCCAGCGGTACTGGAGGATGATCATAGTCCAGCGAAAAAAGGTCTGCTTGAGCAGTTCTACGCTATTTTTGCCGCTCGCTTAGCGGACAACGATACTTACAATCGTTTTGCAAATGAGAATATCACTCGTGATGATCAAGGTTTTTATGACCGTGTATGGAGCGATGATTCGCAACGTGATCAAATCGCTCGTGAGCTGGCAGGCAAGCATAATGTCGATGCAACGTCTTCGCGCGGATTGATAGCGATGGCAGCCCCACTTGCTTTTTACGAAATTAAAAGCTTGGCAGGTACCACACCAGTGCCGCAGTTCTTAAGTGATAATCTTGATAGTTATCAGCGTTATATCCCTGCCTGGGCAAGTGCGGTTTTGCCTGTCGGTGTATTGGCGGCGACACCTGCTGCTGGAGCGCACATCTCTGATACGGTTAGTACTGCACCATTGCAACGTGAAGAAGAGCAACAAGGCAGCTTTATGAAAGCATTGCTTCCAATTATTGGACTAATTATCTTAGGGGCATTGGCTTGGGCTTTACTTCGTGGTTGCCAAGAAAACCCTGAGCCTGTCGCCACACCGGTGGCTACTGCTCAACAAGCAGCGCAGGGAGATGGTCAGTTGGCAGTGGCAGGTGATATCGAGCCGGCATCATTGCGCATTGCGACTGGTGAAAACGGAGCATTATATGCCTGCCGTATGAATGTGGGCGACGAGACTTTGCAGAGCAATGTAATGAATGCGTTGACCAGTGCATTTGGTGATGAAGCCAATAAGTGCCGTGCTGATGTCGATGATAATTTCGCAGTAGATATGCCGGCGGTGGCTCAGCTAGCCACTATTTTACCTATTGTCAAAAATGTACCAAACGCCAGCATGGTTATCAAAGGCGATGTGATCACTGTCAATGCACCTGACGCCGCGGCATTAGATAAGCTAGTGGCTGACTTACAAGCAGCTGCTCCTGCGATGACTATACAAGCCGAAGGACCGTTGGATTTGCAGGGTGAGATTGATAATAGTTTGGCGGCTGCCGATGTTGCTATGACTAATCTTGGTAAAAACCCAGATCCACGTGATGTGGCTCGTGCGTTAAGTATTCAGGTGATCAACTTTGAAGTGGATGAGGCAGTTATTCCTGATGTCAATAAAGAACTGCTTGACCGCGCTGCTAAGATTATCACTGAAGTGCCAAATATGAAGTTGATGATTATCGGTCATACCGACAGTCAAGCATCAGATTCTTACAACCTAGAATTATCTCGTGATCGCGCTGAAGCAGTGAAAGAGTATTTGGTATCTAAAGGTGTAGATGCTAGCAAACTGACGACTAAAGGCATGGGTGAATCAGAGCCTATCGCTGATAATTCAACCGAGCAAGGTCGCTTCCGTAATCGCCGTATTGAGTTTATAGTCAATGACGAGACGGCCAGTGCAAACGATGGCATGACTATTAGTAATAATGCCTTTGACCCAGACTTAAACCCTCTGGATAGCAACAACGACGACTTATTACCTGATGGTGATGATGCCACTCAAGGTACGGCAGTAGATCCTGCCAATTAATGTACAACAGCTTGATTGAGAAGTTGTTCATTTAAAAAAACCGCATCTTATAAAGGTGCGGTTTTTTATTTTGCTAAGGCTATTATTTATAGGCGGTCGGATCTTTTGATTCAGTAGCGCTGCGAGTCGTTTGCACCTCAGATTGAGGATTAAAAAAGGTCTGAGTCACGTTTTGCTTTGCCTGTTGCCAATAGTCAAATTGTTGACAAGTAGATTCCAGATCACCTTGCCATGTTGGTATCTTTCCGCACATCGTTTTGATACGGTTTTGATTGGGATAAGGCAGCTCTTGTGCAGTTTCTGCGGCTTCATGGGCGGCGACACGATCATTACAAACCAGTGCAATATCACAACCTGCTTCAATCGCTGCCTTCACACGTGCGCTGACATCGCCCGCTGCTTGAGCACCGGCCATACATAGATCATCGGAGAATAAAACCCCATCAAAATTGAGCTGATCCCGTATGATGTCCTTGAGCCAAATTTTAGAAAAACCTGCTGGCTTATCATCGACTTGCGAAAAAATAACATGGGCAGGCATTAAGGCATCAAGCCACGGTAGCGTTTGGGCAAAAGGCTGCATATCGCTATGCATAATCTCATCCAAGCTACGCGTATCGATGGCCTCAGCCACATGGGAATCAGGGGCAATCGCACCATGACCGGGGAAATGCTTACCTGTGGTTGCCATGCCAGCGGCTTTCATACCGCGCATAAACTGAGTCGCCAGCGCAATGATCGCTTGCGGCTCTTGATGAAAGCTACGATCCCCAATGACTTGGCTGATGCCATCTCTGTCAAGTACTGGCGCAAAACTGAGATCAATGCCCACGGCCAACACTTCTGTTGCCATTAGATAGCCACAATCGTAAGCACAGCTCAGCGCATGGCTAGGGTCTTGATTAAATAATTCCCCAAGCCTGCCCATGGCGGGTAGTGGGGTAAAGCCATTGCGCAGTCGTGCGACTCGTCCACCTTCTTGGTCAACGCCGATTAATATGTCAGGGTTGTGATAACGTATGTCGTCACACAACGCGCGTACTTGTGCGGCATCTGCAACGTTTCGGGCAAATAAAATTACCCCACCCACTTGTGCCTGTTTGATTAAGCTGACATCTTCTGCGGTCAGTGCGGTACTATCGATATCAATCATTAAAACGCCGTACATAGCGTAATCCTTATGGTGTTATATATTGTTATATGATCGGTTCAGCTGCAAACAAATAAATGATGATAATTGGCATTGTGCAGCTATTATCAAAACTGCTTTATTATGACAGTTATTATTAAATGAGCATAATGTGGCAGATGAATAGATTCAAATCAATTCGTAAATAGGCATTGAATCGTCAATAAACGGCCCAAATAATGATGAATAATAAATGTAATAGAAAGTTTGGTATGTGCAGGCGTAGCGTGTAAGATTGCTTATACAGTTTGAGACAGTCCGATATTTATGTGCATGATAATATTGAGTGATTTTTAACAATATATTAGCAAACAGCAATGGTAGTTAGCGACCATGATTCTTCAGAAACTATCATTGAATAAATATTCGATTGATAATGGTCAACAAACATATCGTAAATTAAAGATTAAGCATTCATGGGCAGCGACCGAACCAACCACTTTTGATTTTTATCAAACAAATAATATTATTAACGTAAAATAACTAGGTACATATGATGAAAAAACAACCAGCACAGTGGTTACTCAGTGCAGCGTCAGTGGGCATCGCCGGTATTATTCTTACCCAAAGCTATGGGACGGCAATGGCCGACACCAATACTGAAGGCTTCGTACAAACTCCCGAACAAAAAGTCACCACTCGCCAAGTAGCCGCATTGCTGGATCGTAGCCACTATTTAAATCAGCCGCTAGATAGCAAAATGGGCAGCGAGATCTTGTCCATGTATATCGACAGCCTTGATCCAAACCATACCTTGTTTTTGCAATCTGATGTGGATGAATTTAAGAAAAAATACGCCGATGAATTTGGGGCTCGTCTCAAGCGTGGCGATTTGTCTGCAGGGGTAGATGTTTTTGAGCGTTATCGCAAACGCTCAAACGAGTATTTTGCGATGGCGAGTAAGATGCTAAAAACGAATCTTGATTTGACGGGTGATGACACTATCGTGCTCGACCGTGAAAAACTCCCCCATTTTAAAACCAAAAAAGAGCAGCGTGATTATTGGGCGCGTCAGCTTAAGTTTCAGCTGATGAGTATTACCTTGGGTCAAGAAGATGAAAAAGCCAAAGAGCAAGTATTCCTGAGCAATCCAGATATTACTCGTGGACAAGATTTAGTACGCAACGACCAACGTACACCAAGCGAGATTTTACAAAATCGTTTATCGCGACAGCAAGAGCAGTTTAAGCGTCTCACAAATGATGAAATCATGGAAACTATCTTAAATACGGCGATGCTGACTTACGATCCGCACAGTAATTATTACGCACCGATTCAAGCCAACGAATTGCAAATTCAATCTAGTTTACAATTAGAAGGCATTGGTGTTTCTATTCGCCCAGACCGTAAAAACCCAGATTATACCCGCATCGTGACCTTAGTCGATGGTGGTCCAGCAGCCAAATCTGGTCAGATTAAACCTAACGATTTGATTATCGGTATCGCCAAAGATGGCGAGAACATGATAGACGTGGTTGGCTGGTCAACGCGTGAGATTGTGAGCTTGATTCGCGGTAAACGTGGCACATCAGTGACCATCAAAGTGCGTCAGCCAAATACCCCTGATGCTAGTGCCCGTAACGTGACGGTGGTTCGTGACATTATTCAACAAGAAGAGTCAGGAGTTACCCAGCGTGTGGTAGAAGTACAGCGTCCTAATATCGATAAAACGCCAAAACGCATCGGTGTACTTGAGATTCCAAGCTTTTATCTGAACTATCGTGCTCGTCGTAATGGTGAGGATTACCGCAGCGTCAGTATCGATACCGAAAAAGCGTTGAAAGAGTTGAATAAAGAAAATATTGATGGCCTCGTGGTTGATTTGCGTAATAATCCAGGTGGCTCATTGGATGAAGTGGCAAAAATGCTTGGCTTCTTTATCAAGAGCGGACCGATGGTGCAAATTCGTGACAATCGCGGCAATATCCAAGTCTACCGTGACGATGATGGCGGTGAGCAACTTTATGATGGTAAGGTGGTCGTTATTACCAACCTAGCATCTGCTTCAGCCAGTGAGATATTTGCCGCGGCTATTCAAGATTACGGTCGTGGGCTGGTGGTTGGTAGTACCACAACGGGTAAAGGTTCAGCCCAGATTCAACTCGATAATTTGGCATTGGGTTCAGCCACTTTAACGCAGCGCAAATTCTATCGCATCACTGGTGGTAGTACGCAGAATAAAGGTGTGGTACCTGATGTAGAGTTGGTCAATATCTATGATGATGCCACTTTTGGCGAACGTGCGCAGAAAAATGCGTTACCTTGGGATACCATCAAAACTGCGCCTTACAAGCCTGAAGGTAAGTTCACCGACGATACGCTAGCGACACTTAACCAGCAGTCTAAAATTCGTCAAGAGCAAAACCCACAGTTTGTTTATCTATCAGCGCTAAACAACATTCGCGATATGGAAGATGAGAAAAAACCAGTTCCTCTGGATATCAATAGCCGCCGAGCTAAGATGCAGTTGATTGAAAAGCGTTCATTAGAAGCTGAAAACAAACGTCTTATTGCAACAGGTGAGCGCCCTTATGCCAATTGGAACACCTATCAAGCGGCAATGGATGCAAAATTTGAAGAGCGCAGTCGCATGAAAGCCAAGGAGCGCCCAGAGCTACCGGAAGACGAAGCCTTCATCAATGAAGCGGCCTATATTATGCTGAGCGCTGAACCTAAAGCCTTGCTAAGCCCTGAAGAGAAGCTATAAACAGTCAATATTATAGCCAAAACCGCTGTTGATAAAATCCATGTAAGCATATGCTTACATGGATTGACGTTTATACCTCTTACTAACCATGAGGCAATCTGCGATTATAACTGTACGGCACGATTGAACGAAACGGTTCATTGATACTAGGGATTGGTATCTCAAATGTCGCATCAGGGATAGGTGGTTTGCTGATTAGGGATGATAAGGCTGGATGCCTGTCAGTTATAAGATACTCCGGGATTAGGTATCATGTAACGATAACATGGATGGTTAGTGATAAAAGCCGCATAACGCTTGTCGTTATGCGGCTTTGTTACGTCTGCCATATAGCATTTTGATAAATGCGACTAACTAATAGCTTCTAATAGATAAATCAATAACAGTGAATAGTTTATAAGCCTATCAGGCTGCTCAATATAAACTGAAAACATCAATGTTTCTAGAAAATGGTTTTTATAAATGATAGACATAAAAAAAGGTCAGTAGACAAAGCCACTGACCTTTTTTATTAAATAGTGGTCTTAATAAAGACTACCATTTAACATCTCACTATACTCTAGAAGAGATTAGTGCTCAACGCCACCAGCGCCATGGACATGACCATGGTTTAGCTCGTCTTCAGTTGCTGCACGTACTTCTTGGATTTCAACATCAAACGTCAAACGCTTACCAGCCAATGGATGGTTTGCATCAACGGTCACTTCTTTGTCATTTACAGCAGTCACAGTAACTAGCATTACTTGGCCGCCAGCTTCTGACTGAAACTGCATACCAGGCTGGATATCGTCAACGCCTTGGAAGTTATCACGTGGTACATGTTGTACCGCTTGCTCTTGATATTCGCCGTAGCCATCAGCAGGTTCAACAACAGCATTCACTTGTTCGCCAGCAGATTTACCTTCTAGCTGTTGCTCAAGGCCTGGAATGATGTTGCTATGGCCATGCAAATACGCAAGTGGTTGACCTTCTGGTGATTGGTCAAGAATGTTGCCTTCGTCGTCTTTTAGTGTGTAATTGAATTTGACGGCAGTGTCTTTTGCGATAGTAGTCATAAGTTATCCTAAATATATCTATGTAAAAAATTAAATACGGTTGCAATAAACCTAAAAAATCCAATCAGCAAGCCAAATAGCCACGTCATTAGTCAATTATCATCAGTTTATTAAAGTAACTTTAGCAGTTAGCATCTTTAATTGAGATGGCTCATATAACTTTCAAGGTAAAAACAATAAAAAATGCTATTTTATACTGATAAATGGTATTTTTTATGAAAATAAACACGGTTTTTTGCAGTTTGAAGGCAGAAAATGGATATTCGGGGTTTGCCAGTTGCGTTTTTGGACAAGGGCTTCTACCATAATGATAAAAATAAGGATAAAAAGACCATGACTTCATTTGCAAATAATTCACGCAATCAGCTATCAGATGCCAATAAAATCAACGATCACCATAAATCAAAAGCGGATATCAGTTATCGACTCAGTTTCGAGCGTTTTTTTGAACACTTGGTTGATGTGTCGCTCAATTTTACGGCAGCGAATGATGCACCTCAACTTTGGCTGCCAGCATGGATACCGGGTAGTTATCTGATGCGTGAGTTTGCGCGCAACATTACCGCGGTGCATTATCAGGTGTTAGACCGCCAAGCGTTAGACCGCCAAATCATGGATGACAATACTCACGAGACTTATCGTGCGCACAAAATTGATAAAAACACGTGGCAATTACCAAAAGCCAAGGCAGGGCAAGCCGTCAGTGTCCATTATGAAGTCTACTGCTATGACTTATCGGTACGTACTGCCTATGTCGATCAGCAGCGTTTGTATGGGAATTTCACCTCGTTGGCATTGGCTGTTGAAGGGCAAGAACATCGAGATGTACAAGCTAGCTTAGTAGTGCCAGCAGCATTTTTAGCAGGTAAAAATGAGAGTCGGCTGCTATTGGCATGTGGCTTGGAGTCTACGCATCTACGTCTTGATGGGCAGCATAGCTACGGATTACAAGCAGGCAGTTATCACGAGTTGATAGATTACCCGTTTGAGATTGCAGAGCAGGATAAGTTTGACTTTATTATTCAAGACAAGACGCATCAGACGCTACACCATCGTTTTTATCTCTCAGGTAAGCACAGCGCCAATATGGGCAGGCTACAGCAGGATGTCACTCAGATCTGTCAGTGCTATCTAGATTGGTTAGGCGATGCGCCATTTAATGATTATACGTTTATGACCTTTGCCAGTGGTCAGGATTATGGTGGACTTGAGCATATCAATTCGACCAGTCTCATTACGCCGCGCCGAGACTTACCTAGTCTTGATGAGCCAAAAATACCAAGCACCGATTATCAGCGATTTTTGGGTTTATGCAGCCATGAGTATTTTCATTCGTGGTGGGTCAAAACGGTACGCCCAGATGTTATGTTGGATGTCGATTTGCGCCGCGAGGCATTTACACCGTTGCTATGGGTATTTGAGGGATTTACTTCGTATATCGATGACTTTATGTTGCAAGCGTCGGGCGTGATTGATAAGCCAAGCTATCTCAAGCTACTGGCTGAGCAAATTAATCGTTACTATCAAACGGCTGGTCGCGCGTATCAAAGCGTTGCAGAATCGAGCTTTGATGCGTGGATTAAGCTATACCGTAACGATGAAAATACAGGTAATGCTGGTATCAGTTATTACAACAAAGGCGCATTGGTGGCATTATGCTTGGATTTGACGCTGCTCCAAAAGAGCAATGGTCGCTATCGTCTGTTTGATGTGGTCAAGGCTTTTTATACTCAAGCCAAGCAAAACGATAATAAACGCATTGGTATCAATAGTGCTGATATGGGTACAGTCATTGGGCAGTTCATGCCTATAGAGGATTGGGAAGACTTTGAGTATCGTTATGTCAATGGTGTTGAAGAGTTGCCAATCGAAGCGCTGCTGGCGGAAAACGGTATTAACATGAATAGCAATAGCAAAGAGACGGCTGACAAGCATATGCCTTGGGGCATGCGCTGTACTGAGACGCCCGCTGGTCTTAAGGTTAATCGTGTGACACGTGCTAGTGTCGCTGCTAGAGCGGGTATTTCAGCGAACGATGTCATTGTGGCGCTTGACGGTATCAAAGCTGACAGTAAACAGTTGGCATTGCTGAGTAATGTTGAGCGTGATATTGAGTGTCATCTTTTTCGCCGCGATGAATTGATGCGTGTCAATGTACTGCCTAAGGCGGCTATTGAGGGGCAACAGCAAGACAGTACCGATAGTAATGTCAATGAGGTTAATAGAGCTACGAATAAAGCATACCCGTATAAAGTGAGCTTGCAGTTAGCAAAAGCAAATCAATCGTCAGGAGTCAGTGATAACGCTTCTCCAGCCGATGCGGGCTGGCAAGCATGGCTCAATGCGATAGAGCGTTATCAGAGTTAAATACATTAATGTGAACGTATTGGGTCTCACTATTCTGTCCAATAATTGGCTAAAAATAAAAGCCTTTGCCAAATACTATTATTTGGCAAAGGCTTTGTGTAATAGTTATCAGTCTTTTTTGAGGTTTGTTAAAAATTAACAGGTAAGTCAGTGTCTAATAATTCAACATCTAAGAAGCAGGTTGCTCAGATTTCTGATGATTATCCGCTTCATTTGCGCCCTGTGTCTCTTTAGTGTTTTTATCGGTATTAGCGTCTGCAATCCATTGTTGCATACGCGCAATCTCAATCTGTTGGCTATCGATGATGTCTTGTGCCAATTGACGCATCTCTTCGTCAGTGCCATATTTCATCTGAATTTTTGCCATCTCTACTGCGCCAATATGATGCGGTAGCATACCACGTGCAAATGCCATGTCAGGCACAGGATCGGCGATACCCAATACCATCTTGCCATTTAAGACATCCATGCTTCTGGCATACGACTGCTGCATCGCTTCGGTATTGGGTTTAGGTTTGGCGGTATCAGGGTGGCTGGCAAGCCATTTATTCAAAATATCGATTTCAGCTTGCTGAGCGGTGATAATCTCTTGCGCCAATTGACGCATCTCTTCATCAGTGCCATATTTCAGCTGTATTTTTGCCATTTCTACTGCACCGCGATGGTGTCCAAGCATCGCTTTAGCAAAGGCCGTATCGGGGTCGTTGTAACCCATACCGATCATCATCTCATCATGCATTCTAGTCATCGACCTTGTATAGTCTCTGAGCACATCTGTCATCTGGCTCTCATCCGCGACATCTTCATCTTTTATGAAATCTTCATTGACCTCGTTTTCATTTTGACTATCAGTGATGGGCGGAGTAACGGTTTCCCCAGAACTTGCCTCGTTATCTTCTGTTGTCGGCTGACAGGCGCTCAGTACCAGCACAGCAGAAATGCTGGTGGCCAACAAGATCCAACGACGAGAAGCAAACATAACATATCCCTATAATAAAAAATAAAATGATAAGTGGATGAGACTTATGATACCTAAATAATGGTGTACTGAAGCTTAGCAGATAAACCTTGCTCGTTCGAGACGCGATGTTTAGTAAGTCGTAATTGGTTTTAATTGATATCAAAGCCAATGATTAGGACTTGTCCTTATTTTAGAAATGCTGATAAAAATGAGGGTGCGCTCTAATAATCAGAAATGCCTAATTGCTGGCAACGCTCACTGTTTAAGTGAATGCGCACAAACTCACCAACTGCTAAGTCACCCAATTCGAACCCTGCTACCGACCAGCGTATCAAACGCAGACAAGGCAGTCCAACCTGCGCCGTCATACGTCTGACTTGGCGATTCTTACCTTCATAAATCGTTAGCATCAGCCATGAGTCTGGCACACTTTTACGCTCACGTATCGGTGGATTACGCGGCCAAAGTGGCATGGGTAATGTCTCTTCACTGACGTGTTTGATATTGGCAGGCAGGGTCTTACCATCTTTGAGAATCACGCCACTTCGAAGCTTATTAAGTTGTTCAGTAGTAGGAACTCCTTCCACTTGCACTAAATAAGTTTTACCCTGTTTGCGCCCCGCGTTGGCTTTTGGTGGATGGGTAATCGCTTTGTTGACTCGTCCATCATCGGTCAAAATCAGCAAGCCTTCTGAGGTGGCATCGAGCCTACCTGCGACTCGTAAAGACTTATCGGTAAAATACTGCGATAGGGTGGTGTGATCATTGTTGCTGTCATCACGAAACTGACTTTGCACCCCATAAGGTTTATTGAATAAAATCAGACTAGAGGTCGACATAAAATGGTGTTTCCTGGATTTGAATCATTCTTTTTTGCGTATTTTGAGGCTAGGGCATGTCCTCAATTCAATCGATTAACCTTTAAATGGGCTAAAAATGGCTAAATTTTGCCAAACATCGTCAAATAGCTTATCAATATCTCGATATTATTTGCGCTACTTTCCTTGTTTGACGGCAATTTATCTCATTTTTATCAGCATTTTTAGAATGAGGACACGCCCTAATAAAACGTTATTTTTTTAAATCAACTCTATAAGCTGTAAATTTGTTGATTTTATATAAAGTATCTTTGTCATTTTGCTTGTTATTATAACAGTCTGTGTGGATGCTATTTTGCTAAAGGGATTTTTACAGTATCGTTAAGGCAATAAATAATTATTCAGTGAGTCACTATTTTACTTATTAATTTTTTAAGTCATTTATTAGCATATCGCAACTTATCTATTGCTCAGAGTTTTTAGTTTAGCTAACCCGTGTTTAAAGCGGTATAAATAATCATAATATAATGGTTAGCATAACAGAATGCCAATGACGCTTGCGATATCTAACATACAACCAAGGAGTTCTATTCATGTCTTATGAGAAGGTTATCGTCCCAAGAGACGGAGAAAAGGTTACCGTAAACGCTGATCTGTCGCTAAATGTCCCCAATCATCCTATCATTCCGTTTGTTGAAGGTGATGGTATCGGTGTGGATATCACGCCTGTCATGATAAAAGTGGTCAATGCAGCAGTAGACAAAGCTTATCATGGCAAAAAATCTATCATTTGGATGGAGGCTTATCTCGGTGAAAAAGCCGCTAAAATATACGATGGTGACTATCTACCAAGCGAGACGCTAGAGATTTTAAAAGACTATGTCATCAGTATCAAAGGGCCGTTAACCACACCAGTTGGCGGTGGTTTTCGCTCGTTGAATGTGGCGGTACGTCAAGAGCTTGACCTCTATGTCTGTCAGCGCCCAGTTCGCTGGTTTGAAGGTGTGCCAAGTCCTGTTCAACATCCTGAGCTGACAGATATGGTCATTTTCCGTGAAAACTCAGAAGATATTTATGCAGGTATCGAATGGAAAGCGGGCAGTGAGGATGCTAAGAAAATCATTAAGTTCTTAAAAGAAGAGATGGGCGTTACGAAGATCCGCTTCGATGATGATTGTGGTATCGGTATCAAGCCAGTATCCAAAGAAGGCTCGCAACGTCTAGTGCGTAAGGCCATTCAGCATGCTATCGATAATGATTTGCCCAGTGTGACTTTAGTGCATAAAGGCAATATCATGAAGTTCACTGAAGGCGCCTTTAAGGATTGGGGTTATGAGCTGGCTGCAGAACGTTTTGATGCAGAATTATTGGATGGTGGCCCTTGGATGACGATAAAAAATCCAAAAACAGGCAATGATATTATTATCAAAGACGTTATCGCTGATGCCTTTTTACAGCAAATCTTGATGCGTCCTGCGGATTATTCCGTTGTTGCGACACTAAATTTAAATGGGGATTATATCTCTGATGCCCTAGCAGCCGAGGTAGGCGGTATTGGTATTGCACCAGGTGCTAACAAAGGCGGCGCAATTGCGGTTTATGAGGCAACTCATGGCACAGCACCTAAGTATGCGGGTCAGAATAAAGTAAATCCTGGCTCATTGATTCTATCCGCTGAGATGATGTTACGAGACATGGGCTGGATAGAAGCAGCTGATCTCATTATCAATGGTATCCAAGGTGCCATCGCCAATAAAACGGTCACTTATGACTTTGAGCGTCTCATGCCAGATGCTATCTTGCTCAGTACTTCTGAGTTTGGTAAAGCGGTTATCAAGCACATGGATGCCTAAAGTGGATATATAGCTGAATCCGTATTTATCAGCACTTTATAGTATTAATAGAATTATCGATATTAATAAAAGTATCAATGAAAATATCAATGAAAATATCAATGTCAAAAAACCATCTATAGTCATGTAGGTGGTTTTTTATTAGTAGTTTTTTGCTGTTTATAAGTGGCATTTTAAAAGTAATACCTTCTGTTTAAAGTAATACTTTCTGTTTAAGAATAAAAAACACCGCTTAAGTCTGAGACCTAAGCGGTGTTTTTATTTTGCCTAAACTGGATTCAAAAGTCTTTATAGATAAAGAAAATTAAGCCCAGTTATCTGCTACGTCGGCACATTATTCAATTACAATGAGGCTAATGCTTCATTGAACAAGGTGCTTGGACGCATGACTTGCTCTGCCAGTTTTTCATCAGCTAAGTAGTAACCTTTGATATCGACAGACTTGCCTTGAGCTTCATTTAGCTCTTTAACGATAGCGGCTTCATTGCTCTCAAGATTTTGTGCAAGCGGTGTAAATTGTGCTTTTAGATCAGCGTCTTGGTCTTGTGCCGCCAGTTCTTGAGCCCAGTACATCGCCAGATAGAAGTGACTACCGCGGTTATCGATCTCACCAGTTTTACGTGAAGGGCCTTTATCATTTAACAGCAGTTTTTCTGTCGCCGTATCCAGCGTATCTGCCAATATTTGGGCTTTGGCATTGTCATCATGAGTGGCCAGATGCTCTAAAGAGACGGTTAAGGCCAAGAATTCACCCAATGAATCCCAACGTAAATGGTTCTCTTCTAGTAACTGTTGAACGTGCTTAGGTGCAGAACCACCCGCGCCTGTTTCAAACAAACCGCCGCCTTTCATTAATGGTACTACTGACAACATTTTAGCACTTGTGCCAAGCTCTAGGATTGGGAACAAATCCGTTAGGTAATCACGTAAGATATTACCGGTCGCAGAGATGGTATCAAGACCACGGGCAACGCGCTCTAGTGTATAACGCATGGCGCGAACCTGTGACATGATTTCAATGTGCAGGCCTTCGGTATCGTACTCTTTCAGGTAAGTTTCGACCTTCTTGATTAGCTCGTTTTCGTGTGGACGGTAAGGGTCTAGCCAAAAGATAACTGGCGTATCTGATTCACGCGCACGGCGCACGGCGAGTTTCACCCAATCTTGGATAGGTTCATCTTTGACTTGGCACATGCGCCAGATGTCACCTTTTTCAACAAACTGCTCAAGCAACACTTCATCAGTTTCTTCGTCAACAATACGAGCCATACCCGAATCGCTCGCTTCGAACGTTTTGTCATGTGAGCCGTATTCTTCTGCTTTTTGTGCCATCAAACCAACGTTAGGCACGGTACCCATCGTAGTTGGATCAAAATTGCCATGCCATTTACAGAAGTTAATCATTTCTTGATAGATACGGGCAAAAGTAGACTCAGGCATGACTGCTTTACAATCATACATTTTGCCATCAGCCCCCCACATTTTGCCACCTGAACGAATCATCGCAGGCATAGACGCATCAACAATCACGTCACTTGGTGAATGGAAGTTGGTGATACCTTTTGATGAATCAACCATCGCTAGGCGTGGGCGATGCTCTTGACAGGCATGTAAGTCTTGCTCAATTTCTTCACGTTTAGAGGCAGGAAGGGTAGAGATTTTGTCGTATAAATCGGCCATACCGTTATTGACGTTGATGCCTAGCTCGTCAAAGAAAGCGCCATGCTTGTTGAAAGCATCTTTATAATAGGTTTTAACAGCATGCCCGAACACGATAGGATGCGATACTTTCATCATGGTGGCTTTTACATGCAATGAAAACAAGATACCGGCTTCGCGGCAGTCTTCCATTTCGCGCTCATAAAAATCAAGCAATGATTTTTTGCTCATAAACATCAAGTCGATGACTTCTTTATCCAGCAATGAAATGCCTGTTTTGAAGACATTAATAGTGCCATCTTCAGCCACGCGCTCCATACGTACGGTACGCGCTTTATCCAAGGTGATAGATTGCTCACCAGCATAGAAATCACCGCTGTGCATGTGTGATACGTGTGTCTGTGACCATTGCTTCCATTCACCCATAGAGTGTGGATGCTTGCGTGCATAGTTTTTAACCGCTTTTGGCGCGCGGCGGTCTGAGTTGCCTTCACGCAATACTGGGTTAACAGAACTGCCCAAGCTTTTGCCATAACGCTTACGGATCTCTTCTTCTTCTTCTGTCTTAGGATCCTCTGGAAAGTCAGGGATAGCGTAGCCTTTGCTTTGCAACTCTTTGATACAAGCTTTTAGCTGCTGAACAGAAGCACTGATATTAGGCAGTTTAATGATATTGGTGTCTGGATCTTGAGTCAGACGACCCAGCTCAGCTAGATTATCAGGAACACGCTGCTCTTCCGTTAAATAATCTGGGAACTCAGCCAACACACGGGCAGCAACAGAGATATCACTGGTTTCAACTTCGATGCCTGCTGTTTGAGTAAAAGCTTTTACTATCGGCAAAAATGATAAGGTTGCTAGCGCTGGTGCTTCGTCAGTTTTTGTATAAATAATTTTTGACATTTGGTGGACATTCCTTTTGGTTGTAATTAATAATAAGGCTCAAATATAAATTAATAATTCCATGCAGCTCTTACGTAATAATGGACCATGCAATGATACTAAATAGTTTATCGCTAATTTTTTATAGGCAGTCTCTTGGAGACCATCGAGTCTGCTTAGGATTTTTCTGTCGCTAAGCGGGCAGTTTGACTGTCTTGTCTGAACGACCTGCTCATCTGAATGACTTGAAAATAGAGTGCGGACGCTACATTATAGTTAACTGATTATAAATCTGATACGATGTCAATATCGCATAATGAACTATGTGTAGTGTTTTCGGTTGTTTCTAATATGTCTTAATTACATTAAGCTATTAAGAGCCTTATTCTACCAGTCATCTGAAAAAATTTCATCCTTTCTATACAAACACTGCCCGCTAATATTCGTCGTAAAACGATTCCTAATACCGTCATTATTCAAAAAACTGCCAGTCACATCATAGTTATGAGTCATGACTAAGCAATTTTCAATCCTCTTTTAGAAATGAGATGATAAACAAAATCATCTATAAGACTATAGATGACTTTACTGTGATAATAACTATTATCGAGAGCGCATCTTTATCGGTTTTACTCGTCTCATCTGAAAGCTATGAGAGCATAATTGTGACAGAGGATGAGTAGAATTTTGCTAAGCTAGTCGTATACGAAACAAAGTATAAAAAACTACGCCCATAGAAAAATAAATAGTGAGCATTATGAGTTTACAATATGCATTACTCAATGATACCAGCTGGCAGAGTCAAACAGACTGGCAAACGCCCGATACTCCTTTTATGTCATTTGCTTTTTGGCAAGCGCTTGCCGATACGGGCGCGATTGGAGAGCAGGCAGGTTGGCTACCGATATTTATTTTGGTTCATCGTGTCGACGATGACGCTGAGGATACTGCACTACACCCTGTCGCGGTGATGCCAGTATTTATAAAAGGTCATCATCGCGGTGAGTTTGTTTTTGATCATTCATGGGCAGAAGCCTACGCGCGTTATGGTGTGGATTATTATCCAAGGCTGGTCACCAGCGTGCCCTATACACCGATTACGGGTCAGCGGCTATGGTTGGCAAAAGGTGAGACATTAACCACCGATATTATAAAGGCAGCTATCGCGGGCGTCGACGATATTGCTCAGCAAGTGGGTGCCTCAAGCTGGCATGGATTATTCGTCACGCCTGAGCTGGCTACGATTGCGACGGCATCTATGCCTAATGATATTGAGATAGCACATTTGCTAGCAGTTCAGGACAATGGTTTAGAATCACCCGCGCTTGATATGCCCATACTAGAACGACAAGGCTGTCAGTTCTTATGGCAAAATAAAGACTTGCTACAAGACTGCCAACCGTTTGCTGATTTTGAAGCATTCTTAGCGACGCTAAAAGCCAAAAAACGCAAAACTATCCGTGCTGAGCGTCGTAAGGTTGCTGAGCAAGGCATCATATGCCAACGTAAATGCGGTGATGCCATTACCGATGAGGACTGGAAAGCCTTTTATCATTGTTATGTGATGACGTATGCAGTACGTGGACAACAGCCTTATTTAACGATAGATTTTTTTATGATACTGGCAGCGACTATGTCTGAGCACTTAATGCTCGCACAAGCGCTAGATGGCTCTGGAGAAATCATCGCTAGTAGCTTGTTCTTATACGATGATCGCCATAGCGAAAATGCCACTCTTTACGGTCGCTATTGGGGGGCACTGGGTGAGTACGATAGCTTACACTTTGAGCTGTGCTATTATCAAGGTATTGAGTTTGCCATCGAGCAAGGGTTAATATATTTTGATCCAGGTACGCAAGGGGAACATAAGCTGGTTCGTGGCTTTATCCCAACGAAAACGCACTCTATCCACCGTATTTATGACCCACGTTTTGTACCAGCTATCGCCAGTTTTTGCGCCCAAGACCGTGAGCATATGGCGCAGTATCGTCAGCAAGCGTTTGAGGCATTACCCTTTAATGCAGATAATATGCCAGACTTTGATACCAATACTTAGGGGCTGTTTTACACGCCTAACGCTCGTTTTTCTTTTTTATTATTTCACTATTAGCCGTTAACTATGTCCAGCACTCAAGTCTTTTGTCCTACCCATTTATCTCCTCCTAGTGAGCTACTCTCGTGGCTCAATGTCGCAGGCTCTCTCACGGCCGTGTTAGAGGTAAAAGCAGGGCAGCCCTTGCGCGTGGAGCGTAGCTTTGAAGGTTACCGGTTACTGTCATTGGCACAAAAAAAACAGTTGAATATCACAGGTGCCATGCTGAATCGTCCCATGCTAGCATGGGTGCGTGAAGCGCAGCTATATGGCAATGACGCACGCCCGTGGGTGGCCGCGCAAAGTATCTTTCCGTTACCCAGTCTCAAAGGTCACGCCCGCCGTCTACCGCAGCTCAAAGCCACACCCATCGGTTATGTATTGTTTAAACGCAGTCGCACCTTGCCACATCAGCGCTTTATCCAGCGGACAAGTGAGGGCTGGCAACGGCAAACACGTTATGATTGGTATGGTCGCCAGCTGCTGATCAGCGAAACTTTCTTGCCGGCATTTGTCACTACTGACAGTCAAATGCCCGTTAAGTAGGCAGTCAATAGATAGATATCACTAATAATTTACTGACCAAAAACATGCTAGGCGAAGTCTGGTATCGGTAAACCGTTTATTTTATTGGCTATTTATCTGCGTTATATCGCCATTTAATTTACTCAGCTTTCAGTGAGGTTTTTTTGCGCTCACCGCACAAATTTTCATGTTACACTTAATGTTTAGCGATGATTTTGATGCCAACGCGTATCGAGTTTATTGCCGAATTGGACAAGTTAATAACAGGCCAATTGCCTCTGCTTACTCCTACTTATCTTTGCTAATAGACTCAATTCACAATAATGGTCATACCATAAAACTGAGCGTAGAAGTACCGACGGTACTTTGAGCGACGTTGACACAGTAATCGTTTTATTGTGGGCAGCCTATAAGCTTCTTTTCAATGACAGTCACTACCTAGGACATCACTATGTTTAAAGATATTTCTATCAAAGATTTTGATCCAGTACTTGCTGAAGCGATGGCTGCAGAAAGCGTTCGTCAAGAAAACCATATTGAATTGATTGCGTCTGAAAACTACTGCTCGCAAGCAGTGATGGAAGCGCAAGGCACAGATCTAACCAACAAATATGCTGAAGGCTATCCTGGTAAGCGTTACTATGGTGGTTGTGAGCATGTTGATGTTGTTGAGCAATTGGCCATTGATCGTGCAAAAGAGTTGTTTGGTGCTGAGTACGTCAACGTCCAGCCACACTCAGGTAGTCAAGCAAACTCTGCCGTATTTTTAGCTTTACTTGAAGCAAATGACACCGTACTAGGCATGAGCTTAGACGCTGGTGGTCACTTGACTCATGGCGCACACATTAACTTCTCAGGTCTGAACTACAATGCTGTACAGTACGGATTGGTAGATGGTACTGGTCTTATCGATTATGACCAAGTAGACAGCTTGGCGCGTGAGCACAAGCCAAAAATGATCATTGCTGGTTTTTCAGCGTATTCACAAGTGGTGGATTGGCAGCGTTTCCGTGACATCGCGGATGAAGTCGGCGCGTATTTATTGGTCGATATGGCACACGTAGCTGGTCTGGTCGCTGGTGGTGTTTACCCAAGCCCAGTACCTTTCGCTGATGTGGTCACAACTACCACGCATAAAACCCTACGTGGCCCACGTTCAGGTATGATTTTGGCGCGTGATGAAGTACTTGCCAAAAAACTAAACTCTGCCGTATTCCCAGGCAACCAAGGTGGCCCGTTGATGCATGTCATCGCGGCAAAAGCAGTTTGCTTTAAAGAAGCGTTAGAAGACAACTTCAAAACTTATCAGCAGCAAGTCGTGAAAAACGCACAAGCAATGGCAAAAGTCATCCAAGAGCGTGGCTATGAAATCATCTCTGGTGGTACTGAAAACCATCTCATGCTGATCAGCCTAGTGAAGCAAGAAATGACTGGTAAAGAAGCGGACAAATGGCTTGGTGACGCACACATCACTGTGAACAAAAACGCCGTACCGAATGATCCAAAATCGCCGTTCGTAACATCTGGTATTCGTATCGGTACGCCAGCCATTACTACTCGCGGCTTCAACGAAGCGCAAGCGGCCGATTTGGCAGGTTGGATCTGTGACGTGTTAGACAGCCGCGGTGACGAAGCCGTAGCAACTGAAGTACGCGGTAAAGTAGAAGCAATCTGCAAAGAGTTACCAGTTTACGAAAAAAACCAGTAAGTATTAACTGACTCTTTTTGAGAGCTGTATAACAAAAACCGCTTAGCTTTTGCTAGGCGGTTTTTATTTTTTTAATAAAAGGATAATTTGATGGTGCTACGAATTCATGCTCTTTACCATGTTGATTTTGAAGAGCTCAGCCATATCAAGCAGTGGGCAGATAATCGAGGCCATAGTATTACGGTCACACGTTTTTATAAAAATGAGCCATTACCCGCGCAAGACAGTTTTGATTGGTTAGTCGTTATGGGTGGACCAATGAGCATTCATGATGAAAGTGACTTTCAGTGGCTAGCTGATGAAAAAGCCTTCATTCAGCAAAGTATTAATGACGGAAAAACCGTGATTGGTGTTTGCTTGGGTGCACAACTGATTGCAGATAGTTTGGGGGCGAAAGTTGCGCCATCAGGCATAAAAGAGGTTGGCTGGCTGCCCATTCAATTGACCGAACAGGGGCTTGCGCATCCGCTGCTAGCAGATTTGCCAAAGAATGAATTCACTGTATTTCATTGGCATGGCGATGGTTTTGAATGTCCCAAAGGCGCGACGCCAATTGCAACGTCACATACTTGGGCCAATCAAGGTTTTATTTATCAAACGCCAAAGCATAAAGAATTAGGTACGTGGGTACTGGGCTGGCAATGTCATTTTGAAGTGACTAACAAGAGTATGGTAGATATGGTGTCGTATGGACAGACGTATATACAAGAAGCGATGATTGATCATCCTGAGTCTGTGCAAGCGGCTGATGAGATCCTAGCGCTAGGGGACACGTATATTGTAGATAACAATGTATGGCTATCTACAATGCTAGATAAACTGGCCAAATAATTCAGTGAAACGCGATTAATAATCTGTAGCAGGTGAAAATCCAGTATAAAGAAAAGCGCTAAAATGACAGATGAGCAAACCAGTCAAGATTGTGAGTTTTACTTATCTTACTTACATAATACTCGCTATTGATTACTTAACCTGCGGCCTATCTTTTATACAATCTCATTGAACTGAAGAAAGAACCATTTAGCTTCTGCTAGGTGGTTTTTATTTTTAATAACAGATAAGGAGAATACGATGTCTATTTCTACATCTATGTCATTTTGTTTTTGTAGTGTTCGTGAGGAAAATTTAGCAAGTATGCTCGATGGTGGTATTACGCTGGATGAGCTAAGAGAAAATTGCGACAATCAATACTTGGATGTGAAACAAGCATCTTTTGAACATTATACGGAAGAGTTGATAGAGCTGTTGGGAGAGGGGCATTACGCCTTGTGCGATCTGTTATTTTTGGCAGACAACAGCACGCCTCTGCATGAGCAGCATGACGGACTATTATATGATGTGGCAGTCGTACCTAAGATTGTCAAAGCGTTTGCAGCGACAGACTTAAAAAAATTGGTACATGATATCGGTTACCACGAAGCAGATAGCCAAGAAGGTTTGAATGCGTTTCTTGAGAATTTAAATCATGTTCATGAGTTATTTGAGTTTGCAGAAGAGAACAAGCTCAATGTGATTGGGTTTACGCTTTAGTATATAAAAATTTGCTTTAAGTATTTGTTACTTGAAGTATTTTAAAACTTGAGCGTCTTAGTTTGATGTGAAAAACCGCTTAGCATTTTCTAGGCGGTTTTTTTGTGCGTCGCTTAAGATGATTACTAATCTTTCTTCAACGCATGACTGTCTTCTAATATACCCATAAACCTATCATATAACCAAGGTTCAGCATCATCGATGGCTTGGTTATATATTTTAGAGCCGATCAAGTCCACCATAAAATCGAATAAGAACTTGGCAGGCAAATTACCGATATCCAAATCAAACTCTTCGCTCATATAATCTCTTAAGCTATCTAACAGCGCTTCTTCCTCTTCCTTCGATAACTTGATAAGTTTGTCTTTACTCATATCACTCTCTCAATACTAGGTAATGATCTAGGTTAGTTCAATCACATCTTTATAGGAAGGTTGAATAACCAATAAAAAAGGCTGGGTTACGATAGCGTAGCCCAGCCTTATTCAGGTTAATTCGACTTTATTGCTTATCAAATCACATAAACGGCAGTTTAGTAAATATCTGCAAGATCGTCGCGTTGACGATATCGACAAAGAAAGCACCAACCATTGGCACAATCAAAAACGCCTTAGGTGAAGGCAGATAGCGATCTGTGACCGCCTGCATATTGGCAATCGCCGTTGGCGTTGCACCCATACCGAAACCACAATGTCCGGCTGACAAGACCGCTGCATCGTAGTCTTTACCCATCACTTTAAAGGTTATGAAATAGACATAAACAATCATGATGACCGTCTGTACCAGCAAGATAACCAATACAGGGCCTGCTAGATCAGTCAACTGCCATAGCTTTAAGGATAGAAGCGCCATGGCTAAGAATAGACTCAAAGAAGCGTTACCGAATACATCGATAGAGCGATCAAACATATCAAAGTTAAAGATAGTGGTTAAGACATTACGAATAATCACACCACCTGCCAACGCCCAAACGAAAGTAGGTAGCTCAAACCATGTGCCTTGGGCAACAAGCGTCATGACATCAGCGAAGGCCAACGCTGCTGCGAATAATGCCAAGGTTTCGATAGTAGATGAGGCGGTGATAAAGCGCATGCTATCAGGTCTTTCGAAAATTTCTTTATTGCTACTCGCTGAATCTTCATCATGTTTGGTACTATACAACGACTGCGCACCAGCGACTTTTTCGATATCACTAGGATTGGGATTGGCGGGCGTTGGTTTTAATCCCAACTTTTGAATCAGGCGACGGGCCACAGGACCGCCAATGATACCACCAGCGACTAAGCCATAGGTGGCAACGGCGATACCAAGCGTCGTTGCACCGACCACACCGTAATCCTGCTCCAAGGTGATACCCCAAGCGCCTGCCGTACCGTGACCACCAGTCAGGGCGATAGAACCTGTTACTAACCCAAGCAGTGGATCAAGTCCCAACGCGCTTGCCATGGCCACACCGACGACATCTTGCAAGACGATGAAGACTGATACAACGATGGTAAAAATCAACAATGGCGTACCACCAGCTTTGAGTCTGCTAAAATCAGCACTCAAGCCAATAGAGGCAAAAAACATCAGCATGGTAGCCGTTTGTAATCCTTGATGAAAGTTAAAACTATATCCCCAAATGATATTTAGAACATAGACAACTATTGCCGCGACCAAACCACCAGCAACAGGCTCTGGAATGTTAAAATCTTCTAAGAATTTAATTCTCTTGACCAAAAAGCGCCCAAGCAGTAGCACTAGAGTGGCTAATATCAGCGTGTAATAGCCGTTTAGGGTAATTTCCATATATTAATCCTTTCTATAAAAATAAATTAACCTGAATGCGAGATAAATATGGTTTTATCTCGCATTCAGGTTTGTGTGATGATTGGCGACTAGGCATCATCCACGGACGGCATAATAACCCATAATTGTGGCTTACCAAAATCTCTGTAGGCATCTTCAATGATGCTTTTAAAGACATTAAAATCTTCGGTGTTTATTTTTTTCACCGCTGTTAGATCCAGCATTAGATGAGTCACTTCGCTATCCGTTAAGCAGTCCCATGCACTATCCCAGTTATGTGAAAAATAGCTGGGAAAATCACAGGCATTGGCTAAGTTTGTTAATAATGTGGTTTTATTAAGTATGTCGTTTATAGGTATGTTAACAGCCTGAGCGGGCATGCTAGCATTTAGTGCTGTAGCGTTTTGGTTAATGTTTTGGTCAACACTCAGGTTCATATAGTGGATGGCTTTACTCATATTATTTTACGTCCAGTCTGCGAAAGCTATCATAGTGATCAACGGTTAAGTAATACACGGTCGGTGGATGGCCACCTGTGACGATACGCCGTGCGCCGCGATGAGATACGCCAGGGGTAGGCACAGTATATTCGCGGTAGTAGCCTTGCGACTGCGTGGGTAATCTGCCCTCACGATTATAAAATGTTGTACCATCCTTATGCGGATAAGGAAAAGGACCGCCTCGTTGAATAAGAGCAATGGTATTGTCTATCTGAGCATCGCCCGTGACGCCGCCTGTATTTTCTGGCTGCATCTCGGATGAGGTTTGTGATGTCGTTGTTAAACCAGCACTATCGGTCAAAAACCCAGATGATAAATCCCCAAAGAAATAAACAGCGACAGCAATAAGGGCAATCAAACTAAATAGGGTAGAGCCTAAGCTTCTCTTGTTTTGATTGCCGCGCTGATGATGGCGATTGTCGCGGGTAGTGTGTCGCGAGTTTTTTTTATTATCAGTAGAGTGGTTTCGGCTATCAGTATTTGAACGGTGATGCGTTATATTTGAGTCTGGAGTGGCTAAAATACTCAATTCATTGGAAGTGACTTCAGTGGCCCGTAGTTGGTTTTTATCATTACGCTTACTATTAAAGTAGACGCTTTGACCGACGGTTATTGGCTGTGATAATCGCACTTTACTCACATGAAAAAACACATCTTCACTTTGATTGTCCACATCGATAAAGCCATAGCCTTTATCTGAATTCCAGTGCTTGATTTTACCACTCTGCATAAGCCCACATTCCTATAGCGTGTTTTTGTTATCTT
The DNA here is from genome assembly GCF_016107525.1 of Psychrobacter aquimaris. GTDB lineage: Bacteria > Pseudomonadota > Gammaproteobacteria > Pseudomonadales > Moraxellaceae > Psychrobacter > Psychrobacter aquimaris. The sequence goes on along the minus strand of NZ_JABASR010000008.1, from coordinate 112,905 downwards.
GCCGCATGACTTCTACAATACGCCATGGTTTTGATGCCGCATATATAACATATTTGACACTACTAAAAAACGCCAGCAATTGAGCTGGCGTTTTTTGTGGATTATACGTTAAATTAGAGAATGAATGATAGGCTAAGCAGTAAGACGTTAAGCGCGAGTCTCACCATGACCATACACGATCCATTTTTGTGAGGTCAGGCCTTCTAGTCCTACGGGGCCACGAGCGTGGATTTTATCGGTCGAGATGCCAATCTCAGCACCCAATCCATACTCAAAGCCATCGGCAAAACGGCTAGAGGCGTTAATCATAACGCTCGCCGAGTCGACTTCACGGATGAAACGTTGCGACTTGGTATAGTTGTCGGTAATGATAACGTCAGTATGATGGCTGCCATGAGTATTGATATGTTCAATGGCTTCGTCAATACCTGACAAGACTTTTACCGCTAAGATAGGCGCTAAATATTCGGTATCCCAATCCTCAGCAGTGGCTGCAGACAAATGACCAGCAAGCTTAGCATTATCATTTAAGATAGCTTGCGACTTGTCATCAAGGCGCAACTGCATCGCATCATCAGCGGCGATGATGGCTTCAGCAATCTTTGGTAAGAGCTCATTGGCGACTGATTCATCGACCAATAGCGTCTCCATGGTATTACACGTACCGTAGCGATGGGTTTTTGCATTGACGCTGACTTTGATGGCGATTTCGGCATCCGCATCACTATCGATAAAGGTATGGCAGTTACCATCTAAATGCTTGATGACAGGAACGCGAGCATCGCGGCTGATACGCTCAATCAATCCTTTGCCACCGCGTGGGACAATGACATCGACATAATCTGTCATGGTGATAAGCTCACCGACAGCAGCACGATCCGTCGTTTGTAATACTTGTACACTGTGCTCAGATAGTCCGACTTTTTGTAGACCTTCCAAGATACACTTGGCAATCGCTTGGTTGGATTCAAACGCTTCAGAGCCGCCGCGCAAGATAATAGCGTTGCCTGATTTTAGCGCCAATGAAGCCGCTTCTAAAGTCACGTTAGGGCGCGACTCATAAATCATGCCAACCACGCCGAGTGGCACCCGCATTTTCCCCAAATGAATCCCTGATGGCTGATAGGTCATGTCAGTGACTTCGCCGATAGGATCTGGTAATGAGGCGACGTCTTTTAACCCTTGCAGCATGCCGTCAAAGCGGGCATCATTTAGCTCTAGGCGATCCAGTAAGGCTGCTTCTAAATCGTTGCTTTGTCCATTATCCATATCGATTTTATTGGCCGCTAAAATATCTGATTTGGCATCTTTTAACACATCATGAATTGCCATTAATGCTGAGTTTTTGTCACCAGTGTTTGCTGCAGCCAGCACACGCGAAGCTGCTCGTGCTTGTTTGCCGACAGATTGCATATAGGCAGTAACGTCTGTGGTATTCGATTGACTCATAAATTATTTTCCTTATGGTTATAAATGTTTTAAACAAATGAAAGCGCCCAAAAAGGCGAAAGTGTGGCAAAAAGATGATTTAGATACCTGTGAGGTATTATGCTATTTAACATAGAGGAGATTGAGGCGATAGTAAAGATGATTTTGTGAACAGCGCCTGCTTTACATAGCGTTTATGAGCATTATCGTCTCCTCATTTTACTGATTTTACTGATTTTACTGATTTTACTGATTTTACCTTTACTTAGTCCTTGCCACTTCATGATACAGGTATCGTTTTAGATAAAGGGAAAACACATTTTTGCGGTTACGTGCCTTTAACAGAACTGCGCTGTAACTACTAAGGTAGCGATAATTAATCATACGTATAGTAGGGCTTAATTACTGTAAGAGAAAGCAGTTAAAATACAGACATTAATGTATGAATGGCTGCTGATAAAGCAAATATCAATTCAATAAATTAAATAACAATGGAGAATAAAAATGGCCATTAGCAATGACAATGCCGAAAACACCATGCGTAAGAACTGGTTGACAGTTGGTTTGGTCGCCGCCGCATTGACATTGGGTGCTTGCGGTAAAAAAGATGAAGCCCCTATGGAAACTGCCCCAGCCGTTGATGCACAAACAGCAGTAGAGGAAGAGGCTACTGGCGTTGCGACAGCAGGCGCTGGCGATGATATTGCAGTTGCTAGCGCCGATGATGGCATGGCAGTGGGTAATAATGACGATGTAGCGGTGGCAACAGCAGATGACGCAGAAGTGCTGGATGGCACTGAGAGCGAAGAACATGTCTCGACGTATTAAGTCGCTACTGGGAATAATCCTTAATAGTATTTTTGATTAACTTGCTATGCATATTGGGACTGCTGGCGTGATTAAACGGTTGTCACAAATGGATGATATGAGACGATAAAATTAGATAATCAGATAAAACAACGCCCAGTACACGAAAGTGATAAAATAAGGCTCAGTGCTGTAAATACAGTCTGGGCTTTTTTATGTTAGCTATTTAATGGTGTATTTGTATTTATTTACCACTTATTAAGCATTGATTGATGGGCTGGTTCAATACAGGATTTGCCTTTTTGTTGTGTAATAAGAGACAATGTGTCATTTTTTCTCTTTATGTCACGAATCATCGCCTTATCACGATAATGCTATGATCAATGCTGATATTATCTATGCCGCTATTTTTTTTATTTTTATTCTTGTTTTCACTCATATTTATTGGAAGTCTGCTAAACCATGCTTGATATTGCAAAAGATCCGACTCGGCCTATCGCCCTAGACCTACAAGACATCCATAAAAGCTACGGCTCATTAGCAGTGCTAAAAGGGGTGTCCCTTACCGCATACGACGGTGATGTTATCTCTATTTTGGGCTCATCAGGCTCAGGTAAATCTACCTTGTTGCGCTGCATTAATTTGCTCGAAAAGCCCAATCAAGGTCGTATTATTATCGGTAATGATGAGCTGATGCTCAAGCCTGCCAAGTCAGGTGAGCTGCAAGCGGTCGATATCAAGCAATTAGAAAGCTTGCGCGCGCGCGTGGGTTTTGTTTTCCAAAACTTTAACTTGTGGCCGCATAAAACGATCTTGCAAAACATCATCGAAGGGCCGACGCAGGTTTTAAAGATTAAAAAAGATCAAGCGATCAGTGATGCTGAAAAACTGCTCGATAAAGTTGGTCTGCTTGATAAGAAAGACGCGTATCCAGCGAATTTGTCTGGCGGACAGCGTCAGCGTGTGGCGATTGCCCGTGCGCTTGCCATGCAGCCACAAGTGCTGCTGTTCGATGAGCCCACCTCAGCCTTAGATCCTGAGCTGGTCAATGAAGTGCTCGCCGTCATGCGTGAGTTGGCAGAAGAAGGGCGCACTATGCTTATTGTCACCCATGAGATGCGTTTTGCGAGAGAAGTATCAAGCAAAGTGGTGTTCTTGCATCAAGGCGTGATTGAAGAGATTGGCACGCCCGAGCAAGTTTTTGATAATCCTACCTCTGAGCGTGTCAAAGACTTTATGGCATCGCATCGTCAGAACTAGCCTTGTATTCAGCGTCATTTATATATTCAAAAATGGGGTGGTAATATTCTTACCATCCTATCGTCGTTTTATTTTAAGCATAAAATTACTGCTTAGTAAGCAGCGTTGACCGTTTATTACGCGTTAATAACAGTCGGTATGTAAAACGTTTGTTTTTGATATTTTACTCAGGTATTATCAGAAGGTTTACAGGTGGTCAGTAATGACGGCTGCTTGTGTATTCTGCTATCTATATTGCTTGTCTGGCAGGGACGTCAGAGAACAAAATATCAGAACCCTACATTAAAAACTCATCAGAATTTAAGGAATGTATGATGTCGAATTCTCGCCTATTGTGGTCATCGATGACCGTTACCGCCGCATTGATGCTGAGCGCCTGTAGTCAACCGGCTAATGAAACCACTGATAGCAACACTGACGCCACTGCAGCAGAAACGGCTGGCAAGACCATTCGTATCGCGACCGAAGGTGCTTACCCTCCTTTTAACTACACCAATGCTGATGGCAGCTTGGCAGGCTACGATATTGACGTTGCCAATGCTTTATGTAAACAGATGCAAGCCAAATGTGAAATCGTCGCTCAAGATTGGGATGGCATTATTCCAGGTCTCTTGGCACAAAAATATGATGCAGTGATTGCCGGTATGTCTATTACGCCTGAGCGTCAAGAAAAAGTCGACTTTACCGAGCCTTACTTTGCCAATACGATGGTTTGGCTGACCGACACAAAAGGTGGCTTTGATCCTATGGCGATCAAAGATTTGACACTTGGTGGTCAACGTTCAACCACGCCTGGCGCTTATTTACAAGATAACTATGAAGGCAAAGACGGCAATACCGTGCAGTTGTATGACAATTATGACAATGCTTATCTGGATCTAAAGTCTGGTCGTAGCGATGCGGTATTGGCAGAAAAAGTCTCTGCCAAATCATGGTTAGCAGACAACCCTGAAGGCTTTGGTATCGTTGGTGACGAAATCGACAATGACGATAATATTGCCATTGCTGTTCGTAAAGGTGACCCACTCAGAGACGACTTTAATAAAGCACTCAGCGAAATCCGTAGTAACGGTGAGCTGGCACGTCTTGAGCAAGCGAACTTTGGTCAATAATCTTCTGATTGAAAAATGAAGGAATAGCAAACATGACAATATCAATGACATCATCATTAAAAACCAAGGCGCTTTGGCTTGCGCCATTAAGTGCCGCGATGCTTATGCTGGCCGGTTGTAATAATAGCGCAACGCCTGAAGATGGGGCGGCAGCTGACAGCACAGCGGATGCACCTATGAACATAAAAATTGCCACCGAATCAAGCTATAAGCCATTCAGTTATACCGATGCTGATGGCAAATTAATTGGTTATGAGATTGAGCTGGTCGATGCTCTGTGTGCACAAATGAAAGCAAAATGTGAAGTCATCTCACAAGATTGGGACGGTCTGATTCCTGGTCTAAATGCCCAAAAATTCGATGCAATTATCGCGGGTATGTCAATCACGCCTGAGCGTAAAGAAGTGGTTGAATTTACTGACCCGTACTTTCACACTGGCATTATCTTAATTGGTAAAAAAGGTGATGACATTAGCATAGATGCATTAAAAGGTCAGCCAATTGCCTCACAGCGCTCAACCGTTGCTTCACAGTACTTGCAGGATGAACATGCAGATGCTGATATCAAGCTCTATGACACCCAAGATAATGCATATCTGGATCTGACTTCAGGTCGCGTGCGGGCGATGATGTCCGATAAAGTTACTGGCCTTGATTGGCTAAAAACTGATGCTGGTAAAGACTATGAAGTAAAAGGACAAGAAATTAGCACTGATGAAGATGCCATGGGTATCGCACTTCGTAAAGGCGATCCATTGGTCGCTAAGTTCAATAAAGCATTGGCTGAGTTAAAAGAAAACGGTACTTATGACCAAATCACAGGCAGCTATTTCGGCACCAGCACCACCGCTGCCGCGCAAAAAGCAGTGGCAACCACCGACGCAAAAGAAGTGATGGTGGTTGAGGGCGATGATGCTGTTGAAGTGAAAGAAGAACCAGCTGAAGCGGCGACTAACTAATATCATAGTTCATCTCTGTGCTCGGCTGATATGGCTGTCACGTATGGCGATATTCACTCATAGAGATGAGTGTTATTTTTATTCACAAACCCCAAGGATGATCATGAACAACCATTTTGACCAACACTGTGCAATCGCGAACGCATCTGTCATCAATGGCATCAAGGCGCGACGTTTTTCACCGCCTTTGGTTACGCTGGCGGCGCTTTTAACCTTAGCAGGGTGTAGCAATGGTCAAAATGATGCAAATGATAATAACAGCCCAGACGCAGCTGAGACAGCAGCGACGGGTGAGGTGTTACGCATTGGTACCGAGGGCGCTTACGCCCCCTTTAACTATACCAATGCGGATGGCACACTTGGCGGTTTCGATGTTGATATTGCCAACGCTATCTGTGCCGATATGCAGGTGACGTGTGAAATTACAGCGCAAGATTGGGACGGTATTATCCCCGGTCTTAAAGCGGGTAAGTATGATGCGATTGTGGCCGCTATGTCGGTGACTCCTGAGCGTGAGCAACAAGTCAGTTTTACAGAGCCGTATTTTAGTAATACCTTGGTGTTTTTGGCCAAAAAAGACAGTAGCTTCGATCCTAGCAATAGCGATGATATCAATGCGCATTCCATTGCCGCTCAGCGCTCGACCATTTCTTCGCAGTGGTTAGAAAACGCTTATCCAAATGCTGATATGAAGCTTTATGATACGCTAAGTAATGCGTTTTTGGATTTGGGCTCAAATCGGGTCGATGCGATGGTGTCTGATAAGCTGCCAGCGCTAGAGTGGCTTGGCTCCACCTCAGGCAGTCAGTATGCGCTTAAAGGTCAAGAGATTGACATCAATGATAATTTTGCCATCGCGGTGCGTCCGGGCGATGCATTACAAGCAAAAATTAATAAGTCATTGGTCAATATTAAAGCGGATGGCACTTACGATAAAATCAATCAAAAATATTTTGCGATTCCAGCGTCAAGCTCAACGGCCATGACTGATTCGACAGAAAAACCTGCTGAATAAGCCTTAGGGCGTGTTCAGAATGCTTGCATCGTAACCGTTAGAATGATGATGTCTAGTAGGTTAAGTTGGATTCCACTTTATAGAAAGGGTATTGCTTTAATAGCGGTATCCTTTTTTTATTTTTTATAAAAAATAGTTTGGTCTTATAATATTGAGCGTTCGGTTTGTAAAAATATGACTGATTTAATGCATTTTTAAGAAGATAAGGGGCTATTTAAGCACTGCTTTTACGTGTGAGTATTAACATAGCTGGCAGCGAATATGATAAAATCAGCGCTCATTTCTACTGTGTCAATTTCCGCTGCAATAACCGTATTGATTTGACGTCCATCTATGACGCAAAATACCAAGGTCTATTTGGTATAAAATACGTTTATTAGCAGCGCTCAGCTATTGATGCTGATTCTTTTAACTCATATTTTGCAAATTGCTAATATAAAGAGACTGAGTGGATAATTGTGTTTGATTTACAAGGATTTGGCGCGCTACTACTGAGCGGCGCTACCGTCACCATCAAGCTTGCCATGACCAGTTTAGTCATCGGCATGGCTTTAGGGCTGCTCGGTGCCACAGCTAAGCTGTCCAACGTCTGGCTGCTGCGTAAAATTGCGACTGTGTATACGGCGACAATGCGCGGTATTCCAGAGTTGCTATTGGTACTGTTCATCTATTACGGTGGCTCTATGCTGCTGATGACGATTCTCAAAAAATTCGGCTATAACGAATATGTTGAGATCAGTGCCTTTTGGGGTGGCGTGATGGCGTTATCTATCGCGTTTGGCGCTTATGCGACTGAAATTTTTCGCATGTCAATTCAAGAGATTCCGATAGGGCAGAGAGAAGCGGCGCAAGCGATTGGTATGCGCCCTTTTCAGACGTTTTATCGCATTACCTTGCCGCAAGTTTGGCAGATTGCGTTGCCAGGATTGGGTAATTTGTTTTTGGTGTTGCTCAAAGATACTGCATTGGTATCGGTCGTGGGTCTCAAAGACATCATGTATCAGGCATCACGTGCCGCCCAATCAACGCAGCAGCCATTCACCTTTTATATGGCAGCAGCGATTATTTATCTGGGTTTAACCATGTTGATTACTGGTTTTATGATGTGGCTCGAATGGCGCGCCAATCCAGCGGCGCGCTATGCTAAAAAGCTGAGCCGTCAGTCAACCCACCGTCAATCGACCATAGGGTAGAGGAGAGATACTATGGATTGGAATTGGCAGGTTATTTTTGACAATATCCCTGAATTACTTAACGGGGCAGTATTGACCGTGCAGCTGGTTGTTGTCTCGGGTATTATCGGTTTGTTTTTTGGTTTGGTTTTAGCGCAGTTGCGCTTGTCAAAGAACTGGCTGGTACAGATATTACCATTTGCTTATATCTTTTTCTTCCGTGGCACGCCGCTACTGGTACAGATATTTTTGATTTATTATGGTCTAGGACAGTTTGAAGCTGTCCGCAATTCGTTCTTATGGGAACCTGTACTCAGTCAGGCATATTGGTGTGCCATCATTGCCTTTACCATGAATACCAGTGCTTATTTGGCAGAAATCATTCGCGGTGCCATTCAGACCATTCCTGTTGGTGAGCTTGAAGCAGCTGATGCCATCGGTATGTCCAAATGGCAGAAACTCACGCGTATTACCTTACCTCGTGCTTTTGGTATTGTCATTCCAGCCTACAGCAATGAAGTGATCTTTATGCTAAAAGGCAGTGCGCTAGCGTCAACCATCGCTTTGATGGATATCACGGGTGTTGCCCGTACGATTAGTGCGCGCACTTATACCTTGATGGAGCTGTTTTTTGCTGCTGGTATTATTTATCTCTTATTGTCATGGGTGATTTTATTTAGCTTTAGATTGTTTGAAAAAAGAATGAATCGTCATGCAAGCTATGTACCGCCTGATGTAATGACCAACACCATACCTTAATGGTTTGGCTCAAAATAAGGCTAAAAAAATCAATGAAATAGCGGGTTAATATCTTAATATTAACCCGCTATTCTTTTGTTTAACTACCATTTATCTCATTTTTATGACTATTTTTAAAATGGAGATAAGCCCTAGAAAAATAGCGACAGATAGTGCAGTATGTATGACCAACCTATCAATAATCTGCTGTGAGTGCCTAGTATGAGCCAATCACCCCATATGTCCTTAATCAATGCGATTGCTGCCAGCGTCAATGATGACGTGAGCATCGCCACTGTTAATGATAGCGTACGTGCATCCATCGGCAAGGTGGTCTGTGTCGGCCGTAATTATGCGGAACACGCCCGCGAGCTTGGCAATGAGATACCAAAATCGCCCATCTTATTTATGAAGCCAACATCGTCAGTGGTCAGTGTGCGTCATGATATTGTCCGCCCCAATCCTGAGATATATGGTGATACTCATTATGAAGCTGAGCTTTGTATTCAACTGTCAGCAGATTTGTCTGATGCTAACATTGAGCAAGCGAGGCAAGCCATCGGTGGCGTGACCTTGGGACTTGATTTGACCTTACGTGACTTGCAAAGTAAGCTCAAAGAAAAAGGTCATCCATGGGAGCGTGCTAAGTGTTTCGATGGTGCCTGTGTACTTGCTGATTGGGTTGATCCGCAAGCGTTTGGTGATTTTAGCCATGTCGAATATCAGCTTTATATTAATGATGAGCTTAAGCAAGATGGTGATAGTGCCTTGATGTTATTTCCAGTTTATGAATTACTGGCAGAGATTAGCCATGCCTTTAGCTTACAAGCAGGTGACGTGATTATGACTGGTACGCCGAGCGGCGTTGGTATATTACAAGCAGGTGATGCGTTAAAATTGAAGCTCGGTGCCCATGAATGGCAGGCGCAGGTTCGATAAGTTACTGTAGCAAGACTATCTTATCAGTCGTCAAATGCAGCAACGCTATCAAAAAATCCCAAGTTAACGCTTGGGATTTTTTTCGTTTTATAAGGTGCTTACAAAGTGCTGTCATGAGACTGTCATCTATGTTTCAACGTCCTGTCATAAACTCTCAGTAGACTTAAGCGGAATTCGTATTTTGATGGCGGTAACTATAAAGCCGCTAGCAACTCTTTTCTGCCAATCCAGCCTAATAGCAAGGTGACTGATAATGACATTATTGAATAATAAACAACCACTTGCCCATGAAATCGTTGAAGATTCTAATCCGACCGACAATATCGATTTTCAAACCATTATTAGTCGTCGTTTAAACCGTCGTAGTATCCTCAAAGGTGGCACAGGATTGACAGCGGCAGCGTTTTTTGGGGCGCTACCTTTGGTTGGCTGTAGCGATGACGATGACAGTAGCCCTATCAAGAATGCTGATAATAACGCGGCTATCCCTGCACAGGGCGATCTCAAACGTCCTGAGACTTTGAAGTTTACGGCAGTGGCACATTCAACTGCCGAGACGATGACGGTAGCAGAAGGTTATAAAGCAGAAATGATATTGCCACTTGGCACACCGCTTATGCTTGGGATTGAAGATTGGAAGGATAACCGTGAGCAGTCGGCCGAGTCATTCGAATGGCGCATGGGTGATAATCATGATGGCATGTGGTTTTTTGGTAAAAAGGGCGGTGCATATGATGCCAAAGCGGCAGAGAATGGGCTACTGGTGATGAATCATGAATATGTAAACAGTAGTGAGCTGAGTCCGTTTGGCTATCATGTGATCCAAGATAACAACGCCGCGCCCATCTTTCAAAATCGTCGCCTCGCGAGTGATGTGCGCCGAGAAGTCAATTGCCATGGGGTAGCGGTGGTTGAGATGAAACGCCGCGCTGATGGCATGGGCTATGAGATGGTGCCTGATTCGAAATATAATCGCCGTCTCACAAGTAGTAGTACGGCGCAGTTGACAGGGCCAGTTGCGGGTTCTGATTTGGTCAAGACTAAGTTTGATCCGACAGGCTTTCAGACTCGTGGCATCAATAATAACTGCGGCGCAGGGTTGTCACCTTGGGGCACCTATCTGACCACCGAAGAGAACTTTTTAGGGGTATTCGCCCGTGGGCAAGATGCTAGCCGATTAAGTGCGGGGCATAACTATGGTCGTGAGCGCTACGGTGCAACAGAGGACTTCCCAGGCTGGGAGTATCTGTGGCACACACCTGAAGCCAAAGATGCCAAGATAGCCGATGAGTTTTCGCGCTGGGATATGACCGCTGTTGGTACGAGTGCTGCTGACGATTATCGTAATGGCTTTAATACCTTTGGTTATATCACCGAAATTGATCCATTTGACCAAAACTCAACGCCACAAAAACGTACAGCTATGGGTCGATTCGCTCATGAGAATTGCGCCTATGCGCCCGTTGAACAAGGCAAACCGGTGGTCTTTTATATGGGTGACGATGCTCGGGGCGAATATATTTATAAGTTTGTCTCCAAAGCCACATGGTCAAATAGTGATATCGGTGGTGGCTTAAAAGCAGGTGATAAGTATTTGAATGATGGCACGCTCTACGTTGCTATCTTTAATGAAGATGGTAGCGGTGAATGGAAAGCACTCGTCCATAGTCAAAATGGACTGGATATTTCCAATACGGTATTGCCTTTTAATGGACAAGATGAGGTTTTAGTCTTTGCTCGTGCCGCAGCGGATGCGGTCGGCGCAACCAAGATGGATCGTCCAGAATGGGTGTCGGTTAGCCCTATGACGGGTGAGGTGTACGTCACATTGACCAATAATAAATATCGCGGCGTACGTGAGGATCAACCAGTGTCAGCCTCTAATCCGCGTAGCTATCAGGCAGGTGGAAAAGCAGCAGGTAATGACAACGGTCATATCATTCGCTGGGCAGAAGCAGGTGGCGATCATGCGGCCATGAGTTTTGAGTGGGATATTTATCTGTTTGCTACGCCCTATGATCTGGCCGCAGAAAATTTGTCACAGTTAAATGATAGCAATGATTTGTCTTCTCCCGATGGTTTGTACTTTGATCCGCGTGGCGTATTGTGGATTCAGACCGATGACGGCGCTTATACCGATACCACCAGCTGTATGTTGCTGGCGGCGCTGCCGGGTAAAGTCAGTGATGGGACAGCCATAACGACCTCAGCAGGACAACAAACACGAGTTGGGATGCCTGCTAGTAATGACAATATCAAACGTTTTTTTGTCGGTCCTGAAGGCTGTGAAGTAACAGGTATTACTATGGCTCCTGACTTTAAAACCTTATTTATCAATATTCAGCATCCGGGTAATACTTGGGGCGCTGTTGCGGGAGGCAGTACGCCGCGCTCAGCGACCGTGATGATTACTCGCGAAGATGGCGATGTCATACTGGCAGAGTCATTTGTCTAGTTAACTATTTTCAGGGTCATTGATACGTCTTGCTCAACACAAAATCCCAAGTCATGGCTTGGGATTTTGTGTTTTGGATGATAGTTATTAATATGCAAGCGTTGGTGTTCTTGGATGGAACCTTTCTTTGACAATAAAGATACCTGATAATTAAATCATTCTCTTCTGTTTATGGCAATTACAGGATAGTATGGAAAGCCCCTTTAATTGCTTGATATGTCAACATTATGCTCAGTCCAAAACCTTTAGAAATCATTCATGACTTATTTGCCACCACTCGGCGCCCAACTGCTATTGAGTCGGATACTGATGAAGGGTTTCAGGGTGATGTCTATGAAGAGTTGGCGAAAATCGACTATATTTATGTCGATGAGCTGACCGCAGAAACGGTAGATAACAGCTATAGTAAACCGCATCAGCCCATTACTTTGGTTGATTTTTTTGAAGGCTTGGCTCAGTTGGCAACGATGGGCGTGGTGGAAGTTACTGATATTGTAGAGGCTATCCATCGTGAGATTCTGCTACGTCCTTTAGGGCGGTTTAATAAAGGCAATATTGAGCACTGGCAGCGTGGTATCACGGGGCGGATTTATGGCACAGTGCGTTATACGATGCAATTGGTGGGCAATAATCTTGCCTCAGGGCTGCGTCTTTATAACACTGTTTCTCGGCCTAAAAAAGTACAACCTTTGCCTAAAAACTTACGTCGCTTGGTCAATATTTTAAATGGCGTCATGGGCGATCACCTTATCACTCATCACAATCCATTAGCAGTGTCGATGGTGCTATACGATAAATATAATCGTGTGCAAAGTAGCGCGCTGTCAGGGCGCGTTATTATCTTATGCCATGGGCTTTGTATGAGCCACTTGAGCTGGCAGGTATCTGGAGAAAGTAACTTGGGTGAAGCGTTGGTCAGTCACCTGCCAAAAGCGACCGTTCTGTATTTAAATTATAATACCGGTCGGCGTATTTCTAGCAATGGACGTAGCTTTGCAAAAGTCTTGCAAGATTTGGTTGAGAATAATCCAGACGTTACTCAGATAGATTTAATCGGTCATAGTATGGGCGGTTTGTTGAGTCGTAGTGCGCTGTTTTACGGCAAAGAGCAAGGTTTTAGCTGGGTCAAACGCGTGGGCAACCTCGTCACCTTAGGCTCGCCGCATCATGGTGCAAGCTTGGAGCAGATTGGACATTTTGTCCAAGATAAAATTGCTAAGCTGCCTTTTGCAGGCTCATTGGCTAAACTGGGTGACTTGCGTAGCGCCGGTATTATTGATTTACGTTATGGCAGTATTCGCGATGCTGACTGGGAGTCCGCCGAAGGACGCAGCGTACTGCCAGCAGAGTTTCGTCATCCCACGCATTTGCCTTTGCATGTGAATACGTATTTAGTGGCGGCAGCTTTGATTGAAACGCATTATGAATCTAAGACCACAAGTTTGCTTGGGGACGGGTTGGTTTCAGTAGAGTCAGCACTCGGCGAATATACTGAAGAGCATACGCTGGCAGTACCAGAGGGACATAAGGCAATTTTTTATGGGGTCAATCACATGAATTTAATCTACAGCGATAGAGTACATGAGCAAATTATTGCTTGGCTATTGGATAACCGACTAGGTGATGCCCATGATGCAAAGTATGGGCTGAATCCTCGTATCTATTCTTACCCAGAAGTGGATGAAGTAGTCAATTAAGCATTCTCGAAACCATTTATATTGTCATTTATAAACTTGAGCCATAACATAAAAAACCCCCAAGCATCATACTTGAGGGTTTTTCTATTACTAAGCGAACCAAATTAAATTCTAATCACTCAGAAAATATCGTGGTCACATCGTCTTTATTAAATTTATACATCTCGCCACAAAATCCGCAATCCATCTCAAAGTTACCGCCTTGCTCATCAATGATGTCTAAGACTTCTGCTTCACCGATTTGCTCAATGGCCATCTCACACTTCTCGCGTGAGCAGGTGCAACCAAATGATAAAGCAACAGGGTCGGGCGCGACGACTTTTTCTTCATGATATAAGCGATAAAGGATTTCGTTGGCATCAAGCGTGGTCAACTCTTCAGCTTTCACTGTCCGCGTCAAAACGCTCAGACGTGTCCATAAGTCATCGTCGATACCCGCATCTTGGTTTTGCTCGACTTCATAGGTTTCTTCAGCGGTACGAGGAAGCATTTGTACCAACATTCCACCCGCTTGCAGACCATCAGACGCCAAATTAATCAAGGTTGGAATCTGCGCCGATTGTTTTTGGTAGTGGGCTAAGCAGTCTGCCAAATTGTCATGGCTGCGCTCGACGATGCCTTGATAGGGTTCGCCGCCTTCAGGCTGAATGTTAATAAATAACACGCCTTGACCCATCGCACCCAATTCAGCAAATGCCTCTTTGGCATGAGTCATATTTTCCCACGCCTGCATTTGCTCATCAGTCTCAGCCTTCCAGCTGGCAAGGGCACGGATGATACCGTCTTGATCGCATTCTGCCATTGCCCAGTTTAGCAAGCTATCGCTGTCTGATGATTGCAACTGAATGGACAGATGACCATCGATTTTGACTGTGCCGATAAGCAAACTGGCGGCTGTCAGCATTTCACCCAATAAGCGCTTAATCGCTTCAGGATAAGGTTTTTGGGCAATCGTGCTGGCATAGCTGCGTGATAGGCGCACCACATCACCGCGCACGGGCGAATCTTCAATAAAGAAACGCTGACGTACGTCATTGTCACTATGTTTGCCAGCGTTTTGGCTGTCCGTATTGGGGACTTGGATATCTTGTGTCATAGGTCATTGGTAGTATTAAGAAGTTGTAAACTTTATGGGGATTCATCGTGATTTATCAATTGCTTGTTAGATAATGTTTAACAGATTAAAGCTATTTATTGATAGTTAGGGTGTGTCCTCAATTCAATCGATTACTTTCTAAATGGGCTAAAAATGGCTAAATTTTGCCAAACATCGTCAAATAGCTTATTAATATCTCGATATTATTTGCGCTACTTGCCTTGCTTGACGGCAATTTATCTCATTTTTATCACCATTTTTAAAATGAGGACACGCCCTAATGGTCAGTAGGCATCTTTAAAATAGTGATGCGTTTAACAGATTATCTCATCTATTTTATTGGATAGTTATGACGATAATAAACCCGATATCCTTAAAATATAGCCTTCATTAAAAAAAACTTACCCACACCCGCTAATTTGTTGTACAGTAACATTAAGTTGCATTGTGATAAATAACAGCAACAACCGCATGAATGCGTGGCAATAAGGTCAATGAATAAGACCTGTGTCATCCAAGCATTCATTCAATCTTGTGATAATGTGATAAAAGGATGTATCTCATGAGTTATCTATCTTCTAGGTCTTTTTCTAAACCTTTGACTCTGGCAGCTTTTATGGCGCTAGGTCTAGCAGGGTGTAATAATAGCAGTCAAACCACTACTGATGCGGCATCAACAGATGGTGCAACGACGACAGACGCCTCGGCAAGTACCAACGGTACCCTACAAAAAATCAAAGATTCGGGTACTATCGTGGTTGGTCACCGCGACTCTTCTATTCCATTTTCTTATATCGCTGACGACCCAAATCAACCGATTGGCTATGCGCACGATTTAGAAATGAAAGTCGTCGAAGCGGTTAAGCAAAAGCTAAACATGCCAGACCTCAACGTCCGTTATAACCTTGTTACCTCACAAACACGTATTCCCTTGGTACAAAACGGTACGGTCGACTTTGAATGTGGTTCAACCACCAATAACGAAGAGCGTCAAAAACAAGTCGCCTTCTCTAACGGTTTCTTTGAAATTGGTACGCGCTTATTGACCAAAAAAGACTCTGGCATTCAAGATTTCGAAGACTTAAAAGGTAAAACCTTAGTCACCACCGCAGGAACGACCTCAGAGCGTTATATTCGTCAATACAATGATGATAACAAAATGGATATGAATATCATTTCAGCAAAAGATCACGGCGAAGCATTTTTGATGTTAGAAAATGGTCGTGCTGACGCCTTTATGATGGATGATGTACTACTTGCTGGCGAAAAAGCCAAAGCAAAAAATCCTGATGAGTGGGTCATCGTCGGTACGCCACAATCGTTTGAGATTTATGGCTGTATGATGCGTAAAGATGATCCTGAATTCAAAGCCGTGGTTGATGAAGCACTGACCAATGTCTTTAGCTCAGGCGAAATCAATAGCATTTATGACAAGTGGTTCTTGAACCCAATCCCACCAAAAAACGTTAATCTAAACTTTGAGATGTCTGACAACTTAAAAGCCTTGATTGCCAGTCCGCATGATAGTGCTCAGCCGAAAGTTGCGACTGCACAGTAATCATTGTCCTGCAACATAGCTTGTTTACGCGTTCAGACTGATATCGATGTCAATCTGACGCGTAGGATTTTCAGTCGCTGCTCGGAGAGACAACCATGAATTATAGCTGGAACTGGGGTGTGCTCTTTGAGCAGACTGGTATCGGTAATGAGCTTTACATCCATTGGATGATTACTGGTCTTGGCTGGCTACTATTGATTGGTAGTATCGCATGGGCCATCGCTATGGTCGTAGGTACTATCTTTGGTATCATGCGCACTTTGCCCAATAAGACCGCTCGTGCCATTGGCACCGCTTATGTGACGTTTTTTCGTAATATTCCACTGCTTGTCCAGTTGTTTTTTTGGTTTTATATTGCACCTGGCTGGCTCACTCCCACCATTCAAGAATGGTGGTATAAGGATTTATCTCCCAACACTTCAGCCATGCTATCAGCCAGTATCGGTCTTGGCTTATTTACCGCCGCTCGTATCGTCGAACAGGTGCGTACGGGTATAGAGTCGTTGCCCGAAGGTCAGATTAATGCTGCTTATGCACTGGGCTTTAGCATTCCGCAAGTCTATAAAGAAGTATTGCTGCCGCAGGCTTTTCGTATCATTTTGCCACCGCTTAGCTCTGAGCTGACCAACTGCTTTAAAAATGCCTCCGTCGCCTCATTAGTGGGGGTGATGGAGCTGATTAGTCAGACAAAAACCATCAGTGAATACACCCAAAACAGCATCGAGATTTATACCTACGCAACGATTATTTATTTAGTATTTAATTTATCGTTGATTGCTATTATGGGGTTAATTGAGCGCAAACTGCGTGTGCCTGGGCTCATTGTAGGAGGTCAGAAATGAGTATGATGACCGAATTGGCAACAGCCTATCCTGGTTTGATGGGCGGTATGATTACCACCTTGAAAGTACTGTTTTTGGCGATTATTGGTGGTATTAGCTTAGGAACGGTATTGGCGTTGATGCGCTTGTCTGGTATCAAAGCGCTTGAGATTCCAGCGAAGCTATACGTCAATTATTTTCGTTCTGTACCGTTACTACTGGTACTACTGTGGTTTTATTTTGCTGTACCGATGATTTACTTTTGGGTAGCGGGTAAGTATTTACAGCTCGACGCCGCTTTTGCATCTTGCGTGGTTGCCTTTATGATGTTCGAGGCTGCTTACTTCTCAGAAGTGGTACGTGCTGGTATTCAGTCGATTGGCAGCGGGCAGGTCAATGCCGCCAAAGCGCTTGGCATGACGTATGGACAGACCATGCGTCTGGTCATTTTGCCGCAAGCCTTCCGTAAAATGCTGCCACTGATCTTGCAGCAGTGTATTATTTTATTCCAAGATACGACGTTGGTTTTCGCTATTGGTTTGACAGACTTTTTCCGCGCAGCCTACGTCCGTGGTGAGCTGATGGGTCTGCTTACGCCTTACATTTTGGGTGCTGGTGCGGTGTATTTTATCATCAGTGTAAGTGCCTCCGTGGGCGTACAACAATTGCAGAAGCGTTTGCGATTTTAATAGATATTTATCTTGGCTTGCGCTTTTTGAGTGTTGAGGCTTTGGTTTAGCAGTTGATTTAACTTTTCTTAAATGACGATTATCGAAAACAATGTGGTTAGGAGCCAGTGATGAGCAAAGCTGATACATACTTAAATGCCTTTGGCGGACTGGTTACCAACAATGGTCATGCTAGTGATGAGATGGTCATTCAAATGTCCGATGTCAGCAAATGGTATGGGGATTTTCAAGTATTAAGTGATTGTACGGCGCATGTACATAAAGGTGATGTCGTCGTCGTGTGCGGGCCATCGGGCAGTGGTAAGTCAACCTTGATTAAAACGGTCAATGGACTGGAGCCTTTTCAAGAAGGTGGAATCATGGTGAATGGTATCTCAGTTGGTGCGGCAAAAACCAATTTGCCGAAATTACGCAGCCGTGTCGGCATGGTATTTCAGCATTTTGAGCTGTTTCCGCATTTGACCATTATTGATAATTTAACGGTTGCCCAGATCAAAGTATTGGGTCGTAAAGAGAGTGAGGCCAAACAAAAAGCTATGGCGTATTTAGATCGTGTTGGACTAACGGTACAGGCCGCGAAATATCCCGCGGAGCTATCTGGTGGTCAGCAGCAGCGTGTGGCGATTGCCCGCGCGCTGGCAATGGATCCCGTGGCGATGCTCTTTGATGAGCCGACTTCTGCGCTTGACCCTGAGATGATTCAAGAAGTGCTCGATGTCATGGTCGAGTTGACTCGCGATGGCATGACCATGATGTGTGTGACCCATGAAATGGGCTTTGCCAGTCAAGTAGCCAACCGTATTATCTTTATGGACGAAGGTCATATTGTCGAGAACTGTAGTAAGGATGAGTTTTTTGAAGGCGCAAAAAGTGACCGCGCGCAACTGTTCTTATCGAAGATTTTGAATCATTAAAACTCTCTACTGCGTTATTTGAATTATTTATAAATAGCAGATCTAAAAAGCGTCTATTAATAGGCGCTTTTTTGTGTGAGTTGATTTATACCTTCAATTTGGATGCATATGTGAGTGCATGCCTGTTTACTGATACAATGGCTGCCATTCTTGTTAATAATTAAAACGATTCCTTATTTATAGTGGAGCTAATATGAGCGTAGACAATCTATCTGTAGCATCGGCAACCTCATCAAAAGATGGCATCGTCATTATTGGCGCAGGCTTGGCGGGTTGGCACGTGATTGATGCGATTCGTGCGAAAGATAAAGACATCCCGATTACCCTTATCACGGCTGATGATGGCGATCGTTATCACAAGCCAATGCTAACCATGGCGATTAGCCAAAAAAAACGCGCCGCAGACTTGGTACGGGCGACTGGTGCTGATGCGGCAGAAGCGGCACAAGTGACACTACTTGCCAATACGCAAGTAACGGACATTGACCCTGTGGCTCAAACGGTACAGCTTATCTCAGCGCTGCGCTCAGATCCGGTGTATACCAATTATGCCACCATCAGTTATGAGAAATTAGTACTGGCGATGGGTGCTCATCCTATCTTTCCACAAAGCTTACCAGAGGATTTGGTGTGGCATGTTAACCATATTGAGCGCTTTAGTCAGCTACAAGAAAAACTGGCTGAGGGCAGTCAGCACGTTGCCATTGTTGGTGCAGGTATGGTTGGCACGGAAATCGCTGAAGACTTATTAAAAGCGGGTCATCAAGTAACTTTGATTGATTTGAACGATGCGCCACTATCACAGATGCTACCAGCCAAAGCGACGGCACGTATCGCCAAAGCGATTGAATCACAAGGCATTCAATTCTTGGGTGGCTATCAAGTCATTGACGTTATTCGAAGTAACGATGGCAAGTTGAAAGTCAGTTATGAGTCGTTAGCATCAGCGACAGACAGTGCAACTGCTGAGCCAATCCAATCACTCATCGTTGATCATGTGATTGCCAGTACCGGTCTGACGGTTGATGATAAATTACCGACAGCAGCAGGGGTGGAATTCAATCGTCGTACTGGTATCGTGGTTGATGCAACGACATTGCGCACCGATACCTCACATATTTATGCCATTGGTGACTGTATGTCTATCAACGGTGTCGCATGTCGCTATGTCGCTCCACTACGGGCACAGGCTGCGACCATCGCTGATGATATCCTAGGTCACGAGCATAGCGGCTATGATCATAAGCCGCCGATGATTCGTCTAAAAAACAAAGCGATCTCTGTGATGGTGACGGGTGTACCGCAAGCGTCTGGTAATTGGCAAGTTAAGACTGAAAGTGATGAGGAGCTTATCATGGACTTGCTCGATGATAATCATGAAACGAGTGCAACAGTAACGATTAAAGCACCTGTCATGTCTAAAGCTTAACTATTAAAAAAACTCTAAATCATAGCCAGCGCTGCAAGCCTAATGCAGCGTTGGCTTTTTTATGTCTATCGCAGCTTTTGTATTAATCATGAATTTAATAAAATGGTGCAGCAATAGTAATCGATACGTACTGTATCAATATTATTGACAGGCTTTCATTTAAGAGGCTATATTGGTGAGGGCTTGATTTAATTATAGTCTATGGTGACAAAGAATATTCAAGGAAGAATATGGTATTTACCTTTGTAATCTATTACCGCTCTGATAAAAAATAATAAACAGCAAAACGAAAGGATTCGTTATGACTCAGGTTTCTGACTTCGACAGTACTACTAAAGACAGTATTCTCAATAATATCCCCAAAGTTAAGATGGGCGCGCGTTCAGAAAATGCACCCCTCACCCAAAGCCATGATAAAGGCCCTGATGTGCCGCTGATTGAGGCGACCATCGGTGATTTCTTTGATGCTATTGTCTCCAAATACCCTGAGCGTGAAGCCTTAATTTCTCGCCATCAAAACATCCGATTGATCTACCGTGATTTACAGGAAAAAGTCAATCAGCTGGCAAGTGCCATGATTGAGATGGGGCTCGAGATTGGCGATCGCATTGGTATCTGGTCACACAATAATGCTGAATGGCTAATGATGCAATTAGCGACTGCAAAAATCGGCGTTATCCTTGTCAATATCAATCCTGCCTACCGTACCTTTGAGCTGCAATATGCGCTGAATAAGCTAGGCTGTTCGGCATTGGTATTGATGCGTCACTTCAAAAGCAGTGACTACGCGCAAATGATTCGTGAGCTATGTCCTGAAATTTATCATAAGAACTATCAGCAACTTGACTTGGTTGAGATTCCGACGATTGAGCGTATCATTTGGATTGATGAATCAGGAAGCGATGAGAGTTTTAATTTTATGCAAAAGTTCTCTGCTTGGATGGCAGAGGGACATGCTAACGACCCACGTGTTGCAGAGCGCCAAGCCCAACTTAAAAACACCGACGCTATCAGTGTACAGTTTACTAGTGGGACGACTGGCACCCCAAAAGGCGCAACCTTAACGCATCGTAATATCTTGAATAATGGCTATTTTATGGGTGAGGGAATGAGGCTGACGGAAGAGGATAAGCTATGTATCCCATTGCCACTCTATCACTGCTTTGGCATGGTAGGTGGTAATCTCGCCATCTTGACCCATGGTGGTTGCGCGGTTTATCCCAACGATGGTTTCGATCCGCTAACGGTATTACAAACGGTGGAAGAAGAAAAATGCACAGCTCTGCTTGGTGTACCGACGATGTTTATCGCTGAGCTTGATCATCCAGACTTCGATAGCTTTGATTTATCCAGCTTGCGCACCGGTATCATGGGCGGCTCAAGCTGTCCAATTGAAGTCATGCGCCGTGTCATGGATAAGATGCACATGAGCGAGGTCACCATTGCTTATGGCATGACTGAGACCAGTCCAGCCTCCTGTCAGACCAGCTCGAAAACGCCGCTTGAAAAGAGAGTCTCTACAGTAGGGATGGTGCTGCCAGCGCTTGAGGTCAAAATCGTCGATACTGAAACTGGTGATGTCGTCCCGATAGGAGGGACGGGTGAATTACTCACTTATGGCTATGCCGTGATGAAAGGTTATTGGGGTAGCCACTTTAAAACGCGTACTGCCATTCAAGATGGCTGGATGCATACGGGTGACCTTGCGACTATGGATGAAGATGGTTATATCACTGTGGTTGGACGTAGCAAAGATATGATTATTCGCGGCGGGGAAAATATCTATCCAGTAGAAGTCGAGAACTATCTATACCGTCATCCTAAGATTCGCGATGTACAAATTGTTGGCGTTCCTGATAAAAAGTATGGTGAAGTATTGGCGGCATGGATTATTGCAAAAGAGCCAGATAGCTTAAACGAAGAAGAGATAAGGCAGTTTTGTCGTGAACATATTGCTCATTATAAAGTGCCGACCTATTTCCGCTTCGTGACTGAATATCCAATGACCATCACTGGAAAAATTCAGAAGTATAAAATCGTCGAAAAAATGATAGAGGAGTTAGGTCTAGAGTGATTTGAAACTACTAATTACTGGAAAAGCCAGCTTTTTACTATTATGTTATAAGGCTGGTTTTTTTAATTTAAGCCAGACAAAAGACGCGTCGTTTAGTCATTACGGATGAATTCATCTTATGATTTTATTTTAAATGATACATATTGTATTACTATTATTGACAGCCTTCGATTTAAGACGGTATAGTAGCTAACGCTAGTCAAGACCTGTTCAAGGAAGAATGAATCGGTGACAGGCGAATAATCAGCACCATAGAAAGTAAAACGAAAGGACTCGTTATGACTCAAAATTCTAATTTCGATGCGACTCACGTTGATTTCGATGCTATTTTAGATAATATCCCTAGTATCAATATGGGCGCACGCTCAGCAAATGCGCCGCTCACCCAAAGCTATGATAAAGGTCCTGATGTACCGCTGATTGAAGCGACAATCGGCGACTTTTTTGATGCCATTGTGTCCAAATATCCTGAGCGTGAAGCGCTGGTCGTCTGTCATCAAAACATCCGCTGGACATATCGTGAGCTACAGCAGCAGGTCAATCAGCTAGCCAGTAGTATGATTGAGATGGGGCTTGAGATTGGCGATCGCATCGGTATCTGGTCACACAATAATGCTGAATGGCTACTCATGCAATTGGCCACCGCAAAAGTCGGCGTT
Source organism: Psychrobacter aquimaris (assembly GCF_016107525.1). Lineage (GTDB taxonomy): Bacteria > Pseudomonadota > Gammaproteobacteria > Pseudomonadales > Moraxellaceae > Psychrobacter > Psychrobacter aquimaris. Next base: position 90,083 of record NZ_JABASR010000008.1, on the reverse strand, counting down.
ATCCTTGTCAATATCAATCCTGCCTACCGTACCTTTGAGCTGCAATATGCCTTGAACAAACTCGGCTGCTCAGCACTGGTGCTTATGCGTCATTTTAAAACCAGTGACTACGCCAGTCTGATCCGTGAGCTATGTCCTGAGATTTATCATAAAGATTACACCCAGCTTGATTTGGTCGAGATTCCAACGATCGAGCGTATCATTTGGATTGATGAACCAGAGTCGGACGAGACCTTTGGTTTCATGCAGAAATTCTCTGCATGGATGAGCGAGGGCGATGCCAACGATCCACGTGTTGCCGAACGTCAAGCTCAACTCAAAAATACTGATGCCATCAACGTGCAGTTCACTAGTGGCACGACAGGTACACCAAAAGGCGCAACCTTAAGCCATCGCAATATCCTCAATAACGGCTACTTCATCGGTGAGGCCATGAATCTCACGGAAGAGGATAGACTGTGCATTCCAGTACCGCTATATCATTGCTTTGGTATGGTGCTTGGTAATTTGGCGATTCTGACGCATGGTGGCTGTATCGTTTATCCAAACGATGGTTTTGAGCCATTAACGGTATTAAAAGCCGTCGAAGAAGAGAAATGTACCGGTCTACATGGTGTGCCAACGATGTTTATCGCCGAGCTTGATCATCCTGAATTTGAAAACTTTGATTTATCCACTTTGCGTACGGGCATTATGGCAGGTTCTAGTTGCCCGATTGAAGTCATGCGCCGTGTCATCGACAAGATGCACATGAGCGAAGTCACTATCGCTTATGGTATGACAGAGACCAGTCCAGTATCTTGCCAGACCAACGAGCACACGCCATTGGATAAACAAGTCTCGACCGTGGGATTGGTACAGCCTGCGCTTGAGGTCAAGGTTATTGATACCGAGACGGGTGAAATTGCGCCTATCGGGGAGACTGGCGAGCTACTCACAAGGGGCTATTCAGTGATGAAGGGTTATTGGGGTAGCCGTTTTAAAACGCGCGAAGCCATTCAAGATGGCTGGATGCATACGGGTGATTTGGCAACGATGGATGAAGACGGCTATGTAAAAATCGTTGGTCGTAGTAAAGACATGGTGATTCGCGGTGGCGAAAATATCTATCCAGTAGAAATCGAAAACTACCTTTATCGTCATCCAAAGATTCGCGATGTGCAAATCGTTGGAATACCAGACGAGCGTTACGGTGAAGTGCTGGCGGCGTGGATTATTCCTAAAGAGCAGGACTGCTTGACCGAAGAGGAAGTCCGTGAATTCTGCAGTGAGCATATCGCTCATTATAAAGTGCCTGCTTACTATCGCTTTGTGACTGAGTATCCAATGACCATCACGGGCAAGATTCAAAAGTATAAAATTATTGAGCAAATGAAAGAAGAGTTGGGTTTGTCGTAAGCTGACTTATCAGCTCTAAAACACTAAAGATGAACTATGTGAGTCATACTTAAAAAATAGCAGTTGCCATCATTCATATACAAAGCTACTCGCATTTACGAATCTATGTATCAAAGAAAAAGGGATATCATGAGCGCTATCATAACCAGTAAACTGAGTCCAAACTCAAGCGACTTTCAGCAAAACAGTGCGGCGATGCAAGAGATAGTCGATGATCTGTATGTGCACCTGCGCAAAGTCGCCCAAGGCGGCTCAGAGCGCGCACGTGCCAAGCATCTAGCACGCGGCAAGTTGCTACCACGCGAGCGTGTCGAGCGTTTGCTTGATGTGGGTACGCCATTTTTGGAAGTGGCACCGATGGCAGCGCATGACATGTATGGCGAAGAGATTCCAGCGGCTGGCGTGATTGCAGGCATTGGTCGTATTAATGGTATCGAATGTATGATTGTCTGTAACGATGCCACGGTAAAAGGCGGCACCTACTACCCAATGACGGTCAAAAAGCATCTACGCGCCCAAGAAATTGCGCAAGAAAATCATCTGCCGTGTGTTTATTTGGTCGATTCAGGTGGAGCAAACTTACCAAACCAAGATGACGTGTTCCCTGATAAAGAGCATTTTGGTCGTATCTTTTTTAACCAAGCCAACCTTAGTGCGGCAGGTATACCGCAAATCGCGGTGGTCATGGGTAGCTGTACGGCTGGCGGCGCGTATGTGCCTGCCATGAGCGATGAGTCTATCATTGTCAAAGAGCAAGGCACCATCTTTTTGGGTGGTCCGCCACTGGTAAAAGCCGCAACGGGTGAAGAGGTGACCGCAGAGGATTTGGGCGGCGGCGATGTCCATACGCGGCTCTCAGGCGTGGTCGATCACTTAGCGCAAAACGACACTCATGCGTTATCCATAGCCCGTAATATCGTCAGTCATTTGAATCGTCCTGCCAAACACATTCCCAATCAAATCACACCACGTCCGCCACAGTATGACGCCAAAGAACTTTACGGCGTGATTCCGACAGATAAACGCAAGCCATTTGATATTAAAGAAATCATCGCCCGTATCGTTGATGATAGTGCCTTTGATGAGTTCAAAGCGCGCTTTGGCACGACGTTGGTTTGTGGATTTGCGCATATCGAAGGGATGCCTGTTGGTATCATTGCTAATAACGGTATCCTATTTAGTGAGTCAGCGCAAAAAGGCACACATTTCATCGAGCTATGCTGTAAGCGCAAAATTCCCTTGGTATTTTTGCAAAATATCACAGGCTTTATGGTTGGTCGTAAATACGAAAACGAAGGTATTGCCCGTCACGGTGCCAAGATGGTGATGGCAGTGGCCAATGCAAAAGTACCGAAATTTACCGTCATCGTTGGTGGCTCGTTTGGCGCTGGTAACTACGGCATGTGCGGCCGCGCTTATAGTCCGCGTTTCTTATGGATGTGGCCAAATGCACGCATCTCTGTCATGGGCGGTGAGCAAGCAGCCTCGGTATTGGCAACGGTCAAACGTGATAATTTTGATCGCAAAGGTGAAGCGTGGAGTGATGAGGACGAAGCCGCATTTAAAGCGCCAATCCGTGAAATGTACGAAGAGCAAGGTCATCCATATTATGCCACCGCGCGCATGTGGGATGATGGCGTGATTGACCCTGCTGATACCCGTCATGTATTGGCATTGGGGCTGAGCGCCGCCTATAACGCACCGATTGAAGAGACGACTTTCGGGGTCTTTAGAATGTAAGCGCTAAGGTCTGCTCGTAATGAGAGAGTGGTGCGACAATTTTTTAAATATGATTCTACCGCGACATCGGGTTTTGACATATTACTTTCTTATATGGGCATTATGATGGACGACCCAAACGTTGGGCTAAATATTTACATACGCATATATAAATAGGAACATAGAGAGAGTTATGAAAGAAGCGAAATCGAAAAATATTAGTAATTATAAAAGCTTGCTGGTCAGCGTTGAACAGCATGTGGCTACGGTGACATTGAACCGTCCTGAAATACGTAATGCCTTTAATGATGAAATGATTGCCGAACTGACAGATGCTTTCACTGTGCTTGGTGCTGACAATGACGTACGTGTTGTGGTGCTAGCAGCTGCTGGCAAGGCATTTTGTGCGGGCGCTGATCTTAATTGGATGCGCGCGATGGCGGACTATAGCTATGAAGAAAATTTAGCGGATGCGGATAAATTGGCGCAAATGCTCAAGACTATTTATGAATGCCCCAAGCCCACCATTGCAGCAATACAAGGCGATGTTTATGCAGGTGGCATGGGGTTAGTTGCCGTTTGTGATGTGGCCATCGCCGTGAAGATTGCCAGCTTTTGCCTCAGCGAAGTGCGTTTGGGATTGGCGCCTGCGACCATCAGTCCTTATCTCATCCGAGCATTAGGTGCGAGAGCATCTCAGCGTTATTTCTTAAGTGCAGAGGTGTTTGATGCCAAAAAAGCACGTCAGCTTGGCTTTATCCATGAGCGTGTCAGCGAAGAGTGGTTGGATGATGAAGTGGCTGCGTTCTGTAGCAAAGTCGTCAAAAATAGCCCTGATGCGGTTAAAACCTGCAAACAGCTATTACACGATGTTGCTGGTGCGCTCATCACTGATGAGCTGATTGCCGACACGGTCAAAGGCATCGCTGATATCCGCTCATCAACACAAGGTAAAGAGGGCGTTCAAGCATTTTTGCAAAAGCGCAAGCCTGATTGGCTAACAGCAGACTAACGATATAAATAGGCAAATCGACAAGACGTCAAATAAAAACGACAAGACACAGGGATAGTTATGTTTTCTAAAATTCTAATCGCCAACCGTGGTGAAATTGCTTGCCGAGTAGCCGCGACTGCTAAGCGTCTTGGCGTCAGTACCGTCGCTGTTTATTCTGATGCCGACCGCGAAGCCAAGCATGTGGCTGTCTGTGATGAGGCTATCTATTTGGGTGGTTCGGCACCAAAAGACAGCTATTTAAAAGGTGATGCTATTATTGCCATCGCTAAGCAAGCAGGCGCTGAGGCCATTCATCCAGGCTATGGATTTTTAAGTGAAAACGCCGATTTTGCTCAGGCCTGCCAAGATGCTGGCTTGGTCTTTATCGGTCCATCGGCTGATGCGATTCGCGCCATGGGCGGCAAGTCTGAGTCCAAGCGCTTGATGGAGTCCGCTGGCGTGCCACTGATACCGGGTTATCATGGTGACAATCAAGACGCCCAGTTTTTGCAGCAACAGGCAGATGCTATTGGCTATCCAGTATTAATTAAAGCGAGTGCTGGCGGCGGCGGTAAAGGCATGCGTATCGTTGAGCAAAGCAGCGACTTTATTGATTTATTAGACTCGTGTCGCCGTGAAGCGATTACCAGTTTTGGTAATGATCAAGTGTTGATCGAAAAATATGCCCTCAAACCTCGTCATATCGAAATCCAAGTATTCGGTGATACGCATGGCAATTATGTGCATCTGTTCGAGCGTGATTGTTCAGTACAGCGTCGCCATCAAAAAGTACTAGAAGAAGCGCCAGCACCGGGTGTTGACGCCTCAATGCGTGAAGCGATGGGCACAGCGGCAATCGAAGCGGCACGTGCGGTTGATTACGTTGGTGCAGGTACGGTTGAGTTTATCGTGGAACAGCGCGAAGGCACTATGAATTTCTATTTCATGGAAATGAACACGCGCTTACAGGTTGAACATCCAGTTAGCGAAGCCATCACTGGTGTCGATTTGGTTGAATGGCAGCTGTTGGTTGCTGCGGGTCAGCCTTTGCCAAAATCGCAAGAAGATCTGACGATCAACGGTCATGCGATCGAAGCACGTATCTGTGCCGAAAACCCTGACAATAACTTCTTGCCAGCGACAGGGACGTTATTTACCTATCAAAAGCCTGAGCACAGTACTTTTAACATCGCTAATGTGCGTATCGATGATGGCGTACGTGAGGGTGATATAATTAGTCCCTTTTATGATTCTATGATTGCCAAGCTTATCGTGCATGCTCCCACGCGTGAGCAAGCGCTAGCTAGACTAGATCGTGCATTGGCACAGACGCGTATTGTCGGTCTGCCAAATAATGTGGCATTTTTGCGTTATATTTTAAATACCGACTCGTTTAGCAACGCCAATCTCGATACGGCGCTGATAGAGCGCGAGCAGGATAAGCTGTTTGATCAGCATCCTCTTGAATTATCGACGCTTGTGGTAACAGCTATCGCGCAGCAGCTTGCCAGTGAAGCAACCACACAAGGCTCAGATCCATTTAGCAAGCCAACAGGGTTCCGTGCTTATAGCGATTATACTCGCTCATTTAGCTTGGTTTATGATGAGCAGTCATATATTGCTCGTATCAGCAATTGGCACAATACAAATTGTTCTGACAGTAAAAAAGGTAGCGATAACCTCAGTAGTTTTACACTTGTCATTGGCAAAGAAATCGCGAATACGCAGGATGATAGTAATATCAATGTCGCTGCTCAGACCGAAACGGTTTATGAAGGGCAAGTCAGCTATGATAGCAGTGACGCGCACAATCATACCTTATGGTTAGAGGGTGCACGTATCAGTGCTCAAAGCTGTGTAAATAATGAGACGGTCTATGTGTTTACAGATAGTGGACGCGATGAGATTACCCTCGTTGATATCATGGCACATGTGGGCGAGGATACGGCAGCAGTCGGTAGCTTAAAATCACCGATGCCAGGGCAGGTTGTTGCCTTTAAAGTTGCTGTTGGAGACACGGTCAAAAAAGGCGAGCCACTTGCTGTCATCGAAGCCATGAAAATCGAACATACCATTACCGCACCGACAGATGGCGTGGTAGCAGAGCTATTATTTGCAGCAGGTGACTTGGTTGCTGATGGTGATGAGCTATTGCGTATCGATAGTGAAAGTGAGTAGAAAAGGATTACAAATATGAGCCATTCGTATCCAAGCCATGTCACCATCGTTGATGTCAGTCCGCGTGATGGACTGCAGAATGAATCAATGACGGTGCCGACGGCTATCAAGCAGGCGCTCATTAATGATTTGATTGTAGCAGGTGTCAAAAAATTGGAAGTGACCAGTTTTGTCTCGCCAAAATGGGTGCCACAAATGGGCGATAACAGCGCATTGCTTGATGCGCTAGAACCGACGCGGCAGACAGACGTTTGTTACTCGGTACTGGTACCCAATATGCGCGGTTTTGAAAATGCTATCTTGCATCGTCCTGATGAAATCGTCATTTTTGGCTCAGCCAGTGAAACCTTTAGCCAGAAGAACATTAACTGCAGTATCGATGAGAGTATTGAGCGTTTTGCACCCGTTGCCGCGGCAGCAAAAGCACATGGTATCAAAGTACGCGGCGTTATCTCTTGCACTGTTGGTTGTCCTTATGAAGGCGAAATTGACCCCAGCCAAGTAGCTTACGTTACTAAACGGTTGGTTGAGATTGGTTCAGAGCAAATCGGCATTGCGGACACCATTGGTGTTGGTACGCCACTTAAAGTACAACGGGCGTTACAGGCAGCACTTGAGTATGCCGATATTTCGATGATCTCAGGGCATTTTCATGATACCTACGGTCAAGCGTTAAGTAACACGTTAGCGGCTTTACAAATGGGTGTCAGTGAATTTGACACCTCAGTCGCTGGGCTTGGCGGTTGTCCATATGCCAAAGGTGCAACGGGAAATGTTGCAACCGAAGACGTGGTTTATATGCTGCATGGTATGGGAATCAGCACAGGTATCGACTTGGATAAATTGGTCGTGGCAGGCGAACGTATTAGTGAGTTCTTAAAGCGTCCGAATGGCTCGAACGTGGCACTGGCTTTGATTAACAAGCGTCAGTCTTAAAAAATTATTGTAAAAATGAAATACTAAAAACAAGGAATGGTTATGAGTTTACCTGGATTGAACTTTCAGCTTGGCGAAGATATTGACGCCCTACGTGATGTCGTGCAGCAGTTTGCGGCAAAAGAGATCGCCCCACGTGCTGCTGAAATCGACAGCAGCGATGAATTCCCTATGGATCTGTGGCAAAAGATGGGTGATCTCGGCCTACATGGTATTACCGTTCCTGAAGAGTACGGCGGCTCCAATATGGGCTATGTCGCCCATATGGTCGCGATGGAAGAAATCAGCCGTGCGTCGGCATCGGTAGCGCTTAGCTATGGTGCCCACTCCAATTTATGTATCAACCAAATCAAACGTAATGGCTCTGAGGCACAAAAACAAAAGTATTTGCCAAAGCTGATCAGTGGCGAGTTCATCGGTGCCTTGGCAATGAGTGAGACGGGTGCTGGCTCAGATGTCGTCAGCATGAAGCTCAAAGCTGAAGAAAAAGATGGTAGCTATGTGTTGAACGGCAGCAAAATGTGGATTACTAACGGCCCTGATGCGGATGTGATGGTGGTCTATGCCAAGACCAATCCTGAAATGGGTGCCAAAGGTATGACGGCCTTTATCGTTGAAAAAGGTATGGAAGGCTTTGGTACCGCGCAAAAGCTCGATAAGCTCGGCATGCGCGGTAGCCATACTGGTGAGATGACCTTTAATAATGTTGAAGTGCCCAGCGAAAATATCTTGGGCGGTCTTAATGAAGGCGTCAAGGTGCTGATGAGCGGATTAGATTATGAGCGTGCCGTATTGGCAGCAGGCCCTATCGGTATCATGCAAGCGGTGATGGACAATGTTGTGCCTTATATCCATGATCGTAAGCAGTTTGGTCAAGCCATCGGTGAGTTTCAGCTTATTCAAGGCAAAGTCGCTGATATGTATACGATACTGCAAGCAGGCCGCAGCTTTTTATATACCGTGGGCAAAAACCTCGATATGCTGGACGCGCGCGGTGCTGGTCATAGCCGAGAAGTACGTAAAGACTGTGCCAGTGTGATCTTGTGGTGTGCCGAAAAAGCCACATGGATGGCGGGTGAGGGTATTCAAATATTTGGTGGTAATGGCTATACCAATGAGTATCCGCTTGGTCGTTACTGGCGCGATGCTAAGCTATATGAGATTGGCGCAGGCACTAGTGAGATTCGCCGTATGCTTATCGGTCGTGAGCTGTTTAATGAGACTAAATAACGTTAACACAGGCTAGATTGATCAACATGGCTTTGGGCTGTGCGAGGTAACGGCTGGAAAAAAATAAACAATTGTGCTAAGGTACGGTTTTATTTTTTGATTAACAATAATCGATTAATAAAGCTGACCCTTAGCTTTTTTTATCCGCCATATTTATCAGATACTGCTTATGATGCCGACTACTACTACCGCGCTTAAAAGACACTTAAAAATACGCCTTCGATTAACTATCATTTCTGCGCTGACAAAGGCGATGCTAGTACTGAGTATATTTTCGGCACACATTGCAAATGCTGAAATAGCAGACTTATCACCAGCGCAACCTGTCATCCAGTTTGCGACTTCTGATGCGAAGTGGTTACGTCAGCCAAGTTTTAACAATCGCCACATTCGTGCTTTAGGGGGTTATTGCGATCCGGAAGAACCTTGCAAAAAGAAGCGTGTTCAAATGGAATTCTTATTAAGGGTAAATCAAGAAGGCAAAGTCGCCAATATTACCGTATTAAAGAGTAGCGGTTCCGATAGAATTGATAGTGGATTTGAAAAAGAACTACGTCGTTCTCTTTTTAAACCATTTAGAAAAGATAGTAAGACAGTAGTAGGTAATGTCACCATCCCAATACTCTTTGAGTATTAATAAAGCTTAAACGATAATAAAAAAGCAGTACGCTTAAGACGTACTGCTTTTTTATTAATCATTTTATAAGGTTAATAAAGTGATTACGACTGTTTGGTCTGATCAAAATAGCGTGCCAAGCCATTTAACAATAAATCATCACGTAGGCGCACCGGACGGTTGACGTGCTGCGAGATAATAGCTGCATCACCACCCGTCATGATGACTTCAAAGTTGGGATGGCGATGGCTAATCTCATTGATGGCACCGACAATAGAGAGCAAGATACCACGATGTACCGCATCTTGTGTGGTCATGCCTTGACCGACACTATCAAAGGTGCCGTTAGATATGGTGATTTGCTTAGTGCCTGAAAATAGTGATTCACGTTGCAGATAAATACTGGGGAAAATATAACCGCCCAAATGCTCAGCATGATCAATCAAGTCAATGGTCACTGCTGTGCCACAGCCAATCACGCACTGACGTTTTTTCTTATCCACGGCGCCGAGCATCTGTAGCCAACGATCACAGCCGAGCTGTTCGTCATTATAAGCACTCTTCATCAAAGCGTGCGCTGCATCGACATGGACAAACTCAAACGGAATATTCAGACGACCTAACGTCTCTGACACTTTAACATTCAAATCGTCGCCCAGTACCGATGAGATACCAATAAAATCAGGCGCATAACGCTCGAAGCGATCGGTCAAACCCATCAGTAGTTCGGCAGGCGCTTGCAAATGTTGCTTAGCATCATGCGCGACTATTTGTCCGATATCATCGGTGAGCCAGTATTTTAGACGGGTGTTGCCAAGATCTAACCAGAGCATAAAAATCCCTTTATATCGTGCCCATTGGGTCTTTGATTTAAGTCTTATCAATAACGTCGATGCGTCCGGTAAAAAGCGCAGAAATCTTACCGTTATCTTGACGTAATTGCAAACATCCATGTGTATCAAGACCACAAGCATAACCTGTGATGCTATCTGTTTTACCGTTATGCTCTTGAGTAACGTGCAAGCGTAATCCTGCCAATGCATCCATCGAATCAAACTGTTTTAAAAAGCTGTCCAAATTATAGCTTTGACCAGTGGGCTTCTCTAATCCTAGGTGCTCAAAGCGTGTCATCGCGGCTAGCAGTGCTTTACTCATTTGTTGGTAAAGTATTTTTAGGCTTGGTAGACTCACAATATCTGTCTCTGGTTTTAGCCTCTCATAAATATCCTGTAGGCTAATCGCTTGATAGCTCATGCCTTCGCAAGTTTTTGTAGTGAGTTTGGGCGTTGCCTGTACATTAAGTCCTACGCCCATCACCACGCCGACCAATTTGCCCGCTTGGGTGACAGGCTCAATCAAAATACCCGCAAGTTTATTAAAAGGTAGGGTCTGTGCTGCCAGTTTAGGCTCATTTAACACTGAGTCAGATGGCGGTTGATAGAAGCCCAAATCATTTGCCCATTTTACGCCGATTGGCGTCAATCCTTGCGCGCGCAATTGCTCATTTAATATTTGAATAACGGGCATTTTTGCCAGTTCAACGCCGATGATTAATGACAGTAAACCGCTAATCGGCAGATGAACAGGATGATATAACGACAGATAGACATTGCCGCGTGGTGATTGCCACGAGCGCCCGTGTTGTCCACGACCTGCGCTTTGGGTTTCAGCGGTCAGTAGATGCATCTCCGCAGCATTTAACGTGCCATTTTGCACGTCTGCTATCAGCTCGCTATTGGTAGAGGCACTGTTGACAAGGTGACGATGGTTCAGCTCTGGTAAATGATGAAGCTCTAATGAGTCGGATGGGTCGTCAGAAAAATTAGAAAATGGCGGCATAAGTTTCGTCGATGTGGTTAATATAGCGTGGATAATCTTTGTTATACTGGGCGATTGTCATGAGATTGTCACGATTAGACAATACCAAATAAACAGCATAAAGGTCGGATTGTGATTTGGCAAATGCGATAGGCAAGTGATTATAAAACTAAAGAATTTTTATAAAAATAAGTGCGATAAAGGACTGATTCGATGATGTTATATGTATGGTTTGTGATTGCAGGCGCGTTTGCGGGTGTCAGTGCAGGTCTATTTGGTGTGGGCGGCGGCATGATTATCGTACCAGCATTGGTTTGGATTTTTACCGCTTATGATTTTTCGCCAGAAGTGGTGACTCATTTGGCGATTGGTACGTCACTGGCAACCATCGTTGTGACTTCGATCAGCTCATTGACCGCCCACAATAAGCATGGTGGCGTGCGTTGGGAAGTGTGGCGCAAAATGGCACTCGGCTTGGTAATCGGTAGTTTGGTGGGAGCCGGTATTGCCGATATGATTGACGGTAAAGTACTGCAAGCCATCATCGGTATCGGCGCGTTATTGGTCGCTTTAAAAATGCTGTTTTTGTCCAATAAAGAGCAGCTGGGCAAACCGCTACCGTCAGCTGGCGTACAGTTCGGCGCGGGTACAGGGATTGGTATGGCGTCGTCTATTTTTGGTATTGGTGGTGGCAGCTTAACCGTACCGTTTTTAAATTGGGCAGGATTACCGATGAAGCAGTCGGTCGGTACGTCTGCCGCTTGTGGATTGCCGATTGCATTGGCTGGTGCAGCAGGGTTTGCATGGTTCGGGCAAGATGTGGTCAATCTGCCTGAGGGCACGATAGGTTTTGTGCATATCACGGGTTTTTTATGTATTTCCGTCGCTAGCTTTGCGATGGCAAAAGTCGGTGCCAAGCTTGCGCACCAATTGCCTGCGCTAACGCTTAAGCGTGCCTTTGGGGTGTTGTTATTATTTGCAGGCGGGCAATTATTGTTAAGTGGGATTGGGGTGTTGTAAGAAACCAATCGTTTTTAATTTTGATTATCATATAAGGAGTTAAAAATGTTTGCAGTAATAGCTAGTCTCTTAGGTGTTCTCATTGGTGGATTACTTCCTTATATAACGAATAAACAAATACATAAGCATGATATTGATAAATTGAAGTTAGAACATAACAAGGAAGTGAAAGTCTTCACACGTGAAAAGTATGAGCAATTAATTATTAAGCTATATCGCCTAGCTTATATGGCTTATGAAGGCGTATATTATCGTTCAAGAAATGAAAATTTAAATTTTACGATGGAGACATTCATGATGTTAATGGCTGAAGTTGATACCTTAGTCATGCTTCATTTCCCTTTATTAGAAGAGGACTACGAAAAATTTTCTAAACAACTCGTTAAGTTATATATCGAATTATTTGCTGGTAGTTTCGAACAATGTAGAGTTATTAAAGAGGATTTTGATAGAGAAGCTGATAACCTATTAAAAGTTGTTAAACGACATGCTAATGAATATACGCAAATAGTCACTTCTTAGGAATAGTCTTATTTCCTTCGTTATTTTTCACGGGTAATTTTTAATGTTCTCTTAGAGATTAATGGTATTGTCTATCGTAAGCACAAACACCACAATTTCAGGTAGAATAGCCGCCTGTTTTCGCCATATTTACTGATCCTTCATGCGTCTAAAATCTCTAAAGCTGGCAGGCTTTAAATCCTTTGCCAATCCAACGACTTTTACCTTTCGTCATGGTATCACCGCCATTGTCGGGCCGAACGGCTGTGGCAAATCCAACGTCATTGATGCCATTCGTTGGGTGCTAGGCGAAACCTCAGCTAAGCAGTTACGTGGCGGGGCGATGAGTGATGTTATCTTTGCGGGTACGCAAGATAAAGCCGCCAAAAGTGTCGCCAGTGTCGAGCTGACCTTTGAGCATACCCAAGACGAGCATACTGGCATTCGCCACGAGTTTAACCTGTATCAAGAGCTGTCCGTTCGCCGTCAGGTCAATAAAGAAGGGCGCTCGGATTATTTTATCAATGGCACGCGCTGTCGTCGCCGTGATGTCGTCGATGTATTCTTAGGTACGGGACTTGGCGCGCGCAGTTATGCCGTCATCGAGCAGGGCATGATTGGGCGGATTGTTGAATCTAGCCCGATGCAGCTGCGTGAGTTTATCGAAGAGGCGGCAGGAGTTTCGCGTTATCAAGCGCGCCGTGAAGAAACGCAAAAGAAGTTAGAGAAAACTAAAGATAATTTAGCACGTCTACATGATATGCAAAGTGAGCTGGTCAGCCAACAAAAGCGTCTGTCTAAACAAGCCGCTAGTGCTGAGCGTTACGAAGCGTTAGCGTTGTCGCTTGCTGATATCAAACAGCAACTTGCCATTCAGCAGCTCTATCAAGCCAAGCATACTCAGCAGCAGCAAAAAATAGCGCATGAGCGCAGCGCCACTGAATTATCAACTTCACAAGCCAACTATGAAACCCTAAAAGCCAAGCAAGATAAACTTGCCGCCCGTATCAATCAAGAGCAATGGCTAAAAGATGATGCTCAAAGTATCTATTATCAACAGCAGCTAAGCTATCAACAAGCAGAGCATCAATTAGGCGATGCCAAGTCACAGCTGACTGCTATTGAGCAGCAGCTTGCCAGCTTGGATCAACAACGTAAGCAAGCAGTCGATGAGATAAATCGCTTGAAGGCTGAGCAAGTTGAGCAGCAGAATGTGCTAGAAGGATTGCGTCCACAGCTCATTGAATTAACGAATAAACGTGAAGCGCATAAACGCAACGAGCAACCATTACAGCGCGCCTACCATGACGCGCAAAACCAGCTATCAAGGCTGCAAGATACTGCGCGCTCGCTTGAACAGCAGCAAGCGATTAATAGCCAAGCACAAAAACGTTATCAGAAAAACCATGATAAATGGCAGCGCCGCCAGCAAAATTGGCAGCATTTATGGCAGCAACTACAACAGTCGTTATCACCAATTGAAAGTACTGGTTTACAAGAGAATACTGATGCGAAACTTTTGCAGCAGACGTTAGCGGCGCAAGTCGCTGAGTTAAACAAACAATTGCAGCAGATTGAACGCCAACAAGACAGACTCGATGAACGACTGTCTGAGCTACAACCGCAAGCGCATGATTTACAGCAGCGTTTAAATACGCAGCAGCGCGAGTTGAGCGAGAATGAGAAGCGCCACGCGGTATTGGCAGGAGAGTACGATACCCTGCACCAGATATTGCATCCGAAGCCTACACCAAAATCGCAATCGCTTGTTCATGCAAAAACTGCTGATATTAAAAGTGATTTAGAAAATGAAGTAGCTAGCGACTATAACCAATTGGCCATTACTACCTTGCGTCAACAGATTGAGCTAAGTGAAAAAGGTCAGGAGCACGCAGAGCTACTTGATAGCGTGTTGGCGTTATGGTTAGACAGCCATGTATTAATCTCAAATCAAACGAATCAGTCAAGCATCGATAACGCTAACGATGATTCTGAGAAAGTGCATAGCTTATGGCAGATGCTTGAGCATGAGTTAAAAGATTTATTTGTTTATCAAAATGCGCAAACCAATACAGTAGACAAGTTATCAATCAAAACAGAAGCCCGTCATAGCTTATGGCTATCTGCTCAGACAAATGATACAGATTCAACGCCATTTATCAGTGCTTTGCCAGATAACTTGGTTGATAAAATATTGCCTTTATCACAGCTGATTAGCACACCGAAATTAACGCTTTGGCAACAGTGTTATTTATATATTGCGCAATCTCAAACGACTAATCAGCAGGATTTTGAGGCGCTTACCGACATCTTAAAAGTATTGCCATTGTCAGCCATTTTACTAACGACTGACGGTTGGATTATTAGTCGTCAGGGCACGATAAATCTCAGTAAGTTTGTTGGTGCACAAAATGGGGAAAATGAGAGCAATAACCAGTTCCTCACGCAACGTTTGCAACAGCGCAGTCGTTTGCAAGCGTTAGAAGGGTTACTGGATGAATTTGAAAGCAAAATACAAGACCAACAAAAGACCATTGCTAATAACCAGCGTACCTATGATGCGCTGACAGTCAGCTTAGAAGAGACTCGTGCGCAAGCTGAGCAATTAACCCGCGATAAGCATCAGTATCAGCAAAAACTCACCAGCCAGCGCGCCAACGCTGAGCGCTTACAAGCGGACAGCCAACGCATCGATGCTGAAAAAGCTACCCTTGAGCAAGAGCAACAGGAGCTGGTGCAAGAGCAGCAAGCGCTCAATCATGAGCAGCAGCACCTCCAAAGCGAGATAGCGGCGCTGACGCCACAGATATTGGATGCTCGTGCGGCAACTCAGCAATTACAAGCTGAGCGCAGTGAGCTAAGTCGTACCCGACAAGCGGATGATGATGCTTGGCAAGCATTGCAACTTCGTATTCAACAAAGTGAGATGCGTTTAGAGCATAGTGTCAGTAGTTTTGTTCGTGCGACCGAACAGCATGACAAGTCGCTACAAAGCGAGCAAAGTCTAACGGCACGTCTTGAGCAGCAGCAAAATAAACTACCAGCACTACAAGCCGCATTACAAACAGCACAGACCACGCGCGATGAGCAGCAGGCAGTATTGACGACACGCGAGACAGCATTAACGGTGCTTAAGCAAGAGTACAGTCAGCAGCAGGTAGAGCTAGATAGCTGTCAAAACACACTGCAAACTCAGCAAAGTGCGCTTGCCCGACTTGCCACCGAGTTGGCATTAAGCGCTGCGAAATTAGAGGATGCTAGTAGTCATACGCAAGAAGCACTAGAGGCTTACCATAAAGTGAGTCATAAATATAAAGCGCCATCGGAAATATCGCATCATCAGCAAATAATGAGCGTCTCAAACTTGCTAGCAGATTTTATCGCCCATGATCGCCGTGTGCGCCCAGACAAAATCGCTGAGCTTGAGTCTGAGCGCGCGCAGCTTGAGCAGCAGCTAAGCAAAATTGGCGCAGTTAACTTGGCAGCGGTGGCAGAGTTGGCAGAAGTTAATGAGCGCTTAGAGCCACTTGCGCAGCAGACAACAGATATTGCTGCCAGTATGCAGACGTTGACGGAGGCGATTGCATCAATTGATGAGACCACCAAGACCTTATTTATGCAGACGCTCGATGCGGTCAATACTGAGCTTGCTAATTTATTTGCTAAAGTGTTTGGTGGCGGGCAAGCCAGTTTAACGCTCAATACTGACGATATGCCTATCAATGCACCAAAATCAGAACAGTGGCGGGCAGGGCTAACGTTAATGGCACAGCCAAAAGGCAAACGTAATAGTCGTCTTGCCGTGCTTTCAGGCGGCGAAAAGACGCTTACTGCATTGAGTTTGATTTTTGCGATATTTAAGCAGCATCCTGCCCCATTTTGTGTACTAGATGAAGTTGATGCGCCACTTGATGACGCCAACGTCGCCCGTTTTACCAGCCTCATTCATGAATTAGCAGACGATTTGCAGTTTATTTTTATTAGCCATAATAAATTGACGATGCAGATTGCTGATGAGTTAAAAGGCGTCACCATGCCAAGCGCGGGCATTTCTACCTTGGTCAGCGTCTCACTCGACGAAGCAGCACGTTACCTTTCTGATTAAGAGCAGCCCAGTAATAAAATAATTGATAACTGGCAGCCATTGCTAGTGGTATAGTTAGGAATGAGGTCATAAGGTCACGCAAGTGTGTCAGCCTCATGGTAAACGATGACTATATGGTGACGATATTAATTAGCCATGCTAGACTATTGCCATTCATTCCCTCTTATGTATTCCCTTTTGTCATATATTAGGATGTATTTCTCATGACCGCTATTCAGTTTATATTGATTGCCATTGCCGCATTTATCGTGCTTGCAGGGCTATTTATGGTCATTCGTAGCTTTAAGCGCCGCAACAATGCTGAAGCGGTAGCGGTCAATTATGATAAAAACGGTATTCCTATCATACCGCGTCATGAACGCAATATCGTAGATCAGCCAGACTTGGACGATACGGTCGCTGGCGAAACAAGCATCACCCCTGATCGCAGTTATCTAAATGCGGTGGTCGAAGACAAGCCTTTGACCCAATCTCATACCAATGTCGATGCGCAGCTAACAGATGGGCATGCGGATGTTAATGATGCCGATAGTAACACAATAGATAATGCCGACTATGTGCGCTGGCAAGAAGAGCAACAGCGTGCTGACAACAGCGAGTTTGTAGAAGCCGCTGATCAGATGCATGTCGAGCAAGAGCAGGATGCGTTTTCAAGCTTAATGTCCGCAACTGATAGCTTGATGCCTTCTATTGATACCGCAGACGAGCCAAGCTTCGATAATAACAGTCCGATACTCGATCAGCATTTATCAGAGCCAGTAGATGAAGCGCAAAACGGTCCATTAATTAATGCCAAAGACAATATTAATATCACCATTTTGCCGCATCAATATCGCGACCGTCCAGCCGCGATTATCCGTGGTCGTGATTTATTGGCATTAATTGATAAGTATGGTCTGCGCTATGGCGCGATGAATATGTTCCATCGCTATGAGCAAAAAGACGGCACGGGTATGCTATGGTTTAGCATGATGGGTATCACCGATAGTGGCATTGCGCCTTTTGATCCGCATAGCGTGGCGACCAATACCTATAATGGCGTGGTGGTTTTCTTATCGCTGCCGCATCCACAAGCGCTGCGTAGCTTCGATAGTATGATGAGTATTGCTTATATGATGGCAAGCGACTTGGACGCCATTATGCTCGATGAAGAGAACGAACCAATCACCCCTGAATACAAACAGCAATTGCGTAACCAAGTTCGCGATTATGAAGGTTAGTTCTAACTGATTAATAAAAGCTGATTCATATTAGCAGTATTCTAAAAGGCAAATAGCGATTGACGTTATTTGCCTTTTTTAGTTTTCGGGTTATGCATTTTTTATTAGCCTGATTTTCTATAAACTTGGTTTTCTACAGAATTAGTTTTCTACAAAATGATATCCGAGTATCCTGCAAACTTGTTATCATATCGGCATCTTGAATCGCAAAGAAAAGACGCCGACTATGACTGACCCTATCTTACCGCTTACCTCTAAAAATATCGATACTGCACAATCTACAGACAGTGATAATGCTATCGTCACCCAAATGCGCACGTTTATCGATGCCCTTAAGCAGCATAATTATGCCTATTATGTGCTTGATAATCCCATTTTAGAAGACAGCGAATACGATCAGTTGCGCCGCTCTTTATTGGAGCTTGAAGAACAATATCCTGATTTGGTACAGCCAGATAGCCCAATCAATCAAGTTGGCGACATGCCGCTATCTGCTTTTACCCAAGTCACTCATGATATTCCCATGCTCTCGCTCGGTAACGTCTTTGATTATGATGAGTTACATGGCTTTATGCGCCGCGTGAATGATCGTCTCAATGATGCGCAGAAAAACCCTGAATACGAGATGGAGCTAAAGCTCGATGGCTTGGCGGTGTCACTCAAATATGCTTATGGTAAGTTTGTCCAAGCGGTGACACGCGGTGATGGGCAAACTGGGGAGGACATCACCCAAAATGCCAAAACCATTCGCAATTTGCCACTTTGGCTCGCGTCTGCAAGCGAGATTCCATTATTGGAAGTACGCGGTGAGGTGCTGATGCCGAAAGCGGGCTTTGAGCGTTTGAATCGCCTTGCTGAAGAAAAGGGCGACAAAACTTTTGCTAATCCACGCAATGCTGCCGCTGGAAGTTTACGTCAGCTTGACCCTGCCATTGCCGCCAGCCGTCCGCTCGCATTTTACTGTTATTCAGTCAATCAAGGTTTACCTGAGCATATCAAAACCCAATCAGCAGCGCTTGCATGGCTAAAAACCATTGGCTTTACCGTGAGTGCAGTCGAGGTGGTACAAAATCCACGCGAGGCTCAAGCCTATTATGAATCGGTAAAGGAGACACGTGGCGAGCTGCCGTTTGAGATTGATGGCATGGTCATCAAGGTCAATAGCTTGGCGTTGCAGCAGCAGCTTGGTTTTTTATCGCGTGAGCCGCGCTGGGCGACCGCTTATAAATTCCCTGCCGAAACTGTCATGACACGCTTGCATGCTATCGAATGGCAAGTCGGGCGCACTGGCGCGATTACGCCCGTTGGTAAATTAGAACCCGTGAAAGTCGGTGGCGTCACTGTCAGCAATGTCACCTTGCATAACTTTGGCGAGATTCAGCGATTGGATGTGCGTGCAGGTGATATGGTCAGCGTCCACCGTGCAGGCGATGTGATTCCTAAAGTGACCCGTGTTTGGACAGATCAACGTCCAGAAAATTCTGAACCCGTTACGTTGCCATCGACCTGCCCAGTATGCGACTCACCTGTGGTGTTACCCAAAGATGAAGCGTTAGCGCGTTGCACTGGTGGGCTATTTTGTCCCGCGCAGCAGGTCGAGGCGCTCATCCACTTTGTCTCGCGTCGGGCAATGGATATCGATGGCTTAGGCGCAAGTTGGCTGATTAGCTTTTTTGAGCATGGCTTGGTGAAGACAGTCGCTGATATCTATCAATTGCACAATCATCAAGACGAGCTGATTACGCTTGAGAAACTGGGCGAAAAATCGGTACAAAACATCCTCAGCGCTATCGAAGCCAGTAAGCATACGACATTGGCTCGCTTTATTTATGCGCTGGGTATTCGCGGTGTCGGTGAGACGACGGCGCAGAATTTGGCGCAGCAATTTGGCGATCTTGATAGCCTGATGGCTGCTGATATCGATAAACTACTGCAAACGCCTGACGTCGGCGCGATTACCGCTGAACTTGCTTATAAATTCTTCCGCGCACCGCATAATATCGAAGTCATCACGGCATTACGCGAAGCTGGCGTGCACTGGGACAAGGTCGAGCAGGTCGTCTCAGAAGGGCTGCCACTCGATGGCCAAACGTGGGTCATCACCGGTGCGCTCGATAGCATGGCACGCGATGAAGCCAAAGCCAAACTACAAGCACTAGGTGCAAAAGTCTCAGGCAGTATCTCCGCGAAAACCACGGCACTACTAGCAGGTGACAAGGCTGGGTCTAAGATGGCAAAAGCTGAAAAACTGGGTGTGAAAGTAGTGGGCGAGGATGAGTTTTTGGCTTTGGTTGGGGAGTAAATGATGAATATTGATGACATGGAAGGTCTGGACGAAGAAACTCGCAAAAAAATTGAAGAGTTGCAGAAGGTGACGCGTGAGAAAGATGGGGATGAGGCATTTACAGCCGCTCAGTTAAAAATTTTTAGTACTAGTTTTTCTAATGAAGACTATAGTCTGGGATATGAAGCTTTAAGTAAGATAAAAGAGACTGATAATAAGATAAGTTACTATCTCGCTCAAATAAATTTAGCGCTTGTTGAGAAGAATATTGACAATAATGTTTATAGAGCTTCCGAAAGGCTCATAAAATTATATGAAAATAAGGAGTTTGAACTCATAAGTACAGTGGTACTAAAAGGAGGTTTTCTCTCTGTAGAAGATGTCATGTTTAAATTTGGGGGTGAGCTTATTGATAAAGAGCAATATAAAGATGCTCTTAGATTGTTCGAGTCACTAAGTACTTCTTATTCCTATGAAAACTATTGTTTGATAAGAATATGTATGCTATTTCTTAGGGAGAACACTAAAAAAATCGCTGAATATTTTCTTGATTCTTTAAAGCAAGTGTTAGTAATACAGGATAATTTAATTGTTGATTGTAGTCATGAGAATCAGTATGAAAGAAAGCTTGCGCATTATACTAGTACTATAGTTGCAAATAACTTATTAAATAATACTGAGAAAAATAAAAGTTTATTTAGATTGAGTACTATATATAATGTTAATGATCCTAGTGAAGGTAATCTATTGATGGGCTACCTTAAAGAGAAAAAATATAATATTAAAAAAAATGTTGATTTAAACGTAGATTATCATGCTTTTTTAAGTTGCTTTACTTTTAACCATGATAGCCTTAATCAGTTTAGATTATATGGGAAAGAAAATAATAGAGAAGCTTCCGGTGTTAGTTTAGTCTTCAATAAGCATTTTTTCTTAGATAAAAATATATATAGTAAGTACAGAAAAATACTAAATGATCCAATAAATATTATTAACACAAAAAAAATAGAAGATATTAAAGACAATTTATTGATAGAGTATGCTAATGCTACTGAGATAGATAAGCAAAATGTATTTAGGTGTATGTACTTGAATGTTAAAAATGATTATATACATTTAGCTCAACGAGATAAAATTACTTTTTATAATGAGTTTAAGGATAAAAGTGAAGCTCAAAGGCACTGGGAAGAGTATACAAAATACGTAGATAGTAAAAAAGAGATTATAATAAGAAGTCTAAATAAACTTAAAGTGAACTTTAATTTATTAGATGAGCAATATCGAATGTTAGATAGTAATTACTCAAGCATTACAGATGAATTAGATATTATAGCTGATGAAATTTTATTACCTCTTAAATACCTTGTTAAGCATTCAGCTTTCCAAGAAGAACAAGAATGTCGTATTGTATATGTTACTTCTTTGAAAAACGAGAATGTAAGAATGGAGTTTGGGAAATTTTTATATGTTGAGTATGAAGCAGATGTCAAAACACACCTTGATAAAATATATATTGCCCCAGCAGCTACTCAATATCAGCCTTATCTAGCTAAGCTACTTTGCGATACCAATGTCAAAATTGAGCTTTCAAACAACCCATATCGTCAGACCTAATATTTTTTAGTCGCGTGTGTCATATAAATTAAAACACACGCTATTAACTTCTACTCCGTCATCTCCCCATGCGCCTTCGCTTCACTTTTCTTACCATCAGGCTTGATTTCAATTGGTAATACCAATCCTTTCGCAAAGTCATCGGACAGTACATAATCATAGCTACTGGCAGCGATATCAGGTGTGGTATGAATGATAAGTTTCATATCAGTGCCATCGGTTAGCTCATGCGATACATAGCTTTCACTCAGCTGATCCAAGGCTTTCGATAGTGCTTCATTGCTCGCCATGCTCACGGTCAGATTATGCTGAGCCGTAGCATTATCTACCTTGAAATATTCTGCGTAGTCACGGACATTTTGGCTATCAAGCGCAAACGGATATTGATAATTGGCAGGGTCAGCGGGCTTTTCACCGCTCGCCATGACAGACCAGTCGATAGTCTTAGTGGCTGTCGTGGACGAGTTTGCGGTCGCCACTGCTGGCTCAGAAGCTTGAGCAGCCATTTCAGCACTGTTGTCGCAGCCTGCCAGTGCCCACAGGCTAGCAGTAGCGATTATCATCATATTTATTAGGCGCTTAGCCATCGACGTATCCTCAGTATTATTAATCATAAATAATGTCCTATCAGTGCTATTTTGACAGGTTTCTTGATGCTTCTCTAGACAAAAGCAGCAAACCGTTTATTCTAATCAATGCTTGACCTGAATCTGTGGTTTTGATGCCAGTTTTTATACAGACATTCAGCACAATATTACTCAATCAAAACGCAAAAAAACAGCCACCCTATGATGACTGTTTTGTATATGCCACTGCTTTTTTACGACTGGCAGACTGTTTATAGCTAGCTAATTAGATTTGGCAGTTTACTTGATATTCTGTACCGTTTGCCCATTTGATGGCAAAAATACCTTTGTCGCCTTTCATGTGCCATGCATAGACAGCTTCTGGGTTTGACTCATTAACGTAGCTTGCGGTATCACCTTGCACATCACCATTTAAGATGATTGGTTGCTCAGCCCATTTTACTTTAGGCAAGGTCGCATTGAGCATCACTTGTTTTTTATTGATAGATTGTTTAGCCATGATGGTGCTGTCGTCAGTACAGGTATAAGGTGCTGGTGCCATACGATCATAAGCGGCATCGGTGACGCTTTCTGATGCAGGCGTGTTTGATGCATTTGGCGTAGTAGGAGCCGTGGTCGCACAAGCACTTAATAGGGCAAGGGTAGGTAGAGTAACAGCAAATTTAGTTAGGGTGTTCATGGCATTCTCCAAATATGTAAAAATCATAATGTATTTATTTTTAATAATGCGTTAAGCATATAGCCCATATGGTAACGAAAACGGCGCTTGAAGAATGTTAGAAATTGTTTGTTACGTGTTCATTAAGTTACTTAATCACTGACTAATGTAACGCTTCATTTGGCGCGTTTTAGTCGGTATTTAAGCTTTAATTATTAATTAATTAAAAAATAAGCCAATTCAAATGAAAAAGCGCCTATCGAACTTTTGATCGATAGACGCTTTTTTTAATGAGCTTAAATAAGTGTTTGTCACTCATTTAGGCATCTGCATTTAGCAATGAGACCCAGCGCTTTAACTACTTGGTTTTACGCGGTGGCAGACCAGTATGTTGCGTTTGGAAATTGCCTTTGCTCACGCGCTTCTTGGTGTTTTTGCTGACCGTATTTTGACTCGCAGCGCCTTTAGCTGATGAGCTATTGGTTGACGAATTATTATTACGCTTCACTGAGTCATTACCCAAGCGGCTGTTCTTTTTACGTGCTGATTGATAGCTGTCTTGTACCGCATCGCGCCCCTCTAAACTGGCGTTAAACGGCGGGATTAAGCAGCCACGGTTTTTACCAATCAAATCACCACGACCCATATCTTGCAGGGCTTTACGCAACATGACCCAGTTTTTTGGATCATGATAGCGCAAGAACGCTTTGTGTAATTTACGTTGTTTACCAGATTTGACGATATCCATATCACCTTCATCACGACTGATTTTATGCAGTGGATCTTTATGCGTGTGATACATGGTGGTCGCTGTCGCCATCGGGCTAGGATAAAACGCCTGCACTTGGTCAGCGCGGTAGCCATGGCTTTTGAGCCATAGCGCAAGGTTCATCATATCCTCGTCTTTAGTGCCCGGATGCGCGGCGATAAAGTAAGGAATCAGATATTGCTCTTTGCCTGCTTCTTGGCTGTACTGTTCAAACATGGCTTTGAATTTATCATAGCTGCCCATGCCCGGCTTCATCATTTTCGATAAGACGTTTTCTTCTGAATGTTCAGGCGCAATTTTTAGATAACCACCGACATGATGGCTGACCAATTCTTTGACGTATTCTGGATCTTTTACTGCCAAGTCATAACGCAAGCCAGAGGCGATGAGAATCTTTTTCACGCCTTTGATATCACGGGCTTTGCGATACAGTTTGGTCAAATTACTGTGATCGGTAATTAGGTTTTCGCAGACGTCTGGATAGACACAAGAAGGCTTACGGCAGTTCTTTTCAATGGTCTCATCTTTACAGCTCAGACGATACATATTGGCCGTTGGCCCACCAAGGTCGGATATTACCCCAGTGTAGTTAGGTGCGGTATCACGAATGGCTTCGACTTCCCGTAGGATAGATTCTTCTGAACGGTTTTGGATAATGCGTCCTTCGTGCTCAGTGATCGAGCAAAAAGTACAACCACCAAAGCAGCCGCGCATGATATTCACAGAAAACTTAATCATGTCATAAGCAGGGATGCGTGCATCGCCATAGCTTGGATGCGGCAAACGTGCGTACGGCAAGTCAAACACATAATCCATCTCTTCAGTCGAGAGTGGAATCGGTGGCGGATTGAGCCAGACATCGATGGAGGTGTGTGAGTTACCAGCACCGCTACTATGACGTTGCACAAGGGCGCGGGCATTACCCGGATTGGTCTCAAGATGTAAGATACGGCTGGCATGAGCATATAAAACAGGGTCAGATTTGACGTGCTCATAATCAGGCAGACGAATGACTGTCTTTTCACGTGGTGGCATTTTTAGTTTATGCTTACGCGCCGTCATTGGCTTATCAAAACCACGCATTTGCACCACTTGTGTTTCTTCGTCAACTTGCTCAGCATTTAGAATTTTATTGGCAACTGGTTCAGAGACAAATCCTGGATATTGCCCTGCCATTCCCGACATGGCTTGCCCAACTGGTGAGTCACTAGGCTTGTCTTGCTCGATTGAGCATTGATCCACGTCTTCGGTCATCACATACGGATTGATAATTGGGTCAACACGGCCAACGGTATCGACGTCATTACTAGCGACTTCAGTCATATCGTCTTGCCAATGGCGGCGCGTTGGCGTCAATAGATATGACGTGCCACGCAATTTGCTCATTTGCTCAAAGCTATAGCCTTTTGATAAGCCATGTACCACATCGACGATGGCACGTTCAGCATTACCGTACAATAAAACATCGGCACGGGCATCCATCAAAATACTACGGCGGACTTTATCCGACCAGTAATCATAATGAGCGATACGGCGTAGACTGCCTTCGATACCGCCTAGGATAATTGGCACATCAGGATAGGCTTCGCGGCAGCGCTGGCTATAGACGATAGCGGCGCGGTCAGGGCGTTTATTTGCCACGTTGCCCGGCGAGTACGCATCATCGCTACGGATTTTGCGATCGGCGGTATAGCGGTTGATCATGCTGTCCATGTTGCCTGCGGTCACGCCATACGCATAGACAGGTTTGCCCAATTCCATAAAGGCGTCTTTGCTCTTCCAATCTGGCTGAGCAATGATACCCACACGAAAGCCTTGTGACTCTAGTAAACGACCGATAATCGCCATGCCAAAGCTTGGATGATCGACATAAGCATCGCCTGAAATGATGATGACATCACAGGCATCCCAGCCCAAATCGTCCATCTCTTTGCGGCTCATTGGCAAATAAGGCGCAGGCTCATAGCAGCTCGCCCAATGTTTGTCGTAGTCGTAAAGTGGTTTGGTGCCTTGTTTAAAGGCGGTGCGGGCGATGGTATCGGCAGACATGAGCGGACCTGTTAATTAGAAAAATGGCACTAAAAAAAGCCGTTATTCATTAAAAATATTAACGGCTAATTTAAAAGCGCTCATTTTAACATGAATTACGCTCATGATGTGATAAACGATTAGCGATAAGTTATTGATAGTTTAAGTAATCTATGAATAAAAAGGCTTCTAGCAACTAATAATCTTTTTGTTCTAAATCATCGTTTATAGTAAGGATTTACTACTCTAATAATTGAAATGGGAAAGTAACCACGTCAAAAGCTAAGGCAAAGGGTAATAAGACCAATTTTTGCGCCGTATTTGCGCCACGACGAGACACTTGGTTTTGCTGGCTTTGTGTATAAAAACTGACCGTATAAGGTTTGCTCAAGGCGCGATAATTCGACTGAATCATGCTTAGATTACTGACCTGCGGATAGATAGCACCTTTCACAGGAATACTAAAGCAAAAGCGCTGAGCATTGATACGCTGGTCGCTGTCTGATGTGCACTCGCGGCCATTATTTTGTAAAAAGAACTGGTAGTCAGAGCGTTTAAATTCATCTTTTAATTTGGCATAAGACAGCTTCATCTCACCCTGAAAATAGCCGTCGTTATTGGGCACATAAAAACTCATGTCGTTATCGACTTGAATGTTTTTTGTCGTTAAGTTGGTCAATAAACCCACCATCTCCGTTCCGCCTTGGGTCAGCACATAGCTGTTCTTTTCGCCAACGATAACCATGGTCGCATTTGGCATTTTTGGCAATGCTTGTGCAGGACGACCAAACGCCACGATTTGATCTTCCGACAAAATACTTTTAGTTGTCGTTGTGCTGACATGACTGTCACTGTCTAATAATGAGCTGGTGGCACATCCTGAGCTGGCGAGCAAGGCCGCAAGTGATACGCCGGTTATCACTGTTTTAAAGCTTAAGGATCTTGGGTTGAGTGATTTTAGACTGAATGCTTTTAGATTCAATGTTTTCACCGCCACGTGATTATGCTTTTCTTTATTCATAGAACCTGTGTTCTTAATCATGCTAAGGCTTCCTTGTCTATTATGCGATGGACTATTGGTGTGGCATTTATTATTTACTGCCAAACTTTCGTTGATATCGTACCTTGTTTGACCGCGACTTATCTACTTTTAATTAAACAGCCAAGCAGTTTTTATAATCAAATTAATCGAGCAAAATCTTTGTGCCACTTTTAGTAAAATTCATCACAAATTGGCTTTTAAAGTTGTGCACATTATTCTCATAGGTAAGCAACCCAGTCGTGAATCGATGGTAATCACTCATATTTTTGGCGTTGACCATCAACATAAAATCTGCATCACCCGACACCTCATAACAGCTCATCACTTGTGGCTGTGTATTCATCAAGCGCTCAAACCGATGTTGCATCGAGGTATTTGAGCGCGCCATCTCTATCATCACCACGGCAGTCAGTCCGTAGCCCACCTTATTTGGGTCAACGATAGCGACTTGTTTGGTAATGACGCCGTTGCTTATTAATGCTTGAATACGGCGCTGGGCAGTAGCGATGGACACATGCACTTGTTCTGCCACGGTTTTCAATGGCAAAGTCGCATCGTCCTGTAATAAATTTAAAATCGCTTTGTCGATATCATC
This sequence comes from Psychrobacter aquimaris, assembly GCF_016107525.1. Taxonomy (GTDB): domain Bacteria; phylum Pseudomonadota; class Gammaproteobacteria; order Pseudomonadales; family Moraxellaceae; genus Psychrobacter; species Psychrobacter aquimaris. The sequence goes on along the minus strand of NZ_JABASR010000008.1, from coordinate 62,771 downwards.
TAAAACTTGGCTCATGGTGTTCTCTCTTTTAGAAAGCGTTTCATTCACTGGATTTTTTATAATTATTATCACTATAAGTCAAAAATTAAGAAAATATTTAGTTTTAAAGGATTCAAAAGATAAATTTATTTATAAATAGGATTTTATTAGAAATAATATCTCACCGCTACTCAGTAAAATAGACGCTAGCAACCAAAGCTTAGCTATAACAAATAAAAGCTAATAACTGGTTTTCTAATGTCTATTTAAACTTACGGTGCTTTTATGTCTACTTCAATGCTTTCTACTGTCTTCGCAAATACGCTAGCAACCACTGTCTCGCGCTTGCCATTGCCAGCGGTTTGGACGGCGGGTAGCGCACAGCAACGCACATTAATATTGGGCGTAGTTTTAGCGGTGTTGTCGAATTTATTATTTGGCGTACTTTATGCTTATAGCAGCTTTTTAGCACCATTGTCAGGTACGCAAGTCTTTATCTGGCGGATGCTAGCGATGTGGGTGGCGTTGGTGGGATATTTGCTGATTAGTGGGCGCTTGGGTTTGCACATCGATAAGCTCAAAGCGCTAGGCACAGTTAAACAATGGGCTTGGTTGTTATTACCAACGCCGATATTCTTAAGCCAGTTTTGGTTGTTTATGTGGGCGCCAGTCAACGGGCAGGGCGTACAAACCGCGATGGGTTATTTTTTATTTCCGCTTATGATGGTGGTGTTTGGTTGCGTACTATTCGGTGAAAAGTTAAGCCGTTTACAATGGCTAGCGGTGGCTTTTGCAGTAGTGGGTGTGTGCAGTGAAATCATTCGTACGCAAAGTGTCTCTTGGGCAACGCTTTGGGTCTGCGGCACCTATCCTATTTATTACATTTTACGCCGTCTGCAAGGGATTGGCGCGGTCACTGGATTATTGGTTGATTTAACGATGTTTGCGCCATTTGCTGTGGCCTATTTATTATTATTCGCGCCGAGTAGTTTAAGCTTAGTGAGTGGTTCTGGATTTTTTATCCTGATGCTGGCAGGACTCGGTGTCATGAGCGTGCTTGCGATGAAAACCAACGTTGATGCCAGTCAGATGCTGCCAGTGAACGTCTATGGCATGATGAGCTATTTGGAGCCAGCCTTATTGTTTATCTTAGCCGTGACTGTACTGGGCAATCCATTTGAGTCAGCGATGATTTATAGTTATGGTTTGATTTGGCTGGGTATTGCTTGTCTGATTATGCATGGTATATGTCAATTACGCAGTGCTCATAAACAATCAAAAACGACAAAGATTGCGCCAGTTGTTTGAGGGTTGATAAGTAAAATAGATTGAACAAATAAAAACGGACGATTCAGCATAAAGTTGAGTCGTCCGTTTTTTAAAGATTAAAAATCTTTCTAAAGCGATGCTTAATCTAAATGCTGTTTAAAGCCGCGCTGCTTATCACGTTCCCAATCACGGTCTTTAAGCGTTTTGCGCTTGTCGTGCTGTTTTTTACCCAGTGCCAAGCCAATTTGACATTTCACCAGCGAGTTTTTCCAATAGCAAGATAATGGCACGCAGGCATAGCCTTTTTGGTTGACTGCGCCCATTAACTTTTCGATTTCGCGGCGATTGAGCAGCAGTTTACGGGTTCGGATACTATCAGGACTGACATGCGTCGAGCTGGATAGCAGCGGCTGAATATGCGCGCCAAATAGGAATGCTTCATTATTACGGAAGATAATATAAGCTTCGGTGATGGTCATTTTACCTGCGCGAATGGCCTTGACTTCCCAGCCTTGTAACGCCAATCCTGCCTCAAACGTTTCTTCAATAAAGTACTCATGACGAGCCTTTTTATTGGCACAAATTTGATTGTCCGGTTTTTTTGATTTTTTTGACATAATTTCTCCATAAGGACTGCCTAAAAATACAAAGTCCTTATCTGACTAGTCCTACTGATTCCTCATCCTAACTCAATAAATGGTATTGTCTTTTATTTGGTTTATAAAATGGATGAGTCGAACCGCCTATTGTAGCAAAGCCTCTAACAAAAATGTAAGTCGGCTATTAGGACAAATGTAGCCAATATAGCCGAAGTCATTTAAGGTGGATACACAGCAATCGAGCGCAAACAGAAGACTGAGTACATTAAGTGAAGTTAAGGCGGTAACTATTTACAAATGCATCGACGATAAGTATTAAGTTTGAGCAAAATTTGCTAGCATATAGCCTACTATTACTGACCCTATTAGCCACGCTATGAGCCACTCTACTTCTGCTAACTCCTCAAAGCTGCACACCAGAATTTTATATCCTGGTACCTTTGATCCTATTACCAATGGTCATGTGGACTTGGTCACACGCGCCACCAAACTGTTTGATGAGGTTGTGATAGCGGTTGCCTCAGGACATCACAAAAAGCCTTTATTTAACTTTGAGGAGCGCGTCGCCTTAGTTGAGACGGTATTTGCTGACTTGCCGCAAGTATCTGTCGTGGGTTTTGAAGGCCTACTCGTTGACTTTATGCGTGAAAAAAACGCCACTGCCGTCTTACGAGGTCTGCGCGCTATGTCAGATTTCGAGTATGAATTTCAACTCGCTAATATGAACCGTGAGCTTGATGAAAATTTTGAAGCGGTATTTTTAACGCCGTCGCAAAATTATTCTTTTATCTCATCAACCATGATTCGAGAAATCGCCAAGCTCGGCGGTGATGTGACTAAATTTGTCCCGCCATGTGTCTCACAAGCTTTTGCTGAAAAACTCAATCTTAAATAGCCAAATACCTGCTGACAATCAAGGTGTATTGAACATTCAACTACGCATCGAAATAGCCAAAGTGCTCAGTTTCGATTGCTATCAGTAAAATATAAGGAACAGGTTATGGCGTTATTAATTACTGATGAATGCATCAACTGTGATGTGTGCGAGCCTGCTTGCCCAAACGAAGCCATCTCAGAAGGTGATGATATCTATGTCATCGACCCTGATTTATGCACGGAATGCGTCGGTCATTTTGATGAGCCACAATGCGTGGTTATTTGTCCGGTTGATTGTATTCCTCATGACCCTAACCACGTCGAAACCGAAAGCGATTTGTTGTCCAAATACAAACGCATTACGGGTCAATAAGTGGCTCGCACTATTGATAATATTGGGGTTCAAAGCGCTTTAGGGACAATGTAATGACGATAAATTCAAACCAGATAACAAGCGACTTTGATCAGCAACATCTTTGGCATCCGTATGCCAGCCTGCCACCCCTTTATCCTAATATCGTAATTGATCGTGCTGAAGGTATTTATATCCTCACTGAGGACGGTACGCGCCTGATTGATGGTATGTCGTCATGGTGGGCGAGCGTTCATGGCTACAATCATCCAAAACTGAATGAAGCGCTTACCAATCAATTGGGTAAAATGGCGCATGTTATGTTTGGTGGCTTGACCCATCAGCCCGCTATAGATTTGGGTAAAAGACTGCTCGACATTGTGCCTGCTGGACTTGATGCGATTTTCTATGCGGATAGTGGCAGTATCGCGGTAGAAGTCGCTCTCAAGATGGCGTTGCAGTATCAAATTGCTGCGCAATATCCGCAAAAGTGCCAATTTGCCTCGAGCCATTCTGGTTATTATGGTGATACGTGGCATGCGATGAGTGTTTGTGATCCTATCAATGGTATGCACAGCTTATATGGCAAACAATTACCGATGCAGAATTTCGTTGCTGCACCGCCGACAGGCTTTGAGCGTGATTTAACCCAAAGTGAGCGTGAGGCATTAACTGAGTTTTTTGTTAAAAATAGCGATCAGCTTGCGGGTTTCATTATCGAGCCAATTATCCAAGGCGCGGGTGGCATGCGTTTTTATAGTCCTCAGTATTTGCAACTATTACGACAGCTGTGTGATGAGCATGATGTGCTGCTGATTGCGGATGAAATCGCCACTGGTTTTGGGCGTAGTGGCAAGTTATTTGCTTGTGAGCATGCCAAGATCAGCCCTGATATTATGACAATTGGCAAGGCGTTAACTGGCGGCTATATGACTTTTGCCGCAACCCTATGTACGCGTCATATTGCCGATACCATTAGCCAAAGTGCTTATCCAGCCCTCATGCATGGCCCTACATTTATGGGTAATCCACTGGCATGTGCCGTCGCTTGTGCGTCGATTGATTTGATTTTGTCTTATGATATCGAAACACGCACGGCAAATATGCAATCTGTAATGGAAGAGCAGCTTGCGCCAGCGGCAATGTTAGAAGGTGTCACTGAGGTGCGCTGTTTGGGTGCGGTAGCCGTTATTGAGCTGGATAATGCCGTTGATATGCCTACCTTTCAAACGTTGCTCATTGATAATGGCATTTGGGTTAGACCTTTTGGTAAGTTGGTCTATATCATGCCGCCTTATATCATCACTGATGACGAGCTTGAGACTTTATGCCAAGCGCTATTAAAAGTGGTGCGCGCTTATTTATCCAGTCAAGTGCAAGTTTAAAGATAAGGAAAAGTTAAATCATGAGTGTTTTACTTGTTTCAGGCATCGATACTGATATTGGCAAAACATATGCCACTGGAATGATTGCTAAAGCCCTAATGCAAAAAGGCATCAAGGTCATCACCCAAAAGCTGGTACAGACGGGCGTGGCAATCAATCCTGATAACGGCGATATGAATATTGCCGACGATATTATTATCCATCGTCAGCTGATGAACCTTCCGTTGCAACCTTGCGACCTTGATTTTACCACTTGTCCTTACCGCTATGAAAAACCAGCGTCACCGCATTTATCCGCCGCGCTTGCAGAAGATACCTTAAATCCTAATTTAATTACTGACGCGACCAAAGCGTTACAGGCGGATTATGAGGTAGTGTTATTAGAAGGGGCGGGCGGCTTGATGGTGCCGATCACTGAGCAATTATTAACCTTAGATTATATTGCTGATAAAGGGTATCCAGTTATCCTTGTGACTTCTGGTCGCTTGGGCAGTATTAACCATACTTTGCTTAGTTTGCAGGCAATAAAAGCACGTGGGCTATCTGTACATAGCGTTATTTACAATCATATCCATGACGATAGTGATAATACGGATGCTGAGATAGCCGCTAGTACGATAGAATTTTTGCAACATTACCTGAAGCAACATTATCAAAATACGTACTGGCTGCAATTACCGATTCAAGATGATTTATATCAAGTCGCAATGAGTTTGCCCAATACTTTTATCGATAAGATAAAATAAGTCAAAATTTCGTTCCCTATGCCGATACTATTTTGCTATACTAGCGCGCTTGGTAGACTAGGCAATCGCCGCTGCACACTGGCAACAGATTGAGCAGGGGAGGAAAGTCCGGGCTACATAGGGCAGCGTGCCAGCTAACGGCTGGGCAGGGTAACTTGACGACCAGTGCAGCAGAGAGTAGACCGCCTTTGGCTTATATGATTATCGCAAGATACTCATGTCATCGGTAAGGGTGAAAGGGTGCGGTAAGAGCGCACCGCGTGGCTGGTAACAGTTCACGGCATGGTAAACTCCACGCGTAGCAAGACCAAATAGGCATCGGCATGGCGCGGCCCGCGTTCGATGCGGGTAGGTTGCTTGAGCGTACGAGCGATTGTACGCCTAGAGGAATGATTGTCCACGACAGAACCCGGCTTATCGGTTTACCAATTTTTTTAGTTGTTTTTAAAAATACATTTCTCTAAATGTATAGCATTACAAGTTTGGTGTTGCAATATTTGCAGTTAATTTGAATTTAATTCAGTTTTTTGCAAAAAAAAGCCAATTAGGGGTTGACGTAAGTCACTCATATCGGCATAATACCGAGCCTTAAATGGCGATGTAGCTCAGCTGGTTAGAGCGCATGACTCATAATCGTGAGGTCAAGAGTTCAAGTCTCTTCATCGCCACCATTCTTAGCAAGACCTGTAACATTAAGAAGGCCAATCATTATTTGATTGGTTTTTTTTTGCCTGAAATAAGTGGCAGAAGAATAAGTGATGTGGTTCAACGCAGACAGTAAGGTATTATAATTACCTACTGATTTCTTGCTAAACCATAGGTTTATCTGTTTAGGTACAGATTAATTGTTGTAACTTATGTCCCGCTTACTTATCATAGGGGCTGTTTTCGGTAAAGTCCTGTAACGCCATGTCTGTACAACTACCTCCTTATCGTCCTATTAAGCACCGCAGTGGTCTGAAAGTCATGGGTGCAGCCTTTCACGCATTGCTGATGCGTGAGTTGCAAACGCGCTTTGGTGGTTATCGCTTGGGCTATCTTTGGGCGCCATTAGAAGTTCTTTTCCAAGTACTAATATTCCTAGTAATTTTTGGTGCTATTCGTGAGCGTCTAGTGCCAGGAATGGACTTTTCCCTATTTTTAGTTGCAGGAATGGTACCCTTTCGCATGTTTCAGAAGGTAGCGACTAGAGCCTTAGGGGCGGTTGACGCAAACAAAGGCTTGCTGATGTACCGTTCAATCAAACACATTGATGTGATTATTGCACGCTCATTTTTAGAGCTAGTTATTTATTTCTTTACGTCGATATTACTATTAGTTGGTTTAGCTTTTTTTAATATCTATGCCAGTTTAGAAAATTTACATATTGTCCTGTTTTGTTGGATTACGCTTTTTATATTTAGCTTTGGCGTTGCTTTAATTATGATGGTGGTAGGATTTTATGGAGGCGAAATCAGCAAAGTAATTACGATATTTTTTACGATATTATATTTTGCATCTGGGATAATTTTCCCTATACATATAGTACCAGAGCCTTATTTTAGCTATTTGCTCTACAATCCTCTTATTCATAATATCGAGTTAATGAGGAATGCATTTGCTCCTAATTATCCAGCCTATCATATTGATATAGGGTATTTCTTAAAATGGATGTTTGTGGTGAATTTCTTAGGATTGTTACTTTATAAGTATGCTGAGCGCGACATGATTCGTTCTCGCTAGATATAGCGGTACAAGATATATAAAAAGGTAAAGAAGTGATTGAAATTAAAAATGTTTCTAAGTCATTTATGACCAAACAGGGTCGGCATTATCTATTTAAAGACTTAAATCTGACCATTGGTGATAAAAAAAGTGTGGGTTTACTCGGTCGTAATGGTGCGGGAAAATCAACTTTGCTGCGTATTATTTGCGGACTAGATAAGCCCGATCATGGAGAGATTATTACCGACTCGACGATTTCTTGGCCAGTAGGGGTAGCTGGCGGTTTCCAAGGTAGTCTGACTGGTCGTCAAAACGTTCGTTTCGTTTGCCGTCTCTATTCAAGCGGTCCTTATATTGACGAAAAAATTCGTTTTGTTGAAGAGTTCGCAGATATCGGTAATTATTTCGATATGCCGGTGAAAAGCTATTCATCAGGGATGAAGTCGCGCTTAACGTTTGGCTTAAGCTTGGCTTTCGATTTTGATTATTATATGCTCGATGAAGCAGGCGCTGTTGGTGATGCGGCTTTTCGTAAGCGTAGTGAAGAGATATTGGCCGCGCGCCGTGAACAAGCAGGATTTTTAATCGTATCGCATAACATCGGTGATATTAAGCGTAATTGTGATATTGGTATTGTGCTAATGGATCAAACAGCACACGTCTTTGAAGACACAACAGAAGCGATTGAGGTATATGAAGAGCATGTCCACAAAGCGAAAAAATAAGATAATTGACTTCTCGCTATTTATTGGCTTGGTGGTCCTCCCTTGGGTGTTGGTGATATTTTATGTCATGACCATTGCTCATCCGCGGTTTGTCTCGACGGCTGATGTGGTAGTCAAACAAGTCAGTGATACCAGTGTGCCTTCTGGTGGTGGGCTGTCTGCCTTATTAGGTGTGAATAGTACCAGTAAAGAAGATGCGACTTATCTGACCGAGTATATTCTATCTAATGATATGGTGAAGCGCCTTGATAATAAGTTCAAGTTCCGCGAAGCTTATTATGTCGATGGCTCAGATCCACTCAATGAAATTGAGCCTGATGCCACCCAAGAAGAGTTACTTGAGTACTTTAAAAAACGCGTGCACATCAATCTTGATGAACAGAGCTATGTACTCTCAGTATCGACAGAAGCCTTTGATCCAAAGTATGCTTTTGAGCTGAATAAAACGATCCTGAATGAATCTGAGCAGTTCGTCAACCGTATTTCACAAGAGGTGGCTCGTGATCAGTTAGTATTTGCTGAGACCCAATTAGATGAATCACAAGATCGCCTAAATGATGCCAAAGAGCAGCTATTAAAGTATCAAAACGAAAATGAGATTTACGATCCACAATCCAATGCTCAAATTGTGAATCAGCTGATTGGTAGCTTGCAAGCGCAATTAAGCTCATTACGTACCGAAGAGCGTCAATTACTCAGCTATCTAAATCCAGATGCACCGCAAGTGGTGTCATTAAGAAGTCAGATTAAAGCGGTTGAGGAGCAAATCAATCAAGAGCAAACCAAGTTGACATCACCGAATACTACCAAGTTGAACCGTCAAGCGGTACAGTTTGAGACTATCAAGGCAGATGTTGATTTCGCTACTGAGCTCTATAAATTGTCGTTATCTTCACTTGAGAAGGCACGTTTAGAAGCCTTTAAAAAGATGAAAAATTTGATTGTTATTTCAACACCTTATGAGGCTGAAGAAGCAACTTATCCACGCCGTGCTTATATTATTTGGACATCGTTGGCTTTGCTTTTGATGCTTTATGGATTTGTGCGCCTAGTGATGGCGGTTGTCCGTGATCATCGTAGCTAGTTTTAACACACCAGATATCAGTAATGATCGATAGATCAGCAAAGGAATACCACTCATGAATATGAAACCACGTCCTATTGTGACAGTGATAAAAGTGTTAAGTTTGGCTATGGCAGCCAGTAGTGTGCCCGCGCTAGCAGCAGGCAGTTATGCTGATCAAATATCAGGATCTAGCTTTGGCACCAGCAACAATAGCATGAGTCAAGACCAAAACCGCAATAACATCAATGTCTCAACGCAGGCATTTGCAGGTGGTGTATCAGGACAGGCGACCCCGCAAGAAGCGGTTAATGCCTCAAGTTTGCCAAGTCAGTCGGTCATCAATACCACGCGCCCTTATCAAGACATCAACACGCAAGACATGATGTTTGGCGAGCAGCTATTCCGTGGGGCTTTTTCGACCACCTCTGGCTCTACCTTTAATGACAGTTACGTGATCAACCCTGGTGATAACGTCCAAGTACGGATGTGGGGCGCTTATCAATATGCTGCTACCATGACCGTCGACCCACAAGGCAATATTTTCTTGCCAAATATCGGTCCAGTACGTGTCTCAGGTGTGCAAAATGGCAGTCTGCAAAATGTGGTAAAAAGCGCTGTCAGTCGTATTTATCGCTCGAATGTTGGCGTTTATGCCTCATTAGAGCAAGCACAGCCAGTGAAGGTATTTGTAACAGGTTTCGTTAAACAACCGGGTTATTACGGCGGTTTAGCAGCAGACTCGGTATTGTCTTATCTGGATAGAGCGGGCGGTGTTGACCCGACTCGTGGTAGTTATATTGATATTCAAATTAAGCGTAATGGTCAAATGCTACAGCAAGTCAACCTGTATGATTTTTTACTAGCGGGTAAATTACAAGCATTCTCATTTCGTGATGGCGATGTGATTACGGTCGCGCCGCAGAAAAAAACCTTTGAAGTAGGCGGTCAAGTCCAAAACGAATACACCTTTGAATTTGATGTGAATGATTTGACCATTGGTGATGTGTTGCAAGTGGCCAATCCAGCAGCAAATGCGACTAACGTTAGTATCACTCGCAGTGCAGGACGTGCACAGACGGCGGAATATTACTCGTTGGCAGAAGCCCAAAACGTGCCTGTGTATAACGGTGATCAGATGGTAGTTACCTCCGATCGCTATGCGGGTACAATCGCGGTGCAAGTAAAAGGGGCGCATACCGGTAACGGTGCAATGGTTGTACCATATGGCGCTCGCTTAAAGGACATCGTGCCGCAATTACAGCCAAGCCCACTCGCTAAACTGACTCATTTGACCATTTATCGTGAGTCTGTTGCTGAGCAACAAAAACGCATGATTAATGAGTCGCTCGATCGTCTAGAAGAGCTGACGCTTGCCACGCAGTCGACCACTCGTGAGGAAGCAGCACTGCGTCAAGATGATGCAGCTTTGGTCAAGCAGTTTGTCGCCAAAGCACGTAATGTTAAGACGACTGGTCAAATTGTCGTCGTACCGAATTCGTGGCAGGATATTATCTTACAGCAGGGTGATATTATTGAGATACCTGCGCAAACTTCAGTCATTACCGTTAATGGTCAAGTACGAGCACAAGGCGCGCTGACCTTTAACCCGGATTATACCGTTGGTGATTATGTTGCCAATTCAGGCGGTTTCTCTGACAACGCTGACGTTAAAGAAATTTTGGTTATTCATCAAAATGGGGCTAGTGAAGTGGTCAATACTGCTTATCGTATCCAGCAAGGTGATGAAATTATGGTATTACCAAAAGTCAAAACCAAGCGCGTAGAAATCGCTCGCGGCTTATCGCAAATTGTTTATCAGTTGGCAATTGCTGCTAAAGTGGTCCTCGATTTATAACCTTTACTGAAAAGTTGTATAACAAGAGAACAAGTCATCTGCATAAATTGATGCAAAAGTAATAGATAAGGGTGTAGAAATGGCAAAAAGCGCAGCAGATGATGTCAAGGCGGCAGTGACCTCTCACTCTGATAATGCGCTGCTTTTGCCATTATCCCAATACCAATTACCAATGCATTTGGCGGTCATTGGTAAGGGTATGCGTCAAAACAATGTACTGTTGTCTCAGGTATTGCAAGCAGATATTCAGCGTTGGTATCCGTGGTCAGGTCTACAACAAAGTATCAATGCTCGTAAAACACCCTTACTGTCTGCACTGCCACTACCGAACGTTGTAAAAAATCAGATCACTCATTTGTCCAATTCCTCTCTCTCTTTTCAGCAACCCAATGCCTTTATCGGCTGGGGTCGTAAAAAAAGTTATCAACGGGCCAACAAAGTGGCTACTCGGCAAAACCTAACGACGTTGAGTATCGAAGATGGCTTTTTGCGCTCATTAGATTCTGGTATTAGTAGTCGTCACGGCTTGAGTGTGGTTGTCGATGACCTTGGTATTTACTTTGATATGACGCATGACTCACGCCTTGAGCAGCTGATTATTGAGCGTACCAAAAACGCTACCACGCCTAATCATTACGAAATAGATGACGCACGTGCGCGGCAATTGATGGCACGTATTTGTAATGAACAGCTCAGTAAATATAACGCAGTGATCGATTGTCCGTCATTGGATAAATTGATAAGTGAAGACGGCGTTAATACAACAACAGATTCCTTGAAATCGCATGTTTTATTGATTGACCAAGTGGTTGGTGATGCCTCTATCAAGGGTGCTGGCGCGAATAAACGTCAGTTTAAGAAGATGTTAAAATCTGCTTGTCGTAATCATCCTCATGCTCATATTTGGATAAAGGCACACCCTGCATCAAAATCGGGATACCTGACCCGTTTAAAACTACCTAAGCATGTTCGGCTATTAACTCAAGCACTCAATCCTATCCAGCTATTAGAGCAAGTTGACCATATTTATACGGTTAGCTCACATATGGGCTTTGAAGGGTTGATGTTAGGTAAAACAGTACATTGCTTCGGGGTCAACTGGTATAGTGGCTGGGGCCTGACTGATGACAGCGGTGCACCCAAAAACCTGCTTAAAGCGGTTGAGAGACGTCGTCAAAAACTTGCCAGCAAACTGCTAGAGTCTAGAGGAAATTCAAATCCTGCATTATTTCCTACATCATTTGCTAAAAAAACATCTGCGACGTTAGAAACGTTATTTTATAGCGCTTATATTGATTATAGTCGCTATGTAGATCCAGCCACCAAACAAGCCTGTGATATTGATACAGCGATAGAGTGGCTAGTGACTAATCGATATTGGCAAGCGCGTCTTGAAGGTGATTTAACGGTATATGAATTTAGTCGCTGGAAATTGCCATTTGTAAAAGCCTTTACGAATCTACCGCGTACGACATTATTTATCAAACCCAAGCCACGTCTTAAGAATTTACTGCATCCTGATCATTTTCGTATTGATTATCAGCAGCCTCTATTAGTGTGGGGTTTGGCTAAACGGCAACAAGTACAAAATAAATTACAGCGTAAGCTTGAGAAACAGCCGCATTTATCCATACCGTCTATATACTGTATGGAAGATGGGTTTATCCGCTCAAATGGTTTGGGCGCGACGTTGTTAGCACCGTTGTCAGTCGTCATAGACAAGCAAGGTATTTATTATGATGCGACCCAGCCTTCAGACTTAGAGACGCAGCTACGTCATTGTCAGGTATTGCAGCCACAGCAAAGTGTACGTGTAAAAAAACTGCAAGATAAACTGCTGAATCAGCGGGTGAGTAAATATAATGTTGGGGCTGAGGTCGACAGTGCTAATAACCAACGTACTTCGTGGATGCATGCTGCAAAAACATCTGGAAAGTCTCGTATTCTTATTATCGGTCAAGTCGAAGATGATTTATCGGTGCAGTACTGCGGTTCAACGATCAAAACCAACAGCGGCTTGATTGAGCGTGTATGCCAAGACAATCCTGAGGCTTATCTTATTTATAAACCGCATCCCGACGTTGAAGCAGGACTAAGGGCAGGTAAGGTTAGCGCGGAGTTTTTACGGCAGGTTAGTGCCGTCGCCTATGATACTGCGATGCCTGATTGTTTAGAGTGTGTCGACGAAGTACATACGATTAGTTCATTGACTGGCTTTGAGGCGTTGCTGCGTGGTTTAGACGTTACTTGCTACGGCCTACCATTTTATGCTGGTTGGGGGTTAACGACAGATATTGATGCCCAATTATCGCCGAAAGCTGACTATTTAGAGAGACGAAAACGAGACACTGCATTAACGCTTGAGCAATTATTATATTGTGCGCTTATTCGCTATCCCTTATATCGATTGCCTAATGGCTATGGGCTTGCACAAGTAGAGCAGGTGATTGACTATTTATACCCTCCTAAAAGCTCCTCCTTGCTTAAAGACATTCATAATGCAGAATCTCAAGCCAAAATATCTAACCATGTAAATAGCTCGGTTAACCATGCGACTTCAATTTTATTAGCGCTACCTGCAAAGTTTAAACGCCAAGCGACTACTCGTTTTATGCAGCAGCGTCATCAATGGCAGCAGCGCCTGCGTCAACTATCTCGTTAGTTTGCTCTAAAATTGTGCCGTAAATCCACTGCGACAAGTATGGGCTTTTTCGGTATAATCAGTGATGATTGATGTGTATTCACACGGCTTAACATTCAAATTGTTTAATAAATACTCTCGCTTTTATCCTTCATCTTCTTATTAATGGTAATTCAATACTATGGCAGCTTCGATGTCTCATTTGCTTACTCATCGACACGTCTTGCTGTTACAAGGAAAGATGGGCGGATTCTTCAACCGTTTTTCGACATTTTTGCAAACTCAAAATATTAAAGTTAGTAAGATTAACTTTAATGCAGGTGATGCATTCTTTTATCGTCATGATAATACGTATGAATATACCGATACGTTAGCGCAGTTCTCTTCTTGGTTGCAGGCTTTCATTAAAGAAAATGGCATTGATGCGATTGTCTGTTTTGGGGATTGTCGTCCGCATCACACCCAAGCTGCCTGTGTCAGTGAGCAGTTGGGCACCTCTTTTTTTGTATTTGAAGAAGGCTACTTGCGTCCCGATTACATTACATTGCAAGAATATGGCATTAATGGCTATTCACGCTTAAATACGGCAGATATCAAAGCGCTCAAAAAAGCTAATGATAAACCACTGTATACCCACAATCGTTTTTATCGTTTGAGTATCGCTGCTATTGTCTATTATGTTATCGCTTGGATTTACAAAAGCCGCTATCCGCACTATTCGCATTATCGCGGTATGACAGCATGGCAAGAGGCGATAGCTTGGCTCAAAGCACCATGGCGTAAACTGCGTGGGTATTTACCTGATAAGCGATTGCAAAATAAGCTGACAAAACAACAAAGCAATAATTATTTTTTGATTAGCTTGCAAGTGCATAATGACTCGCAGATTACGCATCATAGTGACTATCGCGATGTGGTGCAATTTATTGATGAGTCTATTACAAGCTTTGCAGAGTATGCTGATAAGCAGCAATTACTGGTCTTTAAACATCATCCGTTAGATCGTGGTCATCGAGATTATCGCGAGCTAGTATCTAGCTTGGCCAGACGCTATCAAGTGGCTGATCGTGTGTTTTATGGTTGTGATATGCACCTGCCAACCTTGATGAAATATAGCATTGGGATGGTGACTATCAATAGCACGACGGGTTTGCAATCGGTCTATCATAAAAAACCCACCAAGATTATGGGCCGCGCGATTTATAATACGCCTAAACTGATAGATCAAAAACCACTGAATGAGTTTTGGCAACAACCTAACCGCCCAGACAATGAGTTTTATCTTAGATTTCGTGAATATTTGATAGAGCAAACTCAGTTAAATGGTGCTTTTTACGGTAAGTCACCATGGATATATAAATATTTGCATCACGCCGGACGTGAGTGCATAGAGAACGATCTATCCAAAACCAATACCCCTCAGTAGATTATTAACTTTTAATATTAAGTTAGTATGAGTCTTATCGAAGTGAATAAGGTGCTAATAAGCAGCTCGCTTTCTATCTGTACAGTTATCCGCTCGTAACTTCATTTGTAAATCATCCCTCTGCTAATAAAATCGCCTTACTTTATAGTAGAAAACTGCTAGAATACTCTTTCATGCCTGCGCGTAAGAGTTAGCGTCCTGAGCGGTTGATTGAAGATGACAGTATTAGCGAATAGGCTGATTCTAATTGTTTTCTCTTCTTATTTCCCCCTTAACGATGGACAGCTATTTTAGCGATTGCGCCTGACAGCATTTATTTCTTAATTTTATTATTCTATCACCCTTAATTTAGTAGGCGCTTTGTGACTGCATTAGCAAATATTCGTAACTTTTCAATCATTGCCCACATTGATCATGGCAAGTCGACACTTGCTGATCGTTTTATTCAAATGTGCGGTGCCTTGCAAGATCGCGAGATGCAGGCGCAAGTACTTGACTCCATGGATATTGAGCGTGAGCGCGGTATCACCATTAAAGCGCAGTCGGTAACCTTATTCTACGATCATCCTAATGGTGAGCGCTATCAGCTAAACTTTATTGATACCCCAGGACACGTTGACTTCTCATACGAAGTGTCGCGTTCATTAGCAGCTTGTGAAGGGGCACTATTGGTCGTTGATGCGGCGCAAGGGGTTGAAGCTCAGTCCGTCGCCAACTGCTATACTGCCGTTGATCAAGGCCTAGAAGTCATGGCGGTCTTAAATAAGATTGATTTGCCACAAGTCGAGCCAGAACGCGTCATTCAAGAGATTGAAGACATCATTGGGATTGACGCTGTTGATGCACCACGAGTCTCTGCTAAGTCGGGTTTGGGCGTCGATAAACTACTTGAGGCATTGGTTGAGTTTATCCCTGCACCGACTGGTGATCGTGAGGCACCCCTACAAGCATTGATTATCGACTCTTGGTTTGATAATTATCTGGGTGTTGTGTCTTTAGTTCGGGTACGTGAAGGCACTATCCGAAAAGGTGATAAACTTTATATCAAATCAACCAAAGAAGCGCATTTAGTTGGTTCGATTGGTGTCTTTACGCCTAAGCCTGTAGATACGGGTATCTTGGAAGCGGGTGAAGTCGGTTTTATTATTGCTGGCATCAAAGATATCGCTGGCGCGCCAGTGGGTGATACGATTACTCATGCTAAAACGCCCGATGTTGAGCGTATCCCTGGATTTAAACAGATTACGCCACAAGTTTATGCGGGTATGTTTCCTGTTGAATCTACAGATTTTGAAAAATTTCGTGAAGCGCTGCAAAAGCTGCAAATTAACGATGCTTCGCTATTTTTTGAGCCAGATACTTCTGATGCGTTGGGCTTTGGTTTCCGCTGTGGCTTCCTTGGTATGCTGCACATGGAGATTATCCAAGAGCGTTTAGAGCGCGAATATGACTTGGATTTGATTACCACTGCGCCGTCAGTTATCTATGAGATTGTAAAAAAAGATGGCAGCATCATCTATGTCGATAATCCATCAAGATTGCCTGAGCCGAATAACATTGAAGAGTTCCGTGAGCCAATTGCCCGTTGTCAGATTTTAGTACCGCAAGATTATCTTGGTAATGTGATGACGCTGTGTATTGAGCGCCGCGGTGTACAGGTTGATATGCGCTTTATGGGTCGTCAAGTACAGCTGATATTTGATATTCCAATGGGCGAGGTGGTCATGGATTTCTTTGACCGCCTAAAATCTGTCTCTCGTGGCTTTGCTTCGCTTGATTACAATTTTGAGCGTTACCAAGTCGATAAATTGGTTAAAGTAGACGTGCTAATTAATGGCGATAAAGTTGATGCACTCGCCATGATTGTTCATGAAACCCAATCACGCTACCGTGGTAATGCGTTGGTTACTAAGATGAAAGAGTTGATTCCGCGTCAGATGTTTGATGTAGCGATTCAGGCGGCGATTGGTAGTCAAATTATTGGTCGTAGTACGGTGAAAGCCATGCGTAAAGATGTCTTGGCTAAGTGCTATGGCGGTGATGTGTCGCGTAAGAAAAAGTTATTGTCTAAGCAAAAAGCGGGCAAAAAACGTATGAAGCAAGTCGGTAATGTGGAAATTCCACAAGAAGCTTTCTTAGCGGTATTGCAGGTTGAGTAAGTCATTATTAAATGACTGGTCATCGATAGTTTTGTTAGTGTAATTAGTGGCGCAGTTGATAGTATAGATAGCCAGATAAGTCGCTCGTTAATAGGCAATTGAGTATGGATTTTGATTTTAATTTAATTTTAGTACCATTAACCATTGGTTTGGGTATTATTTGGCTATTAGATAAGCTGGCACTCAAGCAGCGTAAAACTCGCGGGCGTGGTCAAGAAAGTTTGCTAGTACGCTGGGCTTACGATTTTTTCCCTGTATTGGCAGTAGTATTAATAGTACGCTCATTTTTAATTGAGCCTTTTAATATCCCTTCATCTTCTATGGTGCCGACATTATATACGGGCGATTTTATTGCGGTTAATAAGTATGCCTATGGGGTTCGACTGCCGCTAACGTATAATAAAGTGCTGGATACGGGCGAGCCTGAACATGGTGATGTGGCTGTATTTCGCTATCCTGAAAACCCAAGTATTTATTATATCAAGCGTGTTATTGGTTTGCCTGGCGATACCGTTAGTTATGATCAAGGGGTACTTTCTATCAATGATGTTCCAGTTGATACTAAGCCTGTTGAGTTTGCGGCAAACCCTGAGTTGATCTCACAGCTTTATCTACCAGGACAAATTGGCCCAGGACAAGTGCTCACAGAAGAAAGTGCGGCAGCGATGGGTCAGCAAGAAGAGGGTGAAGCAAAATACTTTCAGGAAACACAAGGTGAAAACAAGCATCTTGTTCGTTACTTAAATGGTATGAATAGCTCTCAATATGCACCATTTTTGCAGCAGCAATCACCAGAGGTGGTTAGCTCAGCAGGTACCAAATGGCGTATTAGCGTTCCAGAGGGTCAGTATTTTGTGATGGGTGACAACCGTGATCGCAGTGCTGATGGCCGGTTTTGGGGATTCGTTCCTGATGAAAATTTAGCGGGTAAGGCCGTTTATATCTGGATGCATAAGCCACCTGGACTTAATTTACCAACCTTTGAACGTAATGGTACTATTAATTAAGACTATGTAATTAAGATTATGTGACACTCTATTGGTTGATTTATCGATAATAGTTTTATGCTAATATTGTTGCTATCTAATAAACGGCTACCTAATATTCTGGTAGCTCCTAAAAATAGTTGTTTACCAGTAGAGGGATATCATAGTGCAGCAATTAACTGGAATCGCCACGCAGCGTGGTGCTAGTGTAACAAGTATCGTTTTAATTATTCTCGTTTTAGGCGTTGCTGCCAAACTGATGGTTGCCATCGTACCTGCTCAGATTGGTGATTATCAATTGACCAAGACTTTAAGCGCACAGCTTAAAGAGGCAAATAATAATAATGAGACGGCCAAGCAGTTTGTCGAACGTGTTAATAGACAGTTATCTATCAATGCTGACTATGATACTCAGGCAGAAGACGTATTTACTTTTACTGATAAAAAGACGGGACAATTGGCTATCCGCAAACAATATGCAGTCACCAAAAACTTCTTTGGTAATGTTGATATCGTCAATCGCTTCGAAGGTGATATTGATATGGCAACAGCAGAGTAACCAAAGAGAATATTAGACCATTCTTAAATTTTTAACATCTGAATGTCTTTATAACGTTCATCAATCAATACTATTACTAACCAAATCAGTAAAACAGAAGGGATAACCACAAGCCACGCATGAAACCAATTTCGCAGCATTCCCAAGCGCTTCCTACTCCTCAACAAAATAGCACGTCTGTCGACACGCTGATTGTTAGCTCAGAATTTATTCAGCGGTTAGCCGTATTAACACGCAAGCTAGGCTATGTGTTCAAAGATTTGAGTCTCCCAAAACTTGCGTTGACACACCGCTCATTTGATAGCAAAAAAAATTATGAGCGTTTAGAGTTTTTAGGTGACGCTCTATTAGGGATGATTGTGGGTGAGGCTTTATATCATCGCTATCCTAGCCAAAATGAGGGTCGCTTAACTCGTATGCGTGCCACCTTGGTACGTCAAGAGTCATTGGTTATTATTGCGCAAAACTTAGAGCTCTCCAATCATCTCATATTGGGAATAGGTGAGCGTAAAGGTGGTGGTCGCAATCGCGCTTCTATATTGGCTGATGCTGTGGAGTCTTTGATTGGTGCTATTTATTTAGACAGCCAAGATTTGGATATTACTCGCGACTGTGTGCTCTCATGGTATGGTGATTTGATCGATAACGTGAATGACCAAAAAGCCTTAAAAGATGCCAAGAGTCGGTTGCAAGAGTGGCTACAATCTAAACAGTTTGATCTGCCACATTATGAGCTGATGGAAACCCGTGGTAATGCGCCGCATCAAATTTTTGTTGTACGTTGCCATGTTAACATCAATAACTGTGCTGATATTACTGAATCTGGTGAGAGCCGCCGTATCGCTGAACAAAAAGCAGCAGAACTAATGATTAACCAATTGCACAAACTGCCAAGCTCAGCCAAAAAGCGCTCCTAATTAGTATTAACCCATGTGCCACAAGTACAAATTCCATTGATAGTATATGTTGAGTGACGTTTTAAAAATCGTTTATTTGAGTTAGCGTAAACGTCACACATTTCAAAACCCCAAATATTTCCCAGCCGATGATGGTTCTGCTTTTTTAGTGTTGATACAGTCAATACATGATTAAGCACCATTTGACTGAGTATAAATTCTATAGGATTAACCTATGAGCAATCGTACTGATTTGCCATCCAATAATGAAGATAATGCCAAAGATATGACCGAAAACACAGAGTTGAATCAAAACCAAGATACTACTAATGAGGGTATCGATCAATCAGAAGATATTAGCGTAGACAACGATATGGCAATTGAAGAGTTCTTTGCCCCTAGCGGTCATGCAGATATTGCTGATGATTTTAAAGCGGGTTATGTCGCGATCGTTGGACGTCCAAACGTTGGCAAATCGACTTTGATGAATCACTTATTGGGTCAAAAGCTTTCTATTACGTCACGTAAGCCGCAAACGACTCGTCACCGTATCCACGGTATTTTGTCAAATCATGAGATGCAGGCGGTATTTGTTGACACGCCAGGTATTCATCGCAATGAAGTACGTGCTATTAACGAACGTATGAATAAAGCTGCGGTATCTGCCTTGGTAGATGTTGATTTGGTGTTATTTGTTGTTGATTCAGATCAATGGCGTGATGATGATTTGTTAGTGCTGCAAAAGCTTGGTGACACCAATTTAAATGTGGTATTGGTCATTAATAAATCTGATACCTTAAAGGATAAAGGCAGCGTGTTGCCACTGATTGAGACGTTTAATGACAGTTTTGATTTTGCTGACATCGTACCAGTATCGGCCTTAAAAAACCAAAACCTAGATCGTCTACAAGAAGTGATTGCTTCACACCTGCCTATTGCTGCCCCTATCTATGATACCGAGCAAATTACTGACCGCTCAGAAAGATTTTTGGCCAGTGAGATTATCCGTGAAAAAATCATGCGTAGCGCCGGTGACGAAGTGCCATATGACTTAACCGTACAGATTGATGCGTTTAAAGATGAGCCTGCGCACACTGACCCAAAAACTGGTCGTCCACGTAAAGCCTGTACTTTCATCGATGCGACTATTTATGTCGAACGTAGTGGTCAAAAAGCCATTGTGATTGGTGATAAGGGTCAGCGCATCAAACAAGTGGGTATGGATGCTCGTAAAGATATGGAACAACTTTTTGATAAAAAAATCATGCTAACGCTATGGGTGAAAGTCAAGCGCGGTTGGTCTGATGATGAACGTGCACTAACCAGCTTAGGATATTGATTAAAGAATAGCGCTTTAATCACTTTTCTATATGCTCGATGCTGAGGTAATAAGAAATGCGCAATGAAGCGTTAGTCGGTTATTTATTGCATCAGCGCCCTTATCAAGAAAAGCGCGCCTTATACTATCTGTTTTCTCAGCAACATGGCGTGATACATGGTATTGGGAAAAAAGGCGCTCCATTGTTCATGCCATTGCAGCTCTTTGCCACTGGTAAACGCGATTTAAAAACGTTTAGTCAGATTAATATTGCATCGCCACACACAACTCAAACAAGCATGGCAAAAGATGAAAGCATTGCGACTGTTTTAGACGCACTGCCTTACGGAAATATCACGGGTCAACATCAATACGCGGCGTTGTATTTAAATGAAATACTATGGCGGCTGTTATCGACTGAATATCCGATGCCGGTATTGTGGCTACATTATCAGGATAGTCTGCGTCAGCTTAGGCAGCCTTTGAGCGCCAACGAACTCCGTTTATGTTTGCGCCAATTTGAGCAGCATTTATTCAATGAGCTGGGTTTTACCTTAATGATGACTCACGATAGTATTGAAAACATCATTGAGCCAGATGGTTCTTATCATTTTTTACCTGATGTTGGTTTAATGCTTGTCTTGCAGAATGATACACAGACTGAGCGTTTAGAGAATGCTGTGGGGCAATGTTTTTTCAAAGGTACTGATGTTATTGAGATGGCACAGTTAGGGATCACTGATACAACTTTAAATAATTGGTCGAAAGTCCATCGACACCTTATTGACCATTTACTGGACTATCAACCGTTGCAAAGTCGCATACTATGGCAGCAGCAACAGCGTTACCAATAAATAATAGTGCTATCCTCAACGTGCTATAACTAGTTCGATTAGTATTGAGACTGTCTAAAGCTTTATCTTCATCTTCTGAGCACCGTTTATCAGTGAATTGGGTTTCTTTATCAAAAGAATTTCTTATGATCACTTCTTTATTACCTTCATCCAAAAATGCTTCGTAAAAACCTTTATTAGGTGTAAACATTGATCACGTGGCAACTTTGTGTCAATCGCGTGGGGTTAGTTATCCGAGCCCTTTAGCCGCCGCTCTTTGTTGCGAGAAGGCGGGAGCAGATGGTATTGCTATTCATTTACGCGAAGATCGTCGTCATATTCAAGACGCAGATGTTTATGAGATAGCAGGGCAGTTGACGACTAGAATGAATTTAGAGATCGCAGCCACGAATGAGATGCTGGCGATTGCTTGTGACGTCAAACCATTTTAGGTGTGCTTAGTACCTGAAAAACGAGCAGAGTTGACAACAGAAGGTGGCCTTGATGTCGCAAAGCAGATTACGTGGTTGACAGAATATATTGGCAAATTACAAGCGGCAGGCATAAAGGTTTCTTTATTCATTGACCCAGAAGAAAAGCAAATTGCTGCTGCTATAGAATGCGGCGCTGATGCTGTTGAGTTATATACAGGCGCTTATGCCGAGGCAAGCTTGGTAGCCAATATAGACATGCAAAATGCTGAGCTTAAACGAATCAAGCAAGCTGTTGCTACTGCTCAACGCAGTGATCACCAACTCTTAATTAACGCAGGTCATGGGCTGACACGTGATAATGTGAATGCAATCGCGCAAATTGAGGATGTTTATGAGTTGAATATTTGCCATGCACTCATTGCAGATGCTATATTTGTAGGACTCGAGTAGGCTGTTATTATGATGAAAGGTGTTATGCATCAAAGTGCTTAATCATTTAATTTTTTATTGTCCACAATCAGTAGGGTGGCTCTCATTAGGCTTATAAGTAACCTGACCACCTTGGCTGAACGAAATTTGATACATGGTATGATTGTAGGTAGAGGTCGGACAGTATTTTATATGGCCAAAATGTCCTCGTGGTTTACCGCTATCACCCCAAAATTTGATGTAGTGGCGTCGACTCCCAACTCGTAAACTTAGCTTACTGTATTTAGGGGTTAAAGACTGCCGAATGATCAATCGATCTATTTGTGCATCAAAGTGATTATTGTCATTTTTATCTATGAATAACAAAAGTGTCTTATCGCTGTCTCTATGGCAGCGCCCTCCAGTATCAGACAAGCAAACAATGACATTCTGTCTTCTGATATAACTCTCAGCTTTGGCTAAGGCAAGAGAAGTCTCTAACTGACTTTTAATACGTTTGGCTTCCATGCGTGCTAATTGCGTTCGTATAATTGGGGCGGCGATCGTCACTATAATCGCTAATACGCATACAGTGACGATAAGTTCAACCAGCGTGAAACCCTGCTTTCTACTGCTATTAAAAGTGCTTGTATCTATTGCGGTATTTGTATTGGTTGTGTTTTTATAAAAAATCACTATACATATCTGATGCAGATAAATAATCCATCTGCTTTGCACTAGTTTATGCTTATTTGAAGCAAACACCAATAACATAAATGCTGAGAGCATTTTATAGCTTGATGATATTTTATGCAGCAATGCCATGAGGCTTGTTACCTATAATAAGTAGTTCAGTTCAATAAAACAGTCTCACTTTTTTGAATGTTATTCAATGCAATGATTTTATAACAGTTGAGCCAATAGACTTTTAGAACCTAAAAATAATAATAGAATTTATGATGTATGAAATAATGTTGAGTGCTATAATATAAACAGAATATATGTCTACTGTCAAAAAATGTTTCAATTAGTGAATGACAGGTTTTAATAATAGAGAAAAAATACTAACTGTACTAAAATAAGCTCAGACAATAGATACTGTTAGGTTTACTATCTATTGTGAACTGACATACAAAAGATAAAAAGCGTAAGGTGTGTTAGTTCTAGGTAACTTAAGCTGGTTATTGTGTTTTAGTTACGACATTATCGTGTAATAATGTGTAGCTCGTTAACGAAAAAAGTTGTAAACTGAATTGATAATCGCTAAGCTACTCCTTAATTGGTTTTGCTTTGTCACTTAAAATTCGTAAAAGATGTCTATTTTAGAGCATCTTGAGAAGCGGTTTTGCTTAACGCATCACTAAAATTATCCTTTGGAGGAAGTCCATGAAATTGAATAAAATTGCTCTAGCTCTGGTTGCTGTAGCGGCTGCACCTTTAGCAGCTAATGCTGGCGTAACTATTAGCCCATTGTTACTAGGTTACCATTACACTGGCGAAGCTCATGACGAGCAACGCGAAATTCTTAAAACTGGTAAAAACTTGTACGTAAATGCTGATGGTAATAACATCGACGATGGTACTCCTTTTAATGGTGCTAATGGTCATCCTAATAATGGCGGCGTAGCTAAAGAAAGTAGCCTATACACTGGTGCTGCACTAGGTATTGAGTTAACTCCTTCTACTCAGTTCCAAGTAGAGTATGGTGTGTCAAGTGCAAACGGCGAAGCCTCTGAAGATTCTGCAAAAGCTGGTGTTAACCGCTTTGACGTAGAACAAACCATGCTTTCTGGTAACTTCTTAATTGGTACTGAAGAGTTTACTGGTTACACTGACAGTGCGTTCAAGCCATATGTGTTGGTTGGTGCTGGTCAGTCTAAGATCAAAGTAGAGAACCAAGAAAGAATTGCTGGTATAGTTAATGGTGAACAGGTAACTGTAGACGGAAATGATATTCCAGCTGGTACTGAAGTTGCAGAATCTAAAGATACCATTGGTAACCTTGGTTTAGGTGCTATGTATCGTATCAACGACGCTTTGAGCCTACGTGGTGAAGCTCGTGCGATTCATAACTTTGATAACAACTGGTGGGAAGGCATGGCTTTGGCCGGTCTAGAAGTTGTACTTGGTGGCCATTTAGCACCTACAGTAGCAGTACCACCAATGCAAGAGCCAGTTATCGACACTACTCCAGTAGTAGTAGTTGAATCTGATCTTGATTCTGATGGCGATGGCGTACCTGATAGCATCGATGCATGCCCAGGCACTCCAATGAATGTCGTTGTAGATGAGCGCGGTTGCCCAGTACCAGTAGATATTACTGATGAGCTAAAAATGGAACTACGTGTATTCTTTGATAACGATAAATCAACTATCAAAAACCAATACAAGCCAGAAATTGCTAAAGTAGCAGAGAAGATGCGTGAGTATCCTAACTCTACAGCACGTATCGAAGGTCATGCTTCTAAAACTGGTCCTTCAGCACTTTATAACCAACGTCTGTCTGAAGCTCGTGCTGTTGCAGTTAAATCTATGCTAACTAACGAATTCGGTATTGCTCCAAACCGTATCTCAACTGTTGGTTATGGTTATAACAACCCAATCGCTCCAAACGATACTGAAGAAGGTCGTGCTATGAACCGTCGTGTTTATGCCATCATCACTGGTGACAAAACAATGACTGTTGAACAAACTAAAGACATGGTTGTTCAGTAAGTAGTATTGAACCGATTATATTGTTAAATATATAGTTACAAAAAAAGTCACCTAATGGGTGGCTTTTTTTTATTTATGGATTGAGAAAGGCAAGTTATTACATAAATTTATGAAGCAATAATGTTATACTAGCTGCCCAAACATTCTGTAAATTGACAGAATGTACATTAGCATAGCTATCTGTATGATGAATTTATTAGTGTAGATAATTGATTGTATTGAAATTATTTGATTAACAGCACCTATTGTGCGGTCTTCTAAAAGTAAGTACTAAATATCTATCTGGTTGATGATAAAAGTTTATCCAGCGGCGCTTATTGCTACTGCATTTTTTTTAAGACGAAACGAGCATTTTATATGGCGAACGATATCAAACACCTGCGTAACATTGCAATTATTGCCCACGTTGATCACGGTAAAACGACTTTGGTTGATAAGTTATTACATCAGTCTGGTACCTTTGGCGACCGTGCAAACATTGCTGAACGTGCAATGGATTCAGGCGATATTGAGCAAGAACGTGGTATTACCATTTTGGCTAAAAATACAGCCATCCGCTGGACAGATAAGACTGATGATACTGAATATCGTATCAACATTGTTGACACCCCAGGTCACGCCGATTTTGGTGGTGAAGTTGAGCGTGTAATGTCTATGGTTGACTGCGTACTTCTAGTCGTTGATGCAGTTGATGGCCCAATGCCTCAAACTCGTTTTGTAACGCAAAAAGCGTTTGAGCAAGGTCTAAAGCCAATTGTTGTTATTAATAAAATTGACCGTCCTGGCTCACGTCCTGATTGGGTCATGGATCAAATCTTTGATCTTTTTGATAACTTAGGTGCAACTGATGAGCAGCTTGATTTCCCGGTTGTTTATGCTTCAGCATTGAATGGTATTGCAGGTCTAGAAGCTGACGACTTGGCTGATGATATGACGCCACTTTTCAAAACTATCGTTGATGTTGTTCAGCCTCCACAGGTTGATGCAGATGCGCCGTTCCGTATGCAAATATCTAGCCTTGATTACAATAGCTTCGTTGGTGTTATCGGTATTGGTCGTATTCAGCGTGGTAAAGTTAAAACAAACACTCAAGTGACTATAATCGACAAAAATGGCAATACCCGTAATGGTCGTATTTTGAAAATTATGGGTTATCATGGTCTTGATCGTATTGATGTTGAAGATGCACAGGCTGGTGACATCGTTTGTATTACTGGTATTGATGCGCTTAATATTTCAGATACGATTTGTGATCCTAGTGCTGTCGAAGCATTACCAGCATTAACGGTTGATGAACCTACCGTTTCAATGAACTTCCAAGTAAATAACTCACCTTTTGCTGGTCGTGATGGTAAGTTTGTGACCTCGCGTAATATCCGTGAGCGTCTTGAGCGTGAATTGATTCATAACGTAGCATTACGTGTAGAAGATACAGAATCTCCTGATAAATTTAAAGTATCAGGTCGCGGTGAGCTTCATCTATCTGTACTGATTGAGAACATGCGCCGCGAAGGTTTTGAGATGGGTGTTTCAGGCCCAGAAGTTATCGTTAAAGAAGTTGATGGTAAACTACAAGAGCCGTATGAAAACGTTGTCTTTGATATCGAAGATGAGCATCAGGGTTCTATCATGGAGCAGGTTGGCTTGCGTAAAGGCGAGATGACCAATATGGAGCTTGATGGTAAAGGTCGTATGCGTATCGAAGCGACTATGCCTGCCCGTGGCTTGATTGGTTTCCGTTCTGAGTTCTTAACATTGACCTCAGGAACTGGTATCATGACATCAAGCTTCTCACATTACGGTCCACAAAAGATCGGTGATGTTGGTGGTCGCTCGAATGGTGTCTTGGTTTCTATGGCGAAGGGTGTTTGCTTAGGTTTCGCACTGTTTAACCTGCAAAAACGCGGTAAATTATTTGCTGAGCCGCAGCTTGAAGTTTACGAAGGTATGATCGTTGGTCTTAACTCACGTAACGATGATATGGCTGTTAACCCAACGACTGCTAAGCAGTTAACCAACGTTCGTGCTAGTGGTACTGATGAAGCATTGACGTTGACTCCAGCAGTCAAGTTCACACTTGAGCAAGCGCTTGAATTCATTCAAGATGATGAATTGGTTGAAGTAACACCTAAGGCGATTCGTCTGCGTAAGCGTTACTTGACTGAAAGTGAGCGTAAGCGTCACGGCCGTGGTAAAAAAGGTGCTTAATATTGAGTCATAAGTTACTGAGTAATTTATTGGATTGATATTTCATAGAAGCATTTGATGCCGTTATCATTTAATGATTGGCATCAAGATAGCTAAAAAATTAGCAGTATAAAGTGAACTTAATATGGTTCACTTTATGCTGCTTTTTTTTTGTGTTGTAATTTTCAGAGAATACAGACAGAATAACCGATAGTAGTAGTGTTTTTTGCTATTCTTCTTAAGGCTCCAGATTAGGTCGACTGTTGAGATACTTATTTGATTATAGATTAGTATTTTGAGGAGAAAATAATGAGTATGGCTTCTGAGTTTAAAGAGTTTGCTTTAAAAGGTAATGTGATGGACTTAGCGGTCGGTGTCATTATCGGTGGGGCATTTGCGACTATCACAATGTCCTTGGTTGAAGATATTATTATGCCAATAGTTGCCTTCATAGCAGGTGGCGAAATCAATTTCAAAAATATGTTACTAGTGTTGGGTGATGTGCCTGAAGGTGTTGCAATGACATATGATGCACTCAAACAAGCGGGCGTTCCAGTATTGGCCTATGGTAGCTTTATTACTGTTCTTATTAATTTTCTGATTTTGGCTTTCATCATTTTTATGATGGTTAGAATGGTTAACAAAATGCGTCGTAAAGAAGAAGTGCAAGAGTTGGTAAAACAACCTTCAGAAGAGGTGCAATTGCTTCGTGAAATTAGTGCTAAGTTAAGCAATACCACTGTTTCAAAATAAAATATGATGATTTGATTGAAAAAACATAAAAAAGGCTAACACGACGTTAGCCTTTTTTATGGATAATTTATAAATGCATTGTCTTTAGCACAGTTGTATCATTTAACCAGCTGTTAATATAAAGACTAGGGCGTAACTACGACATAATCGTTAGTATTAATCAAAATCTCAGATGGTTGGTCAACGACAATACGGATCACATTATCATTAGTTACTTGTGATTTGTAATAGTTATCTTCAGCCACAGTACAACCTAAGCAACGTCCCATCGCGTCCCAAGGTTCAACAAAGAGTTTCTGCTGGGCCTGATCTGCGTTCCCACCGATAAGCGAGAAGGGTAGACTAACCAGATAGGCGGCAGTACCGGCAACGGCACTTACCAGTTGTAAAGGTTTACCCACCACCGTATCAACCACCATTGTCTCATAAGAGGGCCCAAAGTCGGTTTCATCAATTTCTATGGCTGCCAAGGCAGGCTGCATAGTAGCAGCCACTAAACTTAAGCTTGCAGCTATAGTAAAGGCTTTTTGCTTAACTGTACGTTGGGTTTTGGCTTTAACAGTCATAACGATGTCCTAAAATGCATAATTGGTATGATTATTGGCTGCTGCTATTTCCACACAGAGACAATTTCCCTATATAAACAATGCGGCAACGATAGTAAATGGGCTAAATATATTACAGCTATATAAACATTATGCACTATTTATGTAAGTGCTTATACTATTAAAGCAAGATGTGTGTCAATAAGCAACAAAAATGGCGTAAGACGTAACGATATCAGTGGGAAATAATAGGAAGCCGAATCAGGAGAATTTTGCTGCTATATTATACGACCTAATATCTAAGTTATTGTAGTAGCTAAGGCGAAACAGATAGCAACAGTTCAAAATAATATTTAAGCGATTGGCTGACAGTTGGGGCAGAACACACTGGCGCGACCATTAAGTTTGATATTCTCAAGCACAGTATCACAATGCGGACAAGCATCCCCTTGTCTACCATAAACGTTTAATGTCTGCTGGAAGTAACCAGTTTGACCATCTGCTACGGTGAAGTCTCGTAGTGTCGAACCACCAAGCGCTATCGCCTTTTGTAAAATAACTTTAATATGATCAACCAAAACAATCATCTGAGCACGGGATAGTTGATGAGCAGGGGTGGCTGGATGAATACCTGATAAATATAGGCTTTCTGTCGCGTAGATATTACCAACACCCACGACGACTTGCTGTTCCATGATGACTGATTTTATAGCGCGCGCAATGGGCTGCTTCTTGGATTTGGCTTTGCTGATGGCTATGGTTTCAGCATTGAGATCAAGCAGATCTGTCCGTTGAATCAATTGATATAGGTAGTCTGCGGTAAATTTATTTGATAATGGCTCAGGACCTAAGTGATCTAATAGCTTAGCACCATAATCCTTGTGCCATAATACTGATCCAAAACGTCTTGGGTCATAGTAATGTAGCTGGGATTTTGTGTTATTAGCGCCCTTGAAAACGATTATTAGATGATCATGCTTGCGCTTTTCAGTACCGTAGCTGTGCTGTTGTAGGCTGCCTGACATGCCTAAGTGAACCAAAAGTTGACGCGGTACTAACGTATCAGTTTGAACAGCAGTGCTACCATCATTTGGTAATGAAGGTAAAAAGTTGAGAACCAAATATTTTGCGCGGCGCTCAACGCTATCTAGTGTGTAATCAATCAAGCTATCTAAGTCATCTGGCATCACCCAGCGCAGCTTTGGTTGATAAACTTTTATATCGATAATTTGTTGCCCTAATAATGGTGTAAGGCTAGTCTTAGTTGTTTCTACTTCAGGCAGTTCAGGCATGATGTTTTTATAATAACCTTATGATTCAATGAATGGACTTTGTGGTTGTATATTTAAGCAACAGCGCGACGAGCATGCAAGATTCCATGCTGTTGCTCTAGTTTAGCCAAGAGCTTAGACAGATGTGCCAATCCTGAAACTTCAATATGGAACTTTAAAAAGGCGATGTTATCATCATTGCTGAGCGTCTCAACTTGGCGGATATTGACATTTTCTTTGTCAATGATTTGTGTCAAATCACGCAATAGTCCACGTCTATCATACGCCTCTACATGAATGTCAACTGGTTGATAGCGTCCAGCTTGTACCCGCCAAGCAGCCTCTATTTCGCGTTCAGGATCACGCTCGATCAAGCGTAAGTATTCAGGGCAACCACGATTATGGACACTGACACCTCGTGATAAGGTGATGTAACCCGCAATCGGCTCACCATGTACAGGGTGGCAACAGCCTGCTAAATTGATTTCTATATTGTCCAGCCCATCAATACGAATTTTATAAGCATCAAGTTTGCCTATACCTCTGGTATCTACGCTCGGCACAAAATCTTCTGGCGGTTTCTCAGGCTCTAAATGTAGCTGCCGAGAAATATGACTGGTGAGCTGATTAAGACCAATATCACCTGTGACCAAACCGACGATAATATCATCAGTATTATTGACGTGGAAATGCTGAGTATAGTCGTTTAAATCGATGCTATTAGGATGTACCGATAATCGCTCAAGCTCTTTACTGAGCATTTGACGACCAATCTCAATATTCTTGTCGCGGTCTTGCTTGTTAAACCATTGACGCAGTTTTGAGCGTGCACGGTTGGTATGGATATAACCCAGTGAAGCGACCAGCCAATCACGGTTAGGCTCACGTGATGCTTTGGTAATTATTTCGACTTGTTCGCCCGTTTTGAGCTGATAGGTTAATGGTACATAGCGCTGATTGACTCGCGCCGCTTGGGCACGATTACCAACTTGTGTATGTACGTAATAAGCAAAATCAAGAACCGTTGCGCCTTTTGGCAATTCAGTAATATCACCATCACGGCTGAAGATATAGATGCGTTCAAGCTCATCAAAATCAACAAGTTGCTCTTCTTCATCAAGCCCCATCTCATCTAGCTCTTCGCCTGTTAATAAAGACGAACGTGGCTGATTGCGTGTTTCATTATTGATCGATAATAGCTGACGCAGCGAGCTGATTCTTTGATTCAGATAATTGTCTTTTTTATTCTTCAGACCTTCTTTATAGTTGACATGGGCACACATGCCGAGCTCAGCCTCAAAGTGCATTTCATGCGTGCGAATTTGCACTTCAAGTGACTTGTTTTCAGCAATCACTGCAGTGTGTAGTGAGCGATAACCATTGGATTTAGGATTGGTAATGTAGTCATCGAATTGTTCAGGGATATAACGCCACAATCCATGTACCAATCCGAGCACGTGGTAACAGTCTGAAGGATTGGTGACCAATACCCGCAGTGCACGAATGTCATAAAGCTGATCAAATGATAAGCCTTTGAGCTTCATTTTCCGATAGATAGAATAGATATGTTTGACGCGTCCAGAGACTTCGCCTTCGATGCTAGCCTCTGCTAATGCTTCATTGAGCTTATCTTGTACGCGCTGAATATAGGACTCACGTTCGCTGCGTTTTTCGGAGAGCAGTTTGGCAATCTCTTTATAGCGTTCAGGCGCAAGGTAGCGAAAGGCTAAGTCTTCTAGCTCCCATTTAAGTTGCGCGATGCCCAAGCGATGCGCTAGCGGGGCATAAATAGTCATGACTTCACGCGCCACGCGATTCTGCCGCTCTTCATTAGAAAAGGTCAATTCGCGCATGGCAAAGGTACGCTCAGCCAATTTGATAAGCACGACGCGCACATCATTGGTGACGGAAATTAGCATGCTATAAATATTAGATAGCTGGTCGCGCTGGTTGTTTACGAAGTGATCTTCTAGACGCTTATTGCTTTCAATAATCTCAGACAGCTTACCCATTGCTAAGGTATCTTTGACTAAAGTCGATATGTCTACACCGAATTTTTTTTCAATATCAGCAAGGCTTATGATTGATTTTCGCGCACTGCGATAGAGCATCGCAGCCACAAGGGCATCTTCATCTTGGTAAAGATAGGTCAATATGTCTGTCATGCCAATACCAGTGACATATGCACCTGAGCGCTCAGATTCGCTGGTATTCATATGATTGCGAATGAATTCACAAGCAGCACTCAAATTGGGTACAGATTCTTGTCCGATACGCTTGGCGACGTTGTCTAACCAAGTGGGAACGTCGATGTTGACTTGATCTAGATCAATCGCTTCCAGCTCTTTGTCTGCGAGAGCGTTGTTTTTATCTAAAAGTGGGTTATCAGAATACTCATTCTCAAGCTTTGGATCATGACTATGAAAAGCATGCAGAGCTGAGCGATCAAAAGTGGTGTGTAGCTTATGAGTGGACAGCTGGTATTTAATATCGAGGGGGATTTGGGCATAGCTATTGGCAGACTGGTGCGAGCGTTGGCTCGCGACCAGTTGAGCGGCAAGTGCTGCACTATCGGCTTGCGTGGTCTGTCCATCCACCAGCGGTAATCCTTCACGAATTTTTACCATAGCCGACTCCTCTTAGCTATTTTGAATTGATTATAACCTCATCTACTATGCACACACGTTGAACTTACGATTCATAAAGTGTCAGCTATAAACCAATACAACTGCTAAAAAATCTGTTTTTTAGCAGTTATAAAATGCGCATAAAATATATAAAGCTATGAGTGCAAACGCCCACCAGGTTTGGAGTAAACCAGCCTGGGAAGATTGTTTGTTATTATCTCATTTTGAGGTAACAAATCAAGCGAGGCTATGTAATGTCTGCGGTTAATCAGGATAAATAGCCATCATTTGTTGTCACTGATTGATTCAAATGGTATATCAGTGCTGGTGACTTCTATGATGGCTATGTAATATTCTGAACCGCTGATGTGAGGGAAAATAGAATCAAACCGCTACTTTTTCAAAACGAGCGATGGACTCAACATGACCAGTATGACAGAACATATCCATTACCCCAGCATCAGTCAGACGATAGCCTTGCTCTAGCAATGCTTTTGTATCGCGGGCGAGGGTTGCAGGGTTGCAAGAGACGTAAACAATTCTCTCAGCATTAAATTTCGGCAAATACTGCATAATTTCCCAAGCACCAGAACGCGGTGGATCGATCAATAGCGCATCAAAGCCTTGATTGGCCCAAGGTTTATCGGTACAGTCTTGCGTCAAATCTTGGCTATAAAATTCTGTATTATTGATGCCATTGCGACGTGCGTTATCGGCTGCACGTGCTGTCATCGCTTCGCTGCCTTCAACACCGACCACAGAACCCGTCTCACCAACGAGACGCGCGAGTGGCAAGCTAAAGTTACCCAAACCGCTGAATAAATCCAGTACACGTTCGCCCGCTTTTAAGTCTAATAAATCGCAAGCAAGCTTGGTCATTTGACGATTCACAGATAGATTAACTTGGGTAAAGTCAGTAGGGATAAACTCAAACGTCAAATCATACTCTGGCAGTTGATAATACAAACGACCAAATTGCTCGCTTAGATCATCAGCATCTGTTAGTGCAATACGCTGGATGCTATCAGCGCCTTTCGACTGTAGATATAGTTGCCAATTACGCGCCGCAAAAAATACTTTTAATTTGTCTATATCAGCATCTGACAGCGGTTCTAAGTTGCGCACGATAAGGGCAACGGGCTGATTACCATCTGGCAGCTCAGGTATTTCCTCACCCATGGCCAACTCAAGCTGGGCAATCTTGTTACGGCTCTCTAACGTACTAATCAATGTTTTTAAGTTTTCAATCTCAAAACCAATACGTGGGTCTAATATATGACACTCATTTAGCTCTGCCAAAAAGTTACTTGAGCGCTCACGAAATCCAACAAGCGCGGTTTCTTTTTTGACGACATAACGTACGCCCAATCGTGCTTTGGTACGATAACCAAGACGATCACCAACCACTGGCGCAAGCCAGTTATCAGGCGCGACATTGGCTTGATGCATCAACATCTCGGCCAGTACGGACTGCTTAAAGTTTATTTGTGCCTCTGGCTGCCAGTGCTGCAAGTTGCAGCCGCCGCAGACGCCAAAATGTGGGCAAGGCGGCACAGCACGTTCAGGATTTGGATTGGCAGTGATGCTGATTGCATCGCCTTCCTCAAAACTGGCACGGCTATTGGTTATTTTGACCAATGCGCTTTCACCTGGCAAAGCAAAACTGACAAAGACTGTTTTGCCATGCTTGTCTTCAGCGTGGCCATCATCAACCCCAAAACCATTGCCATAGATGGCAACACCGCGACCATCATGCGACAATCTATCAACGGTAAAAGGAATCGGCTCTGCATCTTTCAAACGGCGACGCGTTTTTGATGACGGCTTAGATTTTTTCTTATTAGGCGGAATAGTAATCGTTTGGGTATCGCTCGTCGGTGGTGTAACATCAGAGGTTATAGACGTTTTTGAATCGGTGGGTTGCATAAACCTGCCTTAATAATAAATGATAAATAACTAAAAAAATGAGGATAAACGCGATGTCTTATAACGCGCCTTCTTATAACTTCATTTGTTATGATGTGGGTGCAGATGACCAATCAGCGATGAAGTCTTGATGACGAGCATGACCATCCGCTTGGGTATATTTTACCAAATAGTCGTAGCTCTGCTGCTGCCAAGCGTCAAAGCCTTGTGAAGATAACTGTCCTGTCAGACGTAACCAGCGCAAATAGATGAGCCATGTATTCATGACGTCAGACTCGCAATATATCGATAACGTTTGCCAGTCATTAGTACTGACGAGCTCACCAACCATGCTACCGTCGACGGCTGTTTTACCCGGCAGACCATATAAGCTTGCCACTACGTCCATGGCTTCGCGGCGGCTGGCACCGTACTGGCTAAATCTGTCCATCAAATCAAGGTGACGCGTGTGGAAGCGATTGACGTAATTATCAAAACGCATGTTTTTGATGCGCTCGCCTTCTTCAAATAACCATGGCGCTGATAAATCGTATTGCATAGCGCGATATATCAGTACGGGAATATCAAAACCTGAGCCATTCCAACTAATAAGCTGTGGCAGTTTTTCAAGATCACTAAATGCTCGAAAAAATTTGGCAAGAATGTCTTTTTCACTAAATTTATCAGCGGTCAATGAGAACAGCGACAACTTGCCATCTTTGATATATAAAGCTGAGATACAGACGATACGCTGCAGTGGCAAGCGCATAAAGTCATGCCCAGCTTCTTGTATTCGAAGCGCTGTGAGTGCGCTCAATGCATCTGCATCATTCAAATCTGCCAATTGCGGGTAGATACGGCGCGCCGCATCCGTATCAGCGACAGTTTCGATATCAAAGACCAATATAGGGTCGGATGGTAGAGCTTGTGACATAAGAAATCCTGATTAAATCAACTAAACTGAGCAGCGTTGTCTGTGCGTTAATTAATTTATGTGCGGTTATCGACATTACTGTCGTCAATATTGTTGTCGTTAATATTGTATAAACCCGTCGACAAATAACGATCGCCGCGATCACAAACAATAAAGGCGATGACAGCATCAGGATTTTCTTTAGCGACTTGTACGGCAGCCCATGCTGCGGCACCTGATGAAACCCCCGCGAAAATACCTTCGGTCTTGGCCAGTTTGCGCATATAAACTTCTGCGATACGCTGATCCACATCCATGACTTCATCAACCAAATCTGCGTTAAAGATACCTGGCATGTAAGCCGCAGGCCAGCGACGAATGCCAGCAATCGAAGCTTCTTCATCAGGTTGTAGTCCGATGATTTTGATATCTGGATTTTGTTCTTTAAGGTATTGCGATACACCGGTAATGGTACCAGTGGTGCCCATTGAGCTAATAAAATGAGTGATTTTACCTTCGGTTTGCGCCCACAGTTCAGGCCCTGTGGTCAGGTAATGGGCTTGACTATTATCAGGGTTATTAAACTGATCCAATACGATGCCTTTGCCATTTGCTTGCATTTGCAGCGCCAAATCACGTGCTGCTTCCATGCCTTCATCAACCTCAATTAACGTCGCACCATAAGCAATCATGGCATCTTTGCGCTCTTGAGTTGAATTGGTTGGCATCAGCAGCGTTATCGGATAGCCACGCATCGCCGCGACCATGGCTAAAGCGATACCAGTGTTGCCACTCGTGGCTTCAATCAACATGTCACCAGCCTTGATGTCACCGCGCTGTTCTGCTTGATAGATCATATTAAAAGCAGGACGATCTTTAACAGAACCCGCTGGATTGTTACCTTCAAGCTTGGCCAGTAATACAGCACCATTGGTCAGTTGCTCTTGCTCAGGTAAGCGCTGTAATTTAACCAATGGCGTCTGACCGACGCAATCAGCAAGTTTGGTGACTTGAGTAATGAAATTAGGGTTGGAGATAGCCGTTGCGGACATAAAGTATCCTTGTTAATTTTTAAAATTGATTTTTAAATAACCGTTTATTTTTAATTGTCATTGTGGTTTTTGAATAAATATTTTGATACGGCTACCATCGAGTTAATTGGATGATCTAGTCGTTAATGGTATTTCTGTCGCTTTAACCAAATAGCAATAAATGAAAAGTTGCGTCATTATATCATTTTGTTTTTGGCTACGCTGAAGGCATCAAGAGATTTTGGTAAATGAGTGGTGTTTAAAAAGGGTTGGATAGTTAAAATGCTTTTGCGCCATAGCCATTCACCATAATTAATGAAATGCGTTATAGTTATGGCAATATATAGGTACGGCAATAATAAGTAACCACGAAATTTTATCATGAGTGGGCAGTTATCATTTTTGAGATCAGGATAGCTTTAAAATGAGAATAGCCCCCAAAAATTTTATTATTGGCTAAAACCGCTTACCGCCGCTATTGATTCATAGTGCAATTTTCTGTAGAGAGTAAAGCTAGTATGGCATACAAAAAACGTTTTGATACCAGCAGTGCGTATGGCCAGTTGATTATATTGGTGTTTTTACCCATTTGTATCTTGGCAGCGGTGGGCGGTATTTTGGTCTTTTACGAAACCATGCGTGCCAGCAATTCAGAACAAGAAGTATTGGCGGAGGCGGTGCTGATTCGTTATACCCCAGCGATTGCAGAGCTAATCCCTGAGCTGTTAGCGCAAGAGCGTCAGCAAGCAGACGGCGAACCCAATGCGGATAGCGAAGTCAGTGCCGATGATGCCACTCAAACGACCATCACGAAGCTTGAGGAAATCCAAGATAAGCTGGGTCGTATGCAGTCTGAGCAACATGTACAGCGTATTGCGATCATCAATGAAAGCAATCAAGTTCTCGCCGCAGTCGGTTATGGACTGAATGAAGCATGGCCTGCAATAGACACAAAAGAGAAGTTTTTATCGCAGCAACCAACACCTATTGGAACTGCTTATGGCAGTGTGTTAGGGGAGTTTGAAGGACAAAAACTGTGGCTGGTCGTCGATATGGACAACGAACCACTCTATATAGCCCGCTATCGTATCGCCATGGCGTTAGTGATTACCGGCTTGTTCACCATTTTGATTTTATTGCTGAGTTTAAATATTTATTCAAAGCGCTGGATAGCACCAATTTACGAGCTGCGTTTGCAGTTGCAGCGCACCCATGTCGACAATCTGTATCAGCCTATTCCCGTTGAGTCAGATGGTGAGCTGAACTTATTACAGCAAGATTTGGTCAAAACGCTACGCCGCCTGCATAGAAGCTTTCAGGAATTAAAAGACCATGCCGAGCAAACCGAGGATGATTTGCGCCTCGCGTTTGATGAGATGGAAATGCAAAACATCTCTATTCGTAATGCGCGTGATGCGGCAATCTCAACCAGTCAAGCTAAATCTGCATTTTTGGCCAATATCAGCCACGAGCTACGCACGCCATTAAACAGTATCGATGGCTTTATCAATTTGCTGGCAAGGCATGGTGAATTAAATCCCGAACAAGATTTGTACGTGCAAACCATACGTAAGTCATCGGCACATTTGCTCGCCTTGGTTAATGATGTTTTGGATTTCTCCAAGATTGAAGCAGGCAAGCTGGTACTCGATCGTCATGAGTTTGACCTTTATGACACCATTTATGATGTGGTCGATATGCTTTCGCCCGTATCCGCAGAAAAAGGTCTGCGCATGGCGGTGCTGTTTTATAATGACGTGCCGATGCGCATCAATGGCGATGCCCTGCGCCTCAAGCAAGTATTGACCAATATCGTGGGCAATGCGATTAAATTTACCGATAGTGGCGATGTGGTGGTGCGCGTCAGCTTGGATGATCATCGTGATAATTATCTCATGATTAGTGTGCAAGACAGCGGTAAGGGCATCTCTTTGGCCGATCAAAAGATGCTGTTCCAAAGCTTTAGCCAAGGTGACCCTTCAATCACTCGTCAGTATGGCGGCACAGGGTTAGGTCTGGTTATATCCAAGCAATTAACGCGGCTGATGGGCGGTGATATTGGCTTTCATGATAATGCTCAAGAGAATATTGCCAATCAGGGCGCGACGTTTTGGTTTCGGATGCCAGCGCATGTCGATGTGTTAGAAGCCGCTACTGGCCAGACAATTGAGCTTCCAGTCTTGGCTCCGCTGGCGAGTGAGACCGATGAGTTTAATGTATTGGTATGGATCAATCATACCGCCTCTATCCAAGTGCTCAAAGCCAGCTTGCAATATCTGCCGATTAAATTGACCCAAGCCAACTCCTTACCAGGCGTACTTGAGTCATTAAAAGAGCGTGGCAACTATTGGGATTGGGTCATCGTCGATGATGACACACAAGACGATATGATGGCATTACTCAAACAGATTCGTCTGCATTATCAAGGTAAGCTTGCGGTATTTGGCTATCAAGTTGCCGCCGATCAAGCATTATTAAATCGTTATCATGCCAATATTTTGTATGAGCCTTTAGACAAAAGACAGCTCTATGCCATGCTCGACACCCAAAATCGTAGTACCACAAAAAGTGTGCAAGAACCACGCTGGAAAGGGGTAACAGTACTGGCAGTAGACGATCATCTGCCCAATCTGTTGGTGCTCGATGCATTGCTTAGTGAGCTTGGTATTCAGGTCATCACAGCGAGTAGTGGGTTTGAGGCAATAGAAATTATCAGCAAACAACAAACCAAAAATATTAAAACCACGAAAAATGATAAGCAAAGTCTTTCGAATAAAACGCAAATCTCTAAAGCTGAAACACGCGATGAGGTGAACAAAAAATCAAGTAGTGCGCTTTATGAAGAGGTGAATTCTGAGGATAAGGTCGCTATTCAGGATAAAGATCATATTGATCTAATATTCATGGACATCCAAATGCCGCGTATGTCAGGGCATGAAGCCGCAAGACAAATTCGCAATATTGAAAATGATGATAGCCGTATCCCGATTATTGCGTTGACTGCACATGGTTTGGCTGATGAGCGAGACAAACTGATAGCCAGTGGCATTAATGACTATGTGGGTAAGCCCATTAGCCAGCCTCAGTTATTACAAGTGCTTCAAAAATGGCTTGGACGCACGACGACAATGCCGCAGTTAACAGCGTTGCCTGATACCAATCTGCATAGTACTGATGTGCAGACCTTCGATTTATCAAACGAGAATTCACATTCTACCGATTTACAGAATAGGGAGACTGAAACGTATTCAACGTGGCCATCGGACTCTACAACCATTGCCTATCCTATGGTGAAAGGTGATGAAAATAATCGTTATAGCGGCTCAGATGGGGTCAATGAGCAAAAAATAACTCGTCCTTTATCATTGAAAAAAATTCGTGATAATTACTTGCGAGACAGTCAACCCCGCGAAGACTATAGACGCGAAACACCGCGCGAAACCCAGCCACGCTATGAGAGCTTGCGCTTACACAAACAAGGACAAACGCCACTATTAAATCCATCGGAAAAATCGATAAACAGTGCTCACGATGGAGTGGCAATGCCTACAGATTCCAACACATATGAGCAAGAAACAAAGAATTGGGAAAGCAGTCACCACCATCTAAGCCATAATTATTTAGGGGTTAATGAAGGTGATGGGTTTGCTATTTTAGACTGGCAAGACGCGCTGACCCGCTCAGCGAATAA
Source organism: Psychrobacter aquimaris (assembly GCF_016107525.1). GTDB lineage: Bacteria > Pseudomonadota > Gammaproteobacteria > Pseudomonadales > Moraxellaceae > Psychrobacter > Psychrobacter aquimaris. The sequence continues at coordinate 22,917 of NZ_JABASR010000008.1, read as the reverse complement.
GCCTGACTTGGCAGCCAAGCTTATCATTATGATGCTTGATACTATCAATGATGAAAAGCAGGCACTGACGCAAGCGTGGGATGCCCGTGATCGCAGTATGCTGGCGCAAATTGCCCATCGTATATTAGGCGGCAGTCGTTATACGGGTGTGCCGCAATTACGTCAAGCCAGTCAAGACCTAGAAGATAAATGCTTGCTGAATGTCCAGCACACCACACCTGCGCAGTTTGCCATGCTTGAGCCATATTATGCCGCATTAATAACAGCGTTAAATAATTTGCAGGCGCTAGATTTGTCAGCCTATCCTCAGCTCAATTACCATCGTTTGAGTGAAAATGATATGACATGGAAAATGATTTAGAACTGATGATTTTATGATATTAAGGGTTAATCGAATCGTTGCAGTCAGTTATTGATGAGGTAGCGTCGTAATAAGGCTGCTAATATTGTTGCTATCAGCTTTAGAAGTATTGGCATCATACTTAGGTGCCATTTCTATTTTATTCATCAATAAGGATTGTTATGAACGCGATTGCCACTTACCGATATGAAACCTTACAAGTTAGTATGACCGACAATATACTCACGGTGACGTTGAATCGCCCACACAAAAAAAATGCTATGAGCTTTAAAGTCGTGAATGAGTTGATTGCCGTTGCAGAACGCATTGGTAAAGACAAAACGATACGTGCGGTGATTCTCAATGGCGCTGAAGGCACGTTTTGTGCAGGCATTGACTTGGGTGATTTGAATCATCCAAAAAATCAAGCGTTCGCCGTTTGGGAGCTGGTAAAGCCATGGCAGAGCTCATTCCAGCGTGTTTGTCTGGTGTGGCGCGATGTGCCTGTACCGGTCATTGCCGTATTAGAAGGCTATTGTATCGGTGCAGGGCTCCAGCTAGCACTGGCTTGCGATGTGCGCATCAGTCATCCAGATTGCAAATTGTCTATTATGGAAGCTAAATGGGGGTTAGTACCAGACATGGGTCTGACGCAATCGGCGTTTGGCGTGGTACGTGAAGATGTCCTGAAAGAACTTGCCATGAGTGCGCGTATCGTTGCGGCCAGTGAAGGCAAAGTATTGGGGCTCGTCAGCCATTGTAGTGAAACGCCACTTGAGCAGGCACAACAGCTCGCTGCCGAATTTGCAGAGCGCTCTCCTGATGCGGTGTTGGCGAGTAAGCGTGTTGTCAACGCTATGTTCCAACAGCCAGCTACTACTTTATATAAAGAAAAAGTTTGGCAGCTTAAAATGATGCTTGGTCGTAATCGCAAGCTTGCACTGAGAAAAGCCAAGCAGGCCAGTACTGTGTTTGGCAAGCGGCAATTCCGTTAACAGATTTTGGATTCAAAATTTTTAGGCATATTTTGATATATTGGTTTGATTGTTGTTGGGGTTTGTTTTGTTAATTTCATGTTTCTATTGAAATAAGAGCGGATAGTGCGATATAACACTGTCCGCTTGCATAGATACATGTAGAAGTGCACTATTGTCGTTAATAGTCGTTGTTTTTAGCATAGAAGAAACGTCAAGAATAAAGATAGTATGAATAATAAAATAATAATCCCTATATAAAATGGTCTAAATATGTCTGCTCCAAAATCTTCCCTACCCAATAAACCTATTGCTTCTGAGCGAGTACGCTCTGCTGATTTGCCTGTTGCATGGATTATGATGCTTGGACTTATCGTAGCGGTAGGGCCGCTATCCATCGATATGTATTTGCCAGCGTTACCCTCCATGGCTGATGACTTTGGCGTATCCACAGCCTTTATGGCCAACTCTGTTCCTGCCTATTTTTTAGGCTTGGTATTTGGTCAGCTGTTCTATGGCCCTTTTAGTGATCGCGTTGGTCGTGTTAAGCCTTTGTATATTGGTATGACGCTATATGTCATCGCCTCAATTGTTTGTGCGACCACTGATAACGAATATGTATTATTTGTTGGGCGTACCATGCAAGCACTAGGCGCTTGTGTGGGCGCGGTGGTCACCCGTGCCGCAATTCGTGATCGATTGACTGCCAAACAAACCGCAAAAGCATTTTCTATTATGATTTTGGTGATGGGCTTAGCACCAATATTAGCGCCATCGCTTGGTGCGCTATTTCTACAGTTTTTTAGCTGGCACTCCATTTTTTGGTTTTTGGCAGCCTTTGGTACGCTCAATTTATTGCTGACTAAGTTTTTCTTCTTTGAAACATTAACGGAAGAGAATCGCAATGTGCGCCCTGCTAAAGAAGTCCTTAGCCAGTACTGGGATTTATTGAAAGATCCAACCTTTAATTATCCAGCGATTGGTGGTGGTCTATTGATGGGAGCAATGTTTGTCTATATCAGCTCGGCCTCTGAGCTGATTATGGATACTTATGGCGTCTCAGCGACCCATTTTGGTTGGCTGTTTGGGATGAATGCTGCTGGTTTTGTGGCTCTAACTCAGCTGAACCAGTGGCTGACCAATCGCTTTCGTATTTTGAGTATTTTACGCTTTGGTGCGATGATGCAGGTTATTTCTGCAGGCGTGCTATTTATAATAGGTCTATTTTTGGGTACTGATGCTTGGTTGCCATTGGTACTCGCCTGTATTTTCTTCTGTATCGCAGGCTTAGGTCTAACCCAGCCAAATGCTTCTGCTATTGCGCTCGCTTTTCAAAAGCGCCGAGCTGGTATGGCAAGTGCGCTACAAGGCTCGCTCATGTTTTCAGTCGGTATCTTTGGTGGGTTGTTATTAAACCTATTTCCAGTTAATCCTGTGCTCAAAATTGGTATTGCCATGTTTGCACTGATGAGTCTTGGTTCCTTTTTAGTCTGGCAGATAGATCGTAATTTGAATCTTGATGATGCGGAATAAGCTAGAAGCTTAACTAACCTTTTACTGATTTTAAAAAGCATTTATACATTTACTTTGTATAAATGCTTTTTTTTGTGTCTTTTTCATTCTGTTATTTGTATAAAACTGATTATAAAACAAGGCTATATTACGATATTGATAATATATTAATAGACTTATGTAAGACCTTAATATCCTTTATTTGCCATATAAAACAAATTGTACGTAGTAGCTAAACATAATTATTGCAATAACAAAGTTAGACAAGTATTATCAAACGTAACTTTCTGTAAGTAAGTATTGTTGATATATTACCTAACCTTGCTAGATTGTCATTTATTAATATGTACAACCACGTGAAGCTTTAAGGGTAGATTATGATGCAGTTATATCGAGTGTTACCAATTGTATTGAGTGTTGGCCTGTTTGGCTGCAGTAACTCTTCCACTCAAGAAAATGCCAATGCGACTGGTACGCCAGTAACAGAAAATAAAGACAGCTTTGTTAGTAATCTGCCTGACACGGCGCCAACATTAAAGGTCGCCATGACAGGTGATTTACCGCCTTTCTCATTTCAAGATGACTATGGCAACATGCAAGGCACTGACGTTGACTCCATTAGAGCTATTGGAGAAGAGCAAGGCTTTAAGGTCGAGTTTTATAAAGAAACTTGGCAAGATATGTTTGATAGCGTGGAGTCGGGAAAACGTGATTTAGCTATTTCTGGTATTTCTTATAAAGACGATCGAGCGGTAAGATATGGTCTATCAACGCCTTACTTTTTTAACCCAGCTACCATCATGTACTTGGAAGGTAAGTTTGATATAAAAGGACTAGACGATATAAAGGGTCTAAAAACCGGTACTTTGGCAGGTTCTAAAGAAGAAGATACTTTAAAACAGATGGGTAACTCGGTTGAGTTGGTTTCAAGATCCACTGCATTTTTGGCTTATCAGGACTTAATACAAGGTAAGACTGATGTTTTCTTATATGACATGCCAGTGCTGCAGTACATCATAAAAGGTTATCCAGAACATAAAGTGAAGATTGTACCTTATGAAGCGGCAGACGCACCTTCAGCGCAACAAGTCGTATTAATGGCAAAAGAAAATACTCAGTTGATTAATACGGTTAATGAGGGTATTGCTAAACTGAAAGAAAAAGGGACATTTAAAGAAATTGAAGAGCGCTGGTTAGGTGAGGCTGTACCTGCATCTGCTGATAAGAGCAATTCTGATACTAATACTACGCAATTGAACTAAGGAATTCTGAAGATGGCAACCACTCCCAATGTTGACAATAAGCGCTATCAAGGTCTGATCATTTCAATTGCACTATTTTTATCGCTCATCGGTGCTTTGTTAGCCTTTACGTTCTATACCTCAAACTTATTAGAAAGAAATACCGCTTTAATTGACCAAACCAACCAAGTCGCTAATAGCGCGCAGGCAGTAATTAAGGATCTTTTTGACTTAGATAATAGTTATGGTGAAGATACCAACTCTCCACACATACAACGAGTGCTGAGCCGTTTGGAGCAAAACACTGCGTTGATTACTAGCTCTATTGCGGCCATCGAGCAAGGTGCGACGATCACTGATGCTGATGGCAAGACTTATGATCTGCCGAAGATTGATAGCAATGCACAAGCAAATATTGCCGCTGCTAAGGAGCAGTGGAAAGCGTTAGAGCCTAAAATTCAAGCATATCTCAAAGATGCTGATAATATTATGGTCTCCTCTGAAGATGATCTGATCCAAGCCGTTGAGCAAGCAAAGACATCAAGTCTATTGGTTAACGATTCGTTGGACAATCTTACTAAAGACGTGTTCAACAGTGCAGAGCGTCAGGCGACTACTATTCGTCTTATTCAGGTACTTGGTGTTGCTGCTGTCTTTACGTACTTCTTGATCTTCGTATTCTTCTTTGTGCGCCGTTTACGTGAAACCGATGCTGAAGCGTTCGCTGCTCGTCGCGAGACGCAAGAGATTATGGAAACGGTAAATACGGGACTATTCTTGCTTGATAAAGACTTGAATATTGGTCAGCAGCATTCTCGCGCACTGAATGATATTATCGGTGAAGACAAATTGTCAGGAGAGAACTTTACCAACGTTTTACGTGGTCGTATTTCTGATAAAGATCTGAAAACCACACAGCAATTTATTGAACAGCTCTATAATCCACGAGTCAAAGAAAAACTGGTAGATTCTCTCAATCCGTTGCATAAGGTCATGTTACACAATGCTTCTGGAGATAAAGCACAGAATAATCGCTTCTTAGACTTTAAGTTCTCACGTGTTTATGACAACAAAGACATTGCCCGTATTTTGGTTAACGTCAACGATGTATCAGATGCTGTTTACCTAGAGCAACGTCTAGAAAAAGAGCGTTCGCAAAATGATATGCAGATTGAGATGCTCACCACTATTCTGAATGTAAATCCAAAGATTATTAATGAGTTTATTGATAATACTCAGATGCATATTGAGAAGATGAACAATATTTTGAAAAATCCTGGTAGTTCGCAATACGAGCTTGAAGGCAAACTAAAAGCCATCTATCGCGAAATGCATAGCTTAAAAGGTGAAGCTTCTGCTCTGAAACTGCATAGCTTTACCAAGATTGCCTCAGATGCGGAAGACAAACTGCACGCGTTGCAAAATCAAGGTCAGCTGTCGGGTAATGATTTCCTACCATTGGCGGTACATTTAGATGACTTATTAAGCCTATCAAATACTATTGCGACCTTGGGTGAGCGTATTAACCGTTCAGCACCTGCGCCAACTGCAAAGGGGGTAGATGACAATGCTACTCAAAATAGTATGCCAAAAACGGTGGTGACTGAAAGTCAGGCATCAAATCCTTCAATCGGTAGCATAGATACCGGTGGTGGTCAGAATATCGATCTGGATAATAAAGCGACTGATGATCAGCTTTCTTTTTATAAAGCGTTTGCAAAAGATATCGCCGCAAGACAAGGTAAGCAAGTAGAGCTAAAGAGTAATACGCTGATGCAAGCGGACATACCAGCACATCTTGCAAAGCCGATTAAAGAGATTAGCATTCAGTTGCTACGTAACGCTGTAGTGCATGGTATTGAAGCACCAAGCGTCCGTCATTCGACTGGTAAGGCCGCGGTAGGAACGATTGATTTAGAATTAAAAGACAACGGCTCAGATTTCATGCTGATGGTGCAAGATGATGGTCAAGGTATTGATTATGACAGCATTCGTGCCAAGTTAAGCAAAGAAGGTCGTTTTAGTACTGAAGAAGCCAGCCAGCTCAGTCAAAGCGATCTGCTCAAACAACTGTTTTCTTCGGGTTTTTCTACTAAAGAACACGCAGATGAAGATGGTGGACGCGGTGTCGGTCTCGATATCATTAAAGCCAAAGTAAAAGATTATGATGGCAAGCTTAATGTAAACAGCGAATTCGGTCAGATGACACGGTTTGTTATTACTTTACCAAAAGCTTAATTAGAAACAGCAGGTATATTGTCAAGGATGACAAGCACTTCATTAAAGGTAATAGATCAGTTATGCATAAGTTAATGATTGTTGATGATTCAAATATTATTAGAAATCGTATTCAACGCGCGTACGATTCAGGGCAGTTTATGCTGGTTGCGACGGCAACCAGTGGTGTTCAAGCCATCGAAAAATTCAATGTACATCGTCCTGATGTAATCACCATGGACTTGACCATGCCGCAAATGGATGGACTTGAATGCATTGAGAAAATCATTGCGATTGATCCTGAAGTACGTATTTTAGTGGTGTCAGCCCTGTCTGATAAAGCCACTGGCATTGAAGCATTGTCGTTGGGTGCCAGCGGATTTTTGTGCAAGCCTTTTTCAGAAGAAGAGCTTGTAGAGTCCTTGTATGAGCTGATGCAAGACTAAACCATTCAACGACTTAAGTAGATGTCATTATGAAAGAACAAAAGCTACAGATTTTTTTAAGTATTATTAGTAACTACTTTAATCAGTTTGGGGGGGAGGAGCTTGTCGCTGACACCCCATATCTGTTAGAGAACAAACAGCCAAAAGTCCATGATTATACGGGTGTGATCGGTATATCGGGTGGACAAAAAGGCGTGGTGTATTTTTCGGCAACCCGTGATTTACTGTCTTCAATATTGGATAGCATGGGTGAAACCGATAAGAGTGATGAAAACTATATCGATTTGGCTGGTGAAGTGGCCAACACTATCGCAGGCAATGCGCGTAAAGAGTTTGGCTCAGAGTTCCATATTTCTGTGCCGTTTGTATTTAAAGGCTCTCCACAAAGTATTGTGTTGCCGAATGATGAGCGTTCTTTTATCATTCCCATCACTTGGAACTCGCAAATAGGCGAGATTGTGGTCTGTTTGCAGGATTAACGTTGCTGCCACCGCGTCATAAAGATGGATATTAATATATTATGGTTAAAGTAGAAAAATTGGGTGTGTTTCTGAGCTCAATCAATGCATTTTTTGCACAAATTGATGGCTCAGAAGTGTCCATTGATACCCCTTATTTAAATCATAACAAGAGTGCTGTTGGTTATGATTATAGTGGTGTTATAGAGATATCAGGACCTATCGGAGGCTGTGTGTATGTGAGTGCGCCAAGCGTGATGTTACGAGAGGTCATAAAAGTAATGGGCGAGCCTGACTCATCAATCACGATGATGAAAGATTTGTTGGGTGAGATGGCCAACACTATCTCTGGTAATGCTCGTACGGAGTTTGGCTCGGAGTTTATCATCTCTCCGCCGCATATTGTTGAAAGCGCACCAAGCGTGTCTTATTTGCCAAAAGATCGTCAAAGTTATGTCACACCATTTACGTGGCGTGGTTACAAAGCGGTTATTGGTATCTGTATCGCTTAATCTACAGCTGCTCACTTATTAAGTAAAAAAACGACGTTAATGCGTCGTTTTTTTATGCGTTATCATCCACTTCAACAGCATAATAGTACTAGCAGTCGCTGAGTATTTTATGATAAAATACAGCGCAGCTATTTTTATAATTTAGTATTATTTTTAAGTTCTAATTCATATAGCTCAATTTTTTAAACCAACCAATGACACACACATCATGGCAAAAAATTGCTGGGTGTTTGGCGACTTGATTAATTTGCAAAAAAGTTAGTGCTGTCCCAATAAACATTAACCGTTAGCAGATGCGTGTCGCTAGATAGGCAGTTTTTGTGATGTGGAGGCATAACCCAACCAATAGGAATTTCACATGTCTACAAAGAATCCAACCAAAATCGAAATGCGCGATTTACTACAAGCCGGCGCTCACTTTGGTCACCAAACACGTTTTTGGAACCCAAAAATGGGACCATACATCTTTGGTGCCCGTAACAAGATTCACATCATCAACCTTGAGCACACAGTAAAAGCGTTTAACGAAGCATTGACTTACGTAAACGGCCTAGCTGCTAAGAAAAACAAAGTATTGTTTGTTGGTACGAAACGCGCTGCAAGCGGCATCATCCGTGAACAAGCTACCCGCGCTGGCATGCCATACGTTGACCATCGCTGGTTAGGTGGTATGTTGACTAACTGGAAAACACTTCGCCAGTCAATCAATCGTCTAAAAGAGCTTGAAAAGCAAGCAGAAGACGGTACTTTCGCCAAGCTTACTAAGCGTGAAGCGTTAGAGCGTACTCGCGATATGGAAAAACTTGAGCGTTCACTAGGTGGTATTAAAGATATGGGCGGCCTACCTGACGCAATCTTCGTTGTAGACGTAGATCATGAAGCGATTGCTATCAAAGAAGCTAAAAATCTAGGTATCCCAGTTATCGGTATCGTTGATACGAATTCTAGCCCAGATAACGTTGATTACATCATCCCAGCAAACGATGATGCTATCCGTGCTGTGACCTTGTATGTGACTTCTATGGCTGATGCGATTATCGCTGGTAAAGAATACGCACAGACTCAAGCAGGCGGCAAAACTGAGCAAGAAGCACCTGCTACTGAAGAAGCACCAGTTGAAGCCAAAGCAGAAGAAGCGGCGACTCCAGCAGAATAATTGGCTGACCCAAAAGGTTTAACTTTGTAAGGATAGCTTGTTAGTTACGCTATCTGCATCCATATAAAGTTATTAACAGCGTATAAGCTCACAATAGGCATGATGTAGTTTTACTCGTCATGCCTTATTGTTGATGGAACACTCGTTAATAAGCGAGTATTATCGCTTATGTATGCCCTCGTGATGCATAATATCTATTATTACAATGATGTCTGTTATCACGATCAACCATAAGTGCTTCCATTACTATAAGAGCGATATAGTACGAATAGATAGCAAAGATATATCCTATAGAAATTAAGCACTCCCATACATAACAATACTCACATACATAATAAAAGGTAACTCTTATGTCAGAAGTAAAAGTATCTGCCAAAATGGTAAAAGAATTGCGTGACCGTACTGGTCTTGGCATGATGGAATGTAAAAAAGCGTTAGAAGAATCAAACGGTGATGTAGAAACTGCCATTGATAACCTACGTAAATCTGGTCAAGCAAAAGCTGCTAAAAAAGCTGGTAACATTGCAGCTGACGGCGCTATCATCATCGCTCAAGGCGATAACAAAGCATTCTTATTAGAAGTAAACTGCCAAACTGACTTCGTTGCAAAAGACGAAAACTTTACGGCATTTGCAGAAGCAGTAGCGAACATTGCATTAGAAAATAATGTGACTGACGTAGCTGCTATCGCTGAATTGCCATATGGCAATGGTCAGACTATTGAAGAAGCTCGTGTATCTTTGGTACAAAAAATCGGCGAAAACATCCAAGTACGCCGAGTTGAAGTATTAGAAGGTAGCAACCTTGCTTCATACCGTCATGGTCTACGTATTGGTGTTGTGGTATCTTTTGAAGGCGGCAACGCAGATACTGGCAAAAACCTTGCCATGCATATCGCTGCGTTTAACCCAGTTGCGGTTGATGACGAAGACGTCGCTGCTGATTTATTAGCGCGTGAAAAAGACATCATCGAAGCAAAAGCTCGTGAGTCTGGCAAGCCTGATAACATCGTTGAAAAAATGATTGAAGGTGGCCTACGTAAGTACCTAGAAGAAGTTACTTTATTGCGTCAGCCATACGTTATGGACAACGAGAAGAAAGTTGGTGATGTACTAAAAGCTGAAGGCGTAAAAGTACTTGCTTTCAAACGTCTAGAAGTTGGTGAAGGCATCGAGAAAAAGCAAGAAGACTTCGCTGCTGAAGTTGCTGCAACACAAGCACTGGCTAACAAGTAATTTTTAAACTCTGCTAAGAATCATGGTGAGTACTAAACTTTTATTTTGGTACTCACCGCTCAGCTTTATTATTAATCTTGTATCGAACGCAAAAAATATGACAAGATAGGTTATAAATGAATAGATAAAGCCCCTTAGCACAAAAAAGCCCGTTAATTATATTAACGGGCTTTTTTACGTTTGGATTCAAATGTTTATGCAGTCTTTATTCTAACGTAATGCGTCATACGCTGAGTTGGCATAGCTGGCACTATTGCTATTACTACTAGTGCCATAGCTGACATTTTGTAGACCATTACTCATGGTCGTATTATTTGTTTGGTTACTGGCATTCATCGTCGCACCAGACAAACCTGAATCATTTTTATATAAGCTATGATAACGGCTCATCACGCTTTTGACATAGTTACGGGTTTCTTTAAAAGGCGGGATACCACCGTATTTATCAACGTTGCCTTCCCCTGCATTATAGCCAGCCACCGCGTGTTCGACATTATTGTTAAAGCGGCGCATTAGCCAAGCGATATATTTGGCTGAGCCTTCGATATTATCAGCAGGGTTCCAAGGGTTGCTTACTTTAAAGCGGCGAGCCGTGGCAGGCATTAGTTGCATGAGACCTTGCGCACCGACAGGTGAGCGGGCATTGGGGTTGAATGCTGATTCCGTGTGCATCATCGCTTTCATAAGCCCAGGATCTACGCCATGACGCTCGGCAGAAGCACGAATATAGCTGTCATAAGCGTTACGGCTACCGCTACTACTGGCAGCGCTGCTACCATAATTACTGCTGCTACTACCACTACCGTCATACATCTTAGAATCTTTGTAGTAAGTGACTTTCACTTTTTTGGTAAATTTATCAAAATTACCACTTGGATTGACGTTAGTGAGTAAGACTTGTCCGCCCTTGTCTTTGTAGATATACATATTACCTGCTTGAGCGGCAACAGATAAAGATAGGCTGGATAGGGCAACGGCGGTCAATAAAATAGGAGACAAGCAGCGAGTCACTAAGGTTGCAACATTTATCATAGGGTTATCACTTTTCATCGAGTAATAGCAAATTGCTTTGCCTATAGGCGCGTCGTTCTGCGCATTTAAGCGGTTATCGTGCTTGTAGGATTTTATCGCTGTAAACGATATAGCACCCTAGCAAAAATCACGTCTAACTAGAAACCACTCGCATTGGATACAAAAAATAATAGTTGCTTACTATAACATATAATAACTTTTCGACGCATGCGATTATCAGTACAAAGTATAAAAGTCACTTTTAATTTGTAAAAAAATCAACACACTAACGTTTCTAAGTATGCTGATTGAGTATCTGCTTTACTGTTTTTAGGCGTGTATGCCACGTGAGTATTCTGGCTGTGGTAATAACTGAATTATGAGAAATAAAAGCTATTTGGAGCACTGGGAAGCTTCTTTGAGCAGGGTTATATAGAAAGCGCACTGATAAAAATAGGTACCCAGACAGCGGTGACCAGACCGTTTACTGCCAATCCAAATGCGGCATAACGTCCAGCAGTGTGGCTAATTTGCCAAGCTTCTACGGTACCAAAAGCATGCGCTGCCAATCCAAGTGCCAAGCCCTTGGCACGGTCATCATCGATACCGCGAAATAAGAAACGCGCCAAAGTACCACCGATAAGCCCTGAGACAATAATAATCAAATTTGCCATTGCCAGTGGTGCTTTAATTAAATCTGCGACACTCAGACCGATTGGGGTGGTCACTGAACGCGTTGCGAAAGCAAGTATGGTGTCATGACTTAATGAAAATAAATAAGCCAACGACATCGGCAGCAATGCACCGACGACGCTCGCAAGGATGACTATGAGAGTAAGCTTTTTGACTGGCAGACCTTTAAAGTTCATTGCTGCTAATGGTACTGCCAACAGTACGGTGACATATCCCAATAGGTGATCAAATACAGGCTTGGCAACATCGTAATAATCGTTGTAGTCCCATTGTAGGATAAACAAAAATAAAAGAACAAGCGCCAACGCCGTAATCACCATCGGCAACCATGAGAGCTTACGTGCCAGTACACGAGCGGTCACATGGGCGATTAGCGTTAATAATATCGCCGCAAGGGTTGCCACAAACACGTTATCAAAAGTCATTGCATTTCCTTGTTCATACAGCTTATAGCTGTCCTTTGTGCTCTTCAACGTTGGTGCTATTGATACCAGCATCGTGATTGAGCCAACGGTTGGCAAGTATGGCAAGTCCCCAAAGCGGTATGAGTGTGCTAATAATCATCGTCAGCATAACGCCCCACAGCTCATCACCTAAAGCGAATAGCAGTAAGCCTGCACCTGCAGACACGGGCAAAAAAGCAAAACCGCTATCCACCAATAAAGTATTACTGGCTTGGGTGAGCCAACTGGGCAAACCTTTGAGTAGTCGCCATGCCATCAAAATAAAGAACATGGCGACCAGCCCAACGATGTTGGCAGCCTTTTCTATTCCTGCCAATTGACAGATGATAACAGCTGATTCACGAACCACGATGACCATCGTGAGTGTCAGGACTAAGGCAAGCCATAGCGGCAAATGGGCGGAGTGAGTAGATTTCATAAGAAATACTGGCCGATTTAGAAATAGATAGGGTAGGAGCAACGATATAGGTCACAGCACTCTAACAATCGTGTCCTATATATCAATGATATTAATACTGGTTGAACCTATAGCCGATGATTATATAGAGAGTAGGCAAACTAATAAAGCTTATAGAGTATCGTCAATGCGATTATAAATAGCAACAGTGCTAAGCTCGCTTAATATACTGATTGCATTATTTGTGCTCGAATGCCTTGTGCTCACTGTAAATGACATCGACTATGGTAGCGCTTTTTCGTAATCGGGTAACCTATAAATTTTAGTGCTATGTGCCCCAAAAAAAGGACAATATCAATGGATATCATCCTTTTATCATTTATGAAGTCATTTGAAAAGAGAGTGATTTTAAGAAACCGATTATTTTACAGATTCAGTCATTTATATCTTTGAGTCAGGAGTTTCCGCTTCTACTGCTAATTCCTCTGACTGAGCAGCTTCAGAATTCAGTGCATCAAACTCATCAAACGCTTTTTCTTCTGCTTCGGTCATCGTCTGCTCTTCAGCCTCATCAGGCTTTTCGAACTCTTCAAGTACTGGCATCAATAGTGTGGCTTGCGCTAATGGCAATACATCTAAAGGCTCTAAATTGGCCTGACCCAGTAGTTGTCTTAGCGTATCGCTTGGTAAGCGAATTGTTAAGCACTCATGACCTGTATCATCATAGCTTTCTTCTAAGATGACACCCAGCTCATATAAGGCATTTTTTAACTGACCTGCATGATAAGGTAAGGTCAACTCAAAGGTGGTGAGTGTGCCAGTGAGTAACTGTTGGACAGCTAACGACAACTCCTCCATGCCTAGATTTTCTCTAGAAGAAACATAGACGCGATTGGGCTGTCCTTCGCTAGCATAACCAATATGTGCAGGCTCATCTGTCAAATCGATTTTATTGTAAACATTGAGCACCGGCACATCATTATCAATCTCTGCTAATACGTCTTTTACCGCCTGAATTTGCTCATGCATGTCTTCGCTGGAAGAATCGATGACGTGTAACAATAAATCTGCCTCTAACGTCTCTTCTAGGGTAGCATGAAAGGATTCGACCAATTCATGTGGCAGATGACGGACAAAACCTACTGTATCGACTAGCACTACGCGACCAACACCCTGCCAGTCTAAACGGCGTAAAGTCGGATCGAGCGTGGCAAATAATTTATCCGCTGCATAGATGTTTTCGTCGACCAAGCGATTAAATAGCGTTGATTTACCAGCGTTGGTGTAACCGACGAGTGAAATAGTCGGTACATCTGATTTTTGGCGGCGGGCTCGACCTTGCGCACGAGTCTGTCTGACTTTCTCGATTCTGCTTTTAAGCTGATTCACTCGCACTTGTAGTAAGCGACGATCGGTCTCAAGCTGGGTTTCACCTGGTCCACGTAGACCAATACCGCCTTTCTGGCGCTCCAAATGCGTCCAACCTCGTACCAAACGCGTCGATAAATGGTTGAGCTGTGCCAGCTCTACTTGCAGCTTGCCTTCATAAGTACGGGCACGCTGCGCGAAAATGTCCAAAATCAAACCAGTACGATCAAGTACGCGACATTTTACCAAGGCTTCAATATTACGCTCTTGTGATGGCGATAAGCTGTGGTTGAATAAGACGATGTCCGCATCATGTTCGCGCACCAATTCTGCTATTTCTTCTGCTTTACCGCTACCAACGAAGTATCTAGCATCGGGTCTTTGACGTGAGCCTGTGACCAGTGCTAAACGGTCAGCCCCTGCTGAGTCTGCTAATAGCTCAAATTCACCTAGATCATCAGGATCTTGAATTTGGCGGATGTCTAAATGTACTATAATGGCGCGCTCGCCACCTTCGTGTCTTTCAAAATAATCCAAAGAGTATCACCTATTTAATAAAGTAAATATATCGCTATTATCAATTCAGTAAACGTCGATATAGCGTTCATATGGCCATATATATGTGGTCTCATCACTTAATATTAAAGCGTCTTAGCACAATTAACGATAGTTTTATGTTACAGCATAAATGAAAGCCATATACAAATCAGTGGACAAAATAGAACTCAGTGAACAAATCGTCACTGACTGAATAAATTTTGTTATACTCATGGCGCTTGTTTACGATATATAATCATAAGTTTTTAACCACGAGGGACACAGATGAGCCAATCTAAGTCAGGCTTCTCACTCAGACAACAGTTGGGGCGCGGCAAGCAAATTGCTGGCATGACCACGACTATCGCTGGTGGATTGCGCGCCGCCCAACGTATTGGCGCATTTAAGCAGCCACCACGCGAAAAATTGCCACGCTATATTCAAGCCTTTTGCCGCAAAATGGCAGGCTCTTTTGGTGTCAAGGTTGTGGCAGTCGAGCGGGTAGAGCAACACCATGGATTATGGGTATCCAATCATGTGTCATGGATGGATATCCCTGTGGTGGGTACACTGAGTCCTGCTTTTTTCTTATCAAAAGCCGAAATCGGTGAATGGCCTATATTTGGTAAGCTGGCTCATGCGGCAGGCACGGTATTTATCGAGCGTGGTTCCGGTGATGCAGGGTCGGTCGCCGCCCAAATCGCCAGTTTTTTGACCAAGGGATTTTCGGTCATCTTTTTTCCAGAGGCAACCACCACGGATGGTAAGAAAATCAAGCGTATTCATGGCACATTGCTACAAGCTGCCATAGATGCTGACGTACCCGTACGCCCATTGGTAATTGCTTATGTCAATAAAGACGGCACGTTAAGTGAAGAGTTGCCTTACTATGGCAAGCTTACGATGAAAGAAAGCATAAAAAAGGTACTCGATAGTAAAGATGTGACGGCTTACGTACTGCCACTGGAGCCCATAGATCCCAAAGGGCTGAGCAAAAGTGAGCTCACTGACTTGTTACAAGTACGTATGCAAGAAGGTTTGGCAGAACTACATTCACGAGTATTAACGAAAGTCGCTAAAGTATAAAGCGGTGACAGTATAATAGTTGCGAATATTCAACACGCTCCAATAAAAAGGCGCAAATCGCTCAGTTTATAACTGCGATTTGCGCCTTTTTTGTCGATTATAAATACGACAGCCTCGATGCGCCAAAGTCGGGTTTGTATAAGACTATAGTGTCACATCAAGCGAAATTAGGGTGATGGATTGGGATGCTGTGTATGCACCGCTTCAATCGCTTCCAATACTTCTGAGCTTAAGGTTAAATGGATACTATCGATATTGGATTTTAGCTGTTCGATCGTAGTAGCGCCAATAATGTTACTGGTGACAAATGAGCGTGAGTTAACGAAAGCCAATGCCATCTGTGCCATATCTAAACCTGCATCTGCCGCTATTTTGGCGTATTGAGCAGTGGCTGATAACGCTTCTTCATTGGTATAGCGCGCAAAGCGATCATACATCGTCAGACGCGCACCCGCTGGACGTTTGCCATCGAGATATTTACCAGATAAGACACCAAAGCCAAGCGGTGAATAAGCCAGTAGACCCACATTCTCACGGTGGGTAATCTCAGCCATAGCGACTTCGTATAAGCGGTTTAGCAAACTGTAAGGATTTTGCACAGTTATAGGGGCGATCAAACCATTTTTATCAGCCTCCCATAGATAGCGCATCACTCCCCAAGCGGTATCGTTCGATAACCCATAAGCGCGAATACGACCCTTTTTAATCTCATCATTTAACGCTTGAATGGTCTCTAGAAATGGCGTCAAATCATCTAGAGATTGCGCAGCCATCTCTTCTGTATAACCGCGCTGACTAAAAAAATTCGCTTGGCGTTCAGGCCAATGGAGCTGGTAAATATCAATATAATCGGTCTGCAAACGTTCAAGATTGCCATCGATGGCGCTGTTAATATGTTCGGCATTAAAACGCGTTTGCCCATCACGCAAAAAATCCATCGGTGATATTTTGCTGGCAAGAATGACTTTATCCCGCTGTTTGGTTTTATTAAACCACGTGCCCATGAAACGTTCTGTATCACCTTGCTTGTCTTTATCTGGCGGAGATGGATACATTTCCGCCGTATCCCAAAAATTCACCCCTTCGCTTAACGCCATGTCCATTTGCTCATGCGCGTCGCTTTCGCTATTTTGCTGTCCCCATGTCATCGTGCCTAAGCAGATTTTGGAAACTTTTTCATTGAGTTGTGGCAACATTTGATATTGCATATGAATGTCCTTTGTAAATGTGTTTTTATAGCTGACAGTTTTTAAGCCATTACATTAGCTTAATGCCAGTGACACCAGGCGGGGTCACTTTAAAGATTTTTACTTTAAATAACAGTGATTGACCTGCAAGGGGGTGGTTAAAATCCACTTCGACTTGATCGTCATTGATGGCACTGATCGTACCGGGAAGGGTGTTTTTGCCTTTGTCTTCAAACTCTACCATCATACCGATTTCTGGATTATCAGCGATTAGCGCAAACTGAGTACGGCTAAAATGTTGGATATTGTCAGGGTTCCAATCACCAAAAGCCTGCTCCGGCTCAAGGTGGGCAGAGCGCGTATCACCTGCGCGTAGGTTCATCAGAACTTGCTCAAAGCCAGGTAATAAACTTTCATCACCAATGGTGAGCGTCACAGGCGCGTCACGGCTAAAGGTAGAGTCAATCACCGTACCATTCTCTAGTGAGACTTCAAAGTGCAGCTTTACAAGGCTGCCAAACGTGATACGGGTGTCTTCATTGGGTTTGATAAATTGTGAGTCGGTCATAGTCAACAGCCATTTATTATGGGATTAGGAATTGGTTTGGCAAATAATATAAGAAATGATAAGCCATCTGGGAGGGTATGTAAGCGTAAATAGTGTAACGCAAATAGTGTAATATATTTGGCAATTCTAAGGGATGGCAGGGGTTTTTATGGTAAATAAGCAACAAGGTCACATTAAAAAGTGGCAAGACGACAAGGGCTTTGGTTTTATCGAAACACAGAATGGTGATTCAATATTCTTCCATATCAATGAGTTTAAAGCGCGCCGTCGCCCTGAGGTCGGTGAGCCAGTTGTTTTTACGTTTGGGCAAGACAATCAAGGGCGTATGCAAGCAAAAGATGTACAAGAACTGAGCTTTGTGCAACAGAAAATGGCACAAAAAAATCAGCAAATCCGTCAGCGTAATGCTAAACGTAGTCATCAAGCAAACTTTGAAGCGGGACAAAAGAAACGTTTGTTCCTTGGTGTGGGCTTTTATGGCGTTTTAATCTTGCTGGCAGCAACCAATAAATTGAGCTGGCTAGTCGTTGCTTGGTATGCCGCGCTAGGAATTATAACCTATGGGATATATGCCAAAGACAAAGCCGCTGCTCAGAATAATGATTGGCGAACGCCTGAATCAACGCTGCATCTATTGAGCGCGCTTGGCGGCTGGGTGGGCGCGATGGTTGCACAGACGTATCTACGTCACAAATCACAAAAGCCTGAATTTCGAGTCACTTATTATTTGACCGTCGTTATCAATATGGCTGGGTTGTTGTTTCTGTTGGCAGGTGATGGGTTAGAGACTTTGGTAGATTTATTGTCAGAGTTCATATAAAAACGATGTGGTTGTTGCCATAGTTAGCTGCATCAATGTACAGATAACAAAATTTCTATTAAGAATAGCAGACACAAAAAAAGGTGGGTTACGAATACGTAAACCACCTTTTCTACTTATAAATTGAACTGTATTGATAATACGATTTGAAATTATACCCGTGGCATTTCACGCTTTTTTTCTAAAAACAGCATATCAATGACAATCAATGCCACACCGATACTGATGCCCATATCCGCAATATTAAAGATAGGATAATGCCATACATCTGCATTGTGTACATGGATAAAGTCGATAACGTGACCATGCAGCAAGCGGTCAATGAGATTACCAACCGCACCGCCGAGCACTAGCGCTAGACCTGTCGATAGTAGCTTGGCTTGGCGCGGGGCTTTTATCAGGTAGCCAATTAAGAACAATGACATCAATAATGCCAGTCCTGAAAAAAACCACTTCTGCCAACCACCAGCATCCGCCAAAAAGCTGAAAGCAGCACCATAGTTGTATGCCAATGTCCAATTAAGAAATGGCTCAATCACAGGTACTGGCTCATGAAAAGTCAGCTTAGTTTCAGCCAACCATTTCGTCCATTGATCGATGATTAGCACGACCAGCGACAACAGATACCACATAAACGCGCGACGGCCATTCGCAATCATTTTTGGTGTCTTCGTCAAACGACTTTTCGGTGTCGTTGAGCTGCCTGTGGTTGCATGAGCTGGCTCAGGTGATTTATCGACTTCACTATATCGCGGCTTGTTTTCTGATGATTCTGTTGAGTTAGGCATAGTGGCGCACCTCGCCATCACCGCTGACGTTAGTCACGCAGCGCGCGCATAATTCTGGATGTGCGCTATCGGTACCGATATCATCATGGATATGCCAGCAGCGTACGCACTTGGTGCCAGTTGCGGCACTCACGTTGACCACTAAATCGATAGCTTCATCAGCATTGCTATCTGTTTGCTCTGTAATATTATCATTAGTTGCAGCAGGAGCGTCGCTCATTGGTTTCAAAGTTGCGCTACTAGTGATTAGTACAAAGCGCAGCTCTTCACCCAGCTTGGCCAAGCTTTCATGCATTGCTCCATCGGCATAAAGATTGACATCGGCAGACAAGTTAGCATTGATGATTTTTTCACCACGTGCGGTTTCGATATGTTTGTTCACCATATCTTTGGCTAGCATAATGCGCTGCCAGTCATCATTGCTGATGGCACTTAGCTCAAATGCTGGGAAATCATACCATTCCTGAGTAAATACGTAGCCGTCTTTATCAGCATCACGTTGGTTCAGGACTTCCCAAGCCTCTTGTGCAGTGAATGACAAGATCGGTGTGATCCAGCGAATAAGCGCGTGAGTGATATGATAGATAGCTGTCTGCGCAGAGCGACGAGGCTGTCCATCCGCCTGCGTGGTGTACTGACGATCTTTGATGATATCTAAATAGAAGCTACCCAAGTCTTGCGAACAAAACGCCGTCACGTGCTGGGTGACTTGGTGAAAGTCCATCGCATCATAAGCGCTAATGATTTGCGCTTGTACCGCTTGGGCACGCTCAATGATGAATTTATCAAGGCTGACCAACTCATTAACATCGACGCTGTTGGTCGCTGGATCGAAGTCATCAGTATTGGCAAGTAAGAAGCGTAGCGTATTACGGATACGGCGATATTGATCTATTGCCCCTTTAAATGATGCTTTACCGGCACTCATCTCATAACGATAATCGCTAGACGCAATCCACAGACGCAGCATGTCCGCGCCTGTCTTGTTGATCTCTTCTTGCGGAGTGATGATATTGCCAAGTGACTTACTCATCTTGCGACCATTTTCATCGACTACAAAACCATGGGTCAATACTTGCTTAAATGGTGGGCGACCGTACATGGCTTCTGAGGTCAATAATGAGGTCTGGAACCAACCGCGATGCTGATCTGAACCTTCTAAATACATATCAGCAGGATTGGTTAGCTCATCACGCTGTTCAAGCACGGCAAAATGTGTCGTCCCTGAGTCAAACCAAACGTCTAATGTGTCGGTTGCTTTATCATAGTCAGCAGCTTCGTTACCCAAGAAGTCTTCACAGCTGGCATCAAACCATGCTTCCACGCCGCCTGCGTCAATCTTTTGTGCCGCAGTTTCCATCAGCTCAAGCGTGTTTGGATGCAACTCGCCCGTTTCTTTGTGCGTAAAGAAAGTAATTGGCACGCCCCACGTACGCTGACGTGAGATACACCAATCTGGGCGACCCGTCATCATGGCTTCAATGCGGTTTTGTCCCCATGCTGGCGTCCAGTTGACTTTAGGAATATCAGTAAGCGCCTGCTCACGTAAGCCCTTGGTTTCCATATTGATAAACCACTGCGGCGTGGCACGGAAAATAATCGGTGACTTATGACGCCAGCAATGCGGGTAGCTGTGTTCAATTTTGGTATGGCTGATTAGATGACCATTGTCATGCAGTGCGGCGATGATTTTTGGATTGGCTTTATAAATGTGCTCGCCTGCAAATACCGCCGCGCTGTCTAAATAGACACCCGTACCACTTACTGGATTTTCAACGGGTAAGTTATATTTAAGACCCACGATATAATCGTCAAGACCGTGACCGGGTGCCGTATGGACGAGGCCAGTACCACTATCGGTGGTCACGTGATCGCCTAAGATTAATGGCACTTGGCGCTCTTCAATCAGTGGATGCTGTGCATGTAACCCTTCAAGCTCACGTCCTGACACAGTTGCTAGGATGCCTTTGTTTTCTAGTTTGAGTTCGTTCAACGCTGTGTCAACAAGATCAGCTGCCAGTAGCAGATTGCCTTTTTCGGTAGCAACCACGCTATAGTTGTGTTCAGGATGTACTGAGATGGCTTGGTTAGCAGGCAGTGTCCACGGCGTAGTAGTCCAAATAACAGCGCCGATGTTGCCCGCTACGCCAGCCAACGGGGCAACCTTATCGGTATCCAAAACATCAAAGCTCACATAGATAGCATCAGACACTTTATCTTGGTATTCCACTTCCGCTTCTGCTAGGGCAGAGCTACAGTCCAAGCACCAGTTGACTGGCTTCATACCGCGAGTGACATGACCGTTGTCATAAATTTTGGCAAGGGCGCGTACGATGTTTGCTTCTTGGTGGAAGTTCATCGTTAGATAAGGATTGTCCCAATCGCCAAATACGCCTAGACGTTTAAAATCTGCCTTTTGCAATTCAATCTGGGTGCTCGCATATTCACGGCATAGACCGCGGAACTCAGTCGCCGATACTTTTTGACCGACCTTGCCAACTTTGGCTTCGACCTTTTGCTCGATAGGCAGACCATGACAGTCCCAACCGGGGACATAAGGGGCATCAAAGCCTGATAGCGTTTTTGACTTCACGATAATGTCTTTGAGTACTTTATTAACCGCGTGACCCAAGTGAATCTGACCGTTGGCGTATGGAGGGCCATCGTGCAAAATGTATTTGGTCGCCCCAGCACGTGCCTGACGAATTTTGCCGTATACATCATCCGCTTCCCAAGCAGCAAGCCAATCTGGCTCGCGCTTGGCAAGGTTTGCACGCATCGCAAATGGCGTATCGGCAAGGTTTAGCGTGTCTTTATAATCCTGGCTTGGCGTATCAGTACTTTTATCAGTCATAGAAGGTGTCTTTTTAGAAGATGGATTAAAAATCGATGTAAAGTCAGATGTGACATTTAGGGTAATGCTTAGCTGGCTGCTTAACCGTTGATGATCGCTTTCTCGCTTATAATATATCGCTATGCATCAACGTCATAAATATGCTCACGTCAATAATAAATGCTATCGAGACGAATGCAACATAAAATATGCTTATGGATAATAAAATACCGTGATAGCAATAAACTAAAAAGAGGCAATGAGATTGCCAGCTATTATATGACAAAAAGGCTAGGGTAAAAAGAGCTGGTCAGTATTGTCCTTATTTTAGCCAAAACCAATCATTTATATGAGTAACGCATCACCTATCGAATCATATGGATGGCAAATGCCATTGTCTATCGATTGGGCTCTAAACAATTGGACTCTAAACAGCAGGCTAGCGTTAAAAAACCGATGATAACCATAAGCGCAATTTCAGTGACCATAAGGGTTGAATGCCAGTCAAACCTTGAGTCATCTCGCCATCTTTTAAGATGACATACGAAGGCGTCACTTGTCCTTGCCAATCGGCGAAGATACTGCCTTCTTGATCGTTTATCGTCGTAAAGCGATAGTTGTTTTCATTAAGGTAGCGGTGCAGCTCTTGGTCAGTACCTGATTTAATGGCAATCGTAACGACCGGATAATCATTTGCGGCGGCAAGTTTATCTATGGTCGGCGAGGTGACACTACAAATGGGACACCACGTGCCCCAAAAATATACCAACGTTGGTTGTTCATTGCTCAGCGCCGCTAAGTCAACGACTTGCCCTTGATAATCGGTCAGTTGCAATTGCGGGTTAGCGGGCATGATAGGTTGTCGCCACCAATTAATAGCGGTATAAATGACAGCAAATACCAAGCCATATATGAGTAGGTTTTTAGCGATAGACAACACCTTTTGCTTGGGTGTTTTCTTTGGCTTCTCAATGGTCTTTTCAATATCAGTTGTCATAGTGGCTACTTTTCTACTCTACATATTAGACCTCTTGCAAAAGTCAGATATTAAGCTCAAGATTTACCAGTCCTGCG
>NZ_JABASR010000007.1 GCF_016107525.1 Psychrobacter aquimaris | reverse complement strand
TTCATTGTCGTATTCTCTCAGAATGTTGAGTCTCCGACAATCCCGGGGCGGTTCACTAGCCTTGTTTGCTCCATTCTTAATATTATTTTCTAGGAATTTTGTTAACTCATTTTCAATGTCCATCTATACTCCTTGATTGAAGAATCGTTTAACATCTTATTCTATTCCATCTTAGTGCTTTATACACCACGAAAAGGCGTCTATACCATTAGACGCTACTCCCACTAAACAACTCTATCATTAAAAATTAATTGTAACCGATATAAGTCTAGCTTTATTAACTTTCATATCAGACCATCAGAAATTACTATTAATGCTATATATAGAAATTTCTTATGGAATAGCCACCCTACAAATTTGCACAGAACCATACCCATCACCCTACTTAACCAATTCTATGCACGTACGCGAGCATAATTTTTAGAAAAAAACCTCCTAATCCATTGCTAATTAAGGTGTTCAGACCATATTGAAACGAATCATCTGAATGTAAAACGATCATCAGTCGCTTTAACCCACTTATTTTTCTTAACACCTCTCCTAGCTAGCACGTTTTTCACTTATTATGGTTCCTTATGCTAAAATCATTCCCAAGGTTCACTTGGGGATGATTATCACCATAAACCTTACATTTAGAAGCTTTTGGTTATTTACGCTATAATTTAGGTGTCCATTTTAGTGTCCAATCACTTTGTATGTTTTGTATAAGACGCTTTTTTAGAAGCAATAAGACCTACGCAAGGTTCTTTCTCAACTTAAGCAAAAATCAATAACGCTCGTTCTCCTTATTTATCATCATTTGTACTAGTTACGGATATATATCATGGCTGTCGACACTGCATATGACATCAATAAGCTTGAATGCCGAGATAAGGACTACTCAGTAAGTGTGTCGGGTGTGGCAGGTTTGAGTATCCGTGTCTACCCAAACGGTAAAAAAGAGTACTACCTACGGTATTCTCATCCGCATATTGACGGTAAGCGGCCTAGAATGATGCTGGGTAAGGTAGATGATATCAGTCTATCTGAGGTGAAGTACCAAGCAGAGACGATACTTGCTATGGTCGCCAAAGGATCTGACCCCAAAGCGATTCAGCAAAAAGAGCAAGTAAATAAGTATGCGCACCTAAAAAACGCCACGTTTTCCGAGATTGCACAAGCGTGGCGAGACCATAAAACGTCAGGCCGTCATCACAGCAAATCTAAAAAGGCTGCGTTTAGCGAGTCGACTCTTAAATTTTGGGATTTGTGTTTGGGCTATATGTGCCATGATATTGGCAACTTAAGAATAAACGATATCACCAGCGAGATGATATTAAGTGTGTGCGAGGCGATTCAAAACAATAAAAACCAAGCCACCTTTGTTGGTGCCAGTACGCGGCTGTATACCGAAAAGGTCTTCTCATTTGCTGTCGCACGAGGATTGTGTGATAGAAATGTGGCAATTGATACGCGCGGCGAGCTAGCACCTGCCAACTCAGGCAATCACTTGCCAGCCATCACCAAACCGGATCAATTTGCAACGCTTTTGAGGGATATGTCTGACTTCAAAGGCGCAAGCAAAATGACTCTAGAGGCGATGAATTTACTACCGTATGTTTTCGTGCGTAGTATTGATTTACGCTCGATGCGCTGGCAGGACATCGACTGGGACAATAAACTATGGGCGTTCTCCCCTACCAAAGGCGAAGGGCGTGACGATATGGTCTCGCATTTGGTTGTGCCCTTAGCTACGCAAGTGATTGCGCGCTTACGACACATTCAGTCCATCACTGGTCATAACGAATACGTCTTTGCATCGACGCGCGCCTCAAGTAATCCTTATATCAGTAAAGCAGCACTGGTGCAGGTGTTTCATCGGCTCGGCTACAAAGATGTGCAATGTGCGCATGGCTTTCGAGCTTCCGCTAAAACTTTACTTATGGAGCAGCCTGAGCTGCGTTATTCAGACATCGTCACAGAGCTACAGCTGGGTCATAGAATCAAAGACACGCATGGTGGCGCTTACAATAGACTTGATGAAATAGATATCAGGGTAAAAATGATGCAAGACTGGGCAGATTATATAGATACGCTTCGGAGTCGTTTTAAGGCTAAGCAAGTACTATAATCAGTGCGTTATTGAATCAATGCTTTGTGATAAATTATTCTTTAACTACAACAAACAATAAAACAACCTGTTGATGATACGGAGTTCTTAGATGCAACAGATCAAAAGATTGCCAACCAAAGACGGTCAGCTTGGCTGGTTCGAGTCTGTCTCTTTCCAACGACCAATGCCAGTACAGCAAGCTAAAAAAAATGAGAATTTTGACATTATTATCGTCGGTGCTGGCTTCACAGGCCTAGCCACCGCTGGTCGTTTGGCTGAACTGCGGCCAGAAGCTCGCATCGCCCTTATTGATGCTATGGAGGTTGGCCAAGGTGCCTCTGGTCGCAATGCTGGGTTTATTATTGACCTACCTCACAACTTAGATCCAACAGAACCCGACGTGGAAGCAAATACCAAGGTTCGAGATTTAAACGGTTTTGCTATCCAGCGTTTAAAGCGTATACAGGAGCAGCAAGGGTTTGACGTTTGTTGGCATGAGGCTGGTAAATACTTAGCAGCTCACGAAGAAAAACATTTATCTGGTTTAACCGATTTTGTGAACACATTAGAGGCCATAGGAGAACCGTACGAAATCCTGAATGATGATGCTCTAGCAGAGAGATTGGGCACTCATTACTATAAGCGAGCTGTCTACACACCGGGCAATATACTGGTCAATCCAGCGGCCTTGGCTATCTCTGTGGCCAGTGCATTACCAAGCAATGTCACATTGCTAGAAAATACCGCAGTACATGAAATAGACTTAGCGAGTAAGGTCATCCAAACAGAAAAAGCGCGCCTCAGCGCCGATATTATAGTATTGGCCACCAATGCATTTACTGAAAAATTTGGTGTATCCCCTAACAGAGTAACACCGATATTCACCTATGCCAGTTTGACTCGCCCGCTGAATGATAGTGAAATGAAGGCTTTTCAAGGTATTTCACCTTGGGGGCTTACCTCTGCTCACCCTGCTGGCACCACGGTCAGATTGACATCGGATAAGCGGATTTTTATACGCAATACATTGAATTATCAGCCAGCTCTCTCCAGCACCGAAGCGTCACTTGATAAGGCAAAAATGAAGCATCGCCAGTCTTATCTGGCACGTTTTCCACAAGTGCCAGATGTTCCATTTGAGTACACGTGGGGTGGTATGATTTGTGTCACCATGAACCATGAACCTGTTTTTAAAGAACATGCACCTAACGTGTATGTGATTGCTGCTATGAATGGCGTTGGCGTGGCAAAAGGCACTTATCTAGGCAACTATATGGCAGAGTACATCTGCGGTAAGCAGAGTCCAGAGTTGGATTTTATTCTTGAGCATTCAGCGCCGAGCTGGATACCGCCCGACCCACTCCGTAGCGTTGGTGCACATATTCGGCTCTCTTATGAAGAGCATATGGCGAGAGGTGAGGTTTAGTGTTCAAAAACCTAACAATATACGGTGGTATTCGTTAAGAGATGTGCAGAAATATACTATGCATAGTTTATTGAACTACCAATATCTATATTATGTAGACCATCGATCTTGATGGTCTACAATTGAAGATATTTTAACAATCTTATGGTGATTAGTAGGTCACCACATACGACTCACAACAGTATTCCAATATCGCGTAAAGGCGATAAAGTCATCTGTAAAAAATGTAAAAAGGTGACGACTATTTTGACAGGGGACGCCTCGTTTATTGTCGATGGTGCACCCATTGCTCGCGCAGGAGATGTGACCAGCTGCGGTTCAGCAGTCGTTCTGTGAATCTGATTTTGAGGTGATGGGCGTTGAGCAGACAGCGCCTATGCAGTTTCCTAAGTCTGATCCAGAGAGTTTGTTTGCAAGCTTTGCAGCTTCTGACGATGAAATGTCTGATATTGTAAAAGAGGTTAGAAGTTAGCCAGGATCAGGCGGTCTTTTCTGCCTGTCCTGGCTAACTTGTGATCCAACAACTGGTAATTAGTCATCTGTTTCACGATATAAGGTACTCTGTGATTCTTCTCTAAAATCTTCGTACGTAATGGCTGCATCAGCTGCTGGCTTAGTCGTTGGCACTTCAGTAGCTTCTACTCTATTAATAACAGTATCTGAATTTCCATTGGCTGATTCATCTGGTTGCGATATCACTGTCGATTTGTCTACTACACCTGTATTAGCAGAAGACTGATTATCATCCGTAACCACCGTTTTTCCAGTGCTGACAGCTGGTGCTGTATCTGTTGTTGTTTTCGTCTCCACCCTATCGTTAACACTTGTCTCTGTACTAACCGTTTTCGTTGAGGTCGAAAGCACACCAGTAAAAATTAGTGTTGCTACAATAACGGCAATCAACAGTGAGCCAAAAATCATACCGATAATAAGAGGTTTTTTGCTACCTGCTTGTTTATTGGGTGACTTAACTGTTTTTGCCTTTCCTTCCTTGACGGCTTCTTTTTTTACTAATTTTTCTGAGTTTTTAGCGGCTAAGTCATTATTAGAAGTGTTTTTTTCATTTGTATTTGAATGATTGTATAGGGATTTATTAATACTGGTTATCGCAGTACGATCTGTAATCAACACCTCATCTTCATCTGAAAAATCTAAACTAATGCTCCCGCTTGAACCATCAGATACTTGTAGGTTGGCAAAACCCTCTAGCTCTACTGCGCTTAAAGGCTCATATGCAGAGAGTTTATTGGCATCTCCTAACTTTTTTAGGTCATCAGTATCAGTGTTGGCGTCATCATCATCTTCAGTATTCTGAACACGACTGATAAAACGTTCATAGATATTGTTATTGGTACGAGTACGCGATTTTTTATTGGCAATTTCAGCCAATTTCTCTTCAAAATCTGTACCAATATCGGTTTTTTTGTTGCTCATAAAACAATACCAAACCAGTTTATGCTACTGGTATTAAATGACTGCTAGAATGAAATTATGATATTTCTTGCTAAAGTGTAACAATATCGTTAGTAAACAATATAGTTACTCACCTCATTATCTTCAAGCACAATTTATTTGATAGCGACGATATTTGTAAAATATAGTCAAAATCATATAAAGGATATACTGAAAAATATAGAGACAATATAATAAATAATAGGTTTAAGCACATGGACTTAAAACAGCTTAATGCGTTTATTGCTATCGCAGATTCACGTAGCTTTAGTGCCGCAGCGACTAAAACTGGATTGTCACAGCCAAGCTTGAGTCGTCTACTTAAACAGCTTGAGACGGATATGGGTGTGGAGTTGGTCGATCGCTACCATAGACCGCTACATCTGACCGAAGCTGGTACATTCTTTTACGACAAAATCAGTGCCATATTGACAGAGATTGATACCGTCACCAGCATGACCCAGCGGCTATCTACGCCAAGCAGCATGCTAAACATTGGCTTTGTCCCGTCCGTGCTTTATGGGTTGCTTCCTGAAATTATTGCCATGCTAAAGCAATCCAATCCTGATATCGAAGTAAATCTCAAAGATATCAGCTCATATCAGCAAATAGAGGCACTAAAATCTGGTGAGATAGACATCGGTTTTGGGCGTTTTCCCCATCAAGACCCATGGATTCAACAAATACTGCTGCGTTATGAGCGTTATGTCGTCGCCTTGCCAAAAGCACATCACTTGGCCCATATACAAGAGCAGCGATTGATAGACTTAGCAAATAATCGCTTAATTCTCTACCATCAAACGCATTTGCCAATAGCGACGACCGTAAGTTCAACCAGCATAAAGCCAAATAATAATACAAAATCCAGAAGCGCTGATCCATCCGCACTCAGTGCGCCTATTACTGAGCCGTTGCTACACTTATTCGCACAATACGGTATTTCGCCTTTTATGACTACGACGGTGAGTGACTTGCAAGTAGCGCTAGGCTTGGTGGCGGCTGGTGAAGGCATTACGCTGGTGCCTGCCAGCTTAAAGACTGTGCGTACTGACCAAATCAGTTATCAACGTCTG
This sequence comes from Psychrobacter aquimaris, assembly GCF_016107525.1. Classification (GTDB taxonomy): domain Bacteria; phylum Pseudomonadota; class Gammaproteobacteria; order Pseudomonadales; family Moraxellaceae; genus Psychrobacter; species Psychrobacter aquimaris. Next base: position 188,725 of record NZ_JABASR010000007.1, on the reverse strand, counting down.
GTACACGAAAACGTCACCTCCCCTATTTATCTACATACTCTTAAAGATTTCGTTCACCCCAGCATTTCTGATTTACTGAGCGCTATCTATCAAGTATATGAACAGCGCGGAATCACTTATCGACAGCAAAAATTTGTGTCACAGCCTTAAATTGTCAGATATTGGATGGATATTGTGTTATAAAGAACCGCCAAAAAATAATTAGCCTTAATGCTTGATATTAACGGATGATTATGCTAACTAACAAGAATAGTGATGCAAACAAATAGTAATAATAACTAGAATAATCATTCTCCTGAGTAGCTTTGGTGTGCTAAAGTCGATACAAGATGAATCGTTTTATATTTCAGTAGGTTATAAAACCATTCTCTAATGATCATTGGCAAGCTGACACAGGTAAGTGATAATTTGCCGTTTTAACCATTTCGAGGTATTCATGACCACACAACCACTCAATAATCCAAGTATCACTGACGATACCCCACAGCAAGAGGGCTTTAGCTGGCGCATCTTTGGCCCAGGAATTTTGATGGCAACCGCTGCTATCGGTGGCTCACATTTGATTTCATCGACACAGGCTGGTGCTATCTACGGCTGGCAACTGGCCATCATGATTATTTTGGCCAATGTTTTTAAGTATCCATTTTTTCGCTTTGCCACCGACTACGTTTACGATACTGGTGAGAGCTTGATTGCAGGCTACGCCAAACGCTCAAAGGTGTATCTTTGGGTATATTTTATTCTCTCCATTCTATCAGCCGTCATTAGTACTGGTGCAGTCTCGCTGATCGCTGCGGTGATATTAGGCTTTATGTTGCCCGCCTCACTTGGGCTATCGACGATGGCGTTGTCTCTAATTATCGTCGCAGTATCTTGGTTCTTTTTGATAGCAGGGCACTATAAGCTGCTCGATGGCGTGACTAAGTGGATTATGATTGCACTGACGACTGCAACTGTCGCGGCTGTGGTTATTGCCGCTGGCAAGCCAACGGTTATGGCAGCGGATTTTATTGCCGTATCCCCTTGGAATTTAGCGACATTGGGTTTCATTGTCGCATTGATGGGCTGGATGCCAGCACCGCTTGAGTTTGCCGCGATTACTTCTATGTGGACGTCGGCCAAAGTCAAAGCCGATCACACTACGCACAAGCAAGGCTTGTTGGATTTTAACGTCGGTTACGCCGTCTCAGCGATTTTGGCCTTATTTTTCTTATCATTAGGCGTATTTGTCCAGTATGGCTCAGGTCAAGAGATTGAGCTGGTCGGTGGTGCTTATATCAATCAGCTAATCAATATGTATACGGCAACCATCGGTGAATGGTCACGTCTATTGGTCGCTTTCGTCGCCTTTATGTGCATGTTTGGGACGACGATTACCTGTGCAGACGGTTATGGCCGTGCCAATGCTGAGTGTTGGCGCTTGCTAAAAGGTGAGAGCGAAATCAACAAAAAGCAGATCGCTTTTTGGACGACCTATGCTATCGGTGGCGGGCTAGTGATTATCACATTCTTCACTGGACAACTAGGCGCTATGCTCAAGTTTGCCATGATATCCGCATTTGTCTCAGCGCCTATCTTTGGCTGGTTAAACTACTCATTGGTCACAAAGCATAAAAAACTGTCAGTGGGTATGAATGCGCTCTCTATCGCAGGCTTAATATTCTTGGCGGGTTTTGCATTATTATTTTTGGCAAACCTTGCTGGGCTACTTGGCTAAACGTTAATTTAAAAAAATATCTTCCTACCATAAAAGCCCTTTTAGCTTAGCTACTAGGGCTTTTTTATACGCTTAAATCGCTAATCGACATAAATAGTCGCAACAGCTATTGTAAATAAATGTAAATAACGCGCTGTACATGTCGTTGCAAATTGAGCAATATGAATAATAGTTTGAGTAAACCACTACTTTTCAGATAATGCTATTCATATAATAAATAATGTTAATTATTATAAATATTATATTTAAATTTATTAATTAATATCACCTAAACAAAGCTTTGCCGTGAATGATTATTGGGTATAATCGAACACAACAACGATAATATTACCTCCCGATGCAAGGACACTCATATGACATTACCTTCAGCAGGCGCACGCTTTCGCAGTGCTCTAACTCAAAAAAAAGACAATAACCAGCCTTTACAGATTGCAGGTGCTATCAACGCTTATACCGCTATGATGGCAACCCAAGTCGGTCATCAAGCGTTGTATCTCTCTGGTGCTGGCGTGGCAAACGCTTCATTTGGCTTGCCTGATCTGGGCATGACCAGTCTTGATAATGTACTAGAAGATGCACGACGTATCACCGATGCGGTCGACACTCCTCTCCTGGTAGATATCGATACTGGCTTTGGCGGCGCGTTTAACATTGCTCAAACCATCAAAAAAATGGAGAAAGCAGGCGTTGCAGCGGTACATATCGAAGACCAAGTCGCGCAAAAGCGTTGTGGTCATCGCCCAAATAAAGAAATTGTTAGCATCTCAGAGATGGTCGATCGTCTAAAAGCCGCATTGGATGCCAAAACTGACACTGACTTTGTGGTCATGGCGCGTACTGATGCGCTATCAGTCGAAGGCTTAGACGCTGCTGTTGAACGTGCCGTTGCTTTTCAGGAAGCGGGCGCAGACATGATCTTTGCAGAAGCGCTCACAGATATCGAGATGTATCGTAAATTTACTGATGTACTCGACATTCCAGTACTAGCAAACATGACAGAGTTTGGTCAGACAGATCTATATACCACTGACCAGCTGTATGGCGTGGGTGTCGATATGGTGCTCTATCCACTATCAGCCTTCCGCGCGATGAACAAAGCAGCGTTGAACGTTTATCAGCATCTATTGACTGATGGCACACAAGAAAAAGTCGTCGATACCATGCAAACCCGCATGGAGCTGTATGATTTCTTAAACTATCATGAGTTTGAGCAGACACTAGACAAGCTATTTGCTGATAATAAGTAGTTAATGATTAGTCATTGGCAACTCCGATAGGATAAATCACCTTTGAGTGCTTTATCTTTTCGAAATCCGTCTTCATTTAATTTTAGGTTATTTATGTCATTTTTTACGTCTAATACTGTTGTCAAATCCTCACTACTTAGTAGCACGCTTGCTGCGCTGTTATTCATGACGGGCTGTGATAAAACACCAGAAACCGTTGAAGATACCACCAGTGATGCGAGCGACACTGCTGTTACCCAAGCTGCACCATCAGATACTGATGCCCAAAACGACTTGGTCATGACAACGATTACGCTAGATACCGTCAACAGCTTACTATTTGCACCAGTTATTAATAGTGGGGCACTTAGTGCAGAGCAAGTCAGCTGCCTTGAATCACGTGATAAGAATTTGGGTAAAGCGGAAGTTGATCGTTTTTATAAGAGTCAGTTTACCGATGCAGAGTTAAAAGAGTTAGATGACTTTTATACGTCAGATGTGGGGAAAAAGTTGATTGCTTTTGGCAATGAGCAATTGCGCGTCATGAATGGTGAAGAAGTTGCAACGCCAATGGCTGAACCTACTCCAGAAGAAATGACTGAGATTCAGACATTCATGGAGTCACCGCTGGGTGTGAAGTATATGAAGATCAATAATGCTGAAGGCGAAGGCAGCGCGATGGAAGTCTTGAATGGCCCTATCGAAGCTGAATTTAAGCGTTGTAATGTCGATTTAGATGGCCCAGAGGCTAAGTAGTATTTAACTGTAGTCAGTAATTCACTAATGAATGGATCACTGAACAAATTAATTATAAGAGCTCCCTTTATAAGTACTCCCTTTTTCAACTCAAAAAAGCTACCCACAAAAGGAATGTAAACATGGCAGCACAAAACCAATCAACAAAAGTATTGTCAGGCGCAGGTCTACGCGGACAAGTCGCTGGCAAGACCGCTCTATCTACGGTCGGCAAATCAGGCTCTGGTCTGACCTATCGCGGTTATGATGTATCAGAGCTGGCAGATAAATGTATTTTTGAAGAAGTGGCCTATTTGCTACTATACGGCAACTTGCCTACTCAAAGTGAACTTGATGCCTATCAAGCTAAGCTCAAAAGCTTGCGCAGTTTGCCGCAAGCGCTAAAAGACGTTCTTGAGCGTATCCCAGCCGACTCCCATCCAATGGATGTGTTACGTACTGGTTGCTCTATGCTTGGTAATCTTGAGACCGAAACTGACTTTGCTGAGCAAAACGATAAAGCTGATCGTATGTTGGCCACATTTCCATCGATCATCAACTACTGGTATCGTTTTACTCATGACAATGTGCGTATCGAGACTGATACGGATGACGCTACCATTGGCGGTCATTTTTTGCATTTGCTTAAAGGTGAAAAACCAAACGAGCTACACGAAAAAGTCATGAACGTCTCGCTTATCTTGTACGCAGAGCATGAGTTTAATGCCTCAACCTTTACCGCTCGTGTATGTGCATCTACTTTGTCTGACATTCATTCTTGTATCACCGGCGCAATCGGCTCACTACGTGGTCCATTGCATGGCGGCGCTAACGAAGCAGCGATGGATATGATTGAAGGTTTTAGCTCACCTGATGAAGCCGAAACCGAGATGATGGGTATGCTGGCACGTAAAGACAAAATTATGGGCTTTGGTCATGCTATCTATAGCGAATCAGATCCGCGTAACGTGGTGATTAAAGGTTGGGCTGAGAAGCTAGCCGCTGACGTTGGTGATGAAGTTTTATATCCAGTATCAGTACGCTGTGAAGAAGTCATGTGGCGCGAGAAAAAGCTATTCTGTAATGCTGACTTTTTCCATGCGTCTGCCTATCACTTCATGGGCATCCCAACCAAGTTGTTCACGCCTATTTTTGTCTGTTCACGCCTAACAGGCTGGGCCGCTCACGTATTTGAGCAACGTGCAAATAACCGTATCATTCGCCCAAGTGCAGAATATACAGGTGAAGAATTGCGTCCTGTGCCTGATATGAGTGCGCGTTAAGTTTATTATTAAATAGCTACTGTTAAGTGTTTATTGCTAAGTAATTATTATCAGCTAGCACTGCCGCTAGCTGATAGAAGTATGATGATTGAGCCTTGCTATGATCTTTCTAGGTTTAATCGTCATACGCTATCTTTTTTATAGACCATGCCCTTTTAATTCTAATATCACTTCTTTAGCAAAGCCTACAAAAGCAAATGATGGTTTTGCTAAAGGAATGACTTTTTTACCTAATATTGACGCTTAATTATTCATTTAAATCAGCCAACCGCCAAAGGTGACTTATGGACAACGCCCTAGTACAACCAATGAACGAACAATTTAAAAAGCCGCTTCCAGGTACTGATCTTTATTATTTTGACACACGTGAGGCTGTCGAGAGTATCCAAGCGGGTGCTTATGACAAGCTCCCGTACTCATCAAAAGTATTGTGTGAAAACCTAGTACGCCGTTGCCCACCAGAAGAGTTAACCGATGCGCTAAAGCAGCATATCGAAGGCAAGCAAGATCTTGATTTTCCTTGGTACCCTGCCCGCGTGGTGTGTCACGATATCTTGGGTCAGACGGCTTTTGTTGATTTGGCTGGCTTGCGTGATGCCATTGCTGAACAAGGCGGTGATCCTTCTAAAGTAAACCCTATCGTGCCGACTCAGCTTATCGTTGATCATTCATTGGCGGTTGAGCACGCAGGCTTTGAAGAAGACGCATTTGAGAAAAACCGTGCTATCGAAGAACGCCGTAACGATGACCGTTTTCACTTTATCAACTGGTGTCAGTATGCTTTTGATAATGTCAATGTCGTGCCACCGGGTAACGGCATCATGCATCAGATCAACCTAGAAAAAATGTCGCCTGTCGTACAGGTCGTGCACAATAAAGCCGGTGAAGAAGTTGCATTTGCCGATACGTTAGTCGGTACTGATAGCCACACACCTATGGTCGATGCGCTAGGCGTTATCTCAATCGGGGTTGGCGGACTTGAGGCCGAAAGCGTCATGCTAGGCAACCCATCATACATGCGCCTACCTGATTATGTTGGTGTTAAATTAACAGGCAAATTGCAAAAAGGCATTACCGGCACGGATCTCGTGCTTGCGATGACTGAGTTTTTACGTGATGCAGGCGTGGTCTCTACCTATATTGAATTCTTTGGTGAAGGCGCACGTCAGTTAAGTGTCGGTGATCGTGCTTCTATCTCCAATATGACGCCTGAATATGGCGCCACTGCTGCGATGTTCTATATCGATGAGCAAACTATTGACTATCTACGTCTGACTGGTCGTTCTGAGGCTCAGATCAAATTGGTTGAGCAGTATGCTAAACAAACTGGATTATGGGCTGACGGTATGGAAAAAGCCGAATACGCACGTGTGCTGGAGTTTGATTTATCAGCAGTGGTACGTAATATGGCAGGCCCTTCGCGTCCACATGCACGTGTATCGACTACTGACTTGGTTGCCAAAGGTATTGCTCATGGTGCTGATGAAAAACTACCTGAACCCAAAGATGGTTTGATGCCAGATGGCGCAGTGATTATCGCAGCTATCACCAGCTGTACCAATACTTCGAACCCTCGTAACATGGTCGCCGCAGGCCTTGTCGCTCGTAACGCCAATGCCAAAGGATTACTACGTAAACCTTGGGTGAAGTCTTCACTCGCACCCGGCTCAAAGACCGTAAAAATGTACCTAGAAGAAGCAGGTTTGATGCCAGAATTGCAAGAAATCGGCTTTGACGTGGTTGGTTTTGCCTGTACGACGTGTAACGGCATGAGCGGCGCGCTCGATCCTGATATCGAAAAAGAAATCATTGATAACGATTTATTTACTACGGCTGTGCTGTCTGGTAACCGTAACTTTGATGGTCGTATCCATCCGTATGCCAAGCAAGCATTTTTGGCATCACCGCCGCTCGTTATCGCTTATGCCATCGCCGGTAACATTCGCTTTGATATTGAGAAAGACTCGTTGGGCAAAGACCAAGACGGCAATGATGTGTATCTAAAAGACATCTGGTTTGATGATGAAGAAGTTGATGCCATCGTTGCTGCTGCCGTGAAGCCTGAGCAGTTCAATGCTGTATATATTCCCATGTTTGACGAAGCCAAAAAAGACACGGGCAAAGCGTTAAGCCCATTGTACGACTGGCGTGAAATGACCACTTATATTCGCCGTCCGCCGTATTGGGAAGGCAAAATGGCAGCGATGAACAAACTAAAAGGTATGCGTCCGTTGGCAGTGCTTGGTGACAACATCACCACTGACCATATGTCACCATCAAACGCCATTTTAGGTGCATCGGCAGCTGGCGAGTATTTGGACACGATGGGCCTACCCGCTGAGGACTATAACTCATACGCGACCCATCGCGGTGACCATTTAACCGCGCAACGTGCCACCTTTGCCAATCCTAAACTATTGAACGAGATGGTACGTGACGGCATTGATAGTAGGAGCGGTGACGTTATCCAAGGTTCACTGGCGCGCGTCGAGCCAGAAGGTCAAGTCATGCGTATGTGGGAAGCAATCGAAACCTATATGAACCGTGAGCAGCCGCTTATTATCATCGCAGGTGATGGTTATGGTCAAGGTTCAAGTCGTGACTGGGCGGCCAAAGGTGTCCGTCTCGCTGGCGTGGAAGCCGTTGTCGCTGAAGACTTTGAACGTATTCATCGTCAAAATTTGGTAGGTATGGGCGCTCTACCTCTACAGTTCGAAGAAGGCACAACTCGCCATACATTAAATATCGATGGCACGGAGACCTTTGATGTAACGGGCGAAGTCTCTGCTGGCGGGTTAATGACGTTGGTGATTCATCGTACTGATGGTAGTACCACTGAGACGCCAATTATCTGCCGTTTAGATACTGCTGACGAAGTAAAAATGTACAACGCAGGCGGTATGCTACAGCGTTTTGCTAAAGAGTTTATCGAAGGTACACTCGATATCGTCTAAGGTTATCATGCAGGCCTTCAGTGTGATAAACCACAAAGCATAAAAATCGCCGCTGTTGTATAACTTGTTTATATGACATCGGCTTTTATTTTCTTTTGCGTTCTATACACTGAGTTTTGTTACTTATGCCTAAGTATTGGATAGTAGCTAAATATTGAGTTTACTTAACCAATAGCGTAATATGTACTATATATTGTACAAGTTATGCAGAATGTCATGAAAGGAGTAAGCCATGAGAGTCGTTAGTTTTTCAGAAGCCAGAAAGCACCTAAAGTCCGTCCTAGATACGGTAAATGATGATGCCAACGCCACTATCGTGACCCGCCGTGACGCTGATGATGCAGTTGTGATGTCACTTGATTATTACAATAGCCTGATGGAAACCGTCTATCTACTAAAATCTCCTGCCAATGCGGCGCACTTAGCGGACTCTATTGCCCAATATAAAGCTGGCAAGACTGTTCCGCGTGAGCTAATTGATACGGCAGATGACAGTGGTAAAAGTGATGGTAGCAGCGATGACAATAAGCATACGGATAGCGACATTGAAAATGCTTGAACTCAAAGGCTTTAATCAATCCAAAGGGTCTAACAATGAGTGAGCAATTAGCATGGACCGATGCAGCGTGGAAGGATTACCTGTACTGGCAGACACAAGACAAAAAAACACTTAAACGTATCAATAAGCTCATCACCGACTGCAAGCGCAGTCCGTTTGAAGGCATTGGTAAACCTGAACCCCTAAAAGAAAACCTATCTGGATTTTGGTCAAGACGTATCGATGACGCCAATCGGTTGGTATATGCCGTCGATGATAACTATCTGACTGTTATCTCTTGTCGCTATCATTATTAATTTTAAAAAATTATTCGTTGGGAGTCGTTTCATCCTCCCAACCTATCCAATGTTATATAAATTTCACATTTAAGGTTCAAGCATGAAGTACCTATTTCTAATAATACTCATGTTTTGCAGTTCATGCTTTGCTAAGGAAATGGACAGGGAAGCTACTTATTATAATTTTTCAAAAAAAGCGCTAAACAGCTTGGGCAGCGCAGTAGCCACTTGTGATTCTTACGCACTTCAAGACCCTGAAACCGACTGGCTATGCGGTAGTTATGGAGAAGATCAGACACGCTTTATCGTTGATTGGGAATCTTCTGTAAAATCCTTTGGACATCAGCTCACACCCTACTCTGACTGGTTTGTTTCCCGCGATGACGACGGCGCAATAGATTTTTATGGTAAAGCCTATTATTTCAACGAAACAAAAATTTTGGTTGCGTTTGACCCCTCGGAGACACGTAGAGAAATTTTTATAGGTGTAAGTCCTAATATCTTTTTATTGGCAGATGGCGCTGATTCCTATTTAAAGACAAAACCGAACATCCCAAAAATGACTTTGGCAGAAACTCCTTTATCTGGTAGTTACAGCTGTAAAGATTTCGATAGCCAAGTTGAGGCAATGCAATTTTTCAAGAAACATGGATTTAATGCAGATTATGACCCATACAATTTAGATGCCGATAATGATGGCATTCCTTGTGAAGTTTTTCAAAATCAAAGAAGTTATACAAACCAATGTACTGCAAGTGAAGCTTGGGTAAACGGTTATGTAAGAAAAAATGGTACTAGAGTGCGTAGTCATTGCAGAAAAAAACGCTAGTCAATTAATTTTATTTTAAAAAATACCATAAAAAAGGAACTTTGAAGATGACCCAACCAAACTCTGCTTTCGCCCCACAACTATCTGTCCCCGCTACTTATATGCGCGGCGGCACCTCAAAAGGCACTTTCTTTAAAATATCTGATTTACCTGAGCGTTGCCAAGTCGCTGGCGAGCCACGTGATAAGTTTTTGCTACGTGTCATCGGCAGCCCAGATCCTTACGGCAAGCAAATCGATGGTCTCGGCAATGGCAGCTCTAGCACGTCAAAGACGGTTATTTTGTCGGCCTCTGATAAATCAGATCATGACGTGAATTATCTGTTTGGACAAGTCAATATCGCCAAGCCAATGATTGATTGGGCAGGAAACTGTGGCAACTTAACCGCAGCCGTTGGTGCCTGTGCCATTAATATGGGGCTGGTTGATGCTGACAAGATTGCTGACAGCATCGATGACAATGCGGATAGCGGTATTTGTGAAGTACGCATTTGGCAAGAGAATATCGGTAAAACCATTATTGCCCATGTGCCAGTCTATAAAGACGTAAATGATAAAGTACACGTTCAAGAAACGGGCGACTTTGAATTAGACGGTGTGACCTTCCCAGCGGCTGAAGTCAAAATTGAGTTTATCGACCCTGTGGACGCTACTAGTGATATGTTCCCTACTGGCAACTTGGTCGATGACTTCGATGTATCTGGCTGCGGTCTAAATGCCGATAGCGTCAAAGCTACCTTTATTAGTGCAGGTATCCCAACCATCTTTATGAAAGCAGAAGATTTAGGCTTTGCTGGTACTGAGTTGCAAGGCGACATCAATAGCGACAATGAGTTACTCACCAAACTTGAGAAAATCCGTGCTAAAGGCGGTGTGGCGATGGGATTGTTTAAAGACGTGAGCGAGGCACAGACCAGTCAGCATATTCCTAAAGTTGCTTGGGTTGGCGCAGCACAGAGCTATACGGCCTCTAGTGGTAAGTCAGTTGATGCTAGTGATATCGATTTGGTCGTTCGTGCCATGAGTATGGGGCAACTGCATCACGCCATGATGGGCACAGCCGCCGTTGCGATAGCCGCTGCTGCAACCACACAAGGCACACTCGTCAATCAAGCGGCAGGCGCTGGTGAGCTGGCAGAGGTGCGTTTTGGTCATCCATCAGGTACATTGCTTGTCGGTGGTAAGACTGAGCTGGTCGATGGGCGCTGGCAAGCTAAAAAAGTGTCGATGAGCCGCTCAGCAAGGCGTATCATGGTCGGTGAAGTTTTTGTGCCAGCGGATGCGTTTTAAACGTAGTCATGGCTTATTTTAATTTTTGATAGAGTGTTATGCCAACATCTCCCCAGCCACGCCGTATGCAATTAGACAAAAAAACACCGCTCAAAAAAACGGAGCGGCGCGCATTGCTGTGGGATATCCTCAAAAAGCTTGCCATTTTTGCCGCGCCATATAAAGTTTTAATTATTGCCACTTTGATATTAACGGTGCTTGGCTCCTTTACCGCGCAAGTTAATGCCTTTGTGCTGCGCTATGCCGTTGATACCTTGACCGAAATCGCTACCCTCGCTGAGCCTTGGGAAGCTGGCGTGCGCATGCTGACCATTATCAGTGCGGTACTCTTAACCAAAGAGATCTTGTCGATATTCATCTCGTTTGGGCAACGCTTCTTCGGCGAAAAGATTCGTATCAATCTATCACGTGATTTATCGCAAAAAATCATTGAGCGCATCCTCACCTATCGGATGGCATTTTATACCAGTAGCGAAAACGACAGCGGCAAGTTGCAAACGCGTATCGATTATGGCGTCAGCAGCTTAACCAGTTTAGTGCAAAACTTCTTTATCGATATGCTACCGCTGTTTGCCAGTGCGATCGTCTCACTCATCATTATGTTTTCGACCAATTTTTGGATAGGCTTGGTCGGTCTTATTATCATTCCCATTTACTTTTTTATCAGTCAAAAACAAGCGCGGCGTCTACAAGGTTTTCGTCGACAGATGCGTGGCTATAGAGAAGCCAAAAGTGGTTTGGTGATATCACTGATTAATTCTATCAGCGTGGTGAAATCCTTTGTCCGTGAGTCGATAGAAGCAGAAAAGCATTTAACCATTCAAAAAGACATGACTGACAATCAGCTGCGTATTCGTAGTATTGGTTTTATTTATGATGCAATAAAAACCTTTATCGAACAAATAGGTGTGGTGGTTATCATTGTGCTAACGTCCTACTTTGTATTAAAAGGCCAGATGACCATCGGTATGATTTTATTCCATGTCATGCTGTTTCAAAATGTCGCCGCCCCTATTCGTCAATTGCATCGTATCTATGATCAAATCAACAATGCTCTGACTTATGCTGAAGGCTTTTTTGATATATTGGAAGATGACGAGCAAGTTGAAAATGTCGATGGCAGGAGCAGTAAAAATCTAAAAGGTCACATTGAGCTGAAAAACGTTGATTTTACTTATCCTAATGGCACGCAAGCGCTAAAAGATGTCAGTTTTACTATTAAACCCAATCGCATTACTGCGCTGGTGGGCTTAAGCGGCGCTGGCAAGAGTACCATTATTAATCTATTGGTCAAGTTTTACGCGCCAGATGCTGGCACAATATGTTTAGATGGGTATGATTTGGCCGACTGCGATACCCATGAATTGCGTCAAAATATTGGCTTGGTACTACAAAGCAATCATATTTTTTCAGGTACGATTAGCGAAAATATTCGTTATGGCGATATGAATGCCACTGATGAAGATATTATCGTCGCTGCTAAAAAAGCCTCGATTCATGAGCAAATTATTAATTTAGCAGAAGGCTATGAGAGTACAGCAAAGTCATTGTCTGGTGGTCAACAGCAACGTATCGCACTGGCACGGATGTTTTTAAAAGATCCGCCCATTGTGTTTTTGGATGAACCAACTGCTAGCCTCGATGCCATCGCCAGCCAACAAGTGAAGAAAAGTCTAGATCTCATCAAAAAAGACCGTACCGTGATTATGGTCTCGCATAATATTGCACAAATTATCGATGCCGATGACTTGGTTGTGATAGAAGATGGTCGCGTGGTTGAAACCGGTACGCATGAAGCGCTATATGAGAAACACGGCAAGTATTTTGAGATATTTAGCGCCATGTCTGACAGCTTGAATTTGGATAAAATCAGCCAGACTCTAAATGGTTAGGAATGGTTAATGTGTGCCTAAATCGTTATAATGCCAATCTTTTACCGCCTATTGCCAGAAGCTAGCCCACTATGACTTGTGAATTTTCGATAAAAACCTTTGATGAATTAACCTCAGTTGATCTGTACCATATTTTAAAAGCCCGATCGCAAGTGTTTGTGGTTGAGCAAAACTGCGCTTATCAAGATATGGATGAGGTAGACTTTGACTGCCTACATCTTATCGCGCATCAAAACGAGGCGTTGGTAGGCTACTGCCGTATCATTCCGCCTGAATTTAATAAATTAAAATCCAATCTATCAGTCGCCGATCCTACGATTAAGACCAATCATACTGCTATGCCTGCCATCGGTAGAGTGCTGGTATTATCAGAGCACAGAGGTGAGGGTATCGCACGGCAGATGATGATTCATGCCATTGCGCACTGCCGTAAAAAATACGGTAAGAAGCGCCCAATTATACTCTCTGCACAAGCCTATTTACTCAGCTTTTATGAATCTTTAGGATTTGTACCTGAAGGTGATCATTATCTTGAAGACAATATAGAGCATGTAAAAATGGTTCTATACGTTGCCAAGAAAAACAAAGTAAAAAAAGAGCGTGCTGATACTGCCTCCACGACGAACAAAGTATTAAGTTTTCTGCTGTTTATCATGGCGGCCTTATTTGTGTTAGGTCTGCTATATTTGATGATTTAAGCGCGCTGCTCGCAAGGTTTTAATTCTTAACATAATTCAATTTGGTTGTTTTATATTGAGTATGCTACTTTTAAATGATGGCTAATTTAAAAGCATTACCGAGATAATAGGTCAAGGAAGTAGCACACTCAAGGAAGAGGAGACAACCATGTCAAATGATAACTCAAATAAAAATGATGCAACGGTAGAAAGCAATGTTCGACCAGAATACGATATTGAGATTCAAAAGATTGCTGATTATGTGCTCAACTATTCTATAGATAACGACTCCGCCAATAGCACAGATGCTTGGAATACCGCACGCCTCTGCTTAATGGATACGCTTGGTTGCGGCCTGCTTGCGTTACGTTTCCCTGAGTGCACCAAGCATTTGGGACCAGATTGTGCCGATCAGCTAACACCCCATGGCGCGCGCGTTCCAGGCACATCCCATCGTTTAGATCCTATCAAAGCCGCCTTTGATATTGGCTGTATCGTGCGCTGGCTTGATTATAATGACACGTGGCTGGCTGCTGAATGGGGACATCCTTCGGACAATTTAGGCGGTATCCTAGCGGTCGCCGACTATATCAGCCAACAAAATATCAGTCGTAATCATCAGCCATTAACCATGCGTGAGGTGCTCGAGGCTATGATTATGGCGCATGAGATTCAGGGGGTCATTGCACTCGAAAACTCATTCAACCGTGTGGGTCTTGATCATGTGTTTTTAGTTAAATTGGCCTCTACTGCTGTGGTCGCCAAGCTCTATAAATTGCCACGTGAGCGTATCATGGCTGCCATCTCGCAGGCGATCGTCGATGGTCAAGCACTGCGCACCTATCGTCATGCACCCAATGCCGGTAGCCGTAAATCTTGGGCGGCAGGCGACGCTACCAGTCGCGCGGTACGCTTGGTTGATATTACCCGTCGCGGTGAAATGGGCATCCCTGGTGCACTCTCCGCACCGCAGTGGGGGTTTTATGACGTGTTGTTTAGCCATACCAATAAAGACTTAGCCCTTAAGCCTGAAAACGAGCGCCATTTTACTTTTCAGCGTGATTTTGGCAGTTATGTGATGGAAAATATCTTATTTAAGTTAAGCTTCCCTGCCGAGTTTCATGCACAGACCGCTTGCGAGGCTGCTGTTATTTTACATCCACGTATTGACGATAGAATCGACGATATTGAAAAAATTGTCCTGACCACCCATGAATCCGCGATTAGAATCATCTCTAAAGAAGGCACATTGGCCAACCCTGCTGATCGAGATCATTGTTTGCAATATATGGTCGCGGTGCCTTTGCTAACTGGGGATTTAATGGCAGAAAATTATGAAGACGATTATCATGCGCAGCACCATGTTTTGATCGATGGGCTACGCCGCAAGATGATCGTAGAAGAAGATGCGGGTTATTCAAAAGATTATCATGACCCAAGTAAGCGCTCGATTGCCAATGCCATTCAGATATTCTTTAAAGATGGTAGCAGTACCGACAAGGTTGCTGTCGAATACCCAATCGGACATAAACGTCGCCGCAAAGAAGGCTTGCCTATCTTAGAAGCCAAGTTTCGTGCCAGTTTGGCGACGCGATTTATCGACAGTCGCTGTCAGGATATTTTTGCCCTTTGTAGCGATCAAAAGCGCTTAGAACACACCGCAGTACATGAGTTTATGGACTTATTTATGGCGAACTAAGCATTTTCCTATCTAAGAATCACCCTTATATTATCAATAAAACAGGACCTGTCATTGTCATCATATTAACGACAACGACACGCCCTGTTTTTATCTATTGAATTGGCTTTATGAACCTTTTAATCGTTTAGCGCTACCAAGGTATGGATTCCCCTGCCCAGTCAACAAAGCTTCCTGATTGCGCAGCTGTCATACGGTTAAGTACTTCTAATAAGCATTCTGCACTATAGGCTGGCGAAAATAACTGACCTTCAGCCACATTGCCTTGGAAAGGTGCGGATAGTTGCGTATTCACCGTCCCTGGCTGCATGACAACCACGCACACGTCTTTAAGCGAGCGATTCCATTCAATGCTCAGATTTTTCATGCCCATATTGAGTGCCGCTTTACTCATACGATAGCTATACCAGCCGCCCAATTGATTGTCACTGATACTACCAACGCGCGCGGAAATCGTCGCAAAAACTGCGGGCTTGTCATTACTACGCGCAGATTTGGCTAATAGGGGTCTAAAATGTTTGGCTATAAGCAAGCTAGCTAAGGCATTCACTTGCATATTCTGTAAAAAGAACTCAGTATCAACCTGACGCAGTGCTTTTTCTGGCTGCTGCGTCGCCGTATGCAACAATCCTGCACAATTGATAATCCAATCAATATGAGGGGTTTGCTGCTGAATGACCTTGGCTGCTTGCTGGATACTTTGTTCGTCACAGATGTTCATGGATATCCAATGCAGATTGTCTGCCTCAAAATCAGGTATGTTTCGATGATAAGTGGCAAAAACATGGATATCTTGTTTTTCACCATTATCGGTCTTCTTATTGTCATTGTCACTGGCAGTGTTATCTACTAATTGCTTGATCATCGCTCTACCAATGCCGCCTGTACCACCAACGATTAGATACGCTCTGTTATTCATAACGATTCCTTTTTTGGATTCTTTTTTAACAGCGTTTTTTACCCTTGTCATTATCATTCTGTGCATTATTTATTTTGGCTGATTTTTATTGTCTTTACCATGATAAAAATGCTTAATCAATGTCCGTTTGCTAACATTTGGCTAGTATCCTCTCAAAATAATAGACGTCATCAGTATTATATATACGCTACAATAATCAAAAATCATCTCCTACATAAACGCTTTTATATGGATGTTATTGCATTATGCTATCACCCCAAGATCAATTGACTGAGTTGGTACGCACGCTTGAGACTCAGCAACATGTCTTTGCCACTGACCCGCTACTTATCACGGAAAAGCTACAAGGTGAGGATGGCAAGCCCATTCAAAAATTGCACCGCCGAGCCTCACGTATCGATAGTAACGGTGAGCTGGCACGAGTATTGGGCAAAATTGACGGTCGTATTAAAGGCCTCATGGTAGTCATGAGCGTGCTGTGGTGTCTATCGGGATTTTTGGGCTTATTTACCTTACTACAGACCAATGTGGTAAATTTCTTTTACGTACTTGTCTGCCTACTAGGGTTTCATACCATTATGCTGTTGGGCTGGCTGGTGATGACCGTGATTAATCAAGGCAAGCAATCCTCGAATTGGTTTGCCAACTTTGTCAGTCCCAGTTATCTCATACGTGGTAAGGATGATGTCACCAAGGCGGCTGTTGATCTGTATGAGCGCCAATTACAGCATAGCGGGATGCGCTGGTATTTGGGGCGATTTAGTCATCAGTTATGGCTGGCAACGTTGACGGGTATGCTGCTGGCGATTATCTTTTTGTTGATTGTCCGTCAGTATAGTTTTAGCTGGGAGTCAACTTTACTATCCGATCAGGCACTGATTACTTTGACACAGTTACTTGGCTGGCTACCAAGTATGGTGGGATTTGATGTGCCGGATAGTACCGCTATTGTACAGAGCCGCTTGGTGACTGATGCGATGCCATTGGCTGTCGCACGGCAATGGGCAGGCTTATTGGTTGGTAGCTTGCTGATGTACGGTATTGTACCAAGAGCGATTGCTTGGGCGTTTTGCGCATTGATGTTTCGTCGCAAAAAAATGCGTTTAGACATCAAACAGCCCTATTATCAAAAGATTTTGAATTTTTGGCAGCGTCAGGTGGTAGATGCTGATGACTTTAATAATGAAGCGTCCGTCCCTATTGCCCCAAAAGCCCAAGTCAGCGCTGGCAAGAAACTGGTGGCTTTGCTTGAGTATCCATCAGAGCAGAATCACTGGTGGCAGTCGGGGCTTAATGCAGATATCAACATGGATAGCGATATTGAAAATTTTGGCATTATTGATGACCGCGATGATATGGCACGCCTCAAAAAATATTTAGATGATCATCCGGTGCAAGTTTTGTTGGGTATTCATAGCAAAGCGCTCCCTGACCGCGGTACGCTACGTAAACTTGATCAAATCGCTAGCCATGCAAAAGACGGACTTATTGTGCAGCTGCTGAGTGATTCAAGCGCTTTAGAGTTAACCAAGCAGGTTGCAAACCATCAAGATGTTCGTTATCAGCAGTGGCAAACCGCCTTGTCTGCCCGAAAAATTGGCTTAGTGAATATGGACTCTTAATATCGATACTAAAGCTGAATTTCCGTAGATTTTTTTACAATAGATCACCACTGTATGTTTTGGCCATTAATAAATATAAGACGCTATTATGAATAATGATAATAAAAAAGAGAATTATGAGCACAATAAGCCTGCTGGTCTCTTTGCAGACAAGGCTTATGAGCCAACTCCTGACAACTCAAATCCGCCTGTAACTCAGGACAATCGACCTTTACCAACTGAGCCATCAACAGCAGCCGTAACGACAAATATGACAAAGAAAACCATCGCCAGTGGTGAAGCACTCAAATTGGCCGTCGTTGGCCATACCAATACTGGTAAGACATCCATACTGCGCACATTACTACGTGATGTGTATTTTGGTGAAGTCAAAAATGAAGCGGCGACCACGCGCCACGTTGAGCAAGCAAGGTTGACAGACAGTCAAACTGGCGAGGTGCTAGTGGCGTTATACGACACACCTGGTTTAGAGGATGCCTCAGGACTCATGGATTGGCTGGAGGACAATACCGCCAGTCGACGTGATGGTATTGAGCGCTTGCAGCAATTTTTGGCCGCTGATATTGCTCAAAGTATAGATAGTAGCAGAGTTTCAGACAGCTACGACTACAGCCAAGAAGCCAAAGTAATTCGGCAGCTGCTGGCAAGTGATATGGCTATCTATGTGGTAGATGCTCGTGAGCCAGTATTGGGTAAATATAAAGACGAGCTGGCTATTTTGTCTTGGGCAGCCATTCCTGTCATGCCTGTTTTTAACTTTACCGACAGTCAGAATGCCAATATTGATGATTGGCAGACCATGCTGGCAAGACGCAATTTACATATTTCCACACGCTTTGATTCCGTTGCTTTTGAATTTGAAGATGAAATGCGCTTATGGCAGAATTTAGCCACCATGCTTACCCACTCTGAGATGCTTGAGAAATTAATGGCACGGCGCACTGAAGACTGGGCGCAACTGTATGACGAGGCCAATATCATTATTGCTGATTTTTTAATCAATGTTGCCGCTTTTGTTCGTGAGATTAGTGAAGATGACGACCCAATGCCAGTCTTAGAACAAATGCAAGAAGCCGTGAGACAAAGTGAACGGGCGATGCAGTACAATCTTCTTAACCTGTATAAATTTTATGATAACGCAGTTGCAGCAACCCCACTTGAATTACAAGCATATCAGCAAGATCCATTCGATCCTGAGCTGCTCAAGAGCTATGGTATTCGTACGACGTCTGGTGCAGCAGCTGGTGCGCTTCTAGGATTGGGTATTGATGCAGCAGCGCTTGGCACGACATTGGGCTTGGGTGCAGCGATAGGTGGTATTGCAGGCGGGTTACTATCTAATACCAGTAATATTGCAGATAGGCTCACTGGGGTAAAACGCTTGTATATCGATCCTGCGACGTTGACATTGCTAGCAACGCGAGCGATCGACTTACTCACTGCCCTACGCCATCGCGGCCATGCTGCTACTCAACTATTATATAAAGGCGAGAAAAACAGCCTTGATGCATCGTCAAATAATGGCAGTTACAATAATAATGCCGATGAAGATAGCAATTCTATTACTGTATGGCCTGCGAATAAATTACCCAGTGAGCTAAAAAAAGCCCGTGGTAAACCGCAATGGTCATCGCTTAGCAGTGGTAAGTCTGAACAGGCGCAGTTACTGCGTGCGGATATGGCATGGTCGCTGTCGGGCAAATTACAGTCCTACAAGCGTGAGTCTTAATTATTCACTATGCTATGGATAATACTGTTACTGACTTACTGTACTTAATAACCTACTTAATGCATCTGTTCCGCGTACGTCTGTTTGCTGCAGATAAATTGGATACAAGGGGTACTTAGAAAAATTCTTTTCGATATCCTGCATTAATTGCTGCTGGCGCTCAGCACGACGACGCCAAAACTCATCTGACTGCGTCGTTGATATCAATTGATTGATGACTATTGCTGCTGGCGTGAGCTTACTGTCTTCTAGCTGTTCGATAGCTCGTTTGGTCTCAGCCAACGGCAATACATCGGCAGTCATAACCAACACAATCGCCGTTTGTGTACGATCATGCAGCAGCAACCCTGCTTGGCGAAACAACTGCTTGCGCTTTTCTAAAACGGATACTGCTTGTTCCCAGCGATCAGATTTTTTTGTCGCAAATGGATTTGCCACATCGTTTTGATGGTTCTTTGTTTGATTGCCTTTTTGATTATGACTATCCAAATGCGTCGCTACCGAGCGCAATTTAGCCTGTCTACGCTGCTGAGCAAGTAGTCCATCTGTCCATGCACCCATCATCTCTGGCAATACCAATAAACGCAATGTATGCCCAGTTGGCGCGGTATCAAAAATTATATGCTCATAGCCAGCATCTGCTGCCGCAACCAAGTGCTGACACATGGATTCAAGCATGGCGGCTTCTTGTGCGCCAGGCGCTGATTTTGATAGCCGTAGATGCTCGCGAATTTTTGGCATCATATCTGGATTGGCATAGGAGGTAATCGTACGCTCAACTTGAGCAAAGTGCTCGTCAACGATTACATCAGGGTTTAGTTCGATGGCATCTAAATAAGGTGATATTGCTGTTTTTGCGTTATTAAGCTTTGTATTTAATACATCGCCCAAGCTGTGTGCTGGGTCGGTTGAGACAATCAAAGTCTTTTTGCCTTGATTGGCGTAATAGCTGGCAAGTGCAGCGGCAGTGGTGGTTTTCCCCACACCACCCTTTCCACCGATAAATATAATAGGCTGCGGCGCCAGTTGCTCTACCAAGCCATGTAAAGGGTGTAATGCCATACTTGTATCTCATTTTAATTAATTAAAAGGAAGTTAGCAGCAACCGACATGGTCGAATGGACATCTATCCATGCCCATACGTGTATGCCATTCGTGAAAATTTTCTAAAAATAATGGCTGTAATTCTAGCGTATAAAAGCTGGCAGGATTGTCGATACCTAAGCTTTCCGCAAACATGAGTAACATAAAAAAATCTTCTTCATCACGTGCGGCGCGTGCCATCGTTTGACGATAAGGCGCATGATAAAACTCATTTAGACCAGCGGCAAACCGTTGCCACCATGGCTCAATGTTTTTTATAGGTTTTGTTATATCCGTGTTTTCCATAATCATTCTTCTTTTTTGGATGCTTATTATCTATCATGCCTATATGAGACAAAAAACGCCAGCAATTGCTGCTAGCGTTTTTATCGTATTTCAGTAAGTATCTAACTATTTATTCGCTATGGCTTAGAGTTTGCTTTTGCCCTTATGTATTGACCATTCTTTACGGAGTACCGATAGACTCTCAAATGTCACTAAAATCGTGGCTATCAAGATAATGATATCCATAATGATAAGCAGCCAATTGCCATCATTGAAAAAGGTTTTTAGCTGAATCAATAACGCAAAAACAGTCATGACCAGTAAGAACGACAATGGCCCTAAGGTATACCACACTGGTTTGCCTTTACGTAACAAGATGACAGTTACAATCATCAAGGTTAATGCTGCCATTAGCTGATTTGTGGTGCCAAATAGCGGCCAAATAATCATACCGCCCGCGCCGTCGATACCACCAGCACCAAACGCTAATAACAGACAGCTGCCAACAGCAAGCAATGTTGCCACCACACTCTTATTCAGTACAGGCAGTTTATAAATCTCACCAAACTCTTGGAAGATATAGCGTTGCAGACGTACCCCAGTATCCATCGTAGTACCAGCGAACAATGCTGCCATTACCGTCAGCATCGTCTGTGATAAAACGATATCAATGCCGACGCCAGCATTCAATATGGTCGCACCACCATCAATGAAGGCACCAATAGAGCCATCGCCAAATTTTTGATAAACTGCTTGCCAGTCGCCAAGGGTTGCAAAGCCTGCCGTTGCGGCAAGTATCGCGCCAAGTGCCAGCATACCTTCACCCATGGCACCGAAGTAACCAACGAATCGTACATCTTCTTCTTTATCAATCTGCTTAGACGTCGTACCCGTCGCCACCAACCCATGAAATCCTGAAATTGCACCACAAGCAATGGTCACAAACAATAAAGGCAGCATAGAGGGTGTGCCAACTGGCAATGCTGTGTTTATTGCTGGCGCGACAATATTCGGCGTAGCAATAAAGATAGCAGCGTATAATAAAATCAGACCGACAAATAACTGTAAGCCATTGATATAATCGCGCGGTTGCAATAGCATCCAGACCGGTAACAAAGAAGCGATTGCCGCATAGGCAAATAAAATAATGATCCAAACGGCATTATCAGGCAACCCTAAGACTGTCTCAGGTAATACGATAGGGAACATAGGACCAAGATAAATAAGCCCATATAAAGCGGTGACCCCAATGATTGATACCCACACCAGATTCATCTTATAGCGATAAATACACTGACCGATGATAAAGGCGACTATCAAAGCACCCCAAACGGGCAGTACAGCAGACGGGGTTTTTATCATCATATTAGCAATAGCAACGCCGAATACTGCATTCACCATTAGTAATAATAAAAATATCACGATCATCATCAAGCTACGTACACGTGTACCCATAACGGTACCAGCAATCGAGCCAATCGACTGACCTCGATTACGCATACTTGCCCAAATGGCAGACATGTCGTGGACACCCGCCATAAAAATAGTGCCCAATACCACCCAAATGATAGCAGGCACCCAGCCCCAAATCACCGCAATGGCAGGGCCAATAATCGGAGCCGCTCCTGCGACTGAAGTAAAGTGATGTCCCCATAACACATATTTATTGGTGGGGATATAATCTACCCCATCTTTCATGGTATGCGCTGGCGTGGGGATACTGTTATCCAATGCCAAGATTTTAGTGGCGATAAATTTTGAGTAAAACAGATAACCGCAAAGCATAGCGGCAACAGCAAACACTAGCACGATTGCACTATTCATCTTATCTCTCCTTAGACAAGTAATAGATAGCCTTATAAGTTCAAGCTTTTTAATTTAGAATATAAAAAATATGTTAAATTAGTCGGCGACTAGTGACTTAGCACACCTGTCCAAAGGCCATTTATAGAAGTACTGTAGTATCATCATCTATTAATAAGGCTTTGCATTTTATAGTTAGCACACGTCACTAGTCAGCATATGGTGAGTCTTTGACTGCAACCCATTTAGATACTAACTGATTTAACGACGAATGTAACGCTAGTTAAACATGAAAAACAACAAATAAAGGAAGCACCATGGCGCATTATTTTGGGTTTGTACCTTCAGAAAAATTAAAAAAGCTAATCATTGACGCTGAGCAAGTGATTTCCTCAAATGAGGAGGTAGAATACTACCCATATCGTGATGCCCTGACGCATCAAACAGCACGTGATCTAATCGATAATCTGCTGATTGGATTAGTGGATATTATCCCAAACCCTGAACGTCAAGCCTCTATGCGCAAAATCGTTAGCACAGTTGAAAAAGCAACAGACACTCTACTTAATATCCTACTCGGTAAAGAGAATAACGAAGAAGTGATGCCAAGCTTTCATTTCTTGAGAGATCGGGCAACTTTTATTGATAATGAAGGTGTAAAACGAGTGGGTTTTAAATTATCTGATGCAGATGCGCAAACCATCGAAAAAGGCTTTGCTGCGATCACACCTGAGCAGGTAGATATGAAAGCATTTAAAAAAGCACTCGAGACCATGAATGAAGAGACATTAACGCATTTTATCAGCCGCTATGCTGAAACGCTAAAACTTGGCATGATTAAACGTAAGTCTGTCCCAGTTGCCAAAGCAGCTATTGATAAAGGCATGAGTATGGCCTTAAATAAGTTGCTACCTGACCTACCTGATCGCTCTTTAAATCGTTTGGCAAACTATTACCGCCCTTTCATCGTAGAAAAGCCGGAATAAATGCCAGTATTTGATTAATTTTGCCTCAAAAGACAGATGGTATTGGGCAAATTCACTAAAATTTGCTAAAATAAGCGGCACTTTTTACCGAAGGCGCACCCGATGACCCAAATCAGCAACCAAGAAATTGAAAAAACATTACGCAACTCAGAGTGCCTTATCAGCAGTATCGAAGTAGCTGCTGCTTATGAGCGCCTTGCCGCCCAACTCAACCTACATTATGCTGGTTTAAATCCAATCGTTATGGTTGTTATGAACGGTGGACTTATTCCAGCTGGTCAACTATTGACTCATTTGACGTTCTACCATCGCATGCATTATATTCATGCATCACGCTATCGTGATAACGAAGGAACCAATGAGCTTGATTGGAAATTCAAGCCTGATGTTAGCATCGAGGGCGAGCACGTCTTGTTAATTGACGATATTTTTGATGAAGGCATCACGCTAAAAGCCGTTGTTGAAGAATTGAGTAAAGAAAAACCTTTATCGCTTGAATCTTGTGTTCTGCTTAATAAAGAACATGATCGTAAAGTTGAAGGTTTTGATGTTGATTTTGTTGGTATCAATGTTGCAGACCGTTATGTCTACGGCTGTGGTATGGATTTCCATGGTTACTTACGTCATCTACCTGGCATCTATGCCATCAAAGAAGATAAAATTTAAATTCTTTGATTTAATTTAAAAAAAGCATCCAAATCGGATGCTTTTTTATTGCTCGGATTTTACGCTTACTGTTAATTTTTCTACTCATATAATGCCCGTATTTTTGCTATAGGTAGTATGCCTGTATCAGCAACCATGAAAAAATAATCGAGCTGCCAACTTTGAGTCTTTAAAGCGGTATGACTGGTTGGCTTATCCCAGCTAGGATACACCCTTATACCCATTTTACCTTTTGTAAAATGAGACTGAAGAATATTATGTCTAAGTAAGACATTTTTTGGAAAAACAAATTGCCCAAATGTATGGCTATCTTTAAATGTAGTGACTACCAATAAGTCTGGCGAGGAATCATATTGGAAAGGTTGATTAATACCTTTGGAACCCTTTTCCCAAAAAGTAACGAACTGCCCTATTTTTGTGGATGTTTGCTTGGCAACTCTAAATCTAACCGTTTTAACAGCCAGTTTATTCATTAGTTCAAATGTACCAGCAGCATATTCTAGATTTTGTTGTTCCTCTTCCATTGAGGCTATAGTTAGTTCGTTAGGCCTATAAATGACTTCATTAATACGCTCTAGCACTTTATAAAATTTATGCAATTTTAGCCCTCTTTTTATGTTTCTGAATATTCATCTATTCAAGTTCAGAAAACTGCAATGCTAAACCCGTATGTCGTTCAGTCGGTGTTTGGACGGCCTGTTCAAAAGCGTGTTTTGTACTGTATATAGTCACTTGTTTTTTGGCACGAGTCACCGCTGTATAAATAAGCTCTTTGCTAAGCAACCTTGCATGACTATTATCAAACGTAATCGCAATATGATCAAACTCAGAGCCCTGCGACTTATGGATAGTCATCGCATATGCTGTGGCAATCACCTCTTCGTTTAGTAGATTGACCGCAATTCCCTGCTCTTTATTCTCAAAAAACACTTCTAATCGGTTTCTTTCATCTCCTGTTTGTAGGCAAAAACCGATGTCACCATTAAATAAGCCTAGCTCATAATTATTTTGTAAAACCATGACAGGTCGACCATGGAACCATGTGTTTTGACCTAGTGGTAGCTTCAGCTCACTAAGATGCCATTGAGTGAGATAATTATTAATATAGTGGTCACCCCACTCACCATTATGGCCAGCACATAGAATTCTGAACTCGTTAAATGTCTCCATTAATGGTGTAATTGTATTTTTTATTGATTCTGGTATGGATTTTTCTATCGTATCATTTGATAGGTTTTTAATCTTTTTTAGATATTTTTGGTAATTTGAGGAAATTTTTGATAATAATATTTTATTACTTAGGCTATTTTTTACTTTATTATCTATAAGTGCGTTTGTTTGCAGTGTATTTACATGTTGAAAACTCAACGCTTCATCCTGCCTTAACAGCTGCCAAATGTCTTGGGTATCTGTCTCTAACTTATTAATTTGATAAGCAAGCTTACCGATACCTGAATCTGCGCTAAATCGGCGACTCTCAGTCAGCTCCGCATGAATGGGTTGTAGAAATGGTATACGGCATAAATCCGCCAATACTGCCCCTGCATCGACTGCTGCCAACTGGTTAGCATCTCCTAACAATATAAGTCTTGCCCCTGGTTTTACCGCACTCACCAGGTAATTGGCCAACTCAACCCCTAGCATTGAGGCTTCATCAACGATGATAATATCTTCGCCAAGTGGATTATCGGCATTGTAACGAGGTCTGCCCGTCCGCCCAATACCTAACAAACGGTGGATGGTTTTGGCTTCTTGCAGCTGTAGATCGATACCCACTGCATCCAAAGCCGCTTGCAAAGACTCTTGCATGCGTTGTGCTGCCTTACCAGTCGGTGCTGCTAATGCTAGACTCGCACTATCCGTACTAAATCTAATATTTTCAGAATTATCACCCCTACTCTCTGTCGCTTGTTGTAGGGCGATAACTAACTGAGCAACGGTGTATGTTTTACCTGTCCCTGGACCACCGGTAATGATACTAAACGCGTTGTTATTAGCGACATTAATCGCCTTTACTTGATTTTCGTGAAGACTTTCAGGTATTGCTATTTGTAAAGGACTTACTTTTTGATTCAAAATATTGTTGATATTTTTTGCTAAATTAAATTCGGCCTGCCATGTACGATGTAGCCAGAAAGTAATAGAGTTTGTCGAATTTTGATTGTTAGTTACTTTGTAAACAATAGGTTGATTATTTTTGCTTAGGCTATTTTCTTTACTGTTACTACTAATGTCAGTACCAACCTCAGCGAACAAATTATGTTCACTAATTAAACGCATGAAAGAAGTGACATCAGTATTTTTCAATAGCTGAAATAACGTAGCAATCGTATCAAAACGCTTGGTTAGCATATCCTTTTCATGATTGCTCAGCGCCAACTGCGTCCATAGCTGATCCCGCTTATTAAATAACGTGTTTAGCAATAAAAATAGCGACGTTTCAGCGGTAGACTCATCTTCTGGTTGCGTATTTTTTTTGGTATCTATGAGCGCAAATATTGGCATTGCTAGCATCTCTAATAACTGTTGCTGCCAAGCGTATAGCGTAGTTACCTCATCATTGATTTGACCTTGCAATGGTACTTCATGCTCAGAGGCCTCAATGATCAATACGGTATGCCCCTCTTCCAAATGAGTCGCTAACATCATGAACAATGCGTTAAATAAATGACCGTCTGCTGTCTTGTCGACCTGTTTGCTCTCATTACTCGTCTTTGCATCCGTCGCGTCGTACGCTATACGCGTTTGCTCACGGCGTAGCAAAATATAATCACTGATATTACTAGCCCAGCTTTCTTGTAAGCCCATTGCTGCACTGCTTTTATTATTATTGCTCATGATATACTTATCTCTATTTTGATCTGGTTGATCTTTCTAGAATCTTTGATTAATGATATTCGTTATGTAGGCTTGCTAATCAGGTACACCAAATAACGCATCTAAACCTTTGATAAAATCGACTGGAATATCCCAAGTCACGAGTCCATAGCGACCGTTGTGTGGCGATTTGCTAGTTCTATTAGCATCTTGCGATACGGTATCAGCTGTTTGATAAGAGGGGTCATATACCCCTCTTAGAAAAACATACTCTACTGCACCTAAATACTTAGCTTCATTGCCTACATAATCAGTGATTCTCATTGAAAGGAATCGATGCAATGCTACTTGATAAATTGCTGCCTGTAGCCAATATCCCGCTTTAGACATGGCTTTTTTAAGTGTATTTTCATTGTAATCGCTTAGGCTATTTCCTAAAAAATTACTCTTATAATCGACCACATAATACTTGCCAGTATGCTCATAAACCAAATCGATTTCACCGCGCAAGTAACGATACAAGTGCGTTCTATTTTGCGGTACAAGATTGACATGTTTGTCCATCTCATCGGGCAGATACTCGTGAAATAGTTTGCTGATATCCTCTGCTTTAAAGCTCTCTGACAACCCCATATTAAACTCTAATTCGGCAAATCGCTGTCCTGCATTCAGAGCACATAAGGGCTGATTGGATGCCAATAGCGGAGTACGTAACACCTCTTCAATCCAAGTAATCAAGGCCTCATGCTTTGTCGTATCTATTGACTCAGAGTCAAATGAGTCACTATCTCCTTCTCTCTTCCCCTGTGACCTACGGCTTTGATGTTCAGCACTGCTATACACCAGCGGTAATTGATAACTACTGACCGCTCTATCAATGACCCCAGACCACTGCAGTTTATTAGTGAAATCGATTTTTTCGAATATCTCATGCAAAAACGTACCTGCATTAGCACCTTTTACAAAGGTGAAGCGAATATCCTCTTCTGACTTAAGACTTAGCTCATCAATTTTTTCAATAGACGCATTACTATCAGGTGAAGGCTCCACCGACATTGCAGCGTCTGCCATATCAATATCTATAGCATCATCAATACGCTCATCAACAACAGCCATTGCCTGAGTTGATTCATCTAGCTGACGGGCCAAAGCCGTAAAGCTGGTCTTAGCCCAACCATAAAAATAATTCGTTTTCATGACCTCAGCAAAAGGAACATACTCAATAGCTTCTGTCATAGGTGCGATGGTAATAGGCTTGGTATCCATTGAAGTCACTGTTTTAGAATAATGACTATCATAGAAATCATTAACCTTATGACCTCTGAGCATACCTATCGTGCCTTTAAGGTTATCAGGCAGTTCAAACTTTGCTTCTGGAGAGTCAAACCAATAAAATACCGGTTTGCGCTTCATATCTCTTGTGTCATTCGGATCTCGCAACACCACATAAAGTTGCTCGCTAGCACGAGTGAATGCAACATAACCAAGTCGGCGTAGCTCATCAAAACCCTCGTTTGTCTCGATATCCGTGTAGTAATCCTCTTTAGTTGCAGAGCTTTGCAATGGTGAGAAACGACGCTGATTACCGATTGACTGATCTTCTATGGATTGCTGTACTAACGCTGAAGGCGCTTGCTGAGCATTATATAGATACAGTCCATAGTCTTCTTTGTTGCCTGACTTCCTACTGGCATCTCCCATACCCAGTACATAGACGATGGGAAACTCAAGTCCTTTTGACTTATGAATGGTCATAAGCTGCACGCCAGACTCTGTGGGTAGCGGATACTGCTTGGCCCAATCACTATTGGGTGCGGCCTCTATATGCTGTCTAAACCAAGCTAATAGCTCATGCTCACCCATGCCTAGGCCATACTGTGCCAATATGTCCATCACATGACGCAAATCCATGATATGTCGATCGCCTTCTGGATGAGATGCCAGCGCTTGCCAAACGCCTTGTAGTTGCATGGGGCTTTTATCTAATAAGTAATGCAGCGCCGATAAGATACCAAAATGCTGCCAGCGCTGTGCGCCTTCTTTTAGATAGGTAATAAAATCTTGATAGCTTTTTTTATTCTCTGTATTTTGAACATCATTATCGTTTAGGTTGATGCCAGTAAGTCTGTTGTCATTCTCAACCACACCTGACTCATAATCCGTCATCATCGCTTTGATGTCTTTAATACTCAGTCCATATAGATGACTGGTCAATACTCGATTGATCATGTCATGACGATACGGGTATAGCATGGCACTGAGTAGCGCTGCGACATCCTCTGCCATAATCGTTTCAAAAATACTGACATCACTGGTGGTCAAGGTGGGTACGCCCAGTTTGACTAGCTCATCTTCAACCTGTTTTAAGTCTTTTTTGGTACGTGCCAGCACCCCAATATCACTCGGCTGAATTGGCTTATCTTTTAATGTCTGACCACTATTAAGCAAAATGGCTATGTGGCGTGCAGTGATTTCATACTCATCATAGTCAAGCTCACCCTCTTTGCCATTCGGTAGGTGTAATACGCTCACTGGCTGAGGAGAGAGCACCTCAGTCACCAAACTACTATCTTGGATGCCCAAATCCTTAAACCAAGACAATTTACTCTGCTCTTTTGAGGCTTTGCTATGCTGATAATAAATACCGCTACCCAGCTGCGCCTGCTTATTTTCGGCAGTCTTTGCTTCTGGCATACCAAACCAGCAGTTGAGTGAATTAATCAAGCTGAGGGTGGAGCGCCGGTTAGTGTTGAGTGTCCAAACAGTACTTTTGTCAAACTGCGCTTTCATATAGTTATAGTTGGTCACGTCACCGCCACGAAACCCATAAATCGCCTGCTTTGGGTCACCAACCAGCAATAGAAACTCATGATTGGATTTCTTAGTGGTAGATTGCTTGTCATTATCTGACTGTTTACCTTTTCGCTTTGGCAAATAGATGCTTTCGATCATAATGGCTTGCTCGCCATTGATATCTTGCGACTCATCAATTAAGGCAATTGGATAATGGTGACGAATATAACGCGCCAGCTTATCCCCCTGCCGACCTGTTAATGCTTGGTTTAAGCGCACCATTTGCAGACTAAAGGTCGTCTCCCCTCGCTCCTCTAAGATAACGGGCAGTCTGTCACGTACTGCAAGCACGATATGACGATTAAGATTAGCTAAAACCAATAGGATATGCTGATTTAGCCCTTCGATCATATCTAAGAGCGCCATCAACTTACTGATGGTCTCTGACTCAAAAAGGGTCTGATGCTCTTTTTCTCGATCTTTATTAAAATTCTTAATTTTGCCATCTTCATTTGGATATCTGGCATCCTGCAAAGAGGTCAGAATCTTATTTTCACGCTCGTTTAAATGACTGTTAAATGCTAGCTGATATTGCGCTACTTTTTGATGGACATCAACAATAGCATCGAACTGTTTATATAAATTGGAACGTCCATTAAACCCTTGAGACTTCCTATAATCAGGATTTAGATAGGTTTGAATGTCTGCTAAATCTAACTGGGCAAAATCATGAATCAGCTTTTCATACGCATCAAAGTCAAACCCTTGCTCTAGTTTTATCTCATCAATCGGCGCAGAAATAAAATTCAGCGAGCGAGAAACGAATTTTTTATGATCATGCACTTCAGTCAGCTTACCTTGCTGATCCATAAGTGCATATAATTTAGGCTGCTCATGATACAAACGGCTTTGAAACTGACGCAGCTCATCATGGATGATGCTGTCAGTAACCTGCTCGATACTGCTGTCTTCGATAATCGCCATGCCTTGCTGATGACCGGTTTCGCTACTGTACTCCGTCAGCCATTTTTGCGCCAAGCTATCAAGCGTACCGACGAAGAGTTTGTCCAACGTGGTTAATACCAGCGCGGTGCGCCTGATCGCCTCTGCCATCGGATAGCTGTATACATGATCTAATAGATAACCGACCAAGTGCAGGTTCACTGGATCTTGCATGATGTCATCTAAGCGTACGTGTTCGGCTTGCTCGATTAACCATTTCTCACGCTCTTTTTTTACCTGTGCGCGCTTTCCCTTAGCCATCTGCTTATCACGGTCAATATCTTGATTGAACCCATCAACGTCTGTCTTAGCATTTAATTCAGTACTTGAATCACTGCCTTCTGGTTTACCTTTGTTGTTATCGTCACTGTCAGGCAGTACCTGCAATATGCTGGGATATAAGTTATCTTTATTATTGGTATTCGCACTCAGGTTATTGACCCATTGTAATAGCTGATAAAACTCTACCAGACGGTCGTGGATGCGCTGACGCATTTCGGCGGCGGCGGCTCGAGTAAAGGTCGTGGCAATGATTTGCTCTGGCGCACGCCGCGCTTCAATCAATAAACGCAGCACAATGCCAGTCAGCGTCCAAGTCTTGCCCGTACCCGCTGAGGCTTCGATAAGATGACGACCCGTTAATGCAACAGCAACCGCTGGTGTCACATCTACTTTGGGCTCGACTATAGCAGTCGAGTCATCAAATTCATTTGGATACTCATCAAATAAATGCGGTTGTATAGAGATATCAACGGTATTGGTTATGTCGGTAAAATCTGTCATATGGGCGTATACTTTTGATTATTATCTATAAGAGCAAGAGGATAAAAGACACACTAAGGGCTAGCTATTCAATCCTTTTAGTGCAGTAAACATCGGCTTATACAGTGGTTGCGCCAAAGTGGTCAATGCCGTGGTTAAAGCTTTAAAGGCATCTTGGTCACGCAATACGTATTGCCAAATAGCATGTTGAGAGCAAGTATCGTATACCGTGTCTGAGTTATAACTAGGTCTTAGCCAGTCTGAGAAGTCTGCTCGTTTTGGCCAATAATTGCCGCTTTCATTATCATCTGCTTGCGATTTTAAGCACTTAGCCAGATAATTTAACGCATACTCAGGCAGTAATGTAATGGGGGTTTGACCTGATAGGTTGCCAAAAATTGCCCACTTTATCAGCTCAAGTACCGCATCTTCATAGACGATTGGACTTAGTTTAAATGCGATGAAATTTTTGTAGGCATCTACTTTTGAGCTAGACTTATTAAAGCGCCAAATACTTGCCCCATCATTTAACACCACCTGCTCAGCAGTGGTACGTCTGGCAACCTGCCAATATAGATGAGACAACCAAAACTTGAGTAGATGTTTTGGACTGGCAGAATTGGGCAGTATATTTAACCACTGCTTAGGTGATTGCTCGGCATAGGTTACGCCTGCCTGAGTATGAGCGCTTTTATCATGGGTATCTAATAGTACTGATGTTGGTGATAGCATTGGCGTTAACAGCGGCACTAGGCCTTTTATCTTAATAGATCTGGGTAGGATTTTGAGCCATGCGTCTGTATCTATTTGACTGCTTGCATCATTATTTACACGATTAATTATAGCTGCCAGCTCTATCTGAACGGGGTACTCTGCGGTGGGTGTCAGTAGATACAAATCTGTAATACCTGCATTAGGTACAATACTCTCACCAAAGCCATTAGCGATTAATTGCTCTTCAAACTCTAGGCACTGCTGCTGTAGTTTTTGTTGTTGGTTGGGCAACGTGGTTTGGCGCGCCACCCCTGCTGGTATGATTTTTTGATACATCAAAGTTGAGCTATCTTGCTGAGTAGTGTTATCAGCTGTCGCTACTGCCATCTCTTTAATCAAATAATCTTTGATTTGGTAGGTTGTCAGGTGATCCAAAAATAATGGCTCTTGATGCGCCATCGCTTCCTCACCTTGTACCACATGCACCTTTTGAGTACGCAAAAACGCTTTGGCAGGATGGCGAACTTGATACACCAGCATACCCTCAATATCTATCTCGCCAATGTTAGATACGGTGTCGCGCATCGCTTGGTTCATATCACTGACATCATTAGCATTAGCGGTATCTAATCCAAACATATTAGCCAATGTAGACACGGTTTGATTGTCTACTTGTCCTAGCTGACCAAAGCTGTGCCCAAACATGTGAGCCATGGCTTCGTACTGTGCTTTTGTGGGTAAGCCAATCAATTGCTGAGTCTTACTAGACACTCTTTCCTGTAGCGTCTCAAACACCGCTTGCCAGAGCGGTGCAGGCGGAAATTGTTTTTTCTGAGCCAGTTTGGTTTTGCGCATGGCTTTATTTAGCAACCTATCTAGCTCATCGGCTGCTGCAGTATCAGGGTTGCTATCTCTAACATCATCAGACGTATTGCTTGGATCAACATTGGCATTAGACGTATTAGTCTTTTGCTCAGAAACCTCTTCAATATCTGCTTCAAACAAGCTCTTGTGAAAAGGTAGTGCTGGATGATCAGTGACCAGCCACTGCTTAATCAGCTTTGGTAAATAACGCTTAAGACTCTCTGTCGTTGGATCAATACTTTCAGGCAGAGTATCAAGAGAGTTGACCTGCCACTGTACCTCACCTTGTAAAAACTGTAGCAGCTCACTCACTGGGTTCGCTGGTAGATGCTCATGAGTGTCAGTCAGGCTTTGGCCATTGTAGAATATCCAGCATGCGCTACGTGCGCATAGTAGCGCATCCAAAAATGCCCCGTTATCATCATCCTCACTGACTCTATCACCGCGCCGTGAATTGGTCGCTTTCATCAAATCATATCGGTTGTCACGGTCGCGCCCAGGAAACTCAGAGAGATCCATATTGAGCATGACCACTAACTCAAATGGTACGTTCCTTAGTGCGCCAAATCGGCCAAAAGTAATCACGCCAGTCGGCTCAGCACTGACTTGCTGGCTCTCAAGCTCAGCTTCGATACTGTCTAGCATAAAGCTCAGCTTTAGTGGCAATTGCTCGACGCCTGCCAGCCTTTGCTCAACTTCTATCCTATTGCTATCACCACTAGAGTATTGTCTATAATGGCGATTGGCACGTAAGCTCGATTTAAAGCCGTTCATCGCATTATAGATAGCGCGCATCGTGCGTGTTTGATCGACATCGCCAAAGTATCGATGGATAACTTGGGTCTCAATCTGATCTAGCCAATCTTCCGCTTTCATTTTTTGTGTGTGGTCATCACGTCGTGCGACTAAGCCAGTATAGATACGGCAAAGCGCTTCTACAATAATGGCATCATTTAGACTCACTTGCGCTAGTGGTAAGCTCATCTCAGGCACAGCCGTACTTGGCCATTCATCTTCATGCAAAGGGTATAGACAATCGCTCATACTCGCCTCTGGCATGATTAACCCCAAGGTCAATCTGTCTAATGCTTGTGCAAAGCTAAAGCGATAATCATAGTCATTGACGTCTAGGGTCTGCTTTAGATGCAGCTCGTCAAACCCGCGGATAAATCCAGCTTCCACCAACAAATCACAACCACGGCTCATTTGCTCATGGGTCAACCCAAAACTCTCAAATAAAGGCGGCAGCATCAGCCAGTCTAAAACCTCAGCCGCTTCAAAACGAGCGCTAGGACTGCCCAACAACTTATAGAACCCAATAATCGCTTCCCATAACTGGCGAATGTCAGCATCGACAACACCAGTCACCTTAGCAGGTAAAGTCAAACCATCTTGTCCTCTGCCATTGACGAAAATAGAGCTAATTAGCGCATGATGACGCTCAACATCAGGTAGCAACACCACAATATCGGATATATGGCGTTTTTTCTCACCAGATTTGATGGGCTCATTTAGCCAGCGTCCAATCATAATGCGCAGTACTTCAAGTTGCCGCTGCAAGTTATGACAAGAATGTATGCTTAGGCTATTATCTTGAGAAGAGATTGCCCAAAAACGATCTTTTTCAAAGTGCTTATTTTCTAGTACCTCATCGTCATACCATGACGTTTCTTGCTCAAAATCCAATGCTATTTGGTTGCTGACGGCCTCTGAGACTTTTGCCGCTGTCGCTTGTTGGGTTGATTGCTCGTCAAGCATCAACACATCGTTTTGCAAACGGCGCAATAAACTTGGACTATTTTGTGCATCTTGGGCACTGAAATCGTCATCATAAATACTCTCATCCACGCCACTATCAAAGTTATCTTGCCACTCCACAAGCGCATCTTGGTATTGCTCATTACCCGACAAATTGGCCAGCATGGCAAAAGTATCGCGTGACTGCTTTCCTAAACGCGACAGCAAACTGTGCCCGTAATCACGCAAAAACACGCTTTCAGGATTAATGATCTGCTGACGCTGTAGCCACGATTTATCAACAATATCTGCCCAAAACAGCTTTGAGGGATTGTAGTGCAATAGTGTAATATTCATATATTTCGACAAGCGCTGCAAAAAGTCGAGCTCGGTCTGTGGCAATTGCTGAATGGTAAAAATACGCAGCACTTTGGGCAACTGCTCACGTTCATTTGCCTTGTTTTCTTCTAAAGCTGACCAAAAGGTATTCTCAATTGCCACACGGTGCTGATGTACATCAGCAAATAGATGCGACCACAAGAATCGCTGTGCAATCTCTAATTCTACATAGTGCGCCACCAACCACTCAGGCGTACCGCGCG
This sequence comes from Psychrobacter aquimaris, assembly GCF_016107525.1. Taxonomy (GTDB): domain Bacteria; phylum Pseudomonadota; class Gammaproteobacteria; order Pseudomonadales; family Moraxellaceae; genus Psychrobacter; species Psychrobacter aquimaris. The sequence goes on along the minus strand of NZ_JABASR010000007.1, from coordinate 153,203 downwards.
CATACTGATCAAAACGTAGGGACAACGCATCTTTATCTGCGATTAACTCATCCACATTGAGCGACTTGTTATGCGACCATAGCGCCAGCCAATCCTCACGGTGAGTCAAGTAACGGTTAAAGACTCTCGCCAAATCACTTGCCAGCTGCCAAATGCGCGCGTCTTGTTGTGTCTTATCTTGTTGTATAGTGTCTTGCCCCGTGCCTTCTTGTGACTCACCAATCAAAGATACCAGCAGTGGGTTCACAGGATGGGTGTCATCATTGACAATCAACGCTTGATAGTAGGTTAGGTAGCCGAACAGGCGCCACTGCATCACCGTGGGTGAAAGTACCGCAACTTCAGGCACATTCAATATTACTGCTTCAGGGTTATGCTCTAACAAAGACGCGTTATGGCGGGTTAACACATCCTGCATGAGCGTCCACTGATATTGACCCCAAAACTTCGTACGCACCAAAGTACTAATCCCAGCGCGACTGGCAATGGTTTTATCCAACCAGTCACCCAATACCATAGAAGGCACAATAACGATAAAAGGCTCAAAAATATTCTGGCTCTTTGATTGATATTGCACGAGCAGTTGATCAACAAGGTTTTCGGTACGGTGCGACTGAATAATGGTAAACATAAAGGATAGTCTAATTGAGGTAATAGTAAGAATGATAAAGTGAAGTGGATGGTCTTGAATACCTGAAAAGGAATAACATTTGCATTAACCGTTCAATGCATATTAATGTCTGCTAAGGAATACCACGAAAGACACTCACCAATCCATATTTCACGGTCGTTACTACAATGTATTTCTGCTAGCATGAACGTCATAAACACTATGAAAATGGCAAAAGTAATTAACCATCAGTGCTTCACTAGCATTTATTTATAATAATCATAAAATAGGCTGCTTATTAGTGTGCCATCGATAGCTATCGTTTACTAGTACGCGTGCCACTATTATAATATCTTGCGACAGATAGTGTCGCATTTATAATGCCTCATATTTATGAATCAAATATTCAGTATTTTTGTCAAATCAACTGTTGTAATTTTTATATCCATAACCCTTTTTAATGGAATAACTTAATACTATGCCCTTGCGTCCCATTGATGCCATTTTCGTTCATCCTAAACGACGTTTATATGTTGTATACTATCGCGGTGAGCTGTGGGCATTGCCGCGCATGAAAATCGACGATAGATCATGGCAAAACAGACAGCCCTATACCGATGATAGTAGCTCGCTTTATTTGAGCATCCATCAAGCCATCAAAGACCCTATACTCGCACAAAAACTACGAACGTTGAATCTGCCTGTCGCGGTGCGTGGTAGCACGCTGCCACGCTTTGAGGCATGGTGGGAAGTCCATGGTTTTAAATGGCTTAAAGACAAGCTTGCGATGGGCGAATCGCCATTGGCCGCACACCAAGTAAAAGCCATTAACAATGATCTTACTTCTCCTTCAAACGAGCAACCTGCGCCATTCAATCAAAATAATACAGTTAGTCATAAGAATAATAACGAGAAAAAAATTTTACCTGATTCAGAAACTGATGTTTTTGCAGATATGCTTGCGGACTTAGCAGATGAAGTGTTGCATCAACAGCTTTAAAACATAAGTCAAATCCCGTATTTTATGTAAACTTGACACAAACCAATTAATAAAAGAGCTGTAATATATGAAAGACTACAAGCTGCTACTGGCTGGGCTAATTTTATTGCTGCTAGTAATCTTTATCGCTATTTTTACTTGGTTGTGGAGCAGTAATCGTAAAAATATAGATCCACTACCGATCATGGCAAATGCAAATGAACCGTCAGCCACCACTCAGGACGAGGTGAATACCCTCACCGACAGTACTTTGTACATAAAGGCAGAAGAGAACTTGCAAGCACCCTTGGACGATATCATCGTTAGCTTCGAATCTCGTTACCCTCATATGCAGGTGTTAGCAAGTTATGTACCCGCCAACGACCTCTTAACATTATCAGATAACAATTCTAGCCATAATAAACGCACAGAATTAGTAACTAATGTAGACATGATCATCGCTAACGACAGTTTGTCTGCAGACCGTCTCACACCGTTACAAACAGAGCTAAAATCCGCTCAAGATAAAACAAACCAAGACAAAGCAAATATCCGTAATACTGATGATGAAAAAGTAGATACTGCTGAGACTGATACTGTTGAGATTGATAATGCAGAGGCACGTACCCTAAATTCTTTCAGTTATGCATTGAGAGATAAGCAAACGCTTGAAGGAGTGATTTTGACAGAGAATACTGCTGCTATTAACTTCCGTAACTTTTTACTATCGAGCACGGGGCAAGATATATTAGAAAAGTACGATTATTATAATATCGAAGGTTATAAAAATAGCGTAGATGACTTATTTAATCCAACATCACGTGCACAAAAAACATCAAATACCAATACTGTAAATGTCGCTGACGCCCTAAGTAATGGCGAGTAACGACAAATTGTCTCTATTTGTCTTTTGTTGATTGCTTTTATAACTACTTTTTCCTACAATGTCACTCCATAATGCGCCTATAGCTCAACAGGATAGAGCAGTTGCCTCCTAAGCGATCGATCCGAGTTCGAGTCTTGGTGGGCGCACCAATCATTGTATTTAGACATAACCTCGCATTACCTCAATCGCTTTAAACACCTATCATACATAGTTTTTAGTCTTTATTAAACACTTGCCATTACCTACTAGCACCTCTAAAATGTTGTTAAATGCGTTGTTAAATAACATGCAACGTCATTTTTTGTTGTTAATTATGCAGTGAGGTTGTTGTTAAACCTCTTAACACCTTGAGGTATAAGCCATGACAAGAAAAAAAGACTACCGATTAACTGACGCTGGCGTGAAAGCAATTGCAAAACAGTCTACGCCTACCAAAGTCACACGCCATGGTGATGGCAACAACTTATATCTAATACAACATCCAAATGGCTCACTGTTTTGGCAGATGACTTATCGCTATCAATCTGACAAAGACCTCAAACCTAAGCAAAAAACGTATCAAATTGGTATTTATAAGCCAGCCAAACAAGCTATTGATTCTACCTTTAAACCAGAGGTGTCGCTAAAAGAGGCGCGGCTAGCACGTGATAAAGCTCAGGCACTGCTCAGTGATGGCGTTGATCCTACTGAATACAAAAGTCATGAAAAGAATAACTTTGAGCAAAAAGATTTATTCAGAGTTATCGCTAAGAGCTATATTAACGAAAGATCTAGCACTACACCCAAGAACGTTCAAAAACTCCATAATTATTTAGATAAGCATATTTCACCTCATATTGGTGACTACCCTATTGCCTCTATTACTGCACAGGACGTCATCAAAACTGGGCTAGCAATCCAAACCTATTTTGAAGAACGAGGCAAATGGACGACCGATACGTCGCACAAGTGCGTTGCCTTGATCAGCTCAGTCTTCGAGTATGCTATCAATACATTAGGCTACGATATCATCAACATCGCTTATGGTCGCAGCAAAGCATTACGACCTCATAAAGCTGAGCGCATGAAAGCTATTGAGCAGCACCAATTCCCTGAGCTACTACGCAATATTGATCAATACGGTGCAGACAATCCAAATGCGCATCAACAGACTATCGCTGGCATGCAACTGATGACATTGTGTTTTGTCAGAACGAAAGAGCTAAGATTTTTTGAGTGGTCAGAGATTGATTATCATAAAAATGTTTGGCGTATCCCAGCGCATAAGATGAAAATGCGTCAAGATCACATTATTCCCTTGTCACCACAGGCAATGGCCATTATCGAGCGCATGCGACCTTTGACAGAAAAGACGGGTTACGTATTTTATAACTTTGAGCGTAGCAAACCGTACAGCGATGTATGGTTCAATCAGGCATTAAAACGTATGGGCTACACGGGCGACCCTTACCCTAAAATGACAGGCCATGGCTTTAGGCAGCTTGCCAGCACAGGACTATACGAGTTGCAGTTTAGTCAAAACCTTATAGAAATACAGCTAGCCCACCTTGAGCAGTCCAGTGTAAAAAAACGTTATGACTTGTCAGCCCATCTAGCAGAACGGCAAATGATGATGAACCAGTGGGCAAATCATTTAGATGACCTTCGAGCTGGCAAGGCTGTTAATTTTGACTTAATGACGCCAGATGAAATTACTAAAAAAATGCGTAGTCGTGATGAGCAAGCGGTCGATATAGCTTTGCATGATAAAGATGTTTTAATAAAAAGCTTACAAGCACAAGGTGTGTCGCCTGATCTATTAATACAGATCGTTAAACAAATTAAATCAAACTAATTACAGCTTTCCTACATGTCAAAATAATATTAAATTAAAGTTGTACGTCCCTGATAAATTTACCAGCTACTAGAATTCTACATGCTTTGTCACGCAGTCACATATAGAAATTTTATTTAAGACAGAACGAATTTACTTTTAAAGTATTAAAAAATTAGTAAGAAAAAGTATATAACTTTCATAAATATCTTCTATGAATCTTAACTATTATATAGGCATAATCGATGAACTCCAGTAATCAATCAACCACCATCTCTTCAAACAAAAAATCTTTTGAAAACTTCTTAACAAAGCAGAATTTTAAAAACGTAAATACTGCTATAGAACAGACTATATCTAAGCCAAGAACTATAGATATAGCTAGACGAATTCTAGAGCATGAAACATGTCATATCCATAAGCAAAGAAATAACATTTTCTTTTTAGATAGCGTAGAAGTTTTTGCTAAAAACTATGTAGATACGAAATTTGAATTTGATGATGAGTATTTTTTTAAAAATATAAAAAAATACTCAGAAGGTTATGACCCTGAGATACATAATGTTGATATAGATCAGTATGCTTTGAACCGATATATAGAAAGCAACTTCATTAAAATTGATGAATCTTTAGATGATATTGAGAATAAACGTGAAATTTTTCATAAAATATTAAATCCTCATTCCATTGAAGAGATTAAAAGAATTGGGATTATGCTAGATGAGATTTTTAGAATATATATTTTTAAGAGTATAGCTCTGATAGCTTATGAGTCAACTGCATACGAATTGTGTTTAAATTACCATGACTTCGCAATGTATCTTTTCGCTGGCAGTGCTGTGCAAATTGGTTACGATAGAAATGATTATTTCGAAAAAATGGCTTCCTTAAACGGCACTATAGCATCTGAAGCTAGATGGGCTCCACAGTCTGAGTATAGACAACAGAAGAAAAAAGAGTATCTTGCAATAATGGAGGAGCAGGGTTTTAAAAAATATGCTGAAACTACGAGGTACATTAAAGAATACATAGATACAGATGAGAAACCTACTTATGAATATGTTTATAAATTGATAAGTGAAGCTGCAAAAGGTAATTTATCATAAAATTTATTATGCGCGCATAACTATACTATTTATTAAATCTGTCGATTATCATTACTCAACAGCACTAGCTACTACTGGCCATAACCATGCTGCGGAGTAAACTATAATGAAAACGAATGAACAATTTCTACGAATGTCAGACCTTGCTAACTGTCCCGAAATCAAGGCACGAACATATACTACCCAGTCTGGTCGCCAGAAAACAGTTACTGCTAAAAGCGCCAAACGAGGTATCGTAGGTTTCTCATCCAAACATATTTATAAGATGATTAGACAGAATCGATTCCCAGCGCCCATCAAAATAGATGGAGCTAGCCTCTGGCGTCTATCTGATATAAACAAATGGATAGAGAAACATTCTGCGTCCTCTAACGATGGGGAGAGATAATCATGAGTAAGAATGATTATATCTCTCTTCCTGAGTTAGCCGATAAGCAATCAGCTGACCCAATAAAAAAGCTGCTCATCTTGCAGGATGACCAGCTCTCAAAAACCACTACAGATGACATTGACGAGCCATCATCGATTATTTTACCACAACAAGACCTAAAAATTAGCTCTGATTTAGCACAAGCTACGATTGACAGACTAGCTACATTATCAGAACTAGAGTATGAACTAGAACGCACTGAAACCGCGAAATCTCTCAACAATATGTCAGTTCGATCACTGGATAAGCTGGTCAAGAGAGCTAAAGGTAGATTGGAGTCTGAGTCCTCTGATAGTTTGGTCGTTGATACTGAGCCATACGCAGAACCAGTAGCAGACATCGCCCTATTAGCTGACCAAATATCCCAGATATTGGACGATCACATAGCTTGTACTGACGCAGTTAAAGTAGCTGTTACACTATGGATATTGATGACCTGGGTAATACCAGCAAGCCATATACTGCCAATTGCCTGGATTAATGCGCCCGAAAAACGTTGTGGAAAAACCACGCTGTTGACGTTGATGAGCAGGATAAGCAATCGGTCACTATCGACATCTAACATCACAGGGCCAGCGCTATTTCGTTGCATTGAAGCCTACAAACCAACATTATTTATTGATGAGGTTGACACGTTTCTCAATGAGAATGAAGGTATACGCGGCGTACTAAATGCGGGACATAGTCGTGATAATCCATATGTTATGCGCTGTTTTGGTGATGATAACAAGTTAATACCATTCAATGTTTATGGCGCTAAAGCCATCTCGGGTATTGGCAAAATCCCTAGCACATTAATAGATCGATCAATACCTCTAACACTGCGTCGAAAAATGAAAAGTGAGACAAAAAAACGGGTTCGCGATCTACCTGAAGATGTCACTAATACTATCCAATCAAAACTCGCTAGATGGTCTGATGATAATATGCTAGCGGTAAAAGCAGCTATGCCAGTGCTACCTGTTTGCGTCAACGATCGGGCACAGGATAACTGGGAAATCTTGCTTAAAATTGCTTCTATACTTGATGATAACTGGCTAGAGCAGGCTTATAAAGCTTGTATCGAAATATCAGGTAGTGATAGCGAGGAGCCCAGTTCAAATGAGCAGCTATTATCTGATATTAGAACCGTTTTTATTTTAACTCAAACTAATAGACTTTTAAGTAGGGATTTATTAACTGAGTTACGTCGAGACCCAGAAATGAGTTGGTCAACTTTAAATCATGGAAAGCCTATCACTTTACGACAAATCGCTAAAAGATTGAGTGAATTCAAAATTTCATCCAAAGATATCAGGGCGCATGACTTACGCGGTAATGAAGTACGAGGTAAGGGCTACGATATTACAGACTTCGAAGATGCTTTTTCACGTTATTTATCGTAGCATTTACCTATATTTTCGATATCTTAAGGTATCAACAAACTTAAGCATTCTCTAAAATATTGAAGCACGCCCTTTCCTAAATGCCCAAGATCTGTTTAACACAGGTCTTGGGCTTTTTTGTCTAGCTGCATCCTTTTTCAAAAATAATGTTAAGACTTGCCTGCTCTTAAAAACTGCGTAATTCATTGACACGGCTAGCCGCTAGTATAAACTGTATTTATATGTACTCTTTCGACATAACTAGGAGCTATTCGTCATGGACAGTGAAGTATTGACTATTAAAGAAGTGGCCGAATACCTCAAAGTCAATGAGAGAACTATTTATCGATTGGCAGCTAGTAATGAGTTACCAGGATTTCGCGTAGGCAATGCTTGGCGTTTTAAACGGAGTGACCTTGACACTTGGATGTTAAAGCAAACTGAACAAGCCATAATCAAGGAATAGCTATGTATCAAGAAACTCAAAACTCACTGCTTAATCAGCTTATTGATCAACTGAAAACGTCAGAAAAATCTGCAGACGACCTTTTTAGTGAACAGCAGGAGCTTTGGCATTCTTTAGGTTTTAATCAAGCCCAAGTAGCGCTATGGCTAGCAGCCTTGCCAGCACGTCATGTATTAAACGAACCTAAATCAGCATATCAAACAACCTCCAATATCACAGAGCATCTAGCTACTCTATTGCGAAATTCTGGTGGGCGTATGCCTCTCACACAAGTTTTAAAGAAACTACCAGCTGGCACGACTATCACTGAGCAGCAGTTACGTAAACTGGCTGAACAAAACCAACAAATGAGCGTCAAAGGACCATTTTTAGTACTTGATACTTAACATTTATCAAACAACCATCTGTGAACCAAAGCACCAAAACTTAGGAATCAAAAAATCTCATGGCAAAAGACAATAAGAGTAATAAACAAGCTCAACTCACTGACCTATTTAACCAACTGGTTAAACAACATCGAAATTTCGACCAACCTGTATTAGAGCTATCATCGCACGATTTTGCCAAAGCAGGCTTAGTACAAGGGATGGTAGAGGGCAATCTAACGCCACCTGTCATGCTACTAGCGCTGGCAGAAGGTCATTGGGAAAATGCTGCTGATACGGCTAAGTTTGATGATTTAGCCTATACGCTACTCAGTGACACTGACAGTGATTGGCCAGTATTCGCTGTTATCAGCGATGGTACTAACAACCGTATCCTGAGTCTATTTGGTTCTGATGGCTCTGATGGTACCCATGGTGTCGATGTTCTTCCTAGCTTAGAGGAATTAAACAGTTTTGATCGGTTAGAGCGTGATCCCACTTTTCGCTGGTCCATGCGTATCTATACGCGCCTAATGCACCGCTTTGATGCTTTTCATGAAAACGTCTATCGCGTTACTAAAGATAAAGTTAACGATAAAAACGATATTATTGAAGAAGTCGCTAAGCTATTGTTTTTAGAAAGCTTCCGTATTTACCACCCTGATATTCAATTCACTGATAAACAGGGCAATAAACACCTATTTAGCTCCGTATTTAATTGGCAGTATGTAAAGAAAGAAGGCGAGAAAGCGGTCAACTTAATCAAAGATGCTTTTAATGAGTTTAAATCACATGAGGATTATATTGTCACCAGTGATGACGGATCGAAAAATGCCATTTTTTCAGACGATACTCATTTGAGACTATCTGTACCGAAAAACTATGAAGATTTACTTGAAGCCTTACAAAACCTTGGTCCCGTTATCAATAATGATGGACGCACAGCAAAAGAAAACGGCACCCTAGGTGATGTCTCTGGTGATTTATTAGGCCGAGTATTCGATGTATTCCTACGTGCTAACTTTGAATCCAAAGGCGGCCTAGGTGTCTACCTCACCCCTAACCCGGTCAAGCAAGCCATGTTAGAGATAGCCATCAATGATATTGCTAAAGACGATGACGCTATCGCACGCTTATCTAATGGCGACTTCAGATTTTGTGATCCAACCTGTGGTTCATTTGGCTTTGGCTCAGTGGCATTAAGTCAATTAGACCATCTTATCGATACCCAGCTTGGTGGATTAGACGATCGTGAAAAAGAAGCACTAAAACAAAAACTACGCAATGAAGGCTTCACTGGTGCTGATGCTGCACCGCGTATGGTTATGCTGGCACGAGTCAATATGGCATTGCAAGGCGCTCCAAAGGCTCAGATATTCTATACGGACAACTCATTGACTACTGCAGCACTTAAGCCTAACAGTTTTGACCTTATCTGCACTAACCCGCCGTTTGGCACACCAAAATTTGATAAAGGCAAGAATGGACAGGCTTCGAAAAAGAACTATGAAGCCAACATGGAGCAAGTACTTGGTGGCTTTCGACCAACAGAACAGATGGCGGATAGTTACAACGCCTATTACGACCATCTAAAAATGCGTTGGGATGATACTGGCGACCTATATCTTGATGAAAATGGAAATCCTAAATGGGCCGGCTACCGTACCGACTTACGTCAGACCGGTGGCACTGATAAAAAGCCAACTTACAGCCTGGCACCTTCCACTGATGGCTTGGCACTTGGCAGTAAGCCTGATAAAAAAGGCAACTGGAAGCCAGTTGGTGCGAGCATTGATCCCGCTGTACTGTTTATAGACCGCTGTTTGCAACTACTTAAACCTGGTGGGCGACTGATGATTGTACTACCTGATGGCATATTATGTAACTCAGGCGATCGCTACGTGCGTGAGTACATCATGGGTAAAAAAGATGAAAAAACAGGTGAGTTCGTCGGTGGTAAGGCCATCGTAAGAGCGGTGATATCACTACCCAGTGATTGTTTTAAACTGTCTGGTACGGGTGCGAAGACTTCAATCATGTATTTACAAAAGCGCCGTGCCAGTCCTGATCAGCCTGAGCAGTTCTTACCGGAACCGCAAACTGATGTGTTTATGGCAGTGGCTGAAACGTTAGGTTATTTGGTGAAAAATAATATCGAAGACTATAACGCCGGCGTGTCAAACGATTTAGATTTAATTGCTTCTGCTTATAAGCGGGGTGAGTAATGGTAGTCATTTATAAACAATCACCGTCCAAGCTAACAGATAGAAGAATAGATCCTTGGCACTATCAGCCGTCTTTTGAAAAGCAGATTAATAAAATAGCTAAAAACCTAGGCAACCTATCTCTTGAATCAGTGATCAATTCAGAACATGGAGTTTCAAGTGGAGCAACACCATTAGGTGCTAACTACCTCGAAAAAGGTCGTGTACGTTTTTACAGAACCTCTGAAGTCGAAGAAATGTTTTTAGTATCAGAAGAAGCTGTTTATATTACCGATGAAGATGATGAAAAATTAAAGCGTAGCAGACTAATAGAGGGTGACATTCTGCTCACGATTACTGGTGCTAAATTTGGTAAGTCTGCCGTAGTAGGAGCTGATCATCTACCAGGAAACATAAGCCAACATTCAGTTCGCTTTAAACCTAGCTCTGAAAAAATAGATTCTCATTTTTTAGTTGCATATTTAAATTGTCCTACTGGACAGATCGCTATTTGGCGCGAGGCTTATGGCGCAACACGTCCGGCAATTGACTTTCCAAGTATCAGGGCTTTAATAATTCCAAAAGTTGAATTAGATGCACAAAAATATATTGGAGATAAAGTTCGTCAGGCTGAGCAACTACGCGCTTGGGCTAAAGAGCTGGAATCAGAAATTGAACAAGTTTTGAATACAAGTGAGTATCTAGTAGCTTGTAACACACCTGACGCCAAAATTAGTCACCCAACATTAAATGACTTATCTAATCGTCTTGATCCTAAATATTATGATAGTAAAGCAATTGCTGTAGAACGTTTTACTAAAAAATCCGGTACATTACTAGGCTCTCTGATTAAATCTATTGCCAACGGCTTTGAAGAGCGTAATTTTGTTAATGAAGGTGTACCCTATATTACAGTAACAGAAGTATCTTCAGGACGGTTAAATGTACAAGATGCTCCCCAAATTGGATCAGATATCAGCATACCTTCAAAAGCTATAATTCATGAGCGATGTGTATTAGTGGTAAGAACAGGCTCTATCGGTACAGCTATCAAAGTAAATATACTAGATAAGGGTTGTGTCATAAGTAGTCATCTTATTCGTTTAGAGTTTGAAGAAGAAGAAACAGCTGCAGCCGTCTCAGTCTTTCTTAACTCTACTGCCGGAAAAATACTTCTTCACAAGATTAGCTATGGCGCTGTACAGCCTCAGATTGGTCAAGAAGAGTTACTTGCATTATACATCCCAGATTATGTTCTAAATAAAAAAACAACTTGTTTAACTCTACTAGAAAATTATGAGCTTACTACTAGAGCGTCAAAATCGCTCATAAGAACAGCCAAAACCCTAGTCGAAGCGCTAATCGAAGGCCAACTAACTGAAGAACAACTGATTCAAGCCCAACAAGCGCTAGAGGATGGCGACAACACACTAGATAAAACTATCTTAAGTAAACTCAGTAGCGAAGGTTATGCTGTAGAGGGTGCTACGCCACTATTCAGTGATATAGATGAGCTTTATCGCTTACTGGCAAGCGCCACTGCTGCTGATAGTGAGGACTAGCGATGATGGCCATCAGCGAAACTTCATTGCTGCTTCAGGCGGAACGTGCCAGCACAACTTGTGCCTTACTTTGGCAAAGAGGCGGCATAGCTGCCGAACCAGCTGCTGAGGTCTTCGCTACTATGCCATTATTACAAAACGGGCTGTTACAACCTATTAGCGACAATGAATATTCAGATACTCCAATTGCATATACTCTGACCGCCCCCCTATTGATAGCATTTAGCACATTAAGCCAACTTGGTGAATGGCAACTGGCTCTCTTAGGCTTAAACCCAAGATACCGTGCACATTGGCTATGCTTGGCTGCTGCACGCTGCCGTGAAGCCGGTAATATGCGCGATCCGCAGATGCTGATCAAAATCATTAGCCAACTTGGTAATGCCAGCGCATGGGTGCTAGAAGCGTTGGAAGACACTTCTGTGAATCCTCAGCTCTGTGCTGGACCATTGAGTGACCTAGAGTACGAGCTGATCGGACATAGCCTGCATGATAACGCAGCCTTGCCAGCCCTACTTAGGATTTTAAAAGCCAGTTATCAGCTGAATAGTATCGCTCAGCGTAGCGCTCACGAAGCCGATTCAACACTAGCCACTCTACCGCCCATTGATAATAATCCTAAAGCTCTTGATGAAAACTGGTGTGCAAGACGTTTACTAGCACTACCTTATTCTCTATTAAATCAAACTAAACCTCATGCATCGTGGATACTTACTGAACGAGGTTCAAGTAGTGACACTTCATCACATTTAACAATATTCACTCAGCAACCTTGGTTATTTCTTCTAAGCTTACTCGTATTTGTACAAGATGCTTGGGCAGCTGAACAACGCGATAGCTTGCTACTTACATTACCCAGTAACCAGAATGCCTTTTCGCCAACAGAAATCAGTGTGGTCGTGCAAGGGATAGAAGGTGATGAAGTCAATGTTGGAAATTTGGCAGCGTTTTTACTGGCATTATTTAACAATTTAAACATCTCGCTATATCCAAAAATACCAAATACTCATGACCTAAACCGAGCGTTAGCACCATTAATTGCCAACCTACTAAGTTACCAAATTTGGCAGTTTAAGGAAGGTGGACGTAACGAAGCAGGACTTTATAGCATTAATCCAGACTTTAGTGATACTTGCTATAGCTTGCCACTAGCACCTATTTTTGGCTATAGAAGCGCGCGTTTACAACAAGCTATGAAACAAACGGCACGAGATATACGAGCAGCGAAGCTTATTAATATTCAAGGAAGTGGACTATGAATTTTGAATTAAATGACCAATCAGTTGCTACGCTTGCCAAGCAACATCGCTGGGCAGCTACTGGTGTTTCTGACTATCCACCGAGTGATCCGTTGGTAGGCCAAAGTCGATTTTTCAAGCGCTTTCAAACCTTTTTACACACCGTAGACCATGAAGAAGACCGTTTTGCCCATGTTTTTGCGATAGAGGCTGAATGGGGCCGCGGTAAATCGCGCTTGGGCCATGAGCTGGTAGCACAAATAAATGACTATTCTAGAGGTTGGTTTGTACGTGATGAAAATGGCAGTCTACATGATCAGCAGCTTTTCGACTCACAAGCGCAAGATAAATATTTAGCGCTCTATATTCGCTACTCTCAAGTTGCCTCGGACTATCAGAACTCTGATAACTGGTTTGCCTTTGGCTTGTATCAGGCATTATTGCCTTTGGCAACGCAGAAATTTGATGGTTCAATTCAAAGTGAAATTGCCAAGCAAGCCTATGAGCGTTTAATGCCGCTTGGTTTCACTGCGCAGGATTTGGCGGATGCTTTAGAGCTCAATGCCAACCATAGCGAAGAAGACTTATATACCGATCCGACATTGGTAGTAGATCTTGTTCAAGCCGCATATAAAGTATTAGAACGCTTTGGCATATCTTATGTGCTTGTAGTCTTAGACGAGCTGGAAACTGTAGCTGAAGCTGCCACCTTTGGATTAGAAGATGATGATAGTAAACGCTTAGATGGTCAAGCTATTCGCTTAATTGGTAAAGCAATCAAGGAAGAGGACCCTCGTCGTAAGCTACATTGGCTGCGTTATGTGGCGCTATGTTCACCCCTGCTGGGACAACAACTTCGGGAGATTCAATCTGTTGCCCGTCGTTTTGAATTGGTTGAGCTAGAGCATAATGCATTTGCCGATGTTTCTGACTACGTAGCAAGCCTAGACGGAGACGAAAAGCTAGCACATAAGTACCCTACTGGCTTGGTAGAAGCAGCTTATGCGATGAGCGGCGCAAACTTTGGTTGGTTTAACGTCATTATGGCTAACGTTGATGCTGTTTTATATCAGTATCAACAAGCAGGCCCTCAATTAAAGGATATTGGAGAGCTGTTTGAAGCGGTACTTGCAGGCTCTGGTCGAGTGGCCAAGCATGTACTAGATAAAGGTGCTATTGAGGGTATTCAAACTCGTGATCAAACGTTATTAGCTGAATGTAAAAACTTACTCTATGGTCAGTTACCTGTTCGAATCAATCAAATAGCAAATGCTCAAGACTTATTAGCGCTTAAAAATGAAGATGAAGAGCCGATTGCCGCTCTTTACCGCAAGTTAAGTCTAGAACGCTGGCAATGTCGAAAAGCTCTAGAAGAAGCCAAATTCCGACGTGAAGGTGAAGAATGGTACTATCCCGCTGTAGAACAAGCCCTTAGCTTAGATACTTTGCTCGATAATATATCTACCTTTTCTATCAAAGAGCAGGTCCAAAGCGAAGATAAACATGCCGTGTTACTACCGCTGTCTAAAGGTGAGTTTAAGCACTTACTGAGCTTACTATATGATCATCCAGCGATTGAATTTGCCGCCGATGCGCTATGGCAAAAACTGGTCGGTGAAGCGACCGAGCTTGATATAAATGAAGCGACCCACATTGGACCCAGCGTTGCGATGCTATTACGACTAGACTTGCGCTACCGCAGCGTACAACAAAACTCGCTTATTTTTAAAGACCCTAGTATGGGTGATGGTCACAAAAAAGCCATGGCTGAGCTTTTACAGGACAGTAATCACAAGCCCATTCTAAAATCTTTGGCTCGTTTGACAGGCTTTATCCGTTTATTAGACAACAACTGGAGATACGATCAAACCCTACTAAGTAATAGTGCTGGTAGTAATGGTCAACCTTTAGTACTGCTTAGCGAACCACGAGGCGGATTGTTTACATTAGATGGTTTCAAACTACATCCCGATGGCAAAGTATTACTAGCATGGATAAGCAATAAAACTGAGTTGGACCAATTGCACGACTTTGCATCTGATTACGCACGCAAAAATGGTCGCACACCTGTGTTGGCACTAACGGCTTCTGCTCACTTAATGGAGCAATACAGCCGTTTAGAGAATGGCTCTCTACTGCGTGATGCAGTACTACTACACTATGTGAATTCTAGCGAAACAGATCAGTTAGAGCGTATAGGCTTGAGCTTAGCGCTGTGCGAAAAACACAGTATTACTTTAAACACTGAGAGCTTTACTGCAAAATTTAGGAATAAGCTAAATGCTCTAACAACATTTGCAACCAATGCTATTCAAAAATGGCGACATCGTTTGCATGAGCGGGGTTTAATTGCTTGGCCATTTAAAGCGGATGGCAAGCTATCAACGAATGATCGCAACTTATTATTTAAAGGCTGGTATACCTTAGCCATCGACTATCCCAACCTCAATGGTCTGATGGATTTACAACGTGAACATGGTGTTGCATCGGACGAACTCGGGAGCTTACTAGACAAATTAAAAGTTCCTGGTAGCTCTATATCTAAAGGCTTTACTACTGATGAACATGCAGAACTGTTTACTGAGCTTAACAATCCGCAGCGTAGTCAGGCACAAATCCCACTATTTTTATCTCGTATCGCACATCCCAATAAACAATGGAATTGGAAGTTCGAATCTTTCAAACAGAAATTTTATTTTGGCTATGTTTCTGATACCAACAACACCGCGAAGAGTGTATTTGATGAGTGGATGTGGTGGTGTGGTGAACTAAACCTTCTAACTTTGGAAAACCCTAACGATAGACAAGCTTTGTGGCAAAACTATCCAAGATCCCGATTAGATAATGCGATTATCGAAGCCAATAACTGGTTTAATGACGATAGCATCGATGGGTACAAAGCCAAAGTTGAGGTGATGAGCCGAGTCTATGGTCAAGGTCGTATAGACGATATATTTGCACCTATTGGTCGAAACTCATTAGGTTACGCTACCGTGGAAGCCAAAGAGCAACTTGAGAAAGCTCGCCAGCTTTTTATAGACCTGAAACAAAAAGAAGAGCAATTACAGGATATCTCTCACCTCAGTGATACAGGTGTACTTGCTAGTTTAATCGCTAAACGAGCTAAGATATTAGCACTAGTAGCGAAAGTAAAACCTATGCAATGCTCTGAAATAAACTTAAAGAGCTCACATGACTTAAACTTAGAGGATAAGACTACCTCATTATTCCAGCGTGTCGAACAAGCCTGTTTGTTTGCGGAGTTCGTTGAAGATAGTGCTGAAAAAATTAATAGACGTTTAATCGACTTAATCGCAGACATTGAGAACGATGTCTCTACTCTAAGCAATTTTCCAAAATCTCTTTATACTAATTCTTTACGTACCATAGGCCATATTCTTGATGGAGCCTTGAAAGAAGATAATACAAGTGTCACAGGTAAAAGAGAGCAGCAAGCTGGTAGCGATACACTGTTACATTATTTAAGAAAACTCGATTTACCTCATTCACAGAATAAATTGAATGCGTTAGCATTTGAAGTCGGATTGAACCTACAAAGCGAACAACAACTGCCTCTTGCTGAGATTCAAGGCTATATTCTGACGAGTTACCGTGATTTTAAAACACGCTTTGAAAAGCTATTGGACAACTTAACTGAACAGAAGACTCAAGCCGCGAGCCTGCACAGGCAGCTAGCAGATGCTCCTGCTGCTTACCCCCATCCAGACGATATAGCAGAACTACCTAAATTGATTAATAAACTACAGTTAATCGAAGACGCAATAGAAGATTTGCCTTCTGATGCTGAACAAAAACGACAGCTGATACAAGCCAGCCTTCGTAATGGTCAGTTTACTGCCCTTCGAGATTTGCCAGATGAGCTATTAAAGCCTGCCCGTGGTCAAATCGCCCCCATACATGGCGATCTAATAAAAATCAGTCAACATTTAAATCAAATGAAAGATAACTCTATTAAAGAGGTTAATGCCTGGCTACCCATGCTAAAGCCTTTATTCATCTCGCAGCAGCATTCTAGCCCTCATGCTACTGTATTGAATCTCTCAGATATGAAAGAGCTTATGGTAAGTGAGGTGCTACTGATATGTGATAGAACAGTACATGACTGGAAAGAAATAGCTAATAAAGCACTTAGTGGGACTGGACTTTCATTAGATGAGTGGCAACGTATCTATGAGTCCATTAATCAGAATGAAGAGCCAAAGCTGAACATTCAGCAACAACAAATATTGGTAGATAAAGGCATCCTAAAAATGCGTTTAACTTTTGCAGAAAGCTTGGGGGCTTAGTGACAATATATATATCAGCTAAACTGGGTAGTAATCGCAAAGGGCGTTTTTTGCATAGTATTGTACAAGCGCAGCCATTGACGAGTGACTGGCAATCCAACCCACCCCAACAAGGTTTACTACTGGTGCAAGGTGATGAGTTAAACCAAGTAGAAGATTGGCGAACCTTGTATCATTGGTCAATGCAAACTGGTTGCGCAGCATTAGTAGTGGATCCGTTAACCAGTAAAACTGACTGCTGGCAAGCACCTGAACTTGAAATTGATTGGCATCTGGCAGCCGCTCCAAATATTATCGATGCTAATACTGATGGCCTAACAAAATTACTAGCCGATGAAATCACCCAAAAAATTATAGGTTTTAGTGGCAGCTCGAACGCAACCCTTCATCAGATAGCTGATGTAATTCATACGCGATATATTCGTAAACACAGTAACAGTGGTCTATTTGCGATGACTACCTTACCCCTTTGGTCTCTAAACCTACTAGATCATAGCGATATATTATTGGATTGGCTAAATTGGCTAATTACTCATTCGGGAGATACGACTCCCTCTATAGTTGAAGTTAATAAGGCTGATTTTATTCCTGACAAAAAAGATGAGGTAGTATTACTCCTAATCTATGCCATCCCAGGATTGACAGCGAAAGAGATTTGTCAGCATCAAGCGGTTAAAATGTTATTTGATACCTCTACCCTAGCAATTGATCAACGCTGGCTAGATCTATGCCAATACGGCTTTATTAGTGAAAATAGGCTAACTGAAAAAGGTACCACTATACTCATGAATTCTGACTATTGGGCTTATGCTGAGTTATTATGCGAACAGTTAAGAACCGGGACGCGATAATGAAAAATATGAATTTAGCACAGTCTTTAGCGATAGATAGCCAGTTACGTCTGCCAGGAAGTGCTGGTAGATTGCTTAAGCAAATTAGAGACATTGAGCAAGTGGCTCCATTGTTTCATGATGCTGGATTGGTTAAAGCAGTACCAAAGTCAACTGTGGTTAATCTCCGTGTATCAGGCATTGCAACTAAATCTTGCATAGATAGAGCGCTTGGCGGATTTATTTATGCTAGTGCTGCTGTCCGCACGGACTTGCTGATTGAAGACAATAAAGTTAGCACACAAGGTAGCGACTCTGTTTCCGAACTCGATGATATTGATTTTGAAGCACAGCGTAAGCGTCTAGACTTGATAGAGATTCGTCAAGCTTATCAATTAGTGGAAAAACAACTACTAAGTGGGGAGCCCTGTGATTTAATTTTACTAGATACTCCGCTATTTTTGGCAAGGGATATGGCACCACTCGATCGAAATATTCGCCATAAGCAAGAATATGAAAATACCTTACGGGCTATTGAAACATTTTGGCAAAATAACCGTGCAAAACTGTTTCCATGGAACCAGAAAGGTGTAGTCCTCGCCAGCATACTAGCAGAACGCTTTAGTGCTATCGTTAGCATTGCCAAACAAGATTTACGTTCAGAAAAAGGCCGTCAACAAATACTTTTAAGTGATGGGTTCTCTGAAGAGCGTATGATGAACTTAGCTGATTTAGATGAAAGCCTAGCTGGAGTTGGCGATCTGCGCTTTATCAATGGGGTTTTAGGAAATTATTCACGTACTATTGCGTTTCGTTTGTCTGAAAAAGAAAATCGTATAGAGCCAAGTATAGAAGTTCAACAAGGCTTAATTGGTTTTCATTATCGCAGTGCTCGTGGTGGCCAAATAAAGATGGTACAGCTTGCTGGCGACGAGCCAGACTGGGAAACGACAGGCCTAGACTTAGTAGCAGCCCGCTTAATGGTGCTTGATATGCAAAGCAAGGCTAACGCTATGCCACTACCTCAGCTTTTAGGCTATCAGCAACTGGGGGTTTTGCCCAAATTTACTAAGTTTTATCGCCAAAGCTTACATGGTGCACTTAAAAATAATGATATTGAAACTCGCTGGTTGTCTGGCTTAGATGAGGAATTGAATAATGGTATATAAAGTTTTGGGAAAACTCGTTGGTAATACAGGCGACGCAAACCAATTAACCATGGTCGTACAAGACTCTTTTGCTGTTCGTCGCGGTGAATTTGTGCGTATTATGCATCAAGAAAGAAAGGATGAAGGTGAAGTAGCCGTATTAGGAAGAATAACTAAAATAAATCGTAGCAATATGCTTTACAACGCTGGATTTGGTGATGGCGTTACTGAATTAGAACTACTACCAAGTGCAAACGTTACTGGCGAGAATATGTTCGCACAAGTTGAGTTAGTCGGCTATCGCGACCCTATTTCACGACAAATAAAAATACCACGTAGACCTTTAAATCCCGGTACTGCTGTAGAAACCGTTGATTTCCAGTTTTTAAGTGATTTTTACGAATTTAATGAGCATACAAGCCTCCATCTTGGTAATTTGGTTGGATACGACAAGGGCGAAAATACAGTTCCAGTTTTTATTGATGTGAACAAGTTAGTGACTGAGCATATGGCAGTATTAGCTATGACAGGTTCAGGAAAGTCATACACTGTGGGTAGAATTATTGAACGCTTGGTAACTCTCAATAACGGTACTGTTGTAGTGTTTGATCCTCACGGTGAGTACGGCAAGGCACTTGCTGGTGGTAACTTGCAGTTTGCAGACGACTTGAATATTAGTGAAGATACGCGTGATAAAGAAACCCTACCGCTCATAAAACAAACTTTTGAAAAGCTGCAAGCTGCCGGTGCTGGCATTCAAATCTATACGCCGCAAAATGAGTCATTCAAACACAAGTATGCTAGTAAAAACACACCTTTAGCTTTGCAGTTTGATCATTTCGAGATGGATGACATCGCTGAAATTCTTCCAGGACTCACTGAACCACAGCAACGTGTCTTAGACGTTGCTATTCGTTACTGGCGCTATGCTGATAAGACGGAACCACGAGATATTAACCGCTTGAGACACTTTTTAGGCGATGGACTCGAAGAGTTAAAAGAATGGAGCGACTTGTCTGAAGCAGAAGCTAAAGCACTCTCTGGTAGAAGTGCTGCAGTCGCTTCTATGAAGCTCTCTAGAGTGCTTAATGAAGGCAAAAGCTTTTACAGTGCCGCCATGTCAGAGCCCACTGACATCTACAAAATGATTGGCCGTCCTAACAACCAACAAGGACGCTTAGTTGTTGTCGACTTGCAAGGTCTCAGTGATACAGCGAAACAAGTCGTTTGTGCTCTATTATCCAGTGAAATCCTTAAAGCGGCCTCAAGTAAAACAGATCCACTTCGTCCTTGCTTTATCATTTACGAAGAGGGCCACAGCTTTGCACCTGCAGGCGGTAAAGCTGTTAGTCATCGCATTATTAAAAAAATTGCCGGAGAAGGACGTAAATTTGGTGTGGGATTTGGAATTGTTAGCCAACGACCATCTAAACTAGATCCTGACGTAACCTCACAATGTAATACTCTAATTACTATGCGACTAAAAAATCCAGACGATCAACGCTTTATTGCTAAGGCCTCAGATATGATAAGTAAAGCTGATCTTGATGAGTTACCAAGTCTATCTACTGGTGAAGCATTAGTATGCGGACGTTCAATCCCTGCGCCCCTATTAGTTAAAGTTGGTAGTAAAGCTCTCATTCATGGTGGTGAATCGCCAGAGGTATTACGTGTTTGGGGCTCATTTAATGGCTAATATGACTTTGCCCAACTTTGAGTGGGTATCAAACAACTTTCCATTATTAACCAGTGCAAAACTTATAGATCAAGATGTTCTAGTACATAGCTTAGGTTGTAGTGTTTGGAATACCTTCGGTCATGATCAAGGTTACATGGCAGTTGTTGAATGTCCAGCGCCTGGGACTTCTGGTGCAGATATACGCTCAGATTCAGGATGGTTTGAGATGCACGCAACAAAACCGCTGTGCTTAATTGAATTTGAGCGATACGATGGGTCAAAACCTAGTCAGCTTAAGCTAGAAGAGAAACTGAAAAATCTACTTGAATCAGCGCAGCGATGGCAGCACTCCCCAATACAACTTGTACTCAGTACTTGGAGCCAAGGATTGGTAAACGCACCTGATGTAAAAAGTCTAAAAAATATCTGTAAATATGGCTTTACCTCTTCAACTGGTAACCGTGTTTCTGCTCATCATAATCTAGAAGTTACTCTTAGCAGGTTTATATTTATAAAAAGCCTGTCAACAATAGCATTAGACCGAATTCACAATGAGGTGTTACTGTGAATATAAAGTCAGCACATTTCTTACCAGGCACAAATAAGCGCTTGGGTGATAAATACTTACTTCTAGAATGTTTGGGTGATGGTAGTCATGGCTGGGTATGGCGCGCTGAGCGCTTACAAGACAATCAAATTGTTGCAGTTAAAATACCTAAAGATATGACACGTAAAGATAGAGAGTTAGCTGAAGGAAAAGAGCTACTGGGGATCGAGGCGCATTCTAATATAGTACAGATATTTGATATGGGCCGAATCGAGAATGAATGGTTTTATATTGAAATGGAATACTTTCCCAGTCAAACATTGGCGCAAAAGTTAGATGACCATCAGAGAAATTTTGGTCAAACTTACGAGCGACTTTTCAGTATCTATCGGCAAGTACTTGACGCTGTACACTACTTGGCTAATCTATCAGTGCCAATCTCTCATGGTGACATCAAACCACATAATATTTTGGTGGGCGAGCAAGATTTAGTGAAGCTCACAGATTTCGGTAGCTCAGCTTTACCTGATGAGATTTACGTTCGCTCTAGGGAAAATGGCGGCACCGTGCTCTATTCAGCACCTGAGTTCTCTAATGTGTATAGCCGGAAAGGTAGCTTGGAAGAGTTGCTACTGGGAGATATCTACAGTCTAGGAGTACTACTATACCAACTAATTACAGGGCAACTACCACATAATACGCCGGCACAAGTTCAACGCCATGCACCTTTTAGGCGACCTACAGAAATTAATAACTTTATTCACTCAGATTTAGAGCAAGTAGTGCTGACTTGCCTTCAAAAACAACCTAGACATAGGTATCAGTCAGTATCGCTATTAGTTGAAGCATTTGATAGTGCCGTTGAGAAACAACTTAAATCAATAACTATCAACCCTATATATCAAAGTAAACCTGAGCAAGACTGGTCTAGTGCAGTAATAGCTGCCATGTCTGAGCAAGCCTATCAAAAAGCCGCTCTACTCTCTGCCCAAGAATACAATCGTAGTAAAGATCTACAAGCATTACACCAACAACTCATTGCACTATATAGAGCGAACCGCTTGTTTGAGTTTGAAAAGATTGTTGAAGAGAACAGAGCAGTTTTGTTAGAGGGCGAATTGCAGCATCCATTAGATCTATTCGAATTAATCATTAAAGCAAATCTACAAATTCGTGATATTAATCAGGCTAAATATTGGCTATTAAAGCGAAAGCAAGCTGCAGAAGAAAACACTACTACAATGTATCTCGAATCCTCAATACTTGGTCTTGAAGCCAAGTATCCAGAAGCAAGAGCCCTCTTGGAAAAAGTGAATCAAAAGACGCCAATGAAATTTAAAGTGCTTTGTCAATTAATACTAGTTTGCGAGCAAATGCGTGATTACTCAGGTGCAGTAGCCTACTTAAAAGCTGCATTACGTTTAGCTCCATTAGACGCTAATATGATAAGCAAAAAAGCCTTATACACAAAATTAGGTGTCATGTGACTGATTAATTTTAAAAAAGCATTCTCAAGGGATTTTAACTATTTAAGTTGGGCTAGCCAACTGCACTTAATAGGACATAGTATAACTATCCATTAAAGAGCTATTAACTTTCATAAAATTCGCATTATTGTAAGCGTGACACCGGGACAGACCTTAGATAATATGGCTTTGCATCTATCCTTTATTCTAGTAGGCAACTATGTTGTCACAAAGATAAAATGCCTTTAAGCTATATAGAATAAGACTTGTCACGGTGTCACGCTAAAAACACCTGTCCTACACCACTCTATTATGATCAAAGACTGGATGTCCTAAGAACATATGGAAAACGCTGACAGTAAAAACTAAGTAAAGCTCGTAAAATACTTTGAATAACTTGTTAATAATCATCTTATATACAGTGATAATATTTTTATGAAAACCCTATTTCAAGCATTAATCAAGTGCCAAAAAATTTATTATCAATGCCTTGTGTTAAGCAAATAACCATTCAAACTATCGGGCTCAGTAAGGATGAATACAATGTAAATTATTATTCAATATTATTGACATACTGTATGCAGGTTCATATTAATATTTATTCATAATGCAAGCTCTCGCATGATCAGATAATTTTCGGTAGATAATAGGAAATAGTTGCCTATAATTTAAATATTTTCCCACTAAAATTGAACTAAATTTACGTAATACATGCTTTGTTTTAATTTTCCCATTTAAACTTAATTTAGTTTTACTCCTAACCTAAATCAGCCCTTCATAACATGCTAGCAAATGCGTGAGGCACGCGTTGTGATTATCAACTGCAATACTTAAATAGGTAGAGTGTTTTAGCCACCATACATCCCTCCTCCTTTTTTACCGTGACAGCGTGACAACCTTTATATCTTATAGTGTTCAGAGCAATATTATCCGTGACAGCTTCCTCGATCATACAAGTCGAAAATCAGCTTACAACCCTTTCAGCTTATGACTTGTCGCTCTGTCACCTTATTGATATGCTTATTAATGCTTATATGACCTATTTAAATGAGTCAGCTCGATGACGATTGCAAATTATATTAAGGAAAATAGTCGTTCAGAATTGTGAAAGGCTCTAGTTTTCAACTAATATCATAAGTAAGTAGCCCACGTATTTCAGAAGTCCTGAAGAAGCATAGTAGCTATCCGCCTTAGCCAAGTTTTTATCAGAATGTCTACGTTTTCTCTGTACTACTCTGACTTCATAACCTTTGTAGTTTTCACGAGATCCAGTACGTATATTGCTGTCCAGCTTTAGCTCCTTTTTAAGATGACTAACCGTCTTCTCGCTATCAGCACGAATCTGCCAATACAAGCTATCAACGAGTCTAGTTCCTATACTTACGAACTGTTTTAGTATTATTAATTGTGATTTTTTTACCCCAAAATGTAGAGAGGATGTCTTTATATTATGTTTATTAGAGAAGATTTCTACGAATTCTGTTAACTGCAAAGGCTCTTCAATAGACATCTGATAAACCCTATCAAGCGCTTTAATAAGTAGCTCTTGATTCTTACGTCCTCTCGGTGCGCCTAACAGCAATCTATCGCTTGTCAACACTTGCTCTGCCTTGTGATAGATACATTTTGCTTCGGTTATACTAATACCATGCCTTATAGCAACTTCTGCTAGCTTTTCTTGTCTTTTTTCAACTTTTAGTTCCTGTATTTCTTCTAAAAATGCAATCACATCATGATACTTTGGATGGATTAAAATAGATTTTACTTCTGGTTTCTCTGTGTCTTTAGCATTTTCAGTTGCTTGCTGGCTAGATTCAGAGCCTTTCTTTTGTTCTATACTTTCAACAAACAAAGATGTTTTATGACAAGCTAGCTTTTTTATAAGATACAAACGTAACTTACTCAAGGCGACTAGCTTAGTTTTAGCGTCGTAGGCACTAGCATCCTCTCTATTTACTGTCTGGTAGTTTATCTTTGTGACTGCATCTATAACGGTTAATGGTAGCGTTAGTTTTGCTTCACTCATTTGCCAGCCCGCGAGCAAATGAGCGATATGAATGTAGTGCTCAAACGTAGTATCTGGCGTTAGATGCCCAGCAAGACTAGCCAGCCCAAACCACACCCCCTTTTCTTTATTATTAGCAAGAATAGCTTCAACGATAGCGTCGCTATGAGCTATATCGTAATCTGTCATCACCTGCTTAAGTGATGAGCCGCTTAACACCAGTGCCAATTGGCTAATGGCGGTATGCCGAAAGCTATGAAAGGTGAAGTCATGATTATTTAATAAGCGATCCCATATTATTTTCATCATATTGCTGAAAAATATAGATGGTAGTGGTTGATCGCCTGACCCTTGTGAGAATAAATAGCGGCGCTTTAACCTTTTTTGTTGATAATAGAATGCGATGAACGGTTTCAACTCATCAATCTTGAAAAGCTTATCTATCGGTATCACTCGTTTGGCACTACTGCTTTTAAGACTACGATAGCGGTTGGGTTTGAGAATTATTTTTGGCGCTTCAATCACTTGGCCATTGATAAACCCTATATCTGTAATGTCGTTAACCTTAGTACCAATAATTTCATTGATACGCATACCGGTGCGATAAGCAAGTGCTAGAACCACAAAGCATAATTGCTTTTGCTCAAAATCTAAATTTGATGACTGAATATAATCTTTCATCGCATGATACACATGCGGTGACACCATCTCAGATTTTACTACCTGCCGATTATTGCCCCATGGAAAATAAACGTAAGGCGCATCAAAGTGCATACGCTGGTGATCGTGAAATGCTTTCAGACGCCCATAAGTAAATTTCTGGCTGTCTTTCAGGCGGTCAAGATGAGATAGCTGTTGACCAGTAGCATTGTTATCATTATCTATACCACTAGACGTATCATCAAACTCTGATGACTTGCTCAGCACAGATACCCTGCGGCCATTTTTTACCTTACTTTGAATAATCTGCTCGTAAACGTCCTCAAAGTCACTGCCTTCCCATTGATCAACGTCCTCATCCATCGTTAGCATCAGCCAGTCGCGGCCAATGCAGCCCACATACTTACTGATAGTATTTAGTCTAATGCTAGTATCACCGAGCAACGACAAAGTCCAACTAAGCAAGCGCTGTGCATTAGACTGGCTAGCGTCTGTCTTTAATGTTGTGATAGTAGAAATAGCGGCGTTTCTAATCAGTTTGAGTGCATCTTGTAGCTCTTTGATCACATTTTTACTAAAGCTTGGATAAGCTGTGGCATTTCTCTTGTCTTGTGATTTTCCTGCCGTCTGATAACTGGCATTAAACAGTTCAGACCACGTTAGTGGTACAGGATTTGACTTAATGTCCTCTCGGTTATAATGAATGAGCTTATCAGTCGGCAGTCCTGTGGTTTTGAGGTTACCCTGTTTAATCACGGCAAGCGCCCCATCAATCTGGTTATCTTCCAGTTGCCGCCAGTGGTAGTTCGCATATTTGATGAGCAGTGAGTGCTGCGGGCGATTGATATCTTTATTAGTGAGTTTAAGCGTTTTTGAGATATCGTTGATTATAGTATTAAATGGCTTTATCTTGGCAGTATTTAACTCTTTGTTCTTTAGAGCGTATAAAAAACACAGGCTCATATCATCGGGAATATAATCAACGAATCGATGTAGGTCATTATCCTCATCAATCGCGCAGCCATAGTTAGCATCATGCACCTCAAGCGATATCACAGCCAAATGCTCTACCCTGCTTTTTTCATCAGTCGCTGGCATGTCAATTTTATACACACGGCGCTCACCAAACAGCCAATCATAGAGCGCTCTTAACACCTCAATATCATTAATACCGCCATACATTATGCTGCAATACAGCACCCCTTCAACCAAGTCGTTTACTGAGAAACGCCGTTTTCGTTGCCAAACCTCTATCATTGTTGCGCTATTGTCTGCCACAGCGCGTCCACTCACAAACCAATCATAGTTAATGGTCAAGCGCTCACGAGTTGCCAGTATCGGTACCACAGGCTCATCAAGATATATCTGGTGAGTTTTATTATAATCACGAACAAACTCTAAAAACCCGCGCCGCGCCAATTGGAAGTTTTGAGCGGTATCGAACGTCCCTTCTAGTAACAGGTTAATTGCTTCGTAGTGATGCTGCAGCTCACAAGGCAATTGCATAGAATTTTGATTGATATATTCTTCGATTAATTTTTTAGCGTCACGCTTAACACTTTTTTTGGATTCTTCTCTATTCAGCTGTCGCAGTTTATGAGCGCTAATATTATCCATATAGACGAACCTCAATTTGTTTTAAGTGAAGATCTGTAGCGATCGCATCTAAATGAGGGCTGAGCTGGTGCAGCTGATTGATAGAGCTTGATGACATCGGGTGCATGAATTCCTGATCAGCATGTTCGTGACCGTAAAGGGTGCAAATCAGATAGTCAGGCACGCGCCCTGTGAGCATAGACCTCAGCTGATGACGCAGCCAGTTATCCTGATGACTAAAAAAATCTTGCAACTGATAGCGGACTCGGCTTGGCGTAATACGGGCAAAGCCTTTTGGATTTTTTTGGTAAATTTGAATGAGGGGTTGTTCTGATTGCAAGATGGCATTGATGGGATAACGCGCTGCTGGATATAATGAATTATAGATAGCGGCAAATTGCTTAATATAAATAATGTAGTTTTGAATAGCCATTATCAAAAACTTGCTAAGAGGAATAAGCCTGCCATCAGATTGCGCATGACGCTCTTCTTTATCAGATACCCATAATATGTACCGATGAAAGTCAAACTGGTGTAGCAAGCCTGGTGCATGCTTGACTGGGCGAATACCGGTTTGGATCATAACAATGTGCCATAGCCAAATGCTATAGCTATTGAACTGCGCAATATAGCGATCCATGTGGGATTTTAGCTTGCCATTAAAGCTCTCGGCACTGACAGCCAGTTGATTAAAGAACTGCTGGCACATTGTGGTCTTTAGTGCCATATCACTACCAATGTAGCTTCTATGCCCGTTCATCGGTATGCTACACTCATCTATTAAAAGTGCTTTTTGCTCATCATTGCAGTATTCAGTTATCAGCTCTATCGCTTTTATATAAGTTTGCTCTAGCTCTACCATTTTAGTGCTAAGGTAATACAGCGCAGAGCTATGCCGTACATCAACACCTGTGATCAGGTCAGCATATAAGGGCTTATTAAGCTCGTTTTTGATCAATATAAACAGGCCTGCTTCAATATATTGAGGACTCAGTGCTGGTAGGTTAAGTATATCTTTAGCGTAAGAGATAGCGGCTTTAACAGTATCGGATGAAACGGTAATTTTATCCTCAAGCATGATTTGCAAAGCTTCAGGCAGTGCGCGATAAAAGGTACTGCCGTAGCTTTGTCTGTGGGCAAGCAGATGACTTCGAGTATTGGTCGTCACATCAATCGTGATGGCAATGCTACTAACTTTACGGACACGGTCATAGACAAAATACT
This sequence comes from Psychrobacter aquimaris, assembly GCF_016107525.1. GTDB lineage: Bacteria > Pseudomonadota > Gammaproteobacteria > Pseudomonadales > Moraxellaceae > Psychrobacter > Psychrobacter aquimaris. The sequence continues at coordinate 124,719 of NZ_JABASR010000007.1, read as the reverse complement.
GCCGTTGACTGCGACTGCATTGCCAATCAGCAATGATGCTATCAATACTAAGACCGCTTAACAGTGATAGTATTAAAACGGCATACCCAGTGCTACTCTGTTTATCAACACTCATAAAGCGCTGCCAAAGCGTGGCAAATAGCATCTGGTATCCGGTAATGCTTAGCTGACGATGATTGGTTGGGAAATGAAATTGATTACGGCGGGCGTGTTGATGGTTGTTTTTTAATCGCCATTGCTGCAACTCAGAGGATTTAGCAATTTGTGTGGCTGGCTTAAAGTCATTGTCTAGCAAAGGTACTTCGTCGTCATCAGCAATATTTTCAGCGATTGCCACGTTACTGTGCTTTTTTGATTTTTTCGTACCAAACACTATTCTTTGTAGCGGCTCACCATCGATATGCGCCACTGTCTTGGTGACGGTTTGAGCCGACTTTACGCGTTTAGTATTTTCAGTATAGGTTTTACCAATAAAAGCTTTATTATCAATTACTACCTCATAACCAAGTCTGATTTGACCGATTTTACTAGCAAGATATTGATTGGCTGTTTTACCTGTTGCCTCTTCCTGTTTAACACTTGCTTCATGTTGTCTGATAGCAGATAAGCATGAGGACAAGCTGTCGCACTGGGCGTGAATGTTGATTAACTGGTCGAGAATGCTACGCTGTGGATCAGTAGGTCTTAGTGCCATACGAATACGCACGCCAAGCTTATCTATTTTAGCAAAGTGCTTATCATGGCGTGCTGTGATCATAAATATAACTTTTAAGTAGCCGCTCATAAACCGCCAAGCATTACTGTTAATATCAACTTTTCCATACGTCTGATAAAAGACAATTAGCATATAGCTGACTGCCCACTCTCCAGTTTTACCTTCCCGAATGATTTGTGTCGTTACCTCAGTGCAGTCTATGCCAGTAAAGTCTGCGAAATTAGATTCTGATGTTGAGTGCAATAAATCAATATCATCATCTTGCACCAGACTAATCACATCGATCATAAGCTGAGACATTTGTATGTGATGTGGTGAACCTACTGGGATAAGCTTATCAAACACTCGCCTATCGATTACTTCATTAAGTAATTTAGTGTGATCCATAAGAAGTGTCCATCCAACTCAGGTTTTTGGGCAACCCCAGCATCGCCTCATCATTGGCTACCTTACACTGCTGATACTCATAAGCACTTTGGCTGATACCAGCAAACCTACAATAATTGTCTACCGTCAGACGCTCAATATTCATGAGTTCGCAAATAATACTTTTCGGTGCACTAGAGCTTAAAGCCTTTAGAAACTCAGGATGATTAATTCCCCTTGAGAAGGCCAGCTCGACAACCTCACTCCAAGCTAAGCGCTTAATATCTCTCAGGCTTTCAGCGGCAACTAAGCAAGGCTGACGTAAACTAGTCTCTTCTATTAGAATTTCATCAAACCTTCTAAACTCATTAAAAAAATAATAAGTCGAATCTTTACCAACTACCAATCGTAGCGGTGGGCGATAATAATCATCCAAGCCACCTATATTTATACCTCTCATTCTTGGCCTAAATTGATGCCATATCAACAATGCCTTTTGCGCATCTTGATGAATAACCAGATTATATTTACTGAAAGTTATGAACTTCTGAGTAGGCTTTAGATGAATATTATTCATTTTAATATTATTAATAGTGAAATATATTCATCATAATATGTTATAACTTATTGTTTGTAAAGCCTTTAATATTGCTGTTATATTTTTATCTTTGGATAACTCAAATACTGATTCATAACCATTTCTTAGACAAAAAAATACTCCCTAACCCCTGATAAATAAAGGCTAAAGAGTATTTTAAAATTTCAATTTTAGTTGGGTGAGAAGGTTAACGTTTTATATCAGTCCACCTTCCTATCAAACTTAGTTCTTTTCATTCTCATCGGGAACATACTTTAAAACATCCCCTGGGCTGACTTTTAATACTTGGCACAACTTACTCAAGGTATCGAATTCTATACGAGTTGTCTCATCGTTATAAATTCTATGAAGCGTTGACTTGCTGATGTCTGTCATTCTTACTAAATCTGCAACTCGCAATCTTCTTTCCGCTAAAAGCACTGGTAGATTACATGAAATCACAATAAAATCCTTATTGGTAAGTAAAAAATACTTGCCAGTGACTACTTTTCTGTTAAAATAATACTCGTTGGCAATAACTAAGTTCCTGTCAAAAACTATTTTGTGCTGACTAACGCTTTATTATGTCATAGACTCATCTTGCTGCTCAATAGCTGGCTAACTATGATGGGGGCGACTTGTTCGATAGATATAGTGACTATAAAAATGTGACACTAATCATAGTCATTCTGCCATTAAAAAGGAGTATATTGTGGGCATCAGGATTGAATGGAGCATGACACAAAATGCTTGGGACAAACGGGTCTGTGAAGATTATTGGGCCTATAATCATAAAATCAGCTATATAGATTATGTACGTATGCTTTGTCAAAAATATAATATTAGCTCTCAAACATTATTTGAAACTATAAGCCAATGCTATGCTTGCTTAGATGATGTTTGCTGTGAATATTGTGGGAGCGCCTGTCCTATTGAGGTACCTGCTGATATCGCCTATATGCGGGCAAAAGAGAGTTGGTTTTGTGCAGTATGTGAGCATGCTATGTGGAGAAGTGACTTTATTAGCAAATAAATAATCAAATCTACTTTCAGCTAAAAACTCATATTTTTATCTGACATAATCAATCCCTCTCACTCAAAGCGCTAACTCTATTCGTATTCATGACGATTTGGTTTTCGTTAACTTTATCCCAGATAGTTTGCGAGTAATTGATTAGGTCTCTATCAGCCAGATTTTCAGTATCGAATAGATCATTTAACCTTGCAACTATTTTTGATAGCCAGTCCTCTTGTTTATCCTTAGCATGGCCAGCTCCACCACTACCAGTATTCAGCGGATAGAAACTACCTTATTGCAGCTTTAAATCCTGTTGACGTAGCTTAGAAAAGCGGTAGTGACTCATGATAATATTACTGAAATAAATCTCGTCATCATCGAGCCTCTCACGTAGCATAGGTTGCAAATAGCGAGCATAAAAACTTAGTTTCTCTGTATCCTTATTATCGTAATCGATAATCTGCGACATAAATTCATACTGACTGGCTTAATCATGGTGATCTTGCACTAGGTCGCTTCGGCGCATTAGCAGCCCTTTTAGTATTTATCATTGTGTTTATTGGTCTTTAAACAGCTGGCTAATGCTAAAGCTCACTGACGATTATGCTTTTAATAAAATTATTTTATAGATTAAGTAGTAATTTCTTAGATGCTTATAGCCTTGTTAACGAGGGTTTAAAATTATTAGCGTGATGAATAAATATCGATAATTATTAGATATAAGTAGTAGCAAAAAAAGATGCTAACGCTATATACGGCATATTGTTAGCACCCTTTTTGGGTTCGAAAATTTACTCAGGTGAGTTTGTCAAAATTGGGGTTTGATAAGGCTATTGTGACAAGGATAAATTAAAGGCTTGAGGCGTGTTCCGTGGTTTAAGTAGCAGTGAGAGTTTTTACAAAAAAAGGGCTTAGAGTATATTTACTACGATATCTTTATGTAGTGTTATTAAACTTTTTTTTACTAAAATTTAGCACAAATACAAATATCCACCACGAGGAAAAAACATGAAAAATGAAGTAGATTTCACAGGACTTGAGCAGCTAAGTAAAAACGCTTCAGAACTATCAGGGGAGCATAGTGTTCAGATGGGTGAGCTTATGGATCCCAAATTCATCTCAAACTGTAGTCAATACTCCAATCTTGATGAATTATTTAATGCTTCTGGGTTCAAGATTGAATCAAACGAAGATTTTGAGGCTATTCCAGACGAAAAATGGGAGAGCTTTATCCAAGAAAATACTACTTACGAAAGCTGGCAAGAAATGCAAGAGGCTGCTGGCGTAGAATACGCAAGAAATATGCTACTTAAAGGGTTAAAATAAAATGTTTGTATTTTTTACCATTAATAAAAAGCCCCGCAAATGCGAGGCTTTTTTATTAGAACACTAATATCAATGTGCAAAAAAATTCTTTTCTGCCAATAATGCAATAAAATTACTTCTACTCTTATAACGTTCTTTATTGCTTGCAACTTTCTCATCAATCATATGAATCAGACGACTTGGTAAAGTTACATTGATTTTTTCAGTTTTTCCGAGATAACGATTTACATCGACTGGCGCTAAAGCCCAAGTTACACCTTCGTACTCTGGATTATCCATATAAGCACCGATATCAGAAGGAAGTGGGATTTGTTCTCCGTCTTCTACCAAGCCTTCTAAATGCAGCTCGATAGCTTCAATCGCCATATCAACAGCATCTTGATAGTTATCAGCAGCAGAAAAGCATCCTGGTAAATCAGGTACACGGATACCATGCGCTGTATGACTATCTCCTCTCTCGATTGCGATAGGATAAAACATGGCTAGACTCCTTTATATAGGTTTTATTAATTCAACGGTATAGATTATTTCAAAACAGATTTTTTATTAGTACTTACAAGTTAGCTGTAGTCAAACGTTAGCTTCGTTTGCAAACAAAGCTAACTATTGCTAAAGCCACTGGATCATTTCAATCCAGCTTGTTTGAAAATACTATTAACAGTACCTTTCGGTAGGTCTTTTTTAGGGTGTGGGACAGTAACCCTGCCCTTTTTAGTTTTATGCTTGTACTGAAAATGACTACCCTTAGTGGCGACCCAATACCATCCATCTGCTATGAGCATATCTATAAGCTCGGATGACTTAATAAAAACCTCCTATAATCAAAATTCATTTCTATTGTAATAACCATAACCCTAGGGTTATAAATTATTAAGTACAATATAACCCTAGGGTTATGATATGTCAAATTTATTCTTAAATATTTCAAAAAAGGGGAAAAATCAGCTACTGCGATAACCTCGCCAGCCACCGCAACTTTGACGTCCATATTCTGAGTTGATGGTGGGTTAACCGCAATCTCTGGCACAACCTGCCACGGCACAAGCCGTGATAATGTAGGAGCAAGCTCTGACAGCTCGCAGATATTTACCACTGCATCAAGTTTAATACAAATACGACTGGTCAAAAACCTATCTGTACGCGCGGTATCGGTCAGATATGAGGGATATTTGTGCGCTAAGGATTTAGAGTGCCAAAGCCTCATAATTTCATTTTGTTTGGGGTATAGCATATCAAGAACAAACTGCAAAAATCCCAGCCCGCGCTCACTTGCCAGCGCTTGCCAATTGGCATAGATAATCCGCATCAGTGTATCAGATAGCCCGTCATCATCACGCCTGAATACCACCAGACCGTTTAGCTTAGTAAAGCACTCTACGACCGACTGACGACCCTGGCACGGCACGCTATAGTTAAATATAGTTAAAAATACCATTGAGCGCATTAAGAGAATAATCATCAACCATTTGTGCAAATACATCCGCGATCGCTTGCTCAAGCTCGACCACTTTGTGGCTTTTTACAATCGAACCAATATACTCACTGGTCGGTAAGCTGGCTCGCTGCATATCTACCCACTATATCGGTCATACTGAATTGCCGCTATCAGTGGTTTGCGTTACCCTGACAATGATTGTATCTTCAGGAGGATAGGCCCACTGACGTGGGACCTATGCCGTCAAATCCGTACACATCAACTTGGGAGATAGTAGTATTACATGTGGAATGAAACTATCAGATCAAATTTTATAATTAGTTTGTATCGCTAAATTGAGACTCGATTGGCTTAATATCATAGCCAAAGTATTTCTTTATAACGTCTTGCAGATTACTCATACTGATGTTTAGAACCTCCTCGTAGCCACTATTGCTGTAAATTTCTAATTGGGTATCGCGAATAAATAAAAAGCGTTTACCAACAACCATCGAGAAACGTAACTGGCTACTAAATGGATAGATAATATCGGCAGAAAAGCGGTTTTCAATACTGTGATAGATTTCGGTTTCAGACTTTGCGGCAATATCAATTTCCATTTGTTTTTTTTCTACATTACGTTTTCGGTGGTAGACTGTGATCACATCGTTTTCTATCGTAGTCCTAAAGCGCATGCCGTAACACTCATATAAAATGGGGGTTTCGGCTGGGATAAGTTGAATGGATGGCCACCCATTGCCAATATCTGCAAAGTAGCGCTGGTTGTTTATTTCCAGTCTTACTAGTCGGTGGATATCTTTTCCACCAATGCGAGCAGAGTGCAAGTATGCATCTAACCCAACTGCTTTGGTTGCATCTAAGTAGCTTAGAGCTTTGTCTGAACAGGTACCACCATATGCCATCGTTGCAGGGTGTACGTTGTTGAGTAGGTATAAATTATGGAATGGCTCTTGCTTAAATTTAGCGAGTAGTATTTGTTGAGCTAAATGCACTGTCATCTGTGAGATGCTCCTCGTTTAGCAATAGCAGAATCAAATGTTGGATAGCTAAAAAAGTAAGGATCGTCTACATCGTATGTGAATGTATCTTTCCATATTTCCTTAAGTTCTACCATTTCTGTATTACCGTTACGGGTTAAATAGTCCACTACCAACTTTCGAATGCCACTACCAACATCAAGCGAGGTCTTTTTTCGGTTTGCGATCTCGGCAGGCAATAAGTGCCTAAAGGCGTCCCTAAGTGCTATTTTGTTGTAACCGGGAATATAGAACTGCTTATGCTCAAGGTCATCGGCAACCCTCTTTACTGTACGATCTAAAAATGGGCAACGAGCTTCAATACTGTGTGCCATGCTGCACTTATCAAGCCTACGAAGTTCTGTAAAGTGCATATCGGTTATCAGCTTGGTACGAATAACTTGCCACTCTTGTTCAGATAGTTGCTCATGGTAACCAGCAAACAGCTCATCTGCCCCTTCTCCGGTTAGTACTACCTTTAAGTCTTTCCTCTGTGCTGCTTGAGCTAATAAATAAGTCGCAAGACCATTACTAATGATCGATGGATTGTAACTTTCAGTTGCGTAAAGTACTTTATCAATCAATCCGGGTAACTTTTGCTTACTTGGTAATGGCATGTAGATAACTTGCTTTAATCTTAGGTGTTTAACAAGCATTTCAACCATAGCAACATCAATACTATTGGAATCTCCCAGAGTAAAATAAGTTACATCTTGGCGATGCTGACAAGTTATAGCCGCAATAATCGAACTATCTAGACCTCCGCTCAGGAAAACACCGAAGGGCTGTTTAGGTAAGCGTTTAATAACTGCTTGTTCCATTGCTGAAAGCAGATTAGATGTTGTACTGGTTAACTGTTGGTGGCGTGCTATTTGGGTAAGCGTGCCCGTAGCTAAGTCAAGCTGACTAATACCAAGGGGCACTTGCTCGAACCAGTCAATATTTTGTAGGGCTTTAAGTTCACTGACAACAAATAGGTTGTTATTGGCTTGACCGTAAAACAGTGGCTTTTTACCCATATGGTCGCGAAACAATAGAATCGTATTTGTCTCCAGTTGATAAATAACCCCTGAATAAAATCCGTCTAACTCGCTTAGTACCTGCTCACCCAGTTGAGCGAATAGTGGCGCGATTACATGTGTATCGCAGTCGCTATTACGAAGGAGGTCATATTGTTTTGCAAGTAAATCTGCATTGTAAATCTCGCCATTAAAAGCTCCTATCATACAGCTGGATTTGTAAGGTTGGCGTCCTTTAATGCTTTCATCATTAATTGCCAAACGTGCAAACCCAATAGCTAACTTCCCCTTGATCCAATAGTGTTGGTCATCAGGACCTCGATGAGTAAGGCGAGTTAAAGCAGCTGATATATTCTGTTCGGCGGTATCACCGTGAAGCACGACTATTCCGCACATAGTTGCGCTTCTTTGTTGAACTGTAGCTGATTACGCAATTGCATTAACAGTTCACCTAACCGATTCAAGCCACTACCATCTTCTGCATCGCCCCAATAACTGTCATTGAGTGTATGTTCGGCTATGTGATATTGCTGGGTTGATAATAATAACGCTTCAAGTTCAGGGTTCTGAGTAAATTTGGCTGTAAGTGCTTGCAGCATTATCTCTTCCTTCATGTTATGCCAGTTAGGTTGTAGGTGTTGTGATTCTAACTGCTTAGCCATTTGTTTGGCTAACATAGGACTTGCTGCACAGCGTATGCGCTCTTGCAATGTATGATCTCTAAATTTTTGTGCTTGGTAAAAGTGCTCTGTTGTCGGCCAAATTTTATTATGCAGATATATGGCATGTTTTGAAAAGTTAGAAAGCTCTCCCCAAGTTTGATCTGAATGGTAAAATAAAATAGAGTTAATATTGTCATACTCAAAACCTAAAGGCAGGCAGTGCCCTAATTTTTCGTTTTTACTTTTCAAGTAATCTATATTTTCAGGCCGTATTTGTGGGTGTGTATTAAGTAGCTCTACTTCGATTCCTGCTTGTTCTAGTGCGCGTCGCTTACGTGGGTTGTTTGATACTAAGCGCACTTGTTTTATTACCATTTCTTTTAGCACATTTATAGCTGGTGCATAGTCGCGAACGTCTTGTTCTAAACCCAGTGCCTCAAATGACTCTGCTGCATCTAAAGCTTCACTCTGCATTTTGTATACTGCTTGAATCTTATTAGAAAGGCCCTGACCACGGCCTTCTTGATGTAAGTGGAAAATGATCCCACTTCCATTGTGTGCCATTATCTTCATGGATTCGCGCAATTGGTCGGCACAGTCACAGTCCCTTGCTTCAAATACTTCAGAGGCTAGGCAAGAAGAATGTAATCGCAGTATTGGTTTACTCTCTAGTTTATTGATATCACCAAAAGTGACTACTCGTAACATTTCGTTGCCAGTATCGTACATTCTAAATGTGCCGTGTAGTGTTGGGAGTTCGCAGTAATCTTTAAAAGGCATTTTATTCTATTCTCTCAAGGGTTTTCTGATGTGCTTTTGCAAAGCGGTTACTCTGCGGCACTATTTGATTTAAAAATTCGTAAATATGGCACTCGTTCATTTGTTGAACTTGGGTTTCTAATTTAGTAAAAGTATCTGGGTTAAACGAGCTAGCCAAGTATTTATACAACTCGCTTAGTTCTGGATATTTGGATAAAGCTTGCGTTAAACCATTGATTCGGTAAAAACTGAGCCTTAAACGTGAAAGACGAGTGTTGCATTCTAATTTGGTTGCTTTCCATACCTGGCTAATCTCAATATCAGTAAAGACCAAGTTATGTCGTTCGTTGTTTCGTAGAAATTCTTGCAGACCAGCATACAATGCCGATCCCATGATTTCATCCTGTACTTTACTTAAATTCAAAATTGGTTCGTGCTGTATGCGCCCAGTATGTTGAACAGGAAATGGCGCACTTTTAATAGTTAGTCCATGGTAATGTTTATTGACTATTGCCCAGACCATGTCTGAACGGCGAGCTTCACGGCCATTAATCTTAAAAATTAGGTTAGGCGTTTGTATTAAGGCTTTAGCGTTTAGTACAAAGGTGTTGCCTCCACGGTTTACCGTATCTTTTGCTGCAGCTAATGGAGATGTTGAACATGCTGGAACAATACCACGAGTGAGCGGGAAGCCCGTAACCAATAAAGGCGCATGTGCAATCAATCGAGAGCGAGCTTCAGTGACGCTTTCACCTTTGTAGGCGGGTTCAAGCCAAAATGGTGCTTCGATATGAGCCGTATGTTTACGAGATAAGTCATAGTAATAATCAGGATACTTATCTCGAAGTATTGTATTTTCGTGGCTGCGATCAGGCAATTCGATATTGTTTGGTAGTTTATCAAGCCAGCGTAAGTTATGAAGAAGATCTACCAATTGGCCACGTAGGCCATTTAATGGAGGATTAGGCGATGAGCCTTCGTATTGTCCAATCACTACATCGATATCTGCTTGCTTAAACACTGGTAGCCAAGCTAGAAACTGTTTGGCTCGGGCATCTAAACGCATATCGTCATCAAGGATCCAAGCATAGTTATTTGGAGTCATTGCGCATTTTAAACCAACATATTTTTGCAGCATGCTCCGTGCATGTGCAATTCCCACTTGGCCTTTTGGTCGTTTTGCCAAGTCAGAACCAAATAGGCCGCTTGCAGCATCTTCTATCTGTTGTGTTTCGCTTATTATTTTTATATCACCCAATAGCCTTTTACTGAATGAAAGCGTTTCTTTCACAGAGGTATCTGAGCAACCGTTGCATAGTACTATGGAGTTTATACTGGATAAAAAATCACATTGTGCAAGATCAGCAATACTATTCAATAACGGCAATAACTTATGCGCATCACCGGTAATCACACCAATAGTTAGGGCAAATGGCTTGGATGGTTTTTCTAGTGGGGCAAGTGGCAGCCATGCCTCCTGTGCTTGTTTAAGGTTACAGTCAATACCAGTTAATTTTTGACGAAATGCTTGATAGCCCTGCATTTCTGGGAAATTTATTGTATGCAGAGATTGGCGCATTAAGTGCTTGAGATTTGGATGATCCACATGATGAATAGTTAGATAAGCCCTCCGAGCCATGTGTTCGAACCCTAATTCATTCCATGGGCGAATATCCGCGCCATAATCAATCAGTTTCACTTCACTTTGGGTTTTTATTAAGTTTTTCGGGTGCATGTTATTACATACAATTCCTGCTTTGCTGCAACTGTGTAGCAAGTCCATCACTTGTTCGCAGTTGCCACCTTGATAAGGGATACTATTTTCAAAGGGATAAGTGAGTACCAAAGTTTTTCCATCTGATATAACTTCGTCAAGGGTATATAAACCAGGTAGATTGTACCATTGTGAACTGAACCATTTTAAAAAATTGATTTGGTCAGTAGATATGTGGGTTTTCCAATAATCAATGCATTTAAAAACACGCTGACCATCTGTCATAACAACAGCTTCAGAGCCGATACCAAGTAGTAGAAGCTCATGAATACCAAATAGCCTGCTGATATGATCATTAGCTGCATCAATGCGGCATTGTTTTATTCTATTAATGAGTGTCGCATGCGGTTTTAAGAGGGGTTTATTACAGCGGTTAGTACATAAATGACGAGCGCCTAAGTCCGTCAATATTGTTGATAAATCGTTCTCGCTTTCGATAGAGCGTTGCTTTTGAAAGTCACCATCTTTTAATACCCATACGCTATTACCAATATTTTCTTTGGCAACAAATGCTGTGGCTGTTTCAATACACGTTTGCTGATGGCATAAATTATAGCAAGTAACTCCTAGTTGATTCATCCGCTCAATAAACGTACGCAAATCAATCTGATCCAATTTTTTAGTTGTGGTCAAAACGATATTGAAGCTAACCAGACTTTTCTGGCCTAAATGATGAATTTTTTCAATAGCTTGATCTAATTGGTTAAATAAAAAACTTCCAAATTCAACGCCAAGAGTTAATGCGATTTGAGATTCCTGCTTTAGTATCTTTTTTGGTAATATTTCTGGCTGCCAGAAAAATAGGCGCTGTGCGCGTTCAAGGAACGCGTTACTTTGATCAGCGCTCATACGTCCATGGTATTTCTGCCAAAAAACTGCTAATCCATTATTCTTGGCTGGTGAGTTTGGTGTACTAAGTCGTTGACGATCACTATCGGCATAGTGAGTTAGTAGTGGTTTTTTTATATTGCAGTAGCGTATTGCGTCTAATTCACAGAGACGTATACACAAGTCTCGATCAGTGCAACTTGATAGTTGCTCATCAAAACCGCCTACCATCAACATAATATCTAGTGATAAGAATAAGTTAGAACCTTGAATACCTGGATTTCCGCACAAGAATAGCTCTTCATTTAGTGAGTCAGGAGGTATACATTTGATAGGCTGTTGTGCATTACCTTCATAACGGTAAAATCCAGCTGCCACCATATTGCAATGCTGTGTGATTGCTAACGATTTGCAGTTTTCTAAGTAGTTAGGATGCCATTCATCATCATCGTCAAGAAATGCTAAAAATAGTGAACTGAAATCCTGTTTTTGTTCATTGCTGTTGCTAAGGTATTCTATTGCCGTATTCCATGCTCCACTAGCACCTAGAGTTCGCTGGTTTAGTAAATATTTAATATGGCAATTAGTTGATGGGATAGATTCGACTATCAGTCTGTTTTGACACTGGTTTTGGTCAGCAGAATCGTCTACAACAATAATATAGCTCGGTGATATGGACTGATTTAATACTGAGTTTATAGCTCTTTGTTTTAGTAAGTTAGGTCTGTTTTTAGTCGCAATAATCACTGCTATTTGTGGGGCGTTCACACGATACTCCATTGCTAATGAACAACTAGCTTTTATATTTACATAGTAAGGTCATAAAGCTTCTTGTGTTAATAAGCTAGTAGTTCAGTCAAAACTATTTAATAGTTTTACTTTGATGTCATTGGTTGGCATTCATACGAGTGACAAATACATAAAAAGGATCACTAGTGATTCTATTTCATCAATGCAGTTTCAATAATAGTAAATAGGCTACTAGCTATATATGAAACATAGCATTAGCAGCCTATTTTTTTACTCAAGTCATGTTTTTGATACTGGTATTTATTAATACAAACTAATTAGTAGTGATTTACACATATATAATTTCAAATATGTACTAGCATGCCCGCCTTACTATTATCCAACATTACAACTTGTTAGCACTGGCGTACCCTTCTTGATAATTTTTAATAAATTAGCACCATCATATTCACCCTCATAACTACTACTATAGTATCCGTCAATTTCTATTGTCATTGGAATGCGATAGCACTTCTTTTTATTAAGCTTTAATCTCTCAATTTGAGGATTGTCTGACTCAAGCGCAAACTGAGTAGGATAGTTTGTTTTAGGTACTTTGGGAATCATCACTTTTGATTCGTTATCAACAGTAAACTCAGCCGGAAACCCTGCTTCATTAACCATATTATATTCAAGAATTCCTGAGACTATAGTCTTTCCTTTATATCTTGTCAGGCCATCATTATCCGTAGTACCGATCTTTAATGGCGTAGCTGGTTTAGTGCTTGTTTTTGCTGCAGGGGCTGCATAAGCTGATACAACGGTAAGGGCTAACGCTGCTGCTACAGTAAATGATACTAATTTATTTTTCATTTTAAATCCTTTTGTGGGTTGGCTATTTTGCTGGAATAGTTGGGTTTAGACTGTGTACGTTATCGCATAATACGATTAGAGCATTTAATCAAAAAGACAAGTAAACGTTTTGTTTTTAGAATTATACGTTGCACCCATATCTATTATTTCATCCCAATACTCCATCTTGTAAGATTTAAAATTAGGCAAAATAGTGGAGAGATTGGCGGTTGGTGCGAACTTTAAGGCTTCACCTGCACCTGAAGATTCTGGTCTAAACATAAATACGTATTCCTCTAAAGGCTGGCCGCGATATTTAATACCGTCTTTGAATATTAGATGATATGCGGTAAACTCACCTCCCTCTTTTATTTTTACTTCCTTTATCGTATCTCGATATGCTGACAACCATTGTGACCTCGGCTTAACAAAGTATCGGTAGTCTTGTGATACCCCTTTAATACTATCCTCTAATGACAACTGACTTTGGTCGAAAGTTTTAAAGGATAAGTTTTTACCTACACATCCGCCTTCCATATCACCAAATAAATAAAGCATATCATTTGTTGGTAATTTTTGAGAGCTGCTTATCGCTACTTTGTTAGTATCCACAGAAGAGCCACCTAAGCCTTGTTGTACACCTGCTATAGTGCCTGTCACTACCTCATTCACCAAAGAACCAACACTTTTTACTACTGTTGTGCCCATTGTTTGACTCTCAGCACAGCCTGATAGAGCAATAAGGCTGCTAATAGCAACCAATGACAACATATAATTCGATTTCATAATTTAATCCATTAGCGTTTAAAATACTGAATAAATATTACAGGTCAAAAGTACAGGTTATCTCATTACCATCATCATCAGAATCTATTAAATTAGGGTACATATCTCTGTTTTCAGGTTTATAAAAGTCTTCGAAGCTTTTAGCGATACCAAAATCCTTGGATGTACCAGAATTGCCTTCTTCTATCATTGCAAGAACATAAAGAGGCTGATAGCCTTCTTTTTGCCATTTGTAAAAATGCTGGGAAAAAGGAAAGTCTTCATCTGTATCACAATTAGATTGCACACGCGTTAATTCTTTTTCTCTAAATAGATCTTCAAGCTTATAAACGGCACTTGTTGTTTCATCTTCTGCTATGCCCTGACCAGAACTAATATTAATTAAACTTGGTTTTGTTTTAGTGCCATAAGCTACAACATAGCTATGATCATCTAAGTCACCAATGATGGAATAGTTGGTACCTCCATCTAAAGTAGGTATCTTGTTTCGCCATTCTCGCACACCAGGTATTTCAGCCAGCGTCTCCCATTGCCAATCAGTATTGGGCTTTAAAGTGAGATAATCAGTAATCTTAGAAAATCTAGGTGCGTTTTCTTCTTCGACAACCTCTTCTTCAATAACAATGATCTCTTCTTCAGCAACTACTGGTTCTACTGCAACCACCTCTTTGTTAACAGCCGAATTTTCAGTAGTAACTTCTTGAGTAGCTTCTGCTTCTTTATTGTCCGTACAGCCAGATAACGCAATAATACTGCTTATAGCAACTAATGATAAAACATGACCTGATTTCATAGTTAAGCTCTTAATATTGAAAATGAGTGGAAAGACTATAGGAACAAGAATTAATCTTTAGCAAAGAATAATGGGTACGAATAAATCTCCATTCATGTACCGAACACTTTTGCAGTTTTAAATTCATTAACCTATGGATCTGCTAAACAAACAAAAAAGTCGCCCATTGTTTATATGGACAACTCTTAATGATTTTTTAAAATGGTAATAGCTATTTACAGAATTTGGCAAAGAGGTTATTCACTACGGGGCGAGGTAGCGTGTAATCAGCCATCGCTTCTTTCAGGCTTTTGTAATCTGTATCACTTACTATGTTTGAACTTATTGGGTTTGAACAAGTAATACTTAGCACTCCTCTAAAACTACTTGTTTTACCATCAGCTGTTAAAGCAATCAGCAGATTGTCTGGCTTTTTGAGATTAGCGCCTGTATACCCTTCTATTGTCATAGGATACGCAGTCCAAGTAGTGGTATACACACCACCGTCTTGACTAGTATAGACATTAATACCATTTGAAAAACTAGGGGCTGCCAATGCACTAGTAGATACAAGAAATGACAGGCTAAAGAAAGCTAAAGATAATAAGTAAGTGGATTTCATTACCGCTCCAATAGTTAACATTCGTCGTGAATTTTTACCTCCCTCATAATATAACACAAATGTTTTATCTTGTTACATAAGCTTAATTAAATGTATTGATAAATGTATAAATTTAACAAGTTAGCATCTACCATGTTCTATCATAATTCATAAAAAATTATTAAACAGATGATAAGCTCTTTGGTATCGTTATCACATGAGATACTAAAAAATATCGAATGAATGGTGTGGCTGGCAAGATAGTTTCGAAATAACTGGCTTATATGTATGCATATATTTGAAATTACTTGGTGCGACTACCTATAATATTACGGGTCTATGAATAGTATTTATAGATATACTGAATACTAAAAAGATATGAATACACTATATTAATAATCTCTCCAAGCCTATTCATATAAAGCTTACAGCACGAATTATTGATAATAAGATTTATCAGGTATCTTTGTGAAAATTGGGGTTTGCTCTTAACGGTAAAAAAGAGCTACTTGGTATGTGACTATCAGAGAATGAGGGCGCTAAGTTCTGGCTGGGCGTTCTCACTGAACTACAAAACCGTGGAGTACAAGATATCCTCATTGCCTGTGTCGATGGTTTAAAAGGCCTCCATGATGCTATCAATACGGTTTACCCCAACGCTCAGGTTCAGCTGTGTATCGTACACATGGTGCGTTATTCCATGAAGTTTGTGCCATGGACGGATAAGAAAGCAGTAGCGGCTGACTTAAAGGCCATCTACGGCGCTGATACGCTTGAGATAGCAGAGGCCGATCTTGAGCATTTCGATAAGGTGTGGGGTAATAAATACCCGCATGAGGTTAAGTTTTGGCGCAGCAATTGGGAGGGCTTAACAGCGTTCTTCGAATATCCTAAAAACATTAGAAAAGCCATTTATACCACCAATGCTATAGAATCACTGAATAGTCTCATTCGGACGGCAGTGAATAAGCGTAAGGTGTGGTGTTCCCATCTGATCAAGCCGCATTCAAGGTGGTATACTTAGCCACCCAGCAGGTATGCAAAAAGTGGTCGATGCCAATTCGTAACTGGACGGCTGCTCTTAATCGTTTTATGATTATGTTTGATGATCGTATCAGTAAGCATTTAATCTAAAGGGTAGTTACACAGAATCTGAGATGGGCTCTCTTATGCAGGAGACGAAATAACTAAAAATATCAATATTCATTCGTTAAGTTTCCCACAACCCCAGGACGGTTCAGAGCGTGTATTACTCTTCTAGATTTTGGTATATTTAGTAACTGCTGCCATATATTTACCGTGTAGAAGTCATCGAAGACCTTTACCTACTGCACCAATATTTGCGCAAAGTTTGGGAAAATCTCAGTTTGATAGGAATTTGATCACGGCTATATTTTATTCTATTCAATGACTTTTAAAATCTTGTGAGCTTTATATATATAACGTTTAAGTACCATTTGCACGCTATCACACTAAATGACGCAGAAATCGAGAGCCCAAAAAATAGTTAATGGGCAACTATCGCAAATTTTGCGACAGTTACATCATTTTCCAAAATGCAGTTATCGCAAAAATTGCGACAACTGCCTCAACTTATGAAATGGAAAGAAAAATGTCTGATGATCGTCCTATCCTTGTGAGTCAAGCGGAAATAGAAGAGCGGCGGCGTATTAGTGCGTGGATTCGTGGTAGTCATGCTGTAGATAATCTTCACGCAAACCCTGACACTCAGCACATTTTTGACGATTTCGTCGAAGGTCGAATTGCTACTACTGAGGAAGTGAACCAACTTTTACATGCTCACTACTCTAAAATAGCGAATCTATCTAAGCCTTGATGGTTTAGATACATACCCTTTTAGCCTCAATTAGTTATGTCTTTACTCTACTAATAAAAATTTGCAATCGAGGATTTACAGCCGGAGCCTGCAGGCGTAAAAGAGTTAAAAACACTAAATGACACAGGAACGTACCCTGTTTTTAAAGCGTCTATTGCTCCTCTGAATTTTATTGAGTATACCTATGGCTAACCAATCAGGTGCTTTCACTGGTTCGGTACCCTAGTGAGGACTTGAATCTTTGGCTGTGGGCTAATGGTAGAAAGGTTTTAACTCGCTGAAATACTCACAGTGTACTTCGCGGTGTACATAAAATGAGTTTTCGAGGGTAAGAACTGTAAGTAGTATTGAACACTAGCAGTCCGATTCTTATATATGATGGTGCGTTAACGTAACGATGAAAAATATTGGGTAGGCGATTTACCCAAGGATTTTTTGAACATAGTGATGAATGCATTAACAGAGTCGTATCCTAAAATCCCCGCCACGTTTTGCACAGATTGTCCCTCTGCCAACTTACTCAGTGCAATCATCAGATGTAGCTGCTGACGCCAGCGTCCGAAGCTCAGTCCCGTATCGCTTTTCACGAGTCTGGCCAGTGAGCGTTCGCTCGTTGCCAGTTGCTCTGCCCATTGGCGCTGCGTAGTACGGTTACTTGGGTCTGCAAAGAGTGTATCCGCAATGTATCTGATTTTTGGATGATCTGATATTGGCAGATGCAGCTCTTTAATTGGTGCATCAGAAAGCTGTTCAAGCAGCACGGCAACCAGACGCGCTGTTTTGCTTTCAGAAGGGTATGAAGGTTCCTGTTCAGCAAGATGTAGGACCAATTCTCGAACGAGTGGCGTGATAGCAACGGTACAGCAGTCTTCGGGCATCTCCGACGCGTTGGGCTCAATAAATAAAAAGCAAGTGCGAGCATTTTGGGTGACACGGCAGCTATGAGGCGTGCCGCCAGGGATCCAAACAGCATGCTGAGGAGGTACAAGCCAAATTGCATTTGGGACCTCGCAACTGACCGCGCCATGCACAGATAAAATCAGCTGGCCTTTGCGATGCTCATGTTGATGAACCTCTGAATCATTCGATACTGGTGCAAGTTGAAGGGCAACTGCTGCCTGCGCAAACATATCAGAATCAAACTCTGCTGGTGATGACACGGTTTTTTTAGTATTTGGCATAATATAGGTATCAATTGTCATGTTATCTATATTATATAGGTGTTAAATATTCTACAGTGCTTCTTTTTTGAAGAAAGCTAGAGAATATGCTCAATACTATTAAAAACAAGTGGCATGCTATTGTGCTTGTCGCAGGAATACTTTTTATCGCCGTTAACCTACGTGTTACTTTCACGGCAATAGCGCCCGTTCTGCCGCTAATCCAAAGTGATTTTGGCCTGAGTTCTTCGTCAGTAGGTCTGCTGACCTCATTGCCATTGCTTGCCTTTGCTGCATTTTCGCCAATGAGTGCCTCTTTTGCACGAAAATTCGGTTTAGAGCGCACCATTTTTGTAGCGCTGATCATTATTTCGCTGGGCATTTTGCTACGCTCTGCAGGCAGTGTGTGGGCGTTGTACGTTGGTACTGTATTAATAGGAACAGGCATTGCTTTTGGTAACGTGCTATTGCCCGGTCTGATTAAACGCGAGTTTCCAACAAACATGGCTTCCATGACAGGGACCTACTCCATTACAATGGGTGCAGCAGGCGCATTGGGATCTGTCATAATTATTCCTCTAGCGCAGAGCTGGGGCTGGCCTATTGCGTTAGGCTTACTAATCACAGCCCCGCTGTTTGCCATTCTCTTTTGGATACCACAACTGAAAAAGCACGATCCTGTGATGATGGCAAGCCGCAAAAAATCGGCAAGCGTAAATGTTTGGAAGTCACCTTTAGCGTGGCAGGTCACTTTATTTATGGGTCTAAATGCCATGCCGTTCTATGTTGCTGTCGGCTGGCTACCCACTATTTTGATAGATAATGGGGTATCCGCTGCGCAAGCAGGATCCGTACATGGGACATTGCAACTCGCCACAGCCATTCCAGGATTGATACTGGCAGCCACGCTTCGGCGCTTAAAAGATCAAAAACTAGCGGCGGTAACGGTGAGTCTGTTGGTTGCACTCTCCCTGATCGGATTCATCTACTTACCAGACCTTGCTATGTTGTGGGCCGCGTTTTTGGGTTTTGGCTCTGGCGCTAGCATGATGCTTGGTCTGACGTTTGTTGGTCTGCGTACAACCAATGCCGACGATGCTTCTGCTCTATCAGGCATGGCACAGTGTGTCGGTTATCTAATGGCAGCGGCAGGTCCTTTGCTACTAGGTCAGCTGCACGATTGGACCGGAAGCTGGACTATACCGCTATTAATTACAGCCGCTATCTCTGTTGCCGGTGCATGTAGTGGCATGATGGCTGGTCGCAACGCTTATCTTGAACTTACTTATCACTGAGTTAAACGCGTATTTTTAGATAAGTGAGAGACAATCTATCTATCCTTAAGTTACCGAGTTGCCATCGCGGACAAGCTCGATTATCCAATCAGCGAATGCGCGAACGGCTGGCGAAAGAAAACGCTGATGTGGATAGAGTAAACTAACTGGTACGGACGCCGGCTGCCAGTCCGCCAAAACTTCAATCAGTCTGCCCTCTCCTAAATGATCTGATACCACGTTTTCAGCAAGCTGCGCCAGCCCAAAGCCTTCGAGACACATTTTAATGTAGAGTCCTGTTTCATTGACGGCGGCAGTACCTTTGACTGGGACTGATATCTGCTTACTGTCCCTAACAAAATACATCTCACCCGTTCGTCTGCTGTGTCCTGAAAAATAATGGATAGCTTTATGCTGAGATAGCGCATCTGGATTCTGCGGAATACCGTTGTTTTTGAGGTAGGCAGGAGACGCACACGTCACCCAGCGAAACTGACCAAGCGGACGTGCAACGAGCGTTGAGTCAGTAAGCTCCCCTGTTCGAATGACACAGTCTACCCCTTCCTGAACGAGATCAACCTGCCGATCATTAACGCCGATCATCAAATAAATATCTGGATAGCGCTTATAAAAATCTTTCAGATTTGGCATGACGATAAAATGTGCAATACCGCCAGGCATATCCACTCGCAGACGACCCTGTGGCCGCTTTACTGAATCGGTAAGACTGGTCTCTGTATGCTCAATTAATTTGAGTATTTCCTGACATTGCACCAAATACTGCGTGCCCTCTGGCGTTAGGCTGACTCGCCGCGTGGTTCTGTTTAGCAAACGTACTTGTAAATACTTTTCAAGATTTTTGATCGTGCTACTGACGGTTGACGCTGGTAAGGAAAGCGTTTGTGCCGCGTGAATAAAACTACCCGCCTCTGCTACACGCACAAAAACCTGCATTGCTTGGATACGATCCATACTCTTTTTTCCTTGAGCCAACATAATGGGTCAGCATTATTCGTGATTACGGGATAATGAAAACAGTTTAACCCTCTTTTTCAGACGTGTCACTCTGCGTATCATCTCCCCACAATATAATAAAAAGGTAAACCTAACATGACTGACTATACTCGTAACATCGTACAAAACACCGAAACACAAGCAAATCGAACACTTATCCGAGGTGCCACCATCTTAAGTATGGATAATGATGTCGGTAATTTGGTGAGCGCTGATATTCTTGTCGAAGGTAGCAAGATAATAGAGATCAGTGAAAGCATTGAGGCCAATAATGCCGATGTTATCGACGCATCTGGCATGATTGCCATGCCCGGCATGGTCGACTCGCATCGCCACTCTTGGGAAGGACAAATGCGCCGTCTCAATTCGCATGCCGAAACGCTTGAAGACTATAGCCATGCCACGCACTTTTCTTTTGCCAAATATTATCGTCCCTCTGACATGTATATCGGTAACTTGATGACGGTACTGAGCTGCATCGATGCGGGCATCACTACTGTTATCGATAATTCGCACAACAGCCGTACGGGTGCACACTCTGATGCTGCTGTCGAAGCATTACTTGATTCAGGTATTCGCTCTATCCATGCTACTGGGGCGCCCGTAAGCGGAGAATGGGACACCGCCCATTGGCCGGGTAATATTGAGCGTTTACAAGAGAAATACTTTAAAAGTGAAGAAAATAGCCTAATTTCGCTCGCGATCATGGCACAGTTGGAGCCTGAACTATGGGCTGAAGCTCGTCGATTAAATGTGCCGATTATCACTGAGTTTTTCGGTGGAGAAATGGCAGATGAGCTCGAAGGACTACATCAAAAGGGACTGCTGGGCCCTGATAATATCTTTAACCACTGTACGGCGCTTCCGGATTCTGGCTGGGAGATTTTACGTGAGGCTGGCGTTCGAGTGAATGTATGTCCACGTTCAGATGCGCACTACGGTATCGAAGATGGCGTGTTTGCTATGCAGGCCGCCTTACGTCACGGTATTAGCCCAGGGCTTAGCGTGGATAATGAAACGTCTTATAGCGGCGATATGTTTATGGAAATGAAAGTCGCCTTTTATTCACAGCGCGCTACAGGCATGCAACATAAGCATTGCTGCGGATCAGAACAGCATCCGCTTACCCTACAGTCTCATAACCTGCTAAAAGCGGCCACTATTGATGGTGCGGTCTGTGCAGGGCTGCAGGATAAAATCGGTAGCCTGACACCAGGAAAACAGGCCGACATTGTCCTTATCAATGCTGAGGACATGAATCTTTATCCATCAGGCAATGCCTTTAGCACCGTGGTACATGCAGCCGACCGTAGCAATATTGATACGGTCATGATTGGCGGACGCATTGTCAAACGTGGTGGCAAAGTGCTAGGCGTGGATAATGTGCGTCTGCGTGCGGCAATCGATGAGTCTCGCGAGCATCTTTTTGCTGCCGCAGGTTACGTGCCTGACATCTTTGCTGAGGCGTTTTTGCCGCTTGAATCAGCTCAGTAAGGAAGCGCGAGATGAATTTAATATATTATCTCATGGCACTCTGCGCGGGTCTGGGGATTACCTTGCAGACCACGCTGAACGCTCAACTGGCTAAAGGCGTCGGGGGTGATTCTGTCGCGGCGGCGTTGTTTTCCTTTACTGCTGGTGCGCTGTGTCTTGGTCTTTATTCCTTGATGCGGGGCGGGATAGTCGCTTCACTGATCGCTATTCCTGCTCAGCCTTGGTGGAGTCTGCTGGGTGGCGTGCTGGGTTGTGCTGCATTGCTGAGTTATGTAGTGCTAGCGCCCAAAGTGGGTCTATCAGCGCTGCTAGGGCTTGCTATTGCTGGGCAAATTATCTCATCGTTGTTTATCGATCACTTTGGATTACTGGGAGCTACTGAGAGACCAGTATCCCTAATCAAGCTGGGTGGATTGATAGTGATGTTAGCTGGTCTAGCCGTTTCCTTGTTGGGTGATAAATTATCAGCATTTTTCTCTAGCTAACTGCTACGAGTAGTCGCATCGCTTACTTATACACTGCGATAGTAGTCCTTAATCAAACGAATGCAAGTTTCCATGACCTTGCATGCGATATTTTTATCTTATTCCATGAGACTTAAGGAATGATTATGTTTGAACCTATAAACGATACTATCAGCCTTTTAGGTGAGTGTCCTATCTGGTGTGAAAGGACAAGTCAGCTGTTTTGGACTGATATTCCAGGCTGTCAGTTGCGAGCTCTTTATCCTATCAGCGGTGATGTTCGCCACTGGTCACTATCTGAACCACTAGGCTCATTTGCCCTTACAGCAGATAAAAATGTACTGCTAATGGGACTGGCATCTGGTCTAGGATACTACAACTTGACCAACGGTCATTTTACCAAAATTGCAGCCTCGCCTGGAGTAACTAGTACCCGCATCAATGACGGTCGTTGCGACCGTGCGGGCAACTTTGTGTTCAGCACGATGTATGCAGGTGACCCAGTGCAGCCAGTTGGCGGATTCCACCGACTCAATGCGGTAACGCTTGAGATAGAGACACTAGATCTTCCTGAAGTGATGATAGCCAATAGTATCTGTTTCAGTCTGGACGGCTCAACCATGTACTACGCGGACTCAATGCAAGGATGTATTTTTTGCTGTGATTACCCTTCTCTACAGAACCAGCGCTTATTCGCAAAAATCGACGGTCCGGGTGCGCCAGATGGTTCTTGTATAGATACTGGAGGGTTTCTTTGGAATGCAGAATGGGGCGGTGGTAGAGTCGTTCGGTATACACAAGATGGAACAATTGACCGTATAATCGAGTCATCCAGTGTTCAAATGACCTGTCCAGTATTTGCAGGACCCAGTTATGAAACGCTTTATTGCACAAGTGCTAAAGTGGGTCTAGATACACCGACAGATAGTGATGGTGCGCTAATGAAGTCGGAAATATTTGCTTACACAGGACTTCCTGAAGTCAAGTTCGCAGGGCGATTATAAAATTAACGCGAGCATTTCGAATATTTTGAGATCATTATAGTCTCTCGATATGTTAAGCCTTTGACAACTTCAATGCAGTTTAGTCTCTAAACCCATTTTCAAAGTAGTATATTCATTCAATGAGTTATCAGTATATGTTCGGTGCGCTATACAGGCATCGATATAATAGTGTTAGATATGGATTTAGTGACTAAAAAATCATCAACGTGGATCATTAGCATTAAGCTGTCTGCTTAAAATCTCCCATGATGGTTTCTACAGTTTTTAAATGTAGCTTAATTAATCAACTGCCCATTTTTCTAACGTCCGATTGTCATAGCAATTCTCATCCTCATAGTCATCATAGCGATGATTTAAATCCGTTAATCTATTAGCAACTGTAATTATTACAGCACCGCTTCCTGAAGCACCCCAACTACTTTCGTAACGTATAAAACCTGGCTGACCTTTTGAACTGGTGAAATGATAAGTACCATCACCCCATGTAGCATCATTTTGGTCACAAGATGATGCTATTTTTAACACTCTACCTGCACCAAAAAGCTTGTTTATTTCACTTTTAGAAGGATTTTCCCCTTCATTTTGAATCATTATTTCAATAGCTGTCATGAAAGTTCTAGCACCAGTGATAGTAATTTCAGTAGCACCAACATTAGGATTTTTACTGCTACCTACTTTGGTTGTGCCTTCCATCGTACTATCATGGGCGCCTGATTCGTAATACGGCCATTTCCATTTAATACCTTTAATTTTATCTGCGTTCTCCCAGACACTTACAGTGTTTGGAGAGGTTTTAGGGATTGCCATTGCATCAATAATAGAAGAAAACTGTGCAGAATAAGCAGAGGCTGAGAATGTAAAAGCTAAAGTAGCCAAAGTTAATGATATAGCTTTGTTCATCTTAATAATCCTTTTTTGATGGTGAACAGTAGATGTGTTAAAAATGACAGTGATCAGTCTGAATAAAAATAAATTATCAGTATAGAGCATACCCCAAAGGAACCAAGTATCTCACCCTCCAAACCCATTAATAGACCACTTAAAATAGACTGATATAATAGAACCATCTATAACAGACTGCTAAGTTCCTCATATTTATGAAGACTAATTATGACCACATATATACTTGACACAGAAACAACAGGATTAATCTAGCCACATATGACCGAGACCGCCTACTCTATTGTTGATATCATCGATGGCAAGGTGACTGTGTTGCAGGAGCCGAAAGCTAAGCACTTCAACCCTTTAAAAGAAATTAGCTTGGGTTCTATTGCGATATCACATATCTGTAATGAGGATGTGGCAGGTGAACCACCTCATACAGATTTTAGACTGCCTAACAGTGTTGATTACTTAATTGGTCATAATATCGATTTTGATATGACAGTTCTTAAAAATGTGGGTGTGACTCATACACCTAAGTTGATATGCATCAATGCAATGGCTAATTTCCTTCTTCCTACGCTGAAAAGTCATAAGCTAGTACCCCTCATCTATCATTTTCACCGAGATATAGCGCGTGCTCAAGCAAGAGATGTCATGCTACCATTGCCGATATTTACTTTGCTGAGCTGGTGCTTGGTAGTTTGATTGACTTGGCTAATAGTCAGTGTCATGAAATAAGTGATGTGAAGAGCTTATATGGATTTAGCCAGATGGCACGTGTACCCACGCATTTAAGTTTTGGCAAGCATAAAGGTGAGGCTATTGCAGATTTGGCTACCCATTCAGATGGGGCTGGATATCTGAAGTGGCTGCTAAAACAAGATACGGTTGACCCTTATTTAGCTGAAGCTTGCCAGCAAGCATTAGAGTCCGTATAAATACACTGATGTAGTCAGTTTTATAGTCGAGCTATGCTTAACATTCAAATCGATACTAGAAATAGTTAACGCTAAAGTAGATCAAGTTCTGATTGAAACTATAACTTATTAGGTAGTAAACCCCTCAATATTATGGTGTTTAAAATATCATCAATATTTGCATATACCATGGAACAATCTTACTCTGACAAACTAGAAAAGCTCTATATGCTATTATTTATATAGTGTAGAGGGCGGGGGTATGAAATTTAATTTTCTTAGGTGACGCTATTAATATCGGGGTTTGTTAAAAAGCCCATGACATGCCAATAAGGTTCAGGCGCCACAGAGGCCAAAACCCTTTGGATAAGATAAGCGGTACCAGCTTCCACATTCTGGTCTTTTAACGCCTGGTAATCTACATTGCCCATGATGTTGGCTTTTTTAATCACATCTTCAGCAACTAAAGCATCAGCCTCAATTTCGTCCCATTCAATATCAGTGGCCTTGACTGTGATACCTCCTTTGGCCAAATCTTTAATGCGACTACTTGCGCGTTCTTTGTGAGATCCTGCGATATAGCCTGTGTCAGCATAGCGATAGTTTTCATCGTTTGGATTATCGCTATACTCGTCCTCATTTACACCATCTAGTTCTTCATAATCGGCAGCAGCTTGTCGAACCTCTTTTAACGTCAAGCTTCCTATTGCGCCAATTTCTCTCAATACGTTGATACGCTCTTTTGCTGCCGTTAGCCGCGCTTTGATGTCTATCGCTGCTTGGAGGCTGGCAAGTGCTGTCTGCAGTAGTTTTAATTTGGCGAGTCTTTGTTTCATAGTAATGGGTCCAGTTGCGTGTTTCGATGACCAATTATGGCAAACAAAAGAGGCTTGCCTTTTATAGTGTTCCAATGACAAACCCCGCCAAGATTAGTAAGTTTTTCATGAATAATCTCTCAGTTAATTACATGGTAAGTATTTTAATAAATACGTTGTAAAACTTACCATTTTGACTTAACATGTTGCTAACATTGAGTCACAGGTGGTAAATAAATGAAAGATTTTGATAAATTTATAATTTTGGCAGAACTTATATTAGATAGTAAAAATGAGGACGCAGTGAAATTTGCCCGCCAAAACCTTATGAAGCTCGCTAAAATGTATCCCGAGTTAAACGACAGAGTTTTGCCAATCATAAAGAAAAATAAAAGTGCTGGAATCACAAAAAGCCTCAGATTTGCTAAGCAGCCTTTACCAGTTGATCAAGATAGTAGATTGGAACTAATTAAAACCACTATCTCAAGTAAAGTCCTTCCAGAAACCAGATGGCCTGAAAATGTACAAAATATCCTAGATGAAACTATCAGAGAGAGAGAGTTTGAAGAAAAGTTAGTCAAAGCCGGTTTAAAGCCAATAACATCAGTTATATTTTCCGGTCCACCAGGAGTTGGAAAAACACTAGCAGCAGCATGGCTAGCGTTAATGCTTAATAAACCGTTTTATGTTTTGGATTTATCAGCAGTTATGAGTAGTTACTTAGGGAGAACAGGTAACAATATCAGGACAGTAATAGATTTCGCTAAGTCTCAATCTGCAGTGCTTCTATTAGACGAATTTGATGCAATCGCTAAGCGTCGTGACGACGGAGGTGAAATTGGCGAGCTGAAAAGATTAGTCACTGTGTTGCTACAGGAAATTGACGAGTGGCCAAATGATGGACTATTAATTGCAGCTACTAATCATGAAGAACTATTAGACCCAGCTGTATGGCGTAGGTTTGATAGAACTATAGCTTTTCCATATCCTAGCTACGATGACATTTTAAAATTTTTGCAATCTAATCTTTTAGAAAAATTGAATGATGAAAATACCTTAATACTTTTAAGCATTTTATTCAAAGGAAGTACTTATGCCGAGATTGATAAAGAAATTAACACATTAAGAAAGAAATCCATACTATCAGATACTTATTTTGTAGACGTTTTAGATAGCTATATAGAATCGAGTTTAGAAAATATGAACAAAAGCGACAAATCAGAAATGAAAAATTATGCTGACAATCTAATTGATCTAGGCTTCAGCCAACGAAAAGTTAGTGATATAACAGGTTTAAGCAGACCAACAGTGAAAAAAATAGTAGAAAGTAAACTATAGTTTCTCTATATTGATAATATCGTATCAAAAACTTTATTAACCTATTGATTAAAAACTTGAATAAGGAAATAACTAATGCCTCGTGGAAATAATTTTCTAATAGGAAATGGGGAAAGATTAATTTCAACTGAGTCGTTGGTGGAGAGGGGTAATCCTAAAGAACTCCCTTATACGTTTGAGGAGGCTAAAGATAGGTTAACATTTCAAATAGAAGGAATCATTCAGAAAGTTTTGGAGATGCCGGAAAGCACAAAGCCCAATAATGAAACTGTTATTGCGGTAACACTACATCCTCGTTACGTATCAAGGACTGATCATCCATCCAAGTTTCTTGAACAACAAAGTTTAACTACAGTTGGTAGTAAGTCTAGATACATTAAACCAGAAAATTGGGGTACTAAGGAAAAACCACCTGAAGAACCCTCTCTAACAGATATGTATTACATTAAAACTTCTATACCAAATCTAAGTAATTTGCTCCACAACATTACTGATCTTGTCGAAGATGAAATAAACAACACTATATGTTACCTAGAAAGTTTTAACTTTCTTTCAAGTATGGATAAATTTCAAGGCGACATACACGAACTAGATCATAAAGAAAAAGTAGTAGTAGAGTGCGTACTTCATAATAATTTCTCAGAATCATTATTACCAAATTTTTTTGAATTCTTGAATGAAGTGGATAACAATATTGATTACAAGGATAGCAAAACTAGATCTGTGGGTAGCTTAAGGTTTGTACCAATTATTACACATCCAGAAAATTTGGAGAAAATTGGTCAGTTTGGTTTTTTAAGAGCGTTCAGAAGGATGCCTGAATTAAGGCCTTTTCGGCCCAGTCCTTTAAGAAACAGTATTCAATCTTTAGTAGATTTCCCTAAAGGTGTACTTTTAAACAATCTTAAAGTAGTAATTTTCGATGGTGGATTACCTCTTGATGTAACACTACCAGATTATATTAATTATGTTGAAATGATGGATAGTGGTGATCCAGTTGAAGAATACGTACAACATGGCTTAGCAGTGACAAGTGCTTATTTGTTCGGTCACATAACCGACGCAAATAACTTACAGCCCCTATCAAATGTGACCCATGTTAGAGTTTTAGGACAAAGGCATACTGATTATAGTCAAATGAATTCTATAGAAGATTTATATCTATATGATGTAGTTGATAATATCATTGCTTATATGGAGTTAGAAAATCCAGATCTAGTCAATATCAGTTTAGGTCCTGATCGTTCAGTAGAGGATGATGAAGTAACGTATTGGACTGCAGAGATTGATAATTATGTTGCCAAGAATGATGTCTTAATAACAGTGGCTGCAGGTAATAATGGCAATGAATCTGAAATAGGTAATTTACATCGAATACAAATTCCTTCTGACGGAGTGAATATTCTAAGTGTCGGAGCTGCTGACTGTGATCAGTCAAACTGGCGTAGAGCATCTTATAGTGCAATGGGTCCAGGTAGAAATCCAGGGTTAGTTAAGCCCGATATAATAGCTTTTGGTGGAAGCTCTGAAAATCTATTTCATGTTTTAGATACTCACCAAGGTAAATTGGTACTTAATAAGCAACAAGGTACAAGCTTCGCTGCTCCTTTAGTTATGAGACACGCAGCTTTTATCAAAGGAAGTTTTGGCTCTAATGTTACAAATATGACTATAAGAGCCCTACTCATACATCACGCTGATAAGAAAAGCTTTGCATTTAATGAGGTTGGTTGGGGAAAATGTCATAGTGACATGAACTATGCAATAACATGTAATGACAATGAGGTAACGGCTATTTATAAAGGTGAGCTAGCAATTGGCTCTTACACCAGACTAACCTTACCTCTACAGAATATAAATTTTGATGGGAAAGTTAATATTAAAGCTACCGTTGTCTCTCGAACAGATGTGGACCCAGATTATGCAGCTTCTTATACTAAGGGTGGCTTTGAAATAGTATTTCGTCCAAATGATCAGAAATATAATGATGGTGGTCAACACCCAGTATCAAAACCTTTCTTTCCTCAAGCTAAATTTTCTAGTAAAAGCGAAACCTTAATGAAAGCTCAAGGAGCAAAATGGGAATGCGTTAGGAAAGATAATCTAAGTTTACTTAAAACCAGCTTATCAAACCCAGTGTTTGACTTGAGGAGCCATCATAGAAATAGTGGGCAAGATGAAATAACTAAGCTTCCTATAGAGTTTGTTTGTGTTATAACAATATCATGTGCTAAATCAAAAGATTTATACAATGAAGTTATCCGGCAGTATAGGGGGATTCTAAACCCTCTAGTACCTCAGCAGACTATTCAAATTGGTTTATAAGAATTGATACTATAGAATCGCTTAATTGGACAAGATTTATTTTGAAAAAACAGTCCATTATTAGTTTTACTAAAAATGAACTGTTTAACCTATTGTGATACGCGTAGCTACAATATTAGGCTATGCTGAAGAAACCATGTTGCCCTAACACTATGACCGCTCTTGCAGAAATCAAGTATTTTTTTGATAGTTATGCTTTTATCAGGTTCTGCAATCTTAGATTTTTGGCGTACAATACTATCAACAATAGAATATTTTCAACAGCATAAAGAGATAAAATTTTGAGTGCAAAGTCATCACTAGCCTCTGATGTTATAGCCTACCAAAAATTTATTATCTTTAAAATTATTTAGGTGACTTTCTTAATATCGGGGTTTGATTACAAATATTTTTTGCTAATTATTTATTTCAGAAAAATAAGCGTTCATATTTGAAAGACTAAGTGCTAAAATAATGGTTTAACACTCTTATATGATTGATTAAATTATGAATGTAAGGTTTGATTTTTACACGCCAAGTGAGATTTCCGAGATTTTAGGTGAACGCTTAAAAACGCAGCGATTGGCATTAAACTTAACACAAGCCGCCTTAGCAGAGAAAGCAGGTATTGGCGTCAGCACTGTAGCTCGCATTGAATCAGGTCAAGGCGGTACATTAGATAATATAATCAGGCTCGCTATGGGGCTTGGTATGGTCCATCACTTTGCAGAATTGTTTGATATGGTACCTACCAACATAGAAGATGTTATCGCTAAGAAAAATTCGCGCTTGCGTGCCTCAAATAAAAGCTGACATAAGGTAACCAATTCAGTGTATCAACCGATATCAATTGTCAATATTTACTACCAAGGATTTGGGGACAAACGTCTTATCGGTAAATTAACGATGAATGGACGACGCCCTACCTTTGGCTATGATGCAGCGTGGCTGGCTGATGGACTGGAGCTGTCACCCATTGAGATGCCATTACGATCAGCACCGTATTATGGTACTCATGCGTCGAGCCATTAC
Organism: Psychrobacter aquimaris; assembly: GCF_016107525.1. Lineage (GTDB taxonomy): Bacteria > Pseudomonadota > Gammaproteobacteria > Pseudomonadales > Moraxellaceae > Psychrobacter > Psychrobacter aquimaris. Next base: position 93,943 of record NZ_JABASR010000007.1, on the reverse strand, counting down.
TTATGCGGATTATTATCAGACAGCTTACCCGATGGTTGGGGAATGCTACTAATGGATAGGTTTTTTCGCAAATTTATGGACAGCTCTGCACAACAAGCGAGTGTTTTGGATCGTTTGGCTTATATTGGTGATTCTGCAATGGGCGCGCTTAGCTTTGAGCCTGAGCATGACTTATCCGACACTATTGATACAGGTGAGCTGACTTTAGCCAAACTGGCGGCTGCCAATCAATCGATTTTATCAGGTCAAGATAGTGATATATTAACTGAGCTTATCGTCATCGGTGGCTCACCACAAGGCGCAAGGCCAAAAGCACTTGTCCTATATGATGAAGCAACCGAGTTTATTGCTACGGACTTAACAAGCGAACAGCCATCCGCAACGCCGTGGCTTATTAAGTTCCCTGCCCAATCTGAGCATAAAAGCGTTTGTCTATTAGAGTCACTTTATGCTGATATGGCTAAGCAAGCAGGCCTAAACATGCCTGCGCATCATTATTTTGATATCGGTGAACAACATGCTGCTTTTGGGGTTGAACGTTTTGATCGCATGGGCAATCAACGCGTTCATACTCATACGCTAGCAGGTTTATTAGACATTGACTTTCGCATCCCATCGCTAGATTATCTGCAGTATTTACGCTGCGTGCGTATGTTGACCCAATCACAAGTTGCTGTAGAAGAGGGTTTTAGACATGCTGTATTTAATGTCATCTTTAATAATAAAGACGATCATAGCAAAAACTTCTCTTTTATGATGGATAAGGCTGGCAGATGGTCGTTATCGCCCGTCTATGATCTCGCTTATAACTCAGGTATGAATGGTTATCACCAAATGGATGTGACTGGTGAAGCTCAACACCCTACCCGATCTCACTTACTAAAATTGGCGAAGCAAGCTGATATTAAGCAAAACAAGGCACAAGCTATTCTTGATCAGGTAGCATCAGTTGCTGGAGATTTCTTGACTGTTATTAGAGACCACAACATCGAGAAAGAATTATCAAATCAGGTCATTCGTGATATAAAAGCCAATATCAATCGGATGGCAAATCAATAGACTTTGGAAAGTTGTTAAATTTGTTGTTAAAAATAAATACTTAACAACCTTATCCCCTAAAAACAAAGGATTACGCTAATTTAGTCGTTGCGTGGTGGGCGCACCATCAATTATTATCATAAGTTATCATATGACCCCATAGCCTGTGGGGGTTTTTGATGCGCGGTCAATAGCTTTATTCTCCAATATTACCAAACGTTATTGTAAAACGGCGATTAATTGTGCATAAATACGCATTTAATTGTGCATGACGTAAAATGTAAAAAGCATTTAATTGTGCATTGATATGTACAATTAAATGCCGATAGTTTAACAGGCTTTAAGTGCTCATTAAACGGGGTATTCAGCATAGACGACGTCTGGTGCTTCGCCCAGTACTTTACTACTGACACGGTCATAATAGACCTTCTTGCCTGTTTCCATCTCTCCATCAAGCAGTATAGTCGCTCCTGATTCCGTCTGAGCCACTAACTTGCCACCGCCACGCTGTCCCGTAACCCGCGCAACACCTCGCTCAGTACGGCTGAACAATTGGTCAAACTGACTGAGTAGGTTCATCGCATAACTCCCAACCATCACTAAACATTAAATCGCCAGGCATATCCCAAAGATACTCTGTGCCATTTTGTGTTGCGATAAAACCAGTGTAAGGCTCAATAGCACCATATTCGTACCTATCAGCAGCTATATCGTCCTCAACGTAACGTATAAAAATATCTTTATGTAATGTTGCTAGCCTAAATGTCTTACCTGCTCTGATTTGCGGCATTAAATTTTCAATTAACATTTTATCTACTCCTTAGTTATCCAAATAGCGATCAACACTGATTGACTGCCATACCGTGGGCGCTTCGTTGTCCTTATCTACATCAACGCTAACACCAGTAATCACCCCACGCCATGCGCCCTCTGGATCATTAAATTGCCATATCTCACCTAATTGCGCCAGCGGTAGATTGTACTTGTCTGCCCAGCGTAGCTTTAACGTATAGTCGCCGTGTGTGCCACTGTCAGAGAGTATTGCAATGCCTGCGGGTAACATTGCGTCTCTATCTGTATATAGCGGATGATCTTGTGTTGATGCTTCAGTGTCACGTCCTTGCGTTTGTCTATAAACCTCCGCGCCATCGCTGGCGCTATTAATGCGGACGGTGTTGTAGCGGGGATTGACACGCTTTTGGTCATTTATCTGTCTGATAACGTCGGCAGGCACAATCACATCAGGTGTAGCCGTCGCCATGTCCCATGCTGGTACTTTCCAGCGAGGTTTTAACGATACTTTAGGCTCGCTAGGATGGCTTGTAAGGAATCCACCAGCTGCTTTAGCAATATCAGCCAATACAGCGATGGGCGTCTTACCTGCGACGCTGTACGCGTCTGCTGGCACTAACCAATCGTTAATATCCCAGTCTAAGATGCTGATAGACAGTCCATTGAGCTGCTGCGCTGCGATTTGACTGACGTAACTTGGCTGGTCAATTAATCCGCCTTGTGACAGTGCATAGTCCGCCCCCAGACGCGCTGTAATTGAGCGTCCACTCAAACTATACGTCTGTTGTGCGAACTGTCGACTACGTTGTTGATTCTCTGCGATAAAACTGAGTATAAACCCGTTTACTGTCACGTTAATTATCGGCTCTGAGCCACGTGGTACGTCAAGTTTTGACTTGATCTTGTCGTAGTCTTTGGCTGTGATGTCGATATTGCCTTGCCAATAATAGCTATCCATGTCGGTTTTAATGCCAAGTGACAACGGATCAACAGCTATACCGCCAATATTTGCAGTGATGATGTTATGCACGATATAACTCCTTAAATTTGGTATGGACGGTGGCGGATCATCATGCCAACAGGTCAGTGACAACGGCAAATTGCTCGATAGTAATCCACGTCGCTGACGACTCATACGCAATGACAGCTGACTACTAGGCGGTCTGATGCGGCAGACGTTTAGTGGCTTAATAGGTGGCGGAATTGGTATTGGATAATAACGATCAGGCACCAGAACAGCATGCTGTACTTTTGTGCTTTGGCATCTATCAATACCGACGCCGTGCAGCTTATGACCTACGCTTGTTGCAAAGTTGACCGCAGGTTGTAGCGGTAGCGTCTTGCAGTTGCGATGATGCGCCACCTTTGCGCTCCGAGTCTTAACACAGCGCGTGTAGCCAATCGTTGAGCTGTGTTTAAATTGACGCTCATTGTAGATCGGTATAAATGCGATATAGCTAATACGTACGTCGCGTGCAAGCTCAAACACTTGTGACGTCAACGTAAATGTATCGTTAGCAATCGGTATCAGTCCGCCCATCTGCATAGAGTAGCGCTGTGCAATGTTGACCACATCTGTACGCAAAACATTGCGGTCATTAGCGATATCGCGCCCGTTATGATGCCAGTTGCGGCACTGGTTTATATTGCTCACACCTGTGATGATAGCGCTCATGTAAGATGCCAACGCTGTCATCGGTGGTGCGTACTCAAGCGGTGGTTCTGGATCGGTCGGGTCAGTAGGATCTGTCGGGTCAACAGGTGGGTCAATTGGTACAACTGGCACACCAAATATCGTGCCCAGCTTGCGCGACATACCCAGCGGCAAGACGTTAGGCGCTGGCTGATCTGCAATCAGTACGGACAACGACAACGGCAGCGCATTAGACGTCACATACATGACAGGCGCTAGCGTGCCAAGCGGCTGACTCATTGCCAATGTTAAAGCGCTAGGCGCTGGCTGCTCGCTAATCCTGCGCTCCATGCGTAGCGGTAAAGCATCAGCATAGACATACGTGTAGCGTGACAACTCACCCAGTTTGCGATCTAGCGGTAGCTCAAGCGCACTAGCACGACGACTGCCGCTGATAGCACGCTCAAGCAAAAGAGGTAACGAGTTAGACATAATTACCCCAGTTTAGTTTAAATTGTCTGCCATGACGCCCACAGCGCCTGTTGCTCGGAGATTGTTAAATCGTCAGCGGGTTTGACGTAATCCCATACAAAAGGCTCAAACTCTTTTTTGTAGTCGCGTGCCATCACTAAGTATTCTTTATTAGGGTCTAGTCCTAAGAACATATAATGACCGTTTCGCAACGACTCCGTTGTATGCGCTACACTCAAATCATTAGCGTTTAGCAGATAAATATCACGCTTAGCGGGCTGCCCTGCTACAGTGACAATACCATCAGCTGACCCCGCGATATATCCAGATTTAATTGCACCGATTATTACAGTATCAACTATCATTACAACTCCCAGTAATCCAGTGGTATAAATAATGCACGCGGATATTGATTGCGATCCATCTTATTAAACCAACGCAGCATGGGTCGACCATTTATCATAATTTGCTCTGTCAATTCGTTACTGTTATATGATGCTAAGCTAATATAAAAAGGCGTAAAAAAATCGCCAATGAGTAATCGCTGTACAAAGCTGCTGTCAAGTGAAAGACTTATCGACAAATAACCCTTATTTGTCGTCTCTACGCCTGTCCGCATATTAACAAAACTCACGCCAGTGCCGAGCAATTCATTGACGCCATATGATGCTGTCCCATCCGTTGTGGCAGCCGAATTTTTTAGAGCAAATATTGGCGGTTCGGTATTGCCGAATGGCGACATACTACCTACATACATTATATTGTTTTTAATATAAGTAGATGAGCTATAGCCCATCTGGTAGCATAAAATAAAACCGAAATCACTGACAACTAAATGCCATTCGGGTTTAAATTTAGAGTCTCTAGTTATCATACTTACAGATGCTAGAGCAGCGGCATCATCGACAGCAAAGGGGTTGTCCTGACTTATTATTTTGTGAGCACCATAAAAATTTGACACTTTTATATCTGGAGGATTGCCAGTCCGCAAGGGTCTACGCAATACGATACGCACATCATCCTCATATAAGTTGAGCCAGCCTGCACCCTCTTTTGTCCCATACCCTGTAACTAAACACGCCTTTATTATCGTTTTTATTGCGCCATCAACGTTAGAAATTTGCGGCGCGTCAGCGTCTCTGCTTGAGTAATATTTAACAGTGTGCTGCTCTGGTGTTAAGACACTCATCTCTCTCTCCTAAACTAATAATTCGGTGGTATCACCGTACAGACACTGCGTATAGCCGTCTGTGCCCGTCGGTGGGTTGGGGTTAGGTTGCACAGCGCACAGCACCCAAACGGGTAGTAGCGTGCCCCATGTGTTGAAGCGGATAATATCTTGATTAGCCCAAGGCGCGTCCGCACCAAATGCCTGCTTGGGTAGGGTAAAGTAAGGCACGTTATTGGCAGGATTGATCGGCGCAAGGTCAGTCAGCGTGTCGCCGCGCATGACAAAGCCAAGCGTCTCGCCATATAGCTCAAACTGAGCCGTACCCGTCATCTTAATCATCCAGCGCTCTTTGATAGCGCCGTCATCAGTTAAAATCATCGGATGATCTTTAAGATTAAGCTTGTTGAGTAGCTGATCGCCCTTGGGTTCGTCACGCCAGACGTTATCCCATGACTTTTGGGTAAACGGTATCGACACGCGCACTTGCAAATCACCGCCGATCAACACGCTCGACACGTAGGTGTCAGCTATCGGATAGCTGCGACGCATGGCAAAGAGCAGTGTCAGCGTGCCATCAATATCCGGCTGAATGATGCGGTTGCGCTCCTCTTGTGCGTGCATGACTTTAAGCGGCATCTTGTACATGCTCAAATCAAGCGGTGTGCGCCATGTGATAGTGCCTGCTGCTAGATCATAGTCCCACAGCTCAGCGTTAACAGGGGTGTCAGCAGCATCACTGACAGCAATGCGAGTCACATCATCGCGAGGTAGCGTGACCGTTTGACCGCCTGTGTGTGCGCTACCAATGTCAGTGGTCTGGCGGTTGCCGATGATGATGGTGTCGCCGCGTCTAAAGATGGGTATGCGCCCATCTTGTGGTAGCCGCACCGTGTCAATTTTGACGACACTAGAATCAATTGGTAAATAAGTATAAGACGTGGCGTTGTAAGTCACAGTTTCAGCAAAGACGTGTAGCGACTGCCAGATCATGCCGTCGACTACTGCATCGGCGTCATACCAAGGCTCAGATTCATTGCCTGCTGCTGCGACCATTTTGCCAAACCTTAGGCGAGCCACACCAAACTCGGCATCGACTGTCCCATCGACACGCGCTGACTTCATAGCACCACCAAAGTCAGCGGTGATATTAATCTTAGAGCCATCGACGCCAGTAGCGCGGACGTTTAAGCTACCCGGCTGTAGCGGGGCGCTAGGTGTGCGAAATGTCACTGCGTCCACGGGATTACCATCAATACTACTCGCTAGCGAGATAATGTTAGGCGCGGCACCAGACGTCCAGTCCCAGCGGGTGAGTAGTAAGCGCCCTGTACTGTAGTCAATCGTCCCTGCCACGTCTGCGCTGCCTGTATTGGGGTCAATATTGGTATAGACAGTGCCAGCACGGTCAAAATAGCGACTACCGCCCCATGTGACTGCCAAGCTTGACGGCGCGACTGTCTCAGCAAACTGTGGCAATAGATCAATCTCAATATCACCTGATGTCAGTGCCTCAGTGACCGTGCTGGTGGGTGAGGTATCATAAAACCATGTCTCAACTTTGCTGGACTCATCGTACGGCATAAATGCGCCTGCTGGGACATACTCAAAATGGCTAAATAGCTGTCGGACCTGATTATCACCCATGTTAACTGTCTTATATACTGTCTTAGGTATTTGCACCGTTGTCTCAGGGCTAAACTGCACTTTGCGCGTGACATAATCAATCGTACCCATATTAATTCCAGTCTCATCGATGAGGTTACCAACACCGTCATCACGCATGACCTTATAAGGGTCAACCAAAGTTTTTACAGAGCTGTCATAGTCTTCAATAAGCAAGTTATAACGCAGTCTAAAGGTGTTTGGCTTGATCGGCGTATCGCCCATATCAAGATTGATTTTTCCCTGCGCGTCACGCAATGGCGCGGTAAAATCCTTGGTTTTTTTATCGCCTTTGCTATAGCTTGCTGATACATCTAATACACCCGCCGGATGATTAAAGTTAGCACCAGCATCAATGCGAATTTGATTGGTCTGCACGTCCAGCTTACCGGTCCAGTCACCTGTGATGTTACCTGCTGCATCTGATGTGGCTGTCTTTGCCACGCCGTCATTCCATGTAAGCGTCAGTGATGAGGGATCAATATCGTTTGCGAGCTGTAATAGCATCTTTGCATTAGCCACGCCGCCTGCGCGATTAAAGTAGCGCGCGCGGGTACTCCAGCTAAAGATGATTGCTGAGCCAACATCCGGCATCTCACCACAGTCGATATCGGCGCTGCCCGTGATATAGCTAACCGTACCGCCGCCGTGCGCCTCACTTGAGCCACGTAGATTACCCGTACCATCATCGCGCAGGTCATACCAGTTGCCCTGCGCCATATACGATACTTGCAAACTGCTCGGCGCGGGGGGCGGATCGATATTGATGCCGTAAGTGTAGCCACGGTTATTGATTGCAATCGGGATACTGTCCGTATCGGCAACGCGCTGCTCAGACAAAGACGGTCTAAATGACACATTGTTAAGGCGACTGCTAAAGGTTGGCTCACTGAGTAATAGCGTACCGCGCCCATAGTCTACTGAGCCGATAGTTTTACCGCCAATGCTGATGACGCCGCCTTTATCTGTTGCCACACCTGCGGCCGTATCAAGCTTAATGCTGTCAGGCGTCGCTGCATTACCCAGATAGATATTGCTAATCGCCCCTGCATTGTGAGTCTTATTAATACCAAGCGATACGATGCCGTCATTGCCCGCGCGTGCGCTATCAAATAACGTCTGCCGCTGACCGGCTGCGGTCAAATCACGCAGACGTTGCTCAATTTGGTTCGTCGGCACAACTTTATCCATGAGCGATGCTATTTTTAAAAATGGCTCATCTTTTACAATGGGAGCTGCCAGCGGCTTAACACCGTAGTATTGGGCAGCATCTGCCACACCCGTCTCACGTATCTTGCAGGGGTTATCGATATAACCCTCCTTAGGATATACAGCGCCGATAAAATCATGTTGCAAGCGGCCAGACGTTGAGATTTTAAGCACCGTCTTGGTAAACTTTTTACCATTAGGATCAGTAAATTCGCGATCCTCGCTGTCGAGATTGGTTACCTGCACATACTGCTCAACTTTGGAATAACCTGCTTTATCCTGCGTGAGGCAATACACATCACCGATCAATGGCAATGGCTCGCCTGGCGTTTGATACGCTTGCACAATCCGACTGTTTTGACTCTGTGTTGACAGTAGCGTCATGCGTGACTCAATCGTGCCCACGTTGTACGCTTCGATGCGGTCAAGGATTTCATGACGCAATTCGCCAAACTTGGTCGCCGGAAACATTAAATAGCTAACTGTCGGATCAGTCGGCGGCTTGGTAATTGCAGCAAATGATCCGATTAGCGGCTCATCATCCGCGCGCTGAACGCCAGCATACATGAGACGCGCGTAAAATCCGCCATTGACTCGGGCGATAGATGAGATAGGATTAAACAGCTCGTTAGCTTCGCCAGATATGGGCGTGCCTAATGGCATGCCGCCACCATCATCATTGTCTGTGAGGCGTTCGGATGGAAAAAACTGTAAGTCAGATCGGTTAATCTTGGTTTCTGGAGTTGCCATTTAATAATCCTTTGAGCTGCTTTTAATAGGGCATTAATCGTGTTTTAAACGATCAATAAATTAATATTGGCTTTGAAAGCATCGTTACCTTCTTCGTCGCCAGCGCGGTAGTTTTTAATCGCATCGATATCGCTAATCGCCGGGCGTGTAAAAATCACGGTAAAGCTGCGACCGTCAGGGTGCGTGAGTGTCATCGTCAGCTCTGGCACCATAGACCAGTCTTGTAGCATTTCGACATCCATGCGCTTGATACGGGCTTTGCTGCAATCAAGGGTGATGGGACGACCGGCAAGCATCGTGCCTTGTTGGATATCCATCGCACCGCTCAGCGTGTAGACGGGATCTGACTGCTTGAGTGACGACCATCCGTATTCGTCCGACCACCAGTACTGGCTGTGTAGAGCGAGGGTCGCCTGATTGTCATTGCGGGATAGTGTCCAAGTCATGATCGTCTCTTAGCCTCGTCTTTTAGTTGTTTCATTAGTTGCTCAACTGCCAATTTTGCAGCCTCATCACGTTCGCGCTTGATGCGTGCGTCCAAAGCATCTACGATTTCGACGGCGTTGGTATTACCGCCCGCACTGCTTGGTGTGCTGCTATTAGATTGACGGGCAGATGATTGCGGGGTGGATGTTGAGCTACTTTGCTTCTCGGCTTCACGCGCCCGTTTTTCTTCTTCAGCACGGGCAGCGGCTTTGCGCTCTTCTTTGTTGATTTCTTTTTGCAAACTCAATGCTTCGTTGTAGTACTTAATTTCTTCAGTATTACCGCGTTTGCGTGCGTCTCGTAGCAAGTCCTCAAGCTTTTTAAGGTCTTTTGATTGCTCAATCTCAAGCGCTTTGCTGTCGTCGCCACGGATTTTTGCCAGCTCTCCTTCGAGCTGTCGGGCGGTCTCTTTGGCTTCTTCAGCGAGGTCTGTCATTTTGTCTTTGGTTTTGTTGATAGCGTCTTGCAGATTGTCCAATGTCGCTTGATCCATGCGGATAAGCCCTTGCACGTTTGCGTCCGTAGCTTGACGCAGAGCATGTTGAGCATCTACTAAATCTCGGCTAGTAACAGAGGTACCACTCAATGCTCGCGTCATTTCCTCTGCGCGTTCTTTTGCTTGTCCGAAACTGGTCACTTGCGCGGTAACGGCGTCATCAACGCGCTGCATATTGTTTGCGAAATCCTGAATACCTAAAAACCTTTGACCTTCAAAAATACCGACGCTATCCATAAAACGACCCCAAGCAGCATCAGTCTGTTCGGTGGTTGCGCCCATTGCCTCCAACGCGCCAATCTTGCCTTTGATTTCGGCGGTCATTTGCTGCATTACAGCAAGGCTAGCGCTCTCGCTTTGCGTCGCGTCGTCAGTCGCCATCGCAGCATTCCATACCGCGATAGATTGCTCGTTCTTAGCTTCAGTGACCGCTCGGCTTTGCCGTGCATTTTGAGCGCTTGCCTCAGTGTTTTTGGTTAATTCGACAGTCTGGGCAGCATTAGCCTCAGCAGCAATCTTGGCGGCATCCGCGCCGCCTTGCATACCAGCTTGCAATATTTTTTGTTGATCGGCAGTGATGACAGATGACAAGCCGTAATGCTTGGTGACTTCGTTGAGGGCTTCAAACTCTTCTTTTGTTTTGGCGGCATTCAACCCTTCAGCAAATAACGCCGCCAATAACTGCGCTTTTTCGGTGGCGGTATACGTGCTTTCAGCGACGTTTTTTGCGCCATTGCCGATGAGGTCAAAGGTTTGCTGCGTCTTACTATTGATACCATTTAGATTTTGAGCGACATCGATGCCGAGGGATGAGAACGTACCGTCAATCGCTTGGCGTGTGGCCTCTGCTTGCTCTTCCGCAGCATTGCCTAGCTTTTCGACAGCAGCAGTGGCTTGGTCAACTGCGACCTTGGCTTGAGTTGTACCATCAGCAGCACCAGCACCGAGGCGACTAAGTAGCTCGGCACCGACCACAGCCTCATTGCCAGTTTCAACGATGGCAGCAATAAGCGCAGCAAACTCCTCAGGTTCGGCAAAGCCGTCAATCATCTCAGCGACGTGCGCACGGATATCATCCACAGCAGCGCCAGTCTCTTGACTGCCTTGGTACGCCGCGTCTACGATACCGCCAAAGGTATCGGCGATTCTGCCGCCAGCACTGATTGTCATCATTGCTGCGTCGTCAGCACTACCAGCGATTGAATTAAAAGAGTTGGTAATACTTACGCCCGCTTTAGCTATTCCGTCAGTACTATAATCCCTAAAAGCCTCAGCAGCTTCTAATGCGCCGCCCAGTCCAACTGATAGCTTATCTGCGGCTTCGGTGGATATTCCAAAAAACTTAGCGACACTACTACCGCCATCAACGACCAGCTTAATAATCTCAGCAAAGACGGTAACGACCATCGACATTGCTACACCAATAGCAAGGAAGCCAGCTTTTAAGCCATTAGCCACAATACTTAAGGCTTGGAACGCACCATTAGCGGCAACACTGATACCGCGTAGAGTGTCCATGCTGCGGCTAACTTTATCAAGAATGTCAGCCATATCGACATTACGAATAAAGTCGATGACATAAGTCGTTGCTTCGGTGAATACTGCTGCGACGCTATCGCCAAACTGCTTAATCTTTCCAGAGTCAGTGAGACTATTAATCTCACTAGCCAAGCTTTTAAACGAATCTGTCATCGACCCTAAAAACGAGGTGCCAAGCGTATTTTTGAGCGACTCCCATGCCGAGCCAAGCCCAGCAAGCGCACCTTGCCATGTATTATTCATGAGATCGGCTTGCGATTGAGCCGTACCACCAGCATCATTCAGCTTTGCAGTCAGCTCATCAAGTGAGCCAATGCCTTGCGATAGCAGCGCTTTAAATGCAGGACCTGCTTCCATACCTAGCGCATTGATGGCTTTTTGACCAGCTGGTCCTGCCTCGGCAAGCTGACGGATAGCAAGATTAAAATCATCGGTGGTGATATTGATGTTGCCAAGCTCACGGCGGAATGACGAGGCGTCATTACTGAATTGGCTTAAGATAGAGTTAAACGCTGTACCTGCACGGCTTGCGTCAACACCAGCATCAGCAAATTTACCGATATATGCGGCAGTCTCCTCAATGCTCACGCCTAGGGCAGCAGCAGATGGCGCAGCATAAGACAGCGCCGCACCCAGTCCAGCCACGTCGGTATTGGCACTAGCGGAGGCTTTTGCCATGACATCCGCGACACGCGCAGAGTCATCAAAGCTCAGTCCCATGCCTTGCACAGCTTTGGTTACATACCCAGCTGCCTCAGCAAGCTCCAAGCTATTACCTTGGGCGAGTGCCAGTACTGACGGAATGGTTTTAAGCGAGTTTTCTGTATCAAGACCGGCACGCGCAAGAATTTCAAAACCCTCGGCGGCTTGGGTGGCATTGTAGCGGGTAGATTTACCCAGCTCCTCCGATGCTGCCTTGATACGACCCATTTGCTCAGTGGTCGCACCTGATACCGCTTGGACGGTAGCGAGCTGCTGCTCAAAATCTGCCGCACCTTCGATTGCATCGGTAAAAAACCCTTTGATTTTACCGATGATAAAAGCAATGCCAAGTGCCGCACCCAATGCCAGCACCGTGCTTTTCATGCGGTCAAATGCAGATGTCGTCTCGTTGGTGTTTTGCCCCAAGATATCGACATCATCCGCGCCTTGGTTGGCAGCATTGCCGAGGTCACGCAAGCGCTGTGCTTGCTCATCCGCAGACAAGTTATTCCATTCATCACGCAGACGTTGGGACGCCTCGCGCAGCTGCTCGGTATCACCGCCAGCGGCGTCGATGCTATTAATCAGCCTGTCGATATGCTGCAAGCCGTTTACGCCAGCAGTAATCAGCAGCTCTGTGTCTAAGCGAGCAGCCATAAAAAAACCCCATCGAATGATAGGGTCATTGTTGCGTATTGGCTACTTATCGGTTAGATGATGCGGTTCAGGTAGTGAACACAGCAAAAAGAATGACAAGCAGTAGTGCTATCGAAAATAATATAATAGGACGCTTTCTCTCTCGCTGTGGCGCTGGCGGACGTGCACGGCGACCCTGCGCATTACTACGATGCAGCGTTGTATGTGACAGACCTGTACCGGGCAAGCCAACTGTTGTCCTAACACCTGTTTTACCTATCGTGACGTTTGCGCCGCGTCGTCCTGCTGAGACGCTTACACCTTTTTTGCCTACGTTGAGTCGCACGCCTGGCATAATTTTAACTGTCCGTCTAAACCTAAAACCCATAACAAACTCCTTTTTCTAGCGATTAGCATCCATGAACTTTGCGTCATAACCTGAGAAATCAAACTCAAACTCTGCATCTGGCACACCGATCAGCGGTACAGTTATTGAGGCTTTACCAGACAATTTGATAGCCTTAATTAATTTTTCCATATCATCATTGGCAAAGCTATCGTCACTAAAAACACCGTTAACGCTTGTGCGGACGATATAGATACCGCTTGTACTACCATTTCGCTTATATCGTAGCTGACAACTGCTGGCACACTTGGTATCAGCAAATAGCGCGGTAATAGTTAGATAGTCTTTTGCCGCGCCACTGCTGTCTATAAAGTTATGGATGCGTACGCTCATGAGCGCATTATTGGCTTTGTTGGCAGTTGGTACTGTATTGATTGAGTTGATATCAGCAAACCTTGAAGTACCAACCTGATCGTACTCCCACAGACTGGTACCATCTGGATTAGATGGCGTGGAAGGCACAGATGGGCTGGAGGGCGTACTGCCAATACCACCACCGCCAAGTCGCGCTGCATCCATGTCGTCATAGCCACCGCCGCAGCCCACCAGAGCCACACAAAACAATGATGCTATCAGCTTTTTCATATTCCACCTATGATATAAATATATTATCTATCGCATCATATAACAAAAAAGAGCAGTAAACAAAATTTGTCTACTGCTCTTTATTCGCTTTATTTTACATAGCTATCAAGCCTAAGGCGCTTACTTATACTCAGTAAAGCGCATCGTCGGCTTGGCAGGGTCTTTGACCAGCTTGCCTGACAGTCCAGACTCCCACCAGTCGTCAGACATCCAGTTCATCTCACCATCGCTAGTCATCACTGCATGTGGGATTTCCAAGATGCCGTTTTGTCCTGTGACGCGGTCTTTGCCGTCCAGATACATCTCAAGCGGCAATGCAGACAATGTGTTTGCATCAATCTGATAGCCACCCGTGCCGCGTGTAGCGCCGCTATAAGTGGCAGTACTGTCAGCCAACAACGTACTGGTCTCATTGAAGCGCAGCATACCCAAGCGTGGATTTAGCTCGTAAGTCGTCGCTGCGACCACAGTTGGCGTACCATCGCTGAGCACAAAGGTTTCAGGATCGATATCTTTGTGTGACAGTTTAATCCAGCCAGTCGTCACCGTCAGCGTCTCATCGGTAATAGTGACCGCTGCTGTGTCCAAGTCTACCGCTTCACCCATCAGGGCGCGAGCCATACCAGCTTTGTCAAAGGTGTTAAATTTAATCGACATCTCAGTCGCGCCCGGCGTTGAGTCAATAGAGATAGCCTCGCCGTAGTCTTCGCGGCCTGTTGATGTCAGCTCGTCAGACTCAATCTCTTTAGAGCTGGTTAGCTCTGAGACGTTGCCCATGTTACTAAAGCCCATCGTTGAGCCGTAAGGGCGACCATACAAATCGCCAGAATACTTTTTGCCTTGTGCCATGATAGTAGCCTCTTGTGTTGGTGTATAAACGGTTATTAATTAGCGTATAAATCGCGATTAATAAGGGGTTAAATTTAGTTTTTGCGCTTGGCTTTGGTGCGTTTGTTGTTCCGTGAATTGTGCGCAATCAGTAGCCAGTGTGCGGGATAGTCCAAAATATTAGATGACCACATAGAATTATCCTTATTTATTGTCTGAAATAATTGCCACCACGGTAGTAAACCGCAGCGGGAAAAAAGCAAAGCCCTCTTCATAGCGGATTGCCAGTGGCTTACGCTGTATAAATGGCTCAGTCGTTAAAGCGCGACCTTGTTTATCAGTAGGATCAAACCCTTGCAAAGCTTTAGCGATTGCAGTGATGGTCTGACCGACGCCATTGGTTGCCGGTTGCGGTGTGACTTGTTGCTTGGTCAATATCACACTAAAGCCAATCTCCATGTTTTGCTCGCGGCCACGGGCATTGTCGCTACCGGGTGTATAACCATCCAATATCACATAGACCGTGCCGTCAGCTGGTATTTGCTTGCGCTTAGCGCTACTGATATCAGCAAAGTCTTGCGCCTCTAGCACTTGAGAGACTTGCGATACCGATTTTAGACGCTCCAGCACGTAGGGATAACAAGCCAAGATATCGGTCTGCCATGCAGGGGCGTTAGGGTCTGTATCAGTCATAGCAAATCTTCCATAAAGTCGTTTAGTAAATCTTGGATATCGAGCACATCTTCTTCTGACAATCCCAAAAACTCACGCTGTGGCACACCCCAGCCCATTTGGTGATACTTACCGTATGGTCTGTCAGTACCAACCTCAGCACTGACAGCAGTAGCATGACCTGTGATAGATCGCATCAAATCGCCACGGTCCACTAAGATGCCACCACGACCTTTTTTTTGCCTAAGGCGCTCAGGCGAGAGTTGTTTCCAGCTCACACCCTCTGAGTCTTGTTTGGTTAAAAACCGCTCACGAGTACTGCCTTCGACCACGGCAGCGATGGCTTGCATCACTGGCGATAAGTCGCCCAAACCTAGCGCAAGTACGCCTAGCTTGTCTGACATCTCACCGAGCTGTGACTCGACATCGATACGCATTACATATCCCAGTACGTAGGTGTAGGGTTTGGCATCACCGTGATACCGCCGCTTGTATTTGGCTGCTCACTAACTGGCCCAGTCAGCATCGTCGGGTCTTTTTTGACCTTATCGAGCCATTTGATAGCAGCGTCATAACGTGTCTGCACAACTTCAAGTATTCCGTTGTCATACAGATTGTAACGAGCAACGTCACAAGTCTTTTTCTTTAGATCGCTTGGTATCTCTGAGCTTGGCAGGTAAACGACATTGCCAATACCAACAACCTTAACCAGCCCAGCAGACAGCAAATAACTTGCGACCTCACTGATAGCATCGTTAATCGCGCCTTGCAGGACGACATCGTCAATCACTGAGTCATGGCGCGGCTGCTCATTGGTGATCTGTATCAGCTCAAACTCACCAAAGCGGTCGATTAGGTCTTGTGATGTAATCATGGTCAGTCCTAAAAACTGTCAGGCTGGGCAATACCGCGTGTCAACCACATAAAGCCAGTTTGCAGCTCAGTTTTGCCGATATTGATTGCGCGTTGGTCTAATCCGCCAGACATCTGTAGCTGCTCAACCAATTCGCCAACTTCTTCAGCCTTAGCTTTGACTTTATTGATAGCAGCAATCTCAGCATCTGTTAGCTGGCGATAGCCTTTAACTTTTGGTTTGTCATCACTCATGATTTTGTCCTAGTTAGAATTTAGGTAAAACATCCTTGACCAGCCGTAGCCAGTCAAGGCGCTTAGATTTAGGTCGCTTTTAGGGTCGCCGATAAATCAGGACGTAGCATGAGCGGCAATGGATTAGATTGCGCCTCTAAATCCCAACCTTTATCATGTGCCAGTTTTTCGCGGCTAGCGTAAATCGCCTCAGCTTTGGTGTTTACCGCAGCAGCAGTGTCAGCAGGGGCAAAGTACTCACGGAACGTTTTGCGCGTGCCTTTAGGGATAATCTCAGCTTCACCAGCCTTGATTTGCAGACCAGACTCAAACACATGGTCATATTGGATAAATTCAATATTCTTATGCTTAAAGCCGACATTGGTATCGCCTTCGCGGTACATCTTGCCTTCTTGGAAGCGCTGATAGATTTCAACTATCGTCTTATGATAAGCAACAGCCT
The DNA here is from genome assembly GCF_016107525.1 of Psychrobacter aquimaris. Lineage (GTDB taxonomy): Bacteria > Pseudomonadota > Gammaproteobacteria > Pseudomonadales > Moraxellaceae > Psychrobacter > Psychrobacter aquimaris. Next base: position 77,318 of record NZ_JABASR010000007.1, on the reverse strand, counting down.
GCATAAACTCAGGCGAGCATAAGACATACCAACCATCAACTGGCTCGCCGCCGCGCTTTTTACTAAGATCAGTAATCGCGTCATCAATCATCTTGCCGACGTTAGAGTTCGCGCCTGATAAGTTCCAAGTGATGGTCTTGCGGGTCATGCCAAAGCGGTCATAAATATCGACTAACGGTGTACCATCAGCATCTAAAATCTTGCCTTTGATAGCGCCCAACATTAAATGCTCGCGGGTGTATTCGATATCAAACTTCATATCAGCGAGCTTGTCATTGACCTTTTCAGCGACAGTAGCCGCCTTGTTATCACTGCCAAACGACTTCACGTTTTGCACATCATCCGCACGCACGATGTCGTGCTTGGGCAAATGCAACATCTCAAAACTATGGCGATTGCCACGAGCGGTAGTAGCCACGGGTGCGCCTGGAGTGCCGCGTGGCACGGCTGGCACTAGCGATAGCACACCGTCATTTGACTCAACCGCGACACTGGTTGCACTTAGATACTCAGGCTTAAAGATGCCTAGGCTACGGATAATGGTTGGAGTAACTGGCAAGCGTTTGATTGCCTCAGTCATTGGGCGTACACCAAAGTGACTTTCATTGGATAAAGGCATAATGCAATCCTTGTTAAATGTAAATGCGGTTTAAATCAAAGTTAAAGGGCTGTCAATCAGCGTTTAAGTGCGTGGCGTGCCGATATATTTGATGCCGTGTGCATCGCCTTGGGTCAGCAGCTCAGCATTGGTTAATGGCACCAAGCTATCGCCATCGGTAAACACCGCATCGATATCCGCTTGCATAATGGGCGCAAGGTTCATGACGCAGTTATGTGGCTGCACCAGTACCTCGCCGTTGACTTCATCGGTCAATGCAAATAGATACTGATCGCGGGCAACATATTTGACAGGCTGACCCGTCTTGGTGCCGACAGGCGCAGGGATAGCGATGCGGTTATTTGGATCAGCTTCACTTTTCAAGATATCGCCAATGGTTAAATCAGGCATGGAGTGCTCCTAGTGGTATTTGATAAGGCTAATAAAGGATTTGCTGTTATTGCGCCAAGCAAGTTACTCAGCGCACGGTAGACATAACCACCAGCTTAGATGTAGTTTTTTGACTCTTGGCCGCGTGCTTCAGCGTTTGCTAACATTGGATTGCTAGATAATTGACGCTCTTGACCGCCGTTACCTTTAGGCTTGTGCTGCTCACTAAGCAGCCATTCTGGCGTACCATCTTGCTTACCAGGCGCACGTAGATCACCAATCATCTCTTTGGCGTCTTCAGGCGAGGCAGACAACAGCATGTTGACCGTCGCTGTGCCGACACCGTTCCACGCTTTGCCATCTTCGGTCTTGGTGAAGCCTGCTTGCGACAGTTGCGCATCGATAGCAGCGGCTTTGGCTTCTTCTTCAGCTTCCGCTTTCTCTTTTTCAAGCTCAGACTTTTCCTCTTTGAGGGTTTTAATCTCTTCCGCTTGGTCTGCTACGAGCTTTTGTAGTGCTGCGATTTCTTCGGGAGTCATGGTGGTTTCCTTGTCAGTATTGGATTGAGTAATTGATGAGTTAGCAATGCCGCCATTGGTGAGTGCAAGTGCGCTTGTTTCCGCATCAACACCGGTTGGCGTGAACGATACTTCTAAGATGCTGCAATTGCGTAAAATAGTGATTGGCCCCGTCACAGTTTGTCCGTTGACGGTTGCAGTATCGTTGTTACCGAGGTAATCAGTACTACTAGCATCAACATGCACTGACATTTGCCATGGGAATCCCGCGTCAGATTCAGCAGCGATTTCGCGTCCAAACTGATTGTCAAGCAGATAGCCAGTCATCATTAATTGATTGTTACTGACATTGAGCGCACCAAATCCACAGCGCTGTGCTCGGTCGTGTAATAGCAATGCTGGAATATTGTCTTTATACGTAAGATCGGATAAGTCAATAACAGCCATATCACCATAGTAATCAAACGGCTTGCCGCTATTGGCGACACCACTAAACTTACGAGGCAACGACTTGTCGGCATCAGCAGGGGCATCAGCGACATTGACTTCAGAGAGCAGGTAGATATTTGGCTTTTTGTGGTCTTTTGGCATAATGACGTCCAGCTAATGAGTAAAATCGCGACAACGTAAAATAAAGAGTGTCGATAAAGTCTCATTATGATGAGCGGCATTAGATATGGTTAGATGATGCGGTTCAGGTAATCACGCATAAAAAGCAAAACGGCTTAAATTTGCGATTTAAGCCGTTTATATAGATATTTGCTGTAATGACGTGATGACGATGTTAAAAGCGCGTGGTCAAGACGTTAAACGGGTGTTAAACGCTATTGCGATTGGGCGTACTGCTTACAATTGCGTCAAGTCGGTAATATTGAGCGTATCTGTCACTTTATCGACCGCCAGTGTCGCCTGATAGCGTTTACCCTTACTGATAAATAGCGCTTGATACCCACCGTCATCGAGCTTGATTAGCTCATCAGCGTTATTGAGCATATCGCGTGTGGTGTGTAGCAGCTCAATGACATCCTCTGCGCTGTTTTTAGCAGCGCGTGTTAGCGCAAGCAGCGTGTCTTCACCCATCCATGCCACATACTTCTTGATATCCATCGTTTCTTGTAGCGTCGAGCTAAGCGTGGCGACAGCCCATTGATGCGACTCTGTTGTGTTGCGAGCGATACCAATCATCTCAGCAGCGCGGCTGTCACTAGCGCGAGCAAACGCATTGATACGAGCGTCAAACGAGGGCGTCGATACATTGGGTGCAAACTTTTTAATCACCGGATTAAAGATAAGCTGCGACATATAATTATCGAGCTGAGCGGTTGCCGCATCCTTTGCCTTAGCTTTATCCGCAGCTGGTACGGCTTTATTACCTTGTATTTTCTCGGCTTGTAGTAGACGAGCAGCAGTGAGGCGGTCATGATTGTGCGCAAAGCTGGGATCAAGTCCAGCAGGGACGCGCATCGTCTCACCTGTGCGTGGGTTTTCGACATCGACCATCTCCAGCTCAAACTCATCACTGATGCCAGCGCGACGTGCTTGCCCCTTAGTCAGCTGCTTGACCCAGCACAGACAGCCATAACCATTTGGCGGCATAATCATCTGCCAGATTGGGTCATCGACAGGACGCACGACGTTGTAATACTGCTTATGCTTATCGCGTTTTTTACCTGCGACAGATGGCATATATTGCAGATACGGCAGACCGCGCTTGGTCTCTTGGATGCGCTGCCATTGTCCAGCCGCATAGCTTGCGTGTAGATTGGTGTGATAGATAGTACGCAGACGACGAGTCGAGCCAAGCTGTACTTTTTTGGCGTCACCCGTCAGCGGATCAACGACCAGCTCTTTGCCCCACCAGCCTTTCGCCATCAGGTACGGCTCCATGCGTTTTTTAAACACATCAAAGTCTGTCGAGTTGGACAGCGCATCAGTCAGTGCAGATTGCACGTCAGCCAGCATATCTTCGTCCATCATCTTAGCGACACTAAACGCCACAGCGTGCTCACGCGCAAGCACATCCATGTAGTGATAACGCGGCATCAACGTCTTACCGTCAAAGCTTGCTAGCGCTTGGACGTTAGTCAGCTCATCAGGGTTTAAAAACTCCTTGGGTACTGGCATCAGTCAGTCACTCCATTGTCGTTTGCAAGCCCTTCGATATAACTGCCGACACACTGCGACATCAGATCATCTATCAATCCACCATCTGGCAACGTCATCTCACTTAACCGTCGCTCAAACTCGCTATAGCTCTCACAGCCATCCAGTACCGACAGCAGCGCCTCAACTTTGGGCTGCATGATAGCGCGGTCATGGTCGATATCATCATCTGTGGTCGGCTCAGTGATATTGTCTGGTAGCCCATTGCTCAATTGCAGTTGCAGCGCCCGCACTTGCTGCGACAGCTGTGCGATAGGTGCTGGCACAGCAGACTCAACCATCTCAAATTCAGACTCTTCGTAGCCGACATTGAGCAGGCGCTGCTTGGTCAGTCGCACTTGCCCAGTACTGGTATATTTGATATCGCGGTCAGCTTCTTCGACGTTAAAGGCTTTAACCTTTGGGTATTCAAACCAAATGCCTTGTGGTGCTGTGATCGGCAAGCCCCATGCTTGATTGACGGTGATAATGGCATCGATGGCGTGCTGGATACCCTTCGTCATTAGCCCCAGATAAGACATGACGCGGTCTTGCCGTGCGACATCATCAGCCTCTTGTGCTGAGCGTGAGCCTGATGTCAGCTCACTGGTCTTGACACGTCCGAGCAGCAGCTTTTGAATGCGGCGGTTTGCCAAGCGCTCAAACAGCTCAAACGCTGCGCCATCGCCAGATAATTGATGCAGCTCAATCTTGTCATCTTTACCGATACCGGCAGCACCACCATTGATAAAGCTAAATATCTTGCTGGTAAAGTCACCAAGCGTCGTACCAAAGCCACTGTCAGAGCCTTGAGTACCGACGACATACGGCTGAGAGTAGCGAGCGATAAACTGCCCAGCGTATGCCCATTCACGTTTGCGCAGAGCAACCGCAGGATAGGCACGGACAATCATCATTTCACCAGCAGGACGCGCAGGCACAGCCTTGCTCGTCAGTACCAGGTACTTGATGTCTTGATTGATCGCGACACTCTCATCCTCAGTTTTTAGCATTACCGAGCCATCACGCATGGGCGTATAATTGTCTAGCTCACCGTCTTTTGACAGTAGTCTATCGATACTTAAAAAACCGTCTGGCTCTTTTTTATAGACATATTCGCCGACACAGTAGCCGTTAAACATCGCCAATACGGCGACCCCAGCAATGTCATTATAAATTCGTCTAAACATTCGATAGAGTCGATTGATTAAGTCCTCATCGACATCATCACCCCAGATACGCCATGCAGCAGCATTGATAGCGCCTTCGATATCAGCGCGGCAACTAAGCACCTCATCGTCTGCCATGACTGCATCCAGCAGCTCTTGTCGGCTTTTACCGGTCTCTGCGAGCAATTGGTCAGCACTGACTGCATCCGCACCCTCTAGCGCACTATCGACGGCGACCAGCAGTGTCTTTTGGTCAACCTTCTGCTTTTTGGTTTTTGATCCAAACATGATTTATCCTTAGCTTAATAGTAGTACAGGCTTGGCTGTGGCACTTCCCATGCAGCCATCGGCGTATTGCTCGCTTTGGCAAAACTGGTCGCAAGTTTCCAGACCATTTCCAATCCATCAGGCCCGTCATCGTTTTCGTGTTTTGGAAAGTGGGTAAAATGCGCAATCAGCGTCTTTTGTTTGTGGTGCAATAAAATAAGACCGTTTGCCATATGCGGCTGCAATGCAATAATGCGCAGCCCTTTATCACCATGTGGATGTACAGGGATAGCAGGCACATGAATGCCTTGCTGTGCTGAACGCTTAACCAGTTCAGTCCGTAAAAACTCTTGGAATGCCACCGATTCAACCGCCCAGCCCAATATTTGCGGATATTCTTTTTGATACTTGATGACGTCAGATATAATCTTGTCGGGTGTGCGGCGCTGGATGTCAGCAACGACGGTGTAAAGCTTGCCATTTAATCGATCATAACCACCAACGATGATTGCGGACGGGTCGCCTTTTTTGCGCGTCTTGCTTTTTTTACCAAGTGACGGATCAACAGCCGCAAAGTAAATAAGTCCAGCAGGCAACTCGCGCCAGTAGTTGATAGAGTCGCTAAATGGCGAATCTTCACCCGCAGCAGGGTCGTTCTGTAGCTCGCTGTCAAAGTTACCATGACCATCACGAGTACGGATAATCATGAGAGCAAGCAGTGGTCTTGCCGCCCAAGACACTTTGGCACCCTTATCCATCTTGCGCTTATGTTTTTGATAAAACGCGACGGCAGCAGCTTCGCCTTCATCGTGATAAATGGCTTCCCATTCATCCCACAGCGCCATATTGTCAGGCCACTCAAGCAGCGCTTTGAATACCCGCGTCGTCCAACCTTTGTTCTTCAGTATGCGATTGAGCACGCTATCGTGATGCAGTATCGTACCGATATATACGACATCCATCTTTTCGCCAGCAGCGGCAAGCTTTAGCGGTGTACGTAATAGCCACTTATACAGCTTGTCGCGCTGCTCTGGGCTTTCGACGTTTTCATCGTTTTCTAGGTCATCGAGCAGCACAAGGTCGGGACGATACGCACCATAAACCCAACCACGCATCTTTTTACGTGCACCGGCACACTGTATCTTGATGCTGTTGGCAGTATGGATGGTGTAAGACTGCCAAATACGACCAGCACCATGCACCTTTGGAAAGTCGGTTTTGATGCGCGGATTGACTTCAAGCTCAGTCTTGATGGCTTGCAAAAACTCAGCCGACTGGTCAAGGCTGTCACTGATAATGGCAATGTAGTTTTTCTGATTGGTGACGACGCAATACAAAGCAAACAGTCGCGTGACGATAGTTGATTTCGCCTCACCACGCGGCGCAGCCAATGCGTCAAGCTCTGAGCGCTCAGACGATAATATTTGCGGTAAGCGAGCAAACAGGTATTTATGCAAATAGGATTGGTCTGGGTTTCGCGTATAGTGCGGAAAATAATGCGTCACAAAGTACTCAAAGCCCGTCACCTTGTCGTTGACCTTGGCGACGCGCTCTTTGATGACAGCAGGATCATTGTCCCAGTCATTGCAATGCGCATCGATATCCGCTTGCAGCGCACGGGCAATATCCTTGAGACGATCAGCAAACTCTTTGTTTTTCATTTTATCTCGCACACGTCGTTAGCATAATGATAAATAACCAGAGACAAGCCCATGATAGCTTGCGACTGATAACCTCTAGGCGCTCAAGCAACTTGATTTCAAAGTCGGTCACGGAAAGCCCAATCAGCATTTTTATCATGCAATTTTTCAGCTGTTTCGACCGGCATAAACATAAGCATTGGATGCACAATCACGTTATGTACAAATTCTTTGCAATACTGCTTAAAACCTCTTTTAAACTTCATCACTTCAATTCCTTCTCAATCAATCGACCAAACGGCTCTAGCACACTCATAAACTCAATCAGCAGCTCAGGCTTATGCTCTTGAATATATTTTGCCAGCATCTCAAGCACTTGTAGCGCGATAGCGAGCTTGGACGTTTCAGGTAGCAGCTTGCGACTTGAGGCGACAGTTTTATTGTAGGCGTCGGCAAGGCTGGTCAGCATCTCGACACGTTGTCCTGGTCCGATATCATCAGCGGCTTTGATAGACTCCATCGTGGCTTTAAACTGGATAATGAAGTCAGTCAGTATCTGCCGTGATATATCCTCCAAGTCTCCACCCGCCATGCTATGCGCAGTTTTAACTTTATCCCAATCATCACCTGCATCAGCCGCGACGTTTTTCCAGCGCTGCGCCGTTGGATAGCTCACCTCAGTCATGACCGCAGCCATGGCTAGCGACAGGCCTTCAAAGATATATTTTTTGCGTAGATCATCTTTTGTCGCTTGCGAATGCGCCATCTCAGCCTCCAAACTTAGCTTTGATAAGCTCTATGCCGACGCTGACGACAGTACCGCCAACGCCGCCGGTAAAAGCCCCAGCCATTGCTCCCGCCATCGTGGCGCGTTTACTGATATTGGTCTCTAGCGTGTCAAACTGCTGCATCATCGTCTGATTCTGCGTTTTGATATCGCCCAGTAGCTGTATGACCTCATCAGGTGCTTGAGTGGCATCAGGCGCGGGCTTATTAAAGTGCTGTTGCTGGTTTGGCATATTACTTGTCCGCCTTCTTGTCCATTTTGTCACCCAAGCGCGTGACATCGGTTTTAATTTCACGCAGCATGTCGAGGATTTGCGTATTGTCGTGACGCGACTCAGATTTACTTTGATAGTCGCGATAGACCTCGGCTTTTAGCGCGGCGACATCTGCCGCAACGTCATCTATCTGACTGCCGTTTTTATCTTGGATTTGACTGATAGAGCTGACCCAGCGCCAAAACACGGTGGATACCAATGTCACTACCGTTGCGAGTGCAAACATAATTAACGTGTCAGTCATCGTCTACGCTCCCATGCTTCATGCTCGTTTTGACAAGGGATGCAGCGAGTGGCTGATGGCATGTATTGCTTGCGCTGCTCACCGATAGGCTTGTCGCACTCGATGCAATCCGTGACATCATTAGCAGTCATTGCTTGCGTTTTAAGACGCGCCGCTGCCAATGCTGCATCCAGATTGCGCTGCGCTTGTTTGTTGGCTTTATCGATGAGATCGTCCATGCTATAACTCGTCTACCAATGCTTTAGTTTTTTGCAGATGTAATTGCAGCTCTTTAAGCAGTTTTAACGTCTTAAGATTGTGCTGACCCAGCTTGCGCACTGCTGTGGTGGTGGCAGGCTTAAGCGTGTGATGATAATTCGTCTGCATCAAGTACTCCGCTTCTTCATCAGCAAAGTCTTCATCTGTTAAATCAACAATCTGTATTGCAATATCTTCAATGCTCATGACCACTCCTTGTTTTTTGATTGACTGACAAAGCGTAGGATTAACCCTGCAACCGCGACGAGTGCGATCACATGCTTTTGGTTTTCTTCGGGTAGCAGCATCAGCAGCTCAGGTGGCAATGGCGTAGTAGCGAGAAACACCACCAACACAAACGCCCAATTACTGAGCCATTTCCAGCCTTGCTGCCAGTTTTCTACGAGTTTGATTTTCATTTTTGCCTCACTCATTGCAACCGCCATCATCTTGCGTCTTGCAAGAGTCTGATGTCGTTGACGTGTCCATCAGCTGCTTTTGCCAACGCTGTAATTGATCCGCTACACTCTTTGAGTAGCTGTCCTGTGGTAGCGGCGTACTGAGCACGATAGGCGGCGTCGGTTTCGGCATTGGCGGCGAGTCGGTCGATAGTCTGTGACAGCCGCTCATTAGCAGTATTAGCGCTAACAATGGCGCTAGCATTAGCCGCTTCACGCTTTTTATGATCGTTGATTGCTGTGATGGTTTGGTCATACTGTTGTTGCTCCAGTTTGCGTGCTTGTACTTCATAAGCCGCTTTTGCTGTCGTCAGTTGTAGCGCGTGCTCGGTCTTTAAGTGCTCAATGTCAGCGCGGCTTTGACCGTATAACCCAATGAGAGCAATAACAGCTATAGTCAGTGCTGCGATGGTGATTTCGCGTATATACTTGAGTGCCAGTAGCGGATTCATCACCAACCCTCACGCTTAGCCTTGGCATAGGCAGTAGACATTTTGTTATCGTAGTCATTGCGCTGATAGTCTTTGCCGTTATAACCCTTAGCAAACGCAGCCCAGTCATGCTTACGCAATGCAACATCAAGCCCCATCACTTTGATATAACGACAGACCGCATCAAGCTGCGCGCCCTCTGACGTATACATGTGCTCAATAAAATCACGGATTGACTCATAACCCAGCTTTTTCCAATTAAAGCCCATGACCTGACCAAAGCCCCATGATGCTGCCTCATGCGCGGCGTCCCAGTTCAGCGTTGCTGCAATTTCAAGCTTTTCGTACTGCGGTCGCACGTTATACTCGCCGCTGCTTTTATTACAGATATCAGGATATTTTTCGACCATCTCATCGCGTTTGGCAAACCAATGGCGTTCGGTTAATGCGTCATAAAACTTGTGACGCTCAAATAAGATGACGGGTGTACCATCTGCATAAAACCCACCTTTTGGCGACTCGACATCATTGAGCGCCTTGATAGCAGCAGGGTCAACATTGATACGCTTGGCAGCGCTGATAATCTCATTGCGCGTGGCTTTTGGCGGGTTCTTATGAGGGATAAGCAGCACAGGAAAAGACGCCAAGCCCATACTAATGAGTACTGCCATAAGGCGGTCAGGCGGCGTGCGCTCAAGCAATTCTTTAGCGCCATCGACATTCAATTGTGTCAGCTTGCGATCTGGCACTTGTGAGCGAAACCAATCAAAAAATTGGGTGTCATCGGGTAGCGTGTTAACTGTCATCACAATCTCATATCAATAATTGATGTAAGCCCATTATGATGATGGTGAGATAGAGCGGTTAGATGATGCGGTTCAGGTAGACATTAAAAAACCCGCTATCGGCGAGTGCTGATAGCGGGTTGGATTATTTAAACGCCATTTAAAGACTCATTAAGGGCGAAATTCATACGGTGTATTGACCATTTCTTTCATGCCTTTACCTGCCACAAAGCTCACACGATGCTTGGCTGGCACTTCAATCTCATCACCTGTTTTTGGATTGCGAGCGATACGTGCTGGCTGCGGACGCGCTTTAAACGTGCCAAATCCGACCAGCGTTACCATTTCACCACTAGCAAGTGCTTCTGTCACATTTGATTGAAACGCATTGAGAGCAGCAGTCGCAGCGACTTGCGTGATACCAGCGCTAGTAGCCATAGCTTTGATTAATTGTTGCTTATTCATGATACTTTCCTTGTTGTTTCTGATAGTTGATGGATGGTTTTTTCACGATGCCAAGCTTTAAGATACGCCGCCAAATCTGCGTTTTTTAATTGCATCAGCTTTTTGTATCTGACCTCACTCAGATAGACGCTACAATCACCTTGTCTTGAAGCAGGTCTACAAATAACGATATGACGGGTTGCACGCTCAAAGCGGACGATGATGCCGTGTTCATTGAGGCGACTGTTTAGCACTTTGACATATCTTTTGATGCGTCGTGGTGCTGCGTTTGGATCATGCTGTTGTCGTTTCATTACTTACATTCTCCAGTGCATGTTCAATTAAAGTCATCTAATGCAACTGGCTGTTTGCATGTCGGACATACGTAAACCACGATACCTTTAGTATGAAAAATACCATCTATAAACGAATATTCAGACTCTTCAGTTAACAAAGCTGGTTCAGCGCCAACGTGTCCATTTTCACAAACATAATGCTCATTTGAGCCTTCGTAACCAGCCTGATAATTCAAAGAGGTTACTGCGAAATCTTCGCGCTTGAGGCTTAAATCTGAAACTCTTGGAGTCACTTTAAAGCTATCCACATTAAGTTCAAATCTCATAATCCTATCCTTTTGATTTTGGTTGTTTATACTCTGGAAACTCTTCATAAAAAGCATCAGCAGCGGTTTTGCCTTCATAAAATGGCTCACACCAAGACTCTTTACCCCAAATGCTTTCACCGTGTGCCGTACCAAGCCGTTTTAGTTCATGCCAGTACATATCAAGGTCTAGCGCTTCATGTGTCATTAAAATCCCCTCACACAATCTGTTTGATGTCGGCAGGCACTTCTTGATACTTATCGCCTTGGCGATACTCCAAGCACTTGCCGCCTTTAGACAGCCGACAGGCGCGGTTATAGATGCCAGTCAAATGGGCGCAGGTACTTTTGATGACCCATTTTTCAGTATCGATATCCATCGCGGTGATACCGGCGGGATTTGGTGAAAAAATAACGGTTTTTATGCTCATTTAAGACCTCCAATCAACATCAAAACCAAAGCCGTCGCAAGACATACTATTAAGCCTTTTTGCCAAACTGGATCATTGCCCCTAAACTGAATCAACAAAATACTAATCAGCGTACCAACAAAACCTATAACTACTAACCAGTCATTTACTGAATACTCCATACCCACCTCACACGTTACTAAAATCAAGTGAGATTTGATGATAAGCACCTTGCTCATCACGCTCATAGAATCTGATATATTCCTTGGTATCAGTCACTTGGATAGCGTCACTGATGGCATCCATTGCGCGATCCCATTTCGTGTCATCCATATCTAAGCTACGCAGGCTCAATACTCGATGGGTGCTGATTTTTCCTTCTTTATCGACTTGGAACGCTTGATTAATAATGGCTTTGATATTGTCATTGCTGTCTTTCGTCCAGTCAGTCAGACATTCATCGATGAGCTGCTTGGCGACTTGTAGACGCTCATCAAAGACGATGTTTTCAGAGACAGCGAGCTGTACCTTGAATTTACCGTCATAGCTGATAAGCGTGGTATTGCCTTTTTTGCCGCCCAGTTGCACCTCATACTCTTGGGCAGACAACGCGACAAAGTCGTTAAAGCTGGCAAAGATACGGCGCTTGGCACGCTGCATATCTTCACGCAGCATCTTGGCGACCTTAATCATGCCGCGTACTTCCTCGTCACGCAGCTTATCGACTGGCTTTACTTTGTCAGCAGGGATTAGATGGCCTTTGGCGTTTTGCATATAGCCTTCAGGCACGACAGGCGCAGTAGCAGTAGCGCTAGCAATTGCATCTACTAGACGGTCAGAGCCTTTAGCAACAGGGGCTGTGGTGGTGGCTTGATTTTGATTACTCATGGTTAGATTCCTTACGTTCGTAGATAATAGCGACTGTTTTTTGGTTTGATTTAGGGCGTGGCGTTACTTTGATGGTTACTTCTTTATAATCTTCGATATCTGATAGCCAGCTCATACCTTCTTTGAAAGCATCGGCATAGCTGCCCTCGCTGAGCACCTCAATTCTTGCTTGCATTTTCTACTTCCTTATTTTCGACCATTTGGCGCGTAACTTGGTTGACCAACCTTTCAGTCGTAAAGCGAACAGGCTCCATGACTGACTGACGATGTGCATCAGACTGCGCATCAATAAGCTCTTGAGCTGACTCCATAATTTCGCCTACCAAGTTAGGGGCAAGTCTTACGACCGTACGTACCAAAATTTCGTACTGGATACCGTCACACATTTCTTTCCAGTCAGCATCGTTGTTAGCTTTATACTCTTTGGTTTTCATGATTACCTTCCTTCCAATTGATGCTCTGGTAATAAATAGAGCCATTTCTCTTTGATCGTGTCGTGATAGTAGCGGCGTCGGGTTATCAACCCTTTTTTCTGTAGTAGACGCAGCCGCTTAATCGCAAGCGCTTCTGTCGTGTTTAGCTCGATGGCGACATCAGAGGGGAATGCCGGTGCTTGCTTTAGCAGATCAAGCAATTGCACCGCCGCCGCACGTAGCTTCTTAGCCATGGCACATCTCCCTCAAAGCATCATGAGCAGCATCCAGCCACCCAATATCAGCAGCAATCCCAGCAGCATCACGACAATCATATTAAAGACATACATCTGACTCATCTGATGCTGGAGCGTTGCGATATCAGTCTCAGTCGTCGCCTCAAACTCTGGATAGCGAGCGAGCATGTTTGCTTGATATTGCTTTTTGAGATAGTCATCGACAGTTGGGCGCTCAGGCTTGGGCATGGCAGGCGTACCAGCGCGAGTCTGAGCAGACCAGTCATAGTCGCGCAGCTCATCAGCCATGGCTTGGTCGTCAGGACTCAGCACAGGACAGTCGATTTGATCGCGCAGCTTATTCATGCCGTGGCGGTAGTCATCACGCGTCGGCAAAGGCATTGGTATCGTTACGCTAGTAGGCTTCATCGTTGTTTTATTCGTCATTGCAGTCATCATCATCACCATTTCATTAAGTTAAAATTAGTTAAATAAATCGAGCTGGTAGATAGCAGCTTCAGCAGCCAAGACCTTATAAGCCCAGCGCTCAGTAAAGCCGTATTGCGATGCCAAGCGATGTATCACCGCCGTTTGCACCTCGCCACCAGCCACCGCCAGCGTCACCGCTTGTCTAAATTCTGTATTACGCAATTGGATAAACGCAGCATGGCAGCAGGGGATATAGATCAGCTCACCGCCATAGTTTTTCGTGAGCGTCAGCGCAGCATCGTTGCCGACCGCATTGATAAGCGCCTCAAAGTACTTGCTTTCGCGTTGACCGCTTGGCATTGCAAACTTGATACCGCCAAACGCTTCAACCAGTTTCAATGTCGCTTTATAGCCAATCAAATCACTGATATTGACGATGATGTCAGGCAGCAATTCAGGCTTTAACTCATCGACTAGCGCATCTATCATTTGATCGTTCATCTATATCCCCAAAAACATTAAAAGTTCATCAATTTGCGTTCATTTGCGATTTTTTGCGTTCATTTCGGCTCTGGTACCGCTTTTTTGCGTTCATTTGAGGCCGCTTTCTTTGCTGCTTTTTTAGCCTCACGCTGCTGATGCACGCTCAGCGCTTGCGTCAGCTTGTACAGTTGCGAGTCATTGAGCCATTGCAGACGCTTGATGCCGAACATCTTGTCTGCCATGCCGTGTGCGTAGTTCCAATGCAGCCCCATATCGGTCAGCATGGCGTGGATTTTGCCCATTAGTGGCTCACGCTTGCCGACGACTGAAGGCTTTTTGCCATGTTTTGGCGCAGCTTTTGGCTTAAATCCGCTCTTTTCCATGTCTTTCACCACGTCTTGCAGCTGGGCGATGGTCATATCTTTGCAGCTACGCTTACCAGTCACACGCCACAGCACATCGCGGTAAGTGTCATCGTCCAAATGCAGGTCTTTTTTGGCGATATGAATCTTTGCCATGAGGATTTTTTTAGTGCTCATTGGGTGTCTCCAATTCTTGCTTTGTTAGCAACTTTTTCCATGCGCAAACTGCTGCTACATGAGCGTCTCTAACTTCTTTGCAGTCATCAACAAATAGCGTCGTGACGTATTGACCTTCCATAACTTCTGAACCGTGGCAGTTAGCATATTGACTTTCAAAATGCAGCTCATTGAGACGATTTGCAGTGCGTATAGCCGCTTCTTTACTAAGAGCGCCGACCTTAATGCTTTTGAATTTGGCGGTGATAGGTGTTTCTTTCTTATGATGCAGTCGCCATTCTTCATAAGTTCTAGCAATAATCGTTTGGGTGGCGACTTCATAATCCATCAACAAACTGCTGTCGCATTTGCAGATATAACTACCTAAAAAACAGTCGCGATCTACTTCCAACGGATGTATCGATTCGAACTCAATTTCGCGCTTACACTGAGGGCATACCGATTCACAGATTTGCAGTTGCTTACTCACAATCGTTCTCCTCAATCACTTCCACGCTATCGCAAACGGTGTTTAAGTGGCGCAAGGCTTGACCGACACTGGCAAAGTCAGCGTGGCGTATCATCTCAATCGCTTTCTTCTTCTTGCTGTACGGGCTTTTCTTGACATACATAAACCGCTGTCTATAAAACTTAATTTCAGCGTGATCTTCAGGATGTACAAACCACTTGCCTTTAAAGCTACCGTTCACATACAGTTGCGTTCTGAGTTTTCGCTTAATCAAACTGTCTTGCAGCGATATCCTGTAGCCATCACACATCAAGCGAATCGTGACATACTCCGTAGGCTTATCTGTCAACGCCTTAATCTGTTCTTTACTTAACTTTGACATCTCAAACTCCTTTTTAGTCAATCAACCGGTCGGCAAACTGGTCGATCATGTCTTTATTGACCGGCGCTTTATTCAGCACTGCCATACGATTGATACCGCGCAGCAGCTTGTTTAAACGTCGTGCATTCCCTTGTGACACCTTGTTTAATGTCTCGTTAAACTCAGCCGTACCCAGTGCCGACTCGCAGAACATCGCAATATCTTCGACAGGCAGACGCATCTTCAGGTCATGCACCATGCCGATACGGCTATAGATTTGCTTATACTGTCCACGCGCACCGCGTAGGTTGGCACGTAGGCGCGGCATACCAGCAAGCACGATACCGATACCAGCTTTGTCATGGATGCGGCGCAGTATCTCAAGCGAGTTCAGTGTCAACAGCTCAGCCTCATCGATGATAAGTAAGCGGTCAGAGCCTTTTAATTTCTCAATCACAGCGGTCATCATCGCGTGGTTATTACGTCCAGCCGTTACGCCTAGGGCATTGCAGATTTCAGCCAATAGCACTTTAGAGCTAAACGTCGGATCAACTTCCAGCATCACCACGTTGCTATTGCGGGCGGCATACTCTTTTAGCGCCATCGTCTTACCCAGACCTGCCTCACCGATGATGAGCTGCATATCATTCATCGCGTGAGCAAACATACAGCTCTGCATGGTGCGGTGTGCCATTGGCGTTTCGATAAAGGCGTTCGATAAGTCAGTTGACTTACTTTTTTGACGCTCGACCAACTCAACGACAGCCTTATCGATGCTTTCGACATCGCCTTTGTACTTGCCTTGCAGGTACTGGTTAATCGTTGCAGGCGATTTGCCCAACTGCGCGGCAACTTGTGACTGGCTAAGGGTGGTGGCTTCAATGTGTTGCTTTAATAGTGATATACTCATTTTTTGAACTTCCTATATAGGTGTATGATGAATAACTTTGACGATCTAAATTTGGCAGTTAAAACACTGAGTCATCAGGTCGATATGCAAGAACTTTTCTTGACGCGCTTAGTCGGTACGCTAATCAAAAGCGACACAATCCAACCAAGCGACATCAATCAAATACTACATACCCTAAAGTCTGACTTTCCTTGCCCACCAGAGGGCATGACTCACGAACGCACCGCCTTAGACCATCTATGCAAAACCATTTCTTCTGAGCTACCAGTGCTTCAAGCAAAGCCCTAGCAACCAACCATCAAATACTTATTTTTTATTAACCGTTTTGACATCGATCTCAAACATCGCATATTCTTGCTTGGCGACCGTCTCAACAGTCTTGCCGCTGAATAGCTCATGTAGTACATCCGACTTCTCATAATCCAAAGTGGTTGTGGTTTGAGCCTTGATACGCGCAATGTCTTTTTCTTTACGCTTGATTTGTGCCGCTCGGCGTTTATCATCTGCACGTTCGATAAAGTCCTTGGTAAATGCAGGCTGCGCGTTACCACCGAGCAATGCCTCACAGATATAATGACCTTCCATATCGCGCACGATGACGGTGCTTGGGTCGTGCTGATCGACATAGACCATGACGTCTTTACCAGAGTGAAACTCAAGCTGCTCATGGGCATAAAACGATTTCTCCCACTGCACTTGACCGCGCTGTACCACACGTTTGAACGAAGGACGGAACAAGTCACGCGCATCATCGCTACTTAGCATCACCATCGCATCAGCATCCATCAAAGCCAGTAGCTGCTCGCGCTTCTTGGCGGGCGTTGTACCGATGGCAGAGTGAATACGATGATGGTTATAGTCATCGACCTGATACTCAACCTCAGCGATCAAGTCACTCCACGATGGCAATATTTTCCGCCCTCTCTTTTGGATAGGCGTGAGCTTGTCCTCACTGGTTTTATCAGTCACCGCATTGTTGTACGTGTTTAGCGAGTACAAGCGCTTGCGCACCGTTTCTTTATCCGCATCTTTGCCGTAATAGGTCTCAAACGCTTGAGCGATACGCTTTGGCACACCTTTCATTGGACGTTCAATAATGCCGCGACCCTGAGCATTACCTGGTATACCAGTCGCGTGATGCACGCCGAGCCTTGCAAACACACCCGTTACATCCGTATCAAACGTCTGGTTCTTTTGACCAGAGCCGTTATCGCTATAGTAAATAGCAGGGATGCCATGACTTTCCATAGCGTGACGCAGCGCATCACCGACTGCGATTTGACTTTCAGAGTAGGACAGCGACCAACCCACGATCATCCGACTAGGCGCATCCATAATCATCGTAAACTCAGGAGTAAATGCCTGGCCGTTCAACGGATGTGCAATTCGGCATTTCAGACTGTGCCCATCGCCGACCCATATATCATTGGTTTGTATAAAGCCAGCATTCCAATCACGGGTCACATAAGCGCGTAGTCCGCGCATTGCAGAGCCAGTCAAACGATGAGTCTCGCGCACCCACACTGGCAGCTTAGCCAAAGCACGGCGCACCGCATCATAGTGAGGGACAGCGTCAACGCCATGCTTGTCTGCATACACTTTGCTAAACTTATAATGCGCCTCGGACATAGACAGACCATTAGCGGTGCAATAAAAGCTCATAAACTCAGGCAGCCATTCAATATTGGTCGGCTCAATCACAGGCTGACCCTGCTTTTGTGGCGCAAGTGCCGCAAGGCGCTCGGTTGGCGTACTGCATTTATCCGCAGCGATGCACCATTGATGCAGCGCACGCTTACCAACGCCAGTTTTACCGCGAGCCTTGGCAAGCGCTGTGACGCAGACCGCGTTATAGTCGGTCATATCATCGACAGGCAGCGCCTCATCACGGCTCAGAGCGACCACTTCATCCAGCGCCTTATTGCGACTGCCCAGCGCTGCTTCATATTGACCGACCAACAATGTCATACGCAGACGAGCATCAGCAGTAGCACGCTGAGTATCATCCAGTTTCGATATATCACGGTTAGCGATGATCGCCACTTGACGAGCCGCATCAGTAGACTGCTTCGGCATCAAAGCCTTGTAAGCCTTCGATTTAATCTCTGCTTGTGCGTCAGCAGGTAAACTTTCAAACGCATATTCCAAACCGCCACCACGACCAACTCGTTTTCGGGTTGACCAATTATCTTTTTTTGCCCATCTAATGACATTCGACTTAGAATTTGGTAAACTTTTCAAATTCAAATCGGCTATTTCCTGTGCTGTATAGTAATCTTTCATATTAATAACCGTTTTTCCGATTGATGCTTTTATACATCATAGCGAGTAGGCCAAATATCCTTAGGTTCAACGCCAATAGCTTTAGCAATAATCTTTTCGGCTTTAGGATAAGGACGATACAAAGCATTGCGTAAACCGTTACGGGAATAACCGTTTGCTGCTGACAATGCTGATAAATTAGTACCTTTTTCTTTTAACGCAGCGCTTATATAGGCTTGGTGCCAGTCGCATGGCACTTTTTTTACCGCTTCGTTTGTGTGCATTTAGTCACCTCATTTGCTTATTGAATTTACATATTAACCGTTTTACTTGTACCTGTAAACCGTTTTATAAAGTAAAACAGAAAGAAAAATGGTTCTATTTGCTTAAAATCTTGTAACCCGTTGTATTTTAAAACAATTTTTCTATCTGTTCTATAAACAGAATTATAGTTATTATAGAACAGATCATCGAATTAAACTGTTTTATGGTTGAGGTGATTATTATGAATAGAAAACAGATAGGAATCAGATTAAGGGAGGCTAGAGAGAACGCTTCTTTATCAAGAGATGCCGTTACAGCCAACCCTGACATAGCAGTTAGTCGCACGACGTTACAGCAATGGGAGAACGGAGGCACAGAAGCGTCACTGGAAACGCTTGAGAAGCTATCCAAGCTATACAACGTTACGCCTCAGTACCTGATATTTGGCGATACAAGCCACGTATCAGCGCCGTCAGCCCAAGCCAGTGACACAGTTGACGACGAATACGCCTACATCCCAGCCTATGACATAGAAGTCAGTGCAGGTAATGGCGCGGTTTGTCTGGGTGACGCCACAGCCACCAAGCATCTCGCATTTCGCAAGCACTGGTTAATGGCTCGCGGTCTCAACGCCAAATCCTTAGCGGCGTTGTTCACCAAAGGCGACTCCATGACGCCCACCATCCCAGAGAGCGCAGTAGTAGTGATTAATCGCGAGCACACCCAACCCTTAGACGGCAAGGTCTACGTCATTCGCATAGAGGACAGGCATTACGTCAAGCGCATCCAGTGGCTCATTGGCGGCGGTCTACGCCTCATCAGTGATAACAAGTTCTATGATCCGCTAGACATCACCAAAGCCGATATGGAAGCCACAGACATCGAAGTCTGCGGTCAAGTCATCCACGCAAGCTATGACCTACCTGATTAGTGGTGCTATACTGAGTTAAAATAATCACTACAAGGCTTGCAGGATATGGACTCACAAATAACGCAGCGTGGATTTGAGCTACTTACCTTCACAGACTCGTCAGGCTACAAATGCTCCCTCCAAAAGAGCAGTAGCGCTATGGATGATAAGGTTTGGCTGGGTACAGATGACGCAAATCCTCAAATAATGACAGCAAATGAAGGGTGGCAGCCACTAAACGCCCCTGAAAACACCCTTTTTAATACTCGAATGCACTTAACACGTCAACAAGTCAGCGACTTACTGCCATATCTGACAAGGTTTGCAGAGACTGGCGACCTATCTGACGGGTGTGAGCACCATGCTCCTATTAGTATCGACTTATCCAATGCTAAAATCATACCTAGCACTGTGACCGTCAAATAGCACCCACAAAAAAGGGCAACCATCACGGCTGCCCTTAATCATTCTTTAAACATCGTTTAAACGCCTATCAAACTATCCTCACTTATGCACAATTAAACACCGCAATCATATCAATATTAATCATTCCTGCTCAAAATCTATTCGTGCATAACCCGACTCGCCAAATATGCTTAACCCTTGATATCATTAGCCTAGTGGTTGATAATACAGGCACATCTTCTTCACTATCACTATGCACAACTAATCACTGCCCCACATTATTGCACAAAGCGCCTCTTACTTATGAAAGCTTTATCTTCAGCGACCACCTCGATCTATCACCTGACTAGCATTTATGTTGTCTGCACGGTGTATGACTGGATTACCTTCAGTAGCATTGAAATCCTTAATAGCTGAACTACCAAAACTAGGATTATCCGAATTTACATTATTTTCTATACGTTGAGCATCTATTTCTGCTGTGGAAGCTGCATTATTTGTTGTTACTTTAGGCTTTGCTGCTTGAGAATTAGTGACCTCTGATCTGGTGTATCACCAATACTATAAAACAAGATTTTTAGCGATCAACGATATCATTGGGCATATCGAGCTTGATTATAATGAGGAGCGATCAGCAAAGCACTGCTTTGCAGCGCCGCAAGACAAGAGCTATGCTCGTAGTGGGACTAGAATTAAAAAAGGTTTGGGTTATAAGGCACCAAGATAAGTGTGGTCTAACTTTTACCATTAGGCTGCTTAACTAAAGTCTCCCAAGTTTGACTGTACGGATTTGACGGCAAGTGTCATTTTCAAACTACAGTACAAATCCGTAAATTTACCCTTCGCAAGTAAAATATTTATTCGCTTATTTGTATCAGTACCAGTAAAATGCGAGACTGTTTTCTATACTAGTTTATGAGTAACCAATGATACGTTTAACTGAAATTAAATTGCCATTAAATCATGCACCTGAAGATCTAACGACTGCTATAACGACAAAACTTAAAATTTCTGCTGAGCAAATGGCGTCATTTGTGATGTTTAAACGTGGTTATGATGCTCGTAATAAAAGAAATATCCAATTAATTTATACGCTAGACATCACACTTACCGACTCGGATTTAACCAATGATTTACTGGTTCAATTTAAGTCAGACAACCATGTTAAGGCAACACCAGATACCAGCTACAAATATATTGGCCAAGCGCCAGAGGATTTAACTGAGCGTCCTGTTGTTATTGGTTTTGGACCTTGTGGTTTATTAGCAGCACTTACGCTGGCTCAAATGGGTTTTAAACCTATTATCATTGAACGCGGTAATGAAGTCAGACAACGCACCAAAGATACCTTTGGCTTTTGGCGTCAGCGTAAATTAAACACAGAATCAAACGTACAATTCGGTGAAGGCGGAGCGGGTACTTTTTCCGACGGCAAATTATATAGCCAAGTGAAAGATCCCAATCATTACGGCCGTAAAGTAATGACAGAGTTTGTAAAAGCTGGCGCACCAGATGAGATTTTATTTGTTAGTAAACCGCACATAGGTACTTATAAGTTAGTCACCATGGTAGAAAAAATGCGTGCCGAGATCATAGCGCTTGGTGGGGAAGTCCGTTTTGCTACTCGCGTAGATGACTTGCATATCACTGACTCAAAAGTAACTGGCGTGACACTTAATAGTGGTGAAACCTTAAAAACTAGCCATGTTGTTCTTGCTGTTGGTCATAGCGCCCGTGACACCTTCCAAATGATCCATGATAAAGGTGTGTATGTTGAAGCAAAGCCTTTCTCAATTGGCTTTAGGATTGAACATAAACAGTCAACCATAGACCAAGCACGCTTTGGTGACAATGCTGGAAATGAGATACTTGGCGCTGCGGATTACAAACTGGTGCATCATTGTAAAAATGGTCGTTCCGTCTATAGCTTTTGTATGTGTCCAGGCGGGACCGTGGTTGCCGCAGCATCAGAAGAAGGCCGTGTTGTCACTAACGGCATGAGCCAATATTCAAGAAACGAGCGTAACGCTAACAGTGCTATTGTTGTAGGCATCGATCCAGAGCGAGATTACCCAAATCACCCTCTTGCTGGTATCGACTTACAAAGACAACTAGAAACCTTAGCGTTTGAATTAGGCGGCAAAGACTACAGTGCACCAGCGCAAACCATTGGCGATTTCTTAAAAGGTAAACCAAATTCAGAATTAGGTGATGTTAACCCGTCTTACACACCGGGCATTACCTTAACCGACTTAAGTAAAGCACTACCCGATTTTGCCGTGGATGCCATACGTGAAGCCATTCCAGCATTTAATAAAAAAATCCAAGGATTCTCATCTGACGACGGTTTACTAACTGGCGTAGAAACCAGAACATCGTCACCAATAAGTATTAAACGCAATAAAGAATTCCAAAGCATTAACACCAAAGGCTTATTCCCTGCAGGCGAAGGCGCTGGCTACGCAGGTGGCATATTATCAGCAGGGATTGATGGCATTAAAGTAGCCGAAGCTGTGGCGAAATCGATGTTGAACATAGAGTAAGAGCGGATTTGGGCAAACCCCAATATTAAACCTCTTACCTAGATAAAAATATGCGAAGAATTGAGATTAATAAAATATTAATCTCAACAAGCTCGATTTAGTTATTTAATTTCACCAAACAATCTGAATTAATATCAGCAATGGATTGTGCGCCAGTTAGCGTCATCGCTACGCGTATTTCTTTATCCAGCAGTTCAAGCAAATTGGTTACCCCTGCACCACCAGCCGCTGCTAAGGCATATATAAATACTCGCCCTATCATGCAAACATCTGCACCTAAAGCCAGCATGCGCACAATATCCAATCCATTGCGTATGCCAGAGTCTGCTAGAATTTTAATTTGTCCTTTAACAGCATCGGCAATAGGAGGCAGAGCACGCGCACTTGATAAAACCCCGTCCAGCTGTCGTCCACCATGATTAGACACGACTATGCCATCTGCCCCAAAACGCACCGCATCTTTGGCGTCTTCTGTGTCTAAAATACCTTTGATAACCATAGGTCCATCCCAGTATTCACGAATCCAATCTAAATCTCTCCAAGAAATAGAAGGATCAAAATTATTGCCCAACCAGCCTATATAATCTTCCAATCCTGTTGGCTTGCCTAAATAAGTAGAGATATTACCAAGATCGTGCGGACGGCCGTGTATTCCTACATCCCACGCCCATTGCGGATGCATCACAGACTGTAAATAACGGCGCATAGCTGCATTCTTACCACTCATACCAGAATGTGCATCGCGGTAGCGTGCGCCTGGTACTGGCATATCCACCGTAAAGACCAGTGTCGAACACCCTGCGGCTTTGGCACGCTCCAAGGCATTTTTCATAAAGCCTCGGTCCTTTAATACATAAAGCTGAAACCACATAGGACGGTTGATTTTAGGGGCCACTTCCTCAATCGGACAAACTGAAACCGTCGACATGGTAAACGGAATGCCTTTTTTATCCGCTGCCATAGCTGCCTGTACTTCCCCGCGACGTGCATACATACCTGTCAAACCTACTGGTGACAAAGCTACGGGCATAGACAACGTTTCATTAAACAGCTGCGTTTCAAGGCTTAGCTGTGACATATCATTCAATACACGCTGCCTCAGGGAAATTTGTGATAGATCTTCGATATTTCGTTTTAAGGTATGTTCAGCATAGGCGCCGCCATCTATATAATGAAATAAAAATGGTGGCAGTCGGCGCTCGGCAGCGGCTCTGTAGTCGTTTGGAGATGAAATAATCATACGGTTACCCTTTTTATTCTGTTAGATATCTATGTGATTTTTCTAAATGTCTAATTGTGCATAGCTCAGTACTAAACGATGGATACAATTGACTTATTTTTGAAGCAGCAAGTTTAGCCCACACTTGCTATTACACACAGCACGAGCAATTACGTTTAGTTTTCGACATTTTACCAATACCCGGATTAAACGTATTCGTTGGGTCTAGGCTTTTATAAAAGTTCTGTAAATCAGGTTCCGCTTCGTATAAGTGCCCGACATTATGCTCAGCAGGATACTTTGCCCCTCGCTCATTCAATAATGCTAGCATCATCTTTTTGACATGCTTAGCATCACTGCCCTTTTTCAATATATAGTCTTGGTGAAACACATAACAAAAAAAGTGACCGTAATAGAGCTTCTTTTCTAAATGTTGAGCTATTTCTTCAGGTAGCGTTTCAAGCCAGTCTAACTCATTACGTGGTATGGCAATATCAAGCGCTAATATCTCCCCTACCTCTTTTTCATGTATGACTTCATACCTCAATGCGGCACCTGCTGCTGCAAAACGATTTAAAAAGGCGCTTTCTGACTCTTCCTCACTACATTCAAAATAGCTACCGGTTTTTGATGACGCAAAAAAAGTCTTCAAGAAATCTTGTGCTTCCTCTATGCCCTCATCACTCATTTTTAATATTAGGTGATGCTCATATTGGTCGCGGTACTCCAGCATTCGCTTCGGTAAATGCTTTGGAAATATATTGGCGATGAACTGCATGACTTTATCTGTGAAATGCTTTGGCATCCACGACCACTTATGGAACTTTGCGTCCATAGCGCCTTTGATAGAAAACAGTCTAGGTAAAGCATTTGTACCAAGGTGCTTAATACTCAGGAACGTGTCTTTACCGTATTTAGCGGATACATCAAATATATCGCGATGCATATATTCACCAACTTCAGGAATATTTTCAAAGCTCGATAATATCTGCCGTCGCAACTGTGCAAGCTCACTCACACTGTTACTGCCTATATAAAAGGTCTTCTCTCTTGCAGCGGTTGGATAAGTGTCAAGGCGTACGGCAAATACAGCAAGCTTGCCAGCACACCCACTTGCTTCATACAGTCTCCGCTTGTCAGCATTAAAACGACTTGGTGTGCTTGCATTAACATCTTTTACTCTAGTGATGTACTCTTTATCAGATGCCAACTTGCCAGTGTCAGGTAGCTTTCTTTTATCAAAATTACCTGTTTGTAAGTTAGTGAGTATTTCTTCAGGGGTATTTCCTAACTCTACATCTAGGTGATTAACCAACACCAGCTGACCGTGTTTGTTTATTTGTGCAAACAACGCAAGCTCGGTGTAAGCAGGACCCCTTTTCACAAGAGCCCCACCTGAGTTATTAGAAACCCCACCAATAATAGATGCACCTAAAGTTGATGATCCTATGACTGAATGCGGCGCTCTATCTACGGCATTAAGTTGGCTTTGCAACTGGTGTAATGTAGCCCCAGGCAAGCTAATCACTTGCTCGTTGTCGTTCACCAAATACAACTGATTTATGGCAAGGGTATTGATAACAACCACGGGTCTATCGTAGTCATTACCGCTTGGCGTTGAGCCTTCAGTCAGTCCTGTTTTTGCCGCTTGCATGATGATGATGCAGTCGCCTTCTACACACACTTCTAGGCTACGCCAAATCTCAAGCAATGTTTGCGGAAATAAAACGGCTAAGGCATTGCCGCCACCAGAGCGCCACCCCATTCTATAGTGCTCATTTTTCTCTGGATCAGCCTGTACATTACTGGCTCCTAATAAGTTGGTTAGTTTATCTAACACGTGATCAGGACTCAGCATGCCTTGAGAAGCTCGATTTGACGAAGAGATATGACGCTCCTTATCTTGTAATGGTGTGTCACTCATGATGCCAAGGGCCCTTGAAAACCAAAAATGTAAATTGCAGCCATGACGATGATGCCACAGAACAACACATAGTATATGGTGGGTAAAATAGTACGCCTAAGTGTGGCGCCCTCCATACCAAGTAGACCCACTGTGGCTGATGCAGCCACGACGTTATGTATGGCAATCATATTACCGGCTGCTGCACCAACGGCTTGAGCCGCAATGATCAGAGAAGGTGAAACATGTAAGCTCATGGCGGCTTCATACTGGAATTGACTGAACATCATATTAGATACGGTATTAGAGCCCGCGATAAAGGCACCTAACGCACCAATGGTAGCACTAATCAAGGGGAAAACATTGCCAAAAGTACCCGCAAATAACTCTGCACTTGCGACTGGCATACTCGCCACATCTGATAAGTTTACGCCTGAATTAATAAAAATCCTCACCATTGGAATTGTAAAGATAAGTACAAAACCTGCCCCTAACACGGTTTTACCTGATTCTTTAAAGGCATTGTTTAGTGCGCTGACGGGTTTTCTAGTTTGAAGAGCGGCAGCAACCAAAGCACTGATTAGTAACAAGCCGCCTGGTAAATATAAAGGACTAAAGCTGGCACTGATATCTGCCTCACCTAAAATCGAGTTTAGGTCTACTGTCGCACTGTTAAGCAAAGACTGAAAGCCTGTAAATACTCTTGAAAACACCAGTAAGAGGGCAACCAGTAAATAAGGGAACCACGCCATAACGGTGGACATCTCCTTATCACTCAAGGTTGGCGTAATATCTTCTTTACTGACCACTAACTTACCAAGCCATTCACTTGGCCAGCTTTTTTGCGGTTCAAAATCCCATGTGGTTTTTGGTACTAAAAACCCTCTTTTAGCAGCATTAACAACGATAGTAATACTGACCAAACCACCGACCAGTGACGGAAACTCCGGTCCTAAAAAAACACCCGTCAATGTATAAGGAATCGTGAATGCCAAGCCTGCAAAAATAGCAAATGGCCAAATAGCGAAGCCTTCTCTCCAGCTTTTGTTTTTACCAAAAAAGCGAGTGAGCATCATCACCATAAAAAGCGGCATAAACGTACCAATGACACCATGCATGATAGCCACTTGACTGGTAATCAGTTGTAAAAAGTCGCCCCACTGTAGTCCTTCTTGTGCCAGTTGAGCGCTAATGGCCGCTTTATCTAACCCATTATTTACCCCAATAACGATAGGCGTACCGACCGCACCAAATGATACAGGCGTACTTTGTATCATCATTCCCATCAACACCGCACCCAGCGCTGGAAATCCTATCGCCACCAGCAAAGGCGCGGCAATAGCAGCAGCTGTACCAAAACCAGAGGCACCCTCAAGAAAGCAGCCAAAGCACCATGCAATAATAATGGCTTGCACACGCCTATCTGGCGATACATTGGTAAACCCAGCACGGATAACGGCGATTGCACCAGTATTTTTCAATGTATTCAGCAAAAAAATAGCACCAAAGACAATCCACAACACCGAGACAGTTATCACCAAACCCTGAATAATAGATGATGACACTCGGTTAAGCGTCATATCCCATATAAAAATCGCAAGCGCAGCGGTAACAGCTAAAATGATTGGCATTGTTTTTTTGGCCGACCATTGCAAGCCTATAAGAAAAATACCACAGAGAACGATTGGCAGTAATGCCAACAGCCCATATATTGTTTGATTCAAAATTACATCCTTTTGATTGTGTGATCTTCCTTGAGTAAAGCCATTTAAATATTTATTTTTATGACTCAGTTTTTCATGAATCAATGACGACTAGAACATGTTGAACATTCACAGATAAGTACTGCTAATCAATATTAATTTATCAAAGCTGTCTTGCAAACGAAGCCAAAAAGAGCCTCTGCCAGTGCTATGACCAAATACTCAAAATTCCCTAAAATATTCTACGCTTTATTAATAAATTGATATATTGTCTCAAAAGACAATGTTATTTTCTTTTTTTGATATAATCAGAAACACATTACTGCAATTGGAGAACAAGTGTGATCAAAGCTGACGACATGATTTTATTCGTTCAGGTTGTTGAAGAAGAGTCATTTTCTAGAGTCGCTGAAAAATTATCATTGACGAACTCAGTGGTTAGCAAACGTATTGCAAGACTAGAAGAAAGCTTGAATACACAGCTGCTTTACAGAACAACCAGAAAGTTAAGCCTAACCGATGCAGGAAGGACACTTTATAACAAAGCGAAAATTGCTAAATTTGCCTTTCAAGAAGCCGAAAATGCTGTGACAGGTTACGGCGAAGACATGAAAGGCAACATACGTATCACTATGCCAGTGGTGTCTGCTGACTTAGTATTGAGTGAAGCCATTGCCGAATTTTGTAAAAAATACCCTGAAATATCGGTAGATTTACAAATTACCAATCGATTGGTTGATTTGATAGAAGAAGGATTTGATCTGGCAATAAGAACCGCCGAACTTGAAGACTCATCTCTCATTGCAAGGCGCCTTATAGATAGCCAGTGGGTCATATGTGCGACACCAGTCTATTTAGAGCAACATGGTACGCCTCAAATTCCTGAACAGTTACAACATCATGAGTGCTTAGTTTATAAGTTTGATAATACGGCTAACGGCATATGGCCACTATACATAGATGGCGCAGAACAATTACTTCCTGTACAGGGTCGATTTCATAGCAATCATCTTAGTGCCATTAAACGAGCTGCTCTTAGCGATCTAGGTATTGTCTTTTTACCACAAGTACTTGTTTATAATGAACTTCAGCAAAATACGCTCACGCAAATTTTGCAACGTTTTACACGAAAAAAAATGGGGATGTATGCGGTATACCCTAAAGCAAGGCAGCCTGATCAAAAACTGAAACTGCTTGTTACCCATTTACAAGAGTCATTACATCAAAATCAGGCTTATTACTGCTAAGTAAAAGCCTGATTTTGATGTACGTAAAAAAAATTAGTGAAATCAAAAGCTTAACAATAGGTTTCGAGGCTGTAATAGATAAGCACTATGCTAGACTACTTTTATTAAGAGTGTGCTGCAGCAATAATACAGCGCACTCCACGAGTCGCATACTAAGTAAACCTTCTTAGGTAACAATGGCATCACTTTTCTGGCCTGATACTCACCATTTTGACACTCTTGCATATATATATTTTGGCGCTGTTTGCAGGCTTGGTCGAGGATATAGTGGAGGCCGACTCTATTGTGACCACCGATTTGTTTGTATCGCAGCATATGAGTGTGCTGCGCGAATCTGGCATCATAGATTTTTTTATTTTGATCACCAGTTCAAGCTCTACCCCCGTCACCTGTTTGATCATTCTGCTGACAGCAATCCTCTGCGCGGTCGTGCGCCAGCCTTATATCTTGATTGGACTGCTGGTCTCGACCATCGGCAGTACCGCTTTTACTTTTGCGAATAAGATGGCTTTTCAACGTGCCCGCCCGATTGATATTTTATTGCAAGAGCACACCCATTCGTTCCCAAGTGGTCATGCGACTATCAGCATCGCGCTCTATGGATTTCTCGCTTATATGGCGATTCGCTTTAGCCAAAGCTTTATTAACCAAGTGCGGATATTATCGCTCGCGCTTTTATTATGTCTGCTTATAGGGTTGAGTCGAATCGTGTTAAATGAGCATTATCTGAGCGATGTGATGGGTGGATTTTTGGTGGGGACATTATGGCTGACGATTGCCATTAGTATGATGGAATGGCTGACCGCACGGGGGAGAATCGATTGGCGCATTGTATGGTCAGCGCCTCAGCGATATATGGTGTGGTTCAGTATCATTGCTGGGCTGATTGCGACCTTTGTATACGCTACTATCTATCAGTTTCCGCTGCTTGGGTAGTGGTGGAGACTAGAGTGGCTTGGAAGGTATAAAACGCTCAGCGCTTATGACTGGCTAAATGTACTCTTTGATGTCATTACGAAATAAGTTAGGCAATGATCAGAGTTATACCCACGGATCATTAAGAAAATCAAATAGCTCCTGAAATAAAAAGTTAAAAAGCAAAAAAACAGCCGTTTTTTGCATATTATAATGATTACTTGAAGCCTTGATAAAGGTTTCCAGTAACTTCGAAATTATTTTGCTGAAACTCTACCGATGGGATATCAATATGATCTTTTAACCAAGGCCACACTTCATTTGTTTTACCGTTAGCTTGGTGAGCTACGTAGAAAAATGAGATTACGGACTCGATGCAGTTGATGATATTAAAAATAGAATCTTTGAAATATGCCTTATAAAACTCAGTGGAATCGATAGATTTCTGGTGTATTATCTCATTTCTGTACTCTTCAAGAGTAACGAATTGCCCCCACCATTTTTGCTTTTCTACAGCCTTAGTTTCGTACAACTCAGGAAGTATGTATTTAATCTTTGTTTTTAAACTAAGCCACCGTTCAATGGCTACTTTATCGTATGACTCTATGATACCTTTCGAGTTTTTCTTAGCTTGATAAGTATGCCCATGAGGAATACTAAGATTAGCAAATGCTTCTAAAGCAGTATAAGCAAAGACGATTGCAGATTGAATTGCTTCAATGTAGTCGTAAACATCTTGGGAAATAGCACTTATCGCACCTTTTTTATCTCCGGTTAACTTAGTAATATCCAATTCATAGTTACTGCTTTTAAATTTCCCGTCAAAAATCTCTTTTGCTCGATTTGAAGCTTTAGTGCTTACGCTCATCAACATACCGATGTTGTTTGGAACGAAGTAGCTAATCTTTCGAGAACGATTGAGTTTTACGGTGTCGATTTCTTGAATTAACATTGAACCGCTACTATCTTTGGCGAAATGAAACGTGGGCTTCGTCATTCTTACATCAGGTATTTTGTATCCTGCGGGTGTCAAACCAACCACTAATGAACTTTTAGACTTATTAGGACTCTTCATATTAGCTTATCCTTGTTATCCTTTAATATTTATGTGACAGTCAGTTTGTATTACATAATCGTTTATTAGCTTTAAATTACTTGATTTTTATAACGCCAAATAAATGCTTCTTAATCCCAATGATGTTTTTCAATAATATCAACAGAACAAAACTCACCCCAGCCCTAGCATTCCTCAATGATAGACGTTTTTAGTTAGAAAAAGGCTGAATATTGACCGTCCAGCAATGAATATCAAGAAATCATTACGAGAATATCACTGAAGCCAAAGTGGCTATCGATGATGATATCTGCGACTATTATCATTGCATGAGCGCACTGGGCGTCAATGACGATTTGCCATAATTATAATTATATAAGGATAAAAACATGCCACTAGTACGAATAGATGTGACTGAAGGTCGCAGCGACGACGAGCTTAAAATGCTAATGGATACGGTGCAAGACTGTGTCGTGAGCGCGTTTGAAGTGCCTGAGAGAGACCGATATCAAATCGTCACCGAGCATAAGCCCGGACGTATGATTTTGCTCGATACAGGTTTGGGATTTGAGCGCACAGAAGCCGCCATTGTCATTCAAGTATTTACCAGTCCACGCGCAACGGTGATGAAAAAGAAATTTTGTGAGTTGATGGCAGACAAGCTCCAGACACATTGCGCGCTCGACCCAAAAGACTTGTTTATCTCTTTTATGACCAATACTGATGTGGATTGGAGTTTTGGCTATGGTGAAATCCAATATCTGAACGGTAAATTGTAGAGCCGATTTCGATTTTGCCATCACGATATATACAGTCAAAAACTCATAAAAAAAGCGCCATTCTAATAAGATGGCGCTTTTTTTATTCTTATCATCGACTCTATTCTGCAAAGCCAATTTTATTCAAATATATCGCTTATAAATTTGGATTCACAATGATTTTCACCGCAGACTCATTGTTGTGAATAAGCGTTTCAAACCCTTCAGAGATCAAATCATCTAGCTTGATGCGCTGGGTAATAAACGGCTCAAGATCAACCAAACCGTCTTCGACCAGCTTAATGGTATCTTTATGGTTATTCACATAGCCGATGGTGCCGCGAATATCCAGCTCTTTCATCACGACGCTGTGCACGCTGATTTCTGCAGGATGGCTCCAGATAGAGACAATCACCACCACGCCAGCAGGCTTGGTCAGCTCAACTAATGAATCGAGTACTGCATTGACACTGGTACATTCAAACGCCACGTCCGCACCGCGATTGTTGGTAATTTTCATCACTTCTTCGCTCAAGTCCACTTCAGTGGGATCTAAAATATAATCCGCAACGCCGCTATCTTTGGCTTTTTCTTTGCGCTTGGCACTCAGCTCCGTGAGTATGACAGTCAGACCTTTGGCTTTTAAGACCGAGGACAATAATAAACCAATGGGGCCACCACCGCCGACCAACGCGATATCGCCTGCCTTAGCGCCACTACGCACAAAAGCATGATAGCCCACAGATAGCGGCTCAATCAAGGCTGCTTGATCTAATGGAATGTCATTGGAGATCGGATGCACCCAGCGGCGTTTGACGGCGATTTTTTCTGACAACCCGCCACCACGTCCGCCCAAACCGATAAAGTTCATATCCTTTGATAAATGATAGTTCTCCCCTTCGGCAGTAGAGACATCATCAGCGATGATATAAGGCTCAACCACTACATGCTGACCGACTTCGATATCATCGACACCCTCACCTACTTCGTAAACCACGCCTGAGAACTCATGCCCCATCGTGATGGGTGCGGACTCTCCCGAGATGGGATGCGGATGACCGCATGGTGGGATAAAAATAGGCCCTTCCATAAACTCATGCAAATCCGTGCCGCAAATACCGCACCATGCCACATCGATACCGACCGTACCCGGCTCTACGATAGGTTCTGGAATGTCTTCAATACGAATATCACCTTTATCATAAAAACGTGCTGCTTTCATATCATGCTCCTTTGATAAGTGTATACAACGAGGGTTACTCGCTAACATCATGCCCAGATTACAGTTGGGCTGTCAACAATGGCCGCGTGTGCAGTTGTTAAGCGAAAGTAACGCTGATACACACTCTTAGGAAAATAACTGATATCAATGATTATCTGTCATTGCATGACTTTCTATATCAAATGATGATTATTTATAGTCCATAAAACTCTTATGAATACTCTAAGAAAAATAGTAAAAAACACAAACCAAAGTCACAAGAGCAAAGCAGTGGACAAATGGGTTTATCAAATTGTCTCTATATAACTTTTTTAAGTATTTTTTTAGATTTACTAAAGCAAATTTACCACGTAAAAATGATCAAGTAATGCTTAGGTGATTTACGACTGTCATAGGTTTTAATGTAAAACATACATCTAGTAGCGTCCATTACTGGGCTAATTCCTTATAGTGTTGGCTGATATTGATACGCAAATAATAGAATTAAATAATAAAGGTGATAAGTTGTCAGTGTTGCCAAACTTTTGGTTGCATCTGCCCCTCATTACGCCTAGTATTTCGCCCTTCTAAATAATTCTACTATTTACAATAAAGAGGGATGTGTTATGGCAACTAATTCAGTCACTATTATTGACGGCGGTTTGGGACGCGAACTTGCTAAACGCGGCGCGCCATTTCGTCAGCCTGAATGGTCGGCGCTGGCAATGATCGAAGCACCTGAGATCGTCCGTGACGTGCATCGCGCCTTTATCCAAAGCGGCGCAGCAGTCATCACCACCAACAGCTATGCGCTCGTGCCCTTTCATATTGGCGAAGAGCGTTTTGCCAATCAGGCGCAAGAGTTAGCCGCCTCAGCAGGCGAGATGGCACGCGCCGCTGTCGACATGGAAGGCAGCGATACTAAGATTGCAGGTTCAATCCCGCCGCTATTTGGCTCATACCGTGCTGACTTATTTGACGCTGAGCATGTCGAAGATATCGCAACGCCACTTATCAAGGGTTTGAGCAAACATGTGGATTTTTGGCTAGCAGAAACCCAAAGCTTGATCGCAGAGTCGGTTGCGGTACGTGCGCTACTTGATACGCTAGATACCGACAACAAACCGCTATGGGTGTCATTCACGCTAGAAGACAGTGAGCATCTCGATGTACCGCGTCTGCGCTCAGGCGAAACGGTAGAAGAAGCCGTTACCAAAATGGCGGATATCAATGTAGAAGCGATCTTGTTTAACTGCTGTCAGCCAGAAGTGATCGACCAAGCCCTTGATGTGGCGCAAAACGTTTTGCAAGACAAAGATGCTGCACACATCAAACTTGGCGCTTATGCCAATGCTTTCCCACCACAGACAAAAGACGCCACCGCCAATGACGGCCTTGATGAAGTGCGTGACGACCTAACCCCGCCTGCGTATTTGGTCTGGGCAAAGAAATGGCAAACCCAAGGCGCATCACTGATCGGCGGCTGCTGCGGTATTGGCCCTGAGCACATTCAGGAATTGAGCCAGTATTTCACAAGTACTTTGACAACAGGTACTTCGACAAAATAGAGACAGTGCGATGCAAAATCGACAAAAAATTGGGCTAACCATGCTCACCGCCATCGTGTTCAGCTCGATGGTCGGTGCGGGCATTTTTAGCCTACCGCAAAACATGGCCGAAGTGGCAGGCGTGGACGCTATCATCACTGCATGGATCATCACAGGCGTGGGTATTTTGTTCCTCGCAGGCTGCTTTTTGCATTTATCACGCCTGAAGCCTGAACTGGATGGCGGTATTTATACTTATGCCAAAACAGGGTTTGGCGATTTGGCAGGCTTCTTTTCAGCATGGGGTTATTGGCTGTGTGCCACCATTGGTGTGGTGGGTTATTTGGTCGTGGCGTTTGCAGCATTGGGTAGCTTTATTGATACGCCAACTAGTATTGTCTTTGGTGAAGGCAACACGATTGGCGCACTAATTGGTGAATCGATTATCTTATGGTTAGTGCATTATTTGGTACTGCGCGGCGTCAAACAAGCGGCCTTTATTAACCTGCTGGCGACCTTGGCAAAAAGCCTACCGCTGATTGCTTTTATTGTGTTTGCCTATTATGCTTTCGATATGCAGACCTTTAATGCTGACCGCGCAGGTACGACGTTAGAAGTGCCGTTTATGGAGCAGGTCAAAGGGACCATGCTAATTACACTATGGGTATTTACGGGTATCGAAGGCGCGATTGTCTTATCACAGCGCGCCAAAAAGCGTTCTGATATCGGCCGTGCTACTTATATCGGCGTATTGTTCGCGCTGGTGCTGTATATTGCCATCACCCTGCTTTCGCTTGGGGTCATGAGCCGCGTTGATGTGGCGGCACTTAGCAATCCCTCAATGGCAGGCATCATGGCGCAAATGACGGGTGACGTAGGCAAATGGGTCATTAGTATTGGGCTTATCATCTCGGTCTTGGCGTCTTATCTCAGTTGGATTCTCTACTCTGCCGAAGTGCCGTTTACCGCTGCCAAGTACAATGCCTTTCCGCGTATCTTTACTAAGCAAAATGAGCAAGGCACACCGACTGCATCACTGCTGCTGACTAGTGCCACCGTTCAGCTGTGCTTATTGATGATCTTTTTGACGGGTGAGGGTTATAACACCTTAGTGATTATCTCTACCTCGATGATTTTGATTCCTTACTTTTTGGTCGGTGCCTATTTGGTCAAAGTCTCATTTGCGCAGTCAGAGCGCTGGAGCATCAAAGCCATCGGTCTGGGTGCGAGTGTCTACGGTATTTGGCTAATCTATGCGGCTGGCGTGGATAACCTGCTGTTGTCACTCTTGCTCTATATACCGGGATTAGCGATTTATTACTATAGTCGCTATCAAGCAAAGCAGGTGCTAAATTAATCAAGCTCATAGTTATTTATAACAGCGTCTACACAAAAGAACATCGTCAATAAAAAAAGTCCAAAAACCATCGTTTTTGGACTTTTTTGTGCGTTGTCGGCCATTATGACGGTTTAGTAAAGCGTTCTAAGTCAATCACTTGATGGCAGTAATGGCGCATGATGTGATGATCATGGCTGACCATCACTAGCGTGCACTGCTGGGCTTGGCACTGTGTGACCAGCAAATCCAGCGTTTCTCTTTGGGTGATGGGATCGAGTCTGGAAGTAACCTCATCAGCAAACAGCAAAACAGGATTAAAGAGTAATGCGCGCAAAATCGCCACCCGTTGCAACTCCCCGCCCGAGACATTGAGCGCGTTGCGAGTGAGAATCTGCTTATCCAGCTTTAACTTTTCTAATAACTCAGGTACGCGGCTGGCATCTAACCGGTGCTTTTTGATGATATCATTAAGCAAGATTTTCAGTGGTACATGTGAGGCAAAGGCGGCTGGTGGATCTTGATACAGCTTTAGCACTTGATGACGTTTGGGTTTGCTCTGCCATGTGATTGCGCCGCTGGCAGGTTTTAGTAAGCCGCAAAGCGCGTCCCCTAGTGAACTTTTACCAATTCCGCTACCACCAATCACCCCAAGCACTTCAGCGCGCTTGAGACGAAAACTCAACCCCTCAAACAATACCCGCTTACCACGCACTAAGCTCACTTCTTTTGCGGTCAATAAGGGTTGCTCTTCAATGATTGTGCTATTTTTTGCTGGCCAGTTATCAGGCGCGGCAGCGATGAGTTGTTTGGCGTAGTCTGATATCGGTTGGTTCAATACCTGCTCGCCTTTACCTTGCTCAAGCAGTTTGCCTTTTTTCATTACCATGATGCGATCATCAGCACCAACACTCAGCGCTCTTGCCACATCGATATCATGGGTGATGGTAAGCAACGTACCGCCCTCTTTAGCGACGTTTCTTAGCAGATTAATCACCGCTTGTTTGTTGATCTCATCTAAGCCTTTGGTCGGCTCATCCGCGATGACAATATACGCGCCGCCCGAGGTGGCAATCGCAAAAGACGCACGCTGCGCCATACCGCCTGACAGCTCGTGCGGATAGTACGCCGCAAATTTGCCTAGCCCTAGTGCTTCTATCTTCTCTTGTGCCAATTGCTTACTGACCTTGCTGTCTTGCTTGGCAACAAAATACAGGCTCTCCCACACTTGACTGACCACATCCATCGTGGGGTTCAGCGAACGACTTGGCTCTTGTGGCAGCATCGCCATGCGGCGACCCCAATACTCACGCAGTTCCGGCTTAGTTAACGCTTGGTTTTCGATCAAAATATCGCCGCGGCTCACCAGCTCATCAGGCAATGCGCCCATGATGGCTTGCGCTAGCAAACTTTTACCCGACCCTGTTTCACCCAAAATGGTCAGATTTTGGCCTTTGTATAACGTGACACTGATGGGCTCAACCAAACCCAGCCCCGACTTGGTAAACACCGCCAAATCGTTCGTTTTTACCAAGACATTTGCGGCGGCCTTGTCAG
The DNA here is from genome assembly GCF_016107525.1 of Psychrobacter aquimaris. GTDB lineage: Bacteria > Pseudomonadota > Gammaproteobacteria > Pseudomonadales > Moraxellaceae > Psychrobacter > Psychrobacter aquimaris. Next base: position 40,392 of record NZ_JABASR010000007.1, on the reverse strand, counting down.
CATTGTCAGCATTGTCAGCATTGTCAGCATTGTCAGCATTGTCAGCATTGTCAGCATTGTCAGCATTGTCAGCATTGTCAGCATTGTCTCCTGCAGTATGCGCGATCATTTCATTTTTCCTGAGAGTAATTGTAGGCTTAAGACCAAAATAAAGACGGCAATAATAGGCTGGAGAAACACAAACGGCGCTTGATAGTAATACGGAAACAGCTCCGTCATCATCAGCCCTAGCTCAGCGGTAGGCGGACGCAAACCAACATTGATAAAGCCTAGCGTGGCAAGCGCGAGCACCGCATTGCCTGCCGCAAATGCACTTAAAGTGGCGACAACGGGCAAAATCTTGGGTAAAAAGTGTCGTTTAAAACAATAGAAAAAATCCATACCCATCAGACGCGACGCTTCGATCTCTCGGCTACTGGCAATCGTTTGCGTCATGGCGCGCACCATGCGAAAGAACTCAACCCAGAGCACCAAGGATATACCAAGATAGAGCGACCAAAAGGTGTTGGGTGCAATCGCTGCAAACAATAAGATAAATAGCAACCCCGGTAGCGCCATGATAATGTCACACAAAAAGGTGCATATCTTATCCACCCAGCTACCAAAATAGCCGCTGAGCACACCCATCAACAGTCCAAAAAATAGGGCAAAACCTACCGATAGGACAATCAGTAAAAACGACAAACGAATAGCTGAGGCGACGCGTGCCAGCATATCTCGACCAAAGTGATCGGTGCCAAACCAATGGCTGATACTGGACGATTGCAACATATTTCCAAGGTCTTGTATGTCGGCATCTATCGGATAGTACAGCGGCTGCAAAAACGCAAACACCAATAACAAGATAAGTAGTAGCCCGCCAAATTTTTGTACTGGCTGTAGGGCATGAACCCCGCTAAAAATAGTCATAAAATCATAATTCCTCATGTGGCTTCAGTTTGTGGCTTCAGTTCGTGGTTGCCATTTTGTAATAAGGCTTTTTGATAATGGCTTTGGCAGTAATGATTAACGTGCCAAATCAATACGCGGATCGATCAGACCACTGAGCAAATCCACCACCATATTGAGCACCACAAACATACCGCCCATAATCAACGCGGTACCTTGTATCATCGGCACATCACGCGCGACGATGGCATGCACCAACGCATGACCACTACCAGGCCAAGCAAACAAACTCTCCACAATCACTACCCCTTCAACCAAATACACCAACTGGACTGAGTGATAAGCCAAAATCGGAATAGTCACGTTACGTAGGCCATGCCGACAAAATGCCGTCCATTTATTCAGTCCCTTTAACTGAGCAAAATCATAATATTCAGACGTTTGCACTTGTACCATTGCATGGCGACTGACGCGAACCGATACCGCAGACAGCCCAATTGCCAAGGTCAATGCCGGCAGAATATAATGTTGCGGCGTGCCATAACCTGCAGCGGGTAGCCATTTTATTTGGACGGCGAGTAGCGTGATAAGCGCAATACCAATAATAAAAATAGGCACAGAGCGCAGTACGGTACTCGCCACCAAAGTCAGACGATCAAACCAGCCATTGGGTTTTTGCGCGGCAAGTAAGCCAAGCGGCGGCCCGATAAAAACCGATATCACCAATGCCGCCAATGCTAGGGACAGCGTGTGTCCAAACTGATGCGCAATCTCAGCCCATATAGACTCGCCACTGACCAGCGAATGCCCGAGATTAAACTGAACCAAATCGAGCAGCCAGTCAAAGTAGCTTTGCCACCACGGTTGATCCAGACCAAGCTCTGAGCGCACCAGTGCGGCGGCGGCGGCATCGGTTTGGTCATACCCGTAGCGACTGGCCGCGATGCGGTACGCCATATCACCGGGCAAACTGCGAGTCAGCACAAAGGTCAATGTGCCGACCGACCAGATAACCAAGAGCAGCTGCAGCACTCGATGAGCAATATATTTAAACATAGTTATCCATTACAATTTTTCAGTGTTATAAAGAATTGGCGTTATAAAGCAAATGACAGTAAAGACGACTTACCAAGACAACTTGTTTAAATAAAAGTTTCGCTCCAAACCATCGATTTCTAAGCCTTTTAATGACTTGTGTGCAGCGGCATTTTGTTGGTAGTACACCACAGGCACGATAGGACGCTCATCAAAAATGATTTGCGAGACGCGCTGCTTAGTCGCCACATCATTGCCTTTGGTCGTCTCAAGCATCAATAAACGCTTGGTCAGCTCTGGATTTTGCCAATTCATCACGCCCCAATCGCTGCCTTGTGGGTCAAAATCCTCTACCAGCGAGCCGACTGGATCAGGCGTCATGCCGTAGTTACGCGCATATAGTCCCATCTCCAGCGTGCCGTCTTGATGACCTGATGGAATCTCTGAAAAATTACCCACGGACACGTCCACATCTACCCCAATTTTTTTCCATTGTGCTTGCAAAGCGGTGGCAATAATGGGTAATTCAGGACGATCTGAGAATGTGAGTAAGGTAAATTTAAAGGGCTTACCGTCTTTTTGTAGCATGCCATCGCTATCTTCAGTAAAGCCTGCGTCTAATAAGCGCTGCTTAATCGCTTGGGGACCTGGCTGCTTACTTTGCGTTTTGATTTGCCAGTCTTTAAATATTGGTGGCAGTATTTGCGTGGCTGCCGCATCACCCGCATGCATCACAGATTGGGCAATGCCTTGTCTATCAATGGCATCACTAAGCGCTTGACGAACACGCACATCGCTAAACAACGGATTGTCCGCATTGACTTTATATTCGATAGTACGCGCCAATGACTTTGACTGAACTTGTAGATTGGGGTCCTGCTTTAGGCGGGTTAGACTCGCTGAATCTAAGGTAAACACGAGGTAATTAGGTTTGCTCTGCGCCAGTAACGTACGCGTTTCGCTACGGCTATTGGCTAAGTAAGTAATGTCTTGGATCTTAGCTTTCTCGCCCCAGTAATCGGCAAACGCTTTTTGCTCGATTTTTTGTGGTGGCTCAAATTTGGTGACATAGTATGGCCCTGTACCAATAAGCTGAGTGACCTCGTTATTCTCATCAAACGATGAGCTAGCTAAGATAATACTGGTCGCATGTGCCAGATAAGCGGGGAAAGACATGAGCGGCTTATCTAATGTGATTTCAACCGTCTTGCTATCAATCGCTTTCATTTCTGCAATAGCCGCTGACTCCAAAGCAGTGGGCTTGCTGAGCGCCACCTGCAAACTTTTGACCACATCATCTGCCGTCAGTGGCGAGCTGTCATGGAATTTCACGCCATCACGCAGCACAAACGTCCACACATCGCCGTTCTCATTGGCAGACCAACTTTGTGCCAGCATGGGTTGCAACTCAGCATTTTGTTTGGCATCTACCAGCGTTTCGGCAATCTGCAAACGCTGAAAAATAAATCCCGACTTACTAGGATCAGTAGACGTTATTTCCCATGGTGTGACCACGATTAAGTTTTGTTGTTCATTGCCCTGAGGCGTAGAGGCTGTCTGACCGTCTGACGGCTTAGCGCCAGCAATGAAATACCATGCTAGTCCTGCTAGGGCTATTAGCACAGAAATTAAAGCAATTTTTCTCATATACTTTTCCGTTATATTATAACATTTCAAAAAAAACGTTATGTTATAACGAAAGGTATTAAAGGTAAACCTTTTTCTACTGAGGCTGAGTACCAATCCTCATGTCATTTTATGAGTTCAAAACGGTATTAACCTTATAAAAACACATCACTTACGCATCATAATTTTCATCAAAATATCGAGTAAATTCATTGCTTTGTACAGAAAAATACCAAAAGAACAAGACTGCCTTTCGCAAAAATATATGGCTATACTGTGCTTGAATTATTTAATATGGATAAGTAAATGCTTAAGACTTGCAAAAAAATATTTATCATTTTTAGTATAGTAGCGGTTATCGGTGGGACGCTCACTTTTGTCATGACTTGGAATAATATCGGTTTTGGGGATAGTTTTATGCGTGCTTGGCTGAGCTCTTTTGCGCTTTGCGTGATCTGCATTGCACCTATCGGTGGTGTGATCGCCATGCTAATCAATAAAATATTACGGGCGGTATTGCCAGATATTTCCACCGTGCAGATGAATGTCATTTTTGGTCTATGCATGGCAATCATCATGGAGTCAATCATGGCCGTGGTTACCACGATTAATCTCAGTGACTTCTCTGATTGGCATCATTTTCTCTATATGTGGATCGCCAGTTTATTGACCGCCCTACCGATTGGCATTTTCTTTTCAATTATTCTCTCGTTAATCATTAAACCCAAACTAGAACTTTTTTGGGCAAAATAATTGTAGAATAAAAACAACGAATTAATAAAAAGAGCAGTCGATAAAACAAAAAAGGTCTGAGCGAATGGCTCAGACCTTTTTATATTGAAAGAAAATGAAAATTTTTATGCGGATTTGCGATACAAGCTATCAATAACATACCTGATAATACATTTGCCCATTTCTTATAGACAAATAACTTTTAAGCATTATCGGCAATACGAATGATAGGCTTTAAGGTAGTACCCTCGGCACTGTCTTTTGCGGCTTGATTGATGTCTTTAAAATCATAGTATTTGACCAATTTGTCAAAGGCAAAACGTCCTTGTAAATAAAGCTCTACCAGCTGCGGGATAAAGATTTTGGTAGTCGCGTCACCCTCAACAATACCTTGGATAGATTTACCGCCAAGCAGCAAGTCATTGACATCAAAGTTGGCATCTGTCTCAAGCGCAGGTGCGCCTACGACACCAATGGTCCCAAGTGTGCCCAGCGAGTCGATACCTTGACGCAAGACAGCTGGAATACCCGTTGATTCTAAGGCAAATAGCGCGCCGCCACCTGTGATATCACGCACCTTTTCGACCACGTCTTCTTCTTTACTATTGATGACGTGGGTCGCGCCAAGCTCCTTAGCAAGCTCAAGCCGTGAGGGCACCACATCGACTGCGATGATGGTGGTTGCGCCTGCTACTTGGGCAGCCAGTACCGCAGACAAGCCCACAGCGCCTGCACCGAAAGTTACAAAGCTCGTGCCCGGGCGCACTTTTAGCGAATTGATGACCGCGCCTGCGCCTGTCTGAATGCCGCAGCCTAATGGGCCAAGCAATTCAATTGGAGCATCTTTAGAGACCTTGATGGTATTGCTCTCTAAACTGAGCGCATAGGTGGCAAATGAGGATTGCGCAAAGAAATGATCGTTAAGGGGGTTGCCGTCAGCATCTTGAATAGCATTATTACCGTCCATGTCACTGCCACCAAAATTACGCGGGTAAAACTCCTTACAGTAGGGCTCATGACCTGAATGACACGAACTGCATTGTGAGCAATAGCCATAGCTCAGTACCACATGATCACCCACTACAATATCTTTAACCAGTGGCCCGACTTTTTCGACGATACCTGCGCCTTCGTGACCCAATACCAGCGGCAGCGGCACAGGGTAATCTTGGTCACGCACGATCATATCGGTGTGGCACATGCCTGTAGCGACGATTTTTACCAGTACTTCATCGTCTTTGGGCGCGCGGATTTTGGCTTGCTCCAAGGTAAAGTCAGCTCCCTTTTCTCGGGTGACTGCGGCGGTAATGTCAATATATTCTGTTATAATCATCTCTAAAATCCTTTTCATAATGTACGGTAGTCTGGCGCTGATAAGCAGTGCATTTATGCGCTTGTTTTTAGGGCGGAGTGCTTGCTACTAGAGCACTTTTTATGCTGAGATATTGTGTTTTTTAGACAGTTATAGCATTTCTAAAACAGACTCTTTTAAAACGACTGCTTTATAGCGAGTACTTTAAAGTAAGTCTTTCTAAAATATACGTGAGCGCCGCGGACAGTGTCAACATAGAAACTGCCGCTGTATCCGTTTTGATACAATTAGGCTAGCGAGAGTCTCCAGATTGGTTTTGATTTGTTGATTTATCAATACAGCTATCACGCTAAGCTCAAAATGCATAATCAAAAAAAGGTCTAAGCACATTGCTTAGACCTTTTTTTATTTAGACAAATGACTGGTTTAGCAGTTAAAAATCAACCCTGATATCGAAGACATAATAACGTCCAGGCTCATTAAAAGTACGTGCTCCTGCATTAGTGCCAGTCCCTTCTCGTTTGATTTGTTTATCAAATAAATTCTTTATACCCGCCCCAACGGTGATACCATCCGTCAAATCATAGCGGGTGCTTACATTGGCAAGCGCGTAGGGCTTGCGAGCCAGATTTAATGTCTCAAGCTCATCACCAGTCGTGACCGAAACATCGGGGGCATCAATGCGTCCATAGTAACTAACACCAAAGTCAGTATTCCAGCGTGGGGTAATGTCCCAATTGACATTTGAGTTCATCGTAAATTTAGGAATTAAGGACAATGGCTCACCAGTGTCTTTGCGTTCTGAACGAATATTTCCTGTTAAGTTGGTTGACCATGAAACCGTATCAGTGACAGGCACTTTGACAAACCCTTCTAGGCCTTCAATGATCGCCTCTCCTTGGTTTTCCCATTGAAAAACAGAGCGGTCGGCAGCGACACCGTCAGCCACTACACCGACCACGCCCACACGCTCTATGCCAGCACCGATACGGTTATCATAATCGTTGCGATAATAAGTCAACCCTGCATTGAGTCCTGTGTCATCCTTATAAGCAAAGGTCAGCTCTTTGTTCCAAGAGGTTTCATGCTCAAGCTCGGAGTTTCCTAAGACATAACAGCCCCGTTCATCAGTCGGTATGCTTGATGGGCAACCATTCCCGCGAGTATAGTAAATATAGTTCGGATCCAGCTGATATAGGGCGGGCGCTTTAAAAGCGCGACTGGCGCCTGCTTTTACCGACCAGTTCGGACTAAAATGCCAAGTGGTATTCAGACTAGGTGACCAATTACTACCTGCCTGATCATGATAATCAAAACGTATGCCAGGGGTGATATACCAGTCAGGTGTAATTTGATAGTTATCTTCTAAGTAAGCACCAATAAGATACGCGTCTGATACTGGATCACGCTTAGCAGGATCGGTCTCTGTATCACCAAAATCAAACCCTTCATCAAATGTTACAGCAGAAACCAGCGGATTGTCTAACCTCTCACCACGGAACTCTGCTCCAGCAGTCAGTGTATGACGGTCAAAGTAGATGTCCCACTCTGATTTTGCATTTAACGTATCATAGGTAGCTTCTGTCCATGTATATTCTGCTCCTGCCTCAGGGACTGAAATTTGTCCTTCAACACTACCGCCATTACCTTCATTTAAGCGCTCATTAAGAGTGCGTGTATATTCTATATAGCTGTTGCTACTGGCATCGTCATACTCACCGCGATGAGTCAATGCCGCACCATAACGCTCCATCTTGTTGGTTTCTTGACCTGCCAGCGCATTGACCAAGTCATCATTCACTGTCTGAAATTGCGAATCACCTGCCCAGCGATTGCTTTGATTACTATAATTGACCTCAAAGCCAACGGTATTCATTGCATCCATGGCATATTCAAACAACTGGCGCGCGTCTATATTCTCAACCCCTTCACGACCGGCGGCAACAGACGCTGCTGGTCCACTACGACCATCAACAATTTGAGCATCATCTGCATTGATATAAGGATCGTCACCTTCACTATCGTGATAGCCAAGTGTGGTACGAAAAGACAGCTTATCTGTCAATGGCCCTGCCATGTTGATATTGGTGCGCCAATCTTTACCCTCAAGATCGCTTTCTGGCATCTCATAGTGACCAGTCACCGAAAACTCTTTTTTATTGGGAGACTTGGTGATGATATTGACGACCCCGCCCATACTTCCCGAACCATAACGGGCGGCGGCTGGACCGCGCAATACTTCGATACGCTCAATGGCGCTTGGCGGCACCCACTGTGAGTCACCGCGCGTGTCTTGTTCACTGGCACGGCCAGGACGCACCGCGTTACGTGACGTCACTGGACGCCCATCAATTAAGATGAGCGTGTTATTCGGCCCCATGCCGCGCAGATCTATTTGGCGCTGGTTGCCTCGTTGACCAGAAGTAGACGAACCTGAAAGGTTCACCCCTGGCATCTTACGCACGATTTCTGAGATATCATTAGAAACTGACGCTTTTTCGATGGCTTCCTCACTAATGACAGACAGACCTGGCGCCTGTACGAGCTCCTCCCTTGCCGCAACGACGACAATGGTATCAAGCTCGGTAGAGGGCATGGTTTCTGACTCAGTCGCGTCTTGCGCTGCTACTTGCATGGTCGCCAGCTCATTGGTGTCAGAGGCGAGTGCTGTCGTGCTAATGATAGAGGTGATAGCAATGCTCAATAATGCACGACTGGTCAAGATACAGGTCGGCTTTTGTGAACGAAAATATTTTTTATAGTTAGAAGGTGTTGATAACGTCGGCATAAATCACAATCCTAAAAGTACTTCGTTTTATTAATACCTGCCAGCTTTGCTCATAAAAGGCGTGTTATAGAGCTGAGTAATAAGCATTATGCTCAGGGAAAATAAAACTGCCCCTCTTTTACTACAATTTATATAAGCTAAAGTATTGATCTAAAACACATCTTAAAAACAGCAAAAACGAAGCGATGTTAACGGTTCGGTAATAGAGAGTGCATACTCTAGCAACATTGTATAAATAATACAAATGTTAATGAAAATTATTATCATTTAGTTTCAAGAAAAGAGTTTTTCTAGATAGAATTGATGCGATACAGCCATTTGTGTCGCAAAGCAGGTTCAGTAATGCCGCAGCCACGATGTAATGGTTGCCGCGACTGGTCGGTAAGTATGTCTCAAAGTTAGAAAAAGAATCAGCCTTACCGAAATAGGCACTCATGATTTTGAGCATGCACAGCAAATATTACTCGGTATCGACGACATGGTGTCTAAATGAGGTGGGTTTGAGTAAAACCCTAAAGGTACGTTAAGAATAAGTGCTCCAGTAAACGTCATATAAAATCAATATTACATACCTTTTCAACGTACGCTTTATGACCTCTAACAGGGCTAGAGATCATAAATTTTTTCATCTAAAAATCATACTTTGCCATTACTTCAATTTGCTGTCCTGCTGGCATCCACGGAAATGTCGTTGCGCTTTGCTCTCGCCACTCAATGCCCAAATCTAAATCTGGTAAGTACTCATAGATAAGGTTTGCGCTTTTTACATTGGCAGACGTATCTGCCGCATCCTCGACATTCACCTCGCCATAACGCAAATTACCACGCAGCTTTTGGGTAAATTGATGCTTATAACCGACGCTATAACCTGTTTGTGAGATCAGTTTGCCATCTTCGGCATCACAATTTACACCGCCATTCATAATGAGAGGTCCGCCAACACAGATGGCAGAATAGACGCCCATACCTTTACCATTGTATACACTGGCATGGAGTGAGTCCTTACCTAATGTCAGCTTGCCTGCTAAAGACACGCCGACGCCCACATCCGAATCGTCTCCATTTTCAGCCTCACGCGCTGTGACAGCGACATTATAGTCAAAATTAGATATCTTATCTTTGTAGCTGACCACCATATCAGGCAGGCTCGCGTCGTCATACACAGGGTCTTGAGCCGTAAAACGCAGCCCCTTATAAGTATAATGTACCGTCAAATCTGGACGGATATAAGAACCTCCACCAGAGGCCGTTCCAATACCTGTACCCCAGAAGTCGAGCTGCTCAGTGGAAAGGGGCGCAACTGCCAAAAACTGGCCATTCCAAGTCTTACCTACTGTCAAATCATCCACTTGAACATAAGCATGGCGCAAGCGCAGGTTTGAGCCGCCCTTGGCGTAATCGCCATAAAAATCGCCTTCGATAAAACCCGTGAGCTTTTTATCCTCGACGGATTTGGTCGTCTTCACATTGATACGAGACTGGCGTAAGTTTCCCTTAAACTCTGAATCCCCTTCATCGGGCGAATTAAACGCCCCTTCTGCTTTGATATAACCACCGATACTCAACGTTGTATCGCCCGTTGTCACAATATCTATCGCTTGTGCAGAGGCGCATGTTGCCACCATAGCCAAACCTACAGACAGCCTTTTTGTATAAAGCATCATCCATCTATTCCCTGTTTTATTTTGATATCCTTATCAATCCTGATCACTACTACGTTTGCTCTAATCCATAAAAACGCATAGTCCTTTTATATGAAAACTAACGCCTACTTTCTAATTAAAAAATTCAATAATAATTCGACCGACCTATTGAGTTTTACGCTTATTGATTAATGTTCTCTAACGCCGCAATCGCTTCTTTTTGCGACTCATCGATCGGTTTTTTTTGTCCGCTCATTTTATCAAGATAGACTAAAACCGACTCACCTATCGCAACGACTGTCTTCTGCACCGTACTGTAGTATGTATATTCATGAATCAAACTTGAGTTACCGATTTTCTTGACCTTGACGCCAATCCATAACTCGTCAGGATAAGCAACTGATTTGAGGTATCGACATGACGAGGCTGCCATCACCGAAAACGTCTGTTCGTTGAATAAACCCAAGCGCCTGTTGTAATAGATACGAGCATTTTGCGAATATTCATAATAGACAACGTTATTGACATGACCAAAGGTATCCATGTCACCCCATTCAACTTGCTGAGGATAAATAACCGTAAAATCATGCAATGGGTGACTGTCATCACTTGTGACAGCCTCTTTTATTTCTGAAAATGTAGGAACCGCTTCCATAGTTTTTCTCTTTTTTGTATGCAGATTATGATCGTCTCTAAGAGTACTCGTTACCATCTAACACTTATTCAAACCTAGGCATTTATGCACACGCCCGCATTTATGCAAGCTTTAGCATTTATTAAAATCATTACTATGCTTAGCAAGCTTGTTGGATTAGATTAAGTTTTCTGAGCACATCAACCGCATTCTCTTCTTATCAAGTTTACCGACGCTAGTTTTTGGCATTTCTGATAAAAACCTAATCTCACTTGGCACGCCATACTTTGGCAGATGGCCTCTCTCTACTGCTTGATGACCCAACGCCAAAATATCTTCCATTTTTGTATCGATATGGTCTGGTTTTAGCACAATCAATGCCAAAGGACGCTCGCCCCAGCGCTCATCTGGCACACCAATCACAGCAATATCAGCAACGCTAGGATGGAAGGATAGAATGGTTTCAACCTCGAGCGAGGATACCCATTCGCCGCCAGATTTGATAACATCTTTGAGCCTATCGGTAATGCTGAGTGTGCCATCAGCAGTCATGCAGGCGATGTCTTGCGTATGCATCCAGCCACCTTTCCATAACACATTGCCCGCATCGGGATTTTTAAAGTAGCTTTGAGTCAGCCACGGTGCTCGTATCACAAGCTCGCCTGTCGATTTGCCATCCATGGGTTGTGGTTTGCCGTTTTCATCCCAGATTTCCATCGACACTAGCATGATGGGTGAGCCTGACAGACAACGATAATTGAGATTATCCTCCAGCGTCATCGACTCTGTCTTATCATCAAATACCGCTCGAGACAGTACAGGACAGGATTCTGACATCCCAAACCCTGACATAAATTCTATGCCACATTCTATAGCTGCTTTAGCCAAGCCTTCGTTGAGCTTTGAACCCCCTAGCAGTAGTTTGAGATTCTCAAATTTGCGACCGCGTTCTGCCATTTCTTTGAGGAGCATTTGTAATATGGCGGGAACACCATGTGACAGCGTGACTTTGTGTTGCTCGATCAAATCGACCAGTTTTGGTGCTAGATAGCGTCCGGGATATACTTGTTTTAGCCCTATCATGGTTGCGCCATACGGCCAGCACCACGCATGAACATGGAATAAAGGGGTCATCGGCATATAGACATCGTTGTAGCGCGCGCCTTGGCCTTCGGCATTGAGGGCTGATGCCAAAGTGCTTGCCATGGTCTGTAGTACGATCTGGCGATGAGTAAAGAAAACCCCTTTTGGATCACCTGTGGTACCACTGGTATAGAACGTCGTGGCGATGGTGTTTTCATCAAAATCTGGAAAATCAAACTCATCACTAGCGGCTGCCAACAGTGCCTCGTATTCACCGTCAACATAGTCAGGCAACTCTGCTTTATCAACTTCTGCATCGTCAGCCCACATTACATGCTCAATAGAAGGCGCGTCGTCACGGTAGTTTTTGATCATCGGCGCAAATTCAGCGTTTAACAGCAATGCTTTTGGCGCAGCATGATTGACGGTGTACAGCACTTTGTCTTCTGACAAGCGCACATTGACGGTTTGTAAAATCATGCCGGACATCGGCACGGCAAAGTATGCCTCAAGGTAACGATGACTGTCCCAATCCATGACCGCGACCACATCACCTGCCTGCAAGCCCATGTTTTTTAGGACATTGGCCAAGCGATTGATACGCTTAAAAAACTCAGCATAGGTATAAGTGACTTTATCTGCGTAACTGATGGTTTGATCAGTAGAAGCAATTTTGGCACGGTTGAGTAGCTGTTTGATAATTAAGGGAAATCCATACGCTTCTTCGGCTTGATGGTAGTTGTCGTGTTCGTTGAGTATGGTGGTCATAGTGTCATCCTTGATAATAAATAATTTGGCAAGCTTTATGCGGCATGGCTTAGACGCGTTCTATCACCATGGCAAGCCCTTGCCCAATACCAATACACAAGCTAACCACTGCATATTTGCCGCCCGTACGCTGTAGCTCTCGAGCAGTGCTCAAGGCGATTCTTGCACCGGATGCGCCCAGCGGATGGCCGACAGCGATTGCCCCGCCATTAGGGTTGACGCGCTTATCATCAAAATCAATGTCCAACCCTTTTAGGCAGCCCAGCACTTGCGAAGCGAATGCTTCATTAATCTCAATGACAGACATATCATTGAGGGTCAAATCAGCACGTTTTAGCGCCAGCTTAATCGCTTCAACAGGACCCACGCCCATGATGTTAGGCTCAACACCCATCGCACCCGATGACAAGATTTTGGCAATCGGCTTAAAGCCTAGCTTTTCCTCTGCTTGTTTTGAGCCGATGATGAGCGCAGCAGCACCATCATTGATACCGGATGCATTACCTGCGGTGACCACACCATCTTGGTTTAAAGGCTTAAGCTTTTGTAGTGCCTCAATATCGGAGCTGGCACGGGGATGCTCATCTTCCGTGACTACTTTTGCGGGCAACTTCTTACCTTGTGAGACGGTGATAGGTGTTATTTCATCGTCAAAGAAACCTGCTTGTTTGGCAGCTTGATACTTGGATTGCGATGCGGCGGCAAACTTATCCGCTTCCTCGCGCGTAACACCATACTTCTGCGCGACATTATCGCCCGTCTGCGGCATGGTATCGCTACCGAACTGCTTAATAATCTTTGGGTTGGGAAAACGGCTGCCAATGGTCGTGTCAAATACTTTAAAGTCACGGCTGAAGGGCTGCTCAGTCTTGGCAAAGACAAATGGCGCACGCGTCATCGACTCCACACCACCTGCTAAAATAATATCGCCTTCGTTACACGTAATACTGCGAGCAGCATCGACAACAGTAGACAGACCTGACGCACATAAGCGGTTGACTGTCTGACCTGGCGTTTTTACGTCCAATCCTGCTAACAGAGCAGCGTTGCGAGCGATATTGCGAGAGTCCTCACCTGCTTGGTTGGCACTGCCTAACAATACTTCGTCGAAAATATTGGCAGATAGCTGGTGCTTCTCAACCAATGCTTTCATCACGGTAGCGACTAAATCATCAGGGCGTACCGTTGCTAATGCACCGACATAGCGACCAAAAGGGCTTCTTAATCCATCATAAATATAGGCATCTAACATAACTTTTCCTTGTCGTATTTTGAATATCTGAGTGATAACTTTATGGTTTAACAATATTGCTTTATCGTTGATATTAATATTTGGTTTGCTGAGTAAAGAGTGAGACATCAAGTTTGGCGCGGCGTTGTAACCAAGGGCTTGGACGGTAACGTGGGTCACCTGTCAGCCTGTAGATACGCTCTAAGATGAGTAACACTCGCGGGGCCCCAAGTTTATCGCCCCAAGAGATAGGGCCATACGGATAACCTAGCCCAAGCTTGACGGCATTATCGATATCCTCAGGTGAAGCAATGTCTTGCATCGCAATGTCACAACCAAGATTGATCACCATAGCAACTACACGCTGTGCCACAAAACCTGTACTTTCAGTAATCAAGGTAGCACTGCCCGCATCCTGCGCATCTGCCTCACTGCTATCCAAACCGTTACCAAATAACTTGTAAGCTTGCGCCACAAACTGCTCTTGCGTGACGATGCTTGGCATCAACGTACGATGCTTTGTAAGCTCGGTAAGCATATCAATAGCAACGGCTTGCTTGGGATCGACCTGATAACGAATCGCCGCATTGGTCGTATCCTCGCCATAAATGGCGAGCAGCACCAAACTATCAGGACTCGGCTTGTCATTATCATCAATAGTGATGTCACAAGTGTTTAGATAATCGATTAGCTGCGTCTTATCTTCTGCCAAATCAGTGCCAATCCAAACCGATGTAATAACGGCATCAGATATGAGCGCTTCGGACGATTGATTTTGAGCGGTAGCCGTAGACAGCTTCTGACCGTCTTTATAGTGATAAAAACCTTCACCAACCTTACGACCGAGCTTTTTGCCTACCAGCATCTGACGGGTTAATGGATGCGGGCGATAACGCGCTTCGTGATAGAACTGGTTGTAAATTGACTCCATCACAGGATGAGACACATCAATGCCCGTCAAATCAAGCAGCTCGAACGGCCCCATACGAAAACCTGCGCCGTCACGCAAAATGCGGTCGATTTGCTCAAAACTTGCGACACCTTCACCCAATATTTTTAATGCTTCGGTACCATAGGCTCTGCCACCATGGTTAACGATGAATCCGGGTGTGTCTTTTGCGACCACGCCCAGATGACCCATCCGTTTGGCCAAATCAATGAGAGTGTCAACCACTGATGACTGAGTAGAAATGCCCGGAATGATTTCTACAATTTTCATCAAAGGAACTGGGTTAAAGAAGTGAAACCCTGCCACGCGCTCTGGATGGTCACAGTCAGCAGCGATTGCGGTGACAGATAAAGACGAGGTATTGGTCGCCAAAATTGTATCGGCTGTGACAACATCTTCTAACTGGGCGAAAAGCTGTTTTTTGATATCTAGGTTTTCGATAATGGCTTCAACCACTATCTCAGCGGTAGCAATCTGATTCAGTTCTTGGATGACTGTTAAATTGCTCAGCATAGACTGCAGCTCATCATCACTAAATTTGCCTTTAGCGGTGAGCTTTTCGAGCATGGCTTGCAGCGACTGTCGCCCTTGCTCAGCCGCACCAGCTTTGGCGTCATATAAAAGGACTTGGATACCAGCTTGGGCAGCAATTTGGGCAATGCCCATGCCCATAATACCAGTACCAACAATGGCAAGTGTATTCACGGTCATAATGATTCTCTACATAATTTGCGATAGGATTTGGTCGGCGTGGACCTCAAAAGAAATAAGTGGCGTTGATGCAGCTTAATAGCCTTTATAGTCTGCAGAGCGTTTTTCCAAAAAAGCTTTGGCCCCTTCTTTTTGGTCGTGTGTATCAAACAGAATCTGAAAGGCTTTACGCTCCAGTGCCAACCCACCTTCTAAGGACATATCAACACCCAGATTCGCCACCTCTTTGATTTGCGCTAAGGCAATGGGAGAATACTTTGACAGCTGCTCAGCGATCTCAATGGCGCGAGTGATGGTAGCCTCATCGTCAACGACTTCAGAGACCAGCCCCATTGTGTCCGCCTCATCAGCACTGATCATATCGCCAGTGAGTACCATTTTCATGGCCTTATGTTTGCCAATGGCACGAAACAAACGCTGCGTCCCGCCAGCACCTGGCATGAGTCCTATTTTGATCTCGGGCTGTCCAAATTTGGCAGACTTGCCTGCGACGATAATGTCAGCATGCATCGCCAGCTCACAGCCGCCGCCAAGCGCATAGCCATTGACGGCAGCAATAATGGGCTTGCGGCAATGAGTGATGGCATCCCAATAGCGCTCGCTATGGCGCAGATACATATCAACCGTGCTTGTAGTCAAGAAATCATTGATATCGGCACCAGCAGCAAACACTTTATCACCGCCAGTCAGTACAATCGCTTTGGTTTGTGGATCCTCATTTAACTGAATGAACAAATCTGCCATTTGTTGGCGTAGCTCACTGTTCAGCGCATTGCGTACTTTCGGGCGATTCAGTCTAATGACACTAACGCCCTCTCCTTGTTTCTCACAAATAAGGATTTGCTCTTCCATGATCCACTCCTTAAACATCATTCTTATATAAAGTATAAACACTCTATAAAAGCATTTATTTTGAATATTAAATATCGCTATGCGGTATTTAATATCAATATATACTGTTTATTTTCATTTGTGAAGGGTAAAAATTGGTTAAATCAGAAAAATAATATAATAAAAATATAATATTTATCATAAAAATACCGCAATGCGGTTTTTTAAACCAAAAGTATTGTAATTTAATAATCCATGGATTATGCTGTTTAGCAAGGTCACCAAATTACTTAATTACTGAATACCGCATTACTAACACTGTTAAAAAGCCGTTATGACTATCAGTCATCAACCAAACAGGCATTAATCAAACAAGGAAGATTCACATGATTAGAGATAAAGAGACCCTCGACCACATTACCCAAACGATTCGCAACTTTGTTAACGACGAACTGGTTCCTATGGAGCATTGGGTTGCAGAAAACGACCGTCTGCCAGAAGACATCATTGAACAGATGCGCGAGTTAGGGCTTTTTGGACTTACTATTCCCGAAGAGTACGGCGGACTAGGTGTCACGATGGAAGAAGAGGTGACGTTGGCATTTGAGTTAGGGCGCACTTCCCCTGCATTTCGCTCATTAATAGGGACAAATAATGGTATTGGCTCATCTGGCCTAGTGATTGATGGTACTGAAGCGCAAAAGCAGAAGTATCTACCTCGGTTAGCCAGTGGTGAAATCATTGGTTCATTCTGTTTGACTGAGCCAGAGTCAGGCTCAGATGCCGCCTCATTGAAAACAACCGCCATCAAAGATGGAGATACTTACATTATCAATGGCACCAAGCGTTATATCACCAACGCCCCGCAAGCTGGCGTATTCACTGTCATGGCACGCACTGATCCGAAAAACAAACGTTCTGGTGGAATTTCAGCATTTATTGTTGAGAGTGACACCCCCGGTATTACCTTGGGCAAAATCGATAAAAAAATGGGGCAAAAAGGCGCGCATACCTGTGATGTCATCTTTGATAACTGTGTCGTGCCAGCCGATGCGCTCATTGGCGGTGTCGAGGGTGTGGGGTTCAAAACTGCCATGAAAGTCTTAGATAAAGGGCGCTTACACATTGCGGCAGCCAGTACTGGAGCCGCCACTCGCATGCTGAATGATGCGCTCAACTATGCCGTCGAACGTAAGCAATTTGGTCAACCCATTGCCAGTTTTCAGCTCATTCAAGGTATGCTCGCTGACTCAAAAGCAGAGATTTATGCCGCCAAGTCCATGGTGCTAGACGCTGCACGTCTACGTGATGAGGGCAAAGATGTCGTGACCGAATCCTCGTGTGCCAAAATGTTTGCAACCGAAATGTGTGGTCGTGTGGCTGATAGAGCGGTGCAAATTCATGGCGGCGCAGGCTATATCGCAGACTACGGTATTGAGCGTTTTTACCGTGATGTCCGTCTATATCGTCTGTATGAAGGTACCACGCAAATCCAGCAAGTCATTATTGCCCGCAACATGATTAAAGAAGCCAGCGAGTAATAACGCGCACTTTTTCACCCACCAAAATGCACAGCGGTATTTGCTAGGATGCGAATACCGTCCTTCCCTCTTCATAAGCTCAGTCTTTGATTCTCACAACGATAAGGATATACATTGTGAAAAGTGTGGCTATAACGTCAGATCCAAGCGCAAGCGCTACCCAAAAACAACCTTGGAAACTGGCTTTTGTTTTTTGTTTCTTGGTTTTATTATGTGATGGCGCTGATATCGGTATTCTTGCCTTTACCTTATCTAGCCTAAAACTAGAGTTTGGATTATCTAATGTACAAGCTGGCGCGCTAGGTAGTTGGTCATTGTTTGGCATGGCGATTGGTGGGGTTTTTGGCGGCTGGGCCTGTGATCGTTTTGGGCGAGTACGTGTGATTGTTCTGGCTACTGGATTGTTTTCAATCCTATCTGGCTTTAGTGGATTTGTACAAAGCTATGAGCAATTTATAGCACTTCGGGTATTCGCGTGTTTGGGTCTGGGTAGTTTGTATATCGCGACCAATACGCTCATGTCAGAGATGGTGCCGACTAAGCATCGAACTACTGTGCTTGCTGCGCTCATGACAGGCTTTACGCTTGGGTCTTTGGTGATTACGAGTGTTTCAGCATGGATCATTCCCAGCTATGGCTGGCGTACATTATATCTTTTAACATTTTTGCCCATTCTCCTTTCAATATCCATGTATTTCCTAGTACCTGAACCACAGTCTTGGAAGGAGTCTCGCGCCCGTAAATTAAGTGGCGAGAAAAACACACTGCAAAAGGCTGAAAATCCCTACAAAGCCATATTTGAAAACCCCAAACATCGCATCATGTTTATATTGTGGTCAATGAGTTCAGGACTTTTACTGTTTGGATATTTTGGCGTCAGTAATTGGCTACCTTCTTATCTAGAAACTGAGCTGGGTATCAAGTTTAAAGAAATGGCGCTATACATGGCAGGTACCTATCTCACTATGATGTTTGCCAAAGTAGTGGCTGGGTTCATGGCGGATAAAATTGGTCGAAAAATAGTCTTTGCCTTTGGCACCATGGGCACCGCATTGTTTATCCCTATTTTGGTCTATATGCATACTCCAGAAAACATCGGTTGGCTGATGATCACTTTTGGCTTCTTATATGGCATCCCTTATGCTATCAACGCCACCTATTTGACCGAAAGCTTCCCTACGGCTATCCGAGGTACGGCCATTGGTGGAGCATTCAATATCGGGCGACTTGGTTCTGTGATTGCCCCTGTCGCTATTGGCTACATGGCGATGCATAACTCTATCGGTGCAGGTTTATTGCTGATGGCAGGCGCGTACTTCTTATGCGGTCTTATTCCGACCTTGTTTATTAAAGAAAAGCAGTATGATCCTCAAGAGGCGTGATAATGCCTCTTATGACGAATATCACTACCGTTCATACCGCATAGCGAAACAATAACTCCGCATCGTGCTATGCTGAGACTATAAATATACATTAATATAGTATAATTAAAGCGATAAACGATATTTGGATGAACTTAATTGGGGATAATAGACCACCTATGACGAATGACACGCTTGCCAATGACAACGCTAATAGTGAGATGCATATGGAGTTGTTAGAACCCATTGCAGAGATGCGTGACAAAAACGACAGACAGTTTGTCACTGCATTGGCTCGCGGTCTCGAGCTGCTGCGTTGCTTTACCCCGCAGCGCCCTTATTTGGGCAATCAAGACCTCAGTCAGCTGACAGGTATTCCTAAAGGAACCATCACTCGTCTGACATACACTTTGGTAAAATTAGGCTATCTAAAACAGTCTACCAATAGCAGCAAGTACCAGCTCTCAACAGGAGTGCTTGGTTTTGGCTATACAATGATGACCAACATCTCCATCAATAACCTCGCGACCCCTTATATGGAGGAGCTGGCAGATTATGCCAATAGTGCGGTGGCTATGGCGACTCGCGATCGGTTGATGATGGTCTATCTCAATGTGGTACAAGGCGCTGGTAGTACCACCATGCAGCGCAATATCGGCTCATATTTGCCGATTCATTTAAGCTCGATGGGTCGAGCTTGCCTAGCCAGCATGCCGCCTGCTGAGCAAGAATTCATCCTTAATGCGATTCGTAATAAGTATAAGGATGATTGGCTAAAGATCAGACGAGGGTTAGATAAAGCCTTCCAAGATTATGAAGATTACGGCTACTGTTTTTCAATTAGTGAATGGCAAAAAGATGTTAATGCGGTTGCCATTGCACTGATGCACCCGACGGAAGGTTTGCTCACGTTTAACTGCGGCGCACCAAGTTTTATCTTGAGTCGCACCAAGCTAGAAGAAGATATTGCCCCGCGCCTACTGCATATGAAAAACATGATTGAGAGTAATTTATATATTAGCTAGCATCACTTAAATGTACCCTATAAAAATAATGATTCATCCCCATCAACTATTCAAGCGGTAATCATGTAAGTCATTTATATCGCTTTGCATTTTATCTTCCGTGTCTTTAGGCGCGTTTTTTAAGGATTCACCATGAGCCAGCTTTTTTCGCCTTTGCAACTTGGGCAACTAACATTAGATAACCGTATTATCATCGCACCCATGTGTCAGTACTCTGCCAATGATGGCGCGGCAAGCGATTGGCATACGATCCATTTAGGCCAAATGAGTTTGAGCGGTGCAGGGCTACTTATTTTAGAAGCGACGGCGGTCAATCCACAAGGACGTATCAGCTATGCTGATTTAGGATTATGGGATGAAAGGACGCAAGCAGCACTGGCTAAAACGCTAACCGCAATCAGACAGTACAGCCCGATGCCGATAGGCGTCCAACTTGCCCATGCTGGGCGTAAAGCGTCCACTGAAAAACCATGGGACGGCGGCGGTTCGATTGCCCCTGATCAGTTAAATGGCTGGCAAACGGTGGCACCATCGGCGCTCGCGTATGACGAAAATTCTACTGTACCCACAGCAATGGATCAAAATGACATTGATGAATTAATAAGCGATTTTGTGAATGCGGCAAAACGTGCCGATGTGCTGGGTCTTAACTTAATTGAACTTCACGGTGCTCACGGTTATCTATTACATCAGTTTTTATCGCCACTTTCTAATAAACGTGATGATCAATACGGCGGTAACCTTGAGAACAGAATGCGCTTGTTACTTGACGTATTTACAGCGGTTCGAGCCGAATTTCCAAGTGAAAAGCCAGTAGGTGTGCGTGTTTCTGCAACCGATTGGGCCCAAGGCGGCTGGGATCTTACACAAACGATCGAACTGGCTAAAGCATTGGAGGCGTTAGGCTGTGATTATATCCATGTGAGCACTGCAGGACTTAGCCCAAAACAGCAAATCCCTGTGGAAGCTAACTTCCAAGTGCCTTTTGCAACCGCGATAAAAGAAGCCGTAGCTATACCCGTCATCGCAGTGGGCTTGATAACCGAAGCGCAACAAGCACAAAGCATTATTGCTGAGCAGCAAGCGGATGCGGTTGCATTAGCACGCGGCATACTTTATGACCCGCATTGGCCTTGGCACGCGGCGGCAGAGCTTGGTGCAAAAGTAAAAGCGCCTAAACAATATCTGCGCTCAAGCCCGCATGGTAAGCCGTCTCCGATAGAGTAACTGTATAGGCAATACTGGCTCAATTGGTTAAAACCAGTTGAGCCTTGTCGTTATAAATGGAGCCGTTAATGAGTACTTTTCAGCGTAAAAGTGGCTAAAACTCCAAATATGATTTTTTGTAAAATTAAAAGAGAAGTAAAGGTTCATATCGCTTAGGTTTTGAAGGTCGGCTTAGTGACCTGAGCAGATGATCGAAACTTTAACCTCTTGTTATATCACGACTTCACTTAACTGGATTTTTATTTATCGCTTAAATCTAAATATCTCACGCTAATTATTTCACTATTATTTTCATTTAGTTCAAATACTGATTCAATGAATTCTAATTCTGAAACTTCAGCATTAGCTCTTATTCCGTCCATGTAATCAATATTCACATAGGCCGAAAACACTTCAGTATGTTTTTTCACAATATCGTTATGCAGCACAAACATATAAACTTTATCTTCAGGATCCCACGGCGAACGATCGTAATCAGCAATTGAATAGTGAGCCTTTAGAACAACCTCAAAATCGATTTCATACTCAACATTCTCATCTGATACCGAAATTATATTCTTATGATTTATACAAACAGACTCAATATCTATTTGGTATATTTCATCGTCAAACTCATTCGCCTCATCTGAATAGAATTCTGATGAGCTAATTATCTCTTTGACACTTTCAATTAATTTTTCTTCTAGCTGTTCAAGAATACTATCTGCAAATTTGACAGGTTCTTTTAACTCTTCTTCATTACGAACAACTAAATCCAAGAGGTCATCAACCCTCTTTAAATGAATCAAATTATCTAAAGTGTCCGCATATTTCTCCATATCACCATCATCACTGATAACATATAAAGTATGCCCCCTATCTTTACTTACTTTAGCTACAGCTTCGAGAACAAATGCATCAGGAAATTCAGATTTTTTATTTGCTCCTCCAAAGGGAGGTTCTGATTTAAAATATTTATCGAAAACAATCGAAGCATCAACATTTTTTATGTCAACAATTTCAGATGAACTCTTATCAAGAAAATTTTCAAAACTTTCTAAAGCAATTTTATGAATATCTTCGGCTTTGACTTTCTCAAAAATGCCGTGACAAGCAAGATCAGGTGCATTTCTTAAGAACATTGCATCTTTTTGTACTTTCTTTATAGCTCTTGCTGATTCTTCCGATTTTGATAATAAATGAGCTTTTATTTCATTAATCGTAATTTGAGTAATAAGGAGATGAAGCCTTTCAGATTCAAGAAAATCACAAAGTTTGCCTAGCACATGTTCATTAAATTGGTAATTTTTACTTTCATATGCAGAAGTATCAATAAATACCAATCGACTCTCTAGTTCAGTGCTCATAAGTTACCTTAGTAATGTAATGTACTAATAACTGGGGGTAGCAAAAATGCACCCGATTATTGAAGGACGTAATTAATTGATTTGTTTAAACCACAATTTCCATAGCAATTTCAGTTTTTACCGAGTTAGCGATAAAACATTGCTCATGTGCTTGTTATATGTGAACCTGCGGTTACTACTAGTCTTGATAGAACTTAGCCATCCAATCTTTGAATTCTTTTTGATGATATTTTTGAGCAAGTTCAACTAGCGCATCAGCGTTAGTGATGGTTTCTAAAGAGCTAGTATTTTTAAGCCAACTACGGTAAGACTCGATTTTCGCACTAGGCTCATAATCATCAGGATCTTTATAGTAATACAGACTATCCCAATCAACCATTGGCTCCGAATCAAATGTCAGTATTTGCAATAAGCCATTGATATTATTAGCTACTACGTGAAAGCCTCCCTCGCTTCCAAAGATAACTACTGGTGCTTCAATTAGGTTATTATCTTTATTTTTAAGCCAAAAACCATACGTTGACCCAGTACCATCTGCATTTGCAAATTCAATGATAGAACTTAAAAATCCTTCATCTTCTGAGTAGGTTTTAAGTCCACATTTATCCAAATTTATAGAGAATTCAAAACCATCAGAAAAGTAATCCATCTTTGATTTTTCATTGGCAAATTGAAGCAGAGACAAAAGAGCTTCTGGCACGTCGTGACCATTAAATTGTTCGATATATTCCTCTTCTAGCATTCTTGTATCCTTACTATGATTCAACTCGATATAAATTACTTATAACCACATAGATATAGTGAATACCACACGGTGTTAGCCTCCGTTTTCATGGATTAGCTTATTTCGAAGCCAGAGCCATAATTAGTTTGTCAATTAACTAAACGATAAAGGCTAACATGAATAAACATAATACACTTTAGCTTTTATAACTTATTATCTTACCCACATTTATTAAATACAACTATTAAAACTAGTCTCAAAAACCCTCAACTTTCAATCACCCAAAACAAAACCATGACAACCGTAAAAGGTCATCATGGTTTGTAGATATAGAACTACGCTATTGCCTAAAGCGCCTTTCTTTAGATTGGGTAAGCGCGCTGCTCCGTTTGTACCGATACCCACTGATACGTGGTGAACTCATCGAACGTGATATGACGGCCGAAGCGCCCGATACCTGATGCCTTCTCACCGCCAAAGGCAATACGTGGCTCATCGTTGACACTCTGGTCATTGATATGCACCATACCCGTCCTTCATCCAGCTGCAAACTTCTGTGCGCGTGCGATATCGGCTGAGTGTACGGCACCGCTTAGTCCATCGTCGGTATCGTTGGCCATTTGCAGAGCGTCCTCATCACCGCTATGTGAGATTAGCGTTGCGACAGGGCCAAACATCTCTGTGCAAGCAGAATAGCCATCATTGGTATTTTTTAGGACATACGGATACACAAGTGCGCCGTCACGTTTACCCTCAAGCAGCATTTCAGCACCTTCTTGTAGTGCTTGTTGTAAGGCCTGCTCTACACGCACTGCTTCACGCTCATTAATCAAAGGTCCGATCAACACATCAGGTCGTGATGGATCGCCGACATTAAGTCCTTTGGTATATTTAACAAACTTCGCTGCAAAGTCATCAAAGATAGACTCATGAACGATAATACGGTTGGCTGACATGCAAACCTGACCACTATGTAAAAATCGGCCAAAGACAGCCGAACGCGCCGCATAATCAACATCAGCATCGTCAAGGACGACAAACGCATTGTTGCCGCCCAGCTCCAAAATAGAGCGCTTAATACCGCGACCCGCTTTTGACCAATACGTTACCCCACTTCAGTTGAGCCAGTAAAGGAGATCACACATGGGATAGGATGCGTGTAGAGCGCATCGCCGATTTCGGAAGCTTTAGGCACAACGACGGATAGTACGCCAGCTGGCAGTCCTGCCTCTTCAAAGATTTTGGCCAGTAAGACCCCGCCACTAATAGGCATATTAGTGGCGGGCTTTAGTAGTACCGCATTGCCACTTACCAATGCCGTAACAACCGAACGTATGGCCAACACCAGTGGAAAATTAAAAGGGCCAATAACGGTCACCACACCGACAGGCTTACGAATTATGTGATTAATTTTGTCAGGAATGGCAAAGCGCGCAACAGTCGTTTCTAGTAAGAAAGGATATTCTGCCGCTACCTTCATCGTCCCAACACAGGCATCGACTTCGATACTGGCTTTAATGACGGTGGAGCCCGTCTCACGCACCAGCATATCAATTAATTCCTCACGGCGATTGATAAGGACTTACACGGCTTGCTCGATGATATAACTCATGGGGTAAGGGTTGGTCATGCTCCATTCTTGCTGCGCCTTTTCTAGTGCGACATACGCGTCATTGAGATCCTCTAGGCTTGCCGCTTTAAAGGTCGCAATCTCTTCACCGGTAAATGGATTACTCGTCACTAATTGCCATCACACCACTCTCCAGCGATATAGTTCATATTCAGATTGTTATAGCTAGACAGGTCATACTCCTTGTCGATCATAATAAAAACTGCTGGTTAATAGTCAATGCATCGTTAAGCGAATAGATAACAAACTGATATTTGCCATTGGATCACGCAGGTTCAAAATAGGCCAAATCAAACGCCATCATGGATTGGCTACCCGCTTGAGCCATCTCTATATGCGTTTGCATTCGCGGTAACACATGATCGATAAAGTAGTCTGCCAATTTAAGCTTATTGGCATAAAATGCCCCTTTTTTATACTGGCTGGCCGCCACCATCATGGCATACATATAAGCAAAACACAGATACCCAGTGGCGTGTAGATAATTGACCGCACAGCCATTCACATCATCGCTCCGCTCATCCATATTACCTAATAATGTATTGGTCATGCGCTCAAGGTCATCAGCCGCAGTCAGTGTGGCTTGCTTGATGCCATGTTCCCCTGACATATTGGCAATAAAACGGCGTATTTCAGTTAAAAAATCAAACAGCATGGCACCACCATCTTTGGCAACTTTGCGCCCCAGTAGATCTAGCCCCTGAATGCCGTTTGCACCTTCATAGATTTGGGCAATGCGTGCATCGCGTACGATTTGCTCCATCCCCCAATCACAGATATAACCATGCCCGCCAAATACTTGCTGGCAGTCAACCGTTGCCTCAAACCCTTTATCACTCAAAAAGGCTTTGGTAATCGGGGTCAATAATGCAACACGCGCATTGGCCGTGTCGATCATTTGCTTGTCATGACTGTATTTTGCAATGTCCAATTGTTTGGCAACATACATCGCAAAGCAGCGAGACACTTCGGCATGAGACTTGGCATTAAGCAGCATGCGGCGTATATCAGCATGATGAATCAAGGCGTCTGCTAATTTATCAGGATTTTTTATCCCAGAATCACTACGTGACTGCAATCGATCGTTGGCGTAGGCGGCAGCATTTTGATACGCCAATTCTGTGACGGCAATGCCTTGCATACCGATAGCCAGACGCTCGTAGTTCATCACCAGAAACATAGAGGCAAGTCCTGTATATTCTTCACCAACCATCCAGCCTTTGGCCTGATCAAAATTGAGCACGCACGTTGCTGAGCCTTTGACGCCCATTTTATGCTCGACAGAACCCACCGAAGCGGCGTTTCGCGCACCGATTCGGTCGCCACCATCAGCCTCTTTTTCAATCAAATATTTGGGTACAATAAATAAAGAAATACCCTTTGAGCCTGCAGGGGCGTTGGGTGTTTTTGCCAATACCAAATGAATGATGTTTTCTGTCAAATCATGATCGCCGCCGGTCACAAAAATCTTGCTGCCCGTGATGTCGTAGCTGCCATCGTCATTGGGCACGGCTTTGGTTTTGATCAGGCCCAAATCCGTCCCTGCATGTGCTTCTGTCAAACACATCGTGCCTGCCCATTCGCCAGCGTATATTTTCTCCAGATACCTGTCTTTTTGTGACTCGGAAGCTGACTTCAATAAGCACAGGCCTGCACCCAACGCAAGGTTGGGGTAAAGCGCGAACGCTTGATTGGTACTAAACATCATCTCTTCTTGAAACATCGATACCATTTTAGGAAACCCTTGCCCTCCATACTCTGGCGTTGCCCCTAGGCCAACCCAGCCGGCCTCTTTATACTGATCATAAGCCTGTTTAAAACCCGTCGGCGTACTGACTGCGCCATAGCCTTCTTCATCATACGAAAAACCAACCCCTTCTTCATCGCCGCTGCGATTCAAAGGCAGCAATACATTTTTGGTGAACTTGGACAATGCTTCAAGCACGATATCCACCGTATCCATATCAATATGGTTCAGGCTTTTGTTGACCTGCCAAAATGATGGGGCATCAAAAACATCCGTCAATAAAAAACGTATGTCTTGTAGCGGGGCATTATAGATATGCATAAATATTCCTTCTGATAAAACCTAATATAAAATAATGGGGCGTAATGATCTGCTCAAGCATTTTTATACCTTACAGGCTTCACTAGCCGCTTTTACCTTCTCATATACTGCATCGGCATCGACCCCATTTTGATTTACAGAGTTGAGGTATTTTTGCGTGCCTTGTTTTAAGAGACCTGACCATGCTGGGTCATTGAGTGGATCAGGAATATCAACAATAGTACTACCCGCATCTTTGGCAGCTTGCAGAGCTTCCCTATCGTCTTCAGTCAGCATTTCCCCCACTTTTTTGGCAAAGACCATGCCAGAGTTATCATCAATAACTTTTTGCAAGTCAGGTGGTAGTGAATCGTACTTTTCTTTATTCATATTGATGACCACGCTAGAGGAATAAAGCGGGATATTGGTGTGATTGTCGACCAGCTCATTCACACGAAATATGGGTACGCCATCCCAAGGCAAGCTCAACCCATCGATGACCCCACGCTGTAAAGAGGTATAGATATCGGTCGCAGGTAACCCGACTGGCGCGGCGCCCATACTTTCTATGATGTCACCAGCCACGGCAGAGGGGCGGCGTATACGTAGGCCTTTCATGTCGTCAGGTTTGGCAATCAATTTAGTGCTATGAAGTACGCCAGGTCCAAGACCGTAAAGCGATATGACATGAGAATCTTCATACTCGCTTGCGATAGTCCCGTTGTCATACAACGTCTGCATCAGACAGCTCATCTGAGACCCTGAGTTTGATAGACCTGGTAATTCAGCGATTTGTGACAATGGAAAGCGGCCACTAGTGTAACCCTGTAACTGTATGCCGATATCCACCCTACCGTTTACCACAGCCTCATACGTATCAGAGGGTTTGGTGAGTGTAGATCCAGGAAAATTCTCGATTTTGATACGACCATTGGATTCTTCTTCGATTTTTTTGGCCCAAGGTTCAAATATCTCCGCATTCATGGCCGATGGTGCAGGCATGAAATGTGACATACGCAAGACTACCACCTCATCCGCGCCGCCATTTTTGGCTTCTGAGCCACTGCTGCAAGCCGTCAGACTCAGTGGTAATACCAGTGATAATGCCAACATAGAAAGGCCGTGGCGTAAGTTGAGAGTAGCCTTAGTACGAGTATTTCTGAAATGCGCGTTATCGCTAGACATGATCAAATCCTTTTGATTAATAGAGTGAGGGCGACGTCATATTTATTTCTTGTATTACAAAGCGGACGACTCAAATACACCCTCTTATTTAAAGCCTTAATCGCTACGTAACCACTCGTTATATTATAAACCTTCTTTATAATATAACTTTTAAAATTCATCTATAAATTTATAAACCCCTTAATATTGGTACATAATACGGTTTATAATATAAATATGTCAAACTATTTTATAAAGAAGCTTGACAATAATTTAGATAAGTTGCTATCTTGTAATAGGCGTTAACACAACCTTAATAACTGGTAAACAACTGCATTTTTCCTATCAATCATGAGGGGGTTTACTACGCGTTCAGTAGTACGTGTCATAGGTACTCAAACGTCTGTCTCATCTCTCTCTGTCATACACCGCTATCATCATACGGCGAATAATAAGGCTTTGTGCCCCGCCGTGATGTCATGTGAGTGTGCGTTATTCTTGAGAAAGTAAACAGTAAAGAGTGAGCGTTAAAGAGCTGTGGTTAGCGCATAAAAGTAGAAAACAAAAGGAATTGGTTAGTGCCAGATGACATGATCTGCACTATTTTTTATAGGCTAAAGTCGCTATAAGCAGTGGCAAATAGCGCGCGTGATTTTTAGCACGTGTGACTTTGGTTTTAAAATAAACACGGAGTGTGACGTATATGCGTAATCTAAAAACGGTGTTGTTTGCGGTATCCACCTTATCCCTATGTACCCATGTACAAGCAATAGATGTCGTGACTGACGGGGACACAACGCTAAGTATCGGGGGATATATTAAAGCTGAAGGGATATTTATTTCGCCCGATGACAAAGATTCTGATTTTGAAGGCAATATCAGAGAATCGAGAATTAATCTCAAAGCAACTACGCTCGTTGATAACAAAAAACTGACAGGCTTTATTGAAGGCGATTTTTATGGCGATTTTACGGGCTATGATAGCGGCACGCCTGAATTAAGGCTACGCCACGCTTTTATGCAATATGACAAATTTACGGTAGGTAAGACCTGGAGCGGTCAGTTTTTTGCCGTTGCCCCGCGTCTCACGGAACAGCTTGATTTCTATGGCACAGGCTTTGGTACCATCGCTGGTAGTGGGCTTTATGTTCGTCCAGACCTAACATTTCATTATGTGAATGACGGACTACGGGTGACCGCGCAAGATCCTGTCTATGACGATGCCAACTTACCTGATATGGTTGTCAGCTATAGCGACAATATCGCCGATTTTGGCTACACTGCCGCCGTGACTGGCCGTGAAGCGGGTACAAGTATTGAAGATGATTCGGATTCAGACATCGGTATTGGTGCGTCATTAGCGGGTAAGCTCACGCTAGGAGATGGGTCGCTACATGGTAGTGTCTATACTGGCAAAGGTATGGGGGTATACTCAGGCGTGTGTACCACAGGAGCGCTCACTCCAGTCAGTGTCAACTGTGATGCCGAGAATGGTAAGCTTGTCTCGCAAACGGGCTTTAGCGTCGGCTATAGTCATACTTTTACGCCAAAACTGCGCGGTAACATGCGCTATGGTGAGGTCAATGTGGATGATGAGGCTGACAACTCAATCGATATAAAAAGTGCCAACCTTATTTATACCTACTTACCCGATCTTGATGTTGGTATTGAGTGGCGCGATCGCAGCGATACCACCCTACCATGGCGCTTAAAAGGTCAAGAAGTCGAGGTGATGGCCAAATACAAATTCTAAGCAGTCATCATTCTAAACCGCACTATTATTAGCTTAAAATAAAACCGATACGTTTATGACAACGTATCGGTTCATTTCTGCTTTTACTGAGGCTTTCCACTTAAGTCCTTATAAGCTAAAGGTCTATCAAATCTCAGTGTCTCTTTAGTCTTGTTTTAAGATTCTTGTTTTAAATTCGCGATCAATCGCTGTACTGTGGCTTTTAGCATCATAACATTCTCAGCAGGCAGCCCCGCGAGCATCATATTTTCAAAATCCATCGCTTTTGCCTTACATCTCTCGTACACTGCTTGCCCTTCTAACGTCAAGCCAATCAGTAAAATACGTCCATGATTGGGATCGTCACTTTTACTGATCCACCCCTTCTCTTCCATCGTTTTGATGATTTGATTAGAGGCTTGCGGACTGATAAATGATCGCGACGCCAGTTTAGCATTTGCCATTTCACCATGCAGATGAAGGTTTGATAGCATGGTGAATTGGGGCAAACTGACATCCAACTCTGAGAGTAATTCACTGAGCTGTTGACTAACGAGCTTGTCGAGCTTACCAACGCTATAGCTAACGGTTGGCGCATTGCCAGTAGGCTTGCTTGACTGTATGTTATTCAATGGATTTTCCTTGCTCGACAGTATTAGGTATTCTAGAGCGTGTCCTCATTTAGGCACTTTCGTTCAGATTGAAGGCACACTCTAGCGTGTCATGTTAAGCTATTTGGCCAAAAACCTCAATTTATCTGCTTTGTCTTCGTATAATTTATCCGTTTCTTTCACTCTATTATTGCGCAGTTTTCGTTGATTGAGAGTGCCTTTGTCGGTTTTCTCACCTTCAACCACATTGGGCGGCGTTTCCATCAAATAGATACGGGCAATTATTTTTGAGCTGGCTTCATAGCCGTCATTGATGGTACTCATGAAGTGGCTAAACCATGCCTGCAATCGATCATGCTCTAGTACCTGCTTAAGTTCAGTATCATGCAGCTCGGTTAACTTACGTGCCACTTTTTCTTTTACAAACACAAAAGCCCCGATTTCACTTTTGCCTTCACCCGTCAGTACCACATCTTCGATCAGATCCATACCTTGTAATACCATACGGTTACGCAGTTCGCCCACGTTGACAAAAGTTCCTGTGGTTAATTTAAAATCCTCAGCGATACGGCCATCATAGACCAAGCCCTCTGAAAGATCGTTAGGGTTGTAAGGCAGTACGCCATCACCGCTGCAGTAAAATCCTTCGTCATCAAAACTGTCTGCTGCCTTGGATGTGGCAGTATCATGCCGCCAATACCCTGGCATCACATGGGGGCCTTTGATACGCAGCTCTATTTTGTCCTTCATCGGCACCAGTTTGATTTCAACACCTGCTGCAGGCACGCCCACAAAGCTTGCCGTGTCGTTTGATAGACCCGTGGTAAAGGTACAAGACGGTGAGGTCTCTGTCATACCGATGCCCGACATGATGCGGATTCTTTCGCCGCAGTGTTGATAGCTGATATCGCCCAGCTGTTGCCACAGCTCTGCCGATAAACTGGCACCGCCAAAAAAGTACAAATCGACCTTTTTGAAAAAGTTATCGCGCAGTGCCTCATCTTCCTCTAAGGCATTGGCAAGCATCGACCACCCAACGGGTACGTTAAAGTACTTACTGGGAGAGATTTCTTTAAGATTGCGAATGGTCTCATCAAACTTACCGGCAACAGGACGACCATCATCAATATAAAATGTCCCGCCATTGTATAGTGCAATGCCAAGGTTGTGACTGCCACCAAAGGTATGATGCCAACTGAGCCAATCGATCAATACCAGTGGATCTTCTTCTATCAAACACAGTCCTTGCTTGAGCATTTGCTGATTACTACACAGCATACGGTGGGTTGTGGGCACGACTTTAGGGTTGCCTGTGGAGCCTGAGGTAAAGAGGAACTTGGCAATGCTGTCTGCTGACATTTGCTTATGGGTTTGCTCAACCGCATCCGTCGCCTCAGTTGCCAGCAAATCATTCAGATTCAGGCACGGCTCGCCATCAATATTGCCCGTCGATGTGATGATCGGTTTGTCCATCTGACCACAAGCCTTGAGCTGACGCAAAAAACCTTTGCCATCACCCGCATAAAACAGAGCTGGCGTGAGCTTTTCGATCACGTACTGCAACTTATCGGGTTTTTTGGCCACCAATGAATAGGCAGGTACGACCAAGGCATAAGGCACATTTGCCAGCATCGCGCCGCACATGAGTAAGAACACCTCAATTGAGTTCTCAGATAAGATCATCAACGGGCGCTCTTCTGAGAGATCATATTCAAGTAATGCCTGAGCAATGCTACGCGCCTTTTTTAACACATCGCTGTAGGTCAGTTTGACCCAATCGCCACGCTCATTGGTGGCGACATTTAGCTCACGTTGCGCAATCAGTACTCTATCGGGATATTTTTTGGCATAGTCGTATAATTTATCAAATAAAAAATCGGGATAATCGTCCAGCGGTGTGGTAGCGTTTATGTAGTGAATATCGCCTTCTGAATCATACTTTTGGTGAACGACAGCATCGCTGCTACCGACAGCAACGGCACGTTCTGGATAGCTGTGATAGGTAAATTGGGTCATGAAATATTCCTTTATTTCTAATTATTTGCTTCCTTTTCGTACTTTGTTTTTCCTTACATCAAATCGGATAATGTTTTGGCGTACTACGCATGGTGACCCAGCGAAGTTCAGTAAATTCGCTGATTGAAGCTTTACTACCAAAACGCCCATAGCCGCTAGATTTGACACCGCCGAATGGCATAGGTGCTTCATCGTCTACAGTGGCAGAATTGATATGACATATGCCACTTTCAATGCGTTTGGCAAGGTTCATAGCGCGTCCAATATCTTTGCTAAAGATAGCAGCAGACAGCCCAAACTCTGAGGCATTTGCTTTCATGA
Organism: Psychrobacter aquimaris; assembly: GCF_016107525.1. GTDB lineage: Bacteria > Pseudomonadota > Gammaproteobacteria > Pseudomonadales > Moraxellaceae > Psychrobacter > Psychrobacter aquimaris. The sequence goes on along the minus strand of NZ_JABASR010000007.1, from coordinate 7,416 downwards.
TTGCTTCATCATCGTCTGCTACTCGCTCTAAGGTACAGACAGGACCAAAGGACTCTTCCGTATAAATTTGCATTTCTGGAGAGATATGCTCTAACAGGATTGGGCTAACAGCCGTACCGTTAAAAGTGTAATCAGTAATGGCCTTAGCGCCTTTATCTTCTGCGTCTTTTACCAGAGCCTTGATACGATCAGCAGCTTGCTGACTTATCACATGGGCAATATGTACTTGGTCCGTTGGCAAACCAGTAACAAAACCATCAATCTTTAATTTAAGATACTCAATCAGTTTGTCCGCAACTTTCTCATTGACCAAAACACGCTCTGTACTCATACAGATTTGACCTTGATTGAAAAAAGCACCAAAAGCAATGGCATTGGCTGCTTCTTCGAGATCTGCATCTTCACAGACAATAACGGGCGCTTTTCCTCCCAATTCTAGGATAACTGGCTTTAGATATTCAGCACATTGTTTGGCAATGATTTTGCCGACATGCGTTGAACCTGTGAAGTTGATACGCTTGACGGCTGGGTGTGCGATTAGAGCCGTCACTACACTTGGTGCATCTTCGCCACTATGCGTCACCAAATTGACGACCCCTTCGCCTAGACCTGCATCATTTAGAGTCTGGATCAATAGCTCATGAGTAGCAGGGCAGTTTTCAGAGGCTTTGAGTACCACTGTGTTGCCACAAGCCAATGGCATGGCAAGGGCCCGCGTCGCCAATATGATAGGAGCGTTCCAAGGAGACATTCCTACCACTACGCCGCAAGGCACACGCCAAGCCATCGCCATACGACCTTCCACATCGCTGGGAATAATATCACCTTGAATTTGAGTGACCATTCCTGCTGCATCACGCAGCATATTGGCAGCTACCTGCACATTAAAACCGTACCATGCACCACTTGACCCCATTTCAGTCATGCCGATACTGATAAACTCCTCTGCCCGTGAGGCAAGTAAATCGGCAGCTTTTAGTAACCGTATTCTTTTTTCACTCGGTGGTAGCGCTGACCACATTGGAAAAGCGGCGGCGGCAGCCTCAATCGCTTTATTTGCATCATCAGCCTTTCCAGCAGCTGCTTTGGTGACAACGTCACCAGTAGTTGAGCCAATATGGTCAAAGGTACTGTTGTCGGTTGCGGGGCATGATTTACCATTAATAATCATTTGGACGTGATACATATTGGAGTTCCTTTTCCAGATAGAAGTAGACGCTATTTAGATTTTATCTTTCATTTTTTATTTAAAAAAAATACTGAAAGCCCTTTGCTAGAAGGGCTTTACAGCAAAAAAATTATTGTATTTTTAATCGGTTATTTCACAAGTCTATAACTGCAAGACGCTTACCGCTTGTACGTTTGTAGCCCAGGCTTAATACTTTTTTCGTCAAGGAACTGACGCATGCCTTCAGCGCGTCCATTTTCTGGATCACGCATAGCGCACTGATCAATCTTGGCGTAGAGATAGTCTTCATTTTGATCCCATGTCAGCTCACGACAGCGCTTAAAGCCATTTTTTGCATAGCGCAGCACGACTGGATTTTTTGCGAGCAGTACCTTTGCCACTTTCTCTACTTCCGCCTTTAGCTCCTCAAGTGGGACACTTTTATTAACAAGACCCATCTCTGCTGCTTTTTTACCTTTAAACGGTTCGCCTGTCATAATGTAGTATAGGGATTCGCGGTGACCCACCGTATCAGCCATCGCTTTACTCACAAGATTGCCCGGTGGAATACCCCAGTTCACTTCTGACAAACCAAAGGTGGCTTCATCAGCACAATAGGCAAGATCGCAGGCCACGAGCGGCGAGAAAGCACCACCGAAACACCAGCCATTTACCATTGCAATAGTCGGTTTACTGTACATGCGCAGTAGTTGCCACTGCCATCGACAGGCGTCTCTACGCGTTCTTTCTTGAACAATCTCAGGCTGGCCATCTGTCTCACGGAAGTATTCTTTTAGATCCATCCCTGCTGTCCATGCACTGCCTTCACCAGTGATAACCACCACTCCAGCTTCAGGATCTTGCTCTAGCGTTTCTAGTATGTCGATCATTTCTCGGTTGAGCGTTGGGCTCATGCAGTTGCGTTGATCTGGACGATTGAAAGTCACCCAAGCAATATTTTCGGTCACTTCTACTTTGACGGTTGTCCAGCGGTTTTTATAATCTGACATAGTGTGCTCCATGATATGTGTTATTACTTTCCTGATGATATATAAATAAGCGTTATTCAAAGAATCAACATCAATTCTTAAGCAGGCAATTGAGACTAGCTTAGAGAGTGACTAATAACGTGCTGCTGATCTTGACTTAATATTATCAATAAAGTTGATAACTTGTAAAGCTATTTTAACAGGGAACTAATATTTAAATACTCTAATTATTAATAAATATCTATATAAAGCAATGATTCCTACCATTTTACTGATAAAATGAGGAGTTAATGCCAGTTTTATCATAAGTAAGGCAAAATATATAACACAATATTTCTACGAATACCTATGACAACTATCCCATTTAATAAACTTAGTTGATAATAAATTATATGTTTCTAGCAGACCAACATATCAAACATCAGTATTTATAGTGAGGTCAGCATAAAATCATTACCCTTCATACTATCAGTCACGTTACTTGAATCTCTTATTGTCAACACGAGCTTAAAATCCAAAAAAAACCATGCCGCCATTGAGGCGGCATGGCAATAAAACAGAAATGAGGGACTGAGCGAAGACACGAATACCATTGCATCGTACTCAGCCCTATCAATAAGGCTTAATTCAACAACACCAGCGAAATTGACGTGAAGGCTACCAGTAACACCAACCGAACCAAATCCGACACAATAAACGGTGCCACTCCTCGAAACATATCGGAAAGCTTAATATGCGGTGCCATCGCCTTAATTACAAAGATATTCACCCCAATTCAAGTTAAGAGACTTTTTGTCTAAGTAATTTGATTACGTTGCCAATTTATTTTTTATTGGTTAATGATCATACCAATTTAATAATCCTATTGGATATATTCATACAATATACCCGATAGCAGGTTTAACAGAGTCGATGGTCAGTTAGGAGGTTTTTAGATTTCATTCGCAGGGTGCTACCGGAACGAATAGAAAGCTTAGGCCTGTTTCGACGGGTCGCCACACGAAATCGTAGCTGCCTTTCAAAATGATAGGTGGCCCATATGGATTTTTAGTCCTATAGACAAGTTCCGTACCAGCACTATAACTTTGACCTTCTCGAAAATCGAAATCTTTAGTATCCTCAGAAAATTTTTGTTGATTGATATAATGAGAATGATCAGTGGCCACCAATAGAAACCCGACATCTACAAAGTTTCCATAGCGCTCGAGATTATGGATATCCTTGAAGACGTCATATCGATTATTTGGCTCACGGTAATTTACTTTCTTGAAATATTTAAGCTCAATAGCACAAGAGTGTTTCTCACCACTTTTAACATTCTCTAGCGAAAACCAAATATCGATTTTAGCCTTGTCGGTTTTACTTTTAAAAAATGTACCACCGCTCAGCGTGACATTTTTCTCGATTTCGATATTGAATATTTCATTTGGCGTTTCCTCGTAGAGTTCGCCAATTGTTTTTAAAATTGACGCAAACTGTAACTGTAAGGAAGCCTCATTGGACACTTTGATTCGTTGGCCTGTTATTTTCCCGCAAAGACGATCGTAGGCTATTTCAACGATCTGTTTAATTCTCGCTTCATAATTCATGCGTTCCAACTTCCTCTATATCTAATAGCTTATTCAATCTCATTGCGTGGTTTATAGCCTCCCAAAACAACTGTCAATAATATTATTGGATAAGGCTATAACTACTATTTGCGGATATATTACACTTTGATTACGATCATCTAAAATAAAATAAGTCTTTTTTAACCTCATCAGAAAGTATATTTATAGAAGGCTACCACCCCCATATTATTTAGTAACCAGATCATCTTGGCTCTCGCCTGTTCGGATTAAGCCAAGAATCTTTTCTTCTACACATTCGGGAGAGCGAGCCGCCAAGCCAATATTGCTTATTTCCGCTTCAGCAGCGTTTTGCCCTTCTTCAACCAGCTTGCGTCTAGTCAGAAGCACTAAGTTGTTAAGCTCAAGAAGCTCACGATAAGAAACAGTATCAATATCCTTTGTCGACGCATATAAACCGAGTCCTGCATCGTTAACTAGCGCATCGATATGGCCAAATACTTCCAAGAGTTTTGAATACATACATCTGAACATAACGATTAAAACTGGTCTCAAAATACGTAGTTTTAAAATACAATTTACTATTCCTCACAAATAAAAACTATGATGACATTAAAAGGTTATCATGGTGTTTTTCAATATAGAACATGGCCTTAAGGAACAACTATAGGCGCACTGAGCTCAGAAGTTGCACCTAGATGATTAGTTAATGTCGCTGTCACCGTGGCCATGCCAGTTACAGGTTTTAAAGATACCTCTGCTGTTCCTCTAGCATTGGTTGTGACCATTTTCGATCCAAGATATTTTTCAGCTTCTTGAGAAGCTGCTTGAGTATTAGCAAAAAATTCTAACTGGTAACTCTGATTCGGCTGCACATTGACTTCTGCTACGATTATGCCTTCTTTGACAATTAGCGTGGGTGTCTGAATGGCTTGGTTGGGTGTGCTATTACAATTTTTTTGACCTAACTGGGTACAGGTTTTTTGCAGCTTTGCAGCTTCGATGACCACACCGCCACCACGAGAGCCAACAAAGTCAGCATGTTCTAATCCAGGAACCGCAAAGATAATTGAACCTAAACGTTGACCTGATACACAAGAACCACCTGCCTCACAGCGCTTAATCTCCTTGCCATTATCCCAAACTAAGTTTTTAGTTAAAGTAGTACGGGCATTACTGTCTTTTTCTGAACGTATCGCAATGCCGATACGGTTACCATGCACTTTATTACTATCAAGAATATTGCCATCGCCCGATAAATTGAATCCAATCGAGTTGTTAGTTAATTCGTTATATGCGATGTAATTACGTTTACCCCAGTTAATTTGCAAACCATCAGAATAATTTTCGAATTTATTACCAACCACAGTATTATCGTTGCCCCATAAGATCTCAATACCTTGTGAAGGCTCTGGATTAGCTTTGGTCGAAATAAAAGCATTATTTGCTACAAGGTTAAATGCTGCACCACGTGTAAGCTCTAAACCGTCACCGTTATCGATAAACAAGTTATCCAACACTTTATTGTTGTTAGTTGTCGTTGAAGTTGGATTACCTTGACCATCATCGCCAGTAAGCATAACACCTGATCCACCATAATTATTACTAATGCGATTATGTTGAATTAGATTATTACTTGAACGATTAATTAACACACCAATACAGAAGCGATGAATATCTAAACCCTTTAACGTCACACCATTAATATCTTGTATAAACAGTCCAGGTAAGGTCATTGTACGCACGTTGGTTCCATATTGTTTAGGATTAGCTCCTGGACACGCTTTCGCACCTTCGCCCTTGATATATTGCGAACCATCAATTGCAATATACTCTCCTGTTTTAGCCCACTGCGCTCCAATAATTTTTACTGCAGATTTTATTGGTGGCAATGGTTTATTAACTTGAATAATATAAGGTGCTTTACCAACAGCTTGAATTAAAATGTCATTTTCTTGCGTGTTGTTAATATTAGATTGTTCAATAGCCCAGCGTAGTGTTCCTTGTGAATTATCATCGGCATAACTATCTACTATGTATGTATCAGCCTGTACAAAACTGCTCCAACTTAAGGCCATGACACCCAATACTGAAATCGTCTTTTTCATCTATATTCCCTTATTAATGACTGATTCTTTTTGCTTACATCACACTTAGCACATCACACAAGATCGCTTCCTAAATTTCGCTTGTATTTGGGCCAATAATCTCTAACAGATAAAAGTCTGATGTATTGACTGCTTCATCAATTGCTTTTGGTAAATACGCCTTTATAAGTGTTCCTTCATATCCCATACTCTTCGCTAATTGTACAAAACCAATATGCGGCAAATCGAGACCTGACACAGACTCACCTGTCGTAATCTTGCCAAACGAGAGCATTGCACCATATCTAAATATAGTGATCTAAATGAAGTATGACTACGCCATTATAAAGTAAGGTCTATATAATGCTACGCATAACAACACGCAGCATTGTGAATAATATTAGGCACTAAGATGACAAGGCTGATAATAAAGTGCGCTCGCAATCTAAGTGACAGACCTCAACTCAACAACACCAGCGAAATCGCAGGGAACATAACCAAGATTACTAATCTAACCAAATCCGACACAATAAAAGGAGCCACCCCGCGGAACATATCGGACAGCTTAATATGCGGTGCCATCGCCTTAATCACAAAGATATTCATACCCATCGGCGGCGTAATCAAACCTAATTCCACCGTCAACACCGCAATAATACCGAACCATACCGGATCAAACCCTAAGGCTAGAATAATCGGATACACCACTGGAATGGTAATCACCAGCATCGCTAGCGCATCCATAAACAGACCCAGCAGGAAATACATGATCAAAATACAGATCAGCACAATCATCGGACTGACCGCCAAACCGCCAATCCAAGACGCCAACGTATAAGACAAACGCGACACTGAGATAAAGTAACCCAAGGCTTCTGCGCCCAAGAGCATAAAGAACACCACTGCAGAGAGCGCCAAGGTCTCAATCAAGGACTGCTTTAACCCATCCATGCGCATGCCTTTCACGAACGCATAAGCCCAAGAGACAAAGGCACCAACGGCTGCACCTTCTGTCGGGGTAAACAACCCAAAGAAGATACCAGCGATAATCACAACAAAGATAAAACTAAAAGGGATCAAACCAGTAAGTGATACAAACTTGGCTTTCCAAGACGTTTTCTCACCGCGCTTTGCCAGATGCGGTTTCCAGCGCACCATAATCATGACAGTGATTGAGTACATCACCATCCCTAACATACCCGGCAAGAAACCTGCGATAAACATATCACCAACCGACTGCTGGGTTAGGATGGCGTAGACCAGTAAGGCTATACTGGGCGGGATCATAATACCTAACGTGCCACCCGCTGCTAAAATACCGCAGGCAAAGCCGGGCTGATAGCCATACTTCTCCATTTGCGGTAGCGCAACCTTAGTCATAGTTGAAGCTGTGGCTAAGGATGAACCTGAGATAGACGCAAAGATACCAGAGGAACCAATACCTGCAATACCAAGACTTCCCCTCACCCCACCGAAAATAGTTCGTGTAGCTTCAAATAGCTTACCTGCCATCCCTGAATGAGTGGCAAAAACGCCCATTAAAATAAACAAGGGAATGGCACTAAAGTCATATTTGGCTAGCACATCTACCGGAATATCTTTGA
>NZ_JABASR010000006.1 GCF_016107525.1 Psychrobacter aquimaris | reverse complement strand
CGCAGGACTGGTAAATCTTGAGCTTAATATCTGACTTTTGCAAGAGGTCTAATATTCATAGAAATTATACCAAGTTTAAGCGTACTTAATGGTGAGGTTTCTGTATTTTTGAATTGGTTTAAATTTAAGTATTGGTGTAATTTTTTATATGAGTTTATAAAAAATCTGATTTTAACAACCAAATATAAATTTTGTAAATTAAATTTTTTTAATTTAGGAATCTAATGAAAAAAGCACTTATCACAGGAATTACGGGGCAAGACGGCAGTTATCTTGCGGAACTTTTAATCGAAAAAGGTTATGAAGTTCATGGTATTAAACGACGTGCCTCATCCTTGAATACTCAGCGTATTGATCATATATATCAAGATCCTCATGAAAAGAATAAGAAACTATACCTTCATTACGGAGATCTTACTGACACCTCTAATTTAACGCGTATCTTATCTGAAGTACAGCCAGATGAAGTGTATAATCTAGGTGCTCAAAGTCATGTAGCGGTGAGCTTTGAATCACCAGAATATACTGCTGATGTCGATGCTATTGGTACGCTACGTTTGCTAGAAGCGATTCGATTTTTGGGATTGGAAAAAAAGACTAGATTCTATCAAGCCAGCACTTCTGAGCTCTACGGTTTAGTACAAGAAACCCCGCAAAGTGAGACGACACCTTTTCATCCACGCTCACCTTATGCTGTAGCAAAAATGTATGCTTACTGGATTACAGTGAACTATCGTGAAGCTTATGGTATGTATGCTTGCAATGGGATTTTGTTCAACCATGAATCTCCACGACGTGGTGAGACATTCGTTACTCGCAAGATTACTCGTGGACTAGCAAATATTGCTCAAGGTATAGAATCGTGCCTTTATATGGGTAATATTGATGCTATGCGTGACTGGGGACACGCCAAAGATTACGTACGTATGCAGTGGATGATGCTACAGCAAGACGTTGCAGAAGACTTCGTCATCGCAACGGGTGTGCAGCATAGCGTAAGAGAATTTATTAACTGGTCGGCAGCTGAACTAGGTATTACCTTACGCTTTGAAGGTGAAGGCGTCGATGAAGTTGGTATCGTCACTGAAATATCAGGTGATAACGCACTAGCCCTTAATGTAGATGATGTGATTCTAAGGATTGATCCAAGATACTTCCGTCCAGCTGAAGTAGAAACCTTGCTCGGTAATCCAACTAAGGCGAAAGAAAAGCTTGGCTGGACTCCAGAGATTACGGTACAAGAAATGTGTGCAGAGATGGTACGAGCAGACCTAAAAGCGGCTAAGCGCCATGCATTACTAAAGTTACATGGTTATGAGATTCCACTATCTGTAGAGCAATAAATATGAGAAAGGTATTTGTCGCAGGACACAAGGGAATGGTGGGTTCAGCCATTACTAGACAACTATCACTCAGTAATGATGTTGAAATCATTACTTGTGATAGAGGTAAGGTTGACCTTGTCAATCAATCACAAGTGCTAGACTTTTTTCATAAAAATAGAATAGACGAGGTGTATCTTGCTGCAGCTAAAGTAGGAGGAATACAGGCCAATAATAACTATCCTGCTGATTTTATTTATGAAAACCTGATGATTGAAGCAAATATTATTCATTCAGCGCACCTAAATGACGTGCAAAAACTACTGTTTTTAGGTTCAAGCTGTATTTATCCTAAGTTTGCTGCACAACCGATGCAAGAAACGGCCTTAATGACAGGCACTTTAGAAGAAACAAATGAGCCTTATGCAATCGCTAAGATAGCAGGTATTAAACTTATTGAAAGTTATAATCGACAGTATGGACGCGACTATCGTAGTGTTATGCCGACCAATTTATATGGTGTTAACGATAATTTTCATTCAGAAAACAGTCATGTTATTCCAGCTTTATTGAGGCGTTTCCATGAAGCAAAAATTAACCAACTGCCTCAAGTTATCGCTTGGGGTACTGGACGAGCGATGAGAGAGTTTTTATATGTTGATGATATGGCAGCTGCTAGTATTTTCGTCATGAATTTAGATAAAAAAATTTATGACAAATATACAGAACCGATGTTAAGCCACATTAATATCGGAACAGGAGTTGACCGCTCGATTAAAGAGCTAACAGAGACGATTGCCAAGGTCGTAGGATATACGGGTGAAATTGTGTGGGATAGTTCAAAACCTGATGGTACACCTCGTAAATTGATGGATGTCAATCGTTTAAAATCACTAGGCTGGCAATACAGCATTGGTTTAGAGCAAGGTCTTAAGCAAACTTATGACTGGTTTTTAGACAATCAAGAAAGCTTTAGGAAATAATCCAATGCATTTAGATAAAAATATTTACAAACTATTGTCCAAAAAATGCCACTAGTATCGATTGATTTGATGATTAAAAATGCTCAAGATCAGATGTTATGGGGTAGAAGGAATAATCGCCCAGCGCAGGGGTATTGGTTTGTACCTAGTGGTCGTATTTGTAAAAATGAAGGTTTGGCCTAGACATTCAAGCGTTTGACGTATACTGAGCTGGGTCAAGAGTTCTTGATGGATGAGACACGCTTTTTAGGCGTGTTTGATAGTGAAATATCAACGTACTATATAGCTCTAGGATACCAGCTGATTGTGGAGGTTAGCTTTGATACGCTTCCTGTAGATCAGCACCACCAATATCGATGGTTTACGATAAATGATTTGCTCCATGACGCTCATGTACACGAAAATAAAAAAGTGTATTTTTAGTATCAGTAACTGCGTACCAATCAATTTAGGATAAGTATTATGATTCTACCGATAATTATTGCAGGTGGAACGGGAAGCCGATTATGGCCATTATCACGTGAGCTCTTTCCGAAGCAGTTTCAAAAGCTATATGGTCAGACAACGATGTTGCAGGCAACCATTCTCCGCCTAAAAGGTTTGGAGTGCTTACCGCCATTAGTTATATGTAATGAAGAGCATCGCTTTATCGTTGCTGAACAACTGCGACAAATAGGGCAATTAGACCATAATATTATTCTTGAGCCTACAGGTAAAAATACCGCACCAGCGATTGCGCTTGCCGCTATTTACGCAGCAAAGCACAAAGACAATCCTGCGTTACTGGTTTTAGCGGCTGACCATGTGGTCTTGGATGAGGATGCATTTCGTACAGCTGTGGTACAAGCGCAAGTACATGTGAAACGAAATAAGCTCGTTACTTTCGGTATTGTGCCTCAGGTTCCTGAGACGGGTTATGGGTATATTAAATATAATCCCAATGCTAGTGCTAGTGGGCAATCAGGATTTACAGTTGAGCAGTTCGTTGAGAAGCCTGACTTGTCTACAGCTAAAGCCTATCTAGATAGTGGCAAATACCTATGGAATAGTGGTATGTTTGCCTTCAAAGCACAAAACTATTTAAATGAATTAAAAAGTCACCGTCCAGACATATATAATGCTTGTAATAACGCCATGCAAAGTGTTGATATTGACTTGGATTTTATACGCGTAGATAAGGAGAGTTTCTTTGACTGTCCTGCCGAGTCAATAGATTATGCGGTCATGGAAAAAACGACTAATGCAGTTGTCATTGCGATGGATGCTGGTTGGAGCGATGTAGGTGCATGGTCGTCTTTATGGGAAGTTTCTGATAAAGATAAAGATGACAATGTCATAACAGGCGATGTGCTGACAGTTGATAGTCATAATAACTATATATTTGCAGAGACAGGATTAGTAGCGACAGTGGGCTTGGATAATACTATTGTTGTTCAAACTAAAGATGCAGTACTAGTCGCATCCAAAGATAAGTCGCAAGAAGTCAAGCGTATTGTCAACCAACTAAAGGCTGATAAACGTCAGGAATATAGTGTTCATCGCGAGGTGTATCGGCCTTGGGGTAAATATGACTCTATTGACAGTGGGCATCGTTATCAAGTCAAATGCATCACGGTCAAACCCAGTCAAAAGCTTTCTGTACAAATGCACCATCACCGTGCTGAGCACTGGATAGTGGTATCAGGTACAGCGAGAGTCATCGTTGATGGTAACGAAAATCTAGTTACTGAAAATGAGGCTGTGTATATACCATTGGGATCTACGCATTGTTTGGAAAACCCTGGCAAGGTTGATCTTGAGGTGATAGAGGTGCAGGTTGGATCATACTTAGGTGAAGATGATATCGTTCGATTTAAAGATCAATATGGTAGAACATAAAACCTTATTTAAACAGACTTGAAAATTGACAATCAAAAATAATAAGTAGGTTTTTTATGAAAATAACTATCGTAGGTGCAGGATACGTTGGTCTATCGAATGCTGTCTTACTGGCCCAACAGCATACAGTGACCGCTTTAGATATTGATAAAGATAAAGTAGATAAAATTAATCAGCGTCGTTACCTATCGATGACAAAAAAATAGAGAGCTTTCTAGCTCGCAAAGAGCTATTTGCAACCACAGATAAAATACAGGCTTATACGGGTGCTGATTATGTAATGATAGCCCCTACCAACTATGATACAGACACCAAATGCTTTGATACCAGTAGCGTCGAAGCTGTCATTAATGATGTATTGAAAGTCAATGCTGATGCCATGATCATCATCAAATCTACCATTCCTGTAGGTTTTACTAAACGTACTAAAAAGAAGCTTGGAGTTGAGAATTTATTATTTTCTCCTGAGTTTTTACGAGAAAGTAAGGCGCTGTACGATAATCTTTATCCTTCACGTATCGTTGTTGGTGAGCAGTCAGAGGTTTGCGCAGATAGTGGCAGACTGTGCGGTTACAGAAAATATTGATATCTTATTAACCAATGATGCTTAGGTACTACAGTTATTATTTATGAGCCCAAGTCTGACGAAGCTAGTTTCTTAGAATGTGAGATTGTAAACGACTTATATACGTTTAAGAGCAGGTCAGATATCATAGTAGTTAACCGACTTTCAGAAGAGCTAGCAGACAGCTTGGATAAAATATATACTCGAGATTTATCTGGTTCAGATTATTAATTAGGCTTTTATTTGAAATACTTTTCATATGTTAGAAACAGACAGTTTACTCATGCTTTAGCAGCGTTAAAGCCTAGGCTGCGTTATACCACTGCTAAACGGCGTTGGTATGCAGCACGTTTAGGCTTGTATCATACTGTCTTAGAATATTCATCATGGTTGCCAGTAAAGACGCCGCGCCATACGGTAGTGTCTACTATCGCTGCTATCAAACGTCAAGATTTAACTGACGATATGGCCAAAAACCGTATAGAACAACTCTTATATCATAAACGATACCGTCAATTTCATCATGAGTTTATTAAAGAGACAATATCTTTCTATCCTGAAGTGATATTTAATTTTTTGAAAGAACAGTCGGGCGGCTTAGATAGTTCTTACTATCAAGGCCTATATATAGCGCTAAAGCATAAGTACAGCTTATATGACTTAAGTCTTGATATTAGTTTACTAGAGTCTTTGAAGCATGATTATACTAATTATAGGTGTTTATATAATAATTTAACTATTAACAGTAGTTCTAGTAATAAGTTATTAGATAAGCTTGCCAATTTAAATCAAATGTTTGCTCATCATCAGCTTAATCAAATAGGGTTATACGATGAAGCGCAGCCTTTCACGGTGAGTAATCTAAGCGCATTAACGCAATCGAATAACCAAAAAAAATTTCAAGATCATAATCAGCTGCATAAAGTGACCGTTATTGTTACCACCTATAATGCCAGTGAAACGATAGAGAGCTGTATTAATAGCCTGTTACAGCAGTCATGGCCTAACTTAGAAATAATAGTGGTTGATGATGCCAGTACAGATGACACCTTGCTGCGTTTACAGTATTTAAGTAACGACAATAACACTATTAAGGTTATTGCTCTACCACAAAATGTAGGGACGTTTGCGGCTAAAAGCATTGGATCGCAGTATGCAACTGGTGAGTTCTTAACTTGTCAAGATTCTGATGATTGGGCGCATCCACAAAAAATTGCAGAGCAAGTGCAACCATTGTTAGAGGATGCTAGTATCATTGTGACGACCTCACATTGGTTGAGGTTAGATCATAATGGTCAATATTATGTTCGTCAAATATATCCTTTTATGCGGCAAAATCCAGCTTCGCCTATGTTTCGTTTGCAGACTGTCAAACAAGAAACTGGCTTATGGCATATAGTACGCACAGGCGCTGATAGTGAGTTCTTTGAACGGTTAAAGCTAGTATATGGTAATGAAGGAATCTCAGTTATTAAAAAACCGTTAACCATTGCTAGTCATCGTCCTAATTCCCTAATGACCTCAGAAAAATTCGGTGTTTATAATCGTGAAGCAGCTTTAGCTCGTTTGGATTATTGGGAAGCTTGGCGCTTATGGCACGTAGATATACTCTACCAAAAATCTCGCCTAGTTATGCCTAATCTTCAGCAACAAGTAAGCGCAAAGCAAGCATTATTTCCGGGAATACCAGATAACATTCAAGTAGATATGCTGAATTTAAAAGAAAACTTAGCCACACATGAAGTATTGAGTAAGCTTTGAAGTGAACCCTAGACAAAGCTTTTTATAATTGCTAATTATAGATATTAAGTTTATAGGATTATTGAAGTATGAAAAAAATAACTCACGCCGTCATCCCTGTTGCAGGCTTCGGTACACGTATGTTGCCATTGTCTAAATCCGTGCCAAAAGAGCTATTGCCACTTGGTAATCGTCCCGCTATTCACTATGTGGTTGAAGAGGCGATTGCTGCTGGTATTAAGCATATTGTCTTGATTGGTCATGCACAAAAGAGCGCGATTGAAAGTTACTTCGATATCAATGCCGAGCTGGACAGTCAGCTGCGTCATAAAGGTAAAGATGAGCTAGCCGATAGCTTAAACTGGTTACCAGAAGATGTGACAGTTTCGATGATACGTCAAGGTAAGGCGTTAGGTTTGGGACATGCGGTACTCGCTGCGCGTCCCATTATTGGTGAGCATGATTTTGCCGTATTGCTTCCAGATGTGGTACTCGATCCTTTTACGGGTGATATGGCTGATGATAACTTAGCCTTTATGATTGATGCTTTTGCTGAAGATAATCATTCACAGATATTGGTTGATAAAGTCGCTGATGAAGATGTGCATAAATATGGTATTGCCAAATTGAATGAAGCGTTTAGTGAAGATGATGAAGCAAATATAAATGCCAGCTTTAAGGTGGCAGGATTTGTAGAAAAGCCAAACTTAGCTGATGCACCCTCAAAATTAGCAGTCGTTGGTCGTTATGTCTTTAGTAATCACATTTTTGACTATCTAGCCAATACCAAAGCCTCGGTCGGTGGTGAAATTCAGCTGACCGATGCCATTGATGCCTTGATTAGTGAATACGGCGTGAATGTCACAACCATGCGCGGCGACAGCTATGATGCAGGCGATATGCGCTCATACATGCAAGCATTTATCTATTTTGCTCAGCAGCAACTAGCAAATGAAGAGTAATCAATGAGCGATACGAAAGATAATAACAAGTATAGTAGTGCTCGAAATTCTAAGTACTGGCAGCAATTGCAAGAATTAGCGGCACAGCCATGGTCGCTGGATAAACTATTTACGCAAGATACTGAGCGCACGATCCGTTTTAGCACCCAAGCTGGTGCACTATATATGGACTATAGCAAGCAATGTATTGACGATGCTGTGCTAGAAAAATTATTAACCTTAGCAAATAGCTGTGAATTGCCCACAAGAATTGATGCACTTATGCAAGGTGCGATGGTCAATACCAGCGAGGAGCGTGCTGCCTTGCATACAGCACTACGATTGCCAGAGTCTGCCAAACTAGACGTTGATGGGCAAAATGTCGTCGCTGATGTGCATGATAGTCTGTCGCAAGTAGCACGTTTATCTGAACGTGTCCGTAGTGGTATATGGCGCGGATTTTCTGGTAAAGCTATTACGGATGTGGTTAATATTGGCGTTGGTGGCTCTGACCTTGGCCCGCTTATGGCGACGACCGCGCTGGATGAGTGGGCAGATACCGACATTGAAGTACATTTCGTCTCTAATATGGACGGTACTCAGCTTGATAATTTACTCAAGCACCTCAATCCTGAAACGACCTTGTTTATCATCTCGTCCAAGTCATTTGGCACGGTTGACACGTTATCTAATGCTAAGACAGCCTTGTCATGGCTGCTTGCCACTGCCAAGCTGCGTGCAGGTACTGAAGACAGTGTGCTACGCCGCCACTTTATTGGTATCTCCGCTAACAGCGAAAAAATGAGTGTGTGGGGTATTCATCCTGAGCATCAGCTACAGCTTTGGGAGTGGGTTGGCGGTCGTTTTTCTTTATGGTCAGCGATTGGTCTTGCTATTGCTATTCGTATTGGCATGGCTGGGTTTAAAGCATTATTGGCTGGGGCTCATAGTATGGATGAGCACTTTGCTCAGGCTGATTTTACAAAAAATTTACCAGTATTGTTGGGTTTGCTTGCTGTTTGGAACAGTACCTTTTTACAGGTAAATGCTCATACCGTGTTGCCCTATGATGGTCGTCTCAGCTATTTACCAAGCTACTTAACCCAGCTTGAGATGGAGAGTAATGGTAAATCAGTTACCCAACACGGTGATCATATTGATTATGATACTTGCCCGATTTTATGGGGCGAGATTGGCTCCAATGCGCAACATGCCTTTTATCAGCTGCTACATCAAGGCACACAGCAAGTGTCTTGTGACTTTATTGCTTGTGTGCGCCGCTATAGTGGTCAATCGCAAAACGCGCCATTACAGCAGCAGCATGAGCTGTCTTTAGCCAATTGTCTAGCACAGAGCCGAGTGCTGGCTTTTGGTAATGCCGCGCTTCAAGAGACTGAGGTTCAAGTAGCTTCTGCCGCGGATAAATATAAATATTACCGTGGCAATCAGCCGTCAACGACATTGCTGATCGATGAGCTGACGCCGCATAGTTTGGGAGCGCTGATTGCGCTTTATGAGCATAAAGTCTATGTCATGGCCAGCATTTGGGATGTTAACCCGTTTGATCAATGGGGCGTTGAGATGGGTAAGCAAATGGCAGAGTCCGTACATCAAGCCATGCAGCAAGCAGGTGAGAGTCAGTTTGACAGCTCCACTAACCAGCTGTTAAAACATATTCAGCAGCTGTCTTGATCGCTTTGCTACTAAGTCGATAATCATTAAAGGTGAACGCATGAGCGCTGTTTCTATAAATGACAATACACCTAAATATACGCATGAATCTAAACCACAGAGCACTGCAAGCAAGCAAGTTTGTGTGCTTATCGGTCATAGCATTGAAGCCATTACTAGCGCCGTGGTGCTGGCAAGTCTAGGTCAGCGCGTGCATCTTTATGCAGATATTGAGCTATTGAGGCAGCAAATACAACAATACGGCTTTGAGCATCATTTGCAAGCACTATGGCAGATGTATGAGCAGCAGCAGGTTATTATCAGTACAGCATTACCAGCTAGCGCTGACACGTTAATACAATATTATGAAACGACAAATTTTAGTGACAGTCGTCACATCAATGAGAGCAATGAGAGCAATGAGAGCAATGAGAGCAATGAGATTGGTAAGGTTGACGACCAAAGCACCATTGCGCTTTATTGGTTGTTTTTAGACAGTATCAAGCCAGTATGGGCAGAAGCCAGCTGGATTACCGCTTTCAACCACAGCCATCAGCAATCGTTACCCGTGATTATAAGTGGCACTGAGAAACTAGGGGTTGTCTCAGCACTGGCGCAAAATTTGCAGCGCGCGTGGGTCTACTATGTGCCGTTTGTATTCTTGCAAGACGGTGATGTTTATAGCTCAATGCTAAGTCCTTCACTATGGTTACTTGGTGAAAAAACAGCCAACAGTAGCCAGCATCTAGAAGTATTGAAGCCGTTAATGCAGCATGCGCGTGCCGCTCATCACGCTGATATCGCAACGATAGAGTTTGCCCGTAGCAGTATCATGGCGATGCTGGCGACGCGAGTGAGTTTTATGAATGAGATGTCACGCTTGGCGGACAGTCAACAGGTAGATATCAAGCAAGTCAGTCGTATCATGGGGCTAGACGCGCGGGTCGGCAGCAGTTATCTGCAAGCAGGCTGGGGCTTTGGTGGTAACACACTACCCACCGAATTGGCGAAGTTACAGCAGTCCAGCCAAATGCACAGTTTAGATATGCCGCTGTTGCAGTCAGTCATGCACATTAACGAAGATCAAAAAGAGCTGATATTCCGCAAATTCTGGCAATATTTTGATGGATTTATTGACAATAAAACGGTGATGATTTGGGGCGGTAGTTATAAATCAGGCTCAGGACGTACCGCAGGCTCAGCCATACATCCATTACTAGCGTTATTATGGTCTTACAATATTCGCACGCTGGTTTATAGTGATAAAGCGCAAACGGAACTTGCTGCGCTTTATAAGCAGCAGCCATTGCTTGAATTGATTAATAATCCTTATCAGCAGCTAAGTGCCGCACAGGCGATTTTTATCATTAGTTGGTCGCCACAAGATCAACTAGATATTGCCAAGCTTAATCAACACGCGATGCCAGTATTTGATGCGCAAAATGCACTGACACGATTGCAGATCGATAGTCTGGTAGGTGACTATATGGGCATTGGTCGGTCTAAATAGCTTTATTTCAGTTTTTCTGTCATCAAAAAAGCTCGTTGATAATTATCAGCGAGCTTTTTTTTGATTTTTAATCGAAATCACCCATATTAAATCGTATTCATTTACGCTGGTATAGCACCTTGCGCTGCTAGCCACTGTTGAATCTCTCGAATTTTAATAGCTAACAATTCTTCATTGCCACGACTTTCAATGTTTAATCTGATAAGTGGTTCGGTATTGGAGGCTCGCAGATTAAAGCGCCACTCGCCGAAGTTAAGACTTAAGCCATCAAGCGTCGATTTGGTCGGATTTTCGCTGCTAAATTTTTCCTCAATAGCGCTAATAATCGTTGGAGCATCATTTGTTGTGAGCCGAAAATTAAGCTCGCCTGAACTTGGATAGGCTTGAATATATCCAGTAACCAATTCTGATAAAGTCTTACCAGTGACAGACAACAGCTCAATGGTTAATAACCAAGGGATCATGCCGCTATCGCAATAGAAAAAGTCACGGAAATAGTGGTGTGCAGACATCTCGCCGCCATAAACAGCGCCAGAGTCACGCATGACTTGCTTAATAAATGAATGTCCAGATTTACTGATGACAGCCTTACCGTTATGTTCTTTAATCACGGCTTCAGTATTGTAAATGACCCGTGGATCGTAGACGATTGACTCATTTGGGTACTTATTCAAAAATGCTTGGGCAAGCATGCCGACGATGTAACTGCCATCAATAAATTCACCCTGTTCATCGAACAAAAAGCAGCGGTCAAAGTCGCCATCAAAGGCAATCCCAAGGTCGGCTTTGTTTGCCAAAACCGCTTGCTGAGTGGCCACTCTATTGGCATCAATCATAGGATTGGGAATGCCATTTGGGAAGCTGCCATCAGGGGCATGATGCAGTGTAATCACTTCAATTGGCGCACCAGCTTGTGCAAGCTTATCAATCAATAAGTCAACCACGGGTCCCGCACTGCCATTGCCTGAGTTAATCACTAATTTAAGCGATTTGAGCTTATCGGTATCAATAAAAGTCATGACATGATCGACATAAGCGCTTTTATTGGTTAATAACTGCAACATTCCTGATCGGTTTTTAGTAGTAAATTGCCCAGACTCTGCCAGTGCCTGAATCTCTGCCAAACCATCATCGGCGCTAATGGGCTTTGAGTGCTCTTTGACTAGTTTTAGGCCGTTATAGTTGATGGGATTGTGACTGGCAGTGACCTCGATACCGCCTAGGGCCTGATAATGACTGGTGGCAAAATAGACCTCTTCAGTGCCGCTCATGCCCAAATCAATCACATCGACACCGGCATCTATCATACCGCAGATAGCGGCCTGTTTTAGCGGCTCGCTTGAATGACGGATATCGCTACCGATGACGATGGCAGGTCTTAGTACGGCAAGCTCACTCTGTTGATCGTCCGTCACGGCGGCGTGATAACGCTGAGACAAAATCTGAGCAAAGGCGCGACCGATACGATAAGCGATGGCATCATCTAGGGTCACCCCAAGCTCGCCGCGAATATCATAAGCTTTAAACGAGCCAATGCTCATAGGATAAAATTCAGTTGCTGGCTGGTAGCCTGTGGCCATAGAAGTTGACATAATAATAAGGTTCCTTGCAGATAAGTGGTGGTAAAATAACGAGGCAGACCACGCAATTATAAGCCAATAACCCACCAATGCCACCTTATCATCCGCTTTATATTTTATAAAAGAGTCATCACGCCCCAAGCCATCTATTAAACAGGAGCCTGCCTTATGAGTAACCCAGTAGCCAACATATCAGCCCCCCAACCGGTACAAGGTACACCACCTGCTAGTGGTGAATTAGACGATTTATTGGCTTTGATGGCACGGCTACGTGTTGACTGTCCGTGGGATAAAAAGCAAACTAATCACAGTCTTATTCCGTATGCCATCGAAGAGGCTTATGAGCTGGGCGAAGCGGTACAAAGTAATGACGATGAGGATATCAAAGGCGAGCTAGGCGATGTGCTGCTGCAAGTGGTGTTTCATTGTCAGATGTATGCGGAGCAAGGTCGCTTTAATATGAGCGATGTTATAGCCACTTTACAAGAAAAGCTGATTCGTCGTCATCCGCATGTGTTTGAAGCCGAAACTTTAAAAGACGATGCAGCAGTAAAATTACGCTGGGATGAGATTAAAGCAGAGGAGCAGCAATCGCGCGAGGCACGAGGCAAACCCAAACGTCGTTTAGACAATACCAAGGCGGGCAGTGCGCTTATGCAAGCGCAAGATGTACAAAAACAGGCGTCAAAGTTAGGGTTTGACTGGGAGGGCGTTGGCGGTGCTTTTGATAAGCTAGATGAAGAGATTGCCGAGTTAAAGGCTGAATTGATAGATAAATCAAAAGACGCTGCTGAATATGACATAAGCAAAGCCAATATTAGTGATATTGAAAAAGAGCTGGGTGATTGTATGTTTGCGCTGGTCAATGTCGCCCGTAAACTCAATCTTGATGCAGAAGTAGCTACCTTAACGTGTGTGCATAAATTCAAATCACGCTTTGGTTATATTGAAGCGCAGTTAGCTGCGGCTGGCAAGCGTTTAGAAGACAGCGATATAGCAGAGATGGATGCACTGTGGGAAGCGGCGAAACAACATGAACGATCGTCATGAACGTTTATCATAAGGTCTCATTTTTTAGCTTAGTCAATATGGCTGTTTTCAGTCTAATATTGGCGGTCTTTATGTTGAACAGTGTTCAAGCTGCGCCTTGTTTTGATAGTCCTCAAAGGGCTTATGAATATCTATTGGTGCAAGAAAGTGCCAAAATACAGGTACGTGACCAAGCCACCATTAATATCAATCGTGCTAGTGAAGGCGAGCTCGTTTCATTAAACGGTATCGGCAGCAGCAAAGCCCAAGCGATTATTTTATATCGTGAGATGTTTGGTGATTTTAAGACAGTGGATGAGTTAGCAAAGGTCAAAGGTATCGGTGCAAAAACGGTTGAGAAAAATCGAGGACGTTTACGCGTACAAGATTAAGGGCAGTATTTTGCTTTAATTAACCCCAATATTGACAAAATAGCACGTAAGTATCAGTCATAACACACCTACTAGGCGCAAAATTTGTTAAACTAGCAGGTACATCCGCCTGATAAACGCTGTGTTCATCAGGGGTGGTTAAAGAATACCGGCGAGGAGTAGATGCATGGCCGAGCGTGCCGCCAAGCAGTTAGAACTGAATAAATCTGAATTACCCAATTCCATTACTGAAGTGATTGCCACCTTGAACCGAGCTGGGTTTGATGCCTATATCGTCGGTGGCGGCGTGCGTGATACCTTATTGGGTTTACGTCCAAAAGACTTTGACGCTGTCACTGATGCCAAGCCGCATGAGATCAAAGACGTCTTTGGCAAGCGCTGCCGCATTATCGGTCGCCGCTTTCAGTTGGCGCACGTGTATTCAGGCCGTGAGTTGATTGAGGTTGCTACCTTCCGTGGTCCACCAACCAATGATGCTAATACCAATCAAGACGGTATGATCCTGCGTGATAATGTTTGGGGTGATATCAAACAAGACTTCTCTCGTCGTGATTTTTCTATTAATGCGCTTTATTATCAACCACTTAAAGGCGTGGTTCATGATTTTTGCGGTGCGCTTGACGACATTGATAATAAAATCATTCGTCTGCTCGGCCATGCGCCAGTGCGTATCGAAGAAGATCCAGTACGTTTGTTGCGTGCTTTACGTTTCAAAGCCAAGCTCGGTTTTGAGTTTGATGACGAGTTAGCCGATCAGTTTCATGATGGCAACTGGGCATTGCTTGAGCAAATATCACCGCATCGTCTCTATGATGAAACCCAGAAGATGTTTACTGGTGGTTATCTGGTGCCATTATTGCCGCTATTGTTTGAGTCAGGGGCGATTGATAGCTTAATTATCTATCCACCGTCTGAGCCAAGTGCACTGGTCAATCAAGTCGCTATTAATACCGACAAACGTATTGCTGCGGGCAAAAGTATCAATCCGGCGTTCTTTTATGCCGCGCTATTATGGGAAAACTATCTGCATCAGTTGGCAAAAGCCAAGAAGCGCAATATGCCGTTTGCTGAAGCGCAAATGCACGCCGCTGGTAAAGTGATTGATCGTCAACGTATCAAGACCGCGATTCCTAAATTTGCAGAGCAGTTTATCCGTGATATCTGGATATTGCAGCCAAGACTTGCAGCCCCGCGTAGCAAACAAATCGTCCAGCTCTCTGAGCATCCACGTTTTCGCGCAGGTTTTGACTTTTTGTTATTGCGTGAGCAATGCGGTGATGCTGAGCATCCGTTATCAGAGTCGACCAATGGTATGGGCGATTGGTGGCAGACCTATCAGACATTGTCTGAACGAGAGCAGCAGCAAGCCATTGATGATTTTGATGAAAATATTCGTCGCGGTGCCTATAAAAAAGGGCAACAAGCGCAGCGTGGTCGTGGGCGTAATCATCAAAATTCAGAGTCAAATAGCATCGATCACTCAATATCTCATCAAAAAAATACCAAGCACAGCAAAGCCAATGATACTGCTGAGCAGGGTAGGAATGATCAGAATATGGTAAATGACCCGTCAAATATTCCAGCACGCCGTCGCCGCGCTGCCAGTCAATCAGACTCTGTTAAGCAATCTGGTGGCAGTAACAACAAGCACTATGAATCGCAGCAAGTAAGTCAAGATAGTCATGAGCTTGCTCAGTTACGACTGCTATCTCTTGCCAATAGCAGCAACCAAGCGGCAAATAAACGCCATCATTCCAAGCCTGCACCACTTTTTGTAATCGAGCATGAAAAAGTCGTGCCGCCATTAAAAAAGCAGCTATCAAATGGCGATAAGCCTGATAGTCGTCAAGAGGCGGCGCAGAAAAAACCTGCCCATAAGAATGTATCGGCTGAGAAAGCACTAAAAAATCAGGATGCCAGTTCTGATGCCAACTCTTATAGTAGTAAGGCTGACAGTAAACCTGATCGCTCAAATCAAGCTCAGCAGCCAAAAGCAACACAGTCAGAGGTTATGCCTTCATCTGTGGCTCGCTCGGTAGCAAGATCGCCATCGCTCGTCAGTATGAATAATGAGCCGATACCGCATAAGCGTCGCCGTCGTCAGCCGAGTGTAGATAGTATAAATCTTGCTAGTAATACAGAGACGCAAGTAACGACTAACAACGATGTTAAAGCTGTAGCAAAGTATGCAAAAAAAGCACCTAAGCCCGCAGCCCAGCCTACTAATAAAACAGATATTCCGGCTAAAAAAACGGCTGAGCGCAAGAAAGTGGCGAAGGTTACGACACCTGCAAGCGCTAAAAAACCAACCAAAGCGACAGAAGCAAAGTCTGCTAAAACCAGCCAAGCTGCAAATGGCAATGTTGGTACGAGTAGTGTGAATGACAATAAAGGCCCTATCCCATCGAAACGTCGCCGTCGCCAGCCTAGTACTGACAATGTCTAATATTACTAACGATGCGGGCAACGCGAATTGGGTAACCTGCTACGTAGGTCTGGGTAGCAATTTGTCTAACGACTTGGGTTCACCAGTAGAACATTTGCAGCAGGCAATCGCAGCGATGCAAGAGCATAAGCAAATACGTGCGGTTCGAGTTTCTTCGTTTTACGCTTCAGCGCCTATGGGGCCGCAAGATCAGCCTGATTTTGTTAATGCCGTCGCTGGGTTTGAGACGATATTGCTGCCTTTTGAGTTGCTTGCTTACTGTCAACAGTTAGAAAAAGAGGCTAAGCGTGCACGAATACGGCGTTGGGGTGAGCGTAGTTTGGATGTCGATATTTTGTTATACGGTGAGATACAGATTACTGATCCAACACTGACAATACCGCACGCTGGCTTAAGTGAGCGCAATTTTGTCTTAATACCACTGCGAGAATTGGCGCCAAATTTAACCATCGCCGGTAAGTTGATAAGTGACTATTCACAAAGTCGCGATTGGACAGGTTTAACATTATTATCAAGCGATTGATTATAAGTAAATGATGCTGAGTGATAGATGTTAAATGTTTGAAAGATTCATCTAACGTATTTCAAGTCTAGCTCTGATAGTAGCAATATTGATAATTAAAGGCATTGCAGATTAATTGAGGGTCATATGACGACATTATCTACTCTAAATAAGTTTAAAAAAGACGGTACCAAGTTCACTTGCTTGACCTGTTATGACTCGATGTTTGCACGAATGATGGAAAAAGCCGAAATTGATACGATTCTAATTGGGGATAGCTTGGGCATGGTGGTGCAAGGTCACGACTCAACGTTACCCGTGACTGTCAATGACATGGCTTATCATACAGCCAATATTGCCCGTAGCAATAAACACGCGCTGATATTGGCTGACTTGCCATTCATGAGCTATGTGACCCTGCCAGAAGCGGTTGCCAATAGTCGTCAGCTGATGCAGTCGGGCGCGCATGTGATTAAGATTGAAGGTGGTAGTGAGCTTTGCGATTTAATCACGACTTTGGCGCAAGCAGGGACGCCTACTTGTGTGCATTTAGGATTAACACCGCAATCAGTCAATGTGTTTGGTGGTTATAAAATCCAAGGTCGTGGTGACGAAGCGGCTGATCAATTGCTTGCTGATGCGAAAGCAGTCGTTGCGGTAGGTGCTGCGCTGTTAGTGTTAGAGTGCGTACCTGCTGAGCTTGCAAAAGCAGTGACGGAAGCCGTCGCAGTGCCAGTTATTGGGATTGGTGCTGGCGCAGATACAGATGGTCAAGTGTTGGTCATGCATGACATGCTAGGTATGGCACACGGCCGTGTCCCGCGCTTTATTCATGACTTTTTGACCGATGAGCGTAATAGCGCGCACAGTATCGAAGGCGCATTTGCCCTTTACCAGCAGTCAGTACGTGAAGGCAGTTTTCCAACCGAGCAGCACCAGTTTAGCTAACATTTTAGTTTTTACGATTATCAGTAGAAGAATAGTTAACCATGCCAATCATTCATCATCATATCTCCGCATTGCGTACGGCTTTACAGTCTTATCGTGGACAAAAAAATGACAATCAAGATAGCCCACAGCGTATCGCTTTAGTGCCAACGATGGGCAATCTGCATGCTGGTCATCTTGAATTAGTGAAAATAGCCAAGCAACAGGCTGATATCGTGGTGGTTAGTATTTTTGTCAACCCTACTCAATTTGGCGCGGGAGAGGACTTTGATAGTTATCCTCGCACGCTGGATGAGGATGTCGCTAAGCTAGCAACGGTCGATACTGATTATGTGTTTGCGCCCAGTATTGAAGAGATGTACCCAGTCTTACCGCCGCCAACCTCCGTTCTCGCGGGAGCTATTACCACTCAATTATGTGGTCAATCACGCCCTGGGCATTTTGACGGTGTTGGTATTGTCGTCTCTAAACTGTTCAATATTGTACAACCGGATATGGCTATTTTTGGACAAAAAGATTATCAGCAATTAGCGATTATTAAGCAATTGGTACGTGATTTAAGTTATCCCATTGAAATTATAGGGGCACCTATTGTCCGCGCTGCAGATGGTTTGGCGCTTTCATCACGTAACCAATATTTAAGTGCTACTGAACGTGAGGTAGCGCCTGTTATCCATCAAGCGCTACAATATTTAGCAAAGCAGCTAGAGAGAGGCGAACAGAGCCAACAAGCTGTTCAGTCGTTGTTAGCAGAAACGCATCAGCGTATTACGGATGCTGGCTTCATTATTGATTATTTAGACATTAAAACCGATACGCTAGAGTCACTCGCTAATGATACTGTAACTTTTAATGCAGAAAATAAGAGTTTGATGATTTTAGTCGCTGCTTGGCTAGGACGCGCACGTTTGTTAGACAATCAATTGGTGACGGTGGATCAATCGTTGTGACATAGTAATTTTCAGGATGCAATGGACTAGAATGGGTGAATCATGGATGTGAGTCAGGGTGAAAATAACAGTCAATCTGAGCAGGTAGCGTGTAAAATAGCAACCGATAAGCTCAGTATTCTGGTGGTATCAGGGCGTTCAGGCTCAGGTAAAACCTCAGTATTAAATATTTTAGAAGATTTAGGATATTATTCTATTGATAACTTACCGTTATCCTTATTGCCGGATGCTGCGCATAAATTGGTCAATGAAAGTGGGATTCGTCGTATTGCGCTTGGTGTTGATATTCGAACACCGCGAGCGGATCTATCCAAGTTTGCAGAGATGCATGCATCCTTAAAGAAAACATATGGGGCGCATGCGGTCAAAGTGGTGTATGTGACCGCGCAAGAAAGCACTTTGATAGCACGTTTTAATGCGACACGCCGCGTACATCCGCTGATGTCACAGGATATCGATAGTGATAATGCCAAGCACATTGCTTTTAATCTACCTGCCGCGATTAAAAAAGAAGTGGAGCTGTTAGAGCCTATCGCAGGTCATGCCGATATCAGAATTGATACCAGCAATTTGAATATTCATCAACTGAAAGACAGCTTGCGTGAACATGTCGGCGTGGACAATCAGATTGTGATTAATCTGCTGTCTTTTGGCTTTAAATATGGCAGTCCTATTGATGCAGATTTTGTCTTTGATGTGAGGATTTTGCCGAATCCACATTGGAACCCTGAACTGCGTACTTCGACAGGTCTAGACACGGAAGTTGCCGCATTCTTTGCCGACTATCCAGAAGTGGCTGAGATGACTGATGATATAGATAAGTTTTTAACCCGTTGGTTGCCCGAATTTTTACACAATAACCGCCATACAGTGACAGTGGCTATTGGCTGTACTGGTGGTAAGCATCGTTCAGTATTCATCACCGATAATTTACAACGTCGTCTTGCCAATGTTGTGCCGCAAAGTATAAAAGTGCTGGCGAAACATCGTGAAAAAAATCGTTGGTAGTTATTGGTAAACACTGGGGCATATCTTCATTTTTATGACTATTCCTAAAATGAGAGCATGCCCCTGTTAATTTTATTATTTATTATTTTGGAAAGCTTTTATGATTGACTGGAAAGAACAGGATATGCGCGTCTCGCGCACTGAACTTAAAAAAGCCCATGAGCGCTTGCAGAAGTTGTCGATACCACTTGCCAGCTTATCGAAAAAGCAACTCAAAAATCTGCCAGCTAGTGACTATTTTATGGCAGAACTCATGGCATTGGCCGATATCACCAGCGCTAATGCTCGTATTCGCCAAACCAAGCGCGTTGGTAAGCTGATTAGTGAAGAAAACCGCCACGAATTGGTAAAAGCATTATTTGATGCGTTTTTCCCTAAAGAACAGGTCTCAAAAATAGAAAGTTGGTTTGAGCGTTTAAATATTAATGATGAAGGGACGCTTAAGCAGTTCGTTAAACAATACCAAGCATCTGAACAAAATAGTATGTATCAATTACTGTTATGGATTGAGTACGCCAAACATACCCAAGACGATGAGCTGATGGCAGAGTCTAAAGCAGATTTAGCCAGTTATATTCGTGAAGTCACTATTTTGTCGCAATTGAAAAAAGAAAAATAATAAGGTGATAGCGGCTAAATAGCTTTGACCACTATTTATACAATATCTCCACTTATAAATTAATTTAGTCTGCAAATAAAAAAAGCCAATCATCAAGTGATTGGCTTTTTTATGGGTAAGAGCATTTAGGTACAAATGACACTTGCAGATAAATGCTAGTCCCTAATTTATAACGGTACCTAATTTATATTAGTACTTAACCTATTTCTTTTCAGCACGAACTTTGTCAACCAAATAGTCAACGACTTTAGGTACAGTGGCACTTTCACCAGTTACAACGTATTTGCCTTGCACGACGACTGCTGGCACACCAGAGAGCTGATAACGCTTAGCGCCTGCTTGTGAACGACCAATTTTTGTACCAACGGCGAATGAATTATAAAGGCTATTGAATTTCTTCTCATTAACGCCTTTCGATGCATACCATTTGCTTAATGATGATTGGTCAAAGATTTTCTTACCATCTTTGTGAATGGCATCAAATAATGCGTCATGAGTCTTGTCTTCAAACCCTAGCAGCTGAGCGGCATAGAAACCACGAGCGTTCGCTTCCCAGACAGGGTTAAGCGCTGCTGGCGTTTTGAAAAAGGCAACGTCTTTGTCTTTGTTTTTAGCCCATTTTTCCATATGTGGGTTAAGAACGTTACAATGCGGGCAACCATACCAAAAAAACTCACGAACAATGATAGCATCACCGCTGATTTTTTCTGGATTGTCTAGCACGCGATAGTCTTTTCCGGCGACATAGTCGGCAGCTTGTGCGCCCATAGTGGCAAGTCCAATGGCCATGGCCAGACCAGTCAGTGTGATGACACGTTTCATACTTTATCCTTGAGGTGTGAAAACTTAGGGTTTGTTGAGATGTTTTAGTATCGTATGGTTTTGGGTATAGCGCACAGGTTTTTAAAGTGCCCAAACGAGACAGCGTCGAGTATAATCGAACTATAGTGACGTATCGACTATAATAACGTAAAACATGGTCGCTTGTGAATCCGATTCTTAACTAATGGTTGTAAAGCTGTGAGCCATTATTTAAGGCTTATTTCACCAAGTTTTTTGGAATTTTTTTAGCGTCTTATTATTTAGATTTTAAGCTGTTTGAGGCATCTATCCTCTAAAAAAACGGTACAGAAAGTATGAACGTTTGCTAAGAGCATTCACAATCGGTGACGATGTACTCACGACAAAGCTGCCGCTCTCATGCTAATATTAGGCACATAATTGTGCACTGTATATGATTACAACGATAATGACAATAAAGGAAAAATGCAATGAGCTCAGCTCTATCTTCCTCGCCTTCTTTGAATGAGCAAGCAAACAGCGGTCTTGATGATACAACGGCTACCGCCATTAATGTAGATCCTAGCGAAGTCGACAAGTTTAATAAGTTGGCAAGCGAATGGTGGAGTAAGACGGGTGCCTTTGCGACTTTGCATGAAATAAATCCACTGCGTCTAAATTGGATAGAAGAAAACGTCAAGCGCAGTTATCAAAATGACAGTGCTGATACAGATATTCATAAAACGGCTGAAACCGGCTTGGCTGGAAAAAAAGTGCTCGATGTCGGCTGTGGCGGCGGTATATTGTCAGAGTCTATGGCACGTCGCGGTGCGGATGTGACAGGGATTGATTTAGGTACCGAAAACCTAAAAGCGGCAGCGCTGCATGCAGAGCAAAGCGCTTTACATGAGACGCTGCGCTATCAGCATATCCCAGTAGAAGAACTAGCCAAAACTCATGCAGGTCAGTTCGATATAGTGACTTGCATGGAGATGCTCGAGCATGTGCCTGATCCCAGCTCGATTGTGCAGGCGTGCTTTGAGTTATTGGCACCAGGCGGTGTCTGCGTATTATCGACGATCAATCGAAACCCTAAATCATATCTGTTTGCCATCGTTGGCGCAGAGTATGTGTTGCGTTTGCTCGATCGTGGCACTCATGACTATGCCAAATTTATCACGCCAGCCGAATTAGATAAAATGGCAATTGATGCGGGATTCACACGTCAAGATATCATTGGCTTGCATTATAATCCGCTGACCAAGCGTTATTGGCTGGCTCAAAATGTCGATGTTAATTACATGATGGCAGTACACAAGCCACTGGCTTAAGCTGAATGCCGTATTTGGTTGTTTTCATGTCATATTATTTCACTCAACACCTTATCTATATTAAGAGCATTCACTATGAGCCAATTTGTAAAAGCGGTTTTATTTGATCTCGATGGGACATTAATCGATACGGCTGCTGATTTTGTCCGTATTATCGGTAAAATGAGCCGCGAAAATGATTGGCAAGCACCCCCTGAAGCAGAAATTCGCGAGCAAGTTTCTGCTGGTGCTTCAGCGATGGTACAGTTGATGCTACGTCATAACGATCAAATTGAGGTTAGCGAAGAAGCTTTGCAGGAGTTTCGCCAACAGTTTTTAGATGATTATGAAGCTGAGATATGCGTCGATAGTTGTGTGTTCGCTGAATTAGAAGATGTGTTGACTGCTCTTGAA
Organism: Psychrobacter aquimaris; assembly: GCF_016107525.1. GTDB lineage: Bacteria > Pseudomonadota > Gammaproteobacteria > Pseudomonadales > Moraxellaceae > Psychrobacter > Psychrobacter aquimaris. The sequence continues at coordinate 176,836 of NZ_JABASR010000006.1, read as the reverse complement.
GAAAAAGGGGTGCCATGGGGTATTGTGACCAACAAGCCGCGTTATCTGGCAGAGAAGTTACTAGACAAGATGCAGTTAGACGGGCGCTGTTCTGCTTTGGTCTGTCCTGATGATGTGTCTCGCTCAAAACCCGATCCAGAGCCTATGTATGCGGCGTTAGAGAAGCTTGGTATCCCTCGCGGCGCCGCTGAAAGCGTGATTTATGTTGGCGATCATATCCGTGATATCGAAGCTGGTAATGCCGCTGGCATGCCGACGATTCTAGCTGCTTATGGTTATATTCCGCCTGAAGATCAAAAAAACCTAAAGAAATGGGGTGCAGATTATATTACTGATACGCCTGAGCAATTAAATAAACTGTTGCTCTCTTCTGGTAAATTTGACTATTTATAAATAAAATTATAAATCGAGTCCGCCACACTCTATGTTTTTAAAGAAACACGATAAATACTTAGCATCCCAACTATTAAACGATAAGCAGTGAGCAATGCCATGAGTGACAATATTAACCAGTCAGCTAGTCAGCAAGACCACCAGAAAACCGTTCAAAGTCTAACTCAACCGTTAACTCATAATGATATTCGCAACTTTGTACCATCTGATAATTGTTTAGATGGTAAGACTATTTTGGTCACGGGGGCAGGTGACGGTATCGGCCGCGTTGCCGCGCTGACTTATGCTCGTTATGGAGCGACAGTCCTGTTATTGGGACGTACCAGCAGCAAGCTTGAATATGTTTATGATGAGATTGAAAGTCTTGGTGGCAAACAGCCTGCCATGCTACCGATGAATCTAGAAGGGGCAACCTATGCTGAAATGCAGCAGTTAGAGGGGTTGATTAATAAAGAAGTCGGTCAGCTCGATGGCATCTTGCACAATGCGGGTATGCTTGGGCAGCTAACCCCACTTGAGATGTATGACGTCGATACTTTTGCACAAGTTATGAAGGTGAACTTTACCTCGACGTTTATGCTCACCCAAGCACTGCTACCACTACTTAAAGATGCTGAGAATGGCTCTGTTATTTTCACCTCTAGCACGGTCGGTACACATCCTCGCGCGTTCTGGGGTGCTTATGCGCTGTCCAAGCAAGCCGTAGAAGGCATGAGTGATATCTTTACCCAAGAGACACAGAATACAACTAATTTACGTTTTAACTGTGTCAATCCTGGTGGCACTCGTACCAATATGCGCGCCCATGCTTATCCAGGAGAGAGTCCTATGAGCCTAAAAACACCTGAAGATATCATGGCAGGCTATGTTTGTCTGATGAGTGATGCCAGTATCGGGGTACGCGGGCAAGTGGTTGAGCTACAGCCAAAAGGTTAGCCATGTGATTTTTTGCTAGGAAATGTCATTATTTAGCGTATTTATTCGCATACTTTCAGATTGAGGCATGCTCTAGTAGGTTGCAATTAATTATAAACAACCCCATCTATTTGTTATTAAAGCGATTTGTAATATCTAATTATCGTAAATAGGATAGAGTTATGGCAGGTGGTTGGTCAAGAGATGGTGCTGAGCATGAGCAAATGGATGCAACGGTAAATGATGCATTAGAGCGGGCAAGACGTGCGTTGCCAACTGGCATCAGTGCCGAGACGTGTGATGAATGCGGCAAGCCTATTCCAGAAGCACGGCGGTTAGCAGTGCCTGGTATTCAGCATTGCGTCAGCTGTCAGACAGAACTTGAACAAGAGGCGAGAGCCGCTGAGCTGTTCAACCGGCGCGGTAGCAAAGACAGTCAATTACGTTAAAAAAGAAAAAGGGCAGGCATTGCTATATCGAACAGCAATGTCTGCCCTTTTTTTGTCTATTACTATCAAAACCGCGAAAGAGGACGCCATCCGACATTAGGGTGGCGGTGAATTTCGCATCATTTTTAATGTTTAAATTACATAATATGCGCCTGAATCTGGTAGAATAATTAATTATTATAATACCTTGTAACTTATAAAGAGTGTTAGATGAAAATCAACAAAGCGTATAAATTTAGGCTGGAGCCTAATACGGAGCAGGAGATTATTTTAAATAATCTTGTCGGCTCTGCACGTTTTGTTTGGAATCAAGTGCTGGCAATCTCATTTGAGATGTTTGCTAAAGATGCGTTTATCAATGCCACCAACCTCGTTAATAAAATCATGGATCTAAAAAGCAACCCTGATTTCGAGTTCTTAAAAACCAGCTCAAATGCTGTCTCTTTACAACAAAAAGTACGTGATCTGGCATCGGCTTGGTCGCGTTTTTTTGATCCTAAAGTACATGCCAGGTTAAAAGAAAATAAAAAGAAACCTCGCAAACCTAAGTTCTTTAAATTGGCTGATGGCACAGAGATTCAACGACGACCATTGATGCCACAATTTAAGCGCAAATCAGATGGGCGTGACTCCATTCGCTTGGTTCAGTTTGATAAATACTGTCGTGTTGAAGGCAATCGAGTAAAACTGCCTAATGGCGTGGGCTTGGTGACGTTTAGGAAATCGCAAGACATTATTGGCACGATTAAAAATGTCACCATTAGCAAGAAATTAGGGCACTGGTACGTGTCGTTTGGCACAGAGCGCGAACTGGATGAGAACCCACGTCACCCTGCCACAAGCGCCATTGGTTTGGATATGGGTATCAGTAAACTACTCACCACCTCAAACGGTCAGTACATCAAACCGAAAAACAGCTTTAAAGCCAATCAAATTAAACTTGCCAAATTACAGCGTCAATTAAGCAGAAAGGTTCTGTTTAGCCAAAACTGGAAAAAGCAAAACCGCAAGATTCAAAAGCTACACAGCCACATTGCTAATATTCGCCATGACTACTTGCATAAAATCACCACCCGCATCAGCAAAAACCACGCCATGATTGCTTGTGAGGATTTAAAGGTCGCTAATATGTCGAAATCAGCCAGCGGGTCGGTGGAGAACAAAGGTCGTCATGTCAAAGCCAAGTCAGGATTAAACAAATCAATCCTAGATCAAGGCTGGGGCATGATGGTCGATATGCTTGAGTATAAGCAACACTGGCAAGGCGGCTTACTTATCAAAGTAAATCCACGCTACACCAGCCAAACCTGCTCTGAATGCCAGCATATCGCTGTCGATAACAGACAAACTCAGTCTAAATTTGAGTGCGTCAAATGCATGTATGTTGCGAACGCTGATTTTAATGCAGCTCGTAACATATTAGCGGCAGGACATGCCGTTTTGTCTGCGGAGGGAGGATGCAGTAAAGGTCGCCCGTTGAAACAGAAAACTTGCGACCTTCGTGAGAAAGTCGCCTAAGAGCATCTGCTTTTAGAATCCCCCACTTGAGCTTGGCGAAAGTGGTGGGAGTGTGTCAAATAACCAGTGCCATTAGTTCACGGTCGCAGGTATCCCAATCGATAGAAGGTAGCGTCTTTATAGAAGATAAAAATGCTGTCCTATCTTTTTCTTCTGAGCGGTCGCTTTCTACCGCTGTATCGTTGTCGTTATTAGTATTTGCATCCAACTGTAATATAATCTCTAGCCGACTATCAACTTGTGCGCTGACCGTACTGGTGGTTAAGCTGTCAGGGGTAAAATTGATTTGTAGCCAGCCATCAGACGTATGAACCACGCCTTTGATACGTTGCCAGTTCGGTAGCGTTAATAACCAACTCTGTAACTCATCCGCTTTTAATATGTAGTACGCTGGCAGTCTCCAACCCGCCAACTGTAACTCTTGTTGTTTCTCATGATAACGATAAGGTAGCTCAATATCTGTGTCGGTCTGCGCATCATCTTTGTTTGTAAAAGCGTCGGATGACAAGGTGGTCGATATCGATAGGGCATTGCTCTGCGGTTGCAAACTAATAATCGATTTTTGAGGGTGAATAATATTGACTGTGCGTTGTTTCGAGATAACCTGACTGGGCTTGGTTAGCTGGGTTTTCAGCTCTGACACGCTTGATTCTGATAAAAGAATATTGGATGAGTCATTTGTATCATGAGATATCTGCTCAGATACTGCCCAAATAATTTTTACCTGTGCATTGAGCTTGGCTATCCATTGTTGCAGTGCTTGTTTTTTGCTATCGCTTAATTGAGCATAGCGATTAATGACCAACACATCGGCATCACGGACATGCGCTTGAAAACCGTCATGATGACGATATTTGTCTTGCTGCCATTGTACGCCACTCAATACCGTTATTACTGCTTGCATATTGAGCGCTGTTTGCCAATGCGGTGCACTGAGTTGCATGATAAGCTCACGTGGATGAGCAAGCCCTGTAGGTTCGATGAGCAACCGCTGTGGATGATGCTCACTAAGTAGCCGACTGATAGCAATTTGTAATGGCAGCTGACTGGTACAACAAATACAGCCACCACTGACTTCGCGTATCGCAATATTATCTTGCTCAGGCTTACTATCTTGCGCGCTTGCCAGCAGCGCACCATCAATACCGATACGACCAAATTCATTGATTAGTAATGCCCAGCGCTCATCGGCAGGTTTCATAGCAAGCAGCTGATTAATCACTGTGGTCTTGCCAGCACCCAAAAACCCTGTCACTAAGGTGCAGGGTATGTTTTGAAAAATAATAGGTTTTTTCACAGAGACACTCATCATATAGGCCGTATTTGTGAGTAATCAAACACGACCTATATTAAAAGGAAATGATATTAGCGTGTGTCCTCAATTCAATCGATAATCGAAACTTTCAAAATGAGGACACACATAGTCAAAAGTTACTCACTTTTAACGGTTTCTACTTCAGCTTCGTCAGGAACGAATACATAGCCTACACCCCAAACGGTTTGGATGTAACGCGCTTGTGAAGGGTTGTCTTCAATCAAACGACGCAAACGTGATACCTGTACGTCGATAGAACGCTCCATCGCACCCCATTCACGACCACGCGCAAGGTTCATCAATTTATCGCGTGTCAACGGCTCACGTGGATGCTGCACCAGTGCTTTTAGCACCGAAAACTCACCTGTCGTTAAAGTGACAACATTGCCGTCACGTTTAAGCGTACGTGTCGATAAATCAAGCGTCCACGGTCCAAACTCAACCACTTCAAGCTGATGGCTTGGTGCGCCAGGCAGCTCGCGATTTTGACGACGTAATACCGCTTTGATACGAGCCAACAGCTCTTTTGGGTTAAAGGGTTTTGGCAGATAATCATCGGCACCCGCTTCAAGACCAGCGATACGATCGGCATCACCACCTTTAGCTGTCAGCATAATGATAGGGATGTCACCATTGTCTTCGCGTAGACGCTTACAGATACTGATGCCGTCTTCGCCTGGTAGCATCAAATCGAGTACCACCAATGAGAAAAGCTCACGCTGCAACAGCTTATCCATTTGACTACCATCATGAGCGGTACGAACGACAAAACCGTCGTCTTCTAGAAAGCGCTGTAATAAAGAACGCAAGCGTGCATCGTCATCAACGACTAAAATTCGTTGAGTTAAGGTATCAGGGCTGTTATTTTCAGACATACAGGCATCCTCTTATAAAAATTATTATTAGTAGAAATTATCGTTAACAGTCAAGGCTAAAGGTTATATAGTCAAAATGATATAAAGACAATACGGTGTCAGGTTCGTTGAGTCTACTATTTATAGTATTTTAACGTGCTGTCCTCATCGCTAAATTATCTTGAATCGACTATACAAAAAAACTGTCTTTATTCAATGAGTGGTCAAAAGTAAAGGTCCGTCTCAATCCATCATAAATTTGAATACTATTGTTCAATGCGTCAGCGCGTACCAATATTTGCGCCTTCGATACTTTAGTGTATAAGATTGCACCACTAATTGCATCACCCATCAGGACAAATGCTGTATGCGTTTGTTTAATAAAGCGACAGAACCTATGATATGAGACGATTTTCGTCATAAAACTAGCGATAAATAACGAAAAGATAAAAAGGATTTTTATTCATGCAGCTTTTGCTATAATGCAAAACTACATTTCTCAACGATTGATACGTCTATGAGTAGCACTGATACCTTAACGCCATCTCAAACCTCGACAAATGCACAGGTTTTGGATGCAACCACACACGCGAATATTCACGACAAGCTTGCTCGCGCGCTTGGCATTAAGACTGCTCAAGTCAATGCGTTTGTCAAACTTTACGATGAAGGCGCGACCGTTCCATTTATTGCCCGTTATCGTAAAGAAAAGACGCAGAATCTTGACGATGCGCAATTACGAGCGCTTGAGAAGTCACTCAATTATGAGCGTGACATGGCAACCCGTCGCCTCAAAATTACTGAGCTGCTAAGCACGCAGGGTAATTTGAATGACGAGCTACAGAAGCGTATCGATAATGCGACGTCGAAACTTGAGCTTGAAGACATCTACTTGCCATACCGCCCGCGTCGCCGCTCTCCTGCCGCCAAGGCACGTGCTGCTGGTCTTGATGTGGCAGCGCAAGCCGTCTTGACGCAAGAAGTCACGCCAACTGACGCATTAGCAGACTATCAAGTACAATCGAGCATTACCGATGATAGTGGTAATGAGATCGAAGTTGATTTTAGCGATATCACCAAGCAATTGGCTGGCGTACAAGCCATCATCGTTGATGAATGGACGCAGGCTTTGGCTTTGCTAGACAACTTGCGCAGTGGCTTTGCTAAAACTGCCAGTATCGTATCTGCCGTTGCCAGTGAAGAAAAACGCGAAGTCGGCGAGAAATTCAAAGATTACTTCGAGCATAGCGAAAGCCTTGCGCGTCTGCCGAATCATCGTTTATTAGCGATGCTACGTGGTCGTCAAGAAAACGTCTTAGGTCTTAAAATCGAAGGCGAAGACGCACCCTTTATCGAAAAAATCATTAAGCATTTTGAGCTTGATACCAAAGCACCTGATGCCCGTCAAGAATTTTTGACAGAAGCTGCGACCAGTTTATGGAAAGACAAATGGCGTCCGCATATCGAACATCGTTTATTGACGGAAAAACGTCTGACTGCTGAGGCCGATGCGATTGATGTCTTTGCCAATAATTTACAGCACTTATTAATGTCAGCGCCTGCCGGCCGCAAAGTAATTTTAGGCGTTGATCCTGGCATTCGTCATGGCGTAAAAATGGCCATCGTCGATGCTCAAGGTCACGTCATGTTAGATAACGAAGACAAGCCTGTCGTCGCAACCGTTTATCCATTTGCCCCTGATAATAAAATGGATGAAGCCAAAAAAGTCATCGATGAATTATTAAGTACTTACAACGTTGATTTAGTGGCTATTGGTAATGGTACAGCGAGCCGCGAAACAGATGCGATGATTAAAGAAATTTTGGCTGCCAACTCTGAATTACAAGCCAAATCAGTTATCGTCAATGAGTCAGGTGCGTCTGTTTATTCAGCCAGTGAGCTTGCCACTGATGAGCTTGGTAATTTAGACGTTTCTGTACGCGGTGCGGTTTCTATCGCCCGTCGCTTGCAAGACCCTTTATCAGAATTGGTCAAGGTTGATCCAAAAGCCATTGGCGTTGGTCAATATCAGCATGATGTCAACCAAACGCAATTGGCAGATAGTCTTGATAAAGTCACGCAAGATAGCGTAAATGCGGTTGGCGTTGATGTAAATACTGCAAGCCCTGCTATCTTGGCACATATCGCTGGTTTGAATAAAAACGTCGCGCAGCAAATCGTGACCTATCGTAAAGAGCATGGTGCTTTTGACAGTCGTGAATCATTGAAAAATGTCCCACGCTTAGGCGCTAAGACCTTTGAGCAAGCAGCAGGCTTCTTGCGTATCCATGGTGGTAGTAATCCCCTTGATGCCACTGGTGTGCATCCAGAAAGCTATGCGCTGGTCGATAGCTTATTGGTACAAACTGGTAAGGCATTGCCAGAAGTCATCGGTAATGACGGCATATTAAATACGATAGATAGCACTGCACTGGCTGCTAATGATGACAATATTAGTGTAACTGCTATCATCGAGGAGCTAGTCAAACCAGCACGCGACCCACGTCCTGAATTTAAGACTGCTAACTTCCGTGAAGACGTTAACAGTATTAAAGACTTGAGCGAGGGCATGCAGCTTGAAGGCGTGGTGACTAATGTGACAGCCTTTGGTTGCTTCGTTGATGTTGGCGTCCATCAGGACGGTTTGGTACATATCTCTCAGATGGCCAACGACTTCGTTGCAGACCCGATGAATCGCGTCAAGCCGGGCGATATCGTCTCGGTACGTGTCATCTCTATCGATGAAAAACGTGGTCGTATTGGCTTTAGTATGAAGCCAGAATCTGAAAAGCCTGCGCGCCCAGCAGCGAAATCGGCTGAAAGTACTGGTAATGATGAGAAAGTCAGTCGTCCACGTAGCGATCATACAAATAGCAAACGCCCAAACAGTAGCCGTCCAGCGACTGATAAGCGTCCGTCGAAATCTCGCGGTAATCGTCAGGATAAAGACAATGCTAATAACGATCGTAGCAAAGCGCCAAGGGCTGATAAAGCAGAAGCACCTAGCAAAATGGGTACGTTTGGGGCGCTGTTACAGGAAGCTGGCGTGACTAAAACCAAAAAATAGTTAATATCAATAGTGATAAAAAAGGCAGCCATTAGGCTGCCTTTTTTATGGAATGTATCTAAAAATAGAAATTGTTAATGAACACTAATAACTACTCAAAACTTAACTCGCTGAATAACCTCTTCTGCGTGATTTCAGTTAACAGCGGGGTTCATATCGTACTTTATTTTGTATTCTATAATTCTTCTGTGGCTTCTTCAGCTTCTTGTAATTTTTCTTGTGTATCTAACGAGTCTTCTTCTTGCATCGCTTCTTCAGAATCTTGAATCAGCTCTTGCTCGGCATCCATTGCTTCTTGCTCAGCTTGAAGCTCAGTAGTCATCGGCTGTTGATTAGCACTGTTGTTAACATTATTAGCGCTTGCTCTTGAGATAACCTGTGTCTCACTAATCTGAAATGGGCTAGACTGATTGTCTACTGAAGCATTATTTGTATTGTCACCTTCCATCTCAAGTGTGGTTGCGGTAGCCGCTGTTTGCACATCTACTGCCGCAGTATCAGCAGGTGCTGCCATCGCCAAACTTGGGATAGTGAGCGCAGCGCCAATCAGTAGCGATAAAGATAGAGTATTTTTTTTCATTAATCAATTCCTTAATTTACAATCTTATAATGTCAGCTTAAAAAATTTCAAACTTGACGCTTATGTTGCTAACTGCTGTATACAGCAGTTGCATATCACACATTCATTTAGTAATTCAAATCTATATATTTAATATATCTAACATTTAATTGATAGACAAAATAAAATCATGATAACCATTAAGAGACTATCATGATGGATTTGGATAAAGAGCTTTATAAGCTGACCTAAATCAGTGATAAAAATCTAAAGGGAAGAATACCAACTAAACAAGCGTTAGTTCAGTAGTCCATAGATTAAAATTCTAACAGACGGATGTTAGCAGGTGACTTTGTGCAACTATTGTATGGTTATTGTCAGATAGGAAAATAGTATTATTTTCTACTTTCCTATCTCTAATTTTCCTATCTCTAATTTTTATAGCAACGATGTCTAAACGAATTTGGTTCGTCTGTATTTCATTAAAGTCTTATTCAATAACGATATACTTGCCAGTGTTTGGATCAACGACGCGTTGTTGAGTGCTGCTACTAGGAACACGAATGATTGGGAAAGTTTGATTGATTTCAGTATTGTCGATGACATCCGCATCTGCTTCTTCACCAACGATTACAGTACGATTAGCCTCGTCTTCGATAGCAATGGCTGTACCTGACGCTGTGTTTACTCGCTTGATTTGATCGTTCGGTACGATGATGACTTCTTTGACACTATATTTAGTAGGGCGGATAACACGTGTGGTTTCAACGATGACAGGCTCTACACGGCGATCTTCGATAATCGCGAGTTGTGCTTCTGGTGCTGTAGCTTCTTTTGTTTCGCTCATAATAGGCGTTGGAAACTTGGCACCGAAGTGGTTATCGCACTGCTGCATGCTTAAACGTACTGGATTGCCAGCCTTATCCATATAGACGTTGACAGGCATATCAGCGGCGATTGGGACGTATTTTCCAACCAATGCACCCGAAACACCATAGCGACCATTTGACTGCCCAACCCCTAAATCACAAGCACCTGCTGAGTAATCACTGGCTGTTAAGTTGTTTGCATTGACCACTGTTTGAGGAATCATTACTTCAGACAAGCGCATTTTTTTGACAGTCGCTTCACCTGCTTGGCGCTTTGGGTTTTGATAAGTATAAGGGGTATAAAATTTGGCCGAACCGTCTTTGACAGCGGTGACACACTCCTCATAACTGTCATAGCCAACATTGCCATGGCTATCGGTAGTCATAGCAGCATTAGCAGAGCTTGCAAACATAGCAAGACCAGATGTCATCACAGCAGCGGTCAATATATTCATTTTCATTGTCATTGTCATGTCCTTTTAATTAGATGAGGGGCTATTGATTTATTCCAAGTTTATGATAAATCAATAAAACTTAATTTTTATTAATATGATTTTTATTGCATTAGAAAATTACTCTGACGCGTTTAAAGTCTAAATGGAATATTAATGAGCCAATTATTCCTCTCAAAGCTGCTATGCAATATGGGGTAAAAAGATATGGGGTAAAAAGTTGCCTAACCTTTTTTATCCTACGTCATTCACTGCAATATGGCTGTGACATTATTCTAGAAATGTGTAGCTTAATGTATTAAAAAGGCAAGAAGTTCCAATATCGTTTACCAAAGAATCACGTTATTATTATTTATTAACAATCGCTCAAAAGATTGCAATCTGAATAATGAGAAAAAATAGGCAATAAAAAACCGTATCTCGTTGCTAAGATACGGTCATTAATTAGATATTAAGAAGTAGATTGCTTTGATTTATAAATGGGTAATCTTACGAATCGACAACTTCAAAACTAAGACCCGCATGCTCTTCTAAACGCGCTAGTAGATGCTTACCCATGGCAGAGGCTGGCGTCCAAAAACCACCAGCAATTTCTTCTTTGCTGATATCTTGTGCTAAGCATAACGCTGCTTGAGCTAGCATACGCGAGGTACTGCCGTAACCTGGATCTTTGTCACCCGTTACTTTTGTATTGATGGTGTCTTTATTAGCCGTTTCCCCAAAGAGGCGAATGTCAAAGTAGCCGTTTGCTTGCTCTTCTGCAGACGGACCAGAACCTGACTTGGGTAGCACGTGCTTAGCTAATAATTCACGGCTCGGTTTGACCATCATAGCAGTGGCAAATCCAAACAAGCCGGCGCTCATTGCATAGCTTGATAATTGACCTTTCACACCATCTTGCATCCACATTGCTTCGTCATATTTAAAGTCACGACCATATTCATAGCCAAGCAATTGGTTGGTGCGATGCACGATACGGGTATTGATACTGGCCATGACAAAAGGCGCAAGCCAGCGTTTGTGCTCACTATCGTATTCTGGCTTACTAACATTAGCTTGGCGCACGTTTGGCGCATCTTTATCATCGTTGAGTAGATAAGGATTTGCTACCTGCTTACGACGTGACTTGTCCTTTCCAACTTCTTCAAAAATAGTCGCCATCGAGGCAATGGTGCCACCCGATAGACCGCCTTTCGCCGCTTTGACACGCATATGAATCACATCACAAGCGCGACCAAATTTTTCTTCTGCTTGGGTTTGGGTAAAGTAGACGCCCAAATCCGATGGAATCGAATCAAAGCCACACGAGTTGACAATACGAGCGCCGCTTTGCTTTGCCGCGTCCTGATACTTGTCCATCATATCTTTGATAAAGATAGCTTCACCAGTGAGGTCGACATAATCTGTCCCATGAGTGGTACAAGATTTGATCAACGGCTCACCGTATTTGAGATAAGGGCCGACGGTTGAAATGATGACTTGGGTTTGTTTGGTCATCTCATCAAGGCTGTCCGCATCGTCACTATTAGCAAGAATAATATCGACGGTGCTGCCAAGTTTAGATTGCAATTCGTTCAGTTTTGCTTCATCACGCCCAGCAATCGCCCACGTGACATCGGCGCCATCTTTGTCTTTAGTATTAGATAAAAACTCTGTTAAATAGTGTGCTGTAATTTGACCAACAAAGCTGGTTGCACCATATAAGATGACCGCGTAAGGACGCTTTTCATCGCTGCGCTGTCGTGTATTGTTTGAGGTATCCGTATTAGTATTGGTATCCATATTTATTATCCTTAATAGCTATTTTGATGAGTTGTGTGACGTTTAAAATTCATTGCCATTTAACAGTCAGAATTTGAAGTCTGATTTTTTGATAGAAATCAGGTTAACTATATATATAAGTCATGACTAAATGAATCATGACTTATATCTGCCTGAAAAAGATATATTAAAGTATTTTTGACCAGTAAAAATGACTTGTAAGTTACTGTTTATAGCAGATTATATGATGAAAATGTTGATGGCTAAGTGATAACTAACCATCTATACACATAACTCCCATAAAGGGATGGAAAAAAGGTTCGATGTTAAGATTTGCTACAAAGGTTACATAACCTACCGATATCATTACCAAAATGAACGTTTTCTAGAGATAAATATTGCTAATCTATGGTCGTAAGCAGTAATAATGGTTGAAAAACTAATAAGTATTAAAAAAACAAAAAGTAAAGAAAAAGGAATCTTAGAGAGAGCAAGACACTCATTAATAATGATGGTTATTTATTAATAATTGTCCTTTATATCAATCTAAAAATCTGGTTTTCTAATAATAATTTTTAAGGAGAAGGTTATGTTTCGCTGGGCTATTATTTTTGCCGTGATCGCATTGTTAGCAAGTTTGTTGGGTTTTGGCGGTGTCGCAGGATTGTCTGCTAATTTGGCATATATTTTCTTAGCTGTCGCTGTCATTTTATTTATTGTGGCATTTGTAAGCCGCAAGATGTAATTAATACCTGTAGATTGTTAAATAAAAAAGTCCTCAATTGAGGACTTTTTTTTTGTATTTAATAATGTATTTGCTAATGAAAAATTTTTATAAACATTATAAAAACAAACACATCACTATAAACGTTTCGGCTGGACAATGTGTTCCATCCGTTTAGCCAGACGAATATCATGGCTGGTAATACCGCCAGTATCGCCAGTAGTCAAGCGCACCTCTACCACGTTATAAGTGTTGCGCCATTCGGGATGATGCTCGAGCGCTTCGGCATGGAACGCTGCTTGATTCATAAAGCTTATGGCTTCGACGAAATCGCTAAAGTGATATGTTTTTACGATAGCATTGCCCTCGCGCTGCCAACCGGGCAATTCCTCTAGCTGCAAATTTACTTGCTTATCAGATAAACTACTCATATTAATCACCTTTATTATTATGTTGGTTTGGTTTATTAAAAACTATATCAGGCACTACATTGTAGCTGTCAAAGCTATTTTACGAAACTTCAATCCTCTTTTTCAGCTATATCATTGACGCTATTACATCACTGTAAAGACCTTTTATTCTATCGGCATTATAGGTCAGAAAACCCGCCTATATTTGCTATCTTGCCATATATTCGAAGATAAATATACGAGGGCCGATAGCAAATAAATAGGAGGGTAGTAGCGTATTAACGCTTCAATTTTATTAGCCAAGCTGAACCATAATAAATGCTTAAAATACTTCTAAAGAAATTATAATGCCTACTAGCATACTACATTTTCTATGGCTCATCGCTAAAGAGTGGACTATAGCAAGTCTTGGTAATCAGGATGTTTGCTGATATATGACGAGACAAATGAGCACTGTGGTATCACTTTTTTATTCTGTTCACGAGCATAGTTGAGGGCATGCTTGACCAATGCTGAACCAATACCGCGCCCGCCTAGCTCCTGAGGTACGATAGTATGATCATAAACTAATGTATCGTCACGCTCTTGATAGCTAATATAGCCAGTATGACCGTCAATAGAGGTCTCAAAGCGATTAGCCTGTTCATCATGGGTGATGGTTAGGTTTTGTTCAGAGTCTTGATTTTTCATGGATGTTCTCCGTTATTATTGATTATTATCATTAAATATTATTGGTTTTTTTTAGGATGGATCAAGCGTATTTTTAAATGAAAAAAGCTTGAATGACCAAATAGATTATTCACTAAAGTATGAGTCCTTTCGATTCACATTTATAGTTCTTTAGCGTAAGAGTCGATAGCGTAAATGTTAAGACTAAAGAGGTCTGCCAGTGATCTCCATATGAGCTGTACATCAAGCATAAAATAAGGCTTGACGCATGACAGGGGGAAGATACTTACCCAATCCACGTATAGCGGGCAGCTCTTTTGGTCTTTCTGTTACGGCATGATTTGTTTCAGCGATTGACGTAGTTTGTGAGTGTAAATAAGACTGCCATTCTTCCGCACTTGGCTTGCTAAAGTGGCGGATACGTCCCAGCATTTGCCGGAATTGTGTACCAAAGCGCCCAGTATTATAGGGTAGATTGTACTTGCGGCATATCGCCTGTAATTGTGGTGCGATACGAGCATAGTGACTGGCTGGCATATCAGGGAAAATATGGTGCTCGATTTGATGCGATAAATTACCCGTCAAAATGTGAAACAGCTTACTGCCCTGAATATTGCTGGAGCCAAGAATTTGACGCACATACCAGTCGCCTTTAGTCTCATCGGCATCGAGATGGGTATAGATGTGTGCTTGTTCGGTAAAGTGTCCACAGAATATCACCGCCCATGTCCACAGATTACGAGCGATATTGGCAGTAACATTACCGCTCAGTGTCGTCATAGCACTACTTCGACCTAATGTCAGCCCTGCTAACGTGGGTAGCACAATATGATCTTTGCCCACTTGCCGGGCGATTTTGGCAAATAATGCGCGAGATTTCTGTTGCATGGTTTGGTGTCGATCAGGGGAGTCTGCGTATTCGTCGACACTGATTTGAATATCATGAAAGGCGACCGCCCACTCAAAACCTAGAGCCAATATCGCTGTCTTAAACATATTGTGGCGGTCGCTTGGCGTCCAAGGTTGCTCATCAGTCACGCGAATTAAGTGATAGCCAACATCATGGTCACGACCAACGATATTGGTAAAAGTATGATGCAAGTAATTATGAGAGTGTTGCCACAAGGGGGCAGGACAGACAATGTCCCAATCAAACTTTTGGCTATTGAGATACGGGTGCTGCATCCAGTCATACTGACCATGCATGACATTATGCCCAAGTTCCATATTGTTTAGAATTTTGCTGAGACTCAGTAGTGAGGTACCCAATAACCAAGTCGCGACTATTTTACGTTTTGACTGCATGCATCCAGCCGCTGCCAGTAAGCCACGCGCTGTCATTTCACTATAGACTACCGCGGCATACATTCGTTTAATGTATCGTGCGTCATCACTACCTAACGAATCCATCACGCTTCGGTAAAGCACATTTAATTCATGAGCGAGGGCATCAGATTGCGCCTTCGGTAAGGGCACTCCTGTCAACGTTGGGTAGCGAGTCAACTGCTTTGCTTTCTGCTGTTTTGCATCAGTTAGTGGGGTCAAAACTGGTACAGTAGATTGTGCAGTAGTGACGGGTGGTAGCAAGCGCATAAATAATCCTTAACCGAAATGGTACGGAGAGTCGGTACTGGGTTCGGCTCAATAAGTTGTTTAAGTTTTTACCGTAGGCTATAAGGTAACAGCAGGCTGTGTTTCTATCTTATGAGCCGTTATGAGTATTCATTTTTATCACCGTGTTGCTAAATATCTAGCACCACATCAGTCATGGCAATGTTGATGCAAGTTTGAATAGATTCATAACCATCACTGCTCATTTTTCCTGTGTGGATATTTTTGACCACGCCGCTGATTTTATTGCAGCGACACAACTGACAGATACCTTGTCTGCAACCATGTGCTAAGCGAATTCCTGCGTTCTCTGCGGCATTCAATATTGTCGTGCTACTGTCAAACTGCCGTTGCCTCGCCCGTAAATAAACAGTGTGTTGTGCTGCGTGTTTTTTTCTATCGAGCGCTTGTTTGTTATCAAAATCGAAATCAGGCAACGCATGACCAAAGTTTTCTACAATGATATTATCGCGCAGGTTTTTATTGTGCGGTAAGGTTACCTTTGCCGCTGCTTTATATAAGCCAGTCAACAGAGCCTGTGACCCGCATGCAAATATTTGCGTATCTGCCAGTGGCAGGTTTAATGCCAACAAACTGTCTACGCTCAAGTGTCGCTTGCCAGCCAAATAAGTATCAGATTTCTCGGTATTGATCAGATGATAGGTGAAAGCTGGATAAGCTATGCTCAGTTGTTGCCATTGGTTTTTGAACGGGAGCATTTCAGTGCGACTGTAATATAGCAACGTCACCTGATGTCCGTTGTCCAGTGCTTGCGTGATGAGTCCTAACATGGGCGTAATACCGCTGCCACCCGCGATAAATAATAAAGAAGCAGATTTTTCAGCAGCAGATTTTGTCTGTACCGTTATAGATGTTTGTGCCAAAGTGAAAGAGCCACTGGGAACACTACTGTTGATGACACTGCCAAGTGCCATATGTTTGGTTAAATAATCCGAAACCAAGCCTTGTGGCTTAATAGCAATAGTAACCGCAAGATAAGGGGGTTTCTTTTTGCTATCGCCACTATTAATACTGTTGCCAGTAGTAACGTCGTGCCACCAGAGCGGTTGGTGCGCCAAACCTAATAATGAATAGCTGCGCTGATGATACACACCTTCAATAAGAACGCTTAAGTTAAGATGTTGCCCACCCTGCCAACCAAGTTGCGAACCCACTAATTGCCGTCGAAAAGCATGATTGGTCTCAAATCTGAGCGCTATTAAGTCATCGCTAAGGGTATATCGCGCAACAAGGCGCAGCTTTGGAACAGTGAAAGACCAAAACGGCTGTAAGTGTGATCCAATAAAATCGATAAATGCATGTTGAATCATTTCAGGGCGATAGCCGTTGGTCATATTATCAGTACCTTTGTTAATACTATCAAAATGATTGACATCATTAATATTGTGTTCACCTGTGCGCCAATTTAGCGGATATCACTTAGGTCAGGGCGCTCGAATTTGTTAAGCTATCCTAACATGCTAACGGCTATTGATTAAATTTGCGAAAGTTTTGATGCTATTTTTTGTGGTCTTTATAAAACAGGGGGCTGTCCTAGATAAGTAAAATAATCTAGGATAGTCATATGAGAAAGAGCAGATTAAGTTGGTACAAACAAACTAAGCTTATCGAACTATTTGTTGCCGGTTGTACCGCAAGAACAGCAGCAAGCTTAGCGGGTGTTAATAAAACAACAGCTAGCTATTA
The DNA here is from genome assembly GCF_016107525.1 of Psychrobacter aquimaris. Lineage (GTDB taxonomy): Bacteria > Pseudomonadota > Gammaproteobacteria > Pseudomonadales > Moraxellaceae > Psychrobacter > Psychrobacter aquimaris. The sequence goes on along the minus strand of NZ_JABASR010000006.1, from coordinate 159,563 downwards.
CTTTCACAGGCTAAGACTACTGATTTATGAAAATAGTCAGGAACCTGGCCTTCTAGAAGGCGAAATAGAAGTTGATGAGAGCTACTTTGGCGGCAGACGCAAAGGCAAACGTGGTCGCGGTGCTGGTAACAAAGTGCCTGTGTTTGGACTGCTTAAGCGTAATGGTAGCGTCTACGCATGTATTATCCCTAATGCCAGAGCCGATACCTTAATCCCTATTATAAGAGAGAAAGTAAAGCCTGATAGTATTGTTTACACTGACTCCTTTAGAAGTTACAACGCACTTGATATCAGTGAGTTCACCCATTACCGTATCAATCATTCAAAAGAGTTTGTACAAGACAGAAACCATATCAACGGAATAGAGAACTTTTGGAGCCAAGCCAAACGGCATATGCGTAAATATAATGGCATCCCAAAAGAGCATTTCCATCTATTTTTAAAGGAATGTGAGTGGCGTTTTAACTACAGTGATCCAAAACGTCAATTACATCAGCTAAAACAATGGGTTAAACAGGAACTGAACTAGTTATCTAGGACAGCCCCTAAAACAGTTATAAGTCAGAATGTTAAGCGAAACGGTTCAATAGTAGGTTTCGTTACCGCTTTTAGCTAGAAAGCTGAGTACTCTGTGACAAAAGCCGTAAAACAATCGTTAAAACAATCTGTTGGCTTGCAGGGTATGCGCCACAATGCGATAATGGCTTATAATTTGTAACCCTGATTTTGAGGTGCAGCACGCTTGGCATCATTGCTAAGTATGATTTGCTCGCCTCTTTTATGCAGTCTATCGGAGTGTTAATGGCTCAATATATTTACACGATGAACAACGTGTCAAAACTTGTTCCGCCTAAGCGTGAAATCTTAAAAAATATTAACTTATCATTTTTCCCAGGTGCCAAAATTGGTGTCTTGGGTATCAATGGTTCAGGTAAATCAACCTTGCTACGCATTATGGCGGGCGTGGATACTGAATTTAGTGGTGAAGCACGCGCGCAAACTGGCACCAAAATTGGTTATCTGCCGCAGGAACCACAGCTTGATGACAGCAAAGACGTACGTGGTAACGTCGAAGACGGTATGCGTGAAGCATTAGATGCGCTCGCACGTTTAGATGCCATTTATGCAGAATACGCTGAGCCTGATGCTGACTTTGATAAGCTTGCTGAAGAACAAGGCAAGATGGAAGACATCATCCAAGCATGGGATGCCCATAATTTAAATACCCAACTCGAAAAAGCGGCTGATGCCTTACGTCTGCCACCTTGGGATGCGGATGTTAGTAAGCTGTCTGGTGGTGAAAAACGCCGTGTGGCACTATGCCGTTTGCTATTGTCACGCCCTGACATGCTGTTACTTGACGAACCAACCAACCATTTGGACGCCGAATCTGTTGCATGGCTAGAGCAGTTCTTGCAGAACTACAGCGGTACAATCGTTGCCATTACCCATGATAGATATTTCCTAGACAACGTCGCTCAGTGGATTTTGGAGCTGGATCGTGGCCATGGTTATCCGTATGAAGGCAACTATACTGAGTGGCTCGAGCAAAAGAACACGCGTTTAGAGCAGCAGAATAAGCAAGAAGAATCATTTGCTAAAGCACTGAAAAAAGAGCTGGATTGGATTCGCAAAAATCAAAAAGGTCAACAAGCCAAGTCTAAATCTCGTGTACAGCGCTTTGAAGAGTTGAACTCAACAGAGTTCCAGCAGCGTAATGAGACAGCTGAAATTTATATTCCGCCCGGTCCACGTTTAGGTAATAAAGTCATTGAAGTGAATAACATCTCCAAATCATTTGGTGATCGTCTGCTTTATGAAAACCTAAGCTTTAACGTGCCAGCTGGTGCTATCGTCGGTATCATCGGACCAAATGGTGCGGGTAAAACCACGCTATTTAATATGATTACCGAACGTGATACGCCAGATACGGGTTCAGTCGATTTGGGCGAAAGTGTTAAAGTTGCCTATGTTGGTCAGGTACGTGACAACTTAGATGACAGCAAAACCGTTTGGGAAGAAGTGTCTGACGGTCTTGATATTATTACGGTTGGCGATTACACCACGCCAAGTCGTGCTTATATCGGTCGCTTTAACTTCAAAGGCTCAGATCAGCAAAAGCACGTCGGTCAATTGTCAGGTGGTGAGCGTAACCGTTTACAGCTAGCTAAGACGTTGAAGCAGGGCGCGAACGTTTTGCTCCTTGATGAACCTTCAAACGATTTGGACATTGAAACCTTACGTGCGCTAGAAGATGCGATTCAGGTCTTCCCAGGTACGGTCATGGTCGTCTCGCATGATCGCTGGTTCCTTGACCGTATCGCGACTCATATCTTGGCGTTCGAAGATGAAGGCCCAGTTTGGTTCGATGGTAACTATTCTGAGTTTGAAACGTATCGCAAAAAGACGATGGGTGATGCTGCCACTCCTAAGCGTATGAAATATAAAAAGATTTCGACTTAGAGTAAATCCAATAAAAAACCATAGATAGTCCATTATTTTTGCAAAAAAAAGGCATAACTTAGGTTATGCCTTTTTTATTGTTTAAGAGACAAATCATGGGAAAAACACTCGAAATATCACAACTATTATCTATATTTGCAATGATAGTATTACCTATTGTGATGGTCTATAAGCATCAGTTTTCACAGAAATCTCATCTGGCTTCTTGGCAAATATTTTTTATTGGTATCGTTGTGGTGTGGTTGCTGGTTCAAATCGGTGTTTACTTTACCGATGCCTATCTACAAGCTAAGCTTGATGTTTTTGATCTAGATGGCAATGGCTTTTTTACGTCGGATGAAAGAAGCGAGGCACAGCAACAGGCTATGATGAAAGTGACTTCAGACACAGGTAGGTCATTTGCTCCTGTTACTGGTGCCATATTTGCCTTTGGCTATATGTCGATACTTATTCTATTTTGTAAGTTGATAGGTTTTTTCATAAAAAAAGAGTCAAGCTTCTATGCTTGACTCTTTTTTACGATAATCGCAAAGCTTAACGCTTACGGCCAAATTTACGCTGCTTTTTATTACTAATCTCAGTAATCGCATGAGTAATTTCTTCTTCATCTAAGCTGGCGACTTGCTGCAAAATCTGCATCATGTCAGGCGTTAGCACGTACTTAGCATGACGAGCAATATCATTAATACGATGATCAAAGGTCAAAACGCCAGTTTCATCATCTTTTTGCAAGTAATCAAGACGAGTCAAGGCGCTGATGAAGCTGGTGAATAAGGCGCGGTCAAAGAAATCAGGAATATCGTCTGCATATAGTACAGATAAGCGCTGACCCAGCAGATGACACAGATCAACGACTTCGCTTTCGGTTAGATTGCCTGAGCCTTGCTGGGCGAGTAGGGCAAGTGTCATAAAGTAACGCTCAAGGCTCTGTCCGACAGGCGTCGCTAGCACTTGCAGCTGCTGATAGCATTTGCTGTTTGACTCAGGGACGCTGAGTACGCCATCACTCAATTCGACAATTAGACCATGCGAGAGTAGGCTGTCGACTTTTTTGTTCAAGGTATCAGCCAAGCCATGTGCTGGGTAATATAAGAACAGCTCGCTTTGTAAAAATGGATAGAGTTGCTTAGCAATATTGTCCAAACGACTGCGTTCGATACGGCCGTTACGCGCCACTAATGCTGATAAGAAAGAAAGTAGAATAAAGACATGAAGGATGTTATTACGGAAATAGCTGAGCAATGCCGCTTGCTTGCCGGCAATTTGAATGATGTCGCCTAAGATATGCGGCGTACGTTCAATGAGCTTTAGTTTGATACCATAATCAATGATTTGCTGCGGACTCATATCTGTAATGACGGTATCATCTGAGTAGGACAACTGCTGAGCAAGACCTTGATAAAGGGCAATTTGCTCACGACAGATTTCTTCATCTAAAGCCGCTTTAGGCGCTGATAATAATACCAATGATAATAACGAAACGGGCGTCACAACCGCCGCCTTATTGATGTGCTGCATGATTTTGACGCCGATGTTATCGACCATCGCGCTGGCTTTATCATCGAGCGGGGTATCGGTGCGATCCGTCGGCAAGCTATTGGCTGGCACATCGAATTTTGTCATAAAGTCGCTAAGATGCAGCGGTGTGCCAAAGCTTAGATGTACATTACCAAAGATACGCTCAATTTTACGACCAACTTTGAGTAAGCCTAGTAAAGATTCAGATTCTTTTGGCTTGCCTTTTAGCTCACCAACATAGGTGCCACCTTCCATAATACGCTCATAACCGATATAAGTCGGAATGAAAACCACTGGCTTCTCAGAATGACGTAATTGACTGTGCACTGTCATTGCTAGCATGCCCATCTTCGGTGGTAATAAACGTCCTGAACGCGAGCGACCACCCTCGATAAAGTATTCAATCGGTGTGTTACGCGTAATAAGGGTGTGCATATATTCGCGGAGGACGGCGGTATAAAGTGCATTGCCACGAAAGCTACGACGTATATAAAAGGCAACCGCGCCGCGTAATAATGGCCCTAATACGGGTACATCTAGGTTGTCACCAGCAGCGACATAAGGAATGCTCAGACCACGCTTGTAGATGACATAAGATAGCAATAGATAATCGACATGGCTACGATGACAAGGCACATAAACCAGCTCATAGTCAGTCGCAAGCTCACGTACGCGCTCGAAATGATGGACTTCTACGCCATCATAGAGTTGCGTCCATAACCACGTTAAAAACTTATAAAAACCGCGCACGATGGAATGTGAATAGTCATTGACCATCTCATTGGCATAACCTTTAGCCAAGACACGGGCTTCACGTACACTGATACCAGATTCTACTGCTTCTGCCTCTATCGCATGTTTGATAGCTGGTGAATACACCAGCTTATCTACCAAATTACGCCTGTCTGATAAATCAGGACCGAGCATACTGGCACGCTGCTTGTCTAAATAAACCGTAAGCCGCTGCTGTAGCATACGTACCAGCTCACGATTGCTGTCAGCGGTCGCTACCAAAGCATAGTTTGGTGCTTCGTCAGCATCGCCCACGCTACTGGTGATGTCTAAATTGCTGTCTTTTGCAGAATTTTCTTTTACATCACCTTCTTTTATAGAGTTCTCTTTTGAATCAACGGCTAGTGAATCAAAAATAGAAAACCCTTCTTCATCACCTTTAAGGCTATCATTGATAAGGGTACGTAGATCTTGAGGTGGATGGAACTGTACAAAGGTGTCACGTCCCATTACCCCGATATTAAAGAGCTGCTTGGTGATGCTAGGATCTTGCCAGTTGTCAGCGGTCAGCAGCTTAAACAGTGAATCCTCTTTTTCTGGGGCGCGTCCCCATAAAATAGAGACGGGCACCAAACGTACTTTTAGTTCTGGATATTGCAATACAGCAGACACCAAACGTGACAGGCGCGGCGATAGCTGACTGTCTTTGGCGCTTGGATGGTTCAAAAATATGATGGCTGCGTTTTCTTTGATATTATGGGCGGCATCATGTACCCCAACCAATGCTGGTGGTAAATTGTGCTCTTGCGTCTGCAGGTCAATCAAAATACTGTTGGAGCGCGAATAATCTTGCAACACATAAAATCTGAGCGTTTGATCGTCTGTATCGAACTCAGGTAATTCACCCAATAACTTAGGTTTAACAGCGACATCGAGTAGCTGCCCCGATAGCTTGCGATAAATTTGATTAATCGGCGCATTGGAATAAGGCTTGGGGGCGATTGGATTGACGTCAGTATTAGAAGCGCTGTCGGTTGTGACTGGCGCTTTAAAAATCCGTTTTTTTAAGAACTTCGGTATCATAATCAGTATCAAAAATAGTCAAATATGTTGCGCTTATGATGCCATAAAAGCCATCAAAGCGATATATAGTGTCTGTATATACTGCTAATATTAATACGGTCTGGTTACTATATAGTGAGTTAAGTCGCTCTTAATAAGCTCAAATAATTGAAAGTTAATGTATTTAGCGCAATAATAGTTCGGCGACAACCAAGAGTCACTATAGAGTAATTATGTTTAAATCTACCCATGAATATCATTGATATAAGCTGAAATATTATGACACCAGCGATTAATCTTGCCAAACAACGCGCTCTGAACTATCAATTACACGACTATGTCCATGACAGTAATGCCGCCTCTTTTGGCTTAGAGGCGGCAGAAAAGCTAGGCGTGGATGTGTCACAAGTGTTCAAAACCTTGGTGGTGTCGACAGAGACTGGTGCGCTTGCCGTTGCTATCTTACCCGTGGATAAAACGTTAAACTTTAAAAAAACGGCTAAGGCGCTATCTTCGAATAAATTGCTGATCTGCAAAAAAGTGCAAATGGCGGATCCTAAGCAGGTAGAGCGTAGTACGGGCTATGTGCTAGGCGGCGTCAGCCCATTGGGACAAAAGAAGCGCTTGCCGACTATCATAGACAGCTCGGCTGCAGAGCAGACAACGATTTATGTCAGTGGTGGTCGTCGTGGTTTAGAAATTGAGCTGCCACCAGCACAATTAGCTGCCACCCTTGCTGCTTGCTTTAGTACTATTACTGATAATTAAATACTGATAATTAAATACTGATAATTAAATACTGATAATTAAATACTGATAATTAAATACTGATAATTAAATACTGATAATTAAATACTGATAATTAAAAAATTACTGCTAACTAAAAATCATTGCCGCTGACGGGTTGTTCAAGCAAGCCTGAGACGATAGCTGATACCTTGCCCCTCACTCATATTTTATAAGGACATATTCATGCCACATTTAACCATTCAAATGACGCCCAATGTCAGTATTGCTCATGAAGAATCATTTCTTAAAGCGTTAAATAAAGCATTATGGGACAGTGGTCAGTTTAAACAGCCTGCTGAAATCAAAACACGTATCGTGCCTATTGAGACATTTTTGGTGGGGGTTGAAGATGATGAGCAGGCGTCTGGCTTTATTTATGCGAATCTAAAGCTCATGAGTGGTCGTGATATGGTCGTTCGCAATCAGCTCGCTGAGCTATTGACGGTAGTCATAGAGAATACGCTGAGTGAACAGCAGTCAGGGCGCGCAGCGTTACAGATATGCGTAGAAGTTGAAGAGATTAGCGCGGTGTATCATAAAAAAATGCTGGGTAGCTAAAAATGTGAATATCGTCCAAAGTGACTACCCATAAATCGCTATAAGTACTCACATAGCGATTTGCTGGCATACTGGGGTAATATCATCACTTCGACTTTATAACCAGCCGTTTTACCTTCAGTCGCCATCAAGTTGCGGGCAATACGTAAGCGATATTCTCCCGTTGTGGGCAAGCAGCCTTGATAAATGATACCGCCTTTGGTGCCATCTTGCGTACCATTAGGCATATGTAACACGCCGACGTTAGCAGTCTCGGGCGTGCCAGTAAGTGGTGCAATATTAATCACGGTATATTGATGACTGGTTGCATTAAAACGATACCACCGCTCATTTTCATGGGTGTTCAACTTGCCAGTGATGATGCTACTAATGGCGCCTTTTGCAAAGTGAAGAGGAGTATCGCTACTTTTAGCAATAGCACTGTTGGTGGCTATGCTGACTAGCGCGGTACTAACGACCAATGCTTGTATATATCGAGCGGCTAATGAAGCGGTCTTATAATGGGTTGGTAGCATGAGATACTCCTGATTTAGCTATCTACTATTTATTGTTTTTCGTCAGCCTGCTTTCAGTTAAACACAAAAAAGCGCCTAAATGATAGGCGCTTTTTTGTTGATTATTGATGCAATCTTAGTCTAGAAAAGCGAAGTTCTCAATTTCCATCGCTGTCATGCTATCGCTTGGTGCGACCATGGCTTCGGCGTGACCTGAAGTACGTGGCAGCAGCTTATCAAAATAGAATTCAGCCGTTTGGATCTTAGCTTTGTAGAATTCTGGTGATTCAGTGCCACCATTTTCAAGCTTGTCGTAAGCGACTGCTGCCATACGCGCCCAATGATAACCCATCATCACATAGCCTGAATACATCAAGAAATCGTCTGATGCAGCAGAGATGATCTCACGGTCTTTACGTGCCATTAGCATCAAGCGTACGGTCAGTGTGTTCCACTCAGCACATAGCTTGGTGAGCGCCCAAACAAATTTACGCATGTCTTTATCAAGCGCATACTCGCCACACCATTTCATGATGCTTGAGGTGTAATCGCGGATGATTTTGCCTTTAGACTGCAAGATCACTTTACGACCGAGTAAATCCAATGCTTGAATACCAGTCGTACCTTCGTACATGGTGGCGATACGAGCATCACGAGCAATCAGCTCCATGCCCCATTCTTTGATATAGCCATGACCACCATATACTTGCTGACCGTGTTTGGCCGCTTCGATACCTAGCTCAGTTAAGAAGCCTTTTAGGATTGGTGTGTAGAAACCCAATTTGTCATCCCATTTTTCAAACTCTTCATCATCACCGTTAGCGATACCCTGTGCCATTTTATCGGCATAGCGCGCAGAATGATAAATCATTGAGCGGCCACCTTCTGCAAAGGCTTTTTGGGTCAATAGCATACGACGTACGTCAGCATGGTTGATGATAGCATCAGCAACTTTTTCAGGCTCTTTCGTGCCTGATAATGTACGCATAGAACGACGGTCTTTTGCATACGGTAGCGCATTTTGGAATGACAGTTCAGTGTGTGCTAGACCTTGGATACCTGTACCGATACGTGCCGTGTTCATAAAGGTGAACATAGCTTTGAGGCCTTTGTTCGGCTCACCAATGAGATAACCAACCGCATCATCAAAGTTTAAGACACAAGTCGCTGATGAGCTAATACCCATTTTGTGTTCGATCGACCCACAAGTCACGCCATTACGCTCGCCAATTTCGCCTTCAGTAGTTGGCAAAAATTTCGGTACGATAAATAATGAGATACCGCGTGTGCCCTCTGGAGCATTTGGCAGGCGCGCAAGCACAATATGCACGATGTTTTCCGTTAAATCATGCTCACCGCTTGAGATGAAGATTTTGGTGCCACTAAGCTTATAAGAGCCATCGTCTTGCGGAATGGCTTTAGATTTAACTTGACCCAAATCCGTACCACATTGTGGTTCAGTCAAACACATAGTGCCAGCCCAAGAGCCTTCAACCAATTTATGTAGATAGGTTTCTTTTTGCTCATCGCTACCATATTGCATAATGGTATTGATACAGCCGGTTGATAGACCAGGATACATCGCCCAAGGCCAGTTCGCAGTGCCCATCATTTCAGACTTAATGAGGTTGATTGACATGGGCAAGTTCATACCGCCAAATTCCTCAGGGTACGAAATACCTTGCCAACCGCCATCTACGAACTGATCGTAAGCTTCTTTAAAGCCTTTAGGGGTGGTAACCACGCCATTGTCAAAATGACAGCCTTCTGCATCAGCTGGCTGGTACAAAGGGGCTAAAACGTTTTCAGCGAAGTCAGCAAAGCTTTGTAAAATCATATCGACCGTTTCAGGATCCGCATTTTCACCATTATCTAGGTCTTTGTAATGGGTTTGAAAGTCAAAAACATCATTTATTAAAAACTTGATATCACGTAAAGGTGCTTTGTAAGTTAACATAGTCGCTCTCTTTAATTATTCGCTATCATAGATGGTTAGCTCAGTAGTTGAGCCACGTTTCATACAAACGGTTGTTTAGTTTTAGAGATGAAGATAGACAATATCACTGATTGTCATACAGATTTGTTAAAAACAGCTCGTCCATTTAGATTACCGTTGAGGCGTCCCTGATAAAAAACAGCTGTTGTGGCGTTAATGTCAGTATAAATCTTCTATAGCGACAAATATATAACTAATAACAAATATTCATAATTTATATGTAAAATAAAAACATTAAGTTATTAATTGCCAATCAGATTTTTATTGATATTCATCGTTAAAGCGCTGTTTAATGAAATTTTTTTTAGTAGAAAATGATATTTAAGTGCATTGACGAGATAAGGAAAGCCAATTATGAGTGTATCAAAGCACGAGACAAAGCGAGTATCTTGGCTGACAGCGTTATTTGCTCGCATGAAGATTTTAATTAATGGGGAGCTGGCGCATCTGTTGACAGTGAACCGTAGTAAGAGACCGTGGCACATGCCGATTATTGCCGCGATCGCCATTAGTTTCCCTGTGTTTGTGGGTGCTTATTTTGATGCTTTATCGTCAGGTATTAAAGCATCTTTGGGAGCGATGGTTATTTTAAATACACCATTAGCTGGCAAGTTGCCCTATCGCTTGGTGACGGTGATGGCATGGGGCTTTGCCATGTCGCTGTGCTTTGCGCTGGGTTTGATTGCGCAGCATGTCCCCGTATTGAAATTGCCGATATTTACTTTAATGGCCTTTGGTATCATCATTCTTGGACGCTATTATCGTCAGCCGCCGCCAGCAGGATTGTTTATAATGATGGCAGGTGCGATTGCGTTATTTATACCACTGCCGTTAGAGGACGTTATGCCAGCTACGGGTCTGGTGATGCTGGGTAGTGGTTTTGCCTTGATCATGGCGCTGCTGTATTCGCTGTTTTTATTAGCGACGCGCCCGTCCAGTCCTACGCCCATTTATAGCTATGAGCCAGATACGATTAGTGAAAGTATTATTGTGGCTGGTTTTGTTAGCCTAACCTTACTCATAGCATTAACCCTGAATCTGACCAATCCATATTGGGCGGCAATTAGCTGCTTTATTATTATTCAAGGTATTCATTTACGTACTATGTGGATTAAGCAAATACATCGTTTGCTCGGCACAATATTGGGCGTAATTCTGGCGAGTTGGATGTTGTCTTGGGGGTTGTCGATATGGGGCATAGCGTTGGCAATCTTGATAATGATGCTCTGTATTGAAAATTTGGTTGATCGGCATTATGGCTTGGCAGTGATATTTATTACACCGCTGACGATATTTATTGCGGAATATGGCAGTGGTTTGCCGCTTTCTGAGCAAGCTTATTATGACGTGATTCGTGCCCGCTTGTTCGATACAGTGATTGGCTGCTTGGTTGGTTTGAGTGGCGGAGTAGTGATGCATTCAACCAATTTACGTGTACCACTAAGGCGTATGGAAAACTGGCTGCTGGCGCGCTTTGAATAAAATAAAAAGAGAGGCATTAAAGCCGCATGAGCTGAGTTCATGCGGCTTTTTCGATATAGATTTGCAGTTAACGACTGTGGAGAGTCTTGGTTGCTTGCACAACATCAATAGCGTGACCCGTCCAACGCTCAAAGCTTAGCGCTGCTTGCCCGATGAGCATGCCATAACCGTCCGAGGTCTGCGCGCCACGTGCAGAAAAATGCTGCAAAAATGGCAGCTCACGTCCATACATCATATCGTAAGCGTAGTGACCGTTTAGATTGTCGCTCAGTGGTAGCGTATCCGCTGATAAACCGATAGAGGTCGCATTGATGATGATATCAAACTGTCCGTCTAATTCAGCCGTGCGACAAGTTTCAATCTGCTGCTCATGAATAACAGGGCTGGCCGCGCTCAGCTCATCGACGAGTGCCGTTGCTTTATTTAACGTACGATTGGCAAGAGTAAGACTGGCAATACCTGCTTCAATCAATGGCAATATCACCCCACGTGCTGCCCCGCCTGCACCAATGAGTGCTACGCGAGCATCTTTTAGTGGCCAACCCAAACTTAACATGTGATTGACCAATCCTTGTCCATCAGTATTATCGCCATACAATGCTTCGATGAGTGGCACACCACTTTGTAACAGTGTTTTATTTAGTAGCAGTGTATTGACTGCGCCTGCAACCTTGGCGTGTTCAGACAGGCCACCGCGCGCCGCGCAGCAGTCATAAGCGATTTGTTTAAAAGGCACAGTCACATTTGCTCCAACACCGCCGCCCTGAAAGAATGCTTCGATAACAGCGGTAAAACTTGCTGCATCATCGGGACAATATTGACGCTGATAACTAATCTCAATGCCCGTCTGCGCTGCAAATAACGTATGAATTTCAGGGGATTTGCTGTGGGCAATGGGATTGCCGATAACGATAAAATGCTGGGTCATAATGGATTCGCTTGCAGTAAGAGGCAAAAATTGATTAGTAGAAAGGTCTTAATAGGCAATCATCATAAGGGATAACACTATGTTTGACAAATTGGCTCTCTAACGAGTAAACACTTGAATAGGTAGGTTTTTTGATAGGTTAGGTCTTTAACAAATCTGTACTGTCTGGGAGCGTTATCCGTAACGTAAAGGGTAGTCAAGTGTTAAGCAGTTGGGTAAACTAGAGAGTATGAAAATTTTATATTGATATTTTCGGCAGTTGCATAACTATAAGGAATTGAACTGTCAAAACCCAGTGATAAGAAAGCTTATTTATAAAATATATTGTCCATTATCAGCGGCCCATCTGCCTGCTCGTTAATACTATTTTGAGAATCATCTAAAAGTGTGAGTAAATTGCCCATGTTGAATAATAGCCTACAGACCCTCTTGGTCGGTACGATAATGGCAGTTGGTGTGTCGCTCAGTGGCTGTGATAGCAGTAAAGACGACGCCCAAAATCAAGGTGCCAATGCAGATATGAGCGAGCAAACCGTCGCTGACAATGCTCAAGCACAGGACAGTGCGGCGACGAATGCCGATCTAGACGGCGCTACTGCTCAGCAAGGTACGCAAGTGAAATATGACGTTTCGGGATGGGGTACTAAAAATGTAGCGTCACTGAACGTCGATGATTTAGATGAGATCAAAGCGACTTTTGGTAAGGTCATGAGCACTGATGAGAACAGCCTCGACTATGCCAGTAATCCAGCCGTCAAATATCGCTTTATGGATACCGATGCGCCGTATTTGGATCTGATTGATTCTGAAAAATATCTCGAACTTGGCTGGTACTTTGCCAATCCTACCGACTCCGATAAAGAAAAGGAGATAAGCCAAAACCATGCCGAAAAAGCGCATAAGCTTGCGCGTCAACTGGTGGGTGATGAGGGCGGACAACTGATTTCTGATATGCTTAGTGGTCAAATTATCAAAAATAAAGTCATCGGTGGACAAAAAATAGAACTGGCGAAATGTGAGTTCTATAGTTGTATGCTGGTCATCAATAAATCTGCTGCCCAAACAGATAATAAATAAGCTGTGCCAGCTATGATGCCGCTCAGTAATTGGCTATGCATACATCCATTAAGTGCTACGACGGATGGCTCAGGCACAGTATCATTAGACAATCGTGGATTGGCATATGGCGATGGATTTTTTACCACTATGGGGGTCATTGATGGGCAGATATTGTGGTTGACTCATCATCAGCAGCGCCTTATGTCCCATGCTGAAGCTTTACAACTTGAATTAGACAGTCATTCTGTATTGGCGATATTGCAGATGCATGCCGAGCAACTACAACAAGGCATGCTGAAGTTGATGGTGACTCGCGCCGTGCAAGATGTCCGTGGTTATGGCTATATGCCAACCACGTCTGGTAGCGCTTGTGAGATTTGGCTAAAATCCTCTGCGATGACCGTTGCTACGACTGAGCGATTACGCTTGCCTGATGGGTGCTTAATCCCGATGCAGCCTATCAGTTCTGCCATTTGCCTATCTTCGCAGCTTGCCTGCTTACCGCCACCATTAGCAGGACTCAAAAGCCTCAATCGCCTTGATAATGTGCTGGCAAGTGGTGAGTTACAAGGCATCAAAGCCCAAGTATTGGAAGACAATATCAAACCCAGCATCGGCGAAGGTCTGCTACGCGATATGAGTGGTCGTTGGGTTGAAGGTACGATGAGCAATGTATTTTATCAGTTGTCAGACTCGCCTTTATCAACACTATCATCAGAAAAAACGTCATCAGAAAAATTGTCTACGCTACCGCTTTATGAAGACAATGCAAACTATCTAATCACTGGTCAATGGTATACACCTTCGATGGCTCAATCAGGCGTGGCTGGTGTGATGCGGCAAGTTATTATCGACGCTTTATCTAATAGCAAACATCCCGTCATTATCAGGTCATTGCAAGATGAGGATTTGCCACAGTTAAGCAAGCTATTCTTTTGTAATGCACTGCGCGGTGTGATGCCAATGAACCGTTTGACTTTATTATCGGGTGAGGTGGTGAGATTTTAAGCGATTCTAATCGTATTTAAAAAGGGCAACCTAGAGCTGAACGTTATAACGAAAAGCGTTTAATATAATTTACGATATTGCCCACGACCAGTAAATTGAATGATACCTCTATCGCGTAACACTTGTAGTTGCTGACGAATTTTATCTTTAACATGATTGTTTTCGGGATGTTTAAGCTTTAATAAGTCGGCAAACGCATAAACTTGATTGAGAGAAAATCTATCTTCTAGTCTATCGATACATTGCCAAACATCTAACGTCCAACCACGTGAAGTCGTAGATTGCGCGCGTAAAAACAAAGTTTTTTGAAATTGCTCGGTGACATTATCGCGTGGTATAACTTGCTGGTTTTTAACCAAAAATACCTTTCCTGATTCAGGCACTTTACTCAAATCGATATTACAGCCGACCCAGCCTGCGCGTTTAGCACTGGCTGATAAAGGTTTGCGTTTAACAATCATATCCGGTTTAAAAAAATGCTTAGGGATGATTAAAAAGTTATTAACTCTGTATTCTGGCGAATAGGTTAAAAAGAAAAAGCTTGGATTATTGTCGCTATTGATACGCTCAATCATGGTGTTATAAGCGCCGTCATTGATAATGTTGCTTAACTTTGCTTGCTTACTTTTGAGCTCATATTGCTCATTACAATTTGCACAATAAAAGTCAGCGGCAGGTTGGTTATTAGCAAATTCAACCAATGGTTCGGAACTGCAATTAGGGCAGTAACTTTGCTTAGCAACCCAATCCTCACTCAACACTCTAATGATTTGACTAGGCGACTTATAATTTTTGGCAAGGTTTTGATTAAAATGTAGATTCATAACCAATTTTCGTTATTAGAGAAAAGTAAAAATACCAAAAGAAGTTAGTAATATTAGCCCATATAAGCAGGCGTAAATACCAAGATAATTGATAAGCTAAGCAAATACCATTGAAAATCGCACGGTTCAGTGCTAAATTCTAGCAAACTTCTGCCTCGCGAGTTGCCATGAGCAAGCCTACATCTGAAACGCCTCCTGAACGTCCTAATGAAACGCCATCGAATAGACCAGATAGCAGTGTTGAGGAGCGTGTCGATACCACGCTACCGGACGCGCAACCAGTGGTCGATGGGGTAGAGGAAGCGCCAGCGACAGATGTGTCACTCATCAGCGGAGATAGTAAGCCACGCACATATAAAGTGGACAACCAATCATTTTTTATGCAGCGTGGCTATCAGGTGTTACTGGTGTTGGCGCTTATCGCTG
Organism: Psychrobacter aquimaris; assembly: GCF_016107525.1. GTDB lineage: Bacteria > Pseudomonadota > Gammaproteobacteria > Pseudomonadales > Moraxellaceae > Psychrobacter > Psychrobacter aquimaris. The sequence continues at coordinate 144,224 of NZ_JABASR010000006.1, read as the reverse complement.
CGTTTTTCTTAGTGATGGTCTATCAGACATTGTTTGGGCGGATTGAGCAGCCAAAGCAAATGGTCACAATTGAGCAGGGTCAGAGCTATTACGGCCTACTGCCGCAGTGGCAACAGCAAATCCCGCTATTTTCTGCCACGATTGCCAAGCTTTATATGAAAACACAAGTCGATGGCCCCTTACATGCTGGTATTTATCGATTACCAGAAAACCCGACCTTTGCTGAAACGCTACAAGTGCTCACGCAAGGGGTAAAAGCATCGATGGTAAAGGTGCAAATCATCGAAGGCAGAACCTCTAAAGATTTATATCAGACTTTACGGGATAATAAAGGCATCAAAAAAGAGGTGCTGACCGACGATAGTGGCAATGATAGAGACAATGCTGGTATTGCTCAAGCGTTGGATTTGGTCGGTATATTGCCAAGTGAAGTGATCAATAGTAACGACCCTATCGTCAATCACAATCTTGAAGGCTGGTTTGCACCTGACACTTATTATTATGGTGAAGGCAGCACTGATAAGCAGGTACTGACCGATTTATATAAGCGTCAACAGCAAGTATTGACTGAAGCGTGGGAAAACCGTGCGCCCAATTTACCTTATAAGACGCCTTATGAGGCGTTAGTGATGGCCTCTATTATCGAAAAAGAAACCAGTGTGGCAGAAGAGCGTCCTTTAGTCTCTGCAGTATTTAGAAATCGCTTGGATAAAGGTATGCGGATGCAGACCGATCCGACCATCATCTATGGTATGGGCAGTCGCTATGACGGCAACATTCGCCGCAAAGACATTGATGAAAAAACGTCTTATAACACCTATCAAATAGATGGTTTACCACCTACGCCAATTGCCTTGCCATCTGCTGCCTCTATCGAAGCGACCTTGCATCCTGCAGATAGTGACGCATTGTACTTTGTGGCGACAGGTAATGGCGGGCACAAATTTACCAATAGCTTGGCGGCGCACAATCAAGCGGTAAAAGACTACCTAAGCGTCATGCGTCAAAAGAAATCGCAAACACCACCGCAGTAATTTAATCCTCTATCTTTTTTCAAACCTATCGTGAAATGAGCGTTATGCAACTGTCTATATAACGATATAACGCTCATCCATGACATAAGGTCATATCATGTCAGCATCTATACAAGACCACTTATCTCAAACAGTCCAGCCGAAAGCAAGTCAGCCCAAAATAATCAATGACATCGCGCCCAATCGAGGGCGCTTTATCAGTTTTGAAGGTACTGAAGGCGTAGGTAAAACGACCGCCATTGAGCAGCTGTGCACACGCTTAGAAGATAACAATATTGCGTATCTGCGTACCCGTGAGCCGGGTGGTAGCCCGTTTGCAGAACGTTTGCGTGCTATATTATTGGACCCTGCGACCGACATCAATGATGATACAGAGCTATTGCTACTATTTGCGGCGCGCTGCGACCATATGCAGCAAGTGATTTTGCCAGCGCTGCAACGCGGGACGTGGGTAATATGCGACCGTTTTACCGATTCCACCATTGCTTATCAGGGCTTCGGGCGGGCACATGGTGATGCGGTGGTACAAGTCAAAATTGAATCTCTTATCGAGCAGTTTGTGCCGCAACTACCCGAGTTGACATTGTGGCTGGATTTGCCCGTATTAGAAGGCATGGCGCGCGCCAATAAACGTAGTGCGGCCGACCGCTTTGAGCAGCAAGCGACCGAATTTTTTACTTGGGTACATAAAGGTTTTAGCGCGCTTGCGAATCAGCATCCCGAACGGATACAGCGTATTGACGCATCAGGCAGCGCCGATGAGGTGAGCGCGCGAGTATGGCAGACGGTACAAAACAGATTTGATGTTTAGTAACCGATTTTATAAAGTCATCACCTATCCAAATAAAAAGCCCCAACATTTCGTTGGGGCTTTCGTGTTTTATAAACTATTATTTTTTATAAAGTATTAAAGCAGTTGTCAAGATATTGTCAAAACTGTGTTAAATCAAAGCTGTGGCAACGATTATTTATCCTGCTTATTCACAGCTTTATTATCTGAAATTTCTTGAACATTGTCTTTGTTAATGTTGTCTTTATTAATATCGACATCAGAGCTTGCATTGGCTGTATTATCTTGACCAGAATCGGGTAGACGATTTGGATCAAGCGCGCCTTTCTTAGTTTTAGGTGCGTTGCCATTACCATTCGTACTGCTGCTGTTAGACACCTTATTCTTAGGAGTTGCCTTCGAGGTCGCTGTTGAATTAGCTGACATGACGCCTTTATTAACGACGTCAATAGACTCATCTTTTGACGCTATCACTTTGTCATTTAAGGTGTCTGGCGTGGTTTTAGATTCAGCACTGTCGCTCGAATGGTTTGATACCTCGTTATCTGCATTTTGCTCAGCGACTCTCTGCTCAGCGACTCTCTGCTCAGTGATTTTCTGCTCAGCGATTGTTTCTTTAGTGCTGTCGCTATCAGTGGTTTGCGCTGTTGCATCAGCACTATCATCGCTCAGCTCTTTTTCTTTACGCTTTTCAGGCGCTTTTGAGCTGGACTCAAAGCTGGCATCAGCAGCCATGCGCGCTTGCTCTTGTTTAGGTGTCACGTCGACAGGTTTTGGCTGTACTTCATCTTCCACCACCAGTGAGATGAGCTTGCGATCACGTGGTACGACACCATCAAACTTATCGGTAATGACGTGCAGCTTGCCTTCTTTGTCGATTGTATACAGCGGCACGAATTGCTTATTGTCAGCTTTGTATTGCTCAAAGCTGTAGCTGTCGGTGATGTTGGTAATCTTGATACGGGCTTTTTTCGATAGCATGCTGGCAAGTTTGGTATAGGTGACGTCTTTACCAAATAGCCACTGCGAGTGGAAGTTTCCTTGCTTATCATCGCGCTCGCTTTTGACCTTTTCGCCGCTGAATTTGAGACGGTACAATTTGCGCTCACCAAATTCATGACGATAATGAATTTCAGATAAGGTATTCATCTCTTTGTCCATACTCATGGCAAACAGACGACCGATACCAATCAAGTCAAGATGATGATCGGCGTGATCAGAGATAGGATTGCCAAAATAAGTACGCAGACCACTCATGCGTGCGCGGGCAATATTGGTGTAGTTATTGTGTGCGACAATGACATCAAAGCCCTGATCTTTTAGAGAAGTTGCTATCAACAGCGCAATGGGATTTGAGCCGACGATCAAGATACCATTGGTCTCAGGTTCACGGACGCCAAGCAAATTGCCGACTATTTTTGCCCCCAAGCCCTGAATCATAACTGTGCCAATAATGACCATGAATACTAAGGGCACAAGCAGTTCAACACCTTGAATATCATACTCTTGCAGACGAATAGCAAACAGTGATGAGATAGCTGCAGCGACGATACCACGTGGCCCAATCCAGCTAATCATCAGCTTTTCATTGGTCTTTAAGTTGGAGCCAATAGCCGATGCCCAAACGGATAATGGTCGCGCCACAAACATCACGATAGCAAGTAACACCAGACCGGCAAAACCAACGCTAAGTAAGCTTTCCAGCTCTACACGTGCTGCAAGGATGATAAACAGCACAGAGATAAGAAGAATGGTTAAAGATTCATTAAACTCTAAAATCGTGTCGCGTGGGAATTTTGGCCAATTCGCCAATGCCACGCCCAATACGGTGACTGTCAATAGCCCAGACTCATGCTCTAAATGATTCGATACTGAAAATAACACCAAGACAAAGGCAAGCGTAAATACATTGCGTAAAAACTCAGGAATCATATGCCGACGCATCAGGAAGGCAAGCAGCCAAGCGCCTGCCATACCAAGCGCTGTCGCTAATACTACGATTTTGGCAAACAATAAGATACTACTGGCTTCGCCGCCAGAGATGATATATTCATAGACCAAAACCACGGCAATAGCGCCGATTGGGTCAATGATGATACCTTCCCATTTAAGGATATTAGAGATTGTCTTATTGGGGCGCACACTACGTAATAGCGGCATAATCACCGTTGGACCCGTGACGCACACTAGCGCACCGAACAGCAAAGCAATCAGTGGATCGACATCGAATAAGAGATAAGTCGATAACGCCACGATAGCAATGGTGATAAGTACACCGACCGACACCAGCATTTGTACCACGGTACCATGCTGTTTAATCTCATCGAACTCTAATGTCAGCGAGCCTTCAAATAGAATGATCGCCACGCCCAAAGAGATGAAGGGGAACATCAGCTCCCCGAGCACCAAGTCAGGATCGAAAACACCGAGCACTGGGCCCACAATAATGCCAATCAGTAACAAAAATAAAATGGACGGTTGCTTCAAATACCAAGCCAACCATTGGGCGGCGATGCCAATCCCAACCACGCCAGATAATAATAGGGCGGTATCCATAAATTGATCCTTTTATAATCTTGTCGTATTTTATAGCTATCAACCGCTGTTTCAGAGTAACGGCTGCCAGTAGTATAGTAATAAGTTGACGCTACTCTCTATAGAGAAAAATCTCTATAGAACGTGAGCGACGACAATGGTATCCATCATGAATCACAACATGAGCCAGATATGATATAACTACGATAGAGTAGTAAAGACAAAAGCATTTCTAGAAAAAACCGTCAATCTCATATAAATCGTATATGGCATCAAGCTCGCTCAGCCTATTATTGATAGTACTGTCACGCGCCTTTTTTTATCTATTTATCTTGAGTCGACCATAGCACTATTCTAGTTATGCAAAAGATGAAAAATAAGGGTGATAATAGCCAGCTTTATAAAGTAATAGTCAATAATTATTTTTATAGACTTTAGTTTGCTTTTAAAGTTATTTGGCTTGCTATCATAACATGCTTTTATTTGATGCTGAGCAAGGCTGCATTTACCACGATATCAGTGGGCAGTGGTAAAAATATACAATAAATGGGTCAAATAACCGCGCCTTAGGTTATCCTGCATGATCGAAATAATGACAAAATAGCACGATGACTTATCATACAGTAGCTGCCTTTATCATGCACGTAGCGAGGATCACCATTATTTTGGGGTTTTTGTAGAAGGAAAGGCGAATGGGCGATGGTATAAGGGTATAAAAAACAGTAATCTAATAAATGACTAGATAGTGACTAAAAAGGTTGGCAAGCATAACAGCAAGTGCCGATGCAAAGTCTGTCATATACGGATGTGGATGAATATTCCATTGACCTATCGCTATGCAAGTGTCATTGGTTAAGATTAAGACATCGTATACACGTCACTAGCCAAAACCTAACTATTAAAAATAACAACGATTACTTATCTGGAGGACAACATGCCTATCAATATGCTTATAGTGCAATCTAAGTTTCGTGTGCCGCATTGGTTAAAACATAGTGCGCTGGCGATTGCTATCAGTACCTCGATGGTTACTGGCGTCACTGCCATAGCCATGGCGAGCGCTCAAGCTGCTGTCACTACGGCGGATTTTTCTGACTTGGTACAGCAGGTCACCCCAGCCGTTGCCCGTGTCAATGTCACCAAAACCGTCAGCGAGGCTGAGCTTGCCAAAGCCCAAACAGCCGAATTGTTACGGCAGTTCTTTGGTGATCGTTTACGTATTCCTGATCAGGCCGCCACGCCAGCGATTGAGCATGCTTATGGCACGGCCTTTTTTGTCACAGCCGACGGTTATATGCTGACCAATCATCATGTGGTGGAGGGCGCTGATAAAATCACTGTCACTCTTAACGATAGAAGGGAGCTTGATGCAACCTTGGTTGGTAGTGATGAGCGCTCTGATGTGGCTGTACTAAAAGTCTCGGGCAACCAATTTCCCGCTTTGCCTATCGGCGACTCGAATGCTTTGAAAGTAGGGGAACCAGTACTAGCCATCGGCTCGCCATTTGGTTTTGATTACTCAGCATCGGCGGGCATTGTCAGTGCTAAGTCACGCAGTTTTTCACGTGATACCAGCGTGCCATTTATCCAAACAGACGTGGCATTGAACCCGGGTAACTCAGGCGGTCCGCTATTTAACCAGCGCGGTGAAGTGATTGGTATTAATTCGCGTATTTTTAGTGGTACTGGCGGTTACATGGGTCTGTCATTTTCCATTCCGATTGATGCGGCGATGGATATTTACGAGCAGCTAAAAACCGATGGCGAAGTGGTACGTGCTTATTTAGGTATTTATCCGCAAGACATCGATCGCAATTTGGCGGAAGCCTATAATCTAGATCGTCCTCAAGGTGCACTACTGACAAGGGTATCACCAGACTCACCTGCACAAAAAGCTGGTCTAAAACCTGGCGATATCATTTTGCAATATAATGATGTGCAAATTATGCGCGCCTCAGATTTATTAAACCTGCTCAATCGTGCCAAACCGAGCGATAGCTTCCGCGTACAGATTCAGCGTAATGGTCAGCAGATGACCATCAGCGGCAAGCTTACTTATGCGCCCAATGATGTGAGAGCACAAGGCGGCGATCAGCAGAATGATGAGGTGCAGTTAGGCTTGCGTTTACGTAATCTGACTGCCGATGAGCAAGCAGAAATCGCGGTGGACAATAAGACGGGTATTTTGGTTACCACGGTTGACCCAACAGGATTGGCGGCGCGCTCAGGTATCTTGGCAGGTGATGTGATTACCAATTTTCACCAAAAGCCGATTAAAAAGGTCACGGATTTTTCAAGTGCTATCTCATCATTGCCCAAAAAGGGTGTAGTGACCATTGAAATTATCCGCCAAGGTATCCCCGCGATCATTGGGTTACGTATTGAATAAGTATGGATAGATAGAGTGATAGGGGGAATCGGAGCGGCAATTGAGCATGACATAACAGGCGCGTCAATAATTCTACTTGTCTATGATAGAGCTCGACCCCTATAATGGCTGATTTTTTTATCCAATGACTCAAAACGCTCCAACACTGTCATTAACTTATACATTGAGCGATTTATTTATTGCTTTATACGTTCTAATATAGGGTAAGCCGTTTGATAGGCTCATACTCTTCCGTAACCATCAGGTAATTATGACTGACCATGCTCTTTATATCCTAAGTATCTCTACGGCAGCAGCATTGCTTGCATATATTATACTGTGGTCAGGATTACAAACGTTCAATGCCAATCCTACCAAACGGTTTATGCGTATTTGGTTTAAGTTGGCACTATATTATGCCGCTTATACTATGCCCGTTTGGGCTTTACTGTTGGTGATAGGTTGGTTGCAAGAAGTGTTGCCGATACTGGCACAGCTATCATTGACACCAGTGCTAGTGGCTATATTTGCAATGGGGTTATATTTTTATACCGTGGTGGTACAACCCAATCGTTTACGCTTAGATCATCATGCAATCGACTTAGATTTATCCACACCGCTGACGGTTGCTGTACTGGCTGATTTACGCATTGGCTTGTATAGCGGCAAGCCGCGCCATATCCGTAAATTGGTTGCTACCATTAATGCGTTACCCGCAGATGCTGTGCTGATTACGGGCGATTGGTTATATTATCCAAGTGCAGACTTGGTGGGTCAGCTCATGTTGTTTAAAGGGGTTAATAAGCCTATTTATACAGTGATGAGTACCTCAGACTTGCGTTATCAATCGATCAACACGACCAAGCAAGGACAGCCACTATTAGAAGATACGTTGTCCAGTGCCTTTGATGTACTCGATATCAGCTATATCGGTCAGCAGTGTACGTCGCTGCCACTCAAATGTACTGGGGCTACTAATGCGCTTTCAGTAACGTCCGATGCAAGCTATCCTAAAAATAATCAAGAGGGCTTTAGACAGCAAAGTTTGGAAGACAGTCCAACCATTGCTGTGCTTTGCGGCTGGCAAGATGTCCCTAAACAATTTGCTGATATTGAAGATGCAAATGCGTCTGATAAAGCCGCGCTTGGTGCTGAAATTGCTAATGCCACTAAGCCCGTCATCATCTTGGCTTCACGATTTGATAGTATTAGCGATTTGCCAAAATCCTTACAACCACGACCACTATTGATTACTGGTGCGGCAAAAGCGATTCAAAAAAATATATGGTTGGCACAAAAACAAAAAAATATCGAGCGTAGTAGCGAGCAGTCAACTCTGTTAAATAATAGCCGCATGGGTAAGCAGCAGGGTTTATACCAACATGGCAGTGCGCAAATCTTTGTCAGTAGCGGTATTGGTACACGCGGGCTGCCTTTTCGCTTGTATCGGCCCACTATCGATGTGTTGACGATTCGTTAATACGACTCAAAAGGCTTATCAGCGCTGATTCATTGCGCTAAACTGATAGTTGAATAATAAGGCTATTGGTTTATAGGTTCTGATGGCATATCATCAATTCAATTGAATGAACGTTAATTGATTGATAGCGGTCAAATCAAAATATGCTACACTAGCAGGCGTTTTTATTATTCTATTTTTAGTATTAAATAAGCGTTGTCGGTCATTGGCAAAAATAAGGTTAAGACGACTTTGAGCATCTACATTGCGACCGCTTTTATCATAGAAAAATATGGATAATAAAAAAATACTTAGCATTAATATCAAGCAAGATATTGCCAATGGTGCCCATGAATGTACTCAGTATGAGTGCAGACATAGACATAATAATTGACACTTGCAAACGACCTATCATGTGACAGCTTTGAAAAAAGCTAGGATAATACAGTAAGGCACGGTTATGAGCACAGCATACGACGAGATCAAAACCCGACTACAAGGCTCAATGGTAGCCTTGGTAACGCCCATGCATCCTGACGGCACGGTTGATTATAAACGTCTGGCGGATCTCATAGATTGGCAGATTGAGCAAGGCACGCATTGTCTCGTTGCCGTTGGTACTACTGGCGAGTCAGCGACATTGTCTATGCAAGAGCACAGCGATGTCATTCGCTACTTTGTTCAGCACGTCAAAGGTCGTGTACCAGTGATTGCTGGAACAGGTGCCAATAACACGATGGAAGCCATTAAGCTGACCCAAGATGCTGCCGATGCTGGTGCAGATTGTGCCTTATTGGTTGCGCCTTATTATAACAAACCGCCACAAGAAGGCTTGTACCAACATTATAAGGCTATCGCGAGCGCGGTGAATATCCCGCAGATGCTCTATAATGTGCCAGGACGTACGGTCGTTGATATTGCACAAGAGACGGTAGAACGTTTGGCTGATATCGATAATATCGTCGCGATTAAAGATGCCACAGGCTCTATCGCTCGCGGTGAGCAATTGATTAAAGCGGTTGGCGATAGAATCGTTGTGCTATCTGGTGATGACGGTACGGCGCTTGATTTGATGCAATTCGGTGGTAAGGGTAATATCTCAGTCACTGCCAACGTCGCCCCAAAAGCGATGAGCGAGACTTTTACAGCGGCGCTTCGTGGTGATTTTGACACGGCTCATAAAGTCCATGATGTGGTCAAGCATTTACACCGTGACTTGTTCATTGAGTCAAGTCCTATCCCAGCCAAATATGCGCTTCATAAAATGGGTATGATAGATACCGGAATTCGTCTGCCTTTGGTATGGTTGGCTGAACAACATCATGCCACTATTGATGAAGCCTTGGTGCGTGCGAACTTATTATAAAATGATGCGTATAAATGCTAACTCAGAGAGATAATATGATGAAAACATCATCACCGACTGCAAAAATATTCCCTGCAATGCTGACCTTAATATTGGGAAGCACCTTAGTACTGAGCGGCTGCCAAAGTGTCAAAAACTTACTCGGTAAGCGTGACAATGGTAGCTTAGAGTATCAGCAAAGCAAGAAGCTTGTGCCAATAGAGTTGCCCGCTAACAAAGAGCCAGCTCCTTTTGTACCTTTATATGCAACCCCTAATGCGGGTGCAAATACGCTGAAACTACAGAACGAATCAGGTAATCAGTACCAGCTACCGAAGCCTGAGCGTGCTGTTAGTAGTCCTTCGAATTAAACCTATTTCCCTATTTGTACCGCTGACATTTTACAGTGATTAATGTAAATATTATTAATTCTGTCATACAAAAATCAGCGGTCGCTGCGCGTTTTTACCACATAAGCTTGAACGAACAGGAACTCCCATAATGCAAAAGCAACAACTGCTGTATAAAGGTAAAGCCAAATCTGTCTATGAAACAGAAGACAACGACCTGCTGATCTTACATTTCCGCGATGATACCTCAGCGCTTGATGGAAAACGTATTGAGCAATTAGCACGCAAAGGCGTCGTCAATAATCGTTTTAATGCTTTCATCATGCAAAAATTGGCTGATGCTGGTATCGAAACGCATTTTGAAAAGCAATTATCTGAAGATGAAGTATTGGTCAAGCGTTTAGAGATGATTCCAGTTGAGTGCGTGGTTCGTAACTTTGCTGCGGGCAGCTTGGTTCGCCGTTTAGGCTTAGAAGAAGGCCAAGCATTGACACCGCCTACGTATGAGCTGTTTTATAAAGATGATGCGCTGGGTGATCCGATGGTGAATGAGTCACTTGCTGTGTCTCTTGGCTGGGCCACCAAAGAGCAGTTGGCTAAGATGGAAGAACTGACTCATCAAGTTAACGATGTATTAAAAGCTTTGTTTGATGCGGGTGATTTGATACTGGTCGATTTCAAACTAGAGTTTGGGGTGTTCCATGACCGTATCGTCTTAGGAGATGAGTTCTCACCAGATGGTTGCCGTATTTGGGACAAGACGACCAAGAAGAAGCTGGACAAAGACCGCTTCCGCCAATCATTAGGCGATGTCATCGAAGCTTATGAAGAAGTGGCTAACCGTATTGGTGTGCCATTAAGCTAAGCCATTTAACCAAGATATTTTTATAATATAAAAAAACTGAGCCATGTGCTCAGTTTTTTTGTGATTTTAAAGGGGTTTTAGTGTTTATCTTACGACTCCTAATATAAAGGGTCGAGCCTAAAGGCAGTCATTATTATCAAATATGGCTATTCTGAATAGCTCTTGACCAAAGCAGTTTCCAAAGTAACCAAAGCGATTGATAGCTCCACTGCTATTTGATTCACTCTATTGTTTCTACAGTTAAAAATAACCTTATCGTTAAGACAGGTACGGTTAGAGTTCTAGAGTTTATTATAAAAACAATAATCCTAAACCAATCACAACACCACTGACAATCAGCACGATGACACAAAAGCCCATGATATCTTTGGCTTTTAGACCTGCGATCGCCAGTGCTGGTAATGCCCAAAACGGCTGAATCATATTTGTCCAAGCATCACCCCATGCCACAGCCATAGCAACTCGCGACGGATCACTACCCAACATTTCCGCCGCTTCTAACATAATCGGCGCTTGTACTGCCCATTGTCCACCACCTGAAGGAACGAAAAAGTTGACGAGTCCTGCACTGAGGAAAGCAAAAAGTGGTAGCGTCTCCGCTGTTGAAACGTTGACAAATGCTTCTGACATCACACCTGCCAACCCCGAAGCTGTCATCATTCCCATAATGCCTGCATAAAAAGGAAATTGGACGATGATAGCGCCTGCACCTTTAACCGCTTCTTGAACCGCAATCAAATATTTGCGAGGTGTACCGTGAAATATAATACCAAGGAACAAGAACATAAAGTTAACCAAGTCGAGCGTTAGAGCAAAACCGTTCTGTGCAAAATAATACACGATAAAGGCGATGCCCAATACGCCAATGACCATTGATAAAATCCAGCTGTTTTCTAAACGTTCTGCTGGTGTCATATCTGATTTGGCTGGCAGCTCCTCAGGGATAGGATCTACTAGAAGTTTTGGATCTACCGTAATCGTATCTTCTTTTTTTGGCATCATCAGACGGTTTAATAAAGGGACGATAATCACCAATGCTGCAACGATAATTAGGTTATAGCTAGCAAAAATGGTTGCACTTGTTGGAATAACACCGATTTTATCAACGAAGGGATGGCCTGCTGTTGCAATGGATAATGGAATCGACCCAGAGAATCCGGCATGCCAAATGATAAATCCAGAATAGGCGCTGGCAATCAATAAACGGTAATCAACATTTTCGACACGCTTCGCCAATTCTTTGGCAAATAATGCCCCAATGACCAAGCCAAATCCCCAATTAATCCAGCTTGCTGCAAGCGATACTAAGGTGACCAGTATAATCGCACTACCTGGCGAGCTTGCGAAACTGGCAAGTTTACCCAATCCTTTTTTGAATATGGGGCTGCTTGCCAATACAAAACCAGTTACTAGCACCAAGACCATTTGCATTGAGAATGCCAGCAAAGCCCAGAAGCCTTCACCCCAAAACGCCACCATCTGTACCGGTGAAGAGTCGGTTAAACCTAAGCCCATTACAAAAATAACCAAGGTTAAAATAATGACGAACAGAAATGGATCTGGTAAATATTTTTCCATCAAGCTATTCGAGAAGCGTGTAATCCCTTTCATTTTTTGACTTCCTTTTTGTCTAAGTTTACGTTTCATTCCTCATTCCAATGTTACCTCATTCTTCCTTTTTTATGCTTATTCATTCAGCAGAAATCATCTTTTTTAATGCTATACCGACCTTGCAAGGTTTATTTGAACATTCCTTAAACACTGTGCGCCATATCTTGCTTTATTTTTATGCTAACTTATTAGGGTATGTGGAACAGTCACAAATCGGCACTGTCAGTGCCATGGTCAAATGTTACACATGCCCTAATTATTCAATAATATAAAAAGTATAAAAGGTCATTACTAATGTCAACGCCTGAAACTTCCACGACGCAGCCTACTATTTTAGAGCCATCATGGTTTACTCGTCCTACTTGTGTAGTGGCTGCTGACTTGGTTGGTAAGGTATTGTGCCGTCAGCTTACAGACAGTGATGGTGTGCAAAAAACGCTACGCATGCGCATCTCTGAGACTGAAGCTTATATCGGTGAGGGCGATCCTGCCTGTCATTCACATGCTGGTAGCCGAACGCCGCGCACTGAAATCATGTATGAGCAAGGTGGCATTTTTTATGTGTATTTGACTTATGGTGTCCATCATATGCTCAATTTAATCAGTGGTTCTATAGACTCGCCTGAGTCGGTACTGATACGTGCTGGGTTTTTGGCAGAGGGTAGTGATCGCCTGCGAGAGGAGCAATTGCTGAGCTTAGACCAACAACTTATTCATCCTAAGCAGTTTGCTGGTCCTGGTAAGCTGACCAAGCGTTTACAAATCGAGCGTGACTTGTATGGCAAATCTATTCATCCAGTGTCTGCCGTTTGGGTAGAAGAGGATGATTGCAAGCCACCAGTATCGCTGCGTCCGCGTATTGGTATTGATTACGCAGGCGAGGCAAAAGAGTGGTTATTGCGTTATGTGTGGACAGATCATCCGTCGCTATCTAAGAAGTAAAGACAACCAAAAAAAGGACACGTTATGTATAAACTTACCGTTTTTATTCCAAATGCAGCGTTAGAGCCAGTAAAGTTAGCTTTATTTGCAGCGGGCGCTGGGACGCTTGGCAATTATGAACAGTGTTGTTGGCAAGTGCAGGGAACAGGGCAGTTTATGCCACTGGTAGGCAGTAACCCAAATATTGGAGCGCATGATAAACTTGAAACCGTTGAGGAATGGCGGGTAGAAATGGTGGTGGCTGATGCTGATATTAAGCAAGTTATCGAGGCGTTAAAGCAGGCGCATCCTTATGAAACGCCTGCCTATGATGTGATTGAGCTGCTAACCTTTTAGGCCAAGCTATCAGTCTTTTTTAATTTTAATCACGTTATAGCTCGGATAGCCAAGCTCGATTTTGTAATCTTCACCGCCGCGACGGGCTTTTACTTTTATTTTACTGTCACCTTTTTTGTATTTGACGTCTTTGACCTGATAACCCATATTGCTGACTTTATTAGCGGCTCTTTGCTCAATAGCAGGCTGATAAAGCTCTTTATCAATAGAGTTGATAGTCTTCTTATGCTTTTTGTAGACCTTACTGTCTTTATAAATGTCCTCATAAAGGTCGCCGTATGCATTATACCCCGGTGCGGTGACACAGCCAGTCGTTATGGTCAGTAGCGCTGTAATGAGACCGGTTGCAGCGGTGGTTTTTAATAAATGATGTTTTTTCATAATATCCTCTTATGATGTTAACGGCATCGGCAACTATGCCATACTAAATCTTGCTATAAAAAGTCATGCTATAAAAAATGGTCAAATAAACCAAGGGCTGGCTTATTTGACCAAAGGCATCAAGTAGTCAACGATGCCAAAAAACTTAGTGGTACGTACTCAAAGGAAATTTAAGCAATTATTAGGTACAAGTAAGTATTAAGTACGAGCAATTTTCATCAATTCTAAGATAATTAAAAGCTGTATGCTGCTAGTAGAAGTGACATGCATAGCTACTCTCTAAACGTGTAGCCGATAGACTACACCCGTATTTTTATGAGTTCTTCAATACTGTCAATTTACTTATAACGGTAATGGCTGTTTTGATAGTGACCATCATTGTTGTAGCGGCCGTTATTCTTTTTATGCTGACTTTTTTTATTTTTATAATGCTTATTCTTATTTTTATGCTGATCTTTTTTATTATCATAGCGCCCGTTATTTGTTTTATAGCTGCCATTATTGTAACGCCCATTATTCTCATACTTCCCGTTACCCTGATGACCATTTGGATAATAGCCTTTATGATTGTCATATCTGGGCGTTACAGTGGTACAACTAACGGTGGCGCCTAATAAGGCAACCACCACACCCACAGAAAAAACACTTTTTAAAGCTGAAAAGGCTGATATTTTCATAATAAGTAATCCTATTATCTTAATAATACTTTGGTGACTATTGTTGTTAAGAATGCAGCATATAGAATAGTGGTGTATCCAAAAAAATAATAAATCCATCTAAGGCGGGAGCATCGTGCCAAAGGCATCAATTCAATAATGACGCCAAAGACTTAGCTTGATGCTGTGTAAATGACTGTTAGCAGGAGATAGCCAATGAAATCAGTCTTTCTCAACCTTAATCACATTTAAGTTTGGATAGCCAAGTCGTATTTCATACTCCTGCGACCCGCGCTTGGCCTCGATCTCAAACACACCGCGCCCGTTCTTTTCTTCCAGCTCAATATCTTTAACCCGATAGCCCATGCCTTGTATTTTATTGATTGCACGTTGCTTGATTGCTGGATAACGCGACTCTCTTTTAATACTATCTTCGACATCATCATTCTTGTAGCGCTTATTATTCTTATATTTGTCACTATTTTTATATTCATCTTTCTTATAATGGTCTTTTTCATACTTATTATCTTGCCAAACATTAGACCAAGCTTTTTTATTTGAGCTAATAAGTTTTAGATCGGGATAAGTATATTTCAGCTCGTAAGCTTGGTTGTTCTTTTTGGCATAAGCGGTCATTGCGCGATTGCCGCGGTAGTTATCAGATTTAATATCCATAACCTGATAGCCTTTACGGCGTAGATCAGTGCGTAGCTTTTGACTGATGCGGTTGTAATCAGCGTTACCATAATCATCATTACCATAATCATCATTACCACCATATATTGGGTAATTGTCATAACCTGAACCGACGACGGCACACCCAACTGTAGTACCCAATAATGCAACCGCAAGACCAGCAGATATAACGGTCTTAAATGAGAAAGGCTCTAGGGTTTTCATGATCCAATATCCTATAATATTTTTAGATTGCCCGTCGCATCATTGCTGGTGATAGCCAAGCACCTACACACTCTGACTCTGTAGATTATTCATCTTCATAAGAAACGCGTGCTTACTAACACTGTATACATTACCATTATGCGCTTTGAAATATTTTCTTACATTATCTATGATAAGGGACAAAACTTGATGGTAAGTGTCTTTTGCGTTAATAAGTTGTAATCATTGTCAAAAATGCGGGCAATGTAAGCATATGCTTACACGTAATGACGCTCACGCGACTTAACATCAGGTTAGGAATTAGGCATTATAGTCATACGGCATTAAGGAATGTGACTCAAGGATTGAGTGAACCGCATTAAGGATAATGATTCACTTATTAGCATCAGGATGATAATGATAAGTGGAGTAAGGACACATACCCTTTGCTGCTATCAGTAGTTAATACTGGTAGTTGTAGTAAAAAGGGCAGGATGCCCAGTATCACAATATGCTGAATATTATGCAAGGATGCATGAGAAACAGTCGTGATAGGTAACATGGATGGTTAACAATAAAACCGCATAACAGTTGATTGCTATGCGGTTTTATCGTGTCTGGACTTTGAAAAATGCCCAATCAATAAAGTAATCGCTATTTGTTTTAAGGGCTGGCAATAAAAAAACCGTATAAAAAATATACGGTTTTTTGCTTTTCAGAATTAAAATAACTTAGTACTTATGTTCATGACGCCATGCATCTACTTCACGTTCAGCAGCATCTTTGCTATGACCATAACGTTCTTGGACTTTACCAACCAATTTATCACGGCTACCTTTGACATGTAATAAATCATCATCAGTAAGCTCAGCCCATTTTTGTTTTACTGAGCCTTTTATTTGGTTCCATTCACCTTTTAGAGTATGTTCGTTCATTCTTATTTTCCTTCTTTTATTATAAAGTTAGTTATTGAGACAATTATTCCATCTGTCTTTAGTCGAGCTTCTACTCAGATGCCGTCAATAGATGTTGATCGGCTGACTGGTGATATCTAATATAAGCGCTCACCATTGCCATGTCTGTATATGCAATGTTGAGAGTGTTGCTCCATTATGGATATCTACACAACTATGTTATGCATTGGCTATTTGTGTAATAAATAGAGTGCTTTATCAGTGACATACGTAACGACAATCAACAAGTCTAGCGATAATTTATAAAAAATGACGTCGCAAAACGCTTTAAATCTAGGAATAATAAAAGCAAAAAAATAGCTGTCATCATAGATATGACGGCTATTTTTTTATGCTTGCTTTAATGTGAGTGTTAAAACGAATCATTAAGAATGAGTAGGGTCAAATATTTAGTGATAGACTTCTTGTTTAAATGGCTATAGCCTTATAGCTGAAATAATAATTGTCTTGTAGATCAAGCTGGGGCAGATTGATGGTGAATGTACTTGATAGTGTAAGTGCTACAAAATCGGAAACAAATCGCGAGCTGGCAAAGGCAAAAACGCGTCATGCCTTACTGAAAAGTGCCTTGCAGCTGTATAGCGTAGAGGGCACTTGTGGTATGAGTATGAATAAAATCGCGAAAGGTGCAGGTATTGCTCAGCCAAGTTTTTATAATCATTTTGATAGTTTAGATGCGTTGCAGCAGGTGTTAAGCAAGCAGCTTAAAGACAACTATTTATCGCCGATGCGCATGGCGTGGGTAGATATGCTTGAAGACTATCCAACGCTGTCTAAAGAGGATTTCAATGAGCGTTGTCAGGAATGCCTAACATTGATTTTTGATGCCGCCTTTCAAAACATCACTTTATTTCAACGTCTAATCGAAGACAGTCTGCGCTTTGATTCAAAAATAGAATGCAAAGGCTTGGGAGGTCTAATCACAGAGATAAGAGAGGAGTGGAGCAAGATATTTATGCAAGGATTACAGTCAGCTAAGTGCTCTTTTGAGGAATCTGACGTTCATCTCTGTGTCGATATCGCTGCCGCCCAAGTACATGAATTGATATTGGGCTGTCATCAACAGCGTTATTCACGGCAGCAAGCCATTGAGATGTTGTGCAAAAACTTTGATGGAGTCTTTAGTCCTTTTTTCACCAAAGACAGGCTTAGAATAAATGGCTAGTTATTCAGCTTATCAATGTTGCACTTTGGCTAATTCTCAAGATTTTTAAGATGAGTCAGTTTATTAACTTCATAAAACGGAATTTATATAGTGGAAGCTATAATAAAAAATAACAGGGAGCGCCGCCATGAGTAGTGAAAAGAGTCACACGGATGAACAAACACATTTTAGAACCTGTAACTTATGTGAAGCGATGTGCGGTATTGTCATCAAGCACGATGGTAAAAAGGTATTATCGATTAAAGGCGATAAAGACGATCCATTTTCTAAAGGTTATATTTGTCCAAAAGCGACCGCCTTGCAAGACTTGCATGAAGACAGTGATCGCCTGCGTCATCCCGTTGAGAGAACGGCTAACGGTTGGAAAGAGATTAGCTGGGCTGATGCGTTGGATAAGGTGGCAGCCGGTATTCAGTCGGTACAGAAAAACACGGTCAAAATGCCTTCGGTATTTATCTAGGCAATCCTAATGTCCATAATCTGGGCGGCATGTTAACCATTAAGCATCTATTAACTAGTATCAAAACGCGCAGTCGCTTTTCTGCGACGTCCATCGACCAGTTACCGCACCATATTGTGAGCATGCATCTGTTCGGGCATATGCTGCGCATCCCTGTACCTGACGTCAATCGTACCCAATATATGCTTATCATTGGTGGCAATCCGCTGGCATCTAATGGCAGTATTATGACCGCGCCAAATATGCGTCAAAAACTAAAAGACATCAAAGCACGTGATGGTAAAGTGGTGGTGATTGATCCAAGGCGCACCGAAACCGCCGACATTGCTAGTGAGCATCACTTTATTCGTCCAGCGACTGATGTTTTGCTCTTGCTTGCCATGCTTAATGAAATTTATCTCCAAGGGTATGCGGACAAGGCATGCGCTAACAATAATCGAGCGGCGGCGCTCGCGCCAGAGATTGCAAGCATTGCAGACTTTGCTAAAGATTATAGCGCCGAGTCCGTTGCTGATATTACTGGCATTACCGCAAATGAGATCAGACGACTGGTCAAAGAGTTTTGTGAAGCCGAAAGCTCGGTCTGTTACGGCCGCATGGGCGTATCAGTGCAAGAGTTTGGCTTACTGAGTCAATATCTGATTATGCTGATTAATATTGTCACAGGTCGCTTGGATGAAGTGGGTGGTCTGATGTTCCCCAATCCTGCGGTCGATGTGGTCAATAACTCAGGCCCAGGTTATTTAGGTAAGCGCCATAGTCGCGTGAGTAACTTGCCTGATTTTAATGGCGATTATCCCGTCGTGGCAATGGCGGATGAGATGTTGGTAGAAGGGTCGGGACAGTTAAAAGGATTTATGACTGTCGCGGGCAATCCTGTACTCAGTACACCGAATGGTGAAAAGTTAGATACCGCTTTTGCCAACTTAGACTTTATGGTCGCTATTGATTACTTTGTCACAGAAACCAGCCGTCATGCTCATATCATTTTGCCACCCGTATCGCCACTAGAGCGCGATCATTATGACGTCACCTTTAACAATTTTGCCGTCCATAACGTCGCCAAATATTCAAAGGCATTGTTTACTAAGAAAAGAAGTGCCAAGCATGACTGGCAAATCTACTTAGAGCTGGCGAAACGCTTGGATAAAAAAGCCGCACTTGCAACCAAAGCTGAACGTTTGCTAGTAAAAGTTTTGGGACCGAAATTTGTGCTCGATCAGGGTCTAAAGCGTGGGCCTTATAAGGGGCTAAATCTAAAGCAACTGAAGAAAAGTCCGCATGGTATTGATTTAGGTGCTCTCAAAAGGATGTTGCCAGAAGCGTTAAAACATAAAGACAAAAAAATTCATCTCAATGTCGATTTTTATCAAGCAGATTTAGAGCGGGTACAAGAAATGGTGCAGGGTTATGATGACAAGCAAATTCTATTGATCGGTCGTCGTCATGTACGCAGTAATAATTCGTGGCTGCATAACAGCTATCGCTTGGTAAAAGGTAAGCCACGCTGTACGCTCATGCTACATCCTGAAACAGCAAAAGAATATGGTATTGAGGATGGTCAGAATGTAAAAGTTACCTCGCGCGTCGGTAGTGTAGTTATTGTTGCAGAGGTGACGGATGAGCTGATGCCTAGAGTGGTGAGTATTCCCCATGGTTGGGGTCACGGCCGTAAAGGAGTAAAACAAAAAATCGCTCAAGCGCATGCTGGCGTCAGTGTCAATGATTTGACGGACGATACCTTAATCGATCAGCTAAGTGGCAATGCGGCAGTCAATGGCGTACCGGTACAACTGCAAGCAATCGCGCCAGAAGTGGTTGATTTGGAGACCATTGATTCTAATGTTAATTCCGACATTGAATCAGGGAGCGCTGCATAAAATAACTCTAGAATAAAAGTCTTTAATATAAATAAGAAAGGTGCTTATATCAGCGCCTTTTTTACGTTTCTAATTTTTACGTTCCTAAGCCAACAAAATCAAAATCGACTGGCGGTGTCTCACCTTGTATCAATAAACTGATCGCCTTTGCTGAACCGCAAGCATGGGTCCAACCAAGCGTACCATGACCAGTATTGAGCCATAAATTATCAAAACCAGCATCCACATTATGACTACCATGACGGACTTGACCTCTATGCGCGCGTCCTATCAACGGTACGTTCGATGGGGTCATCGGCCGTAGCCCTGTCCAATATTGCACAGAATTGGCGATGATACCTTTGGGAAATAACTGCTGCACACGGCGGGTAATGGCTGCACAGCGGGTGCTATTTAAATCCAAATTGTAGCCGTTAAATTCTGCTGTTCCAGCGACGCGTAATTTGTCGCCAAGGCGTGATGTCACCAGCTTAAACTCATCATCAATGAGACTGACAAAGGGTGCTAGATGAGGGGCACGGGGGTTGATTTGATAAGTAGCCGAGTAGCCTTTGGCGGGAAAAATAGGTAGATGAATATGCAGCGGTTTCATGAGTGATACGCTATAGCTGCCCAATGCCAGTACATGGCCGTCTGCACTAAAGGTTTGCGCGTTTTCGCCCTTGGGTTGAATGGTAATACTATGCACATGCGGGCGAGCAAAATGGGCGTCAGTGTTTAACGCCAGAATCTCGGTATCATATAAAAACTGTACACCAGCATCTATGCAGCGCTGTGCTAAACGCTGGGTAAATAAATGGGCATTACCGGATTCATCACGGCTGGTATAAGTAGCGCCTTTTAGCTTATGAGCAATAGGGTAAAGCGCAGGCTCTAGGTTAACGGCATTATTTATATCGATAATATGGCGCTCACAGCCTAACTCTTGCATGCGCTCCGTTGGCGCAATGGCGGCATCAAACTCAGCTTGATTGGTATAAAAATGCATGATACCGCGCGTTTGCTGCTCGTAATCAATACCAATATCAGCACGCAGCTGTTGTAGTGCGTCTCGTGAATACAAACCTAAACGTACCATTTGTACCAGATTGGCATCTGCTTTATCTGCACGGCACTCTTGCAAAAACTGCATTGCCCATTTCAATTGCGCTTTGTCAGCACGCAAGCGATACAGTAGTGGTGCATCCTCGCGAAACAGCCATTTAAGTGCTTTCATTGGAGCCGCTGGATTGGCCCAAGGGGTTGCGTGCGAGACAGATATCTGCCCACCATTGGCAAATGAGGTCTGCATACCGGCGGCTGGCTCACGCTCAATGACGGTCACATCGTAGCCTGCTAGGCGAAGATACCATGCGGTGGTCACGCCCACCACGCCCGCTCCGAGTACCGCAATATGAGTCATAGATTGCTCTGCTGCTTTTTTAGTAAAAATGTTTTGAAGAGTACTGCTTGTTTCGCGTCATTCATTATGCCGTACTATTTTTGGCGCGCAACATCGGCTTGCAGTGCTGGCGGTAAGTCTAATATCGTAAGCTCACTATCCGCTAAATGCTCTGGACGGGCAACGACCAATGCTTTAAAACCATTACCATTAATATTGTCATCGGCAATCGCATTAACCACATGGATTTTTTCTAGCTTGTCGCCGGCTGCTGGCACATCACCTGCGCCGCTGACATAATGTAAAAACGCTTTTGGTGCTGCTTTAAAATAAATACGGGCAATCACTTCTTGACCAAGATAGCAGCCTTTATCATAGTCCATACCACCGCGCTGATGCAGACGCAGCTCTTGTGGCTGAAACAGACCTTGCGTGGCAGCAACTATCCAATAGTTGCCAATGGCAAGACTCGCTTGCATCCACGCTTGGGTATCTGCTGGCGTATTGTGGTCTTCCTGATGGCTAAAGGTTGGCACTTCATCGAGCACGCAAGGATAAATGGGCGCGGGCACACTGGTGTCAAACTTTGAAAAGGCACCGAACTTTTTTAAATGGGCTTGAAAAGCCTCAGCACAATCGGCACTGATAACCACATCATAATGCTTTTCATCTTGTTTTTTTATCCACAAACCAAAGTCAATGCGACCTTTTAAATTACTAAGCGCCGTTGCTTGATAACTGAGTCCGAGCTTGGTGACATCAGATGTGAGCTGACCTTGTAAGAATTTTTCCGCATCTTCACCTTGAATTGTTAGTTGAACAAATTGTGGCAATGTTGATGAGAGTGTCGATACGCTTGATTGAGTCATTATTATTATCCTATTCATAAGTAGCTATCGTTATAAGTAGTATAGCCTCAGATATTGTGATGAACACTGAGTTATTAAAGTAATTGCTAAAGTAGATATTGAGGTTTTTGCCATTTAAAGACATATGGCCATCGAACCAAAATTAGTTAAAGCAGAGTACCACAAAACACCGTGTGATAAAAAAGGTCTGCTGTAAGACATGAGCGAATGTATACATTGGGCACAGTACAGCATTTACAACCGAAGCGATTGGTTAAAGCTGGTGAGTTGCGGTACAATGTTAGCTCTAGAATACACCCAATTTATCACGGCTGACGAGGAAATTATGAGCTTACCCAATTGCCCAAAATGCGATGCTGAATATACGTACGAAGATGGTGCGTTACTGGTATGTCCTATGTGTGCTCATGAGTGGACCGCGGCTGAAACCGATGCGGCGCAAGCTGAAGAGCAAGATGCGGTCATTCGTGATGCGGTCGGTAATGAGCTGCAAGATGGCGATACCGTCACCGTGATTAAAGACTTAAAAGTCAAAGGCTCATCGACCGTTATTAAAGTCGGTACAAAAGCAAAAGGTATTCGCCTGCTGCCCGATGCGTCTGATGGTCATGATATTGACTGTAAACTTGATGGTTTTGGCCCAATGAAATTAAAATCGTCAGTGGTGAAAAAAGCATAATTTATTAAATGTGCTTTAAAAATCTGCCAAGCATTAAAAACAAGCAGCAAAGTTATTTTTAATAAAATAAGACAGAACCAATAAGTAGAGAATAATGATGAG
This sequence comes from Psychrobacter aquimaris, assembly GCF_016107525.1. Lineage (GTDB taxonomy): Bacteria > Pseudomonadota > Gammaproteobacteria > Pseudomonadales > Moraxellaceae > Psychrobacter > Psychrobacter aquimaris. The sequence goes on along the minus strand of NZ_JABASR010000006.1, from coordinate 121,163 downwards.
CACTAAAAACGAACAGCTATTTGCGCAAGCCCGCAAACATATTCCTGGCGGCGTAAACTCGCCAGTCCGTGCCTTTGCTGGTGTCGGTGGCACGCCTATTTTTATGCACCGTGCTAACGGTAGCAAAATTTATGACACCGAAGACAATGCCTATATCGATTATGTTGGCTCTTGGGGCCCAATGATTTTGGGTCATGCACACCCTAAAGTCATTGATGCGGTCAAAAAAGCGGCTGATGATGGTCTAAGTTTTGGTACGCCAACGCCGTTTGAAACAACGGTTGCCGATAAAATTTGCGAAATTGTCCCAAGCGTTGAGATGATTCGTATGACCAGCTCTGGTACAGAAGCGACGATGAGTGCGATTCGTTTGGCTCGTGGCTATACTCAACGTGACAAAATCGTTAAGTTTGAAGGCTGCTATCATGGTCATTCAGACAGCTTATTGGTAAAAGCAGGTTCGGGCATGCTAGATATTGGCGAGCCAACATCAAAAGGTGTGCCAGCTGATTTTGCCAAGCACACCATTACCATTCCTTATAATGATCCGCAAGCGATTAAAGACTGTTTTGAGAAATGGGGCGAAGAAGTCGCTTGCGTGATCTTAGAGCCGATCGCTGGCAACATGAATATGGTCATTCCGACCCAAGAATTCCATGATACGTTGCGTGCAGAGTGTACTGCCAACGGTTCAGTGCTTATCTTTGATGAAGTCATGACCGGCTTTCGCGTCGGACTTGGCGGTGCACAAGCGCATTTCGGTATCGACCCTGATTTAACTTGCTTTGGCAAAATTATCGGTGCAGGTCTGCCAGTGGGTGCTTTCGGTGGTAAAAAAGAAGTGATGTCTTGCATTGCACCACTTGGCGGTGTCTACCAAGCTGGTACGTTATCAGGAAACCCACTCGCGATGCGTGCGGGTATTGCGATGTTTGAAGACTTAACGGCAGACGGTTTTTATGATGAGTTAGCAGCGAAAGTTGATCGTCTAGTAGACGGTTTTCAAGCGGCGGCTGACAAACATGGCATCAACATGCGTACCAATAAATTGGGCGGTATGTTTGGCATGTTCTTTGTTAAAGACAATGAAACTGACACGCCAAAGAACTTCGATGACGTGACAGAGTGCGATATGACGGTGTTTAATACGTTCTTCCATGGCATGCTCGATCGTGGTATTTATTTGGCACCTTCTGCTTATGAAGCGGGCTTTATGTCTATTAAGCATAGCAATGAAGATATTGATGCATCGATCAAAGCTGCTGATGAGATATTTGCCGAAATGGCAAAGGCGTAGTTTAGTAAGTTATAGCCTATCATGTGTCACAAAAAAACCAGCGAGCATGCTGGTTTTTTTGGAATCAAAATTTAATCGTTTTAAGCGGCATAATCTAAATGATGACACGTCTTAAATCACGACATGCCCAGTTTGGTTGTATTATTTTATAAATTATGACCAGCATAATGAACAATGGCATCGCCCAAATAATCAACCAGTTCGGGGTGATAAGAATTATGAAATTTTTGCATATCTGCATTTTCTTTATAAAATATTCCCATCCCTATATAGGCCTCTTTGGACGGAGTATAAAACCTACAAGCTATATCAAAGTGCTCTTGCATTAGCCGCTGAACATCAACGTGATCAACAGCAGTTTCATCGGCATATACTGCCAGTTTCTTGTAGAGAATATCCCAGTCTTGATGGACGAGCTCTCTATTGACGTGTGCCCAATTATCAGTCGTTGACAAACTGTGAGTTTGCTCTACATCAAGAGCCTTTTTACACTCAGCCACATACGCTTTAGTTAATGTATTCATTTATAGGTATTCCGTTCATTTAGAGTCATAAGTGCCAGACTTGGCGAATAGTACAAACATCTTGTTTATGCTCGATCAAATTTGCGATCTCTCAGGCTCAAATTGCCGCGTAGCACATCGCTATACATACGAAAATCACTGGCGAAGCTCTTTAACGGAAATTTAAACGAGGCAGGTTTGTTTTTTTCAAAGAAAAAATGACCGACCCAAGCGCAAGCATATCCAGCAGCGATGCCCTTGATTAATGGTTTTGGCGAACGAGTTTTGACCGACTTTGCCAATCCTAATAAGCCAAAGCTACTACCGACAAAGTGCAATCGTCGGCAAGCCATATTTTGGTGCTCAGCTAAATAGAAGTCATAAAATTTTTGCTTCGTTGGACTGACGGTTTTTATCATGTTTTGTTTAGCATTGCTGACAGCTTGAGCATCAGCATTTTTAGTGGTGTTTTGTATGGTAGTTTGATTCATCTGTTTAGCTTCCTTGCTAATCGTTTATTGAGCATAAATATTAGGGCGAGTAATTAGGGGGCTTTCTGTTTTACTGAAACGGATATGCTTTCATTAAGTAACTGTTATTTATTATAATATTGGTCGTTTTTAATGTAGCAAAACGCTATCCTTAACACAAGCAATGGCTATTTATGGCGCATTTTTTATTTTGTTAGTGATGCGCTTGCTGCTTAATTAGAATTTGGGTCACTTGCCAGTGTTTGGCATAAATGCTTTAATGGCGAAAATTGCGTCAAATACGTGAGCATCTTTGTATAGATGGCACTATTTGGTGTAGCTGTGCTGTTTATATGGCTCAATCGTCTGATTTTTAACCCATATCCTCTCCCTTTTATCTAACACGGTAACGATTCCTATTATGCCTATTGACTACCTTACAAATCCGCCACTTGCTGATGATGAAATGATGGCAGCCATTGATATCGGTTCCAATAGTTTTCATCTGGCCATTGCGCGTCTTGACCATGGTGAGGTGCGAAAAGTAGTTTCTATGTCTGAAAAAGTACAGCTCGCCGCAGGCTTGGATGAGAATAATATCTTAAGTGCGGCAGCTGAACAGCGAGGTCTCGACTGTTTGAGCCGATTTGTGGCACGTTTGGATTCGGTGCCACCCGAACGCATTCGCGTGGTTGCGACCAACGCTTTACGCCAAGCCAAAAACGCCAATGACTTTATTGCCCGTGCCAATAAAATTTTACCCAAGCCCATTGAGATTATCGCGGGACGAGAAGAGGCGCGCTTGATTTATTTGGGTGTGTCACACACCAATGCCAGTAGTGACAAGCGTTTGGTCATCGATATCGGTGGCGGTTCGACAGAGTTTATCATTGGTCAAGAGTTCGATCCGCTGTTGACCGAGAGTTTGCAGATGGGCTGTGTGGCCTTTACCCAAAAGTACTTTGCGGATGGTCAAATCACGAAAGAAGCCTTTAATAATGCGATATCAGCCGCTCGCAAAGAAGTGTTAGCAATTCAGGGTCGCTATCAAAAATTGGGTTGGAGTAGTGTGGTTGGTTCGAGTGGGACGATTAAAGCAGTACGTAATGTGCTGGTATCTAAGGGCTGGGCTGATGAGCAAGAGCGCATCACTTATAAAGGCGTCAAAAAGTTAGAGAAACTGTTGCTTAAGATTGGCAACGTCGACGACATCGATTTAGAAGGCGTTAAGGAACACCGCAAAGCAGTCTTCCCAGCAGGGGTTGCGGTATTGCGTGCGGTGATGAAAGTGCTGGGTGTAGACACCATTACTTACTCAGATGGTGCACTACGTGAGGGTGTGATGTACGACATGCTTGGCCGCTTTGCTAGCGAAGATGTTCGTGACCGCAGTGTCCTGGCGCTGATTAAGCGTTATTCAGGTGATAAAAAACAAGCCAAACAAGTGGTGAAAACCAGTCGTCATTTATTTGAGCAAGTGAAGGAGAAGCTCGCCCTTACCAATGATGATTGTGATTTACTCAGGCGTGCTGCTTTCTTGCATGAGATAGGGTTGGCAATCAGTCATAGTAGTTATCATAAGCACAGCGCGTATTTGCTTGAGTATTCTGATATTCCAGGGTTTTCGCAAGTCGATCAAAAACGCATGGCACAGCTGATGCTCAATCATCGTCGTAAGCTCAAGGCCGATATGTTAGAGCAGGCCTGTACTATCGGTGGTAATCAGCTCGTTTATCTCTGTCTGCTGCTACGTTTGGCTGTACTGGCGCATCACAGCCGCAGCGATTATGAGTTACCAGAATTACAGTTACAAGCCATGGATGATAATTGCTGGCAAATCACCGTTGCCGATAGCAGTGAGCACTATGCTTTCTTATTGCCGGATCTGCATACTGAGATTGAGCAGTTTGCTAAATGGGGCGTGACGCTGAGCGTGGTTGAGGCCTAGACAGCGCTGCTTTGCACTGAGCGATCAACACGATGCCGTTACTATTGTAATGAGTATGCTACAGATTAACGTAACAAAAGCGGCTTTGTCAGTAATGTTATGCCATTTAAGATGTGCTACTATAGCTTCTATTGAGTTTACAACTGTACTTTCATTATCTGAAAATTGATAACGATATTATTCTTAAACATAAATACATTAAGTATAATTATTAAAGGGAAGCGTCTATGAGCACTGTCTGGGATAGTGTGCAGCTTGCACGGCACGCCAAGCGTCCATTATTTATGGACTATGTTAATCAGCTGTTTACCGAATTCGATGAGTTGCACGGTGACCGTGCTTATGCCGATGACAAAGCCATTCTTGGTGGTCTGGCGCGTTTTGATGGTCAGCCTGTGATGGTGATTGGTCAACATCGCGGTCGCAGCACCCGTGAGCGTATTGCTCATAACTTTGGCATGGCCAATCCTGAAGGCTACCGCAAAGTAATTCGTTTGGTCAAAATGGCTGAGCGTTTTAACATCCCTGTGATGACCTTTGTTGATACCCAAGGCGCTTATCCGGGTATTGGTGCTGAAGAGCGCGGACAAGCGCAAGCCATTGCCGAAAGTATCGCCGTTTTCTCTAGCCTAAAAGTGCCTATTATCGTGACCATTATCGGTGAAGGCGGCTCAGGTGGTGCGTTGGCAATTGGTGTTGGTGATAAAGTCAATATGCTACAAAATAGTATTTATTCGGTTATCTCTCCGGAAGGTTGTGCCTCCATTCTGTGGAAAACAGCTGAGAAAGCACAGGACGCCAGTGAAGCCTTGAAATTAAACGCGATTAATTTATATCAAATGGGCTTAATTGATGCTGTCATTGAAGAAGGTGAAGGTGCTCATATTCAGCCGCAACCAGTCATGATGGCCTTGAAAGCACTTATTGCCGAGCAATTAGATGAGATTAAAGATTTAGACGCACACGCGCGTTGTGAGCTGCGTTATGAGAAGCTGAAAACTTTTAACTCAGAAGTGATGTTGCCTGCTTAATTGGTTGCTACGACACCTCTGTTACTAAGCCTCTATTAATGAATACAAAGCTTTTCTTATTAGAGACTTAGTCTTAATGCTAAAATAAAACGTGTCATTTTATGGCGCGTTTTTTTGTGGCTGTTAATATACGTCGTAACTGATGCTGTAACTGATGTATAGGCTCATTCATTTATACGTCAATTCATGTATGCATGCTAAATAAATAAGGCTGATTATGACCAGCAGTGCAATTCTCTCGCATCCTATTAAGCCAATCGCAGACTTGCCTGTCGATGCCGATCTGGCAAAAGCCTTATTGAGCAGCATGGCTGAATTTGGTGAACAGCTGCACGGTCGACGGCTTTGGCTGGCTTGTAGTGGTGGTCGTGATTCATTAGCATTGGCTGCGCTGTGTGTCCAGCTCTATCGCCAAGGTAAGTTGCCATTTTTACCGCAGTTGCTGCATGTTAATCATGGTTTGCAAGTAGATAGTGGTACTTGGGCGACACATGTCGCTCATTGGGCAAAAGCGCAGCAGATACCGTGTCGGATTTTGCGTGCGCAAGTGAATGGTCATGATGAGCAAGCCGCAAGGCAAGCTCGTTATGACGTCATGCGAGCGCAACTCAATCAAGATGATGTATTGCTCTTAGCGCATCATGCCGATGACCAAGCAGAGACGGTGCTGATGCGTCTGATTCAAGGCGCTGGGGTGAATGGTCTGTCGGGTATGCAGCCGTGGCGTATCCAAACGCAGGGCGCACAGCGTATGGCACTATGGCGACCTTGGCTGACGGTCAAACGCGCCAATATCAGCAATTATGCTCAGTGCCTAAAGCTGCCTTATATCGATGACCCGACCAATGATGCTGGTGATAATGTACGTAGTGGGCTACGCCTCGACATCATGCCAGTATTGGCGACCTATAATTCCAATGTCATTGATAATATTGCCCGTAGCGCGCAGCTATTGAGTGACGCCCAATTAATAATCAATGCGCAAGCGGTAGAGGATTTGCAGCAGACCGAGGTAGTATCATCACAGTTACCACCTGCACATCGCGTGCTAAATATAGACAAGCTAAAAGCATTACCCATTTATCGTCAGCGTCAACTATTGCATCATTGGTTGGGTCAAGATGAACCATTACCGCCTGCTAAGCAGCTGGTCGATGATGTATTCATGCTAAGCCAACGTGATGATCCTGATCATCAAACGGCGCTTTTTTGGCAAGGTCGCAAGCAGTCCTATACGATTTGCCGCTACCGTCAGCAGCTTTACCGTTTAAGCAGTGAGTGGCTCAAGTGGTTAGCATTGCCGCTTGTCAAACAGCTGCAGCCCTTATCTAATCTTGTTGTGGCTGATATTAATACAATGTCTGCCCAGCCTGTGTCAGTTACCTTACGCAGGGATAATAAATTCACTTGGCAGGTGCAGATGATGCCAGATATCTTGGCAGAACTATTAGACAGCTATCAAGGTGATGATGACAGTCTTGAGATTACCTTTGCGCCATTAGGTCGTCAGCAGCGTGTGCAAACTGCCTTGGCATCACGTCCACAAGCGGGTAAGAAACTATATCAAACGCTTGGCGTGCCTGTATGGTTACGCGAGAGTTTGGTGGTGGTCAGCGCCGTGTCCGTGCAGCAGGATAAAGAGTGGCCATTATTGCTGGTATCACCTTTTGAGAGCTGGGTGTTAGGGGTGAGTAAATCGCTGACAGACACACCAGACAATATTGGCAGTTTCGACAGTGTTATTAGTAACAGTCTAAGCATAAATAACGCTTTTTAATGTTTGTGACTTAAACCTTTTAGGAGGTCAAGCTATCTAGGGCTAGGGCTAGGGCTAGGGCATCAGGGCATTAAGCTTTCTGACCATTTTAATATCTATTATTTGCATATTTTTGTAGCATTCTTCACTCTTTTCGCCATTACCTACAAAGCCAAATTTTTGATAGAAATCAATAGCAGCTACATTAGCTTCTAATACCCATAAAGAAAAATGGGCATTGATATGAGATTCTAAGAGGGCTTGTAATGATGCTGTCATTAATTGAGTACCTATACCCAATCCTTGATAGTCGGGCAAAACATACAATGTGGTAATTTCATAATCTTTATGATTAGTGAAGTACCCAATAAACCCCAAATTATTATGATGAGCATCATATGCTATCCAGACAATAACATCAGGATGCGCCATCAACCCCTGCCACATTTTTTTCTTTTTACATAAGGTGTTTTTATCATTGATATAGGACGCTGGTAGCAAACCTAAATAGGCGGCATGCCAACTTTTGAAGTGAATGGTAGCAATATTTGCATAATCCTCAGGGTTGGCTTTACGAATGAAAAACATATTAGTCCCCATCACTGATTTTATATAATTCCCTTGTTAATCTAACCGTTTGGTTGTGCAATAGTCCATGGCAATTCTGTGGTTCAACGGAGCGTATGACAGGGTTAGATGCCGTCAATTTATCAAACGATGCCAGTAGCAGTATGGTAAACTGAGTGTCATTTTACCTATCATTATGTTAGTTTGAGTACCTTTGGATTTTTGAATAGGAGACATGTATGTCAGTATTAGATAATAAGAAAATCAGCTTTATCGGTGGCGGAAATATGGCGCAGGCTTTGATTAGCGGGCTTGTTAGCTGCGGTGTCAAACCGAGTTTAATTACCGTTGCTGATCCTAGCAGTGAAGCGCGCGCGCAATTGGCTGCTAAAGGACTGAATACGGTTGATCCAACTGCTGATGCAAAAGCTGCCATTATCGATGCTGACATTGTGGTGCTGGCGGTCAAGCCGCAAGTGATGAAAGCGGTAGTCAGTAGCTTTGCGGATGTCTTAGACAAGCAGTTGGTAATTTCAGTGGCAGCAGGTTTGTCGACTGAGCTTTTATCTGACATGTTGGGTGGCTATGACAATATCGTCCGTGCGATGCCAAATACCCCTGCAATGATTCAAATGGGCGCAACGGGTCTGTACGGTACTGATAATATTTCTGCTGAACAAAAGCAGTTAGCAACGGCGGTGATGGAAGCATCAGGATTGGTCATGTGGGTCGATAATGAAGAACACATGCATGCGGTAACCGCCGTATCAGGATCAGCGCCAGCGTATATGTTTTACTTCATTGAATCCATGATTGACGGGGCAGTGGCTTTAGGTTTGGATAAAGAGCAGGCTTCAGCGCTCGCTATGCAAACCATGCTAGGCGCGGCAAAAATGGCGATGAATAGTGAGGATGCACCTGCCGAATTGCGTCGCAAGGTCACCTCGCCAAATGGGACAACCCAAGCCGCTGTTGAGTCAATGCAAGCCAATGATATCGGTGGTCAAATCGTTGAGGCTATGCAGGCCTGCTATGACCGTAGCCAAGCCTTGAGTGAAGAGATGAGTAAATAATCATCCATATCTCAGGCGCGTTATTTGCTAAAAGCGAATGACGCGCCTGAGCACCAATATTAAGCACCAATATTAAGCACCAATATTAAGCACCAATATTAAGCACCAATATTAAGCACCAATATTAAGCACCAATATTAAGCACCAATATTAAGCACCAATACCAAGCACCTAGTAATGACAGTCGTCATCCCAAAACCTGTTAATAATGTCACATTGAGTAGCACTTCATGAACAACATGTTATTTCAAATCTTTGATTTGGTCACCACCTTCGCCATGATGTTGGTGTTTATTCGCTTTATGCTGCAATTTGCAGGGATGGATGCCAGCAATCCCATGATTGCGCCTGCCTACAAAGCAACGCACATTGTCGACGTGTTTGGGCGTATTTTTCCAACCGTCGGGCAAGGGCGTATCAGTATTGCGGCTATCGTCTTGATGTTTTTGATTCGTTTGATCGATATCTCTGGAAAAGCAGCACTGACACATAAAGGTATCGCTCCTGTACCGTTATTTTTCACTGGTACTATCAGCTTGGTATTAGACTTTTTACGTATGTGTCGCTATCTCGTCATTGGTTCCATCATTGTCAGCTGGATTGTGGTATTTACCCAATCTCAGCATCCGATTATTGGTATCATTGTCAATTTAGCGGAGCCAATCTTGGCACCATTTCGTCGAATCACGCCAAACTTGGGCATGATTGATTTATCACCAATGGTCGCATTCATTGCTTTTATTTTGCTTGAGATGTTTATTGGTGGCTTTGCCGCGAGCTTCATGCCGATGTTGGGTTGAGCTGGATTAATGGTCACTTGAAAGCTGCTATCTAATATTACCAATAGCTATCTAAAAAAGGGCGCTCTACGAGATATAGAGCGCCCTTTTTTTATTGATCATTTAGCGGTTATGCTGAAAGTCTATAAAACGATTGGGTATTAATTGGGCTTGCTCATTATTAGGGTGCGGTGCATCAGCGGCACGCAGCGTCTGGGTAATCCAGCTGTCTGCGGCCCTTACTGCATCGATAAGCGCATCACCCATTGCTAAGCGTCCAGCGATAAAGCTGGCAAGCGAACAGCCAGAGCCATGAAATTCGCCTGTTAAGCGCGGCAAGGTGCTTTTATGTACCATCTCACCCTTTATATACAAATACTGCTCTATATCGCCGCTATCAAAGTCGTGTGAGGTTTTTACCAATACGGCATAAGTGCCTTGAGCGCATAATTTTTGCGCGCCAATATGTAAGTCTTGCTCACCGCTTAATGCGCGTAGCTCATGAGTATTCGGTGTGATAAGGGTCGCGTATGGTAACAGCTCTCTAAATGCGCTAACGAGCGTCTTTTCATCGCCCAAACTGCCACCACTATTGGCAACCAATACGGGATCTAATACAAATGGCGTATCAGCGGTGATAAGGCGCTCGGCAAACAATTGAGTCAGCATAGCGATATTATCAGTCGTACCCAACATACCTGACTTAATAGCTGCAACAGGCAAATCATCGAGTACTGCGGTGGCCTGATCCTTTACCAAATTTGCTGCACAAGCTTCAAAACCAAAGACTTGCTGCGAGTTCTGTATGGTAATAGCTGTACAAGCAATGGCAGCATGCGCACCTGCTTGACCGATGGCCTCTATATCCGCTTGTAATCCAGCGCCGCCTGAGGGGTCTAATCCTGAAAAACACAGTACCACTGGTCGCATAAAAATTCCTTTGACATAATCTAAAATGAGTAACAAATACTATAGACACCCACTGCTAAAAAAGCCATAGTAGGCGAGAGATGGTACATAGACAATCCATTAATTAATCAATTAACAACAACCCAGAGCGTGCTGACTAACTTAAATATCGTTTTACTAGTTTTTATTGATATTTGAGCTGCTCAAGAGGCTATGAAACCATGTAAACAAATAAATATGATAAAAACTGCATTAAATTCGTAGACAGTGCTTGCAATTCGTTTTGGCTTTGCTATAATACTCGCCCACGGGATAAGACGTATTATCAGCAATAATACTATTTTTTAGAACTTAAAAAGTCTTACATCGTTTGGTGAAGTGGGTGAGTGGCTGAAACCAGTTCCCTGCTAAGGAACCATACGTTTGCGCGTATCGAGGGTTCGAATCCCTCCTTCACCTCCATTTATTCGGTTTTTAGTAGAGTAGTAACGCGATATAAAAGCGTTAATAATCTTCTATTTTATTAAAGCAAAAAATAATTTGATTTTAATAAAAAAAGATGTTGACACAAGCGAAATTATCTATATAATAACCAACCTAATTTGCTGCAATTGTTTCTTAACAACGCAGTAAATGATGTGCAAAGTACGCGCTTGTAGCTCAGTTGGATAGAGCACTTGGCTACGAACTAAGGGGTCGGGAGTTCGAATCTCTCCAAGCGCACCATTTGCATCATCAATTCTTTAACCCAGTTAAAGAAACATTAAAATAATCGCCTGTCTTATGACAATTTGGCGATTTTTTTATGTCTGCAATTTCTGTGTTATAGTTTTATGAGCTGATGAGTCATACGACATGGTTATACCACATTGTTATATGACTTACGGCATCTTAGGATAATGTACGATAGTACAGTGAATTACGGTACAATAGAGCCACTATTCACTGCTTGCTATGAGCTTGTACCATGTCAAAAAGTTTACCTAAACGACCTACCAAATCTTATGCTAAAACTAAAGCATCAGCACGCCATGCCTCTGAAAGTGAAGAGCTAGCGATTGCTAAACCTGGCACCCGTATGGCAGCCATTCTCTATGATGGCATGTTGATTTTAGCGTTGTTGTTTTTGGTCGGTACCTTGCTAACCGTGATTGGTACATTGCTGACCATGAATACCGGTACAGACTCTTCTCAAGCGCAATCGCTGCCAACGTGGTATCAAAACGTTGTTATGACGCCGTCTTTTATACTGACGTTAGTCGGATTCTATGGGATATTTTGGCGTCGCGGTGGGCAGACATTAGGTATGCAGACTTGGCGGTTAAAGACGATCAATAGTAATGGTCATTTGCTAACATGGGGACAGTCATTTAAGCGGATTTTAGCGGCCAGTATCATGCCACTTATATTTGGTATCATTGGTAGTGTCATCGATGGCTCGCGTGCTGTTCTGTTGACCAGTGCCTTTTTGGGCTTTGTCTTTAACTATGCTTTTTGCCTCTTTAACCCACGTGGTCTCGCAGTGCAAGATATGCTATCGAATACCATTACCTTAAAAATGCCAAAAACAGAGAATGAAGGACTATGGCGGGTGATTAGAAATCGCAAGCAAGGAAAATAGACCACATTATCATCGCCATAGTCTGTTCATAGATTTTTAGGTCTGTTAATACACTCTAAGCGTTACAGGTTGACGGTTTGTATCAGCCATAAAGTATAGCCGACAAAGAATAAGACCAAAGTCGATCCAGAAGTGCGACCGAATGGACGCTTACTCATAAAGGCAAACCCGCACAATACCAAGAGTAATAAGGTGACCAATCCCATCGCCACTATATCGCGTGATAAGATAATTGGACTGACTGTGATTGGCGCTATAAGCGCTGCGAGACCAACGACGCCTAAGGTGTTAAATATATTAGAGCCAATAATATTACCCAGTGCCATGTCGTGTTCGCCTTTACGGGCGGCTGATAGGCTCGATACCAGCTCAGGTAACGAGGTCCCCACAGCAACAATCGTCAATCCAATCACCAGTTCGCTCACGCCCCACAGCGTTGCCAATTCTACTGCACCCCAAACTATAGCTCGCGAGCTAATGACCAGTAAAAGCATGCCGATAACTAAGCTGATTAGTCCCCGTGTTAGGGTTTGTTCGATATGTTCAGCATCGACGCTTTCAGCTATGGGTTCCCCTTCGTGCTCATGGTTGCCTTCACGTAAGCTTAGTACAATCTGAATGCCTAAAGTCACCACCAGCAGCGCTATCAACACAATCGCATCTGCTTGGTCTAATTGCCCATCACGCAGCTGCCATGCGGCGACCATAGTAATCAATACTAATAGAGGTAAATCACGCTTGATGATGCCCTTACGAATGATAATAGGGCTAATCAATACGGTTGCACCCAATACCAGCGCAATATTGATGATGTTTGAGCCATAAGCGTTGCCTAATGCCAAATCAGGGCTGCCTTCTAGTGCCGCCAATACTGACACGACCATCTCAGGGGCGGATGTACCGACACCCAAAATCAACACACCTATTAAGAAACTGGGGACGTTGAATTTTTTTGCCAAGGCAGTGGCGCCATCAACAAAAAGGTCTGCACTCCAAACAAGAATAGCTAGTCCGATCAATACTGCAATAACTGCCAACCACATCAGTCTGTTTCCTTATTAGTGTTAATACCAAACCTAAAAATACGCTTAGCCGTGTCAAATTCATTTAGCCTAAAAACATAGCACTGACATTTATTTTTCTGACGACTTCATCTTTTAAGAGTGGTATAAAATGTGAATTTGCCATATAAAAATGGCATAAAAAAAGCTGAATCAGAATGGAGATTCAGCTCTCATATTAGCATAGCGGTTTTGGTTGGATAATAAGAATAACTTCAACAGCTTAGTCGATTATTTATCCTTGCTTTATCCAAAAATCTTCGGTGTTCTGGTGCTTTAAGCCACTTGTACCGGAATGATGTTTGCTGTGTCTTTTACGGTGTTATCTTCGTTGCAATACACCAGTTTTGGCTGGTAGGTTGCCGCTTCTACTTCATCAAAATGAGCATAGGCACAGATGATAACGATGTCGCCTAAATCTGCCATGTGAGCCGCCGCACCATTTAGCGAGATGATACCAGAACCCGCTTCAGCGCGGATAGCGTAGGTGCGAAAGCGCTTGCCATTGGTCACATTGTAGATATCGATAGACTCATTTTCGCGCAGACCAGCAAGATCTAATAAATCACCATCGATACCGCATGAGCCTTCGTAATGAAGTTCGGCATGGGTGACGCGCGCACGGTGTAATTTGCATTTAAGCATATTAAGTAGCATAGGTTGCTTCCTTAGCGTAACTGAGATTAATGATTCAAATCAAAAGGTTAATGGGGGATAACTTGCTAAAATAAAAGGCTATTATGGTTAAAGCATGATTTTATTCTGGCAGTTTGAAGCCATTAATTTGTGAACGTGCTTTTTCAATATCGCCATTTAGTAATAATGGTAGCGCTTCAAACGCTGCTGTCAGAGCGCTATCAATGGCAATCTGTTCATCGGGCGCAGCTTTTGAGAGGACGTGTCCACTAACTTTAGACTTGTGACCAGGATGACCAATACCGATACGCAAACGATGGAAGTCGTTGCCGATATGAGGGGTAATATCACGCAGACCATTATGACCGCCATGACCGCCATCCGTCTTCAGTTTGATACTACCGGCTGGAATATCGAGCTCATCATGGGCGATCAGTAATTCATTATTTTCAATGCCATAAAACTTAACCATCGGCACCACTGACTGACCAGACTTATTCATAAAGGTGAGCGGCATCAATAGACGCACGTCATGCCCATGAATCTGCCCACGTCCAGTTACTCCATGAAATTTTTTATCATGGGAGAGGGTAATATTGAACTGTTGAGCCAAGTGATGGACAAACCAAAACCCTGCATTATGACGTGTAAACATATACTGCTGACCAGGATTACCAAGACCGACAATAAGCTTTATGGCCATAAAAATACCCTGCTTAAATTTAATAAATGAGGCATAAGATTTATGATTGTGCTATTTGTTGATAACACATCTCTTATTTTTCAAACTGTACTTACAAAAACAGCAGGAGATATTTATCACCTGCTGTTTTTTGACTAAACAAACCTTATATTACATAGTAGATGCTAAGTCGCGTGCTCTATGTAACGGCGGTTTATTATTCGCCGTCTTTGTCTTCAGTGCCTTGCTCAGTAGCAGGTACGTCAGTAGCATCAACTTCTTCAGCGTCTGCGTCAACTTCTTCAACGGTTGGTGGCTGCATGTTAACGATAGTACGGTCATGGCCGTCTTCTAGCTCAAGCTCATGAATGACAACACCTTCAGGAAGCTTGATGTCTGATAAACGGAACAAATCACCAATTTCCATACCAGATACGTCTACTTCTAAATATTCAGGTAGTAGTGAAGGTAGGCAGATGATTTCGATATCAGATACTAGCGTTGATAGAACACCAGCAGCAGCGGTACCAGGCGCATCTTCACGACCAGTGAAATGCACAGGAACGTTCATGTGGATTTTTTGACCTTTCACAATGCGCTGGAAGTCAGCATGCATTGGGAAGCCTTTAGCAGGATGGCGTTGCAAGTCTTTGATAACAGCTTGGTGCTCTACGCCGTCAACATTGATAGTCAAAATGTGTGAGAAAAATGCTTCGAATTCAAGTGACTTTACTAGCTCGTTAATCTTGATAGAGATTGATGTTGGCTCTTCGTTGCCACCATAGATAATAGCAGGAACTAGATTCTGCTTACGTAGGCGGCGGCTCGCACCTTTACCTTGTTGTTCAGCAGAACGATCAACTGCGTTTAGCTCAAAATGGTTAATGCTCATGGATATAATCCTATAAAAAGAATGAGAAAGTGTCTGGTCATAAAAAAGTGGATTTGCGACCAATCCACTAAGACGTGATGATAGCTAAAAGGTGTCATTGCTCATATTCGTTATTGCTAATAATACTCATAATGTACAATTTTAGCCATTTGCTCACAACAACGGTTTCATGATAATTACTATCATTGTGTTCGTTATTTTGGGCATGATCAGCACTTTTAAGAATGCCAACCTGATTGCATCAAACAAACGGTCAGCACAGGCGCGCATTATACGTGATTTTGTAGTAATAATAAAGACCTACGCAAAATGACTGTACAAAATCATTAAGCAAAAAAAGCGTCAAGTAAAGATACTTGACGCTTTTTTTAAGCTTGAGCAGTATTTTATAACGAGCATCGCCAAAAGAAAGTAGGGCAAGGCTCTCAGTAAAAATCTAAGCGTCAAACATGGCGCTGATAGATTCTTCATTATTGATACGGCGTAAGCTTTCAGCAAGCATCGGTGCGATACTTACTTGGCGGATTTTGCTACAGGCTTTTGCCGCGTCAGACAATGGAATCGTATCGGTCACGACCACTTCGTCTAGCGCAGATTCGCTGATATTTTGCAGTGCGTTGCCTGATAGGACAGGGTGCGTAATATAGGCTAAAACGCGACGTGCACCGTTTGCTTTCAATGCTTCAGCAGCTTTACACAGAGTCCCTGCCGTATCAACCATATCATCGACGATGACACAATCACGGTCACGAACGTCGCCGATGATGTGCATCACTTGTGACTCATTGGCACGGGCACGGCGTTTATCAATAATGGCCATGTCGGTATCGCCCAACTGCTTAGCCATGGCACGCGCACGAACCACGCCGCCAACATCAGGTGAAACAACCATGATGTTGTCATAATCTTGTTTTTGTAGGTCGTTTAGTAATACAGGCGTGCCATAGATATTATCAACAGGAATATCAAAGAAACCTTGAATCTGATCTGAATGCAAATCAACGGTCATCACGCGATCGATGCTCACGATGTTTAGCATGTCAGCGACGACTTTAGCAGAAATAGGCACACGAGCTGAACGCGGACGACGGTCTTGACGGGCATAACCGAAGTAGGGCATAACCGCTGTGATGCGACCCGCACTAGAACGACGCAGCGCATCGGCCATCATCATGATTTCCATTAAGTTATCATTGGTGGGTGCACAAGTAGGCTGCATGATAAACACGTCTTTACCGCGCACGTGTTCTTTGATTTCTACGGCGATTTCGCCATCAGAAAAACGCGTGATGTCAGCTTTACCAAGAGGTATATGGAGATGATCGGCTACGGTTTTTGCTAATTCAGGGTGGGCATTACCCGTAAAAATCGCCAAATAAGGCATGACAGAAGTCCTATTGATTGACTCAAGCAGCGACCGCTAAGCAGTGTCAAACTGCTCAAATTCAGAAAAGAGTGGTGAAAAGTTTTGATGACTACTATTACAGTAAAAAATGGCAGGGGTAGCTGGACTCGAACCAACGGATGTCAGGATCAAAACCTGATGCCTTACCAACTTGGCTATACCCCTGTAATGTCTAGGCTGTGTACGTCGATATCTAATAGCAACTTTTAATAAAAGTCATTGTTAGAATAGCGTCACGACCTGTTCGCTATATTATAAACGGATGAACCATTTAAAACATAACTTTTCCCTAGCGGTGTTCATTGCGAACTATACCGAAACTGGGATGACGTTGTCAACGTCAATAAGATAAGTGGCTATTTATAAACCGCTTATAATCATTGCATATCAAACGCTTCGTACTAAAAAATGGCAGGGGTAGCTGGACTCGAACCAACGGATGTCAGGATCAAAACCTGATGCCTTACCAACTTGGCTATACCCCTGTAATGTCTAGGCTGTGTACGTCGATATCTAATAGCAACTTTTAATAAAAGTCATTGTTAGAATAGCGTCACGACCTGTTCGCTATATTATAAACGGATGAACCATTTAAAACATAACTTTTCCCTAGCGGTGTTCATTGCGAACTATACCGAAACTGGGATGACGTTGTCAACGTCAATAAGATAAGTGGCTATTTATAAACCGCTTATAATCATTGCATATCAAACGCTTCGTACTAAAAAATGGCAGGGGTAGCTGGACTCGAACCAACGGATGTCAGGATCAAAACCTGATGCCTTACCAACTTGGCTATACCCCTATTGAGGCGACCTATTATAATTAAATTTTCAGATTTTGCAAGCCATTTGCGCCTTTTTATGGCTTTTATTAAAAAATAGGTCAAAAATAAAACGGGTATTGGGTCAATAAAAACCTTTACGCTGTATTTATAATGATTTTATTTTCACACTACAGCTCAAATCTAACTCATAGATTACGAACTAAATAGGCAGGACAGGGCGCCTTTCTAATCCACTTTGCCAAACGCGCTTTATCAGATATCACACTTGCATCCAAAGGCAAAAATACTGTGCTACCTGAGCCCGTCATCCGTGCTGTACCCAGTGCTTGCGCCTCTAATCCTTTCAAGTAATCTAAAGCCTCTGCAACAGCGGGGGCGAGGCTGGTGACTACTGGGGTAAAGACATTTTGATAAGGCGTGTTTAAATATTGTACATAATCATTGGACTGGTTTTTGATGGTTTTAATCGATAGCGCGGCGATATCTCGTTGTAGTTTCGGATGCGCGAAAAGCTGGGTAGTATTCACATGGGCATCAGGCGTCAGTATTAAATACTGCTGCTCTGGCAAATCCATAGTCGTTAACTCCTCACCAATACCCATCGCAATCGCATCCTGACCAAAGATGAAGATTGGCACATCTGCGCCAATAGTGGCAGCAATTTTTATCAGCTCATCTTGAGTCAATTTTAGCTGCCAAATCTCGTTAAGTGCAAGTAAAGTCGTCGCAGCATTGGATGAGCCGCCACCCAAGCCTGCACCCATCGGCAAATGCTTATCTAAAGCGATATGCACTTGTGCTAACTGCTCAGGTAGAGTGTTTGACTGTATGGCAGACGCTAACAATGCACGCGCTGCTTTAAAGATTAGGTTGTCCTCTATATCAGCAGTTATAGTCTCTGCACCAGCCAATACTAGAAGTTGATGACAGAGTTTGGTAGCATCTAATCTGTTATCTGTAGTAGGAATAGCGGCATCATCCACAATCGAAAAATGCAAATAATCGCCCCAATCAAGCAGACGAAATACCGTTTGCAAATTGTGGTAGCCGTCAGCACGTTTCCCAGTAATGTGCAAAAATAGATTGATTTTTGCAGGGGACAAACGCGTGATAGTAGAGTCAGATGCTTCGGCTATATTTTTAATCATGTTTTTTAATCATAAGGTACAGTCATAAATGGCTATGGTAATGAGCAATACTGGTTAATTTTTTAGTGGTGATGGACTAGTGATTGATCGTCATCACAACTTTATTGCCTTGTGGCTGTACGGCACTGATTTTACTGGGTAACTTGTCAGTTCCTTTGTAAGCGAAACTGGCACTCCAGTCACCATTAACTGAGCTGATTAAACGATTCTGATCGTCGAGCTGTGGTGCGCTATCGGAAGGCGCTGGGCGACCAGATATCCAATAGGGCATTTGTGAAATAGGTGCTTGCCAACCTGTGGCTTTTTTGAGCAAAGTTTCAGGATCATCAGCAGTTAAGGTGCCTGTTTTTTCGCTGACTAAAGTGGCGGTTTGACCATTGTATTCGATGTTGGTTTTACCAATACCGAGCGCACCGATTAGCTCAATGGCAAAGCGATCATTCTGCTGTCCCCATGCATAGAATGCACTACCACCTTGAGTGCCTGTGGTGTCATTGGCAGGCATTGTCACACCAATTTTTCCAGTGATATTGAAGCTCTCAAGCTTTTGCGGCTGCTCAGCGTTTTGACCTTGTAAGGTCGCGCTGGGTTGGTTAGTAGCGTTGGCTGTTTTTAGTGATTGACAACCAGACGTGATGACGAGCGCGGTTGTCACGGCAGCGAATAGCGCCAATTTATTAGGCTTATTAGCATTGACCAATACTGACATGATGTTTCCTCAAAAATAGACAAATTTACGAAATCATTGTTTCGAAAAAAGGTTAGCTTAATGGTTGTATGTTACTCAGTTATGCGTGGCTGTTAGCATCTTATGAGTGCCTTGTAAGCATAGCACCTAACAGTTTATCCACTATAAAACGGCGGGTCAGTAGAGTTGTATACGGTCGCTGATGTTGTGCTGTCCAAATGAGAAGCGCTGCTGCAAGTCTGCGAGTAATGCCTCGACTTTTTCATTGTTACCTAAACCCTGATAAGCGCGCAGTAGCAAAGTACCAGAGCGTAAGGTAGGAAACACGTCGTAAGGGGTTTGTAGGTAGTCGATGACTTGTTGATAGCTTTCATTGGCCAATGCATTGCCAGCCAGCACATTCAGCGCTTGCAGATGCAGTTCATTATCATAACGTGGGTCATCATAGTGAATCTGAATGATGGCGGTGGCCAATGCCAATCCTTGTGCAGAGCTACGTTCATTGGCTAGCAATAGTTGCGCATAACTGAGCTGGTAGGATAAGTTGTTAGGATCTAATGCCTGTAAATGGTTGAGTAATGTGCGCTTAACGATATAGTCGTTTTTGTCATCAAGGAGCTGGGCGCGTGCAAAAAGTAGCATTTCATTATCAGGATACTTGCGAGCAGCTTTGGTTAGTAGGCGCAGTGCTTCTTCGGTCTCATTTTGCTGCCATAAAATATCGGCTTGCATCACAAAGGTATCTGGCGCAAAGACGTTAAAGTCTTTACGCAGTTTTTCCAAAGTAGCAATCGCCGCATCTACATCGTCGTTAAGCAATTCAAAAGCCACTACTTTTCTACGGGCTTCTAATACCAAGTCTTCTTGCATGACACCATTGAGATAGTATTTGGCTTGGTCAAAGCGCTGCTGACGCTCGGCACTGATACCAAGGTAATAGTAAGCCTGATCAAGGTAAGCGGGGTTTTTTGCGAGCATATTGAGTAGCTCATCGGCACTGTCATATTCTTCGATATCCAAGCTCACCAATGCCGCCAGCAAAGTAATCTCGGCATCATCAGCGAAGCGATCATGGGCGTCTAGCAATAATTGCCACGCGTCTTGGCTTTGCTTTAAATCAAGCAAATAACGAATCTCGTATAGATAGAGACTTTTACTATCGGGATTACGCAGGCGTGCTTGGCTCACATAATTGACGACTGTTTCAGCCGTGACGATTTTGCGCAGTATGTCAGCCTTTAGCGTAATAAAAGGTTCATAGTCAGGCTGGCGTTCTAGCGCACGATTGATATGGACAATGGCAATCTCAGGCTCGTTAAATTGGTAAAGCAATCCTGCTTTCAATACGGATAATGAGGCATTTTGCTCGCTATCTAGTGGTTGCAAAGCGGCAAGCAATTCACGTTTGTCCTCATCATTGTTTGGATAGATACCGATAAGAATTTCGCTTAAGTCTGCTCGAGGGTCATAACGCAAAATACGATTCAAGGTCTCGCCAGCTAAGAGATAATCGTGTGCTCGCAGGGCCAAATGCGCCACATAAAACCAAGCAGGCACATGATCAGGATTTTGGTCTTGCCATGACTTGGCAAATTGTAATGATTTCTCCACCCTTTCAGTGCGTAAAGAAAGGCTGAGCGCTCTTTCAAATACGGCGGTTGCATCGTCTTTAAACGCTTGCTGTTTATAGATAGTAATCGCTCGTTGTTTATCACCGCGATCTGCTGCAAATTCTGCATCCAACAGAGCATACAAGCTGGGCTCTTTGAGTTCAGGTTGCCATAAGGTGGTTGGTGCTAATCCATTAATATTGGCGACATTTTCTACTGGCTGTGCGTTTGTAGGAGCAGTTGCCTGTATCGTTGAGCTGTTATCATTAATGCCGTCGCTACTGACTGCCTTGTCATTCTTATCAGCAACGGATATTTTGGGTACGTGGGCTTCTATTGAGATATCAGGATGACTGGCGTGAACGGAAGATGATCCTAAGCATAAGCAAAAGGCCAACGACAAGGTTAGCTTATAACGCTGGCACAGACGTTCGATAACCGCATGCAATAGCGCGCGCAGATTAGATTGGTCGTCATGTGCAAGTTGTGATCGAAATAATGACCCAAAAAAAATCATAGATAACCGTATTCGCCCATTGTTTATCTATATCGATAAGACAATTTTATTTTAATAATTTCATACTAGGGCCTGTTCTCACTTTTATCTCCATTTTTAAAATGAGGACACACCCTAAGTATTGGTAACGAGTACCCATGCCTGACATTATAAAAGCAGATCGATGGGATAAACAATAGTGCCCGTGTTACTCCATCATGAGTAGCAGCCACTCTACCAAATCCTTTCTAACAAAATAGGATTGGCTGATAACCTGTATCAATGAAGTCTTTCATTGGTTATGAATCGCCGCCTAAATATTGTGAAAATATAACAAGTTAACGTCAAGTAAGCGAATGATTTATGTCTATTTCTATGAGCAATCGCTAAAACACAGATATTGGTTTTAACAATCGTATCGGTAGTTGATTTGTTACTCATGTGCCCAGATACAAGCAAATAGCTATCATCGATGGCTGAGTGTTAATTAAAGCTGGCAATAATGATATAATGATCGGCTTTTAGGGTCTTCCTTTCAGCGCTGTCGTCTACAACTGTCTTTCAAGAATAATGAGATAGCGTGGCTGGCAGGTGAGCGTCATGTTTATGGTCTATCAATAATGAGATTAGTGGTCATTGGGGTCAATCACAAAACTGCACCAGTCGCTCTGAGAGAGCGCTTGGCGCTTGTAGGTGACGATGTGAATGTCGCTCTCAAACAATTAGAGGCCTTTACTGATGGCAGTGTGATTGTTTCTACTTGCAATCGTACAGAGATTTATGCGCTCGTCCCGCAGCTAGTAGAGCCGCAAGATATTTCCTCTGTGTCTACTCATGGCGCGGTCGGTGCTCAGACATCTTCGGCGGCCATTAGTGCTCATATCTTAAAAATTAAAGCGTGGCTTGCTGACTTTAAGCAGTTGTCACTGTCTGAGGTCGATCCCTATCTTTATGTGCACCGCGACACTCACGCTCTGACCCATTGGCTTAGAGTTGCTGCAGGGCTTGACTCTATGATATTGGGTGAGCCGCAGATACTCGGTCAAATTAAGCGCTCAGTACAGCTCGCGCAAGAACAAAAAGCTTTGAGTAATCAGCTTGGCTGGATTGTCGATCAAGTATTTGCTGCTGCCAAACGCGTACGTAACGAGACTAAGGTTGGTGCACAAGCGGTATCGCTCAGCTATGCGGCCGCCAAATTGGTGACGCAAATATTTGATGATTTGCCCAGTCGTACTTTGTTGGTTGTTGCGGCAGGTGAGATGAACCGTTTGGTCGCCACCCACATTGCTGGGCTTGGCGTCGGTCGCGTGATTATTTGCAACCGTAATCCTGAACGCGCTGAAGCGCTGGCAGTGGAGCTGCGCCGCGCAGGTCACTTGGTAGAAGTCAGACCTCTGCAAGAGTTACCACAAGTTTTGGCAGAAGCCGACATCGTTAGTAGCTGTAGCGGTAGTATGGATGTGTTGATCGATAAAACCATGACTTTGCGCGCGCTGAAACAACGTCGTTATCAGCCCATGTTGATGATTGACTTAGCAGTACCGCGCGATATTGACTCGACCATTAGTCGTATCGATGATGTTTATCTTTACTCTGTCGATGATCTACAACACGTGATCGCTGGCAATATCGAACAGCGTAGGCAAGCGGCAGTCGATGCGGAACTGCTCGTTAGCCAATTGGTCGTTGAGATGGATCGCAGCTTTCAAGTGCGCCAAGTCGGTAAAGACATTCAGCAGTATCGCGAGCGTACTCATGACCAAGTAGATAAACTCCTGCATGAGTCCATCGCCAAGCTACAACAGGACAATGCCAGTCCTGAAGATATTATCGTCGAGCTGTCACGCCGCCTGACGCAGACGCTAACCCACGCACCATCAAAGCTCATGCGCAAGGCTGCCCGTGAAGGGGATAGTGAGCTGCTAGAGTTTGTGGTATCTGGGCTGCAAGATGCTCATCGTGGACGTCGATAGCCGTTATTTAATGATCAAAAAAACGTATGTGGCGCAAACGTTATTATTGCGCAAACATATCGTTGTCAACCTGCATTATCAGTGCTAATATCAAGCTGTTATGAGTATATTAAGCGACGATAATCTTTTGTTATACGCGAGCGGTTATTCTCTAAAAACCCTAGTGTATATGTTCTCGCTTGATGCCTATTCATCTCATCAGTTGTTAGCGACCATTATTAGCCTACCACCGCGTAGCCCCTATAATGGCGCACCTGTTCTGTACGACTTTGTCTAAAATCAATAAAAACATTGCGTGCAAAACACAATCACCAACGGCAATAGCGCTAGGATAAAGTGCTATATCGTCAACCCTGCGTCATGCTCTCGACTATTACCCAATATTAATACTCAGTTAATACTACCTATAGTAGTATCTAGCTGCTATGCAATCTAACGACTATGCTATTAATCAGCAATGCTATTTGACAGCCATGTTATTTAACAAAAACGTTATTTAACAAAAACGTTATTTAACAACCATGTTATCTAATAGAAGCATTATTTGGCTAAGTTGGCGAACAGTAGGTGTCTAGATTGGTTAGCGGTATTAAGGCAGGTTGGTTTAAGAGAGTATCTGGATTTTGCTATAGCCAATGCTTGAGAAAAATTAAACTATCTAACTATAAACTAGGAGCTTCCTATGACTGCATTACGTCAAGATATTGATCCAAACGGCTTATTAGAATACTCAGTGGTCTATACTGACCGCGCCTTAAACCACATGTCAAAAGTCTTTCAACAAGTGATGAATGACCTATCTAGCGACCTAAAATCTGTGTATAACGCCGAAGCGGTGGTGATTGTACCCGGTGCTGGTACTTATGGAATGGAAGCCGTTGCGCGCCAATTGGCCAATGATGAAGATTGCCTTATTATCCGTAACGGTTGGTTTAGCTATCGTTGGACGCAAATTTTAGAAAAAGGTAAAATCGCCAAGTCGTCTACGGTATTGACGGCACATCGTGAAGATGGCGAGTCACCAAAACCATTTGCACCCGTTGATATCGATGAAGCCGTTGCTAAAATTAAAGCAGAGAAACCAGCAGTAGTTTTTGCGCCGCACGTCGAAACCTCATCGGGTATTATTTTATCATCAGACTATATCAAAGCGCTAAGCGCGGCTGTACATAGCGTTGGCGGTTTATTGGTCATTGATTGTATCGCTTCAGGTTGTGTGTGGTTGGATATGAAAGATTTGGGTATTGATGTCCTCATCAGCGCCCCGCAAAAAGGTTGGAGCAGCACTCCGTGTGCAGGCTTAGTAATGCTAAGCGCTGCGGCAATCGAAAAAGTAGACAATACAGAATCGGATAGCTTTAGCTTAGACTTAAAGCAGTGGTTAAATGTCATGCGCGCCTATGAAAATGGCGGTCACGCATATCATGCCACCATGCCAACCGATAGTTTGTGTCAGTTCCGCGATACTATTAATGAGGCCAAAAAAATCGGCTTTGATACATTGTGTGATGCGCAGTGGCAATTGGGCAACCGTATTCGTGAAGTATTAGCCGCTAAAGGCATTGAAAGCGTCGCGGCGAAAGGTTTTGAAGCGCCAGGCGTCGTGGTTGCTTACACTGAGCGTGATGATATGCATAAAGGCAGTGCTTTTGCCGAAACAGGCATGCAAATTGCTGCTGGTGTACCGCTAAAAGTTGGTGAGCCGGATAACTTTAAAACGTTCCGCTTAGGTCTATTTGGTCTGGATAAATTGACCGATGTAGACGGTGCAGTACAACGTTTTGAAAGCGCACTTGATAAAGTATTGGCTAAATAATATCTTTAATTCATAAGATGTTTTTTAAATAAAAAGAATACTGAGCCTATGTAACGAGGGTTCAGTATTTTTTTACCTATTTATTATATTTTATAATATAATGTATTTATATAAAATGAAATTCAAAACTGTTTTGATAAAAATTGGCTTAGGTAAATATTATGAGTATACAAATAGATTGGCAGACCTTTACGCCAATTTCCTTGGTAGGCGGGCTGATGCTAGGCGTTGCGACGGTTATCTTGCTATTGGGCATTGGTCGTATCGCGGGTATTAGTGGTATTTTCTCAAGTCTTCTTAAACCCAAGCGCGTCGAGATGTGGCAGGTGTTATTTATATTTGGTCTCGTTATTTCACCATTACTTTATGGTCTGGTAAAACCGTTGCCCGATATAGAGATTAGTAGCTCTTTGCCACTGCTCATTGGGGCAGGATTACTGGTTGGTTTTGGGACACGTTTGGGTTCAGGTTGCACCAGTGGACATGGTATCTGCGGTAATGCGCGACTTTCACCACGTTCGATGGCGGCGACAGTGACCTTTATGTTGTTTGGTATTGTGACCGTTTATCTTGGTCGTCATGTCTTGGGTTTGATTTAAAAATCACATAGACAGTACGTTGCGAAGATAGCGATGAATATTGTTTATATCGGATGGTTATAACAGCTTGGATTAACACATTAGGTGCGAGAAAAAACATGCTAAAAAATATAATTGGATTACTGGCAGGGTTATTATTTGGTTTTGGACTGCTGATATCAGGCATGACCGATCCTGTTAAAGTACAGGGCTTTTTGGACGTCTTTGGTGCATGGGATATTTCTTTAGCACTGGTGATGGGCGGCGGTCTAATGGTGGCGATAGTCGGTGTACAATTGGCTAAGCGTCAACAGACCAGCTGGATTGGGTCGTTAATTGAGATGCCAACCAAAACCACCATTAATAAAAAACTGCTGATTGGCGCGATGCTGTTCGGTATCGGCTGGGGTTTGGTCGGTATTTGTCCAGGACCCGGTATCGTGCTGCTCGGCACAGGACAATGGCAGGCCTATGTCTTTATCCCAGCAATGATAGTGGGGATGTTGGTATATCAATGGCTAGAGCCAAAGCTTAATTAATATTGGCTTGGTTTTTTTAGCTCAATAAAATGGTCAGCCTAATTCAGTTAGGCTGACCATTTTTTATCAATTTTCATCAATGATGTTTCATTAATATTAACGATACTTCCGTATTATTAATATTAATGATAAAAGCTTACTTAGCGCTTGCTGTTACTTTTGGCGTTTCGTGTGCTAATGACTTGGCTGCTTGACGCAGCTCAAATTTCTGAACTTTACCAGTGCTGGTCTTTGGGATTTCAGCAAAGACAATATATTTGGGTACTTTAAAACCCGCTAAATGCTGCTTGCAATGCTCCATCACATTGTCACGCTGTAAGGTGCTGCCTTCATGAATCTCGATAAATGCCACCGGTACTTCGCCCCATTTATCATGCGGCGCGGCAACGACAGCACAGCTCTGGACTTCTGGCATTTTATATAAGATGTTTTCGACTTCGATGCTTGAGATGTTTTCGCCACCTGAGATGATGATATCTTTAAGCCTGTCCATGATTTTGATATAGCCGTCAGGATATTTAACACCCAAATCACCGGTGCGGAACCAACCATCAGCAAAGGCTTCTTCGGTGGCTTTACGGCTTTTTAGATAACCTTTCATCACCATATTGCCGCGCAGTGCCAGTTCACCCATTTCTTCGCCATCAGCGGCAACCGGCTCAGTGGTACCTTGTTTAAACAGCTCAAACCCAGTCATTAAGTGTGACGTTACGCCCTGACGTGATTTCTTTTGCGCACGAGCAGCGACATCCAGCTCATCCCATTCTTGCTGCTCAGCGCAGACGGTGACCGGACCATAGACTTCGGTAAGACCGTAAACGTGCGAGATATGAAAACCCATTGCTTCCATGGCGGCGAGCATGGTTTCAGACGGCGGCGCACCAGCGACCCAGCCTTTTACTTCATGATTGATGGCGTCTTTATATTCAGCTTTGCCGCCAGCAATCATATTGTGCACCACCGGTGCTGAGCAATAATGACTGACTTTATACTTGGTAATCAGCTGCAAAATCAAATCAGCGTCAATCTTGCGCAAGCAGACGTTGACGCCCGCGCGCTCAGCAATCGTCCAAGGAAAGCACCAACCATTACAATGAAATAATGGCAGTGTCCATAGATACATAGGGTGCTTGGGCATATCCCAATCTAAAATATTGGAGACGGCATTGAGCGTCGCACCTCGATGATGATAGACCACGCCTTTGGGTTTACCCGTCGTGCCAGAGGTATAGTTGAGCGCGATAGCATCCCATTCATCTGTTGGTTTTTCCCAATTATCCAAACTATCTGAGCTGGCGATTAATGCCTCGTAGCTCATTTGCCCAAAACGTTCAATATCGAGCGCTGCATCTGTCGCATGAATCACGATTAGATTTGGAAAGGTTTCATCGATAATTTCAGCATGTTCAGCAAACTCGCTGTCTAGAATCAACACTTTGGCTTCTGAGTGTTGCAGACAAAAGGTCAGGGCGTTGATATCGAGGCGGGTGTTAAGTGTACAAAGCACACCGCCTGACATGGGCACCCCAAAAGCGCATTCGATCATGGCTGGAGTGTTTGGCATCATGACTGCAACTGTGTCATTTTTATCAATGCCTAATTTACGTAGACCATCCGCCAATTGCCGACAACGCGTGTAGGTCTGTTGCCACGTTTGCGTCAGATTATTATGTGTTAAATCGTCATAGATAATGGCAGTCTTATCAGGATAAACTTGCGCGCTACGGATAATAAAGTCGATAGGGGTAAGTGGTTGATGGTTGGCAGCATTTTTGCCAAGACCGGTATGGAAGTCTGTCATAGGGATAGTCCTTTATCTTGCTTTTATAATTCGGTGAATACGCTACAAACCTGCTATAAAGTTGGCTTCGCTATTTATCACTGTTTGATAAGCCGTTAATATTTTTGCTGATCTTCCTTGTAGCAACCCGCCGATAGATGACTCACGGTAAATATTTGTTCGTCCATTATAGACAATGCTCTGTGAAAAGCGAGTATGTTTTTAGCGCTTTCTGATATTGGACCACACGAGCAATCAGCCGAATGCACATAGTGTTCACTCATCAGTCGCTTGTCTGCATAGCTGATGATAATAGCGGTGTGTTACGATACCAGTGATGTTAAGTCCTATAGCCTAACTATTTCTAAAGAGCCTAATTTTTAAAAATCTTAACTTTTAAAAAGCCCAGCCAGCTTTAACAAGCGTTTCCACAAACCATTCATAAGGAAAATGATATGTCCGCCAGCCGTACTGCCAATGCCATTGAGACTGCCAGCACCAACGAACACTATCCGCATTTATTTGAGCCATTAGACTTGGGCTTTACGACGCTTAAAAACCGCATGGTGATGGGCTCAATGCACACGGGGCTTGAAGACCGTTTTTATAACTATGGTAAGCTGGCAGCGTATTTTTCTGAACGTGCCAAAGGCGGCGTGGCGATGATGATTACGGGCGGTATTTCGCCCAATCGCGAAGGGTGGTTACTCCCTGCTGGTGGCACTATGAATACCAAAGCTGACGTAATAAACCATCAGCGTGTGACCCGTGCGGCGCATAAATATGACAGCAAAATCATCATGCAAATCTTGCACAGTGGTCGTTACGGCTATCATCCATTTGTCGTCTCATCCAGTCCGATTAAGTCACCAATCTCACCATTTAAGCCGCGTAAGATGAGCATTAAAAACATCGAGCAAACGGTCAAAGATTATGCCCGTTCGGCCAAACTTGCCAAGCAAGCTGGTTATGATGGTGTGGAGGTCATGGGTTCAGAAGGCTATTTGCTCAATCAGTTTTTATCGCGTCATGTGAATCAACGTACCGACGAATACGGCGGTGATATTCAAGGTCGTATGAAGCTGGCGGTCGATGTCGTCAAAGCCGTACGCGAAGCTGCTGGTGAAGATTTTATTATTTTATTCCGCTTGTCAGTGATCGATTTGGTCAAAGACGGCAATGTGATGGATGAAGTAATTACCGTTGCCAAAGCGCTAGAAGAAGCTGGCGTGACCATCATGAATACCGGTATCGGCTGGCATGAAGCGCGTGTACCGACGATTGTCACCAGCGTACCGCGTGCCGCTTTCGTTGATTTCACTGCTGAAATTAAAAAGCATATCAATATCCCGATGATGGCAGCCAACCGTATCAATATGCCAGAAACGGCAGAAGAAATCGTGGCTAGTGGTCAGGCTGATATGATTCAAATGGCGCGTCCATTTTTAGCCGATGCCCATTGGGTCAATAAAGCTAAAAATGGTCAAGCCGATCGCATCAATACCTGTATCGCCTGTAACCAAGCCTGTCTTGACCATACCTTTGAAAATAAACGCTCGACTTGTCTGGTCAATCCACAAGCGTGTTATGAGACAGAATTGGTTTATAAGAAAACCAAAAAACCTAAAAAAGTTGCCGTCATCGGTGGCGGTGTCGCTGGCATGTCAGCCGCTCATGTCGCCGCACTACGTGGTCATGACGTCACGTTATTTGAAGCAAAAGACATCTTGGGCGGACAGTTTAATTACGCCAAAGTCATCCCTGGTAAAGAAGAATTTTTTGAAACCATTCGCTACTATATTAATGAGCTTGAGCACTTAGGCGTTGAGATTAAACTCAATACCAAAGTCGAGAAAGCCATGCTCGAGAAAGCCAAATTCCATCACGTTATCGTCGCTACAGGCGTTGTACCTAGAAGCTTAGCTGGCAAACTTGAAGGGGCGGATTTGCCACAAGTAATGAGCTATGCTGAATTACTCTCTGGCGAGAAATCTGTCGGTGATACTGTCGCGGTCATTGGTGCTGGTGGTATCGGTTTTGATGTTAGTGAATATCTGACTGCCAAGCATGGTCAGCCATTAGATGAGCTAGGCCCTGAATTACTAAAAGACCCAAGCTATCGTCCAAAAGCGCAATCTATCGAAGAGTGGCGTGAAGAGTGGGGCGTGACAAATGATACTAACTATCAAACTGATGGTGGACTGATTAAGCCTGAAGCCATCAAACCTATCCGCCAAGTGTACTTGATGCAGCGTAGCAAAGGTCGCTTGGGTAGTGGTCTCAATAAAACTTCGGGCTGGGTACATCGTGCCCATGTCAAATCACACGGCGTCATCCAAGTATCAGGTGCTCAGTACGATAAGATCACCAATGAAGGTATTTGGATCACCAATAACCAAGGTCAAAGCCAGTTGCTACGTGTCGATAGCGTCGTTGTCTGTGCGGGTCAAGAGTCAGTGGTTGAGCTGATGCCAAACGTCGGTGATGCACCAGATGCGCAATACCATCTAATTGGTGGTGCAAAACTTGCTGCTGAGTTGGATGCCAAACGTGCGATTCGTGATGGAGCAGAGGTTGCGGCGGGGATTTAGGAAACACAAAAAAATAATTTACCCTATGCTTTATAAATGTGTAAATCAAAAAGGCGTATAATATTTATGGAAAAGCTTAAAGAAATGATTAATTCTTTCAGTGAGTCTATGACAATTCTGAATCAGCGTGGATACGAAAAACAAAGTTTAACACTGTTCTTCACTTACTTAGATCAGCTGGGCTGGCTAACATCATCAACGGAGTTTTCAGATGGTTCAGACTTTCGTAATTGGATAGATACTTACTTACTGTGATCTAACAGCTGTAAGTTTTACTTCTATTGATCTTTGGAATGCTAGATGTGCTCATTTACATATGGGTGCTGCTGAACATAAACACTTCAATAGCAATAAGCATTTTAGATTAGCATTTTATCAAAATATAAGTCTTTCAGACAAAGAGATTTCAATTGAAGAAAAAAATTACCCGAAACCAACTAAATTAGTTGATACATTTGCCTTATATAATTGTGTTAACAATGGGATAGATAACTTTCTTCAAGCTATAGAGCTTGATGCTACGCTAAAGTCATCTGTATTAGGTAAATGTGAAAAAATGAATGATTTATATATTCTAAATAAATAAGCGTTGATTTAGCAAGTGTAGGATGGGTTAGAAAGGTGCAACCCATCTTACCAGTGCATTTAAGAGTATTCCTAACCTTCCATCTCAGAAGCCAACCATTCCCCAAAATCCTCAATCTGCTCCGCCAGTTCAGCATGAGCCTTACCTAATTCAGCAAGCTTGGCATTAATCTCATGTTTGTCATATTTAATGCCCGTCAATGTGTCTTTTAATAGGTCAATTAATTCAACGTTTAGCGCATCAGAGAAGATAACCACATCGCGTATCACTGCTTGCTTCACATCAAGGTGCAAATCAATAATGCCCCAATCAAATCGTGTCTCAATGTGATGGGTAAATTCAGGCGTCTTACCAAAGCGCCAATTCCAGTCCGCCATTTGCTCATAGTATTTATTTAATGATGGCTCTTTTGCGAGCGTCGCTTCATCCAATTCTTCTACTGGCGTAGTGTCGCCATAATCTTTGTCGCGATAGTATTCACAAAACGCTTCGATAATCGCCTCAGATAACGTCTCGTGATCGATGTCCCTATTAAACTCAACCAAGTTGGCAACGCGCGCGCGTACAGATTTAATGCCTTTGGCTTTTAGTTTAAGTGGATGCGGGTTGAGATACTCACCGAGCTTTTGCATGTTGGCATTGACCAATAACGTCCCGTGATGAAAGCTGCGATCCGCTGCATGTTTAAAAGCGCTGCCTGATATTTTCTTATCACCGACTTGCATGTCGTTACGCCCAGATAAATCTGCCTCTATGCCCAATTTTTTTAGCGCATTGATGATGATGGTGAAGTTCGCGTCTTGGTCGTAGTCATCTTTGGGCGATAAAAAGGTAAAGTTGGTATTGCCTAAATCATGAAACACCGCGCCACCGCCGCTCTGCCGCCGCGCAAGGTACACCGCGTCTGCTTCCATCTTATCGATTTTGCATTCTACCCATGGGTTTTGCGAGCGCCCAATGACCACGGTCTCGCTATTGCGCCATAAAAATAGCGTGTGCGAGTCTGGGTCGAGCGTATTAAATATCCAATCCTCGGTCGCAAGGTTAAACCAAGGGTTGGTCACGGCAGATTTTAAAATGCGCAGTTTCATTATTTATCCTTTTTCTCGAATGGTTTTTCTAGATTGAGTATTATAAATAGATACTGGTATTGTTGCTGATGCGAGATTTGAATTCAATGGGTGTGGTAGGGAAGATGCTTTTAGGGTTTGAATATTGGGGGTAGAGCGGGGTATTTTGATTATATTTTGGAGAAGGTAATTTGTAGTTTTTTGGAGGAATGGATAGTTGTTGGAGCTTATCCTGCTATCCGCTTGTATCTAACTTGTCGATGGCGTGCGGACTAGTTTGTCCGGTGGCGTTCCAACATCCGAGCGACCACCCCCAGCCATAGTCCGCAACGCCATCGCCGGCGTTAGGATACCGCTACTATCAGGGCTAAACCTCTCCCCAGTTTAACCATTGATAGTATGAATTAGAACTTAATGAGATTTGAAGTTTGGTGTAGCGAGTGCGTAACCCACCGAGTAATCGTTGACTGCATTATTCTCTTAGAATGAAGATTAAGGATACTGCCAGCGAAAAATTAGCAACTATAGTTAATTTCGAGCTTAACTTGTGACTTTTTCAAGAGGCATAGTCTTCAATTCTATTTTTTTGCATTCAAAAACTATTTCTGTATCACCTAATAAAAATAGTGAATGTATGATATTGCTATCAGGCGTTACGTCTACTTCATGTACCATTATGGTGATTGGTAATATACAACAATTGATATTAATATTTACAATATCAGAATAGATAATTTCTATTAAATTTCTGCCTTGTCTTTGCTCGATCTTCAACGAAATTCTATCATTTTCTAAATCATAATAAATCGTCTTGATTATGCCTTTATTAAGCGTCTTCTCTCTATTATCTATTCCGTTTAAATCACTTGATAAAATCGGGCTTAAATCCTCCCTACGTTTAAGTATCTTAGGAACTACTTCATCATAGTAGTACGTAAAATCCCAAGTATGTTCTCCATAAGAATTTACAAAGTGTTTGATATATTTCATTATAACTATCCTTACATCATATACTTTGGTGGTAATCCAACTATATCTCTAAATTTAGGATCGTCAACTGGTTGTCCACACAATTTGAGCGTGCATAGGTTAGGTTAGGTTAGAGATAGCGTAACTAACTATTTAACCAATGTTTGAAAACATTTATATAAAACCAAATTCTAAAACCTCAATGCTCTACCCAAAACCTTCTCTTAAAGTAGTCGCCATATTACGCTAAATCCTGTGATAAACACGTACGGATTAACGCCAGCGCTACTGGGGATTAATGCACCATCTTGCACGTATATATTTTTGTGCCCTTTGACGCGTCCAAACTCATCAGCCGTTCCACTCTGTTAGATTTATTCCTTAACTTGACCAAATAAGAAATTTCCCTTACTATCTTGTTTCAATGTACTAGAACGTAAATACATAAAAATATTTTTATCATCAAACATGCTACATAATTCGGAAAAAATGCCAATACTAATCCTCATTTTACAATAATAAGGCTTAACTATGACAACGCAAAATACCAACAATGGCTACGGTTTACATCAATCAATATTACCGAATAGTGATGGCTTATACGGAGAGTTCGGTGGCAAGATTGGTCATCCTGAGCTTGCCAAAGCCATGGCAGAAATCGAAGTAGGCTTTCGTGAAATCATTAAAAATGACGATTTTATCGCTGAGATGAAACGCTTGCGTGAGACCTATGTTGGTCGCCCAAGTCCTATTTATCATGCACAGCGTTTGACGGAGCATTGCGGCGGCGCGCAGATTTATTTTAAACGTGAAGATTTAAACCATACGGGCGCGCATAAGATTAATCACTGTTTGGGTGAAGTGTTATTAGCTAAGAAATTAGGCAAAACCAAAGTGATTGCTGAAACAGGCGCGGGGCAACATGGCGTGGCGTTGGCAACAGCAGCGGCGTTGATGGGATTAGAATGTGAGATTCACATGGGTGTGGTCGATATTAAAAAGGAGCATCCAAACGTCAGCCGTATGAAGATTTTGGGTGCCAATATTGTTCCTGTATCGCGCGGCGCTGGTACGCTAAAAGAAGCGGTCGATAGCGCCTTTGAGACCTATCTTAATGAGCTAGATACCAGCATGTTTGCGATTGGATCGGCGCTAGGACCCGCGCCCTATCCTGAAATGGTCAGCTATTTTCAGTCAGTGGTCGGACATGAAGCACGGGCGCAGTTCTTAGCGACAACGGGTAAGCTGCCTAATAAGGTCGTCGCTTGTATTGGCGGCGGCTCTAATGCTATCGGTATGTTCAGTGGATTTTTTGATGATGCAGATGTAGAAAAAATCGGCGTGGAACCAGCTGGTGAAGGTTTGGACACCCCCAATCATGCAGCGACGATGTCACTGGGCGTGAAAGGCGAGATTCATGGTTTTAAATGCTACGTGCTGCTCGATGAAAAAGGTGAGCCAGCTCCCGTACATTCGATTGCATCAGGACTTGATTATCCGGGGGTTGGACCTCAGCATTCGCATCTGCGAGATTTAAAACTGGCCACTTATGAGTCGGCGACTGATGCAGAATGTTTAGAAGCCTTTATGGCATTATCGCGCCTTGAGGGTATTATTCCTGCCTTAGAGTCGGCACATGCCATCGCCTATGCGATGAGAATCGCCAAAGATATGTCAGCGGATGAGACGATTTTGGTCAATTTGTCAGGGCGAGGCGATAAAGACATTGATTTTATTTTGGATAAAGTTAATTTGTAGAAGAAATTGGCTATAAATACAAAAAATACAACACCCATTGAGCGATTAAAAAGTTATCATCGAGGTTTTTTTTATCACACGATACTTTTTACGACTCAGCCTTTTATAAATGCGCTTTTATGATGAATTTTTGATAATGAGAAGTTCATAAACAGCCATTTTATAAGTCAGGAGCAGTCGTCTAACGCTTGATAGGATTCACTCATGTCTAACCGCGACCTCATTATTTTTATGACACTGTCCTTTATGTGGTCGCTGTCTTTTATTTTTTATCGTATTGGTGTGCCTGAATTTGGCTCGTTGGCTTTTGCGAGCCTGCGTGTGGTCTTGGCTGGGCTGACCATGCTGATTTTTGTTTTAATCAGCCCAAAAAACAGAGAGGGCATACGGGATAATTGGAAAGTGTTGACGCTGGTTGGATTATTTTCTGCGGCTATTCCTTTTATCCTGTTTGCTTTTTCAGCGCGCTCGGTAAACGCTGGAGTATTGGCGGTGCTCAATGCGTCTGTGCCAATGATGAGCGGTTTCATCGCCAGCACCTTTTTTAAAGACAGACTGTCAAGAAAGCAAATTCTCGGTTTAGTCATCGGTGTTATCGGTGTGATTATTTTGATGAGTGAAAATTTATTTGGCGGTAGCGGTCAGGGTGCTGAGTCAAGTTCAGGGTTGCTACCAATGGGCTATGCGTTACTGGCCTGTGTCGGTTATGCCGTCGGTGCCAATATCACTAGAAACTACTTATACAATGTCTCACCAGTCGCTATTACCGCAGGTTCGCTTATCATTGCCAGTATTATCATGCTGCCGATAGCGGTCTACGAATTCCCGTATGGCAAAAGCATTAGCCTTACTGCTTGGGTTTCTGTCATTTGTATTGGCGTATTTTCAACCGCCATTGCTCTGATTTTTATGAATCAATTGATAAAAAGCATTGGCCCTATGCGCGCCACCAGTATTACCTTGGTGATTCCGATTTTTGCCATTATTTTTGGTTATCTGCTGCTTGGTGAAGCGTTGGACACACCAGCGATTATTGGCTCGATGGTGATATTATTTGGTACGTATCTATCTTTAGAGTTGTCTATTAAAAAGATGCTCAAGTCATAAAGGTCTTTGATTGATTCATCGTTCAGGCGGATAGGTGATGAGTAGATTTTTGACTGAGAGGTTATGAGTACAAGTTATTTGTAATTAATAATATTCTGCTATTTATGTTTTTCAATGGAGAAGGTTACTGCCAAATCCAATGCCAATAGTTTAGATTAACTTTATTAAATGTATCTGTTTGTAAATTATACTTGAATATAAGCAGCTATTCCTCATTAAGAAAATGGCTGGTTAATGTAGTGTTTCACTTATTTCTAGTTAAGCTATTAGCGAAGCAACGATGCATTCTATTGACCCAATAACTTAGAAGGTTTTCAGAGTTTGATCAAATTACTTAAGAGTAATAAGTATCATAATAATGAATACCAACTCATAAAAACAAACAAAGTAAGGCTTTTTATGGCACACGATAATTTATTTGAACCCGTAAAAATGGGTACGCAGACCTTAAAAAACCGTATCATTATGGCGCCGCTGACCCGTGTTCGTTCAATTGAACCGGGTGATGTACCAACTCCATTTGCGGGGGAGTATTATTCACAGCGCGCGGGCGCTGGATTAATCATTACTGAAGCGACGCAGGTTTCTTTTCAGGCGAAAGGTTACGCGGGCGCGCCGGGTATCCATACCCAAGAGCAAATCACTGCGTGGAAAACTATCGTTGATAATGTCCATGCCAAAGGCGGCAAAATTGTGGTACAAATCTGGCATACCGGTCTGGTGTCGCACAAAAGCGTACAACCGGATGGTAAAGCCCCCATTTCTGCTTCTGATGTTGATGTTGGTATTCGTACCTCACTTCGCGATAGCGACAATCAAGCCATTCGTGTAGACGCCACGCCGCCACGTCCAGCGACACTTGATGAGATTAAGCAAGTCATCGCTGATTTTGCTCAGGCCACTAAAAATGCTAAAGAAGCAGGTTTTGATGGGGTAGAGATTCATGGTGCACACGGTTATCTATTGCATCAGTTTTGGGTTGAGCAAACCAACCAGCGTGATGATGAGTATGGCGGTAGCCGTGAGAATCGTGCGCGTTTAACACTTGATGTGATCGATGCTTGTGTTGATGCGTGGGATGCTGATCATGTTGGTATTCGTATCTCGCCGCTAGGTACTTTCAACAATGTAGAAGCAGGCTACAACGAAGACGAAAACATTTGGCTGATTGAGCAGATCAACAAGCGTGGTGTGATGTATTTACATCTGTCAGAGCCGGATTGGGCAGGTGGCACCCCTTATAGCGATGCATTTCGTCAGCGTGTCCGTGATGCCTTTGATAATATGATCATCGCTGCTGGTGGGTATACTGCTGGAAAAGCAGAGAAAAATATCAAAGCAGGCTACATCGATGCCGTCGCTTTCGGCCGTGACTATATTGCCAATCCTGATTTGGCTGAGCGTATCCGCACAGGGGCGATGCTCAATGAGCAGCACCCAGAGTCTTTTTATGGTGGTGGTATTGAAGGCTATACGGATTATCCATTTCTTAACCAAGCGTAATGGATGATCAGTTGCCCTTATGATGAGCTAACTTTAAGGCGTGTCAAATATACCCTTGTCAGCTCATACATAAGCGCATAATAAAAAGCCACCTGACGAAGACCGTCAGGTGGCTTTTTTAATGCCTGAATTTCAACTACTTAATAAAATTGCCCGTTTGGTAATCCCGAAACGTTTGGCGAAGCTCTTCTTGAGTGTTCATTACAAAGGGTCCATAACCTGCGACTGGCTCGCCGATAGGTTCTCCACTGAGTAGTAAGAGTTTGACAGGTGCTTGCTCACCGTTTTCGGTAGCAGGATAAAGCAGTTCAATAGTATCAGCAGCCGGTTTTTGCTCAGCTTGCATATCAGTAC
Source organism: Psychrobacter aquimaris (assembly GCF_016107525.1). GTDB lineage: Bacteria > Pseudomonadota > Gammaproteobacteria > Pseudomonadales > Moraxellaceae > Psychrobacter > Psychrobacter aquimaris. The sequence goes on along the minus strand of NZ_JABASR010000006.1, from coordinate 83,177 downwards.
GGTGCTGAGTTGGCGCATCAAATTGAATCAAATTACCGGCACTAACTGACGTACCATTGACCAGTAATTCACCTTCTTGTATCAGCAGTAGCGTATTGTGAGTATTGGGTACTTTTAGCGTCGTCGCGCCCGCAGTATGCAGCTCGATATCCCATAAGTTAATCGGGGTAAAAGTATTTGCCGCGCCTGTTATTTCTTGCCAAGTACCAGCAATGATAGCCGCCTTACCAATCGTCGTTTGGTGGTCAAGATTGTGGCTGTCGATCAACTCAACGATAGGCATGTCTACCCGTTTGATGCTTTGATAGTTTGGGTCGGTCAGTTTGTGCGTACTTGGCAAGTTAACCCACAGTTGCACCATACTAAAGACGCCGCCGCGCTGACCGAAAGCCTCCGAATGAAACTCTTCGTGCATGATGCCACGACCTGCGGTCATCCACTGCACATCGCCTTCTTGAATAGTCCCTTGTCCGCCTACTGAATCGGCATGACTGATTTCACCTTCGTAGGCGATAGTGACGGTTTCAAAGCCTTTGTGTGGATGCTGTCCGATCCCATGAGGCTGTGTTTTATAATTAGGGTTCGGGTCAAAGGTCGTTGGTGTGCCGTAATCAAACAATAAAAACGGGTCGGTATGGCTATAGTTAAAATCAGGGCTATCATCAAGGTGATTGATTAAGGTTTTTACATAAAAGCCGTCACCTACCCAATGCGGTGCTTTATCACCATGAATATTCTTGATTGGACGCATTTGTTACCTCATAAGACAAAACATATTTTTGTAATAAAAAATTTCTGTTAAGTTATTCTACATTTATAGCTATCTATATTGTGTTTATTTTGATAGTTATCAAGAGCTAATGTAGATAAAAGACAACTTAAGTGGAATAAAAATAGTGACTTCCTAGGGCGTGTTTAACATTCGACCATGACACTGCCGATAAACACTGTTTATCATGAAACAATGCTACATCGTTATTATTAAATGAGGCTAAACCACTTCACCGCAGACAAAGCCACTGGCCCATGCCCATTGGAAGTTATAGCCGCCAAGCCAACCGGTAACATCCAGCACTTCACCGATAAAGTATAAGCCATCTTGCAAATTGCTTTGCATAGTCTTTGAGGAGACTTCATCAGTTTTCACGCCGCCACGTGTTACCTCAGCGGTACGATAGCCTTCTGTACCAGAGGGTTTGAGCTGCCAGCCATTCAAAGTTGCACCAAGCTCTATCAGCCGCTCATCTTTAATATTGGCAAGTTCGGTGTCTTTGATATCGTCCCACAAGTGCGTTTGTAGTGCTGCCAGTAGTTTTTTTGGTAGTGCATTGTCCGTGTTTTCTGCCAAGACAGTGCGGATCAGTTGCCGTGGATGTGATTTTTTGCGTGTAAGCAAAATATCGGTGACATCTACCTCGGGTAGCAGGTTAATATTGATGGTCTCGCCAGTGTGCCAATAGTTCGATAGCTGTAGCATAGCGGGGCCAGAGAGGCCGCGATGGGTAAACAGCATAGGCAATTTAAAAGAGATGCGTTCATTGCTGGCGATGACCGGCAAACTAATACCAGCCAAAGCGCGGATAAGCTCACCAGTTTTATCAGTAAAGGTAAAAGGCACTAAGCTGGCATCGGTTGCGATCAGCGTGTGTCCAAATTGCTGCGCCAATTCATATCCTAAACCGCTGGCTCCCATCGTTGGAATAGACAGTCCGCCAGTAGCGACCACGAGCGACTCACAGCGGTAGCCTGTTTGCGGCAGTGTGGTTTGATTTGTCGATTCTTTTCTCTCTTGCTTTTCTTTTTTACTAAGCTGCTTGGTGGTCAGTAATTCAAATTTGGCATTCTTGTCATTTTCAACAGTCTGTACACTGTCAATCTGCGCATTCAGCTTTACTTGTACGCCAGCTGCCGTACATTCCGCGAGGAGCATGGTCAAAATATCTTGCGCTGAATCATCACAAAATAGCTGACCGTGTTCGCGCTCATGGTAAGGGATTTTATGTGCTGCCACCATACCGATAAACTCCCAGCTGGGATAACGACTGAGCGCTGATTTACAGAAATGTTGATTGGCACCGATAAAGTGCTCAGGCTCGACATAGTAATTGGTAAAGTTGCAGCGTCCACCACCTGACATGAGGATTTTTTTGCCCGCCTTATTGGCATGGTCTAATACCAGTACGCGGCGACCACGGCGACCCGCTGTGAGCGCACAGTATAGCCCTGACGCGCCAGCGCCGATGATGATGACATCATAGTGGGTGTATTGTGATGCATTGCGGTGATTGCTCATGGTAGTCTCATAAAATAATAGGTTTAAAAAGCCAGCCACCAAATCCGTCATCAAATCAACAACAGAGCCGATGGCTTATCTTTATAGCAGCAGGTCAATAATATGGTTTGTTGCAGTGTGTATTTTGGCGTTGTATCTCGCGTGTAGCTATTGTCCATATTTCATACAAGGTTACAAGGATTAAATGTCATATCGTTATCTGATATCTGGACGGTGATACCTTTATTGATGCCAAAATAAAAACATCTTTTAAATGAGCCAATATCAAGATTAAATGCGAATCGATGCAAAACTGCTCCTCATTAATACATTATATTATGGGTGAGCAAGTATACCGCTGTATAGGCATATTGTTATGAATGGCTGTTGATACCTTGCAACCGTTCTGCTTATTTGTCAAACTAACCGTGAGTGTCACACATTATGGACGATGACTCTTATCACCTGTACATACCGTCGTTTTCGACAGTTATGCGTGCAGGTCATAATAATTAAAAAGGACAAATACGATGACTCAAAAATCATTCCCCATTGCGGCCGAATTTATCGCTGCTGCCAATACCACCGCTGAACAATACCGCGAAGATTACGAGAAATCCATCGAATCACCTGAGGCCAATGCTGCCTTTTGGGCGAAGCGTGCCGAGCTGATCGATTGGATAAAAAAACCAACCAAAATTAGCGACGTTAATTATGATTTGGATGATTTTCGCATAAAATGGTTCGAGGACGGCGAATTGAATATCTCTGTCAATTGTCTCGACCGCCATGTCAAAAAAAATCCTTACAAGCCTGCCATCATTTGGGAGGGCGATCATCCTTCGCTGCACAAAATCATCTCCTTTAAAGAGCTGTATGAAGCGGTCTGTCGCTTGGGTAATTCCATGCGTAAGCTTGGGGTCAAAAAAGGTGATCGCGTGACCCTATATATGCCGATGATACCTGAGGCAATGATAGCGATGCTGGCATGTACGCGTATTGGCGCTGTGCATTCCGTGGTCTTTGGTGGATTCTCTGCTGAGAGCTTGGGCAATCGCCTGATAGACAGTCGCTCAAAAATCATCATTACGGCTGATGAAGGCTTACGTGGTAATAAGCATACGCCGCTCAAAGCCAATGTCGATCGGGCACTAGATATGGATGGCACTGATAGCGTGACCAACGTCATAGTCGTTCATCGTACGGGCAATTCTGTACCGATGAGTGGTCGCCGTGATGTTTGGTATCATAACTTGGTCGATGGCGAGTCAGAACATTGCGAGCCAGAAGTTATGAATGCCGAAGACCCGCTATTTTTGTTGTATACCTCTGGCTCTACTGGCAAACCTAAAGGTGTGCTGCATACCACGGGCGGCTATATCACCTATGCTCTCTCTACTTTTCGAGATGTGTTCGATATTAAAGACGATGACGTCTACTGGTGTACTGCGGACGTAGGCTGGATCACAGGTCATACCTATGCAACCTATGCACCGCTTGCCAATGGTACGACGACGGTGATGTTCGAGGGCGTACCAGAATACCCCACATGGGCACGCATCGGTCATATTATCGATAAGCACGATGTGACCATTCTGTACACTGCACCGACGGCGATTCGAGCGATGATGAAGGAGGGCGATGTCTTTGTGCGGGAGTCTGATCGTTCAAGTTTGCGATTACTCGGAACAGTCGGCGAGCCGATCAATCCCGAAGCATGGGACTGGTATTATCATATCGTCGGCGGTGGCAAGTGTCCGATTGTAGATACTTGGTGGCAAACTGAGACAGGCGGCATCCTTATGGCACCGATACCAGGCACGGTCGCCCTCAAGCCGGGCGCAGCGATGAATCCTTTGTACGGTATCAAACCAGAGATTGTTGATAGTGACGGTACTATGCTAGAAGGCTCTGCTGAAGGAAACCTAGCAATTAACAGCAGTTGGCCGGGGCAAATGCGTACCATTTATAATGACCATGAGCGTTTTTTACAGACGTACTTTAGTGAGTATCCCGGTTATTATTTCACTGGTGATGGGGCGCAGCGTGACGAAGATGGACATTACTGGATCACGGGTCGCGTCGATGATGTGCTTAACGTCGCAGGGCATCGCCTGGGAACAGCAGAAATTGAGAGCGCCGTGGTCGCGCATCCTGCGACAGCGGAGGCCGCCATTGTCGGGATGCCGCACGAGATTCGCGGCATGGGCGTTTGTGCCTTTATCATTTTGAAATCGGGTGAAAAAGAGACAGAGGCGCTAAAGGCTGAGCTGAATCGACATGTTCGCGCTGAGATTGGTCCGATTGCCAATTTGGATGCTATTCATATCGTTGAAGCGTTACCCAAAACTCGCTCGGGCAAAATCATGCGCCGTATTTTACGTAACCTTGCGGCAGGACAATATGTTGGTTTGGGTGATTTGTCTACTCTTGCGGATAGCTCGGTGATTAATCAGCTGGTTGAGGTAGTCAAAGCTGCGCGAGGAGAGTAGGCTAAATTATCGATTAAAAGCACGTTCAGTAAATAGACGATTAGCGTTCAGAAAAGTCATGTTATGAAAACTAGCATGGCTTTTTTACGCAGACGATATTGATATCAGCAGACTTTAAAGATTGAATATCTTCTATAATCCTATTATTTAAAATACCCCTGCCATTGTCATCACTCCCTTTTTATCGCACATTATATAAGGCCTACTGTCATTATGACCAATCACTCTTTGCACGCTGTCACTACACAATCACCAAAAATTGCTATCATTGGTGGTGGTTTGACGGGACTGTTTACCGCCACATTATTAGAGCGCGCCTTTGCTCAGAACATAGCACAAGATAGTGCGCAAACACACTTACCGCAAATTACTGTCTTTGAAAAGTCACGTAGCGTAGGGCGTTTAGCCACTCGATATCGTACTGATAGCCCCACTGGTAAAAACTGGCAATGGGCATTTGGGGCGCAGTTTTTTACGGCCAAGACGGCAAGTTTTAAGCAATTTATTACGCCTTGGTTAGAGACGGGATTGCTACAGCCATGGTGCGCCAACGTGGTTGAGCTCACGCCAGCGAATAATGATACTCAATCGCCTGATATTCACATCAAAGAGCAATGGAACACCACGCAAGCCCGCTATATCAGTACACCAAAAATGACCAGTTGGGGGCGTACACTGGCTGATGAGTTGCAGTACAGCACTATAAAATTTAAAACCCGCGTTGCGCCATTGGCTCAATATGATAATTCTCTAGCGGAAAAGGTTGATAAAAAAACTGAGCTATTTGACGAGACTGGTGTGAGTCTAGGGCACTTTGACTGGGTGATATGTACCGCGCCAAACGGTCAAACCATAGAGTTAATAGCAGAGAGCGGCTTTGCTGAGCAAGCCAAGATTTCTAAGCCAACAATGCTGGCGTGTTATACGCTGATGCTGGGTTGGGATAATTTTGATACATTACCAAAAATGTTAAGCGCTCAAGCAGCGCCACGCTGGGATGTGGCTTATCTCAATCACTTTATACTCGATAAAATATTTATCGAGCATCAAAAACTTGCTCGCGATGACCTGCTACCCAGTGTCACTATTCATGCGCGCAACGACTGGTCAGAGCAGCATGTCGATGACGATATGGAGACGATCAAAACGCAGTTATTAACAGCTGCCAAGCAGGCATTGAATTGGAACGATGACCATGCTCCTAGCCAAATAGATTGCCATCGTTGGCGCTATGCCGCCACTGTCACTGATAGTGATAAAAAAGCATTAGGCATCTTAATAGACGAGTCTCATCAATGGATTGTCAGTGGTGATTGGTGCGGACAAGGCAATATCGAAAGTTGCTATCAAATGGCGCAACAGACGGTTGAGGCAATCAACAAAGCAAAATGATGGCGAAAGTTTACTTAGCGACTGCGCTATCCGAAACTGGACTTTAAGGGTTTTTTCTTAATGTGAAAAGGTGATAACGATGTTTGGATTCGATATAGATTTAGAGCTGATGGGCTATCATTTTTTCCAGTTGGGCATCGCCTTTATATTGTCATTACCGATTGCCCTTAATCGTGAGATGAAAGACAACGGCGCGGGGTTAAGGACGTTTCCACTGGTAACCATTGCTTCATGCGCGTTTATGTTGGTTGGTATGGATATTTATGATGCTACTGGTGAAGCGAGAATCATGTATGCCATCATCACAGGTATGGGGTTTATCGGTGGTGGGGCGATTTTTAAAAATGAAAAAGGCTCAAAGGGCACTGCCACGGCAGCGAGCTTATGGAATACGGGCGCCATCGGTATTTCGGTGGCTTACGGTCGTTATGAGATTGCCATTATATTATCGGTCGTTGGCTTTTTGATTTTGCAATTCTCAGAGCCCTTTAAAGTTAAAAAACACTAAGCGATGGGTGCGATGAGTTAACGTGCATATACACTTAAATACTAAAGAGACTATAAATCAATACTATATAGTATCTCTATATCTATATGATATAGCAAGAAATATATAAATTGTTGAAAATACAGGATAGTTTATGAGTACCAGATTAAGAGGTAGTGTGCTGACTTGTGCCATGCTCGCACGAGGGGATAAGCAGGTTTTATGCGCGGTCAGTAATGAGAGCGACGAGCAGGCGATGGCTAGTATCGATAGCGCTGAATATGATTCGCTAAGGCACATTATTTCTTTTGAAAATGATAAATTCTCCTGTAAAGAAGGCGTTGAATGGCAATGCGCCATACCAGTTAAAAAAACTGAGCTTGTCTATAGCGATATAAAGCTGTAACTAATTATTAATAAAACTTTGTATGGTAGTTTTACGGTTGAAACCAAAAATAATGCTATCCAAATCTATAAGAAACAGTTATATTCACATATTATGATATATAAAATAGTACGTGGTTTTAAAGGTGAATATAGTGCTTAGAGGAAGTGAACTGACACGTGCGATGCTTGAGCATGGTTATCAAGAGATTTGGTGTGCAGTAGATGATAGTAGCGACGAAGAGGCGATGAGAGATCAGAATGACAATGATTTTACTGCCCAGATCGTGTCTTATCATAACAATAAATTCTATTGTACTGCTGGTACCGCATGGTTGTGCGCTGTACCAATTAAGATAACGGCGATGACGCTGAGTGATGTACGGCTTTGAATATATTTGTTTGTATTATTAAGCCACTGCTGCTGCATAATTTGTACCAGTAAAAACCCACCATTAGGTGGGTTTTTACTTGGAGGCTGCCGACTATCATTATGTTCACCTGATGATCAGATTGTTTGAGTTTTTGCATTTATATATAAATATTTATCTAGAAATGAATTGTAGGCAAAAAAAAGCCCACGGAGGAGGAGCCGTGGGCTGAGGAAAACTAGTCATGTAGCACTCATTGCTGGCACTACAGGGACAGCGGTGGTGACTTATTGTTATTCTGCGTTTTTCTACTGTATTTAATAAGATTGGGGTAGTCGTGACTCATTCAAGTAATAAATATATTCACTTACATATTTAAGTGTACAAGTGTTTTATTGCAATCGCCATCATAACCCAATTGACCACTGTTTGGCTATTTTGGTTACATGACATTACGTTTAGAGCAGATAGATGAGAAGGCTAAATCTATATTATTGTTTTGAATAAAGGTTTTTCTTTAATGCCTCTATGCCTAATAATGATCAATGCTATTAATAGGTCGCAGTCATTTATAAATGATGGGTAAATTCGAATATCACTGATAACTGAATAGCCAAAGAGATGGCATGACGACTTGCACGAAAAATGCTAAGCTATCTACCATTATTAAGTCTATATGAAACTGGGTTTGCCATGACTGAGAATACGCATTTGCATACGCAGGAGCCGCCAAGCACGCAAAATACCAAGAGTATTTTTAACTTGCCTAACAATCTTACTATCGCGCGGATCTTAATGATTCCGCTATTTGTCGCGATTGCTTATTGGCCACCTGCGATGGGGATTGGTATGCCTGCTATCTCAGACAATGTGATTGCGCGGGTCGGCATGAGCGAGTTTAGTGATAGCTTGTTACGCCATTTACTCTTGACCAGCGTTTTTATCATTGCGGCAATTACGGATTGGCTTGATGGGTATTTTGCCCGTAAGCTCAATGTGACGTCAGCGTTTGGGCGCTTCTTAGACCCTGTCGCTGATAAATTGATGGTTGCAGCCGCACTTATTATCTTGGTGCAATGGCATCCTAATATCATTATGGCAATCGCCGCGATTGTGATTATTTCGCGTGAAATCGCAGTGTCAGCGCTGCGTGAGTGGATGGCAGAGCTGGGCAAAAGCACCAGCGTCGCAGTATCCTATGTCGGTAAGCTAAAAACGACGTTTCAAATGGTGGCGATTACCGTGCTACTGCTCAACTGGCAATCGCTTGAAACCATCGGCTATGTATTGATGGTTGCTGCTGTTATTTTGACGTTATGGTCAATGATGATTTATCTAAGAGCTGCTTGGCCGTACTTAAAGCAAAGCGGCTAAATCTACAATACAACACACTTTAGCAAAAACAAAAACGCCAGTCGCATTAGCCACTGGCGTTTTTGTATTTTGCTATTTATGATTTATGTAGCTTATAGCGTCACTGAGTTGTTTTCACCCAAGTTAGTCGCTTTTTTACCGTCCATTACGGCAGCAGTGGTCATTTTGAACATATTAACCACTGAGTTACCGCTTAACCAGTACTCGGCACCATGTGGCACGACTTTGATTAGCTGTACGTTTGGATCTTCTTTACCTTGCTCATAGAACGCATTGTAGATTGGTGACCATAGCTCATCAAGCTTCTCTTGGTCTTCTACCAATTCTGCCTTACCGTTGATTGAGACATAGTCTTTCGCGTCTTGGCTGACATAAGCCAAGTTTACTTGTGGGTCTTTTTCGAGGTCGCTAACAGTTTCAGTGCTTTTATCACCGATGAACCAAATCTCTTTTGCACCAATGCTTGTCTCGCTCGTCGTCATTGGGCAGGCATGTAGATGGCCCTCATGCGTACGAGTCGTCATCATGGCAAATTTTACTTCTTTTACCAGTGCTTGTACTTTATCGATATGGTCTTGTCTACTCATAGAGGATTTCCTTTTCTTTATAATGTTTGAATGATAGTGCTTAAATAGTTGAGTGCTTATAGTAGTAGTTTTTATTCGAGCTAAACGTATTCAAGGTATTAGAAATAATCGTCGCCCTAACAACTGCAAATAGAATACCGAGTTCTGACCCTACATTTATATAGGTACCCAGTAATGCGATGTGAGTGTTTGTAAGGAGTATAAGGGTTAGGTAAAAATTGTGACGCTAGGTATTTAGGGGGCTATTTTGTCAGTACATGTTTAAAACTGTGACCAATAGACCTTAGTGCAAGCTTGTCATTTGACAAATATCCAGTAGCGGCACAGCACAACTTATCAGCAATTTATCTCGGTTTAGACCTGCTTATTATAGGTCTTCTTGTTATAATACCCAGACCATTTACTTAGCATGGCAGAGATGCCTTGATCTTACGGATTATGCCTTTATGATGACCATCGCCGGACAACCGTTTCTTACCGATTTTCAGACGCAGCAACTCATCAGTCAGTTCCAGCAAAAAACCGAGCTAAATGTTAGTCAAATAACGACTCAGCAAGTCTATGTGCTATCACGCGAATTGAGCGGTGACGAGCATAAGAAAGCGCTAGATTTACTGGCGGTTGACTCATCAACAACGCTAGATACGCCGCAAGACAACCAACTACAAGTCATCGTTGGGCCACGTTTTGGTACGATATCGCCATGGGCAAGTAAAGCGACCGATATCTTTAATAACTGTGAAATCAAAATCAATCGCGTTGAGCGTGTCGTTGTTTATACGTTAACAATTGATGGTGACGCAGGCGAAAAACTACCAGTAGACGCTGAGCAGTTGTTGTTTGACCGTATGACCCAGAGCTTGGTCTATGACTTAAATGATGTCAGTAAGTTGTTTGACGATCAAGCACCAGCCTCACTGAATCACATCGATGTCATCGGACAAGGCCAGTCAGCGCTAGAGTCAGCCAATACCGAGTTCGGCTTTGCGTTATCAAGTGAAGATATCGACTATCTGATGAATGCGTATGTCAATGAGCTAAAGCGTAATCCAACGGACGTTGAGTTGATGATGTTTGCACAGGCAAACTCAGAGCATTGCCGTCATAAGATCTTCAATGCCCAGTGGACAGTTGATGGCGAAGTACAGCCAAAATCACTGTTCCAAATGATCAAAAACACGTACCAGTCTAATCCGCAAGGTATTTTATCAGCATATAAAGACAACGCTGCTGTGATGGCGGGTTCTGATGGCATGCGTTTTTATCCTATCCCAACGGACGCGATGGATGCCAATGCAATCCATCCCTATGACTTTCACCAAGAAGAAATCGATATCTTGATGAAAGTTGAGACGCACAATCACCCAACAGCAATTGCCCCGTATTCAGGTGCGGCGACTGGTTCTGGCGGTGAGATTCGTGACGAAGGCGCGACGGGTCGCGGCGGTAAGCCAAAAGCGGGTCTAGCAGGTTTTCATGTGTCACATTTGCATATCCCAGAGCTTAGCGAGAAGTGGGAGCAATCAGGTCAACTGAGCACGCAAGCGTATGGTACGCCAGATCGTATGGCAACCAGCCTTGAAATCATGACCGAAGCACCATTAGGTAGCGCCAACTTCTCAAACGAATTTGGTCGTCCAAATCTATGCGGTTATTTCCGTAGTTTTCAGTTAGATACCTCTGCGGCAAAAGATGGTAGCGAGATGCGCGGCTATCATAAGCCAATCATGTTGGCAGGTGGTTACGGCAATATTAAACGCAATTTGATTGAAAAAAATGCGATTACAAAAGGTGATTTACTCATCGTCCTTGGTGGCCCTGCGATGCAAATCGGTCTAGGCGGCGGGGCAGCATCGTCAGTCGATAGTGGCGAGCTTGATGAAGGCTTGGACTTTGCCTCGGTTCAGCGCGATAACGCTGAGATGGAGCGTCGCTGCCAAGAAGTTATCGATCGCTGCTGGGCCCTTGCTGGTGATGATGTAGACGCCAGTAATAACAGTAAAGACGGCAACCCAATTGTCTCACTACATGATGTAGGCGCAGGTGGTCTGTCTAATGCGATGCCAGAATTGGTCAATGACCATGAAATGGGCGCGCATCTGAACTTGCGTAAGATTCCATCATTGGAAGCGGGCATGTCGCCAATGGCAATCTGGTCAAACGAAGCGCAAGAGCGTTATGTGCTCGCGATTCGCCCAGAGAGCAAAGATCAGTTCGATGCGATCTGTGCCCGTGAGCGCTGCCCATATGCCATCTTGGGTGAGGCGACAGATATCCGTCAGCTAATCGTTGATGACGAGCTATTGGCTGAGCAACCAGTCGATATGCCGATGCAGGTACTGCTCGGTGGTACACCAAAAATGCAGCGTAGCTTTGAGCGTTCTGAGCGCACGTTACCAGTATTAGAACTTAGTGACGTTAATCTAGCTGAATCAATCAAAGATGTTTTGCGTCATCCAACCGTCGCTAGCAAATCATTTTTGATCAGCATTGGTGACCGTTCCATCACAGGTATGGTCGTGCGTGATCAGTATGTGGGTCGCTATCAAGTGCCTGTGTCAGATTGCGCGGTGACGGCTTCTGGCTTAGTGGCGCTAGATGGTCAGCCGATGACTGGTGAGGCCATGAGTGTTGGTGAGCGTACGCCTGTTGCCCTTATCAGTCCAAAAGCCTCTGCACGTCTGGCAGTCGGTGAAGCCATTACTAACATCGCTGGTGCGCGTATCGCTCAGTTGTCTGATATCACCATGTCAGCGAACTGGATGGCAGCGTGTGGCGATGATGCAGAAGATGCTGCGTTGTTTGATGCCGTACACGCAATCGGCGAAGAGCTATGTCCAGCACTCGGTATCGCTATCCCAGTCGGTAAAGACTCGCTATCTATGCGTGCTAACTGGAATGACGAAGATGGTACGGATAAATCAGTCGTCTCGCCAATGAGCTTGGTCGTGACGGCGTTTGCGCCTGTCGTTGATGTGGCAAAAACGCTAACGCCTGAGCTCATCAATGGCGACAGCGCGTTTTACCGTATTGACTTGTCTAAAGGCAAATTGCGTCTAGGCGGCTCAATCCTAGCGCAAACGCTTAGCCAACTCGGTAATGACTGCCCAGATCTAGCGCAGCCAAGCGACTTGATCGACTTCTTTAACTTTGTGCAAGCGGGTAACGCGCAAGGCGTCATCAGCGCCTATCACGATATCGGTGATGGCGGCCTACTGGCGACTATCGCAGAGATGCAGTTCACCAGCCGTCAAGGTATCAAGCTGTCATTGACTGATGATAACTTACTCGGTCAGCTGTTCAGTGAAGAGCTGGGTGCGGTCATCCAAGTATTGCCAGAAAACGTCGCCGCTCTCATGCAATTGGCAGAAGAATTTAACGTCAGCGATATGCTCAGCCTCGTCGGCCAAAGCTCTGAAGAAGACAGTCTACTGATTCAAACGCCAACGCTCATGGGTGATGATACTCTACGCTTTAGCCGTACTGAGTTACAGCAAGCATGGACGCAGGTCAGCTATCAAATCGCGCGCCGCCGTGATAATCCAGCGTGCGTACAGCAAGAGTATGACTTGATTGCTGATGCTAGCCATAAAGGTCTGATCGCTGCGCCAAACTTTGATCTGAATCAAAAGGTCGAAGAGCCGTATTTAGCCAGTCGTGAGAATAAACCAAGAGTCGCAATCCTCCGCGAGCAAGGTGTCAACGGTCAGACGGAAATGGCAGCAGGCTTTACCCAAGCGGGTTTTGAAGCGGTCGATGTACACATGAGCGATCTACTCAGCGGTCGCATCAATCTACGTGACTTCGACGGTCTGGTCGCGTGTGGTGGCTTTAGTTATGGTGACGTACTCGGCGCAGGCTCTGGCTGGGCGAACTCTATCTTGTTCCATGATGAGTTACGCATGCAGTTTGTGCGCTTCTTCGCCCGTCCTGATACCTTTAGCTTGGGTGTCTGTAACGGCTGTCAGATGATGGCTCAGTTAAAAGACCTCATCCCAGGTGCAGAAAACTTCCCACGCTTCATCGCTAATAAATCTGCGCGTTTTGAAGGGCGTACGGTCAATGTCAAAATCGAGCGTACCAAGTCAATTCTGTTCAAAGGCATGCAAGACAGCATCTTGCCAATCGCGGTGGCGCATGGTGAAGGCTATGCCACGCTAGACAATACAGAGATCGACGGTATGGCAAACCATGGTCAGCTCGCCATGCGTTATGTCGATAGCCAAGGTCATCCAACCGAGACCTATCCGCTCAATCCAAACGGTTCGCTCGGCGGTGTCACGGGTCTATGTAGCACCGACGGTCGCGTCACTATCATGATGCCGCATCCTGAGCGTAATCTAAAAGCGTATAACCACAGCTGGAAACCAGAAGAATGGGATGAGGACGGCGCGTGGATGCGTATGTTCCGTAACGCTCGTGCTTGGTTTAGATAGGCTAAGTTCGTTTAGAATATTGTTGTAAGCATAAAAAAAGGTGGGCGTAAAGCTCACCTTTTTTGTGTTTTGAATAATGCTTTTAGAGTAACTTCAGTCTAGGCTTAGTGTTTTCACTAATTAACTTGAACGTTATATCATCTAAAATTTGATAGCCAAAATCAATATTCTCATAAAAATTCCTACCTTCTTTTTCTAAGAGAACCTTAATAATCTTATTAAGTAGAATCGGTCGTTCACGTTCAATAGGTTCAGGTTCTAACTTATTATATCCTTGTTTACTAAACTCGATACAATTAGAACGATAAAGCCAATCAGTTAATAATCCATTAGTGTGTAAGTTATAGTTCATAGCCGCAAGAGACACTTTCCAGTATTTTTTATAGCTGATTAGATTCGGCAGATTTAGATTGTTTGGAGCCATAACTACAAATGCTTCTTTCGGCATTAAAAAACTGGAAGCAAACCTATCAGCTTCGTGCTCTTTGTCCTTCATATTTTCAAGTACATTTTTATCATCACTGTGCAGAACTAAGTGACCAAGTTCATGCGCAGCATCGAAGCGCATTCTTTCTGCTGACTTCGCTGTATTCAAAAATACTATAGGTCGCCCATCATGATAAAAAGAGAATGCATCAACTTCTTTTACTTCCATTGGCAAACGGAATACTGCAATACCATGTGATTCGAGTAGGGCAATAATGTTTTTAATCGGTAGAATACCTAATTGCCAATCGCCACGAAGTGTTAAAGCAGCTTTTTCAGGCTCATTAACCAAAGTATCAATATCGAAGCCTTGGAAAATGGGAAGATTAGATATTGTTTTGTCAAAATACTCCAAGGTTTGAATTGCAAACTCACTGTAAGCAAGTGCAGAGTTTCTGTACTGAGCTTTTATACGGCTATATGAACGAAAGAAAATTTGCTCATCTACTACTTGTGTTTTGAAAGTGGAGTTAAAGAAGTCAAAAGGTAGGTTTAATGACTCACTTAACTTAACTACTTTTTCGAAATCAGGTACTGAAGGTTTATTCTCGTTCAAATAATTTGAAATTGTAGCTTCAGTACATGACAATATATTTGCTAGATCTTTATTTGTTTTCCCCTTTAAGTCTTTAGCTATTTTTAGACGGCGCTTATTGAATTCAAAGTTACTCTTCATTGCTCGCATTTTTATACCCAATTTCAAACGAGTCCTCGTTCACTGATTCATCAGCAAACTCACTCATATATGACTGAACCTCATTTTCTGAATCTGAAGAAAACATCAATCTACAATCATGGTCAGTTGGAAAAATTTTTCCATCATCCATTACTATATAAGACATTGGTCTTGCAAGTTCATAAATTAGACTTGGAGCATCATCCTGATAAATTTCGTGTTTTCTTGAAGGATAATATAGAACCCAAGTTTCTAGTTTCTCGCTAGTCATATTTCTATATTTATTTATATCAATTTTGTGTTTCGTCTCAATACCTTTTGAACAGTTGGAGGAAATCGGCAAATTCATATTACCTAAAGCGTCATTACTGGACATGATAATAATTTGAATATTGTTATCAACGATGGTTAATGTAGGTTGTCCTTGACCTCGGCTAAATTCGATTTCGTTAGAAATTAATTGTAGGGCTATGTTTTCCCCAATGTCACCCCAACGCGCTATACCGCTTGCACAGTTTACCTTAGTTTTCATATTGAAATTTTGATCAGCTTTCTGAATAGCATCAAAAATGACTTGAGGAGTAAAACCGAATTTATTCTTCAAAATTTCCACAGCTTCGCTATTGTTTATAAGCTCACCATCTGTGTTGCGGCTATCTAGGTCGCTGAAGATTTCATACTGTGGTGCTTGGTACATATTAGTTTCATCCATGTAATTTTTATAAATTATAACATCATATGATGTGTTAAAAAATAAAAATATCGATTAAGATCATTTTTTTATACAGAGTGATTTAATCAAAATTACTCATCCTCTAAACGCTCTTCACACTTCAGCAATCAACTCATGAATCTTATCACTTTTAAATATCCAAAAAAAACGGCACTGAAATCAGCGCCGTTTTACGAGTTGTGATAATTTAAAAGCTAGCCACGACTTCTTAAATACTGAATCGCCAAAATCAATCCCAGCTTAAAATCACCTTACCGCATTGTCCACTTTCCATGATATCAAAGCCTTCTTGAAAGTCATCGATGTGCATGCGATGGGTAATGATTGGCGATAGATCAATACCGCTAATCAGCATTTGCTCCATCTGATACCACGTCTCCCACATCTCACGCCCATAGATGCCTTTTAGGGTTAACGCCTTAAAGATAATCTTGCTCCAATCCACCGTGGTGGTGTTAGGTAAAATACCCAACAGAGCAATTTTAGAGCCGTTATACATGTTAGTAATCATCGAATCAAAGGCTTGAGGCGAGCCTGACATCTCAAGCCCAATATCAAAGCCGTGCATTTTTAACGTATCGATAGCGCCTTCGATGGTTTCGCCTTTGGCTGGGTTGATGGTCATCGTCGCGCCCATTTTTTTGGCAAGCTCTAGGCGATAATCGCTGATATCGCTGACCACAATATTACGCGCCCCAGCAAAGCGGCAAATTGCGGTTGCCATTGACCCAATCAGCCCTGCACCCGTAATCAGCACATCTTCACCAAGTACCGGAAAGGATAAGGCGGTATGAGTGGCATTGCCAAAGGGGTCCATAATGGCGGCCATCTCATCGCTGATACGCTCATCGAGTTTGATGACATTATCGGCAGGTATCACCAAATATTCGGCAAACGCGCCATCGCGGTCAACGCCCACGCCTATGGTGTTTTCGCACACATGTAGCTTACCACGGCGACAGTTGCGGCAATGTCCGCAAGCGATATGGCCTTCGCCTGTGACGCGGTCACCCACTTCAAGATGCTTGACGCCATCACCCATTTCACTAATGACACCGACGTATTCATGTCCGATAATCATCGGCGTCTTGATGGTATTTTGTGACCATTCATCCCACTTATAAATGTGCAAATCTGTCCCACAAATGGCGGTCTTTTTAATTTTAATTTTTACGTCATTGATGCCGACGGTCGGTTCTGGCACGTCTTGCATCCAGATGCCTTTTTTGTCATGGGCTTTAACCAGTGCTTTCATACTTTTCTCTTATTTAACGGTGTTGCATTTTATTGTTGAATCTAGATAAATACCGAACCATGCTTAATCAATCACTTTCATTTGCTTAGCGACTTTGGTAAAGGCGGCGATACACTGGTCTAGCTGCTCGCGAGTATGGGCGGCAGAGAGCTGGACACGAATGCGAGCTTCGTCTTTGGGTACGACAGGGTAGAAGAAGCCAATCACATAAATGCCTTCTTCAAGCAGCGCCTCTGCCATTTGCTGCGAGACATTGGCGTCATAAAGCATCACCGCACAGATTGCCGATTCGGTGGGCTTGATATCAAAGCCGGCATCTTGCATTTGCTTCACAAAATAGGCGGTATTTTCATGCAATTGGTCTTGTAGCGTATTGTCTTGCGCTAGCATCTCAAACGCTTTTAACCCAGCGGCCGCGATCATGGGCGGAATAGAGTTTGAAAACAGATACGGGCGTGAGCGTTGACGCAACATCTCAACCATTTCTTTTTTACCCGTCGTAAAGCCGCCAATCGCACCGCCAAATGCCTTGCCCAAGGTACCTGTGATCAGCTCAATATCACCACGTAGATCAAACAATTCAGTCACGCCGCCACCCGTGCGACCGACGACGCCTGCTGAATGACACTCGTCAATCATGATCATGGCATCATATTTTTGTGCCAACGCATAAATCTCATCCATCGGCGCCACATTACCATCCATTGAAAACACGGCATCGGTGACAATCAAACGAAAACGCTGTGCTTGTGCCGCTTGTAGCTGAGTCTCTAAATCTTGCATATCCGCATTGGCATAGCGATAACGCGCGGCTTTACACAGGCGCACACCATCGATGATTGAGGCATGGTTTAACGAATCAGAAATAATGGCATCTTCGGCGGTCAGCAGTGGCTCAAAGACACCGCCATTGGCATCGAAACAGGCCGCATAAAGAATCGTATCTTCGGTATTAAAAAACTGAGAAATCGCCGCCTCTAATTGCTTGTGCAAATCTTGCGTACCACAAATAAAACGTACCGATGACATGCCATAACCTGAGTCTTCAATGGCCTCGGTAGCTGCTTTTTTAATCTCAGGATGGTCAGACAATCTAAGGTAATTATTGGCACAGAAGTTCAGCATTTCACGGCCGTCGGCGATCGTGATGAGCGCATCTTGCGGAGAGGTAATAACGCGCTCATTTTTATACAGGCCTGCCGCGCGGATATCGCTGATTTCTTGTTGTAGGTGTTTTTGAAAGGCTTGATACATAAAGATTCCTTTTTTACTATTATTAGATATTAGAGTCTGCTTGATGATGTAGATATTAGCAATGTAGATAAGACCAAATTATTTGCTTATTAATGCGAGTTAAGCACAAATCGTCAAATACTGACGCACCACATTATCCATGCCTTGCTCTAGTGATTCAATCGTAAATGCATGACCGATAGACACCTCAGCAATATTACCAAGACTGAGCAATTGGGCTAAATTTTCTAAATTCAAATCATGACCGGCATTGACGCGAATGCCGTTGTCACTGGCGAGGTTAATACAGTCGCTAAAGCGTTGCTTGACCTCATCGACATTCATATTGTCGTCGTTCTTACCATTACTGTAGGCGCGCGCCCATTCTTCGGTATATATCTCTATCGTTTGTACGTCGCTATCGATGACCGCTTTGATTTGCTCGATATCAGGATCGATAAATACCGCGCAGCGTGTGCCAAAACCTTGCAACTCACGACTCAATGCTGACAGCATATCTTTATGCTTAATGATATCGAAACCATGATCGGAGGTCAGTTGGTCTTCGCTGTCGGGTACGAGGGTGCATTGATGCGGTTTGACTTCGCGAATCAGCGATAAAAACTGCTCGTTCGGGTTGCCCTCGATATTGAACTCGATGTCTTCATAATCTTTTAAAAAGGCACTTATATCATAGACATCTTGGTATCTGATATGACGCTCATCAGGTCGCGGATGCACAGTAAAGCCTTTGACACCCAGATCAATCAACTTCTTCACAAAGTACAGCAGATTGGGATAATCTGTGCCACGAGAGTTTCTGATTAAGGCGAGTTTATTCAAATTGACGCTAAATAGAGTGCTCATAATATGTCCTTTTTCATTGTTGTTATGGATAGATTGTTGGTTGTTAATGGCTAATACCTAATTTTAGTAGAAATCATCCCGACCAGCATACTTCATATTTAGCGCTTGCAATATCGCATAGGTCTCGCTATCCATATTACCGGTTGGCTGCTGCGGTCTGAAATGCAATTGAAACGCATAAATCACATCACGGCTGGGCTTGTCCCACTCGTCGCTATTATTGATTTGATAACCATACTTGCGAAAGGCTTGCTTGATCTCCTGCACGCTTGGCGCGACCAAGGTACGCCGATTCATAATTTCTTGCTTGTCCGCTTCATCATACCAAGCGCCGATACCGTAATCGAAATATAGTCGCTCCCACGGAAATTTTGCACCCGGGTCTATCTTGCGCGAGGGTGCCATATCTGCATGACCGATGATATTTTTGGGTGAGATGTCATAGCGTCTGGCGATATCTTGTACCAGTTGTGCGACCTTTTTAATCTGCAATTCATCAAATGCAACATAATGCTCATAAGGATGGTAATCCATATTGCCATTCTTTAGTGCGTCTCGATATTCAGGTTTAATCCCTGCGTTGACGATTTCGATGCCGATAGAAGTATCGTTGAGGATAGTTCTACCTGAAAAGCCACCGTCGCCTGCATGCCATGCACGATCAGATTCT
Organism: Psychrobacter aquimaris; assembly: GCF_016107525.1. Classification (GTDB taxonomy): domain Bacteria; phylum Pseudomonadota; class Gammaproteobacteria; order Pseudomonadales; family Moraxellaceae; genus Psychrobacter; species Psychrobacter aquimaris. The sequence continues at coordinate 63,462 of NZ_JABASR010000006.1, read as the reverse complement.
GGTACAAGGTTATAAATTTTATCGTCGTCATTATCTAACACGAGATAGTGCGCGCTCACATTGCCAGTGGTCAATGTTTTGATTGAGCGCTCATTGTCTGAGACCGTATAGTGCAGGACGATGGTTTTGATGCGCTGGCTTTTGCCAGTCGATTGATAGGTGTCGCTGTCGACGCTGTAGTTTTTGGTCGTTGCCACTGGTGAGGTCGTGGTCACACAGCCAATCAAAGGCAGGGCTAAGCCAAGTGCTAAGAATATGTTTTTTACCATGAAATGCTCTGTTTAGGAATGATAATATAAAATACGCTATAGTTTCTTATATTAAATTTGATAGCTATAAGATTATCTTTTAATTTAGTGAACCGGATTCAATTATGTCTATAAGTATAGAGAGCTTAGATTGCTGGGATTTAACTTGGTTTGCTTCTGATAAGGAAGGTAAATTAGCCACATTCTTTAGCAATGGTACGACCTCGGTTTTGGTCAATAATATTCTAAAAGAGCAAAATTATGAGAACTGTTATGACTATTTTAACCGTCTAGAAGACAATGGTAGCATTGGTAGTTTTTGTATAGAACAGCAAGATGTATTTGTTAATAATACTAATCTTGAGGAATTTATTTTTTATACAAAAAAAGGGCTATATGTATATGATACTGATGATTTAACTCAGCCATATTATAGTTTAGTAGCTAAGCCTTCTGTCCCATTGCTAGTTAGCAATATTGATAAAAAAATGGTTAAAATTATCGAAAATTATCAATATGTTTTTTTAGATGCTATTAGAATTGAGCCTGTTTAAAGATAGAATAATAAACAGTTCTATTGTCACGGCTCATAGAAGGTTACTACAGGATAAAAACTTTCCCCTACAATCTCAACTATGAAATGTCTATTAGGATATTTTTTCATCAGATGATACTCCCAATTATGCTTTATAAGCTCTGCCACATTCATTATTGTTTCATTACTAGATCTATCAGCTGTATTAAAGAAAACATCGTCTACCACTAATCTGTTCATACTTTCCTGAGCTTCAACTTTGCTAGCCATGTTTGGCAAACCTTTATCATACATCTCACTGATTTCTTTCTCGTAGATACCTTCGATATTGAGTAAAATAATTCCTTTATATTCAAAAGTAACTGGCAACAAGATTGTTGATATTATCTCTATATCTTCAGGATAAATTTCTAAATTAATATAATTCCAAATATCAGTAGGCATATCGGAAGGGGAATTTTCAATCCAATTTACCCATTTTTTAAACTTCCAATTACTTATGTTTTTCATTGTCTTTTAACCTTTATAGATCTTCTTCCTAAGCATTACTTTCCAACTTTCCTCCAAACACTCAATTGCCAGCCATGGCTCAATCACCTCAGCATCAAACTTTTCTTTTGAGTTAGACAATTGCCACAGCTTTTCTAACGTAGCAAACGGATAAGGACGTTCGACTAAGTAGACCGGCAAATCAGCGTTAATCATCCCATCACGCACCACTTGAAAATACCAGCCCGAGATACCTTGCTTGCTGACCCATGCCGCGATATTGGGCACTTTAGTAAATTGTCCGATTTGGTCGTTGATCTTGTAACACGGGCGGCGCGGCTGCACGATGCGCAGTTGCAAGCTATCTTCACCGTTTATTTTGTCGTCGCCATACTGATAAACGTCGCCAATACAGACGTTAGACTCATCCATCTCAGACAGACCATTGACGGCTTCGGTCGTGAGGTTTTCGCCGAGCGTGCCGACACGCACTTTTAAATCAAATTCTGCATTGATCTTGTCGTAAGTCGCTGGTGCCAGTTGATGCACGGCTTTTAAGGGGCCGCCATGATGCTTACGATCGGCTTGCTCATCGGTGGTCAAGCCCATAAAGTTGACGGCGACGGGTGCTTTGATTGGCGATTTATCGATGGCGCTCATTTCTTCGCGTGCAAATGGCATCGCTTTACCAGCGCGGACGCAGGTTAAGTTGGCGATATGTAGTGGCAGGTCTTGGTTAAAGTCTGGCTTGCTTTGTGCCGTTGCTGGTAGCGTAGATATCATCGGTTCTGTGCTCATAAGCCGCTCTGATGGTTGGTTGTTTTTTGAGGCAGTAAGGCTGACTGGTTGCTGATATCTTAGCCTAATCTTGAACCATTTTCAGAATATTTATCAGTGCGTGTACTGATACAGAACTGCTTATTTTTACATAAAAAATGCAGTATCTCATTTATGAATGAGCTTTCTATATCTTGCAGGGGTTATTCGTAAAATGGCATTGAACTCGTTGTTTAAATGAGATTGATCAGTAAACCCACACTCAAGAGCCAGTTGCGCCAAGCTCAACTGTGGGTCCGCTTTGATAAATTGTTTGGCTTGTCTGACTCTATAAATGCGTGCAAGATGTTTTGCAGTGATCCCACAGGTGTTTTTAACGTAACGTTCTAACTGACGTTTACCTTTAGGGCTATTGTCGTAGGCCGTATTGAGCGGGGTAAGGTTAATTATATTGTGAATTAACTGTTGTGTTTGCTCAATAGTATGGTGAGGTTTTTTTGGCGCATTGAGATACGTCGACAGCAAGTCAATAAACGAATCTAAGTTAGCGTCTTGATCAAGCCCTTGCGCAATCTTTGTAAGGGTTGCAGGGGCAACTAGGGCGTGGTTAACCTTTTGTAGATGAGCAAGTCCTGCAGGCTTAAATCTGATCCCGCAAAAAACGGTGCCACTGGTAAACGTTACTTTTTTTGATTGTGTTGATATGGTTTGCATAAAGTAGGGCAGTTGCAATCTTATTCCTGCTAATTCAAGCTGACCTGAAATCAAGAATATAACTCCTGTCGCGCCATCGCAGGGGAGCCAGCTCTCCCCTGAAAATGGAGCGTTAGCAAACCAAATTGCTTGTATATAATTAGCAATATCGCCTGTTGGGCTATAAAGCTCAAGTAATAGGTTATTGTTCATTAAACTTGACTGTAGGTTTAAACATTTTGACTATACGATTCCAACTATTTATAGCATTAATAGCTACAGTTAGAGTAACTAAGCTTTGTTGATCAAATACCTTAGTAAGAGCGAGATAAAAGTCATCATCAATATTCTGTGATAGGGTCAATTTTTCACAAAGTGCTAATGCTGTACGTTCTTTATCATTGTAAAGAGGCGCATCTTGCCATGCACTAAGGGCAATAATTCGGTTCATACTCTCACCGTATTCTAGGGCTTGCGCACTATGCATAGCCAAACAATAAGCACATTTATTTAACTGTGACGCTCTTAACTTCACCAGTTCCCAAACTGTTAACCCAAAGCTCGCCTCTACCTTTTTTTTGATCAGTGCTTCTTGATCCACCAAGTAGTTAACTAGCTCAGGCTCGATATTGTAGTAATTTGCTCTTTTCATAGTTGTTCCTAATGGATAAATAACTGCCACTAAGTATATTGTCCAATAGATAGGAATAATTGGAAAAAATCGACTTTTTGTCCTGTTATACAACTTTTATAAGCCCATTGATTTAAGCTTATATTCAAAAATTCACAGATTACAGCGCATCATAGTTTTTTATCATCACAAGTACGCCCAAATATCGGAACAAAAAAAAGACCAGAATAATCATCTGGTCTTTTTGGCGGTACGTTTTTCAATGTTGAACGAGTATCGTCACTGACAAGCTTATTTATTTTTGTTACGACGACCAGCGGTTTTCTTTTCACGCGGTACAGCGACCAGCTCAGCCAATTGCTCAGGTGATGACCATAGGCCTTCTAAGTCGTAGAACTCACGGGCTTGTGGCGTCATTACATGCACGACGACAGCACCCAGATCAATCAATGTCCAGTCAGAGTCTATACCACCTTCGCGACCAAGTGGCATAAAGCCAGCTTGCTTCGCTTCAGCGCCGACACTGTCAGCCATCGCGCGTACATGACGCTTAGAGGTACCGTCAGCGATAATGATGCGTTCGGTTACGTCAGTCAAATCTTCTACATTCATTACAGTGATGTTCTTCGCTTTCATATCGTCTAGAGCGGTCTCAACAACGGCTAAGCATTCTTTTAAGCGTTCTTCAGTCATGGTGTTGGTCATAAATTTTGATCTCTTGAATCGTCAATATTAAAAATAAAAAGGTAAAACGTCAATTTGTCTTATCCGACTCATCATATGTCGTCAGCCACGCATAGAGACAGGATAGGCAAAATGACAAAGATAAGGCGATTTTAACGGAATTGAGCAGCAGAATATAGCTGATGGGCGATAATATATTGATAAACAGCAGGATTTAGCCATTTAGCTAATGGATTGGGTGCAGTATCGCCTATGATATCATTTATTGGTGCTACAGATGTCATTTGCCTTGCAGCTGCGGGTATTATATTCGATCGATTTTCTGTTGGCTGCAACTGTTGGCGTATCTGTGTACTGGATATCGTGGCGATAGGACGCGAGTCTATATAAATGTGGCCTTGATGGGGGTTTTTCAAGAGACGGCTATCGGTCAGTGCTTGAGGCATAGGCTTTAATAAGTCAATAGGCGCATCGATGAGGAGAGGTTGCAGCTGTTTGGGTAACTGAGATTGTGAGTGAGTGTGCAAAACAGATAAATCCTGAGTCATTACCCCTTTATTAATAAAATTTGTATTCATATCAAAGATATTTTTATTAATAACAAAGTTGTTGTCACGATTAAAAATCCATAGATTGACGTAATCGGTAAGCTCTAAGCCATTTTTCCATTTGCTCAAACTCAGCGCGCTATCCATCCCGATGATGAATATTAAACTGTCATGCGGATAACGTTGGCGCAACGTGCATACACTATCGATGGTATAAACAGGCGGTGTTTGCCAGAGCTCAAGCTCACTAATTTGTAGCGGTGTATTGAGTGTCGCAAGCTTTAACATGGCCAGACGGTGTTTAGGATGGGTGCTTTTTTCTTTAAAAGGGGAGCGCGCATTGGGCAATAGTGACACGTGCAGCGCGCGCTGTTGCTGCTTGGCTATCGGTAGCAAATGCTGATAAACAGTCATCGCCATTTGTAGATGACCGTTATGTACAGGGTCAAATGAGCCGCCAAGATAAGCGCGAATGGCTGGCGCAGGTATATTTTCTTGAGGGTTTTTACTGGTATTTGGCATAAATAAGTGCGTAAAAATGGATAAGATGCACGTTATCGTTGATGCATTTCACCCTTTTGTCAGCTGACCTTTTTTAAGTTAAATGCTTCGATGATAGCGCTATTGTAGAGGGCAAGCGGGCATCTGTCATTAAAAGCACTGAAATACTAGGTGAAATGAGCACTTAATTATGCGTTATGAAAACTTTTCTAAAAAGTCATTTATAAACATAGCCAATAAAAAACCGACCATCATTTTGATAGTCGGTTACTTATAGAGCGATTACTCATAGATTTTAACGCAATTAAATCGCGTCGCTATCGGCTTGAATAGCAGTAAGGGCGATGGTGTAGATAATATCATCGACTAAGGCGCCACGAGACAAATCGTTTACTGGCTTATTCAAACCTTGTAGCATTGGGCCAACACTGACAACGTTGGCACTACGTTGTACGGCTTTATAAGTGGTGTTGCCAGTATTGAGGTCTGGGAAAATAAAGACGTTTGCTTGCCCAGCAACAGGTGAGTCAGGCGCTTTTTGCTTGCCGACGCTCATGACAGAAGCGGCGTCATACTGTAGCGGTCCATCGACTTTTAGGTGTGGCGCACGTTCGCGGACGATTTGGGTCGCACGGGTGACTTTTTCGACATCCGCGCCAGTTCCTGATGAGCCTGTAGAATAGCTAATCATCGCGACTTTTGGATCGATACCAAAGGCGGCGGCAGACTGTGCTGATTGAATGGCAATTTCTGCTAGCTCTTCGGCATTCGGATCAGGATTGATGGCGCAGTCACCGTAGACAACCACTTGCTCAGGCAGCAGCATAAAAAATACTGACGACACGAGCGAGTATTGCGGTGCAGTCTTAATCAACTGAAACGCTGGACGGACGGTGTTGGCGGTGGTATGAATCGCCCCAGAAACGAGGCCGTCGACTTCGTCCATCTGTAGCATGGTTGTGCCTAGATATACGGTATCTTTTAAATATTCAGCAGCGACATCTGCACCAGTTTTGCCTTTGCGGCGTTCGACCACTGCGGCGATATATTTGCTCATATCAAGCGTGTCAGGGTCGATGATTTCTAGACCTTCTGGCAACACTAAGTCGCGGTTCTTGGCGACTTGCTCGACATCAGAACGCTTAGCGAGCAGTACACAATTGGCAATACCACGGCTTTGACAGATACAAGCTGCTTCAACCGTACGAGGCTCAGAGCCCTCTGGTAGTACGATGCGTTTTTTGGCGTTTTGCGCTTTTTTAACCACTTGATGACGGAATGCAGACGGTGAGAGGCGCGGCTCATGATTTTGACTAAAATAGTCTTTGATCCAGCTAAGGTCTAAATGGGCGGCGACATAACGAGCCACTTCTTCCGCACGCTCGGTATCATCACTTGGAATCTCTGAGCTCATGTGCATGAGGCTTTGTACGGTCTCATAGCTGTCGCTTTCGACACTCATGACAGGGATGCCTGTTTTGAGGGCAGATTGCCATAGCTCAGCGACTGTCGCACTCGGCTCGACGCCACCGGTTAATACCAATCCTGCCAGCGGGATACCATTGATACAAGCCAGTCCAGCTGCCAATAATAAATCATCACGGTCACCTGGTACGACGATAAGAGTGCCACGTTTAAACACCTCATCGACGCGTGCAACCGAGCGTGCGGTTAGGCTAATGCGGTTAATACGGCGTGACTTAGCTTCACCGACATTGAGCCATTTGGCATCAAGCTCAGTGGCGATATCCCACGTACGAGGCACCGACAGTGAATCACTGAATGGCACCACTCCGATTAAGCGGAACTGTTCGGTATTAAAATGTGGTGATAGACGCTGGACTTCTTGCATAAAGCCTTCATCCAAACTCACAACCGCTTCACCAGGGGCAACGATTTGATTTTCTAAGGTGCTTTGCGTATTTGGCAAGTCATGTATACGCATCAAGATGCAGCCAAGCGTACGATCACTTACCATGCCGCCAAACTCGCGGGCATGGACGTCAAGCTTGTCGGCCAGATAGGCAGGTTTACTGGTATCAGCAGTGCTGACAAAAACGATTTTGGCATCTAGCGCATGGGCAATTGCACGGTTGATTTGTGAAGCATAAGAAGTCTCAGTCGTTGGTACCAAGCCTTCGCAAATGACCACATCATAGTCATCGCCAAGGGTGTGATAATTGACGACCACTTCTTCCATTAAGTCATCAAGGTTGCCATCACCCAGCATGCGCTCAACGCGCTGGCGACTGATAGATTTAGGTGGGTTTAAGCCAAAAGCATGCATGGTTAAAGCGCTTGAGCTGTCTAAGCTGCGCTGCTTATCCAATGTATCGTCTTGCAAAAACGGCTTCATAAAGCCCGCTTTGATACCGTTGTAATCAAAAGCACGGATCAATCCCAGTGCTGCTGATGTCACGCCGATACCACGGCTAATGGGAACAAGTAAAATGGTTTGCATAAAGTATCCTACGGTTTATTATATTTTTAAAGCTCACTTCATCCTTGCTAGAATGAGTAAAACGTCACGCTTCTCACCATATGCTTTTTATAAGAAGCGCTGTGCAGAAAAAACAACTCAAGACATATAATGAATAAAAGCTCATAAAACGACTAGAAGCTGATAAGCAACTTATAAAAAGTGTTGAGCTTAGAGTAAGCCCAATGCTTCACGTGTTTCTTGGGCAATGCGGCACTCTTCATCGGTTGGCACAACCCACAGCTCGATGCTGCTATCGTCTGCGTGGAAGCTGCCTTCGCTACCACCAAACAAGCTCGCATTTTTGTCAGCGTCTACTTTGATGCCAAAATGACGCATCACTTCTAAGATACTGGTACGGGTGGTGACTGAGTTTTCGCCGATACCACCCGTAAAGACAATGCCTGTGAATTCTGGCAGCGCGCAGCTTAAGCTGGCAAGATATTTACCGACGCGGTAACAGAACATCTCGATAGCGAGTTTGGCATCTGCATGACCTTCGTTCGCCGCTTGTTCGACCGTACGTAAATCATTAGACAATCCTGAGACACCCAATAGACCACTTTCATTATTGAGCATGGCATCAATTTCTTCCAAGCTCATACCGAGCTGGCGCTTTAGGTGTATGTGTAGACTTGGGTCAACATCACCACTACGCGTACCCATCATGAGTCCCTCAAGCGGGGTTAGACCCATACTGGTATCGAAACTTTTGCCGTCATAAACGGCAGTTGCCGAGCAGCCATTACCCAGATGCGCTGTAAGCCAGCCATGTGGGCCTTTAGACTCAGTAATTTCACTGGCACGCTCTGAGACATAGGCATGAGACGTACCATGAAAGCCATAGCGGCGGATTTTGTGTTCTTCGTACAGGGCTTTTGGTAGTGGGTAGCGAAAAGCAACGGGTGGCATGGTTTGGTGAAAGGCTGTATCAAAGACGACTACTTGAGGAATATCAGGATAAATCGCCTGTACCGCTTCGATACCTAAAGCATGAGCAGGGTTATGTAGGGGCGCGAGTATTTTTAAGCGTTTTACTTCGTCCAGTACATGCTCGTCGACACGAACCGCTTCAGAGTACTCGCGGCCACCATGAACCACGCGATGACCAACGGCGATGAAATGATACTGTTCTAATAGCTCAAGAATTTTTTGTAGGGCTAACTGATGACGACCACCTGAGATAGAGATTTCCAGCTTATCACCATTTAATGTCGTGTGTTTGATACGAGCAGTATCGAGTCCTAAGTTTTCGGCCAAACCAGTGATACGAATAGAATTGTCTTCGCTAATCAGCGCGTATTTGATAGAAGAGGAACCGCAGTTGAGGACTAAAGTGGGATTGATTAGGTTTGATGTTTCGGTATTTTTGTCATCAAAAGTGGTGGTTAGGCTGGCGCTCATACTCTGTCCTTAGATTGTATTTTGTAAATGGTGACTCATCACAGACGAGTACCGGTTGAATAAACAAAAACCAGCCGCATCCATGCCGACATAGGTCAAGCAAGTATATTGCTGATTCTGGTCACTCTTGGGCTGGCACTATTGATAAGTGCTTGTTGAGTCGCATACTAGCGCCTCAACACAGTCGCAAGGTCTGAACATAATGTACCATAGTTTTATGGCTATACCACGATAACTATAAGGGTTAAATAGACAAAATGTCGTATATACAATACAAATGTACACTGAGTGTGGCTAGTGTTTGTCGGCTACTACAGCGAAATGTAATAGGTAATAATAAATTGTAAGGAAATTTTTCCAAGTAAATATAAGAGGCTATTTAACTATGATAGCGATACATTAAGACCATTAGTATCAACGCACGCTCAGTAAATGGCAGTCGCACAGCCTAGTAAAGCTTAGCAAAACCAAACCCGATCAAATTTATTGGTTAGGGATATTCAGTATGCACACAGCATTATGTAATAATGCTATTATTCAAAGCAGTCATATTTTCATTTTTTAGCGATGGTGGTAGCTTTTATTTAGCTTTCTATAGGATTTGACCTATCGCTTTTATGACTCGTTCTTTTTTATCATCCTCATGCCATTGCAAAGTTACAGGTCCTCTATTCTATGTTTACTATCAACCGCTTTTCAAAAACTGAGCACGCTAATGTCGCTGGTCTTGGCCACCGTGTTATCTCCACTTTTATCATCAGTGGGGTGGTTATGATGGGTTTGACGGGTTGCGGACAAAAAGGCAATCTGTACCTCACCGACGCTAGCAGCCAGACGGTTCAAGGAGCTACGGATACGGATAGCGCTGGCATACTGAGTAGTAGCCGCTCTATACAAGATGATAGTCATCAAGGAATGGATGAATTTAAGCTACCAGAACCCAGTGAAGACCCTAATGATTATTGATTTTGATTAAAAACTTAATGCCGTCAACGAGATTTCGGTGTGCACCCTAAGATTTTTTTAACTTTGTAACCTGATGAAATTAGAGATGTTTATATGAGTCATTCTGAGCAACAAACTGGCAAATCCGTCACGACCCAAACTGATCAAGGCTTGTATGTTAATCCTCAAGCTTTAACTGCCCATTTACCCGCGCTGCATTACCGCGATGGTGCATTATATATGGAGCAGGTGAGTATTGATGACGTGGTTAAACACTACGATACGCCGTGCTATGTCTACTCAAAACAAGCCATTTTGGATGTCTATCAAGCTTATACTGATAGCTTTGACAGTCTAACGCACCAGATTTGTTATGCCGTAAAAGCCAACTCTAATCTTGCGGTACTTGGTGTATTGGCGCAAGCAGGGGCAGGTTTTGACATCGTCTCTCGTGGCGAGTTAATGCGCGTATTGGCGGCAGGCGGCGAGGCGTCGCGCGTTGTATTCTCAGGAGTGGGCAAGACTCATAGCGATATCGAGTATGCCCTGACCCAAGGCATTGGCTGCTTTAACGTCGAGTCAATCAGCGAGCTGACTTTAATTAATGATGTGGCACAGAAATTGGATAAACCTGCGCCAATTTCACTACGGGTCAATCCCGATGTCGACGCCAAGACTCACCCCTATATTTCAACAGGCTTAAAAGACAATAAATTTGGTATCACTCACGAAGATGCGGTGGCCGTCTATGAGCAAGCGGCGCAATTATCCCATATCGATATCGTCGGTATTGACTGTCATATTGGCTCGCAGTTGACGGAAGTTGCGCCATTTGTCGCGGCATTGGATAAAGTGATTGAGCTGATACACAACTTACGTGATAAAGGTATCGAGCTGCGTCATATCGATTTAGGCGGTGGTTTGGGTGTGCGTTATATTGATGAGACACCAGTATCTATCGATGAGTTTGCCCAAGCTTTATTACCGAAACTTAGCGAGCTTGGCTTAACGGTATTCTTTGAGCCGGGTCGCAGTATCGTGGCAAATGCTGGGGTGCTCTTAACCCAAGTCGATGTACTCAAACCAACTGAGCATAAGAATTTTGCCATTGTAGACGCGGCAATGAATGACTTGATTCGTCCGGCATTATATCAAGCTGAAATGGCCGTGATTCCTAGTATCTTACCGGAGAATGGCATCGATACTGAAGGCACGCAGCCATGGGATATTGTTGGCGCTATTTGCGAAACTGGTGATTTTTTAGCGAAAGACCGTTTATTATCGCTCGCAGCAGGCGATGTTTTAGCAATCACAGGCGCTGGTGCGTATGGCTTTACCATGAGTAGCAATTATAATTCACGCCCGCGTGCTAGTGAGGTAATGGTAGCCGATGATAGCCATCAACTGATTCGCAAACGTGAAACCATTGAAGCACTATATGCAGACGAATTATTGTGGCAAGGTAAATAAATCGGTGACCAACAGATTTAGACATTTTCAGCCCATTTAGACGCTTCTGTTCAGATTGAGGACATGCGCTAGATAAAAAGCCCATTGTCTTTATGACGATGGGCTTTTTTATGGCATGCTTTAATACAAGATATCAGTTTGGTTGTACAAGATGGATTTAGCATCGTGTTAACTTAATATTTGATAGCGGTGATAGTTATGATTGTATCTGACAGCGTGCTAATATAAGGCATACATAAAAATAGGATAGGATAACAAGGATATGCTAATAGAATTTACGAAGATGCATGGTCTGGGCAATGATTTTATGGTCATCGATTTGGTGACCCAGCGCTTAGAGTTAACCAAGGATTTGGTACAACTATTGGGTGACCGTCATTTGGGTATTGGCTTCGATCAACTGCTCGTCGTTGAGCCACCGATGCGTCCTGACGTTGATTTTAGTTATCGCATTTTTAATGCTGATGGGTCAGAGGTTGAGCAGTGTGGTAATGGCGCGCGCTGTTTTGCCCGTTTTGTGCAAGCACGTAAACTGTCATTTAAACAGCGCCTGCGCGTTGAGACGGCGAGCGGCATCATTTCATTGACTACTGATCGTTATGGCTGGGTCGAAGTCGATATGGGTAAGCCTAAGTTTGAACCAAGCGAGATTCCTTTTACCCCTAAAGCCACGACCAAAATCCAAAACGCCTATCATCTCGATGTAAATGGCACTCCTGTACAGCTTTATGTTGCCAATATGGGTAACCCGCATGCGGTTATCAAAGTTGATGACGTGCTCGATGCCGACGTTGAAACTTTAGGCAAAGCCATCGAATCGCATCCTGCCTTTCCCGACCGCGTCAATGTCGGCTTTATGCAAGTGATGAACCAGCGTCATATTCGTCTGCGTGTCTACGAGCGCGGTGTCGGTGAGACTCAAGCTTGTGGTACAGGTGCTTGTGCGGCAGTGGCCATCGGTATCCGTGAAGGCTGGCTCGATGAAGGCGAAGACGTGCGCGCGCAGCTTTATGGTGGCAGTATGATCATCAAATGGCAGCCGGGTTATTCAGTGATGATGACCGGTCCGACCGCCTTTGTTTACGAAGGCGTATTTAGCCCAGATGGTCTGATGGCGCAAGCGGGCATCAAGCCCAATCCAGAAGGATAATGGATAATAGGGCTATGTCCAATAAAAACAATCAGACGATAGAGCCTACGTCAAATTCTGAGTCAAAAGCATGGCTATCAGTCGAGCACGCCGCCGCCATAGAGTCGGATGCCGCGTTACGTGATTTGTTGGCGCCAGTGCATCGTTGGTTAAACACTTTGTCAGTGCGCAATCACTCACCGCATACGTTGACCGCTTATTTTGCAGGACTGAACCAATTGGCGCTGTTTTTACGTGGGAAACGCCTGACGTGGACGCGCTGCGATAAACGCCAATTAGCCCAGCATATTAGTCAACGCTTGGATGAAGATAAACTGGCACTTGCCAGCGTCCAGCAAGAGCTGTCAGCCATTCGTCATTTTTATGGTTGGCTGATAGAAGAGGATTTGGCACGTATTAACCCAACGACCGGCTATCAGCTCAAACGTAGTCCTCGACCGCTGCCGTCTATCGCTGACGTTGATTTGCTCACTCAGCTGCTTGACCAAGAGATGCCTGATACACCCGAACAAGCGCGCCTATGGCTACGTGATAAAGCGATGTTTGAATTGCTTTATAGCAGCGGTCTGCGCGTAGGTGAGTTGGTCGCGTTGGATATGGTCGATGTGGATTTGTCAGACCTGCGCGTGCGCGTGACAGGTAAAGGCAATAAAACGCGTTTGGTACCAGTAGGTATAAAGGCAGCAGAAGCGATTAGCCGTTATCTACCGCATCGTAATCTGTGGGTGGAGCAAATGGATAGCGCACTATTTATTAGTGAAAAACTAGGTACACGTTTATCAACACGGGCAGTGCAGCAGCGTCTCAAAGTTGCGGCTACGCGTGCTGGCATCGCACAAAATATGTATCCGCATCTATTGCGTCATTGTTTTGCCTCGCACATGCTATCGGGCAGTGGTGATTTGCGCGCGGTGCAAGAAATGCTAGGGCATAGTGATATCAGTACCACGCAAATTTATACCCATGTCGATTTTGCTAAACTCACGCAAGTTTATGATCGCGCCCATCCGCGCGCGACTCATACACGGACTGAAAAAAATACCACCTAACACTCGATATTCAATACTTAATATTCAGTATTGAAACTGACTTACGCCAAACGATGACAGTCAAAAATGGGCATTTTTTGGCGGCCTTGCTGTTGAGTCTGTTTGTCTAATGATGCCAATACCATGGCATAATCTTGGTTTTTTTCGTTACCCGTGGTTTTATCTAGTGCACTTGCATCATAGCTGTTAATAATCGTGCCATCAAAAGCCGTGATGGTGGTATGCCCCCACGTTTGACGGATATCACCGTTTTTATAAACATGGTCGCCGCCTTGTGCGGCGCCAATGACCATGCACTGACTGTCTAACGCCCGTGCGCGAAGTAACAGCGACCAGTGTGCTTGACCCGTTAAATAAGTGAATGCCGATGGTGCACTCAATAGATCAGCGCCTGCTTGACGTAAGCGCTGTGCCAATGCGGGAAAACGCAAATCAAAACACACCATCATGCCCAATTGATAGGCAGCATTATCACTCTCTAACGCTGCAATGACTGTTTGTGTACCTGGCTCAAAAGTGGCTGCTTCATTATAGCTGCCTTGTTTATCTGCTACCGTCGCGGTAAACAAATGAATTTTGTCATAGCGTGCCACTTGTGTGCCATCAGGGGCAAATAGCTGACTGACTTGACGCAGTCTGCCATCAGGCACGATAACGCCATCAGGGCGATAAAAGCAGGGCAGTGAGCCTGCCAGCACATAGACACCGTAAGTACTGGCATAGTTTGCTATCGTCGCTGATAGCGCATCAAAACGCTCTGCGGTGGCAAATTGCTCGCCCATGCTACAGCAATTTTCTGGTAAGACAACAAGATGGGCACCTTGATGACTGGCATCGCTGATGGCAGCTTTTATAGCCGCTAGGTTTTTTTCGATGTCTTGCTGGCTATTCATTTGAATCGCAGCAGTGATAAGGTGCGGTTTATTTACTTGGTCATTCATCGTATTATTCTCGGTTAATGTTAAGAGTGGTTCAATTGGCTCGAAGGTTTAGTGTCATTTACCTTGTATTTTTTATATAGCCTTATTATTATCAACAAGATTTGGTTATTTATTTTTTAGTGGTTCATGCTAAAACAGTCAAATTTATAGGGTTTTATAAGTAGAGAGCAATAAGCGTATCGGGCCGTCTATAAATTATCATAGCAAAATTGCCACGAAAAATGCTATCGTCATGTCCTGATAACGTTAAATCGCTACTTTAAGTGGCAACATATATAGACTATCACCAGTATCGGAGTGTAATAAGCCACCCATGAGTATGTCTTTCGGATTGGCGACCACGCTGAGCACCTCACAAAAACTGACCCCGCAAATGCAGCAAGCCATTAAATTGCTGCAACTCTCTAGTCTTGAGCTTGCGCAAGAAGTTCAGGCCAAGCTGGATAGTAATCCATTGCTTGAACGTATTGAGGATGATGAAGATGAATACGAGTATGGCAGCGGCGATAGAGTAGATGAGTCATTGACACTTGATAGCTGGAATCAGAGTACTGGTACTGATTCATTTAGTGCAACCTCTGAGAGTAATAGCCACAACTCTGAAAGTGATGAGGATTTTAGTGATAGCTTAGATAAATTACAGCAAGCCAGTATAGATGGTGACGCGGTAGACCACTATTCGATGGACAGCGATGATGATAGTCGTTTTGAAACCAGTAGTTATGCGTCTGCTGCGACAAGCCTAGGTAGTCGTTCAAATCAGGGAGATGACGATGATTTTGATAGTTATCAAGGCGGCACTTCCGCCACTATACAAGATCACGTACGCTGGCAGCTGAACTTTAAGCATCTTTCAGAAGCGGACATGTTGATCGCAACTTATCTGATGGATTCTATGGATGACATGGGTTTTGTGCGGCTTGATATTGATGAGCTGTTGCAAAGCTTCGATACCATGGCAAGTTTTTATCAATGGGACGAATCTGTTGAGCACGATGAAGTCATGGCCGTCCTACGTATTATTCAATCTTGCGATCCGCTGGGTGTGGGTGCGCGAAATCTCAGTGAATGCCTAGCGATTCAGTTGTCCAAGCTCGATGCGAATACTGACTATCTAAAAGAAGCGCAAGCATTATTGTCAGCTAGCGAGCATTTGGTGAGCAATAACATCAAAGCGCTGACTGAGCGGACTGGACTCGCGCCTGAACAGATTACCCCCGCACTTAACTTGCTACGCACCTTGAATCCGTCACCTGGTTTGTTATTCCAAAGTAGCCAGCCTGATTATATGCAATCTTCAGAAAGCTATGATATTCCAGATGTGTTGGTTACGCCTATACGTCGTCATCATAGTCGTACGAGTTCAGAAACATCGGCGCAAGAGGACGGCTGGTATGTGCGCCTCAATCCTGACACCATGCCAAAGCTAAGAGTCAATCAAGAATATGCCAACTTGGTGAAGCGCGGTGATGACAGTCCCGACAATCAATATCTGCGTGAGAACCTCACCGATGCGAGATTGTTTATTCGTAGTATTGAAGAGCGCAATCAAAACCTATTAAAAGTAGCGACCAGTATTGTGCGTTATCAGCAAGAGTTTTTGCAGCATGGCGCGACTGCCATGCAACCGCTCATCTTAAAAGCCATTGCTGAAGAAGTTGATTTGCATGAATCTACCGTCTCGCGTCTAACCACCAGTAAAACAATTTTGACACCGCAGGGATTGTTTTCACTCAAGCATTTCTTTTCATCTCACGTCAGTAGTACCGACGGCGATATTTCATCAACGGCCATTAGCGCCATGATTAAGCAACTAGTAGCCAATGAAGATGCCAAAAAGCCATTATCTGACAGTCGCATAAAAGATTGTTTATTCTCCGAAGGTATCGATATCGCCAGAAGAACCGTGGCCAAATATCGTGAAGCAATGAATATTGGTTCGTCTACTCAGCGTAAACAGAAGTATTAAATGTCACAATTCAATGAGTTAGCAGAAGGGTAATGCTGTTGTTAGTATGTTTTTTAGAAGATATAAAAAATAAAATTTTTTGATTATATAGAAACATTGAGGAAACAACTGTTTTTATTACATTTAATTACAATTTACTGTCTTGCTACTATTCGATATTCATGACAAATTAGAGTCATACCAACAACGAAATCCAAGTGTCGATCTAGCGTATTTACTTATATCATTAGTCAAAATGACGACAAAAGGACACGTTCAATTTTTGCTAACAGTATAGATTATTAAAGGCGCTGATTAATAAAGACACACCATTCATTGTTGGTAAGGCAGGGTGAAAAAGCAGGAATGCTGGCTCATCTGTTGATCGTAAGCAACAATGTAAGTCATAATAAAAGGACAATAATATGAATGTTTCTATCAGTGGTCACCATATCAGTGTTACCGACGCTATGAACACAGCTGTACAAGAAAAACTTGAGAAAGTTGGTCGTCATTTTGATCAGATTCAAAGTATTCAAGTTATTTTATCTTTGGATAACAGCGGTGCTAAAAAGAGCCATAAGGCTGAAGCAATTATGCGAGTCTCAGGTAAAGAGATGTTTGTCCAAGCTCTTGACGATGATATGTATAAAGCCATTAATGAGATGGCAGACAAACTTGATAGACAAGTACGTAAGTATAAAACCCGTTTAGAAAGCAAAAAGACGCAGGGTGCTGGACGTGACGGACGTTACGAAGATCTGATAGCAGAGGACGCAGCTCCGGCAGTTTGAGTTTATGGTGTTTAAGATATCTAAGGTTTGATGATTATCGGCTGACACAATAATAATTAGTATAAATAGCCGCAATTTTAGATATCTCTAAACGACACTGCCTAAAAAGGAAAAAGACCTCAAACGCTTGCTACGTTGAGGTCTTTTTTATGAGCAGTTATTTCTTTTAAACTTATTTTTAAACACATTTATTTTCAAATCAACAGATCATCATGTTGTCTAATTAGCCACCACCGACCGCTTGTACCACTTCGATATTCATACCTTCAGCGATACTTAATTGGGCAAGCTCACTCTTTGGAATCAGCTCGCCATCGACTTCTACTGCATAACGACCTTGGCTAAGGCCAAGCTCATTGATGACCAATTGCACAGTCTGATGGGTAGTCTGTAATTTCTTACCATTTACGATAATGGTACTCATAAAGTATACTCCCTAATGATTTTAGATCCTTCTATGCGTACTAGAGTGTAGCTTACTTGTGGTCTGTTCGACTGACTATTTTGCGACCAAATTGTTCATCTTGAATGCTGAAAACGCTAACCATAGCCAACCTACAATCATTAGCACACCGCCGATAGGGGTAATCGCGCCAAACCAAAGTGGTGCACCAAGTGTCATTGCATATAAGCTACCAGCAAATATTATAACGCCAATTTGTAATAGCCATGCGGTGGTTTGCGTGAGATATTTTAGGCGAATTAATAAACCTACTAACAGCAAGCCGAGCGCATGTACAAACAAATAGAGTGTCGCTGTATGCCACCATTCAAGTTGCTGACCACTGACTAAATTTTTTAAACCATGGGCACCAAATGCTCCTAAAGCGACAGCAATGGCCATATTGATCGCCGCAATACCTATCCAATTTAACATGACAAACTCGTATTATTTAAAAACTACCGCTGTTGAAAGACAAGTACTATTGAGAGGTGATCGCTACTGAATATCATCTGGCAAAATAACGCTATCAATGGTCATTGCCTCACGGATTTTGTCCATGGCATTTTTTTCGATTTGGCGTACGCGTTCTGCTGAGATAGAGTAGACGGCTGCCAATTCGTGTAAGGTTGATTTCTGCTCAGAAAGCCAGCGCTGCTCCACGATATCGCGTGAGCGCTCATCAAGGGTATCCATTGCCGCGATCAATGCAGATGAGTTGTTTTCTTCCCAATCTTCTTCTTCTAACTGCTCGGCAGGATCGATACCATCTTCTAAAAATAGCTGCGGTGCATAACGTCCATCGTCATCATCGCTAGATTGCGCTTCAAACGAGGCGTCATAAGAGGTAAGCCGCGACTCCATTTCTAACACTTGCTTGCGTGTGACATTTAAGTCCTTAGCAATGGCATCAGCCTCTTCTAGTGTTAGCTGATTGTTGGTTTTTTTGAGACTACGCAAGTTAAAGAACAGCTTGCGGTGTGCTTTAGTGGTCGCAACTTTGACAATGCGCCAGTTACGAATCACAAATTCATGGATTTCTGCTTTAATCCAATGCACGGCAAAAGAAACCAAGCGCACACCTTTGTTGGGGTCGAAGCGTTTTACCGCCTTCATCAGCCCCAGATTGCCTTCTTGAATTAAATCTGCTTGCGGTAGGCCATAGCCTGAGTAGCTGCGGGCAATATGAATCACAAAACGCAGGTGCGACATCACGAGCAGACGCGCCGCTTCCACATCACCTTCATCATAATAGCGATGTGCCAGCTCTTGTTCTTGGATCGGTGTCAAAATTGGGATTTGGTGCACAGTATTGATATAGGCACCCAAATTGACCCCAGGCGCTGACAAATGAGTCGGCATCGCTGGCACTAAGTCACGGGTGCTAGTATTGCCTAAAGCACTGGCATCATAAGGTGGACGTTGTGCGGCAGCTTTTAATGCGGCATCACGTGCTTCGTTTTTTATAGGAGCTGCCTCATCTTTTTTATTCGTTTTTGCAGTATCAGTAGAATTATTAGCCATATTCTTGACCTTGATTAAATAGTGACGCAAAGAGTCAGATAAAAATCTTTATAGTTGTAATTGTAAAGTATAGCGACGCTTAGTTGCTATCAGTTTTGGTAATGATGAAGTGATATATTGTATCGAAACACTGTGCTGATAAGCTATCCTCTGATGGCTGGTCAGTAATGCTACTAACGATTAATCGCAATTGATTTGCAGCATCTGCTTGCTGGCTTTGTCGACAAAAAGCGGTGATATCCGCTTGTGAGTTGGCATCAGTTGCGACCACGTATAACGACTCGCCAGCTGCGACGTCACGTAGTGCCACTTTGGTTTTTAACAGTGGCATTGGACAAGAAAGTCCGCGGCCATCGACGAAACGCTTGATATGAACGATAGGCTGCGTTTCATTCGCTTTATCATCTGTATTAACAGTATGTGCTGGTAACAAGTCTAACAGGTTGTTGATGTCTTGCTGTTCAGTATCAGGAAAATTTGCTGATAAGCTTATAGAGTAAGGTGCATATACGGTGGTTGACTGACTATCAGCAGACATAAAATAAACCTTATAAATATTTGGGTTCGTACTAGGGCGTGTTAAACATTCGCAAATTCGCACTGACAGTGACTGTTATTCATAAACGACACTCGGCAGTGATCAGACCCTATAGTCATGAAATGCCATTATACCAAATAGCCCGTGTGCAATTGCAGTTGAATATAGTCAACGCCACATTCGGTTCATTAGAATCACATGTAGTCTGTGCAAGATAATTTGGATACAAGGAAGGCGAGCAAAAGGACTATAAATAGTAGACTGAGCGCGCCTGAGACCATATCTATTTTATATGGGATTGGCTGAAGCCATGTTGCACAATAGTGACGGACAGCTGAGTTATTGGTAGTCGAATACAGACTAGAATTGACCTTATATCAGCAAGCTCGTATAGTCGAGAAGACGTTGTCATTACTCACTTGAGGATACGCCCTTGCCCCAGTTTAATAGGTCCCACTCTAATAGACAGTTGATGCTTGATAGAGCACTTATGAATCAGTTGAATACCTATGTGATCGCCCATTATTCGCAAGGGATCAAGTCGCCCGTCTGCCCGCGAAAACAGAGTGGTTTATCTATCGCAGTGTCGAGCACGCTTAGAGTGGGAATGTCAGCTGTCTTATTGGCACTGACGACAGCGGCCAATAGCAGTTATGGCAATAGTAGCAATAGCCAAGCGATGGCATCCAATTATAACTCATGGCAAGCCACCGGCTCAGAAGAGCTAGATTTGCCCAACTTGCGCGGACAAGGCTTGAGCTTCGCTGAGCAATATCAAAACAAACTGCTCGGCGAATGGTCGTTACGGAACGTCAATGGTCGCATCAAAATGGAGCATGATCCTTGGATTCAAGAAACGGTCAAAGACATGACTTGGCGTCTCAATGCGCAAGCAAGGCAACAAGCGCCCATGGGTTTGGTTATCATTGATAATCCAAGTATCAATGCCTTTGCAGCACCAGGCGGTGTTATTGGTCTCAATACAGGGACGATATTGGCCGCTAGTAGTATGGATGAGCTTGCCAGTGTAGTGGCTCATGAAGTTGCTCACATCAGTCAGCGCCATTACGAGAGTGGTGCTGATGAGCGCAAAAAAGCCTTGCTGATGCAGATAGGCGGTATGCTGGCGGCGATTGCAGCCTCAGCAGTCGATGGTGATGCCGCGGCGGCAGTCATGATGGGCAGCCAAACTGCAACGATGAATAGCAGCATGGCGTTTAGTCGAAATAATGAGCGCGAGGCCGATCGGGTGGGCATGCAAATCATGACCCAAGCGGGCTATGACCCAAGGGCGATGCCGCGATTTTTTGCCACGATGAATCAACGCAGCCAGCTCAATCAAATTGAAAATCGGTTTTTACCAAGCTTTGTACGCTCGCATCCATTGAGTAATGAGCGCTTAAGTGAAGCACAAAGTCGAGCCCAGCATTATCCTGCATTGTCACTAAACCAGCAGCAGCGACATCAGGCTTTATTTGATTTGCTCTACTGGCGTGTTCAGAGTACAGGTAAACATGCCTCAGAGACAGTGCTAATGACGGCTGCTAAAAATAGCGTAGGAGCCAAATTAGCTCTGATGAATTGGTATGGCGAACAGCAACGCTTTACAGAGGCAAGCGAGGTACTGGCTGAGATTAATCGATTACCGCCTACGCAGCGTCAAAATTTAGAGCCTTTGCTGTCGATTACTCATAGCCAAATTCTAACGGAACAGAATAAATGGTCACAAGCGGCAGACGTATTAGCCAGCCAGCAGCGTCTGTATCCTGAGCGTCGTGACCTGCGTCTTTATTTAGCAGAAGCGCTCACCAATAGCAATCAGCCAATTAAAGCCCAAGCCTTGCTTAAACCCCTGACCGAGCAGCAGCCAAGCGATCGTTATGCGTGGCAAAGCTTGCAATTGGCCAATGAAAAACTGGCAAAAACGACCGATTCTGCGTCCCTGAAAAATATTGCCACCATTAACGCGCTACGCTATCGCAGTCATGACCAGCTGTGGAGTAGTCGTTACGAAAGTGCATTGACGTCGCTCACGCAAGCCAAACAATTGACGGAAAAACTACAAACCACGGCTCAAGCCAGTAGCGCCCGTCCATTACTTGCCAATATTAATGCAGAAATTAAAGCAGTAAAAACCGCCAAAGACTTTGAGCCTTAGGCGGTTATTGTTACGATGTTGTCATTAGCTTTCGATGACACTATGTACTAGCCTTGCAGCGCATCTTTTACTAGCTTAGAGATAAGAGCGGGGTCTGCGCGTCCTGCGGTTTTGTTCTTTAATACACCCATCACACTGCCCATATCACGCATAGACGTTGCGCCTTGTGCAGCGACTTCTGCATTGACCAAGGCCGCAAGTTCAGCATCATCCATTTGTTTTGGCATAAACTCATTGATGATATCAATTTCAAACTGCTCTTTCGTTGCCAGATCATCGCGTCCGTTTTCGGTAAAAATAGTCAATGACTCATGGCGTTGTTTGAGCTGTTTTTGCAATATCTCTAATACTTGCGCATCATCCAGCTCTATTTGACGGTCAATCTCAATTTGCTTGATAACTGCTTGTACGTTGCGTAAGACTTTAACGCGTTCAAGCTCACGTGCTTTCATAGAAACTTTGACATTGTCTGATAAAGTTTGTTTAAGTTGGCTCATTGTTATTATCCTTATTTGTTAAGAGGTATTTATTCAAATTTTTAAGCAATAATAATAAAAATTGTAGCATAAAAAACGCCACTGATATCAATGGATAACAGTGGCGTTAATGTAGCACTTGTACTTAGCTAATCGACTTATCGATTAGTACATACGAGTAGTACGAATAGTTTCGCGTTGTAATTTTTTCTTATAACGCTTTACGGCAGCAGCTTTTTTACGCTTACGTACTTGCGTTGGTTTTTCATAAAACTCACGCTTACGTACGTCTGATAATACGCCAGCTTTTTCACAAGCACGCTTGAAACGACGGATAGCGATGTCGACTGGTTCGTTTTCTTTAACCTTAACTGCAGGCATGAAGACTCCTCGATTAGGATGAGATATAAGGGCATTAGTTTGGCTGTGTATTAGTATTTAGCCGTAATATCTCAAGATTACAGGCATCAGCTCAAACTAGGATAATCTTGCGCACGAGCACAAGGGCAGGTATTTTAATAAAAAATAGCAATAAAGTCAATTATTTTAGCACATTAATCCATATTTATCATTAAGTTGCAAGGCGAAAAGCGGAGAGATAGTTAGAAAAGTGGTTAGGATTCATGTTTTTGCTCCAGCTTCAATGAACCTATAAATACAAAGTATAAAATCACTGTAAATAAAAAACCCTACTGTCTATAACGGTTTGGCTGGAGTTTATGCTATGATAATTTGCATATAATAGTCAGCATATTAACCATTTTATGTGCATTTTATTGAGGATGTTGGAATGAAAAAAACAGTATTGAACACGGTTTTGAGCACGGCACTTATCATGGCTTTGGGTGTTAGCGTGAGCGCTTGTGGTGGCGGGGAAGAGCATGAAGTATTGGCAAAAGATCGCGTTGATGAAGCCGCTGAACTTGCGCTTAAAAACGGACCGCCAGCCGAAGAGATGGAGTTCCCAGAAACGGCTCCAGCCCCAGTAACTGAAGCTGCTGGCAGCGTAGATGGCGCTGCAGCTGCTGAAGCAGGTACGACTGCTACGGATATGCCAGATGCAACGGCCAATGCGGATACTGATGTGGCTGTCGCTGATAGTGCAGATATGCCTACTGCTGATGCGGCGGCAACGCCTACTGCTGACGCTGAACCAGCTACGAACTAATAACGGTTTGTGTTTTGATACGTTTTAAATTTATGCGCTGTCATAATATGTGCTGTCATAATATGCGCTGTCATAAACAGTCATCAACATGAAATATCGAATAGAGGTGTGACCATGATGAATAAACGGCAGCGTATGAATAAACTGGCCTTATCTACCATCAGTTTGAGTGTCCTATTATCAATAACTGCTTGTAGTGGTGACAATGCAGCGGTTGAAGAGCCTGCAACTGTCAATAAACCTGCCGATACAACTGTAGTGGTAGAAGACACACCTATAGTCAAACCTGTGGCAGATGCCGAAACGACGGTCATTGAAGACGAGCCAGTGCAGGAACTCTCTGCTGAGCCAGAAGTGTTGGCTGCGGATGCAGGAGCCAAGCTCTATGAGACCAACTGTAAGGTTTGTCATGAAGGAGGGCTGCTGAACGCGCCGAAATATGGTGATAAAGCAGCGTGGGAGCCGCGTCTAGCTAAAGGCACAGAGACGCTGCACATGCATTCGGCAAAAGGCTTTAATAAGATGCCAGCCCAAGCCACTGATAAGGTCAGTGAAGCCCAAGTTTACGCGGCTGTAGATTACATGATTGAAGCAGTTAGCTGATACGGTATATTAAGATATATTGACCATTGAAATTTGTTAAACTGACCGTCATTGTGACTGACAATGGCGGTTTTTTTATGCACGTTTTTTGGCACGCCCTAAAAGATGGCAACGTTGTAAAAAATAATACGCAGACCAAAGTATGATAAAGGCAAAAATATGAAAGTATTGGGTTTAGAGACTTCTTGTGATGAGACAGGTCTGGCGATTTTTGACAGTGAGCAGATGAATAGTGACAATCAAGGGCTGGTTGGACAAGTCCTGTATTCACAAATAGAGCTGCACGCACTGTATGGCGGCGTTGTGCCTGAGCTTGCCAGCCGCGATCATATTCGTAAGTTGGTGCCTTTGCTTAATGAGTTGTTAGAGCAGTGTAATGTAAAGAAAAGCGAGATTGATGCCATTGCTTATACCAAGGGACCCGGACTCATTGGCGCTTTGATGACGGGCGCATTATTTGGGCGCAGTTTGGCGTATGGTTTGGATATTCCTGCCATTGGTATCCATCATATGGAAGGACATCTGCTAGCACCGCTGATGGGTGCCAACCCACCAGCCTTTCCTTTTGTCTCGTTATTGGTATCTGGTGGTCATACATTACTCATCGCCGCACGTGGTGTCGGGCAATATGAAATATTGGGTGAGTCGATTGATGATGCAGCAGGTGAATGCTTTGATAAAGCCGCCAAAATGCTAGGTTTGCCTTATCCTGGTGGTCCCAATATTGCCAAATTGGCTGAAACAGGCAATCCTAATGCTTACAATTTGCCAAGACCCATGCTACATCGCGGATTAGATTTTTCTTTTAGCGGGATGAAAACGGCCGTGCATAACCTTATTAAAGATACAGATGGTTCAGGAGGCTCAGGGAATAGCTCTGATAGCGATCCACAAGTTCGCGCTGATATCGCCGCCAGCTTTCAGCATGCAGTCGTTGATACGCTGGTGAAAAAATGCGTCAAAGCACTTAAGCAAGTAGAAATGAGCCGATTGGTAATTGCGGGCGGTGTTAGTGCCAACACTCATTTACGTGAAACTTTGGAGAGTGAGCTTGCTAAAATAAATGCCACTGTGCATTATGCGCCGCCTGCGTTATGTACTGATAATGGGGCGATGATTGCTTATGCCGGTTATGAGCGCCTGCAAGCAGGACAGTCTGATGATTTGGCGGTGAGCTGTGTGCCGCGTTGGCCGATGACTGAGCTACCAGCAGTGTAAAGATGGCTTTGCTCAATACTATATCTGTTAACCTTCATTAAACCTAAGGATGAGCTATGCAGTGGCTTGCTATTGGACTAGGGGCTGCAATAGGTGCTTGCCTGCGGGCATGGTTGGCTCGCTTTAATCCACTACACAGTTGGATACCACTGGGCACGCTCAGTGCCAATCTCTTAGGCGGTTTTTTGATAGGACTGGCATTGGTATGGTTTGAGCGCGTGGGCAGCGGTCTATCGCCCAATGTCCGACTATTTGTGATTACCGGTTTTTTGGGCGGATTGACCACTTTTAGTACTTTTAGTGCAGAAGTTTTTACCTTTATCAACGCTGGTAAGTTACTAGCAGGTTTGGGATTGGTCGGGCTACATGTGGGATTGACGTTACTAGCAACCGCTATCGGATTTTACTTTTTTAAGCTGGTTTTATGAAAATGTAGATTATGAAAGTATAGATAAAGACATAAGACTCAGGCACGCTGACTATCTACCACGCCTCACTGTTAAACAAACCACTACAACGGTTTGACTATCCCTTCTAATAAACTCGCAAATCCTTGCATATAAGCGGTATCTTGGCTCGATGTGCGCGTCGCAGCATAGAGCTGACAATACACGCCTGTACCCAATGGACGCGAGACGACCCAGCCTTTTTTCTCATATTCAGCGACTACCCAATCAGGTAATGCCGCGACACCGCGCTCGCTCGCGACCAACTGAATCAGCATCGCCGTCAACTCTGTGGTACGAATGCTATCAAAGCTCACCTGTGCTGGCGTCATAAAGTTGGCAATAATATCGAGGCGCTTGGCTTCCACTGGATACGCAATCAGAGTTTCATTTATTAAATCATCTGGCTCAATAAATTTCTGCGCCGCCAAATCATGCGTTGGTGATAGCACCAAGCGACTTTCATACTCGAATAACGGCTGATAGCTGATACCGTCTATCGGTAAATCGCTGGTGGTAATGAGTAAATCAATATCATCTTCCATCAATAAGTGGTGCGGTTCTGGCTCAAAGCCTGTCGCAAAGTCCAGCTCCACATCAGACCACTCACGGCGGTAATGATTGAGTATCGGCATGAGCCAATCAAAGCAGCTGTGACATTCAGAAGCTAGGCGTAATCTACCCGCTTGACCATGGGCCAAGCGCTTAAGGTTGGATTTGGTGCGAGTCACTTGTGGCATGATGCTATCTGCCAATGCCAGTACGGTTTTACCTGCTGGCGTAAAAGTGAGCGGGCGTGTTCGGCGATTGACCAAGCTGATATCGTAATAATTTTCCAGCTCTTTTAGCTGGTGTGAGACGGCAGACGCCGTGACGTGCAATTCATCGGCAGCCGCTGCCAGTGAACCATGTGCTCGCAGCGCGGTTAAGGTATTGAGATGACGAAGTTCTAGCATAAGACGACCTAACCGCTAAGGTGAGAAAAATTCATTATAATTGATATAGCACTGACTTTCATTCAAAGTCATTATTTAATCCGCGGTGATAAATTAGCGTCGACGTAATAATAGCTGCGAAATAATGACCAATATCAGCGAAGCAACTAATAAAATGGCACCAATGGCATTGACTTCTGGTTTGAGTCCTACCCGTACCATCGAATAAATTCGTAGCGGTAAAATCTCATAACTAGGGCCAGTGACAAAGGTAGAAACAACCACATCATCTAGCGATAAGGTAAAGGCCAGTAGCCACCCTGCCATCACTGCAGGCAGAATGACGGGAATAAGCACCGTACGTATCATCGTTGATTCATTGGCACCCAAGTCGCGTGCAGCTTCCATCAAGCGTTCATCGAGACTGCTTAATCGTGCAAACACCGTGATGACTACAAACGGTAAGCAAAAAGTAATATGCGCCAATAGCAGCGAGACAAAGCCTAATTGCAATCCTATCAATAAGAATAATGCTAATAATGAAATAGCGAGCACAATTTCAGGTGACATCATCAATACGAATAGCAGCCCATTTAGTAAGCCTTTACCGCGAAAGTTATATCGATGTAGCGCGAGGGCGGTCAGTGTCCCTATTAAAGTTGAGACGGTGGCTGCGACCAATCCTAATACAATAGAATGCCAAAACGCATCGAGCATCGCTTGGTTATTCAACAGCGACTCATACCACTTTAAGCTAAAGCCGCCCCAGTTATAGCCGATTTTGGATTTATTAAATGACATGACGACTAGGACGATAATTGGCAAATACAGCATGGTATAAATGAGGCCAAGATAGCCTTTAGCCGCGATGCTGCCAATCTTAATAGACGATCTTTTTTTAGTCGTCGAGCTATTCAGCTGATGATTCAGTGAACTATTAGACATTAGGCCACCTCATTAAAGTCAGTCTTGCCAATGCGGCGACTACTGGCACGGTAGGCGAGTAATAGTACCGCCATTGCTAATGTCAATAACACGCTGGCGGCTGCGCCAAATGGCCAGTCACGCGCATCCAAGAACTGGTTTTTGATGATATTGCCTACCAATAAATTGCGTGAACCGCCCAAAATATCTGCGACGTAAAACATACCCATCGCCGGCAGCAGAACCAATAATACCCCTGAGATAATACCAGGCGTCGTCAATGGTAATACGATATGCCAAAAAGTCTGGGTCTTTGATGCGCCCAAATCCTGTGAGGCGAGTAGCATGTCATTGCGCAAGTCAGTAAATACGGCGTATAACGGCAACACCATAAATGGGAACAGTAAATACGTCAAACCAGCAATCACCGCCCCTTGCGTATATAAAATATCGATAGGAGCATCGATGACACCTATCGCCAGTAGGGATTTATTAATCAAGCCGTTATTGGCAAACAGTAACTTGAGTGCATAAGTACGCACAAGAGAGTTGGTCCAAAATGGTAGGATTAACAGCATCATGAGCAGCGGCTGCCAACGCGTTTTGGCTTTGGATATCAGCCAGGCAAAAGGGTAGCCAAGTAACAAACAGATGATGGTCGTGATGCCTGCCATCCATAACGAATGAATAAATACACCGAAATATAGCGGGTCAATCATACGTATATAGCTGTCGATGCTGACAGGCAAGCTAATAAAAGCACTGCTATCGCGGGTCAAAAAACTGACAGCGATGACCAAGATATTTGGTAATAACGCAAATATCAGTAACCAACCCCAAATCAGCCATAGCGTTGCGGTACGAAAAGGACTTTTGCTGCCTAAGCTAGGACGTGCCATCAGCTAATATCCTTTTGAGCCGCTAAATTGGCAGATTGACGATTTGCCTCATCATCAAGCGTACCGTCTTCTGGTAGTACCCACTCCCAGCCATCGACCCACGAGACTTTGACGCCTTCATTTAACTTGTAATCAAAGCTTGGGTCATCCTCATCAAAAAATTCGGAGGCCTTAATAATATGACCGTTTGTTAATTCAATGATGGAATCTAAGGTGCTGCCTTTATAGTTGCTTTCAATCACTCGCCCGAGTAAGCCACCATGTTCTTTATCATTGGGGTCATAAATACGTAAATCTTCGGGGCGTAGCAATAAATTGACGATATCGCCCACTTGTACATCGTTAGCAAAATTAGGACGGCGTAGATTGCGTAAGGTAGTCGGGCCATCTTGCGCTTGAGCTTCACAAACTTCGACTTCGATACGGCCATTGGTCACGCGACCGTCGCGATCTGGTTGCTCAGGATAAACGCCTCTGACTTCCGCTTTAAACAAATTGGTCTCACCGATAAACTTGGCGGTAAATAAATTCGCGGGCGTTTCATAAATCTCAATAGGCGTACCGATTTGCTGAAACGTGCCGTCTTTCATCACTGCAATACGATCCGACATCGATAGCGCTTCCTCTTGATCGTGGGTGACAAAGACAAAAGTGATGCCAAGCTCTCGTTGCAGCCGTTTAAGCTCAGATTGCATTTGTAAACGCAGCTTATGATCGAGCGCAGATAGTGGCTCATCAAGTAGCAACAGTTTAGGACGATTGATGACGGCTCGTGCAATGGCGACACGCTGCTGCTGACCCCCAGACAAGTCTTGTGGTCTGCGATTGGCTAAATGCTCCAACTGTACCATGGCCAGCATCTCACGCACGCGGGCTTTTATCTCATCTTTTGGTACTTTCTTGAGTTTGAGCCCGTAAGCGACATTTTGCGCGACACTCATATGCGGAAACAAGGCGTACTGCTGAAACACTGTGTTCACGGGGCGTTTATCCGCTGGCAAGCCTGCCATCTGCACGCCGTCTAGATAAATTGCTCCAGAATTTGGCTGCTCAAAACCGGCGATTAGGCGCAGTAATGTTGTTTTACCACAGCCTGATGGGCCAAGCAGCGTTAAAAACTCACCGTGCTTGATGTCAAGATTGATGTCTTTTAATACTTCAGTTTGATCATAGGTTTTTTTTAGACCAGTCAGTTGCAATAGTACCTTGTCATCGGGAGATGACACAGAGATTCTGTGCGTATTGGGCGGTGAATTGGTCATAATGTTTGTTCCTACGTGTCCGACATCGCAGTACCGCTATTTATTTAGGACACTGTCGTCAAGGTGATTTGATATGGGTATCAGCGATGGGTACAAACCCAGTCTGGTGGCTGCGTATTATAACAAACCCTTGATATAAATTAGTGCAAGTTCGTTATAAGTTATGCGAGTCGTATCGTCATGGCAGCGATAGCTACTGCTATATTTCTAGTGATACAGGCTTTTGTATAATGACATTTAAACAAAATTTTTTATCATTTTTTGGCTTTTATTCCTATACAATTACTTTGTGGCCGACAAATATAATGAGCCTGATAGGTTAGTAGCCATTCGCAAATCTATGTTTGAATACATGTATGTAAAGCTGTTTATAACTCTTATATTATTGATAATAAAGGATATCTCATGCCTACCGATATACGTCCAACAACAGGTCAAGAAGCGCTTGAGCTTTTAAAAGAAGGCAATATGCGCTATATAGATAGCCTGACCACCACTGACCCAACGATGCAAAGACGACCTGAGTTGGTTAAGGATCAAGATCCATTGGCCATTATTCTGGGTTGCTCTGATGCACGTGTACCCGTTGAGATTGTATTTGATCAAGGCTTGGGTGATTTGTTCGTTATTCGAGTCGCGGGCAATGTCGTTGCCCCTTCACAGATTGGCTCGATTGAATTTGCAGCCGAAAAGTTCGGTACGAAGTTGGTGGTCGTGCTTGGGCACTCACATTGCGGCGCGGTCACGGCTTGTGTCGAGACACTGATCAATCCTGAGAAAAATTACTCGCCCAATTTGCAGTCGATTGTCGATCGTATTCGCCCAAGCGTCTATAACTTGCATGAGCTTGCAACTGCCAATGGTCAAGACGTCGATGCAGACGAGTTGGTTGATCGTTCTATCCGTGCCAATGTACGCATGTCAGTTAGCCAGCTCAAACATGGCTCGCGGGCGTTAGAGGACTTAACCAATAGTGGTCAATTGCTGGTCGTTGGTGCGGAGTATGATTTAGAGACGGGCAAGGTACGTTTCTTAGACAGCTAATTCATCGGTTAAATGGGTCGTGGTAAGTGTGCGCTCTTACAAAACCCTCTCAATGCTTTCGCAATTTTTTATTATGATAAAAGGGTCAAGCGCGTAAAAAAATATTCACGCGCTTGTTTTTAAACTCTCTATTTTGTCAATATTAGGATAATTATGTCTATATTAAATACTGGCTCAGCCACCGATAATAATAACGAATCATTTATCGCGCAGCCGCCGAGTAGCGTAAATACTGATGGTGTTCAGCCTATCTCAGCACAGACGACAGGTTTTACTTTTAACCACACCATGCTACGGGTAAAAGATCCTGCCAAGTCGTTAGCGTTTTATACTGGTGTCCTTGGCATGACTTTGCTGGCGGTAAAAAAATTCCCTGATATGGGTTTTGATTTGTATTTTTTAGCCAAACTGACCGAAAGCGAGCGCGACAATTTGCCTGCGGGTGATGATTTGGAAATCTTTGCATTCCGTCAACGCGGTATCTTAGAATTGACCCATAATTATGGTACCGAAACGAAGGCTGACTTTAGCTATCATGATGGTAATGGTGAGCCACAAGGTTTTGGACATATCTGCTTTAGTGTGCCTAGTCTCGCTGAATCGGTTGCTTGGTTTGATAAAAATAATGTCGAATTCAAAAAACGTCCAGAAGATGGCAGTATGAAAAACGTTGCCTTTATCAAAGATGTTGATGGCTACTGGATTGAAATTGTACAAGCAGATTTAATGGGCTAGCTTTACCGGCTGATAAGCCAATATGTCAGTTGATCCAGTCAAATGATCAATTAATCGAGTGGATGTTACAGCTGCGACAGAATAATTTGTTTAGCGCGTTATTTTAAAGAACTGTCTTTAACACAATATTTTCGAAATAAAAATCCGCCACATCAAATGACATGGCGGATTTTTTATGGCATCAATTTAGCAATATTTAGTCAGTTTTGGCTTTAAAATCAGTATGACATGATTTACAGCTGGCGCCAACTTCACCAAAGGCTGGTTTGACATCATCGATGCTAGTGGCTGTTTGTGCTGCAGCGTTCAGCTCAGCAGTGACTTTTTGAAAGTTTTCTGCTTCTGCACGGAAACCATCGGCATTCGACCAAACGGCATCAGTGGCATTACCAACGGCTTCTTTATTTTCAAAGTGACTCCAAGGCGTAGCAGCGTTTTCTGCTAAAAATGCGGCTTGCTCTTTGAATACGGCGGCATCAAAAGTATCAGGTGCTTTCATCATATCACCCATGACGCCCATCGCATCACCATAGCTTTTCATACTATCTTGACGGGCTTTTACGTCAGGGTCAGTGGCAGTGCTACACGCCGTTAGACCTAAGGCGGCTGCCATCAATGTGATACCAAAGATAGATTTTAATGATTGGTTGGTATGAACCTGTGCCATGTGAATTACTCCTGTAAAATTGGCTAGTAGTAGACGCGCTTATAAACGCTGGCTTTACATACTGTTTTTAAATAACAGCCTTTAAAGGCTTCTTCTAAACACTGCTTTTGAATAAAGCGTATTGTTATAAAAATTACTCCATGATCTTTTGGAAACGCATTCGCTTCTAAAGGATTTTTCCAACAATAGTTCTTATTGTAACGGTTATCTATGCAGTGGTCATAAATTTAGTTGTTATATCATCGTAATTTTTGAGTCAGTGATTGTCGTTCATATAAATTTGCGCTCATATAAAAAGGTCAGCGTTGATAGCCGACCTTCTTGATATTCTCTAAAGACAAGCTAATAGAGGCCTTTGTCTTTATTATATTCACACAAACTATAGAGTCAACCAATCGCGTGGTTTTAGATAAAAATCGGTCAATTCAAACTCAGGCGAACCTTCAGTCGGCTCAAAACGATAATGCCAGCTAGCAAGCGGCGGCATGCTGACTAAGATGGACTCGATACGACCATTACTTTGTAGTCCAAATAGAGTGCCGCGATCATAAACAAGATTATACTCAACATAGCGACCACGGCGATAAAGCTGAAATTCGCGCTGTGCTTCGGTATAAGGGGCGTTTTTACGCTGCTCAAAGATGGGTATGATACCGTCAAGATAACCGTTGCCGACCGCCTTCATAAAACTAAAACAGGTTTCAAAGTCCCAGCCGCGACTTTCCGTATTGACATCATCATAGAATAAGCCGCCGATACCGCGCTGCTCATCACGATGACGTAAGTGGAAATACTCATCACACCATTGCTTAAAATCAGGGTAGACGCTGTCACCAAAAGGCGCGCACAGATCATGACAGACTTGATGCCAATGCACGCAATCAGCGAGTACGGGATAAAATGGCGTCAAATCAAAACCACCACCAAACCACCAAATAGGGTCTTCGCCCTCAGCTTCAGCAACGAACAAACGCACATTGGCATGGCTGGTTGGGACGTTAGGGTTTTTGGGATGGACAACCAATGAGACGCCCATGGCTTGGGCTTTACGACCAGCGATATTGGGATGACGTGCAGTGGCTGAAGCAGGCAAATTATGTACGTGAATATGACTGAACATCACACCTGCTTTTTCAATCACGTCACCATCTGCTAGGACACACGAGCGACCACCGCCGCCTTCAGGGCGTTCCCAGTCATCAGGAACAAAGGTTGCATTACCGCCACCATCGCGCTCTTGCGCTTCTAAGGCTTGACAGATACGAGCCTGCAAATCGACCAAAAATTCACGCACACGCATGATGTCGTCATTGGCTGGCGTTGTTAAGTCTGCCGCTGGCAGATTTGGAAGGTTATCACTATTTGGAATACTCATAAAATATCTATTTATTTAGTGTATTGATGTCTATTTATTAAGGTGTAACGCGGTATTGAAATCTTTGTCTAATAAATGCCCCATGCGGTCGCGCTTGGTCGCTAAATATTCAGCATTCATATCGTTCACCCCAACCAATAAAGGCACGCGTTCTACGACATTAATACCGTGCTCGGTTAGATAAGCCACTTTGTCTGGATTATTGGTGATGAGTCTGACGGCGTCAACACCAATATGAGCTAGCATCGGCCCGCACATATCATAAATGCGCGCATCAGCGGGTAAGCCCAACATGAGGTTGGCATCTAAAGTATCATGACCTTGGTCTTGCAGGGCGTACGCGCGAATCTTATTGGTCAGACCAATACCGCGACCTTCTTGGCGTAAGTATAATATAGCCCCGCAGCCAGTCTCTTGTATTGCTTGCATCGCCGTGTTGAGCTGCGGCCCACAGTCACATTTTAATGAGCTAAAAGCATCGCCCGTTAAGCACTCTGAATGAATGCGAATCAATGGAATGGTTTTTTCTGCTCGCGTGGTGTCCGTTTGACTCGGTGAGCTATCCGCCGTATGTTGATCGACGACAGGCAGACCGACAGTCAGCATCACATGTTCTTGACCTTCGTCGTTTTCGAAGATATGAATATCAAACTCGCCGTGACGAGTAGGTAGTTTGGCACTAGTAATAAATTGATATGACATTAATATCCTGCATAAGCCGATAAGCGTGGCGGTAGAGGGTCTTTTTTAACCATATTAAAACAGCGATGACATCCTAGCTGTATGATGAAAGTAGGATGATGCCAGTATAATCCGTTTGTAAATAGTGCATGCTGATTGTCTTTTTTATAAAAACACACAAAGTTCACAAACGACGCACGATGATTAAAGCGACAATTAAAAATAAATGCTATTATGCCATACTATTTTGACGGATACAGTGACAAGTCTTTGCCCTTACATTACTATGTCGTCACTAACATCCGATATTGATGCAGAATAATCAGGCATAATATTACCCCTTGTTATGAAAGCGTCAGAGCAATGTTCCATCGCTGTCTATGACGGTAGCGTATGTGCTATTCGGCGGCGCGCAGCTATTTATATGTTTATATAAAGGCTGCCTGAATAAATTTATGAACAGTTATATGGTCGATTACATCAATAATGGTGTAGATATTATTGACGTCACTTAGTTAGCATTATGCGCTAAGAGGCTGTCTTGTCAGCAGATTGGTAGGTATCGTACGGTTTATGCAGCAGTCACCTCATTTCCCACAGTCTCAGTCCGTATCTGCGCCAGCTGTCGATTCTGCTGCCCAGCTGTCGAATCTACAGCAGACTTATACTGTGATTCCACGCGTCCGTCCTGATACGCCTTTGCTGGATAGCATTGCAGCGCCAGCTGATCTTAATACACTGACAACCGCTCAACTTATCACGTTGGCTGATGAGCTGCGGCTATTTCTATTGTATTCAGCAGGTCAAAGCGGTGGGCATTTTGGTGCCAATTTGGGCGTGGTTGAATTGACCATTGCGCTGCATTACCTACTAGATACACCGCAAGATCAAATCGTTTGGGACGTGGGTCATCAAGCCTATGCTCATAAAGTCTTGACGGGTCGCCGTGATCAGTTGGCGACGATTCGCTCGAAAGATGGCTTGACTGCTTTTCCTGAGCGTGCAGAATCCGTTTACGATACCTTTGGTGTTGGGCATTCATCGACTTCAATCTCAGCTGGTTTAGGCATGAGCTTAGCACTGCGTTATCAAGGTCGCACGCAAACCGTCGCTTGTATCATTGGTGATGGTGCAATGACTGGCGGTATGGCATTTGAAGCGATGAATGATGCGGTGCAACAAGATGCGGATTTATTGGTCGTTTTAAATGACAACGATATGTCGATTTCTTGTTCTATCGGTGGTTTTTCACGGCATTTAGCGATGCTGTGGGAGTCAGGGTATCAGGTCGATATCTCTGATGAAGGCGAGCCAGTGCTCTGCCAGCGCCCTGATATGCAAGGCTTTGATCGCCGTAAGCGTCACAAAGAGATGCGCGATGTGCCGCAGTTAGAAGACAATTTATTTAAAGCGATTGGTTTTACCTACTTTGGTCCGTTTGATGGTCATAATATCCCTGAGCTACTGCGGGTATTGTCACTTGCCAAGCAGATGAAAGGCCCTGTTTTAGTCCATATTTATACCACCAAAGGCAAAGGTTTTGCGCCAGCAGAATTAGACCCAGTTGGCTATCATGCTATCAGCAAGCTTCCTGTCGAAGTCAAGAATGATACTCAGGCTGTCGCCACAGAAAAATCAGTGTCCAACACCAAACCTGCGTTAAAATATTCGCAAGTATTTGGGCAATTCTTATGTGATAAGGCCGCTGAAGACGATAAGCTGCTTGCCATCACACCTGCCATGGAAGAAGGCTCGGGGATGATTGATTTTGCCCGTCAATTTCCAGAGCGTTTTTTTGATGTAGCCATCGCTGAGCAACACGCCGTCACACTGGCTGCTGGTATGGCAACCCAAGGCGTTAAACCGGTTGTGGCGATTTATTCGACGTTTTTGCAGCGGGGCTACGATCAGCTGATTCATGATGTGGCTTTGCAAAACCTTGATGTGATGTTCGCTATTGATCGTGCTGGCCTAGTCGGTGAAGACGGCGCAACGCATGCAGGCGTATTCGATTTTGCTTTTTTACGCTGCGTGCCCAATATGCTGATTGCCGCGCCAAAAGATGAAAACGAATGCTATCATTTGCTCAATACGTGCTATGAGTACCAAGGCTGCACGGCAGTACGCTATCCGCGCGGTGTTGGTACTGGCGCAGTTATCGCATCGCCGGCACAGACTTATAACATTGGCGAGGCAGTGGTAGAGTCGGTATTAGGTAATGATGATGCGCCTAAAAAGTTGGCGCTACTAGCATTTGGTACCATGGTTGCGACGGCTCAGCAAGCGGTAGAAAGCTTGATTGACAATGATATAGAATCAGGCTGTCAGGCACATGTCATTAATATGCGCTGGGTAAAACCTTTAGACACTGCATTATTAGAAAAGCTGTTAGAGCAAGGTGTTACACACATCGCGACCCTAGAAGAGCATATGATTATGGGCGGCGCGGGCAGTGCGGTAAATGAGTATTTGCTTAACGAATCGCCAGCCTTTAAAAACAACCGCCCCGCCATTATTAATATCGGTATTCCAGATCGCTTTGTCGCCCATGGCTCACAAGCAGAGCAAATGGCTGATTGTGGTTTAGATATTAAAGGTGTGGTAAGGCAGCTGAAACAGTTGCTATCGTAAGTTATATCTTTAAAATTTTTTAAGGTTTTTAGCTGTCATTTGGACAGAGTGTTGGTTAAATAGATAAAAGCTCGATCGATAGAGCGAACGCCTACTTAGTCGTAGGTGCTGACTTTTTTACAACTTACGCAGTTTGTGATGACCACCAAAATTTGGGTTGGTTTAGCGAACGTCATGGTTTTTTTCGTTTTTTATCGAACAATTTTAGTATAATGCGGTCATCGCTTTAAAATGGCGCATTTTTTTAATCGTATAAATACAGTGTGATGCGGCGGCTGATCGGCATGTTGTGGGCACAGAGTTAGTCTTATTTTTTATATTCATTCATCAAGCAAATAGGTTATTTATGGAACCCATGGTCGTCATCGCAGCACGTACTGCTGAAAAAGTTGGTAAAGAGATTTTATATGCGCATCAAAACCGCCACAAAATCGAGTTGGATATTGAGTCAAAAGGGCTTGATGGATTGGTTACGCGTATTGATCGTTTCAGCGAAGAGCTGACGATTGAAACCCTAAAAGCCAGCTATCCAAATCACTCGTACTTGGGTGAAGAGTTTGGCATGCAAGAAGGTCGCGGTGAAGATGCGGATTGGTGCTGGATTATTGATCCTCTAGATGGCACCAAAAACTTCGTGCATGGTGTGCCGCAGTTTTGTGTGTCTATCGCTGTGCAGCATAAAGGCGTGACCCAACATGGCGTGATCTATGATCCTGTCCGTGATGAGATGTTCTCTGCTAGTCGTGGTAAAGGCGCACGTTTAAACCAACGCCGTATCAATGTTAGTGAGCGCAAAACCATTGACGGTGGTTTATTTACTACGGGTCATCCGCTTGAGCGTAAACGTAATGGTGAAGTCATTTCTTATGCCAAGCAGCATTTTGAAAGCTTGCAAAAGATCTCTGAAGCAGGCGGTCAAGTTCGTCGTTTAGGCTCAGCTGCGCTTGATTTATGCTATGTTGCTGCAGGTCGTTTTGACGGTTATTTTGAGATGTCTATCAAGCCTTGGGATATCGCAGCAGGTGAGCTTATCGTGACTGAAGCACGTGGTGTGGTGGTTGACCATACAGGCGCGCACAACTCGATGACTTCAGGCTCTATTTTTGCTTGTAACGTTAAGTTATTGAAGCCATTGATGCAAGTGGTTGTCCCAACATGGGGTGACGCGTTTTAAGCAACACCTAAGCTAAGCATAATCATTGAGACAACTTAATACTAAAAAGCTGGTTCCGTTATGGAGCCAGCTTTTTTGTTTTATCATTACCTTTATAGCTACCTTTATCTTCAACCGTAATGCCTTGGAACTTAAGCGCTTTACTGGTGGTTTCCAACAGTTGTAACTCTTCTTCAATAAGCGTAAGCATTTCTTGTACATGCGGTAGTGCTTTACTACAAGCAGTAATCCCAAATTCAATCTTATCTAAATAACTAGCAAGGGTAATGTTCATCGCTTGACCGTTGAATACGATAGACGCAGGGTACAACGATTGCAAACGCGCGCCATTCCAATATAGCGGTTTTTCAGAACCAGGAACATTAGAAATAATCAGGTTAAATGCCTGTTTTTTGGGAAACAGTCCAGTCAATAAATTAACGCCTTCCCAGGCATATGAGACGATACTATAGTTGATTACTTGTGCTTGGTTCATACGCCGAAAGCGGCGTTTGCCATTATTCATACTGCGATGAATCAGTTTGATACGGCTCAATGGATCGTCTAAATGCGTACCCAAATTGGCCAGTACAAAGGATAGTTGATTGCCTGCCACACTATCATCCGTACGCAGCGACATTGGTACAAAAGCAATGAGAGGTTTGCTAGGTAAAGCATCTAACGATATTAGATAGCGACGAATGGCACCAGAACATACAGCAAGCACCACATCGTTTTTACTAATATTCAGTCGCTCAGCAATATCGTTAAAACGCTGAATATCATAAGACTGTGCGGCTATGCGCCGTGATGCTGAGATGCGTTTATTGAGCACACTCATCGGCGCATCAAAGGTACCGACATAGCTGTCATCGCCATAATTTTTCAAATTATCCAGCAGTTCGGTAAATACAGGCTTAATGGTAGATATTTGCTCTTTGATGATGCGTAATGCGGAGCGCTCTTTGGGTAAAATCGCATCGACTTGATTACGATGGCGTGCCATTAACGACCAAATTGGTAGCGTTACGGGTTCTGTCGGTGATTGTGATAAAGACTTTTTGACAAGGCGCATGGCAGCAATGCCATCAACCAACGAATGGTGAATTTTGAAATATAGGGCAAAACGCTCAGGGCCGCCTTCGTTTTCTGGTTGAATACCTTCAATAACATGACATTCCCACAGCGGCATGGCACGATCTAACAGCCGACCATGCTCTCTTGAAACATACATCAACAACTCGCGAACCCGTGCAGGCTTTGGTAAAGCAACATGATGCAAGTGATGTTCAACATCGAAGTTTTTGTCCTTTTTCCAAAATGCCAAATGCTCAAGCACTTGGTTAAAAGGAAAGGTAGGCGACACATCAGAATCTTGCATCTGTTTGACCAATTGACAAACAAAACCGCTATCCGAATTCTCTGGCAATTCGAATAAGAATAGACCTCCAACATGCATGGGCTGTTTACGCGACTCAAGAAGCAAAAACAACTGGTCGACTGCTGTGAGAAGCCGCATAATAAATCCTTTTATGACGATAAGGTGAGTAAGAGTTACTTCACTTTTTTCTTATTATTTTATAGCTGACTTTTTATGAAATGCTATTAACTCAATCATTGTTATTAAATTTAATAGCTATTGAAAAAAGTACCCTGTTTGTGGTGAGCTGGCAGTCGCCATTTTGCGCATTGGCATACGACCCGCCAAAAATGCCTCTCGTCCCGCCCAGATGGCATGTTTCATGGCATGAGCCATCATGACTGGATTTTGCGCATTGGCAATCGCTGAATTCATCAGTACGCCATCACAGCCAAGCTCCATAGCCAGCGCTGCATCAGAGGCCGTACCAACGCCTGCATCAACCAATACGGGTACTTTGGCATTTTCGATAATCAGGCTGAGGGTGTGACGATTCAGTAAACCAAGACCTGAACCAATCAAGCTACCAAGTGGCATAATCGCCACACAGCCCATACTTTCTAATTCTTGAGCGACGATAGGGTCGTCTGAGGTATAAACCATCACCTCAAAACCATCATCAATCAATACTTTGGCTGCTTTTAGCGTTTCCATCACATTCGGATAAAGTGTCTTTTCATCGCCCAATACTTCAAGCTTAACCAGATTATGCCCGCCTAACAGCTCGCGAGCAAGCTTACAGGTACGAATGGCAGTCTCGGCATCGAAACAACCAGCAGTGTTGGGCAAAATAGTATATTTATCGGGGGAAATTACATCAAGTAGATTGGGCTCACTGCTGTTTTGTCCAATATTGGTACGACGAATAGCAACAGTGACAATCTCTGCTGCCGAAGCACCAATGGCGGCGCCCGTTTCAGTCATATCCTTATACTTACCTGTGCCGACCAACAGTCGAGAAGAAAAGGTACGACTCCCTACCGTAAAAGTATCTTGTAAAAGGGGAGTCGGATGAGTAGCAGTGCTAGTGTTCTCTGACATAACTGAAAATCCTAATGGCGAGTAAAACAAAATGCTATTATAACAAAATCATGCAATCTTACTTGTAGTGTTTTTCGGTTTAGCCAGTTAAGCATAATACGTTTGCCACGCTTTGACACGAGTTTCTTTCTGAGTTTATCTTTATCTATCAGGTCGCTTTTATGATGCAACTGCCGTACAGTTTTGCGAAACGCCATCAGATTTTGGTCATCCTTGCCATGGATCCTGAGCTGCCAGCAACTTTGGTGCTAACCAAGGCCACGCCATTATCAGCGATTAATGAGGCAGTGCGATTTTTACAGCAGCAAGGTGTACGCGGTATACCCACTTATGAAAGCATCAACTCCGATGACTTTGAAAAGCGCATGAATGCCGCTTATGCAGGCAATACTGGTGAGTCGCAGCATATTGCCGCTGGACTCGAAGACCATCCCGATCTTGATAGTTTGGCAGATAGTGTCCCTGAAACTGAAGATCTGATGGATCAGCAAGACGATGCGCCTATCATTCGTCTCATCAATGCGTTGTTGTCCGAAGCGATACGTTTAAATGCCTCAGATATCCATATTGAAACCTTTGAAAAACGTTTGGTCGTCCGCTTTCGTGTCGACGGTGAATTAAAAGAAATCATTACGCCAAAACGCCAATTAGCGCCATTATTGGTGTCACGTATTAAAGTCATGGCCAAGCTCGATATCGCCGAAAAGCGTGTGCCACAAGATGGACGTATCAGCTTAAGGCTAGCAGGTCGTGAGGTTGATGTGCGGGTATCGACATTGCCATCGAGCTTTGGTGAGCGAGTGGTCATGCGACTGCTTGACAAGCAAGCTGGTCGCTTGAATATGACGTATTTAGGGCTGTCTGATAACGATTATACTGAGCTAAAACGCTTGATTCATCGCCCACAC
The DNA here is from genome assembly GCF_016107525.1 of Psychrobacter aquimaris. Classification (GTDB taxonomy): domain Bacteria; phylum Pseudomonadota; class Gammaproteobacteria; order Pseudomonadales; family Moraxellaceae; genus Psychrobacter; species Psychrobacter aquimaris. The sequence goes on along the minus strand of NZ_JABASR010000006.1, from coordinate 21,928 downwards.
GGCATTATTTTGGTGACAGGACCGACAGGTTCAGGTAAAACCACGACGCTATATTCAGCACTGACCGACCTCAATGACCAAACCCGCAATATCTTGACCGCTGAAGATCCGATTGAGTTTCAGCTCGATGGCATTGGGCAAACGCAGGTTAATAATAAAGTCGATATGACTTTTGCCAAAAGTTTGCGTGCGATGTTACGCCAAGATCCAGATGTGGTCATGGTTGGTGAGATTCGCGATTTAGAAACGGCAGAAATTGCCGTACAGGCCTCTTTGACAGGGCATTTGGTATTGTCAACTTTGCACACCAACACCGCCATTGGTGCCGTCACGCGTCTGCAAGATATGGGCGTTGAGCCATTTTTATTGTCGTCATCGCTGATTGGTGTCGTCGCCCAGCGCTTGGTACGTACTTTATGTACGCATTGTCATGGTTGGCAAGTGGCTGATAGCGAACAGGCTAAATTATTCACTGAGATTGGTATTGTGCCAGTTTCAGAGAATGGCGCTAAAGTTTTGACAAGTAAACCTATCAATCTACCCAAACCAGTTGGCTGTGATCAATGCAATCAATCAGGATTTAAAGGGCGGACGGCAATATATGAAGTGGTGCCCGTTGATGATACCTTGCGCCGTATGATTCATAGTAATACCGCTGAGTATGAGCTAGAGGAGTACGCACGTCAGCAGACACCGTCGATTCGTGCGGATGGGCTACATAAAGTCATTGCAGGTCGTACAACGCTAGAAGAGGTGCTACGCGTGACGAAAGAGAGCGCCTTAGTTGATGACACGATACTTGTATAAAATGCCTAGAATGCATTGGTGATTGTTTGATCTATCTCAGATAAAGGGTCTGTATAGCAGGTAAAAAAATAACTGGCTCTGGTAGCCAGTTATTTGATGCTCATCTTTTACTGCTTTCAATACTTCAGTGCTCTTAATGATTTAACGTGTTACGTCGTTATTATTTTGCAGCGATGCATTCAACTTCAACACTGGCACCTGCCGCCAATTCAGCTACGCCAAAGGCTGAACGTACCGGATAAGGTTTGGCCAATTCTGCTTTATAGACTTTATTAAAATCGTCAAAGTCATCCATGTCTGTCAGCATCGCCATACATTTGACGATGTCTGATTTCTGATAGCCGTATTTTAACAAGGTTTCATTAATATTATCCAATGCTTGTTTGGCTTCGGCTTTGACACCGCCTTTCACCAATTTGCCATCTTTAAAACCAATTTGTCCAGACATATATAGCGTATCGCCCACACGTACTGCTTCTGAAAAAGGATAATTGCCACCATCACCAAGAAACACAGGGCTAGATTTAGTTATATTTGCGGTATTTGACGTTGGTGCAGCATTAGCTGTCATGGTAAGACCTAGTGAGCACGCGCTCACTAGCAAAGCCTTAGTTAAATGGGCGGTCAATTTATGGGTAATCTTGGACATCGTTGTCTCCTTATTATAAGTTTATTTTTCACGATTTTTCTAAATGCGCTATACAAATTTAACAAACATAATGTCCCATCAAACTAGATGGCACATTATGCCTTACGTATTCTTAACCAGTTATTGGTCGTTTTGCTTGGTTGCGGCTTCGGTTTTAGATTCAGTGTCAGATTCAGTGTCAGATTCTAGCGGCTTTTCGCTGGTTTTGCCTTGACGGCGTGCTTCTAATTCAGACTTAGGTATCCAAGCCCATGTCATCTCAACCACGATAGGGTCACGATCACTGTCAGACTCACGGTCATGAATGACGCACGGAATCACCATTTCACCTTTTGGTGTATTTAGGATATCTAAGCGCTGCTCATCCGATAAAGACGCCACTGCTGCAATTTGGCCCTTTTTAATCGGGCGATAAAAATTAACTGAGTACGATTTAATTAATAGTACGCGGTCAGAGGGTAGGTTTAAACCCAAAATAAAACCGGTCGCTGTTTCGGCAAGTAACGTAATGGCGACCGCATGAATAGAGCCAATATGATTTTGCACTGCTTTGGTGTTGTTTAAGCTCACGATGACTTGGTTGGGTTCGACTGTTTCATAATAGACGCCCGTTGTGCCCACGTATGGCACCACTTTACCAAAGGCTTTGGATAAGATGCTCGAGCGTGCGCTTGCAGGTAAGTATTTGGTAATAGATAACAGCTTGGTGAATTGATTGCTGATTGGCTTGAGCGTGCTGTTAGGTTTTTCGACGGGCGATCTTGTGCTGTCAGAGGCTTTGGCTGGCAATTTATTGGTTAGCTTGCTAGGGAGTTTTTTTAATAATCCTGACATACAAAATTCCTTAATGTAGATAGATTAAATGGCGCTTTGGGTGTTATATATTTCATCATAGCAGCTGATAGGATGTCTATTGTGTAAGCTGCCATGCTCACTATGGTACATTAACTGTCGTCTGCCTACTATTATTAGCATGAACTGTTGCGCTTATAAAATAGTACTAACGTAACGACATTTTGGGTGCTAAGAATACTGTTTATCAAAGCAATATCGTATCACTCAGATGCTTTGATAAACAGTGCTGCTGGATGCGATAGAGACAGCCACGCTATAATGATGAGATTTTAGCGTACCTTATTGATTATTTTTCTTATCTACTTTTTATATGCTGGATGAAGCTATGCCTGACACGTCAATTCATGTGCCGACCAATATCATTTATACAGGCGTTGCTGGTACGGGGAAAACCTATCGACTGTTACAAATTGCTAAGCGGTATACCGATTATCTGCCGAGAGCCGATGAGGCAGATTTGCTGGGGCAGCTATTGCAAGAGCTTAGCTGGCGTGAAATCGTATGCTTGGTACTTTTGGATTTTCAATCTAAACACCAAGACTTGGTAAAAGTGCCTGAAATCGTCAATCATGCGTTTTTTGTCGCGAAAGCGGCGCAGAATGCACGTGAGAACAACTTAAGCAATACGGCTTGGTCTGTGCTACAAATGCATAGCCCTACCAATTCAAAAACTGTGACTTATAAAAACCGTGCCAGCCAATCTTATTTTGATAAAGACAACAGCGGTGCATGGTATTTGTTGCCAGAATGCCTTGAGTTATTAACAGAGCTATCGCAGCAACTTGCCGAATTTCAGCAAGCGCAGCGTGATAACAGTGTCAACCAAAGCCAATCTAACCCAAATCAAGGTTTTAGCCAGCAGCGTTTTATTATGGTCAGCTTCCATCAAGCCTATGGCTATGAAGAGTTTGTCGAAGGCATTCGTCCTGTCATGGCAGCGTCCGATCATGCAACGAACAGCTCGTCTCAAATGAGTTACGTCATTCAAGATGGTGCATTTTTAAAACTGTGCCAACGGGCGGCAAATGATCCAGAGCAACGTTACGCCATCTTAATCGATGAGATCAATCGCGCCAACGTGTCACGAGTATTTGGTGAGCTACTTAGTTTAATTGAGCCAGACAAACGGGCTGGCATGGCAAACGAGATGACCGTTCATTTGGCCTATTCTGGACGGGCTTTTAGCATCCCTGCAAACGTCGATATTTATGCTACGATGAACACCCAAGATCACTCGTTAGCACCACTTGATATGGCATTACGTCGGCGCTTTCGTTTTATCGACTGTCCACCGCAGCCAGAGTTATTACCGATGATTCAAGTACCCCAAAACTCAGAAACTGACAGTCCAGCAGCAACGATAGATTTGGCAAAGCTATTAACCGGTTTGAATAATCGCATTATTCAAACATTGGGAATGGAAGCGCAATTGGGTCATGCCTTTTTATGGTCAGTGACTGATTTTGGACAATTGCAAACGGTGTTGATTGAACAAATCATTCCGCAGTTAATGCAAGCGACTGGCGGGCAAGAAGGTACTTTACAATATATTTTTAGAGATGAGCAGCAACCACTGCGAGCGCAGTTTATTCATGATAGCCACGCATCGATCAATAACAGTGTGAATGACCAAGTGAATGCTAATAGTCAAAATCAGCTGTTTACTGGTCAAAACGCATTTTTCGGTCAGTCTATGAGCACCGCTGGCTATAAGATAAATACCGACCTCATTGCGGGGGTAGGCGAGTTTGCCAAACCCGCTGTCTATCAACGTTTATATCCATAAGGTGCTCAGCGTTGCTAAATAGAAGCTTCAATCATAAAGGCATAGCCCATAATATTAACAGTGCCGACGTTAACGCGCTTGATGCCAATACCATCACTGTGTTTGAACACCAGCGTCTGACAGCGCATGATTTCTTACAGGTATCTGATTTCCATTGGTTAATGGCGCAAGAGTTTGCGGTATTTAGCATTAAGCGCAGACAAGGGCAGTGGCAGTTAAAAGTAGGGCATTACATAGGGATTATTTTACTGCCCAGCGGCATGACGCTTGAGATATTACCCAAACTAGCGGCAAACACGTCTAGAGACCAAGTCCCACAGCAGGCATACCTTTCACAGAATACCAGTCATCACCTTGATATCAGGCAAACTCGCCAATGGGTGCAGGATATGCTATCGGATTTGACCAACAGCAGTCATTCCAAAAACAAGCTACCCAATACAAAAAATCTAGGCCAATTTAGCAGCCAACTTGCGGCGCTATCGATAGCTGTACTGCCATTATCAGACTGGCTTATCACGCAGTTTTTGCAGCGGCTCGCTCATTATCGACCAAGCAAGCACTATCAGACGCAGGTTGATAATCAAGCATCGCTACAAGGTCGACTTCTCATCAAAGAACAATTGCGCTATAACAGTATGCAGCCGCATAAGTTTGTCTGTGAGAGCAGTATATTGAGCCAAGACATGCTAGGTAATCGGTTAATTAAGAGTACGTTGATTTTGCTGACGCCTTTATTTTTTCAATCAACGTTATCGAGAGCAGATGCGCCTAAATTTTTGCAGGCTTGGCAGCGAGTAGCTGCATTGAGTTATCAAGAGCTGACACAGTTAGAGTCGATATACAAGCAAGCAAAGCGTCAGTTAGCCATTCAACCGCTTCGAGCGCCGCAACTACAAGCTGCTCAGCAGTTGTTAGATATGGCTTATTGGTTGCTACGACAGTCCAATGTGGCAACAGGTAATGGTATTGCTCCAAATAAACCATTCAAGCAAAATCTGTCCTCTCCGCGTTTATGCTTGCTGATTGATATGAATCAAGCCTTTGAGCAATGGGCAAGCCTGCGCATTGCCTCGATGTTTCAGCAAGTGAGTCAACAATATCAGCCGTTATATCAAGCGCAAAGTATCTGGCTAACGGATGCAGAAGGGCGAGCATGTCTATCTATACGGCCTGACTTGCTGATATATAAAACTGATGCTGATGATAATTGTCAAAATCAGAGTGGCACTGCGGTCATCGAAGCTAGAGGAAAAGGTCACTATAGCCATGTCATCGATATTAAATGGAAGCATTTATCGCAGACAGCTAGCATTAGTGCCAGCGATGCTTATCAATTGATGAGTTACGCTCAGGCCTATCAAGCAGGGCAGGTGTGGCTGGTTTATCCAGTACAAGATAATGAGCGGTTGCCAGTTGCGCTCAGCCAACAAGTGCATGATTATAAAAAAACTGATGGCCCTAACAACCATGATAAGAGCCATAATGTTGCTGATGATGAGAAAGTGAGTCCTGCGCCATTGTGGCTCGTACCGTTCAATGTTCTTACTGGTACGATAAACGGCAGCTTGCTTCCTGATTGGAATAGAGTATAATGAGCGCTGTCGATGAGTAAGTAGCACTTAGCATCGTGGAGAAAAGGATTTGTCATAGTGTTTTTTATGATAAATGAGCGTTTTTTAAATAATTTAGCAGTTTTTTTAAATTAATTAAAAATAGGTGTTGACACCATCGGCTTTTCCCCTTAATATGTGCACCTCGATAGCAAGGAACGTTAACAAGTTAGTTGCATTTCTAATAACGAGTTAATCAACAAACTATCGTGATAATAGAAATTTCGGAGTGTGGCGCAGTTTGGTAGCGCATCTGGTTTGGGACCAGAGGGTCGTAGGTTCGAATCCTATCACTCCGACCATCTATTTTTAAGAGCCTTACAGGCTTTTTTTTATGTATAATGGTTTAGTTTCTGATATAGTAAAAACTATATTTTAAGCTGGATTTGGTATATAAAAGTCCTCTAAGAGCGCCTGTAGCTCAGCTGGATAGAGCATCTCCCTTCTAAGGAGGTGGCCGCAGGTTCGAATCCTGCCAGGCGCACCATTTAGCCTGCAAATCTTGCCTTATCAGGCAATAGTTATGGCGGTTGTAGCTCAGTTGGTAGAGCCCCGGGTTGTGATCTCGGTTGTCGTGGGTTCGAGTCCCATCAGTCGCCCCATATTTTATTCTGCATTATCCTCTTCTTGATTTACCTCATTATAAAAACCTTATTATAAATAATAATATTTGCCATTTTTGGCTTTTTTTTGTGTCTGTATGATTGGTTTTGATCTATCTTACCCCCTGCGATTAAAATTTGTAGACTTATCAGCCCTTTGATTGTCTATTGATTTACTGGCCTTTTGTCTCATTTATTTTTATTATGGTTTCTTTTTCTAAAAGCTGGCTATCTCCGTACGTGCTTTGTTATTCTTTAACCGCCTTTATGTAGCATAACGAATGCAATACTTTTAGTGACGCATCATGAGAAGATCTTAAAGCCAGTTGACACATTAGGCGTTCCACTAAGAAATGATCCATTGAAAATGATACGAGTGTTAAGAAAGTCAAAAGTCAGTTAAAAAATATATTGAATAGATTAAGTAAGCCTAGGAGCATAGTAGGAATGTAATTGTTTATCTAAGATGCGCTGATATGGATCTTATATTATTGAGGAAGTGATTGATGGACGCATTGAGCGTATTGCTACAAAACGTGCATTTGTTTGAAACCAAGTATTATCGTTTGAATGGGGCTGGTAATTGGTCTTATTCCATCACTAGGCAAGATACGATTTTGTTTTATTTAGTGATGTCTGGGAGCTTTTGCATTGATGTCGGCCATGGCCTGCGACAGGCGCATGCTGGCGATATGATTATGATTCCCAGTGCCCATAAGCATGTGAGCTATGCCTTAGATCATAATGGTGACGATGCGCTACCGTTAGATGAGTTTCTGACCAATTGTAAGGAACATACGCTTGATATCGATGGTAATGGTGATCCTAATTCGTCTTTGATATTGATTGAATGTAAGTATGATAAAGAGATGATACGTCCTTTATTGTCTGTGCTGCCTCCGATTTTGCCTGAAATAAATGATGAGTCTGATGGTAGGTTTGAAGTTATTGATGTCGAGATTAAATTACTGACTTTAGAGGCCGAGCGTGAGCGCATGGGCAAGACCGCGGTTATCAATCATTGGGCAAGTATTATGATGATTGAATGTTTGCGGGTTTATATTGAAAGTTTGCCTGAGGCCACAGAAAATTGGCTAAAAGCCATGAAAGACCCGTTTTTGACCAAGGCGTTAGCAGCGATGCATCAAGCCCCTAATCAAAACTGGACCATCCATAAGCTGGCTGAAGTCGCAGGAATGTCACGCTCAAGCTTTGCGCAGCGCTTTAAAGATACGGTTGGTATGCCGCCATTAACCTATCTAATTGATTATCGCTTGCGCTTGGCTGCCCGATATCTACGCTTGCAGCAAAACAGTATCGGCCGTATCAGTGAGTTGGTCGGCTATGCGTCAGACTCAACTTTTAGTCAAGCATTTAAGCGCATTTATGGCGTATCACCAAAAGTCTACCGCCAACAATATCAAAAACAAAACATCGCTTAGCGTATCGTTAACACGCCAAAAAAGCGTTAAGGTTGCCATTAGGCCCTTAACGCTTTTTTGTTTTTTAATGGTGAAGTATGAGACTTTTATGAAGATATTTCGTCTATTGTTGACAGGTGTTGATAGGGACTATTTTGACGATGGACAGCTGACAATGTGCTTGTGTTCAGGTACTATGGAATAATGAGTCATCTAGGCGCAAACGCTTATTTTTAGCGTAAGATATGTTACTGTATGGTGGTCAGATCGTTTGTTCTAAATGATATTTATTTTTGCTGCTGATGGTATGTTATGACTGAACCGATCGCAAAGCTACGCGCAGGAGCCAATAGCCAACAAGGCTCAGCTGTGTCCGCTAAAAAACAAAGCATTAAGAATCCAAACAACGTCAAACGTGGTCAAAAAGACAAGGCGGGTGCGATACCTGACAAAGCCATGTTATTGTCACTGTTTACGCTGCCAGATATTGAAGAGGCGGTCGTTAAAGAGGCAATAGTCAAAGCTGAGGCTGATGAGTTGTCTAACACTAATACCAATATGCAACAGCCTACTGCTAGCGAGACCAATATTGCTGAGCAGCGTGTGGCACTGTACCGTACCCAACATGAGCGTACGCGATTGTTATATATGGCATCCGCTGCCACGCGGCCTACTTATTTGGTACAAACGCTCAAATTACAATTCGCCGAACATCAGCAATACTTGCTGGCACAGCAGCTTGATAAACGCGGCTTGATGGATACCGATGGAGTAGAGCGTCTTTGGCAGCAGCTGCATGTGGTCGATGATATCATCGCTGATATTGTCCGTCATATGCCAGCTCAGCAGCCAGCAGGTTGGCAGCTGACCACTCAGGATGGACGAAACCCGCTATGCTTTGCTACTGTTGGCAAATTAAAGAACAGTAAGCCTATTCGTGATCAAGGCAGTCTAAATAGCTATGTACTTGGGCACTTTGGCGTGAGTAGTTTTACCTATGACCGTGGCTACTATATTGGTCATGTGGTTGGCTACTTATTTAGCTGCTATTTTTGCGCGCATCTGTCTATCAGTTATGGCGTTACGGCGCTTGGTCCGCAGGTCGTGAGTGACTATGAATACGCCAGTCTAGAGACGCCGCATATGGTGAGATTGCTACAAGGTTTGGACGGTTATTGCAAAAAACGTATTTATCAATTGGCGGTTATCTGTGCACGATTGAGTGTGTTTGCCAGTGATAAGCGTATCGAGAGAATGCTCATTGCTGAGGTCAATGATTTCGATAAAAAACTGCAGCAGCAGCATTTAGATGTTTTGTTATTACAAGGCTTGATGCCAGACAGTAGCGACTCCACGCCGCTTTTTTAAGCCATTAAGTCTCAATAGCCCATTTTTCTGAGTCCTTATCTATCACCTTTTCTCATTGACTACCTTAGGATATTCGCTGCTATGCCCGCTTATCACTATAAAGCGTTAGATGACCATGGCAGTGTGCAAAAAGGCTTGCTCGAAGGCGATTCTGCGCGACAAGTTCGTCAGCAGCTGCGTGATAAACAATGGACGCCCGTTGAAGTCAGTGCCGTCAATGATAGACAAAACCAGAATAAAAACCGCTATAAAAAACCGTCTGCTTACGAGTTGGCATTGCTGACCCGTCAACTATCGGTGTTACTGGCAGCCGGTATTCCGCTTGAAGAAACGCTTGCCGCTGTCGCCAAACAATCACCAAAAACCCACATCAAATCTCTCATGCTTGCCGTGCGCTCGCATGTGCTAGAGGGTTTGAGCTTAGCGCGAGCGTTACAGCAAGCCGCCAGTTTTCCACCACTATATATCGCGACCATTGCGGCAGGAGAAAAGTCAGGTCACTTGGATTTAATTCTTAACCAGTTGGCAGATTACACCGAAAACCGCTTTGCATTGCAAAAGAAAATTCAAGGCGCGATGGTCTATCCGATTGTGCTGATGGTGATGGCAATTGGCGTGATTATGGGCTTGATGAGTTTTGTGGTGCCCAAAATTGTCAAAGTGTTTGAGCAGTCCGAGCAAGCGCTACCTCTCATTACCCAAATTGTCCTTAGCTTATCCAACCTCATTACTCAGTGGTGGTGGCTGATGCTACTAGTATTGGTCGGAACGGCATTTTTGTTTTATCGTTTTGCGCAGACGCAAGCGGGTAAGTTAGCGATAGACAGCATTGTGCTAAGACTACCGATATTGGCGCGGCTATCCAAAGGGCTTAATGCAGCACGTTTTGCCAGTACATTGGCGATATTGGTACGCTCGGGGGTGCCTTTGATTGAGGCACTGCATATTGGTGCGGCGGTGACGACCAATTTACACATTCAAAAAACCATCATCACTGCGGCTGATAGGGTGACAGAAGGCTCAAGTTTATCGAGTCAACTAGAAAAGTCCATATACTTTCCGCCGATGATGGTACAAATGATTAAAAGTGGTGAAAACTCAGGCGAGCTTGAAAACATGCTCAGCCGCGCCGCTAACATGCAGGAAGCGGAAGCCACCAACTTTATCAGTACCTTGTTGTCGCTACTTGAGCCGTTGATGCTAGTGCTGATGGGTGTGGTGGTGATGATTATCGTGATGGCAGTGATGCTGCCAATCGTAAATATGAATGATTTGGCAGGGTAATGAGCGCTTAAATTCTCTGAGCCTGTGTGCCTCCCGCTCACATTTCTATTGTAGCCATCTTACTAAATCTTGCGCTAGCTTTCTTAAGATTTGCTTACTGTTGTAGATTGTTGACTGAGTCACGTTTTTACTATGGTAAGACCAGCCATCAAGCTATAGTAAGCATCAGTCAAAAGTTATCCTTATCAATGTTAATCAACGCGTCCTAACTAATATTGATGCTTATAAAAGTCAAGGTTCATAACAATATACTGGCGGCGCTGGATAAAAATAAAATCATGGTTTATAGTGATAATCGTTTCAGTGCTCATTAATACGCCGATCATTAATGTTACTTGAACGCCACTTTTACTATTTACATCACCCTGATGCCAAAAGCGATGACAAAAGCGATGACTATAATTGACAAAATTCAAGTAAATACCATGCCAACAAGTGCTATGAATGACGACCAGTTTCAGGCAAGTAATATGAGTGCCAATAAGCCACTGCGTATGCGTAATAACCAGTCTGGATTTACCCTCATCGAGATTATGGTCGTGATTGTGATCTTGGCAATTCTTGCAGGCTTAGTTGTTCCGAAAGTGGTGGGGCAAAGTGATAAGGCTCGCGTTAAGACCACTGAAACAGCGCTTGCTACAGTATCTAACGCCCTTGATATGTATAAAGTTGATAATTCGCGCTACCCGACTACCGCTCAAGGTCTAGAAGCACTTACCACACCGCCAGCAGAGGCCAAAAACTACCCAGACGGTGGTTATATTAAAGGTGGCTACCCAACAGATGGCTGGGAAAACGAGATGCAATATGTCGCTCCAGGCAGTGAAGGTCGTCCTTATGATTTATTCTCGCTAGGTGCAGATGGCCAGCAAGGCGGCGAAGGTCAAGATGCTGATATTTATGCCCAATTATAAGCATTAGCCTGATGAGTAATGAAAATATGGGTCGCTAGCTATTTTTTAATCAATAGCATGTTTATTGGTTAAGACCGCTCTAATGTTCTCTAAATATCAACCAATAATGCCTTATTGGTTGATATTTTTTATCAGTCAGTAAATTGAGTAGCACTCCATAGGTGGCATTTCATAGGTAGTATCAGGCCATCCATTTTTCCACTATAAAGCTGTACGTTTGATACCAGTCATATTGCCCCGATCATTTGTCATTAAAAGCAGCCAGCAGAGGTTATTATTCATGTTCACAAACCTACCTAATTCACAAGCAGTCACCACAAAAAAACGTGTTTCTAAAGTGCGTCATGCACTTGCATTTGCAATCATGAGTACGTCATTGATGACAGGGTTATCGATGGTCTCTATGAGCGCTCAAGCTGCAGGGTTGGGCGAGTTATTTGCTAATAATAGTGCTTCGCAATCGAAGTTTTTGCCCGTTGATAAAGCCTTTCAAGTGATCAGTAGCACCAAGGCGACGTCTAAGGGCACGCGCTTATCTATTAATTTTGATATTACGCCAGGTCATTATATCTATAAAGATCAGCTTACCCTACGTTTTCCTAAAGGTGTGAGTGCAACTCCCTTTACTTTTAGCCAGTCTCCGGTCTCCATTGACGACCCAACCTTTGGCAAAGTCCCCGTTTTTACCCAAAAAAATATGGTAGCAACCACGACGCTGACCACCAACAATGGTAAAGGCGCAAAGAATGCACCGATTATAATTGGCTGGCAAGGCTGTGCGAAAGCTGGGCTGTGCTATCCACCAGAGAAAATCAAAACCACGGTTGATATCGCGGTGACACGCAAATAGACCGCCAGCTGATCGACTCAAATATTGGTAATAAATAGAATATTAGGTAATAAATAGGTAGCTCTTCATGTCCATCAAGACAATAGCAAAAAAACCATCGCTAATAGTATATCGCTCGTCCAAAAAATCTTATCTATTAGCCTTCGCTGTCTCTAGTAGCTCGTTGTTTACAGGGCTTGTACCGACTGGACTGACGGGATTGGTTGCTACAGGATTGACCGCGACCTCTATGACCACGCAAGCGGCTGGCCTCGGTGATTTATTTAGTAGTGATAAAAGTACTGGTCAATCGAAATTTTTGCCAGTGGACAAAGCTTTTCAAGTCAGTCATAGCAGTCAATCGACCAATAATGGTACGCGCTTGGCCATTAATTTTGACATTACGCCTGAGCATTATGTTTATAAAGACCAAATCAAACTGACGCTGCCATCTGGTGTGACGGCTACGCCTTTTACCTTTAGTCAAAAGCCAGTTTCAATCGATGATCCAACGTTTGGGCAAGTACTGGTATTTGACCAAGCGAATATGGTGGCTACGACGACCTTGAGCAGTAGTAGTGGCAAAAGCGTGAACGATGCTGACGTGGTGATTGGCTGGCAAGGTTGCGCCAAAGCAGGACTATGCTATCCACCTGAAAAAATTAAAACGACGATTGATATCGCTGCTACAACGGCACAGATTGCAGGAAATAGCGCCAGCACTGCTACTCAAGAGTCTGCTAATAGTAGTCTGACGGATAATGAAAACACCGCCGCCGCAAATGTGACGAATGCCGACAGTCTGGTAGCAGAACAAGCGCTGACTGATGATGGGGTGATTGATTATGCGTTGCTGGGTGATGAGGCTTTAGATGGAGAGCTTGGCGCCACCAATACGATTTCTGGTGCAGATGAAAAAGGGGTAGATGGCACTGCGACAGGTGAGGTATCTGCGACAACCAACAATACCGTTGTTGGAGGTAATGCCACTGATAGCGATCCTTTTGGTTTGGCTTCTCATCCTTGGTTGGCATTGGCATTATTGTTTTTAGCAGGGTTAGGTTTGGCATTGACGCCATGCGTACTCCCGATGTTACCGATTGTCGCCAATATCGTTGCGCGTGAGAAAAACCCAACGGTGAAACGTGGTGTTATTCTCACCACCAGTTACGCCATTGGTGTGGCGACAGCTTATGGTATTTTGGGTGCGGTCATCGCTGTGTTTGGTGAGTCATTAGGCATTATCGGCTGGTTACAAAACCCCATTATCTTGATTGGTTTTGCTATCGTTTTTGTATTATTAGCACTCTATATGCTGGGTTTGTTTAGCATCCGCTTACCGAGATTTATTAGCAGTAAAATGCAGGGCTTGAGCCAAGCAGGAGATAGCAAACTTGGTAGTACGGGCGGTAGTTTAATCGCTGGTTTTTTATCTGCGCTCGTAGTATCGCCTTGCGTTTCTGCGCCATTATTTGGTGCGCTGCTTGCCGTATCAACGATTGGTAGTCCACTACTTGGTTTTGCGGCTTTATTTATGCTGGGTTTTGGTTTATCCGCACCGCTTATCTTAATTGGTGCCACCCAAGGTAAAATTATGCCGAAGGCTGGTGAATGGATGAACTGGGTCAAGCAAGGTTTTGCATTATTACTCTTTGCCGTTGCTTTATTATTAATTGAGCGTGTCTTTATCTCGCCTGTGATGCTGATGGTATGGGCGTTATGGTTCATGGTTGTAGCGATGTGGGCGTGGAGTTGGTTGGGTAAAGGTCGTATGCTGACCCAAGCATTAGGGTTAATCGCCGGTATTTGGGCCACTTGTTTAATCATCGGCGCGGCATTGGGTAACGATGATAGCTTACATCCGCTGGCATCTTTGAGTGCTGCTCCGATGATGCAGACGACGATTGGTCAATCAGCCATGAGTAATACAACAGATAAAACCGTCACGACGCTGACTGAGTTAGATGCAATTATCGCCGCCAACCCTAAAGTGCTTGTCGATGTCACTGCTGAATGGTGTATTGAGTGCCGTATTATGGATAAAAACTTATTTCATAATCGTCCCGCACAGATGCAGGATTGGCAGCTGGTGAGACTGGATATCACAGAAACCACTGACGACTCTAAAGCAATCTTAGCGCGCTATAAATTGTTCGGTCCGCCAGCATTGCTGTATTACCAAGACGGTCAATTGACCAATCAACAGGTAGGCGAAATTGGTCGTTCAGAGTTTGAACAAACATTGACGATGCTTAATAACTGATACTTAATAAAATGAGTAAGTCTTTTCTAAAGGCTTAACAATACAAAAGAGCCAATGTACTATTCATACAGTACGTTGGCTCTTTTATTTTTACCAACGGTTATCTGTCATCCTGACGCTAAGCATTTGGTTTAGCATTGGTTATTCATATTTACATTGGTATAGTGCAGCGATAACGCTAGTATAGTGCACATATTTTCATTACAATAAAGCAACAATGCTGAAGGCGCATTACTCATCGTAATTGCTGACTTCTATGTCTGAATGTCATTGCGCTTATTTTAGCGATGATGCTAATAGTCATACTCATTATCTCATATACTCTGCTGGCGATAATGTCAGTTAGACAAAGGACACTTATGTTTTCCCATATCACTGCAAAGCGCCGAACTGTGCCCCTTATTACCGCGCGCCAAAATATTTTACTTCAGACGAAAAAGCATTATTTGAATATTGCTGTTGGTCTAGCGCTAACCTGCTTTACCGTGCAAGTCCAAGCTGCCGATAAAACTCAGAGCTATAATGAGTTACCAGTACCGGAGGCAGCGTTTGAGTATGAAGATTATCAGGTGTCACAGGATGCCAATACAGCTGCGCAAGATCGCCAAGTAGTCAGTAAAGAATTTATCGCTCAGCAAGCGAAATTATTTTTTGAATGTACCCAAGTACAGACCAGTGCTGCGCGTTTGGCTTGCTTTGATAAAGTCGCTGAAGAAGGTAAAACACCGACTTACACCACGACCAAGCAGCCAGTAGATTTGGCAAAAACATTTCAAAGTACGCTTTCAGGCAATCCGCAAGTGGTCTTTGTAGAAGAGAAATCTACCATTGCTGGTGCGAATACCACAGCGACTGGTTCAGCCGAGAACGGGCCTACTACGACAGAAAGTTTAGGCACAGTTGGGCTAACGCAAAGAGAAGCACAAGTTTTAGAAAATATTGGAGTCACGCAGACCGACATCGAAAAATATACCCCACTCAGCTTGTCTTATGACCTCGATAAAAATAGTGAGCGTGGAACTTGGACCGTCAGACCATACCGTCCGACCTACGTATTACCACTATTTTATACCTTTGATCCCAACTTAAACCCACGCACACCGTCGCAAGATGTAGAGTCGTTTGATTCTAATGATATACGTGAAACGGAGCTGAAGTTTCAGATATCTTTGAAGACCAAAGTCGCCGAAGACTTATTTGATAGCAGTGCTGACTTATGGTTTGGTTATACGCAAGAGTCACATTGGCAAGTTTACAACGAAGACAACTCGCGACCATTCCGTGCCACCGACTATCAGCCTGAGATATTTTTGACTCAGCCAGTGACGGCAGACTTGCCTTTTGGTGGTCGTCTTCGTATGCTTGGCGCTGGTGCCATTCATCACTCTAATGGACAAGATGACCCGTTATCACGTTCATGGAATCGTGCTTACCTGATGGCGGGGGCAGAGTGGGGCAAGCTATCGGTCGTACCGCGTATTTGGGCTCGAGTCAATAATGAGAGCAGCAGCAGTGAAGACAATCCTGATATTGAAGACTACATGGGTTACGGTGATGTCAAATTCTCATATGACCTGCCTGATCGACAAAGCCTAAGTGGCACTTTGCGCTATAATCCAAGCACCAATAAAGGTGCAGCACAACTTGACTATATTTATCCATTAACTGAAAACGTCAATGGTTATGTGCAATTGTTCCAAGGTTATGGCGAGTCAATCATTGATTATAACCATGAAAACACCTCTATTGGTTTCGGTATCGTACTGAATGATTGGAAAGGTTTTTAGTAGAAATATAGACGATTACGGTTATTTATGCGGCGCTTAGCTCCTTATCAAACTGGACTATGGCTGGCAGAGTATATGGATATACGCTGTCAGTTATGCCGTGTTTATCGCAGCACCTCACAATATCAGCTATCCCGAAATAATTCCTCATCAAATATCAGCCGTTCATCAACGGCTGACCCCATACCGCATTCCCTAAAAACCCTGCCAAACGATCATTCATTTTTTGCTAATGTTCGGCAGCGACTCAATGAACATCTTAACAGCGGATTGCTCTGCTCACATTGTCATGACAGTATCGCGTGGCTGCCGAAACCCTTCAATGTTGACATTGCGGCTGGTATTGCGCTACCTATACAAACGGCGACTTATTATGAGTATCCACTGCGTCAAGCTATCAGAGCCTTTAAGCATCATGAAGACATGACCAAATTGCCTTTATTGTTGCATGCTATACGCCAGCTACCACGTCCTCATGGTTGTCATCATGATAATAGCGTGATTGTCGCCATGCCAACAACCGAGCAACGATTGGTCAAACGCGGCTTCGATCCTGTCAGTATTTTATCCGCGCAATTGTCTAAGCATTGGCAGATACCTTTATGGCATGGTGTAACACGTATTGATGACACTGTTAGTCAGCAAGGGCTTACACGTGCTGAGCGCCTGAGTAATCTAGATAATGCTTTTGCGTTAATCGAAAAGCCTCCTGTGAAACGTTTATTATTGTTTGATGATGTTGCGACCACAGGCGCTAGTTTGCAAGCATTGGCCCGTACACTACTTATCCCGTCTGAAACAGTCACAGTGGCATATAATCAAGCCAATCATAAATACCATCTTTCTGCCTATGCTTTGGCGCATGGAAATCAGTCTTAAAAGCCGTTCCTCTCTACTGAAAACTACTAATATGTTGCTAATATGTTGCCTTAACGCTATATTATTAAATTAATATATATCTATTTGTTATTAATTCTCAATATATTGTGCTTATCACTCAATAGAAGCGCTCATAAAATGATAGTTACTAAATAGCTTGCATAACTGCTATGGCTATTATTATTGCTATGCAAAACTTTTGTTAAATATTATGGAACAAAAATTGCGGGATTTTGATTGAATAACTATAAAAAAGACTGGCAAAAATGATATGAAAATATGAATTCATTGTTGATATTTTTGGTTCAGTATTAGTATTAGACAAAAAATAGTTATTATAAAATTGCCGTTATAAATAGGGATTTGATGTGAATGCATCTACAAATAATCTACCACGTAAGCTACGAGCAACCAGCTCAGGATTTACCCTGATTGAATTGATGGTAACGATTGCTGTGCTTGCCATTATTGTCGGTATTGCAGCGCCTAGTATTAGTACTCAATTGGCTAACCAAAGAGTGAAGTCGACTGCGGCTACCTTAGAAAGTGCTTTGAGAGAGGCAAAGGCTGAAAGTATCATCCGTCGTCAAAACATTGCTGTTATCTATAACAGCGCTAGCAACCCTAAAACGATTATTTTACAAAATGATAGTGACACATTATCTACTTACAATATAAATGATCAAAATACTATGACCGTTAATACTATAAATACTCCTCCTATTGCTATAACGACGGTTACTTTTCAGCCTAACAAAGTAATTGCAGGTGATGACGATATTTTATATTCCATCTGTGATAGTGGCTCTACCAACGAGACGCCTAGAGAAATTCGTCTTAATAAGGTTGCTAATATTACTACTACGAATACTGGGAGTTGTTAATGAGTTGCAGATCCACACAGACAGGGGTGGGGTTAATTGAAGTGATGGTGGCTCTGCTATTGCTTACTATAGCCGTACTTGGTTATAGCGCGTTGCAAGGACGAGCAATTAAAGCTACTAACGAATCGTTTGAACGTTCCCAGTCATTGGTAATGATGCGAAACATAGCAGAACAAATTCATGCCAACCCTGCTGCTATTACAGATTATGCAACTGGGCTTAATGAGTCATATTCATCGTCAAGTGCACCTAGTAAAAAATGTGGCTTGGACGGTGTGACAGTGACGCAGTTATGTAACTCTACAGAGCTAGCAGAAGCTGAAAGCTATAGTCTCAAGGCTGAATTACAGAACTATGATTTTCAGATACAGATGCACCCTTGTCCTAATACTGGTGGCTCAGGAGCTAATGCTGCCACTAATATTATGTACTCATATTGTTTGATATCAGCATGGGGAGATACGACTCCTACTATTGGTACAGATGAAGATGTAGACTGTTTGACGTCTCGAGTTACTGATGATGATGTTGTAAAGGTAGCAGGTGGTAGTTACCATCCTAAGTCCACCTGTATGATGATGGAGATATGATATGAGTTTACAGGACTATCAGTCAATCTCATCGTACTCTATTGAGAAAAGGTCCAAGATTGTACTGGTACATAAAAAGGATAGTGGCTTTACTTTAGTCGAGCTCATGATTGCCTTAGTACTTGGTCTGCTGATTTCAGCTGCTGCATTGCAGATTTTTTACACCAGCTCAGTGAATAGTCGTCGTCAAGAGGCCAGCTCACAAATACAAGATAATGCTATTTTTGGCTTTTCTCAAATGCAGCAACACCTAAGACGAACCAATTATGGTGCCAAGTCAACAAGCGCTCATGATGAGTTTTTTATGAACCATCTAACCCCGCAAGGTGGCGTCGTATTGACTGCTCCGGCTGGTACACCTCTTGTAAGTGATGGCCCCAAAAACTGGCTAACAGACAACTTATCAGGTTTGGTATTAGATAGAAAGACTATATCCTCTGACTTACTATCTAGTAGTGCATCTACAGAAAGTAGCAGTAATCTGAGTATCGGTGCTAGTGATCAGTTAACCATTCAATATCAGTCTGGTCTCGACGGGTTATTTGATTGTGAAGGGTCTCGTATACCAAAAGACTTCTATGTGATTGAGCGTTATTTTGTGCGAGATGAAGGACTGGCCTGTGCTTCTGCAATCTATGAATATGATGAGGATACTGCTGGGAAGGCTAGTGGTATTGATATCGCAACATATATAGTACCGGAAGTGCCAGCTGTAACTACAACAACACCTGTTGTGGCAGCCATACCCGCTTCAACAAAAGCTAACAATTTAGCAGGGACTGGCACTATTATCATACCCAATGTCGATTATTTTAGAGTGCTATTGGGGGTATCAGATAGTGTGGGGTTCGCCACTTATCCTGATCGAGCAAATATCGCTTACATGCCAATTCCTGCGTCTGGCAATTTAGCAACCGACCAACGTATTGTCAGTTTGCAGATAGGCATATTGTCACGCTCTAACAACCCAACAGCGACCCAGCAGTCTAATAGCGACTTGAGCTTTAACATATTAGATAAAACAGGTACAACGCTCAATCCAGCTGCTATTGCAGGCCCTACTTATCTACGTAGCGTCTACGAGAGTACGATACTATTACGTAATGCCAGAGGTGGATTATGATAAAGCGGCTGTCTATAAAGTATCCTAAAACACTTCCTATTGCTCACAGTCAGTCAGGTGCAGTACTGATCGTTGTACTGTTTGTTCTTATACTGATTATGATAGTGGGTACGATTGCGGTAAGGCAAAGTACAACGGACTTAAAAGTGGCAACGGCAGATCAAGTAAATAAACTCTTGTTTCAGGCAAACGATGCCGCGTTAATGAAAGTGGAAAAAGAAGATCGTATCCTAAGCGAGCGTCGTGGTAACGTTGATACGCTCAAAGGCTATATGTCAGCGACACAAAGAGAGGGACATGAAGTGAGCTTTTGCGTACGACCGCGCAGTACTAGGCTCTTTAGTATTCTAGAGATTAGTGAGCTTAACAAAGATAGCGAACTATTGACCAACAGAAACAACGGCTACTGTGATCCAAGTGATGATAATGACTATGTCAGCGAAGGTCGAGTGATCACGCAGATGACCTTCGTCCGACCTGTAGCTACTGATGAGGAAGGCATTCTTAATAGAGAGGTGGTAGGTACGTTTTCTAATAACTTCGACAAACCAGAAAACGGCGGTAATACGACGATAGAGTGTACTACCTTTGTTGGGTATGTCACCTCAGTCATACCAGCCCTGTCTCAAGAACCAATGTCTGCTATAGAAAGCTGTCTGAAGAAACCACGTACAGGGTCAGATACCGTAGACAGTTGTCTAACGGCACTCAGCGTTCCGTTCCAAACCCAGCAGCAAACCTATCTAAATCAGCCTGTTGGTGTTGAGTGTATCTCTGGCAGCTAACAAAAACAGTGTTCTCGATTTTTACAACACTAAACATACATGGGTAACTATTATGAAAGTCTTACAAAGAATCAAAAGTGATAAAGCCCATGCTGCTGTCAAAGGCTGGTGTGTGAAGTTAATATCGACTGTCATCGTGGGCTGTATGGCAACGAGCGCAGGTCATACCTCTGATCTCGAAATCTATCAGGGTGCGATAGGTGGAAATGCTTCGATTCTAATGATGTTGGATAACTCGTTAAGCATGAATGAGAAGCAGATTTCTCACATCCGTAACGACTACCCAAGTGTTGATTTTGATTCTTCTTACTATAACGGCGACGAATCAGTAGATATTTACAAAGATGATGGGAGTACTTTAGATACTACTATATCATACGACGTAACATATAGGTGGGGAACAGATGGCAAGAAATACTATGATCGCATATCACGTTTAAAAATGGCGCTTATTCCTTTGCTTGCTAACCCTAAAAGCGTTTCTGGATTCGGTAGTGATGTCGATTTGACTAAATATAAGATTGGTTTAGGCAGCTTTTTTGGCGGTCGGGATGCAGGTGGTGGCAAAATAGATACACCAGTAGCCGATTTGAGGCTTGTCAATAGAAAGATACTTATTGACAAAATAAAAGACCTCGATGCAACGACATATACGCCAATAGCCAATGCCTATGCAGAAGCGGGTGCCTATATGCTAGGGACAACCACTCAAAGGAGTAAATTTGAGACCAGAGAACTAGAAATTGGTAAGTCAGTGCCTAAAAATATAAACAATATAAACGCTTCTAAATGTAATACTTACAGCTCTCAAACAACTGTTGCTGAAGGTCATACGTATTACAAGTGTACTAATTTTGATAAAGAAAAAAACGTTAATAAAAATCAAAGTATTCCTTGGGATTATGATCGCCTTACTGAAGAAACAAACTGGTGGACTGGGGTTACTACTACTTATTATTATAAAGAATATACCCAAGACTGGGTTGATGATTCATCAAGTGGTTTTTCACGCTCAGATGATAGTACTAAAAAACAACCGGATAAATTGACATATCAATCTCCTCTACCTGATGTACCAAACCAGTGTGACGGTTATGGTATTTACTTTTTGACTGATGGTGAGCCTAACAATGCTCATTCAGAAGTAAACACGCGAGGAGTAATGAACTCTAGTTTAGAGGGTGGAGCGTCATCTATTGGAAACTCTTGTGAGTCCCTATCTGCGCCTTCTCCTATGATTACTTCTAACGGAACAAAATATCAGAATGATGGAACCTCTGGTAGGCCAGCATGGGAGTGTATCGGTGAATACGCGACCAAGTTATATGATAAAGGTAATTCTAAAAAGGCACTTATTGCGACCGCAACGGTAGGCTTTGGTAAAGTATTCGAAGGTTTGACCGATAAGACCTCTAAAACCATCAGACGTCCTAGTGTAGTGGCATAATAAAATTGGACAGCTGCTAAGAGGTTATACTAACCCAAAGAA
>NZ_JABASR010000005.1 GCF_016107525.1 Psychrobacter aquimaris | reverse complement strand
GTTCTGGCTGAATCGGGATGGTCATAAAAGTACTCTCATTCATTTAGATGGTTTTTTATTTCATACTCAATAATAGTTAAGAACCAGATTTTAGGTATTGCACATAAATATTTATAACGGTGAAAACCTTATAGAGCATTTGCACTTATTGTAATACTAGTGATGATACGCTGATAACTGGCTCCATAATGCTACTGCTTGCTGCATCATCGCCACATTATGGGTACGAATGATACTCGCGCCTTGCTGCAGCGCGAACAAACCAGCAGCAGTCCCTACGACATCGCGATCCACCGCTTTGGTAGTAGCAACTACTTCAACACCACTCTTGCTCAATACTTCTGCTAAAAAACGCTTACGCGAAATACCAAACATCATTGGCAATCCGAGTGCTTGTAAGCTTCTGAGCTGACTCAATAATACACAGTGATGTTCATAGTCCTTAGCAAAACCAAAGCCTGGATCAATGATTATATTTTCACGTTTAACACCAAGGCTCGTTACTTCTTCAATACGCGTCGTCAACTCTGTCATCACTTCATCAACCACATCATCGTATTGAGCTAGGTTGTTCATCGTGGTTGGCTCACCGCGCATGTGCATCAGCATGATGGGTATATCAAGCTCAGCCGCTAGTGCTGCTGCTCCCTCGCGTTTGAGTGCGCGTACATCATTCCAAATATCGGCACCAGCGTCAAAAGCTGCGTTCATCACCTCTGGATTACTGGTATCAATGGATAACCAAATATCCTCCCCGTAATGCTGACGGATGGCTCGAACTACTGGCACAACACGCTGCATCTCTTCAGCAGTGGACACAATATCCGCATTGGGGCGAGTAGACTCACCGCCAATGTCGATAATAGTCGCACCTTCGTTTATCATCTGCTGGCAATGAGCAACTGCTTTATCTACCACAGTGAACTGTCCACCGTCTGAAAACGAATCGGGTGTGACATTAAGAATGCCCATGATATGAGGCTGCGATAAATCTAGTGTTTTATCACGACTTGATATCTTATAGCTGGGTAAAGGCTGAAATAAGGACATAACCAAACCATCTCTCATCAAAATATTCTATATTATTGCACATTGTCTGTTATACACTGTGCTTATGATACCAGTAAACCTTATTCTGTACTAAGCCCTTCATGAAATATGGACAACAAAAAGCCCTTTATTAAAAAGGGCTTTTCTATTGAGTATTAATGAGCTAGCAACTACATCGCTGGTAATGGTGGCGGTGTTGAGCCAGTTGTCTTGATATCATTCTTTGACAAGTTGACTTCGTTATGCTGATAGACTCTTGGTGGACGTGGGTCTTCACCTGCTAGGATATCTTGCAATTGATCACGGTCAATGGTTTCCCATTTCATGAGAGCATCAACCATCGCATGCATTTTCTCTTGATTGCCTTCAATCAATTCACGCGCGATGTCATACTGCTCTTCTAGCATACGGCGAACTTCTTCGTCGACCTTTTGCTGCGTGGCTTCTGAAATCGTACGGCTACTAGAGCCAAAATAGCCTTGTGAGCTATCTTCGTCTTCGTAAACCATGATACCAAGGGCATCAGACATACCGTATTTTGTTACCATGGCGCGAGCCATCTTGGTTGCACGTTCAAAGTCGTTAGAAGCACCCGTCGACATTTGATTGATAAAGACCTCTTCAGCGATACGACCACCGAATAAAATAGCAATATCACTCAGCATTTTTGATTTATACATACTGGTTTGGTCATGCTCTGGCAACTGCCAAGTAACCCCAAGCGCAAAACCACGCGGCATAATAGTGACTTTATGCACAGGATCAGTACCTGGTAGTAGCTCAGCCACTAAGGCGTGACCTGCTTCATGATAAGCAGTCGCACGGCGCTCCTCTTCACGGATGACCATTGATTTACGCTCAGGACCCATATATAGCTTGTCTTTTGCATCCTCAAAGTCATTCATATCAACGCTGGTCTTATTACGACGTGCCGCAAACAGTGCCGCTTCGTTGACAAGGTTGGCCAGCTGCGCACCACTAAATCCAGGTGTGCCGCGAGCCAGTGCATTGGCATCAACACCGATAGTATTCGGCAGTTTTCTCAAATGCACTTTTAGAATTTGTTCACGACCTTTAATATCTGGCAAGCCCACTTGTACCTGACGGTCAAAACGACCTGGACGCAGTAGCGCTTTATCAAGCACATCTGCACGGTTAGTCGCGGCAATGACGATTACGCCTTCGTTGCCTTCAAAACCATCCATTTCGACCAATAATTGGTTCAGTGTCTGCTCACGCTCATCATTACCGCCGCCCATACCCGAGCCACGATGACGACCGACCGCATCAATTTCATCAATAAAGATGATGCAAGGTGCGCTCTTTTTCGCTTGTTCGAACATATCGCGTACACGTGAGGCACCGACACCAACAAACATTTCAACAAAATCAGAACCTGAGATTGAGAAGAACGGCACTTTAGCTTCACCTGCAATGGCTCTGGCTAATAAGG
The DNA here is from genome assembly GCF_016107525.1 of Psychrobacter aquimaris. Lineage (GTDB taxonomy): Bacteria > Pseudomonadota > Gammaproteobacteria > Pseudomonadales > Moraxellaceae > Psychrobacter > Psychrobacter aquimaris. The sequence continues at coordinate 212,887 of NZ_JABASR010000005.1, read as the reverse complement.
TTTTACCCGTACCTGGAGGGCCTACCATTAAGATACCACGTGGAATTGTTGCACCCAGCTTGGTAAATTTATCAGGGTCGCGTAAAAACTCGACCACTTCGACCACTTCTTCTTTGGCCTCTTCACAACCAGCCACATCTTCAAAGTTCACCTTGATTTGGTCTTCAGTCAGCATTTTGGCTTTTGACTTACCAAAGCTCATAGGGCCGCCGCCTTTACCGCCAGCGCCGCCTTGCATGTTACGCATGAAGAATAAAAACAGACCAATAATCAATAGAATTGGGAAACTGGCTATCAGTAATTGCATCAAGACGCTTTGGCGTTTTGGTGCAGTCCCTTGGACTTCAACTTGGTTCTCACGCAGCAATGGCATCAGCTCGTCATCTGACACAGCTGGTCTAATGGTCTCAAAAGATGAACCATTTTTCTTTTCGCCGGTGATTTGCTCGCCATCGATTTCAACGCTGGCTACTTGGTTTTCTGACACAGCGGTCACAAACTCAGAGTAGTTAAGGCTATCCGGCTCGGATGATTGATCAAAGCCGCTAAACACCAGCACCAAAACGCCGATTACCACCAGCCACAATAAGGTATTTTTTACCATGTCGCTCACTAGTTATTCCCATCCCTTACTTATTGGTGTGTTTATTAAACACGTGACGTCTATAAACGTATTGCTCATTTTTTAGTAGATATATTCATAGCCAGAATTTGTGATTCAGACTGACACAACCCAAATGCTGCATTAGAACTGTTTTCACAAGTTATAAATATCAATGACCTATATATCTATCGTAGATGAGCACATCAGGCGCTTATTGTCAGACGACTTTGCCTAAAACATATGCTTGAAACAAAGTTAATATACCATGATATGTGGTGCTAACCTGCATAATTCAAGCAGGTTTCGCTATTATTCAGTTAACGATTGTAGCGGGTTCAATGCACTCATAAGACTCTGTTATGGTGACACATTATCTCGCTTACAATGGCTGTGACGTAACGACTTTATGATTATTTAATCGCTATCCAAAACATCTCTTTTGACCGTGGTCTTGACGCACCTGGTTTGATACTACGAATCTTACTAAAATCCTGCTGCATCTGCTTGCGTAATTCTTGTGTGCCTTCGCCTTGAAACACTTTCATAATAAGTGCGCCACCTTCTGGTAAGGTTGCAAGCGCAAAGTCCACTGCCAGCTCGCATAAATACATCATGCGTGGCTGATCGATTGCGCTGTTACCTGCCGTATTTGGTGCCATATCGGACAGCACTACATCAACCTGCCTATCACCAACCTCTGCCATGATCGCATCAAACACTTCTGCTTCGCGAAAGTCGCCTTGAATAAAGGTCACATCAGGCAATGTATCCATCGGCAGAATATCAGAGGCAATCAAAATACCTTTTTCGCCTACCAGCTGACCTGCCACTTGAGACCAACTGCCTGGAGCACTGCCCAAATCCACAACCGTCATGCCTTTTTTAATAATATTGGTCTTTTCATTAATTTCTAATAATTTATAGGCAGCACGGGCACGATAGCCATCTTTTTGCGCTTTTTGCACATAATGATCGTCAATATGCTCTTTCATCCAAGCGCTACTACTCTTTGACAGTTTTTTATTTTCGATACGCGTGGCCAAAATACCTGCTCCTATTGCTTTGCAAAACATTAATACATATTACTGAAGTAGCTAAAAGATTTCTGAAGCACTTCGATATGGGTTAAATTCATTCGAGTATGCTATTAATCAAGCTTTTTATACATTTACAGTCTTAGACTGGCGAAATTCTATTGGTTAAAACACTGATTTATCAGACAGTAGCGTTTATAATGTGCCCAAACATTCAGTTTAACATTTTCATCACGTAAAATCGTGCAAAATCCTGCTGATCTCATGCAAGATGACCACAGATTATCTATAATGGTCGTCAACTGCTCTTAATAGCACTGTCTTTTATTTTTACCAACACCTAGGAATTCTATGCAACTCGATAACGCTACCATTAAACGCCTAAGAGGCATTGGTCACGACCTCAAACCTATCGTCATGATTGGTAACAAAGGTATTACCCCAACCATTACTGAAGAGATTGATCGCGCGCTATCAGATCATGAGCTCATCAAAGTAAAACTGCCTGCTGGCACAAAAGAAGAACGCGATGTCATCGGTGCGGAACTTGCCAAAGCGGCTAACGCGTCTTTGGTTCATTCTATTGGTCGTATGGCACTATTGCTACGTAAAAATCCAAACGCCAACCCAAAACTGTCTAACTTAGCACGTCATGCGCAATAATATGTCATGACCAGCTTGGTTTGAGTGATTGTATGCCGCACCAACTCAAGTCATAGCTAAATGATGACGATAAATATAAAAGCCGCGATGCATCTTGCTCGCGGCTTTTATATTGCCTAATCGTATTGGATTTACTTAGCGTGTAGTATTAGCTCTCTTAATCGGTACAACTTTTTTATGGTTACTTATATATTTTTATTGTCGGATCTTAAATTATGAACCAATCATTCAATCTCCGTATAGCCGCTGAAACGATAGCAAACGATGCGCAGCAACTGGGTGTGACTGTAGATGAGTTACAGCGTATCTGTATAGATGTGAGTGCACAGATTATTCGACAGCCATTATTGCACTTACAGCTGACCTATCAAGTTACCTTACCCAGTCAAGTGTTAGCAGATCAACTAACTTGGCCGACTTGGCAGCAAGCGCAAGTAAGATTCGATGATTACTTATGGGAGGAGACTTGCCTTGAGTGTTTTATCGCTGGTCGTCTGATAAATGATAAAGATCTAACGAATGATCACAAAACAGCGCCTTACATTGAGATTAATGCCAATCCAGACGGTCGTTACGCACTGTATCAATTTCAGAGCTATCGTAATCCTGCCACCTTACCGCCAATACCCTTACACACAGCTGATGGACAGCACGCATCTATTGATTGGACAGATAATGTAAAGCCAGCATTGAGCTACGTAGAAAACCCTTTATCTAATGGTTCATCAGTAGCAAATCAACCTCATCATTATGAGCGGAGCTTTGGGGTGCCCGTGACCCGACTACCCAATCAGCAGTACGTCACCGCAAATACTGTGATTGAGCAGATACATCCTTGCGTTATTCTATGGTTTGGTGAGACTGCTTTATATTTTGCCTCAAGCCATCCCTCTCCGCCTGACTTTCACAATCGCAACCACTGGTCGAGATTTAAGCTTTAGCTCTAGTTTTGCATTGGGCATCACAACTCAAAGCGCAAAAAAAGCCCAGCAACGCTATAAAAAGCATTACTGGGTTTGGAGAAAACTTTTAACTTAGGTTATATCTAACTAATATTTATTTGTCAGCCATCGCAAGGTAGATGCCGCGGTCTGATGCATCATCGACATATTGTGAATCACGCCATGTCGTATAGCTGTAAGTACCGCTGTATGGGCTAATACTGTTTTGACGGAAATCAGATACCCAATCGTTGCCATCAAAGATCTGGATATGACCATGTGGGCGGTTTGAAGTGCGATTATAGACAACAACGTCACCCACTTGTGGCTGCATATCATTACTGATCTTAGTAAAACCTGCTTGGGCAAGTGTGCCACGAGAGGCATACTGATATGCTGAAGGATTAGGCGTAAATTCGTAACCTGCTGATTGTAGCGCTTTACGTACATAGCGAGCACAGTAGCCAGAGCTTCTAGATAGGGCTACTCGAGAGGCATTTGCCGCTGCGATAGCAGGAGCAGAATTGCGATCAGGAGCACGGCTTGATTGCTGCTGACGCTGCTCGTAAGACAAACGGCTGGTAAGCGAAGCAAGCTGGTATTCTTTTTGCTTGGCATGCGCACTTAAATTATCAATAGCTTGACTGATCTCGTCGTTGCTATATACATGAGCACCACTGTTAGTGCTATAGATATTGCGACTAGAACCGTAGTTCGAAGAAGCAGAAATATTTGTGATGGTATGACTCAAGGTATTATTTGGTTGAAAGGTTGTTTCGACAGCACCACTTGTCTGTGCTATACCCATTCCCAATACTGACAAAATTAATAAAGCTTGTTTCATAAATTTACTACCTATTGTTAATACAAGACCGCTCGTCATCCGTGACAAAGCATCAATTAGTTTAGAGGAGATAATCATTAAAAAAACATGATAAAATCCTTATTACAACAGCCCGCTATTTCTTCTGTAGTGACTAATGCCGATATTAGCTATTAATACCATATTCTGCTTAGTCAACTATCTCGCAAATTGTTCACTATAAATTACTTTTAGCCTGTCAGTTATGAATATCGATTTTGTCACCTATTAGATGAGTCATTACGATGTCAAAAAAACAGCCAAATCGGCTTGCCCAACTTATCGACCATCAAGCTTTTGCTGGTAGCGCACTACCCCGAACGCTTGCTGACAATATGCGGCTATATATAGAAGCGACCCATGAGGTAAAAGAGTTATTGGTAGATTGTCTACCTGAAGAAATCCTTAATACCTGTTGGGTCGTAGGCCTCACATCCGAGCAATTAATACTCAGTGTGGGCTCAATGACTGCCGCTAATCATATTCGCTATTTACAGAGCGCTTATTTGCAAGTCCTAACAGAGCAGTCAATTACATTTAAACAACTCAAGCAAATTCGCGTCGTCGTAGCTAAAAGCTCAGCTGATAATCACTCATCTAAACAACTACCAGCAGCATCAGCAACCTTGTCAAAATCTAGTAAAGCCAATGCAAATCAGGCTCTTAGCCAAAACACAAAGCGGACTATATCACAGGCTGCAGAGCATGTCACCACTGATGAAAATCTCAAAAAAGCGCTTTTGCGTCTGGCAAATCATTGAAATTCTTAATGTTACTATGTAAAGTTGTGTAAACTAAACCGTAAAAATCAGCGGGTAAGGCTGGGATTTTGTAATGATGCAAACGAAAAAAATCACCTGCTCGCTCCGTTCACATTATGAACGTCACCAACAGATGATTGAAAAACTATCCACAGCTTGTATATTCTCTACTCTGGAGCAGAATTGTTAAAATAATCTAAACAATACATTCAAAATAATGAATATTATTAGAATGTAATTACAGCCGGATTATGTAATATTGCGTAAATGTTTCGATACTTCGTGTATATTCCTGTATTCATCCTTCAACAGTCAAACCTTCAAGAGGTAAATACTGGATTGGACACGTTACATTGTCATCAAAAGTTACAATTTCAAAATTATTATGGTCAGATAATATCTCACGTACCAATAAATTGTTCAACGCGTGACCAGATTTATAAGCATTAAAACGGCCCAAAATCGGATAACCAATCAAATATAAATCACCTAAAGCATCCAAAATTTTATGACGAACGAACTCATCATTAAAACGTAGACCTTCTTCGTTAAGAATATTTGCTTCATCAATAACAATGGCATTGTCCATACTGCCTCCTAACGCCAAATTATTCTGACGTAAGGCTTCGATATCCCGTAAAAAACCAAAAGTACGGGCTGAACTCAATTGCTCAATGAAGTTTTGCGTCGAAAACTGCAGCTGGGCATGCTGGAAATCTTTGTCGATAGCAGGATGATCAAAATCAATCTCAAAATTTAGCTCAAACCCTTCATAAGGGCGCAGTTCTGCCCATTTATCGTCTACTTTTACTCGTACTGGTCTGACGATTTTTATAAACTTCTTTAAAGCATCTTGTTCACAAAATCCTGCGTCAAGTAGCAGCGCCACAAAAGGAGCGGCACTACCATCCATAATTGGTATTTCTGAGGCTGACACACGGATTAAAAGATTATCCACACCTAGTCCAGCAATGGCACTAAGCAAATGCTCGACCGTCCCCACACGTGTTCCACCAAACACTAAATTTGATGACATCATAGTGTCTTGTACCAAAAAGGCACTGGCTGGGATCGGCTGGCTGCCTTCGATATCAGAACGCTCGAAAACAATACCCGTATCAATAGGTTGCGGATGAAACTCTAGGTCAACAGGCTGACCACTATGAAGACCAATACCTGTGACAGCAATCGCAGTTTTTATGGTTCTTTGGTTCATGGCTGTCTTCTCACATATTTTGTTACAATTGCCATAGTGTATCATTACCCGCCCCTAGTTCGCTATAGTTAAAACTCGCTAATTTTCTTATCTCCTTGATTGATAACACTTATCGCCAATAAATCTTGATTGTTTTTATGTCTTACTGATTGAACTTTCCTTCTTAGAATAGCGAAATATCAGTAAATATTTACAATCATAAATTATTCTATACGCTTATATATTAATGATTATCTTCATATCAAGAGGCGCTATTTATAAATAAAGCTCTTTGATAGCTGAATCAGCTTACTAATATATGGGCGTTATCTATACGCACAAAAAAGCCAGCAACTTAGTACTGGCTTTTTTTGATTCCAAATATCTAAAAATATTATTTGTTTTGTTGGCGTTTCAGATAATCTTGAATGCTATTGGTTTTGGTTTTTGCCTGCTCTTGAGGCGCGCTTGCACGGGTAGCACCAGCTGTATCTTGATACATCTGGGCCTGCGATTGCTTTTGACTGTTTAAAGCGCTGGTATGCACGTTAGGGTCAACAGGCTGAGTGCTATTGACAGAAGGAACTGGTGCCTCAACTACTTCCGGCTCTTGCCCAGCATTTTCATCTAAAGTCAGACCCGTGGCGATAACGGTAACATGCAAGTCATCACCCATTTTTTCGTCAATCACTGAACCATAGAAAATATGAGCATCGTCGATATCTGTAATTTCTTCAACGATGATACTAATTTTACTCATCTCATCCAATGATAGTGATTCAGAAGAGATTACGTTAACCAATAGACCTTTTGCATTCTCTAAACGCAAGTCATCAAGCAATGGTGATCTGATGGCTTTCTCAGTTGCTTGACGCGCACGATCATCACCGCTGGCACGGCCAATACCCATCATTGCATGACCTTTAGCCGTCATTGCGGTGCGAATATCGTTAAAATCGATATTGATCATACCCTCACTAGCGATAGTTTCAGCAATACCTTGAACCGCGTGTAATAATACATCGTCCGCTTTTTTAAAGGCGTCTTGCATAGAGATATTGCCATAGACACTCATCAGCTTATCATTCGGAATCGTAATGATAGAATCAACGAAGTTGGTCAGCTGCTCAATACCTGCTTTGGCAGCCTTGATACGTTTGCCACCTTCAAACTTAAATGGCGTAGTCACTACGGCGACTGTCAATACTTCCATTTCTTTAGCAATACGTGCAACCACAGGCGCTGCACCCGTACCTGTACCACCGCCCATACCAGCAGTAATGAACACCATGTCGGCATGTTCGAGTAATGCGCGGATAGCTTCCTCTTCGCTTTCTGCTGCTTCACGCCCAACTTCTGGGTTTGCCCCTGCGCCTAATCCACGATTCGTTTTTGCGCCAAGCTGCAATTTGTGCGGTGCAGTTAAACGATCAAGCGCTTGTTTATCCGTGTTAGCACAGACGAACGTTACACCTCTAATCCCTTGTTGTACCATATGTTCAACCGCATTACCGCCACCACCACCAACACCGAATACAGTGAAGCTTGCTTGGCCGTTATTTTGAAGCTGGTTATCATCTGGCATGGTGTATTTTGACATAAAAAGGTTTCTCCAGTTGCAGATAGCGTGATGGTCGATACTTGGTAACACACTTATATGGCGCGCTATCGACTTACTATATATAATTGTATTTAAATAAAACAGGGCAATGGCTTAGACAATTGTGTTAGCCAAAATATGCCAGTATGGTACAGGGTGTTACTTTTCGTATTCTTGCCTATAATCTAGCTGCATACTCTTATATTGCTTAATATAAGGATGCTTTGCTAACAGATTATAATATCTTTTTGAGTACACTAGCAAAACGTTGCCCTGCACTTTGAAAAACACCAGTGACTCGATTTTTTTGAATCGCTTCAGGCTCGCTTTTTTCACTACGGCGAAACTGCTCGCTTTGACTATATAATAGTGTACCAAATGCTGTCTGATAAGCACGATCATTTACTTGACTGTTTAGCTGCTTAAATGACTCATCATTATCAAAATGGTTATGAGCACTAATAGCAGGATGAGTATTGGTTAATACTACGGGCATTTTGAGCAATTTTTTGGTAAAGGGTATCATACCTTTAATCGCCGTACCGCCACCTGTAAGTACGATACCTTTGTCGATATAGCCGATGAGATCAGCCTCATGCAATTGACGAGCAACTTCCGTAAATATCTGCACATAGCGCGCCTCAATAATGCGGGCTAGATTATAGATACCAATATTAATCTCGTCACCTGTTCCTTGTGGTTTAAAGATAAAGAATGAGCTAGGATCGACGCTATTGACATCAACAGTACCATGGGTTTTTTTCAGCTTTTCAGCTTCAATCATGGAGATACCAAAATCAGCTGAGATATCCATCGTTACTTCGTGGCTGCCCGTCGCGATACAATGGGTAAATATCAGCTTGTTTTCTTTGTATACGCAAATACTGGTTGTACTAGCACCAATATCTACCAAACAAACCCCTTGCTGGCGCTCGTCACTCATCAAACTATATTCAGCACTCGTCACTGCATCAAATACGATATGGTCAATACCAACATCACAACTTTGCAGTAATTTTTGGATATTCTGACGGCTAGCAACAGGCATCATCATCATGTGGTACATCACAGTAATATTGTGCGCCATCATTTCGATTGCATCATCCACCATGAAATCTTGATCATCGACATAAATACCTTGCTGACAGCAATGCATCAAATAATAGTCTGACGATAGATCGCGTGACTTAGCATTAGACAAGGCCTGTACCATATCTTTGGCACGTACGGCCTCATCTTCTACGCGTACCTCGCCTGCACTATTTTTGCTCGATAGTTCGGGGGTCGCTAAGGTCAACCACACACTGTGCACACGGCAATTGGCAGTATCTTCTGCTTCTTGAATGGCTTGTTTAATAGCACCTTGTAGACGTTCACGGTGTTTTATTTGACCTTGGTAGAAATCGCTGTTTTTGACTTGTCCCACGCCCAGAATACGGATGTCTTTTGCAGAGACAACATTGCCAATGACGACATAGACTGCCGTGGCACTTAGATGGACAACAACCAGATTTTCAGTATTTTTCATGGTACCAGACAAATTATCGCTAAACAGGAGACCAAATGACGTCTCCATTAGATCATTAAAAAAAGCGTTATCAACACGCTATGATGTTGTATATTCTGTGCTACAAACTATCAAAACAGCTCAACCTAAAATACAAAGCAGTTTTTGCTTGCTTATGCTATCTATCTATAGTTATTTTGCTTCATCAGTTTTTGGCTGTGCCATATCCCAAGCGATGGTAAAGCCATTTTTATAACGCAAATCTACAGACTGTATTTCGCCTCGGCGCTTACTTAACTGATTACCCAGCAGCTGACTTAGACTCAGCAGCTTTTGAGCGGTATTCTCATTATCGACAATCACACGTAGCCCATTGTCAAAACGAATCAGCCAAGTCATTCTTGGTGACAGGATAATATCTTCGACCTGCATACCCAGTGGCGCGTACCAATCATTAACTTGCTGCATCTGCTGCATGATAACTGGGGCTTGCGTTATCTCACCTTGTAAGGTGGCGAAGCGTTCCTGCGTCAGATCTCTACTATCAGCAGGGACAAAAACCGCCCCTTTTGCATCTACCAACCGCTCTGTACCAAAATTAGCAACCGCTTGCTTAGGTAATGCGGTAACGACTATGCCTCGTTGCCAATCACGAGAAATACTAACCTGATCAACCCAAGCCAGACCCGTCGTAATATCTCTTAACGCTTGCAAATCAGAGGTAAAAAAGCTGCTTACCTTTTGTTGATTCATAACCTGTTGCAATGCGCGATATTGGGTAACTGTCAAACCCTGATTATTCACATGGATCGCAGCTGGAGGCGCATCACGCAATGCTTTTCCACCCATTATCAATATCAGTACGAGCAACCCTAGTACCAATACCATAAAAAAATATTTGACCGAAGTCGGTACTTGGAATTTAGAGTTTGGGCGACGGGTTTTATCACTCATCAAGTCAGTTACCTCGTTGACAGTTTGAGCCATAACGACCTTTGTCCCTATATTTGCATAAAACTGATCATGCTATTTATAAATGTAAATCTGCATATTTTTGCAGAAGCCTATTGAGTTAACATGTTATCAAAATATTTTACTAAAACGATTTATAGAATGACATTATGCTCATTTAAACGTAACATTTTTCTTAATTTATGAATAACTTATGGGCTATGTTCGTAGAAAACGGAAATATCACTAAAACAGACCTATAATTACAATATTAACGTATTTTATGGTTAAACAATAGCTTAACCCCTACTAGTGACAACGAATTTACACAAGTTTACATGACGCTGTGGTATAGCAGCTCTAGTGATACATTAGCCCGTTTTCGTCTATTAGTATTCACCGACTATAAGCAAAATTCAAATCTAATAATTCATAATTTTTATCACTGCTTTATTAAGACAGCCTATCAATGATAACTGTCTTAATGAATATGAATGGCATTATGAGCAGTGTAAAAAAGTAGAATCACTAAATAATCATTTAAGCAATGACTGCTAAACAAGTCCCTCTAATGTCTGCGCTAAAATATGCCAGCACAATGCATCAAAGTCCATGCCTCGAGCCTTGGCTGCCATCGGAACCAAGCTATGGCTGGTCATACCAGGAACCGTATTGATTTCAAGCAACCAAAAGTTACCTGCTTCATCTTGCATAGCATCGATACGTCCCCATCCTTTTGCATCAACGGCACGAAATGCCGCAAGGCTCAGATCTTGTAAATGCTTTTCATCAGCAGCGCTCAAACCACAGGGAATATAGTAACTGGTATCATTGCGATTGTACTTGGCTTCAAAATCATAGAAGTTGGTAATATCAGCAGGCTCAAGACGAATGACTGGATAAGCTTCATCGTCGATAATGACAATCGTGAACTCACGACCGGTAATCCAGCGCTCAGCCATTACAGCATCACCGCACTGTACCGCCGTTGCATAAGCCGCGGGCAACTCGTCAAGATTGTTGACCTTGGTCATGCCAATACTAGAGCCTTCATGAACAGGCTTGATAATAAGTGGCAGACCTAGCATGTTGACCACTTGCTGCCAGTCGGTATCAGCTGTCAGCAATGAAAATGGTGCAGTTGCTAATCCACAACCTTGCCACAATTGCTTGGTACGAACCTTGTCCATGCCCAGCGCTGATGCCAAAATGCCTGAACCCGTCTGCGGGATATCAAACCATTGCAGCACACCTTGTAACAAACCATCTTCGCCGCCGCGACCATGCAACACGTTGAACACACGGTCATACTCGCGTAACTCCGTGATGTCTTGATACTTAGGATCGAAATGAGTGGCGTCAACGTTTTGGTTTTGTAGCGCCTGCAATACGGCAGCACCACTGTCTAATGACACGCTGCGTTCATTGCTACTGCCGCCGTAGACAACCGCCACTTTACCAAACTGTCTGGCATCTTTTGCATCACTGGTCGTCGTGTTTAGGGTTGCGCCATTACTATCTAAATTATCTAAATTATCTAAATTTTGAGTGCTGGTATTTTCTTTATTATCAGTCGTCATGAGGATCGTTCCTAGAATTTTTTAGCTTACTTAATGTAAAGGTTATTGGCAGCCAAGTCGACAGCGATCTGCCCTACATTACCTGCACCTTGAGTAATGAGCATGTCATTGGCTTTTAATAAACGCTGCATGACAGGAGCTAAATTGTCCTTGTCAATAATCGTCGGTTCAACTTCACCGCGCAACCGAATACTACGTGCTAATGACTTGGTATCAGCACCAGTAATTGGGCTTTCACCTGCTGAATATACGTCTAATAATAATAATTCATCAACGCTGGAGAGTACTTCGACAAAATCATCAAAACAATCGCGGGTGCGACTATAACGGTGCGGCTGGAACATCATTACCAAACGACGTTCAGGGAAGCTTTGACGCGCCGCTTTAATAGTGGCATCGACTTCTTTTGGGTGATGACCATAATCGTCAATCAACAAAACATCACCATCATCAATACTGACCGAGGCATGCTGCTCAAAACGGCGACCAACCCCTTCAAATTTTTGCAGAGCGCGTTTGATGGCTTCGTCATCGACTCCCTCATCGGTCGCCATGGTAATAGCGGCAAGCGCATTGTAAACGTTATGAGTGCCAGGAATATTGAGAGTCAAACGTAAAGGTTCACGGTCACGGCGCAGTACCGTAAAGTGAGTTTTGGTTCCTTCCGTCACCAAATCAACGCCTTGTACATCATTAAAAGGCTCAAGTCCAAAGGTCAGTACGGGACGACCGATATCATCAATCATTGCATACAATTCTGGGTCGTCACCGCAGACCACCGCCAAACCGTAAAACGGCATGTTTTGTAAAAATTGAATATAAGCGGCTTTTAATTTATCAAAGCTATTTTCATACGTTTCCATATGGTCTTGATCGATGTTGGTCACAATCGCTGCCATCGGACGCAATGATAAGAAAGACGCATCAGATTCATCGGCTTCTGCCACCAAAAAACGGCTACTACCCAGCGCCGCATTTTTACCAGAAGCGTTTAATTTACCGCCAATCACATATGTTGGGTCAAGCTGCCCTTCTGCCATCATCGTAGTCAGCAAACTGGTCGTTGTCGTTTTACCATGAGCACCAGCAACCGCAATACCATGACGATAGCGCATCAACTCACCCAGCATATCGGCACGGCGTACCACCGGCAAACGCGCTTCTAACGCCGCTTTAACTTCAGGGTTGCTGCGATCAATCGCTGACGATACAACGATGACATCGGCATTGGCAATATTTTTGGAATCATGGCCGATTGATATTTTAATGCCAATTTGCTGTAGACGCCGAGTAACCAAACTTTCAGCAATATCAGAACCACTTACTTGATAGCCTTGATTGTTCATCACCTCCGCGATACCACACATCCCCGAGCCACCAATACCGACAAAATGCAAATGCTGAATACGACGCATTTCTGGTATTTCAATCAAACGCTTAGGTAGAGCTTTCGCAGGGTTAGACATAAGGCTTCTCTTTATTAAAGGCTAATAAAATTTAATGTATCAAAATAATTGGTGATAAAAACAGTCAGCTATAAGAATGTAGGCTACAGCGTTTGCCAGATAATATCAGCAACTTGCTTGCTCGCACTTCGATTGGCAAGGGCATGACCTTTTTTTGCCATCGTTAGACACGTTTCTCGATTAAGTACAGCAAGTTCATCACTTAAACGCTTAGCTGTCAGCTCAGACTGCGGTAACAGAATCGCCGCATCGTATGAGGTTAAAGTGCGGGCATTAGCAGTCTGATGATCATCTACTGCATGCGGCAGCGGTACAAAAATTGCGGCAATACCGACGTTTTGAATTTCCGTAACCGTCAATGCGCCTGCTCGGCAAACAATAATATCTGCCCAATTATAAGCGGCGGCCATATCGTCGATAAAAGGCTGTACCACAAACGTGTGCATACTCAAATCTTGCTCATCGTAAGCCGCTTGCGTGGCAGCCTCATTATTGCGCCCGCATTGGTGACGGACTGCAAAAGGCTGGTTTAGCAATGCCAGCGCTTTTGGCACAGTGTCATTTAAGGCTTGCGCACCAAGTGAGCCGCCCACCACCAAAAGTTTAAGCGGTGTGTTATCATTAACATCATAACGCACCGTCGGTTCAGAGACACCAGTGATGGCATTGCGTACTGGGTTACCAACCGTTTCAAGCTTAGGATCCTGTGCACTATTGGCAAAGGTATGCTCAAATGCTTGCAACACCTTGGTTGCAATCTTGGATAGGTAGCGATTACTCATGCCTGCAATGGCATTTTGTTCATGGATAATCAGAGGTGTATTGGTCAGACGTGCGGCGATACCGCCAGGCGCTGTCACATAACCACCAAAACCGACGACTATATCAATTTGATTGCTTCGAATCACTTTTATAGCGGCCATCGTCGCTGACAATAAGGTCACCGGTAACTTTAATAAACGCCCGATTCCTTTACCACGTAGTCCTTGCATATCGATAGCATGAAAGCGATAACCAGTCGGTGCAACCAAGCCATTTTCCATACCATTTGGCGTTCCTAGCCAATGAATAACCGCACCACGCTGGGTCAATTCCTCAGCCACTGCCAGCGCTGGGAACACATGCCCGCCAGTACCCGCGGCCATCATTAATATATGCGGTGCTTTCATGAACGCCTGCCTATCTTTTCTTTATTTATATGAAGGACTTATTATCCTATAATCATCTCAGTCATCAGCAAATAATGACCCTATAAAATCTCGCATAGTATAGTGTAAATCGTTGTCTGACATATAGCACTTTATGCACTGTCAATAACAAAAATCCAAGCCGTGAGCAATCGCGACTTGGCTGTTATAAATACTATCGAGAAGCCATAAAAGCATCGTTTGTTAATGACGTTTTATCGCCTTTTTATGGGCTATTAAAAGATGCCGTTTATCAATCTATCTTAGCACACTGTTTTTTAAGTATTGTGCGCATAGCTTAGTGATAAATCACTCTATCCTTACAGCGTTGCGCAAACTGCTAATTTATTTTCAATGGCGATGATAAAGTCTGTCGCGATGTCCGTACCACATTGGTCGTCAATCTCACGAACGCACGTTGGGCTGGTGACATTAATCTCAGTAATACGACCACCAATTAAATCTAGCCCGACAAACATTAGACCTTTTTCTTTGACAATCGGTGCGACTACTTCTGCCACTTGACGTTCGATATCGGTGAGCGGCATCGCAACACCGCTACCACCTGCCGCTAAATTACCACGGGTTTCGCCTTTGGTAGGAATACGCGCCAAGCTATAATCGACCACTTCTCCATCGACGATCAACACGCGCTTATCGCCCTCTTTGATCTCTGGCAAATAACGCTGCGCCATAATGGGTAGTGTCTCAAGCTCAGTTAAAATCTCAAGCGTGACGCCGATATTTGGACTATCTGCGGTCAAACGGAAAATCCCCGTACCGCCCATACCATCTAATGGCTTAACAATGACGTCTTGCTGCTCAGCGATAAACTTACGAATATGCGCCTGTTTACTGGTCACAATCGTTGGGCTCATATAATCGCTAAACCACGTGGCAAATAGCTTTTCATTACAATCACGTATCGCTTGTGGGTCATTGACCACTAGCACGCCTGCGGCTTTGGCATGATCAAGCATATAAGTGGCATAAATAAAACGCATATCAAACGGCGGATCTTTACGCATCAAAACCACGTCATAATCGCTGATTGGCGCTGTCGATTTATCCCCTAATGAATAAAAATCCTCAGGGTCACGCTTGACGGTCACTGGCTGCGTATCAACCATCAACTGTCCACGATCCAACCACAAGTCATGAATCTGACAGTAGCCAAGGCTGTGCTTACGGTCTTGCGCCGACCACATCATCGCAAGGGTCGTGTCTTTTTTATAATTAACCTGCTCGATAGGATCCATAATGACGAGTATGTTTAACGATTTTTTTTGATTTTCTAGACTCATAACAAGACTCACTTACGTTATATTATTAATATAGAACAGCTTCAAACTCAGTGCACAACTATACGCCGTACTGCGCGCGATAATGTTGCATCTTGGCAAGTTGGGTCGCATCTTTATATTGGCTGCTTTGTACGCCATGGTCATCTGCCAAATAACTGATTAAATCATCAATATCGACGAGTGCGCGCACCGGTACTTCTAATGTTGATGCCAGCTCTTGAATAGCAGAATACTCAGCCTGACCTTTTTCTTTACGGTCAAGGGCGACGATAATACCGGCAACGCTAGCGCCCGCTTGCTCTAAAATCTCAACCACTTCGCGCATCGCCGTACCAGCGGTAATGACATCATCGAGTACCCATACTGCTTTACCACTAACGTCAGCGCCTACTAAGTTACCACCTTCGCCATGAGTTTTGGCTTCCTTGCGATTATAGCCCCACTTAGCATTGATACCATGATGAATCCATAAGGCTTGCGCGGTTGCTGCCACAAAAGGAATACCCTTATACGCTGCACCAAAGATCACCAACTCCTGCTCATCTGTACCGTTATGACTAGCCACCATTTGCTCAGCCAAGGCATCGGCATAACCACATGCTAGCAACGACAACATCTCACCCGACGCCAGCAAGCCTGCATTAAAAAAATACGGACTGATACGACCAGACTTGAGGACAAACTCGCCAAATTTAAGGACTTGATTGTCTAAAGCCAGTTGGATAAATTGATGTGAGGAGAAAGAAGGGTGTTGAGCATTAGGCATTGGGGCATTAAGCATGGAAGCGTTCCTATTGACAAGAAGAAGAGCAAAAAAATTGGCGTTATTGTACGCATTATTGATCAGCTTGACCAACCATTGATGTCGTAATCCTGCATATTAGGATAACGGGTCAATAGGCCACTGCGCGATGAGAGATTAAAATAACACTGACCGCCATCACTCACTTGTATCTCCCAGCCTAAATGATACGCGGCAACAATAACATGTCCTGTGAAAACCCTTATTTGACGGTATGCATGACGCTGCGATGGTTCACAAATGATCTGACTCAGCAGATAGCTGCGTATGTGCTGACAGATTTGCGCAGCGCTATAGCGATGATTGATACTTTTGCGCGTATCACACTGCCTCAATGCATGGACAGCAACGCTACACGCCATAATGTCAGTAGCCAAACTGCCCTCGCCTGTCTCAAATTGCTGCGGCTGCAAAACCACCTGCCAATCTTCGGCGTAAACACTGTTGAGCAACTCATCTGGATTATAACGTTTGGTCAATGCACGTAAAGAAGCCTGTTGGTTTTTAGCATCGCTACTCACACTAGTCTCAGTACTTGCAGGAGAGTCATTCAGTGCAAAACCGTAACGATGTAGTTTTGGATAAGCACGAAGCACCTGCTGGATATCGGCCATATCGAGCAAAGTCATAGCATTTAATGATGATAATAATGGTTGCGCGCTATGGTTGTGATAAAAACTGTCTGGAAACTCGACAAGCTCTGCCGCCCGCAGTAATGACAGATGCTCGCCCAATACTTCTGAAGCAATCAGCGCCCATTTTGACAAATTGTGTGCTTTAGGCTGATAAAAACGCGCAGAGCGGCCATATAGCCTTTGCAACTGACCATTTAGGCGCCTGGCAGGCTCTGGAATATCGCTCAAGGGTCTGGCAGGATCAAGTGGCAAACGACTCGGGTCAAAATTAGGATGCACAATCGCAGGTTGGGTACTATCTGGCAAGATAGACGACTGCTCAGCATTGCCTTCTGAAATTGTACCGCCTACTGCTGTAAGGTTAGCACTGGGTAAATGGTTGTCAGAAGTAGAAGGCTGGGTCATGAAATCTCCATAAGCTATAAAAGATGAAACAATCAAATCAAACTGGCATATTACTCTTGATGTTGTTCTTGATGGCGCAAAATATCACGGTAACCGACTTGCCAATCAGGATATGCCAACCAAGCTAATGGAATATTACTGTGCAAGCGTTTTCCCGTAACCGCTACTTTTTTATCGTCAAGCGCAGGAGGCGTTTCATTTATCTGCTGACTTAACCAAACGCCTAACTCAAAAGTCGTGACTGGCGTATAATCAGTAGCAATATAAAGGGGCTTGGGCGCATGGATAGTCAGTACGTTAGTAATGATAGTGACCAAATCGCGATCCATAATTCGATTGCTCCAGTGCGCTGCTGCCACTGCCTCTTTGTGTGGCTCGCGGGCTTTGCGTAAGCGCATGAGACGCGCGCGTCCATAAATACCGCTTGGACGAATGATAATGGCTTTATCACCAAAGCCTTGTTGCAAGACTTGTTCTGCTTGCAATATCACCTGCGATGCTTCGCGTTGTGGCGGCACAGGTGCGGTATCTTCATCAATCCATTCGCCGTTATCTTGCCCATAAACACCCGTTGATGAAATAAAAACAATGCGCGAAAGGTTGGTGAGTTTGTCCGCAAGCGTTGCCAAATGCTGGCTAATTGCTAAGTAGCTGTTGTGATAGCCACTGGTTGAATAGTCATCGGGGGTAACGATAATTGCTATCGCCGTAAAATCTTGCAACTGCTCAGCCGTCAGAGTCAATGCATCGGCTTGCATAAATTCAGCGTTATCATCCAAAGAGTAATGATGGCGCTCACCACGAGCCAAACCTGTGACATTTAAGCCGTCCTGTGCCAGCTGATTGCTGACTGGCAAACCAATATCACCTTGACCGATAATCAATAAATTTTGTGTACTCATCATTTATCCTTTATTCGAACGCCACTTCTAATGACTGCTTATACATCTTTTTAATAACCTATGCATCTGTTTAATAATAAGTACTAAAAATAGCGTCTGTACGACAGCTGTATGTCTTCACTGGCATCAACACGATCTTGCCAATCATAATTAGCATTAATGCGTAACGCTTGTTTTTTATCGATATCATATTGCAAGCCTAAGCTTGAGATCGGCTGCCAATAATGACCACGGACATTAGACTCATTGCTGCTGCCATGATACCAATATGGCAGTTGCAATTCAGCTTGTGCGCGTAACTGATTGTTAATCTGATAGCGACAACCTGCATTCACGCCTGCACCAACGCGAAAGCCTTTATTGATACCACGCCCTGCTTGCGCTGTGCCGGACAAAAAGGTGTAGCATAGCTGCGGCGGCATCTCACCCGTACCTGTGCGAGGCGTGCCAAACGCCCATGACCAGCCCGTCTCGTAGCCCAAACTGCCGACTAAATGATCGGTGCCCTCTTGCTGAGAGCCATCATTAACGCGCGTCGCCTCGATACTGGCACCCCACGTTTTGCCTTTTTTGGCAGAATTTACTGGATTAAACGACCGCCCACGAATCAACGTAAAATTTTGCAAAACCACACTGTTTGGCTGATTGGCTTTATCATTATCAGTGTCGTACAAACGCAAAGTCGCAGATGCGCCTTCTAAATCAAAAAACTGTGGGAATCCTGAGGGACGATCGAGGGTATCATGGTAGCCCGCTCGTAAGCCCAAATCGATATAGTTATTATCACCGCGCTGCCCTAGTCCAATATGAGCCAGTTGCAGCGGATGTCTATCTATTGGATTGTTATCTGATACCGCTATATTAGGCTGCAATAATGTTTGTCCGTCAGCTGACATGCTCGAAACAGCATTGAGTTGGGCAGATTTAATCTCATTGATCGTCTGTTTAGCGCTGTTGTGATAGCCGAATTGCTCACGCTGCTCTTTGACCTTATTCAACTGTGATTGGCGTAAAGTACTATCAGAAGGAGTATAGTTGGTGCTGGCGAGTAAGCCCTCATCATCAAGTAATTGCACGACATCTGAGGGAATAACCGCATAAGGTAGACGACTTAATAAATGCTGCTGCGGTCGCACCACATCAATTAAGCGTAAAATCTCAGACGCGCAGTTATCAGTGGTGAAGTAATACGGCAATTTTAAATCTTTGGTTTCCCAAACGTGTAACATAATCTGCTGCACTTCCGCTGGAGTCAAATCTAATTGATATGTCCATGCATCACGCTCATCTTTTTGCAGATACTTGGCAAGCTTTTCTGGATAAGGATCGATTTCTATCAAATTATCATAGCGGCCAGTCATTGACTTGACGGCATACACCACAAAATTGTCTTTTGGATTACCACCAACCGTATAATTCAACGCAACCGCATGATGAATCTGGCTCGGATCAGCCACGCTCGCTTTTGAGTCGATACGCAATAAAGTATGAGCAAAGGCCGATAAAGGGTTGTCTAAATACTCTTGGGCAAACATGATAGATAGCTGCTCGGGGGCGATCTTTTGCATCCATTCATTAAGCGCTGGACAGTCAACTTGTAGCGCCGTCTTATCAATGCCTAATGTATTGGTCAGCCATTGTACGCGGGCTGGAAAACGACATAATACCGAATTATTAGCAGTATTTTTTTTAACAGTACGGTTATTCGTTGTCGCTACCTCATTAGCGAGAGCGACGAGTAATGCATCAAGCTCGGCAGCTGAATCATGCTGTCCATTCTCACTTAAAAAAAAGTCAGCCTCATCAACCATGCTGGTGTTTTTTTTCTTACCAATCAAATTCTTTTGATCATCAAAGAAATATAACAAACGTCGCCATGTCGTATGTTGGGCTAAATTTTGTGTTGCTGCTTGCTCACGCCACTTGGCTAATAATTGCTCAGCGGTGCTTTTTTCTAGCCCTTGGGTATCTTCTGGAGCGTCATTATCTAGCGTATTATTAGCGATTGCAGCAGCTTGAGGCGTAGGCGCTAATGCCCCTGTCGTTACTAATGATGCTGGGGTTGGCAAAAAAGCTTGCGCTTGTGCAGAGAGCAGCAATCCTGCAATAACAAGTGGTAAACACGCTCGTTGACTCATAGTAGTTAGGGTACAATCTACAGATAAAAAATTAGGCTTTAGAGACATGGGGTAAACCTCGCACGTTATTATTCATACGCCGATAGCGTGATTAAGGGCTGGTTGATAATGCCGATTGGATCGTCCACCGAAATAATCTCAAAAACCATATACGAGCTAGACCATTGAAATACCTTAGTCAAAGTGACTATTATCAATAGTTGCTACTATCAGAATGGCTATTAATTGATAAAAAATGGCTAGCAACTGGCAATCAATGCACACTTATTAATATCATGATAAAAGAGAATATTATGTCCATAACACCAATAACGATTAATGATGGCAGATTATCGGCAGCCACATACCTTGCGTCACCAAACTGCAATCTGCGACCAGCAGACATGAGTATTGATACTATTGTTATTCATAATATCAGCCTACCGCCGAACGAGTTCGGAGCGCATGATGCTGACGGCATTCATTACGTTAAAGCATTATTTACCAATCAGCTAGACTGGGAGGCACATCCCTATTTTCAAACGATTAAAGGCGCAGAGGTTTCGGCTCACTTATTTATCGAGCGTGATGGCACGATTACTCAGTTTGTCAATTTTAATGAGCGCGCGTGGCATGCTGGACGCTCTAGCTACTTGGGTCGCCCTGAATGTAATGATTATAGCATTGGCATTGAGCTTGAAGGGTCTGATTTTGTGTCCTTCACCGCCGCACAATATGAGGTACTTGCAAAAGTGGTCTGTGCAATTTATGCCGCCTACCCCAAAACTCGTCGTCATCTGACAGGTCATAGCGATATTGCACCTGGTCGCAAAACGGATCCCGGTGATTATTTTGAATGGGCAAGATTGCGTGAGATGGTTGCCAACACTCTTGAGGATTAAGTCGTATGGATAATTATTTTGTCCATCATATTAAAAGCTCTATTAACCGTACGCATCAATTCCACATCCAATTCATTTATCTCAGCGATGAAAGTGATATAATTCGTCAGTTTTTCGACACCAGCAAATCAGCAAACAACTTGGCATAATAGGTTCTCATGGCAAAAAGTCGGTTATTTCGTTCAACCATGGTGGTCAGTAGTATGACCATGTTGTCTCGTATCTTAGGTCTGGTACGCGATGTCGTATTGTTAGGCGTCTTTGGCGCTGGTGGTCTGATGGATGCCTTTTTGGTCGCTTTCAAAATCCCAAACTTTTTGCGGCGTCTGTTTGCAGAAGGTGCTTTTAGTCAAGCCTTCGTCCCTGTGCTATCCGAATACAAAGAAAAATATAGTTTGCAGCAGGTACAAATCTTAGTCAGTCGTACTTCAGGCGCTCTGTTGTTAATCTTGTCGATGCTTACCGTGGTTGTTATTTTAATGGCACCTTGGGTCGTGACTTTATTCGCGCCTGGTTTTGCCGACCAACCCGATAAGTTTGCCATCACTGCTGAATTACTGCGTCTGACCTTTCCTTATTTGCTATTTATTTCTATGACCGCCTTTGCCAGTGGCATTTTACAAAGCTACGGACGCTTTGCTGCGCCTGCTTTTGCACCCGTGTTATTGAACTTATGTATGATTGGTGGCGCGCTAATTTTTGCCCCTATGTTCGATGTTCCTATCATGGCGCTAGGCTATGCAGTCGCTATCGCAGGATTGTTGCAATTCTTACTACAGCTGCCTCAGCTATGGCAACAAAAGCTGCTGGTCGCACCAAAAATCGATTTTCAGCATGAAGGCGTTCGCCGTATTTTAAAACTCATGCTGCCTGCTATCTTTGGCGTCTCTGTCACTCAGATTAATCTGCTACTCAATACCGTTTTTGCCTCATTAATGATTGGCGGCTCGGTTTCTTGGCTGTATGCCGCAGAGCGTATGAGTGAGCTACCATTAGGCTTAATTGGCGTGGCAATCGGTACAGTAATTTTGCCCAGTTTATCGAAAAGTGAAGCCAAAAAAGACGATGTTAGCTTTAAAAAAACCATCGATTGGGCGGCACGCTTAATCATTTTAGTCGGTGTTCCGGCATCAGCAGCGTTGTTTATACTTGCCGATGTACTGATGCAAGCGCTGTTTTTGCGCGGTGAATTTACCTTACGCGATGCGCAGATGAGTTCTTTAGCGCTACGTAGTATGGCTGGTGGTATTTTAGGCTTTATGCTTATTAAAATCTTTGCCCCTGCTTTTTTTGCCCGTCAAGACACCAGAACACCAGTAAAAATCGGTATCATTTCTGTCTTTGCTAATATGGTTTTTAGTGTCATTTTTATCGGTATATTTTATTTCTTAGAGATTCCGCTGCATGGCGGCTTGGCATTAGCAACCACAGGCGCGGCCTTTGTGAACGCAGGCTTATTATATTACTTCTTACATAAACGCGATATTTTTCGTTTTGGCAGTCATTGGAAAAAACTATTCACCCAGTTTGCGATTGCGACCAGCGCTATGATTGGTGTGCTTTATGTCATGCTGCCTTACTTCCCTAGCGATGATGCGCAGTGGCGACGTATCGCCGCTTTGCTCATTATGTGTGCCGTGGGGGCACTGGTTTATGGCGTGGTATTACTAGCCACTGGTTTCCGTGCGCGTCAGCTAAAGCATGGTTAAGCAGCTTCTTTACGAAACCAAAACAAGCTTAGTAAGAGAATGGATAGTGAATGACGCGGATAGTTGCCATAATTGACCATTAATGGATAAATGAAATTTGAGGATTAATATGACAACCAAACAAGCAACCTTGCTACGCTTACCAACCATTCTGACTGCTGGTGTCCTTAGCACTGGACTGCTTTTAAGTGCTTGTAGCAACAACGATGAGACGGCTAGCAGTAACGAAAATACGGCAGCGGTCGCTGAAGGCAGTTCTGATAAAAGTATTGATACTGAAAACAATGCTGCTAATCAAACGTCAGCAGTGGAAAGCGAACAGATGGCTGACAGTGGTAAAGCTGAAACGGCGATTGATAGTGATAATATTAACCCAGTCACTTCTGCGACCAAGCAAAAAAGCCTAATCACCAATCCAACCCAAGCTGGCACACCAGAAGATACTGTAAAGCAAGCACTAGATAGCTTGTATTATGGCGACGTAAAAGAAGCCGCTAAATATTATAAAGTGGATATGGCAAACTTCGAAGAAGAGCTGGCTAAAACCCAATATGCCTTTCAGCAAACCGTTGATGGCGTCACTATTACCGATACTAAATACAGTGATGGTAAAACCCGTGCTACCATCACTGGAGAGTTGATGCTCAAAGGACAAAGCGAGCCTGCACCGTTGACTTATGAGCTACAAAAAATTGAAGGTCAATGGAAAATTTTAGGTTAGAAAACTTCGTTGTCCTCATTTAACATTACTTTAGCTTAAATCACTTTGACTTAAACTATTCTATTTGATACCAATCAATCTGACGACACTGCCTTGCCAAGCATCACGACATCAGCGATAAAGCCTTGCATATCACACACTTTTGGCATGTATCCCCATTGCTCAAAACCAAGCTTACGGAATAACCCTAAGCTTGGCTGATTGTGCGCAAAAATAAGCGCAATCACATTATGAATGCCTAGGTTTGGTGCTTGCGTCAACATCCAGCATGTCAATAAGCTACCCATTCCTTGACCATGATAATCTTTATGCAAGTAGATACTAATCTCGGTGCTGATATGATAAGCGGGACGTGCATAAAGGTCACTAAAGCTCCCCCATGCGACGATTGCTGCTGTCTCTGTTTGTGCTGCACTCTGAGTTGCCTTATTTATCACTTTTACGACATAAATAGGACGCGTCGGACTCTTTATATGCTCATCAAACCAATCCGTACGTTCTTCACAAGTCACTGGGGTGAGATTGGCAGTGGCTTGTTTACCTGCAATAGTCTGATTATAAATCGCCAAAATCTCTGACAAGTCGTCTCTACTTGCACGCTGCACGACAAACTCATCCGTAAGATAATGTTCCGACAAAACAGCTGGTACAGCATTTAAGGCAGCAGCGGACATAAGTTCTCCGTAGTTATTAATTAATAGTCTATTAGTAATAATTGTTGTAAGACAATCCATCTATAAAGAGGGTCATTATAGAAGCAGCATATACACAAGCATCACCTTATTTTAAGATGAGAGAGCTAATAGCACCATACTTTTATTGTGAGCAGACTATAGGATGTTAGTATGGTCATTTTACTTTATAATGGCTGATTTTAAACACATTGATTTTGGTATGGGTGTGTTTTTTATCTGGTTCTATCTATCATAGCTGAAAATTTATGAACACCTATTTTCTTGAGCAACTGATTGCCTCGCCAAGTAATTTGACTGCAAATACTAGTCCAATAGATTTAGCGCCCTGTGTGCTCACTATCGGTAACTTCGATGGTGTCCATCTTGGTCATCAAGCGATGCTTAAACAAGTCCGTGATATTGCCCATGCACAAAATCTTGGTTCTGCTGTCATGATATTTGAGCCACAGCCTCGTGAATTTTTTGCGCCAGCCACTGCACCTGCTCGCCTCACCAATCTCGCTGAAAAACAAGCCTTATTAGCAGAGTATGGCGTTGAGACCTTGATTGTGGCAGGATTTGATGAGGAATTTCGCTCGCTATCAGCCCAAGCATTTGCGGATCTTTTAGCCCTACGCTTAAATGTCAAAGCTTTAGTATTGGGTGATGACTTTAAATTTGGTCATGATCGTACTGGCGACAGTCAGTTTTTGCGGAATTATGGCTTAGATGTGACCAATCTACATACCGTCATCGATGATAGCGGTAAAGCGGCACGTATCAGCTCTACTCGCATTCGTGACTTACTATTGGCTGGTAATATTCACGCAGCTAATGCGCTACTTGGTCGCGATTACGCGATTACAGGGTTGGTCGTTGGTGGCGATAAAATTGGTCGCACCATGGATTTCCCTACTGCGAATATT
This sequence comes from Psychrobacter aquimaris, assembly GCF_016107525.1. Lineage (GTDB taxonomy): Bacteria > Pseudomonadota > Gammaproteobacteria > Pseudomonadales > Moraxellaceae > Psychrobacter > Psychrobacter aquimaris. Next base: position 187,439 of record NZ_JABASR010000005.1, on the reverse strand, counting down.
GACCTACAGCGTTTAAAACCTGCCCTGCATGGTATATTTGCTGTTGATGTCGTCAGCCTTGACGATGATGGGCAAGTGATTGCTGATGGCTTAACGGCACTTGCTATAGATGGCAAATCAGGTATCTCAGGATTACGTTCAAACAGCCTATTTGGGACAGCCAATATCGGCACTAGACCCTCTGTCAACAAACAACACGATTGGCGGCTGGAAGTGCACTTCCCAGAATTAAATGCTGATTTATATGGATTAACTTTACAGGTTCGTTTTTTGCATTATTTACATGGTGAACGACATTATGATGGCTTAGAAGCATTAAAAACAGGCATCCATAATGATGTGAAAGCATTGATTGAGTGGCGAGAGCAGCAGCCCAGTTAGGTTGCTATTAAGCTTAAATGCGACCCTCGATATCTATAATTTATAAAAAAACCCACAGCGTTTATAACGTTAGTGGGTTTTTAATTAATGGTGGTTTTTCTAAGCATCTGGATGCATACGTACGTTTAAGTCATCGATGACTTCTACCCATTCCGCATCTTTTTCCCATTCTTCTTGTAGAAAAGCACGTTGATTGTCTGTCCAAATGCTCGCTTCTATTAACTTCTCTTCTTTTCCCAACTGATTGTTTTCAATAAAATTATCAATCGCTGCATCTGAGCTATCAAGTCCCAACTGTGCAAATAATTCATTCATATTGTATTCTGGTTCACCCAACATACTTTTCTCCTTAAATGATACGAGTGTCATTGTGTTTATTATCCAGATTGACATATTTATTGTAGCAAGCTTTATTTTAATAGCTGTTAATCAACGTGTATCTAACGTTATCAATTGTATTAATAGGCATGCAAGACACACAAAAAGGCCCTCTACATTAGAGGGCTTTTTTAGAACAATTTCTATATAACAGCTTTATGACATTATTACATTGGCTGCTTATGGTAGTAAATGAGCTACCGCATCACGTTCTTCGCTAAGCTCTTGCTCAGTCGCTGCCATTTTCTCTTTAGAGAAATCTGATGACACATCAACGCCGTCTACGATAGACCAGTCGCCGTTAGTGCATGTGCATGGGAATGAGTAGATCAAGCCTTTTGCAATACCGTATTCGCCGTTTGAATAAACGCCCATTGATACCCAATCGTTCTCATCAGTACCCAATGCCCATGTACGTACGTGTGCAATAGCAGCATTGGCAGCAGAAGCGGCAGATGATGCACCACGGGCTTTAATGATAGCTGCGCCACGTTGTTGTACTTCTGGGATATAAGTCGCTTCGTACCATTCGCGATCAACCAAATCTAACGCAGGCTTACCGTTGACAGTAGCAGCAGTCAGATCAGGATACTGAGTTGATGAATGGTTACCCCAGATGATCATTTTCTTCACGTCATTTACTGTGCTGTCAGTTTTGCCAGCCAACTGCGCCATGGCACGGTTATGGTCTAAACGAGTCATCGCAGTAAAGTTGCGTGGATCAAGATCTGGTGCATTACGCTGAGCGATAAGGGCGTTGGTGTTGGCAGGGTTACCAACAACCAATACTTTTACGTCACGGCTTGCAACGTCATTCAATGCTTTACCTTGCGCTGAGAAAATCGCAGCGTTGGCTTCTAGCAAATCTTTACGTTCCATACCTGGACCACGAGGACGTGAACCGACTAGCAGAGCATAGTCAACATCTTTGAATGCAACGGTCGCATCATCAGTTTGAACGATACCCGCTAATAAAGGGAATGCACAGTCTTCTAATTCCATGACTACACCCTTTAGGGCGTCAAGTGCTGGAGCGATTTCAAGCAATTGCAAAATAACTGGCTGATCTTTACCTAGCATCTCGCCAGATGCAATACGAAATAACATAGCATAGCTGATATTACCAGCGGCACCAGTGACGGCAACACGTAAAGGCTGTTTCATTGACATTGAATACTCCCTAATTATAGATTAGATAATTCATGATTCTAATTGATGACTATCGTTGTAGATAGCGACTTGCCTACTGAATATAGCAGTCATAAACCGAGAGCTAGTGTAGCACTTCGTTCAGCAAATCGTCTAGAGACAATAAGACGCCGACCACCGATTATATTGTTACATTTTATACGGAAGGAGTTTTATACCCACTATAAACCTATACGGATACAGTGCTAGAAAGTAATAAAAGGCAGCTGATAACAACATTTAGAAGCGTTATATACAATGATATGGCACTTAAAATAAGCGAATATTGCTAGAAATCGCTGCTTATAAATATCGTAAAGAAGGTCAGCAAATACTGATAAAAGACGTTTGAAAAGGTGGTAAAAAACTACTTTCCACCTGAAATGATGAATTTACTGCCACAATTATCCACAACATTATGACATGTGCCAAATTCGCTACCTTCATAACAAATATGAATCTCAGTCAATGTTGATTGACGACGACTGCCCGCTTGGCAAATCAAATCAATACTGTTTGAGGACATACCACTATTAAGCTGGGTCATTTGACTGATAAATCGAGATTTAGACACCGTATAACTGTTACCCGTATTAAGCTCATTTGGTAGCTTTAATGCGCTAGCGTAATTGGTAATCTGGCGAAAATAACTACTGGCACTGAGTGGACTACAAGCCCCATGACGCTGCCAAGCTTGACTACGCACTGTCGTATCAGGCATGACACGGTTGACGACTTTTAATTGAAGCGGTGTCAGACGTGGCTCGCTACCGCGTCCGCAGCGCTCACCATATCCCATATCTAGACCTGATACTGTCAAGGAGTAACCCTCCAAGCATTGACGCATGCGAGCACGTGTCGGCTGTATGCTACACAATGCTGGTGTCATCTCAATCATCAACACACGCTGTCCGCTTTTGACAGCGCTCGCGGCATGTACGGGCATCAGTATCATGCCTTGCAACATCACGAATGCACCGATACTTAGCGTCGTATTCATTTTGCCCATAGGTTTATTAGTTATCGAGCTTGCATAGTATTGACCCAAACACTTGACAGTTTTAGTCACTGAGTGTTTTTTCGATTGATTTAAATCTGATGTCAGATTAGATAGCGAGCGCACCTGCATCTGCTGAATAGATGACTGATGCCTAACTTTGGATAATATGGACAGTTTGAAATATTTTTTGATCATAGGGCTGAAGGCATCTAGCAATGATAAAAACATGGGCTATCGCTTAGATCATAGCGTTCGACGTATAAACACTGATGAAACTAAGAATAGAGCTAACAAAGATGTGTGCATTGATTGATAAGCACTTATTATAAGCACGTATTAAAGACACTAATTGATGCAATGGTAGCAAAACGTTTTTTTTAATCTATAGCAGAAACGTAAACATAAGCTAAGGATAGCATCAACAATACGAAAATATCGCAGCGTTAGCATGCCATTATCATTGAATTGAACATCGCGTTAAGGCAAAGCCAGCTTTGATTACACTGTAAAAAACAACATATAAAAAACCATTAATGATTGCTCATTAATGGTTTTTGTGGTTTATACATTAGCATTTTAGAACGAGGCAGGTATCGTTCCCATACGCTGACTAATAGGCTGACTACGACCTAATAGACTGCTATAAATGGTGGCATTTTCCATCACGTGCTTGACGTAATTACGGGTTTCAGGAAAGGCGATCGACTCGACGTACTGGTCGGCTGCGAGCGAACCATATGCTGGTTGCCAACGCTTGGCATTGTTCGGACCGGCATTATAGCCAGCCGTTGCCAACACAGGCTGACTGTTTAGCTTGCCAAAAATATCACCCATATACCATGTACCATAGCGGATATTTGTATCGCCACTATTGGCACGGCTGGCACTATAAGTCTCACCTAAGTTACGAGCAATATATTTCGCCGTATCAGGCATCACCTGCATCAGACCACTGGCACCAACATTTGAGCGTGCTGATGTAACAAAACGACTTTCTTGACGCATGATGCCATAAGCCCAAGCAGGATCGATACCTGCAGACTGACTATAACGTACGACTGCATCTTGATGCGGCATCGGATGTGATAACGCCAAGCTGTCTACTCTATCGGTGTTATCAACGGCATAAATTGCTCGGTCGAGCCAGCCCATATCATAGGCTTGACGAGCGGCGGCAATAATCAAGTTGTTATCACGCTTGTCACGCGCCTGCTTTACCGCCCAGTTCCATTCACGATTGGCATAGGCACGGCTGGCGTCGGCATTATATAAAGCAAAAGCACGCGCAAAGTTGGCATCTTGCATAACACGTGCACGATCTGCGGTACTGACATTTGGTAAATTACTACCACCCAAACGACTGGCATCGAAGCGCTGACCCACTTTATCTTTTGCCATTAAGCCATAATAGTCATTATTCTTTGCCAAGTTTTGATACATTTTTTTAGCAGTATTACGCTTGTTAGCATCGCTTGATTGCTCATAAGCGCGAGCCAACCAATATTGCCACTGGTCACTCTTTTGGGTTTCAACATCCATTTTTGCGATGGCTTCGACCACATCATCCCAGCGGCTAAAGCGAATCGCTGCCATGGCATAGTCTTCAGCTTCTTCAAAATTAAAGTCTTCGTCTAAGCTATTGCGGAACCAGTCGACCGCCTCAGCATTAAAGCCATCATCAGTATTATGATTCATACGTTGCACGCCAAGGATACGATACGCATAGCGACGGGTCTCAGCATTCAACAGCTTAACTGAACGCTGATTGTCTTGCTTAATATCAAAATCCAACTGTAATGCAGCCTCACGGTAAGACTTGTCAGCAACGCGCCCCATGGCATATAGATATAGGTATTGATTGTTTTGACTAGCAGGCTCTTGACTAAAACGGCTAAAAAAGGCAGACGGATTCAGTTGAATCTCACTCAATGCTGAATAAGCAATGGGCGTTCCTAAACGTGATGACAATGCCATAATGTCGCCCGTTTTGCCTTTACGTAGCATACGTTTGAGCCGAGCCGCGCGATCCTGATTGCTAATTAGCGCGTTATTATTCATCTCCATCGCGAGCTGGTCACACAAGGCGGGCTGCTTTTTGGTCGTCAACCAAACCTCAGACTTGGCTGCCATAGCCCGCATGGTGTCACCACCATTATTAAACCCAAGCGCAACCGCACAGCGCTCACTGGCATCCGCATTGGTAATCAAATTCGCGACTTGGCGTACTGAGGCGTAATCATTGGAGCCTGCTTTGGTCTCAGCAAAATCAGCCACTAGTTTTTCTGCCATCACGGTATTTGGATATTGACGCACAAACTGTGATACAGCCGCCGAACTTTGCGAATTAAGATCTAAATTCATCCGCCAATAAGTTGGATACATGGCAAACAAACCGCCACTCATTGCTTGCTCATAATTGTATAGGGCACTGACATCACCGCGATCTGCCGCAATTGCCGCTGCTGTAAATGAGCTCACACCGTTGTCTGGCTGATAACTACTGTTTTGTTGATAGCTATCTTCTTGCTGATAACTGTCCTCTTCACCCCACGTCAGCTCTGCACAAGCCACTTGCGACAATCCTAGCGCACTTACTGCCGTCGCCAAACTCAACGCACTTACTCGTAGCGTCCTTGCTTTCAATCGTTTTGCATCTTCATTTTGCTTAATAAACTCTCTATCCTTGATGCTATGAGCAACCTGCGGCTTTGTCATACTGACTCTCTTTGTAATGTGTCCAAATGATTTGGCTAAATAATATATTTAGAATAACAATGCCAAAACGGCGTAAATCGCGATGTAATCAATCGCGCTAATATGGTTGCATTCATCATACTATACTCGTTGCACTTTCAACCATCACCTTTACCTTTTGTTAATAAATACGATAGCACGGTGTAACATAGAAGTGATAGCAAGCCATAATTTTTGCCAAATGCGTTGCTATCAGCAGTAAACAATTGATACTGTTACGAATTATTTACTATATTACTGACTCATCGTCTGTGCTAATTTTTCACATTGTCACAGGGTTGTGATAAAATACGCCACCTGTTAATCACCTATCACGCTATATTTTTAGTCAATCATGGACTTATCCTTATGAGTGTTACTGTATTTAATCCCCGCATCGATGACACTGCTGTCGCTGAAACAACCGCTACTGCACCTGCTCTCACTGCACTCAAAGAATCAAGTTCAGCCCAAGCACCTGTCAAAACAGCGACGAAGAAAGTCTTTGTCACCACGCAGGGCTGTCAGATGAACGTCTATGATTCTGGCAAAATGCTGGATGTGCTCGGTGATTCACACGGTATGGAAGTCACACACGATATCGATGAAGCCGATGTACTGCTGATGAATACCTGCTCTATCCGCGAAAAAGCACAAGAGAAAGTCTTTTCAGAGTTGGGTCGCTGGCGCAAGCTAAAAGAAAAACGTCCTGACCTTGTCATCGGCGTTGGTGGCTGTGTGGCCTCACAAGAAGGTGATAATATTCAAAAGCGCGCGCCTTATGTTGATATGGTATTTGGTCCGCAGACTTTGCATCGTTTGCCAGAACTATATGATCAATCAAATGAGCAGCGTGAAATCGCGCCTAAAAATCGTATCGGTACGATTGATGTGTCATTCCCTAGTATTGAAAAGTTTGATTTTTTGCCAGAACCAAGAGTAGAAGGCTATAAGGCCTTTGTCTCTATCATGGAAGGCTGCTCAAAATATTGCTCATTTTGTGTGGTTCCTTATACCCGCGGTGAAGAATTGTCACGCCCGCTTGATGATGTGTTGGCAGAGATTGATAGTCTTGCCGCTCAAGGTATCCGTGAAATCAACCTATTAGGTCAAAACGTGAACGGCTATCGCGGCGAAAAAGACGACGGCAGTATTTGCCGTTTCGCTGAGCTATTGCATTATGTATCACACGTTGATGGTGTGGAGCGTATTCGTTATACGACCAGTCATCCACTTGAGTTCACAGATGATATCATTGACGCGTATGCACAATTGCCAGAGCTGGTATCGCATTTACATCTACCTGTTCAGAGCGGCTCAAATGCTATCTTGGCAGCGATGAAACGCAATCACACCATCGATGTTTATATTGATCAGATCAATAAGCTTAAAGCCATTCGTCCAGATATTCACTTGTCGAGCGACTTTATCATTGGTTTCCCTGGTGAGACGGATCAAGATTTCCAAGATACCTTGAACTTGGCAAAAGAATTGAACTTCGATCACTCTTACAGTTTCATCTATTCTAAGCGTCCAGGCACGCCAGCAGCAGAGCTACCAGATGATGTGAGCTTCACAACTAAAAAAGCGCGGTTGGCGGAGTTCCAAAAAGTTATTATCGACTCGACACTTGCGAAAACTCATGAGATGGTCGGCACCACCACTCGTGTATTGGTCGAGCAAATCGCCAATCGTCATCCTGACTGCCTAATCGGCACTGCGGATAACACTCGTACGGTCATGTTCACTTATGACGAAGACAAAATGGATGAGATGTTAGGTAAACTTGTAAGCGTACGTATTACTGATTTTGTCAGCCCGCACATGGTGAAAGGTGAGCTAATCGAAGTATTGGCGTAACTGTTAGAAAGCAGCTACTCAAAAGTAGCTATGAGTCAATAAGAAAAAGCCGTTCACTATAATAGCGAACGGCTTTTTTGTGAGCGTCTAATAATGATCGGTCTGAGAAGACTACTCATTATTTGCTGGTTACTTCTGAGGTAGTCTCTATCATAATCTTCCAGTAGTACAAAATCATTTTTAGCGTTTCATTAATTTTAGCCATTAGGAGCAGCCGTACTCCCTGCCAGAATGCCACCATCAATCGTTAGCTCAGTGCCAGTCACGTATTTTGACTCATCACTGGCCAAATAGAGTGCCGCATAAGCCACATCCATGACATCACCCATATAACCGAGCGGAATATCCTTGCTAATGGCTTTAATAGCGTCTTCACGCGCATCGCCTTCTCCCAACATCGCATCCCACATCGGCGTATAGATAGCGGCGGGATGGATGGAATTACAGCGAATATCATAGCCCTTTTGCGCACAGTATAAGGCGACTGATTTACTATGATTTCTAACGCCAGCTTTACTTGAGGCATAAGCTGCCGCTAAAGGAATACCGACCATACCTGAGCGAGAGGATATATTGATGATACTCGATGTGCTGTTTTTATCCGTTGGACGATTTTTCATCAAAGCGATCGCCGCCTTACACCCTAAAGCCACGCCATCTAGGTTCACTTGATGTACCTTGTGCCAACTTGCCATATCTAAGTGTTCAGGATCATGAGCACCTGTGGTCTCTAAAAATCCAGTAATACCAGCATTGTTTACGACAATATCTAACCCGTGATAGCTTTGTTGAATATACTGCTCGGCTTTTTGCCAATCGCTCTCGTTTGAGACATCCAGATGCATATATTCTGCTGGTTTTGACTCACGCCATTGTTGACGCTTGATATTAATATCATCGCAAGCTTGAATCCCTTTATCATCATGGATATCACTGAATATGACCGTTGCCCCTTCTTTTACAAAAAGCTCAGCAATCGCCTTACCAATGCCTTGTGCTGAACCCGTAACTAATGCAACTTTATTAAGCAATCTCATAGAACGCTCCTTTATGTCTGTTAAATCTTGATCTTAGGTACTACTTTACTTGGATACCCAATCATAGAAACTCGCGCTCTCAGTTTTCTTATTTAGTGTCGTGGTTTGAATGGCCTTGCCACCCAAACCATTTAAACTAAGAATGCATGATCGCTACTCTGACAACCAGTCCGTCTGCCGTAACTGCTGCTTAGTTTCGCGACGGCGCTTTTTTCGGACGATATCGATATCCTCTTTTTCATGAATACCGCCCTTTCTTAATAGTGGATCAAGCGCCAAGTAATTACGAGGCTTCACTACGCCTAGTGTTTGTTGACTCAAACTATTGTCAGAATCATTTTGGCGCTCTAATGCTTGTTCAATTTTCTTGGCCTTTTTTAAGGTTTGTTTTAAGCTCATATTGTTACCTATTCTGTAATTCTTCTTAGATACCAATGCCGAAAACCCTATTAGCGAGGAAAACGAGCGCAAATTGTACATCCAGTACATTAAGCAAGTTTAACGATGCTAAGAGGATTTGCAGGCTTGGTATTAGCCCTTAATACACATGACTTGTTTTAGCGTATGCACCACTTCGACCAAGTCCGTTTGATTGGCCATCACTTCATCAATGTCTTTATAAGCACCGGGTATCTCATCGATAACGCCCTTGTCTTTACGACATTCAATGCCATCAGTCTGCGCTTTTAGCTCATCAACGGTGAACGCTCGTATGGCTTTACCTCGGCTCATTTGTCGCCCTGCCCCATGTGAGCAGGAGCAAAACGACTCTGCCGCGCCTAGACCACGAACGATAAAAGATTTTGCACCCATAGAGCCGGGGATAATGCCAAGTTCACCTGCATAAGCACTAATTGCGCCTTTACGAGTGACATAAACTTGCTCGCCAAAATGCACCTCTTCATTGACGTAGTTATGATGGCAATTGATAGCTTCTTTGGTCAGCTGGAATCGTGGTAATCCTGCTTGCGGTGATTGCAGCGCCTTAATCACCAAACGCATCATTTCACGGCGATTTTCTAGCGCGTAATCCTGCGCCCAGCCGACCGCCTCGACATAATCAGCAAAGCTATCAGACCCTTGGGCAAAATACGACAAATCCCGATCGGGCACATGACCAAAGCGCGATTGACGTTCTTTTTTGGCCAGATTAATAAAGTAGCGACCGATACAGTTACCAATGCCACGACTGCCAGAATGCAGCATTACCCAAACATCTTGGTTTTCATCTAAGCACATCTCGATAAAATGATTGCCACCGCCAAGTGTACCCAGCTGCTTCGCCCACGTACGCTCAAAACCTTTAAGCATTTTAAGCAAGCCCGGATGTTTATCGGTAACTGGCTTTAGGCGTTTGTCTAACGGATCAAGCGTTGAGTTTTTCGCTTGGATTTGCTTGTGCATGTTAAAACCAACAGGCACTTGTTGCTCTACTACTGAACGTAATGACCTTAAGCTATCAGGTAAATCACTTGCGGTGAGGGATAAGCGCACGGCGTTCATACCGCAGCCGATATCCACACCGACCGCCGCAGGAATGATAGCAGACTTGGTCGGAATCACACTGCCAACGGTTGCGCCTTTGCCAACATGCACATCAGGCATGACCGCAATATGCGAGTGTACAAACTCTAGCTGCGCCAAGTTACGTAATTGCTGAATCGCGCCTTGCTCGACATCTGAGGTATAGATTTTGACAGGCACGCCATGCTTGCCACTTTTATTTAACGTTAATTGAATGCTCATTATTTTTTATTTCCATTCTTTTATTTTAAAGCCATATATTTTTTAATTCGCCTATTAATATTTTTTAGACACAGTTATCCGTCTTAAATAAACACGATGTTTAATAAGAAAATTAATTGATAAATAAAATATTATAGGCAATAAAATACCGTCTCTTTATTAATTAAAAATCAATAAAAAGTTATGGCTAATTTATTATGGACGTTTTAAAGAAGAGTCTTTCTATACCAAAAATGAGGGCATAAATATTATACGCACAGATATATAGTTGCTAAGTTAATAGCGTGACTCATTTTTTGGTAATAAAGGTAAAGCAGAATGTTAGATAAACAGACAGCAGCGAGCGCGAAACCAATTAGCACTATCGCATCGCTATTTTGACATAGAAGATTTAGAAGAAGGATGGAGCGAGTATATATAGGAGGCTATTTATTGATATTAATAGATAGAACATCACTCAATAGCTATATATAAACTTAGCCAAACCTTTTCGAAGTCTTCATTGTTGTCATTATTTTCATACATTCAGTCTTTAAAAACGTCTTTATAGTTATATAGGACACGATGATTCCTCCATAGGTTGTGGCTAATGTCAGGGCGACAGTAGCAGATTTATTAAAAATCTATAGCAAGACTATAAATCAATGATGTAATAATAACGATTTAAAAAATATTGTCAACTATTAATTTAAGTCGTCTTTAAAATAATTATTATTTAATATATAAAATATAAATAGGATTACTGTTTTTTTAAATGGTAAAACCTTTTATAACGTCTGCCAACAAAGCTGCTGCAATTATTATAAAGATAACGCCGCAACCGCGATTGAGCCACGCTAAACGATTACCTACATCAAGCCAGCTTGCCAGTTTTGTACCACCTAGCGTATATACGATCTGCCAAATGGTTTCGCTTAAAAATAAACCTATCGTCAATAAGATATATTGCGGCCATAGTGGCGCACTAAAATTAATAAACTTGGGAAAAAAAGCCGCGAAAAACAAAATAGCTTTTGGGTTGGATAGAGATACCCAAACACCGGTACGAAACAAAGTAAGATTACTGGGACCTACTTGCACGGCAGCGCTAGAGAGCGAACGTGGCTGCGGTGTAGTAGGTGCGCGCTCAGAGGCAGTATAGTCAGCTTCCACCTCTGCACTTAACTCTTTAGCATCGCTCATCAAGCTGCCATCGCCAGCATCACGCCATGAGCTGATACCCAAATAAATCAAGTATGCCGCACCCACGGCTTTGATGATCGTGAGCAGCCAAGGCGACTGCCGACTGATCACATCCAGTCCAAGCAGCGTTGATAGTAACAAAACAAACAGTCCAAGGCTTAGACCTGCCAGCGTCCATAATGTCCGCTTCACGCCATAGTTCATGCCGTACTGGAACGCCAGTAGCATATTGGGACCTGGGGTCGCGGAAATCAAAAACGTACTTGCGAAAAACACTGCAAACAGATGCCAAGACATCAGCTAACCCCTACTTTGTTATATATGAATGGTTCTTATACTAATAGCCATATCGCCAAAAAAAGAAATACCGCCATTAAGACGGTATTTTTTATACTTACTTATATTATATACATATGTTCGGCATTTTTATAGACTATTTAATGGTGCAGCTGGTTAGCAATTTCTGCAAAAACGCATCACAACGTTCAATTTCAATCAATTCAACATACTCATCGGCTTTGTGTGCCTGTTCAATACTACCAGGGCCACAAATGATGGTTGGGATACCTGCATTGGTAAACTGACCACCTTCCGTCGCATAAGCGACTTTATGACGCTCATCGTCACCAGTCAGCGCAGCTATCAATGACTGTAGCTCAGCGCTGTCATTATCCGTCATGGCAGGAACGCTTTCTTCTTGCATCAGCTCGATGCCCGTCTCAGGCGCACGTGCTTGCATTTGCGCATTTAGCTCAGCGACTTTTGCTTGAATAGGCGCTAGTATATCGTCTTGCGTCATGTGCGGCAGGTTGCGGTAGTCAAAGGTGAACTCGCACAGGTTAGGCACGATATTGGTGGCTGTGCCGCCGTGTATCGTACCTACTGACAATGTTGAATAAGGTACCGTAAACAATGCATCGTTATCGTTTCTCGTACTGAGCTCTTCGGCAAGCATATCGACATAGCCCACCAATTTGCTTGCATAGCTGATTGCATTGACCCCTTGAGCAATCAACGAAGAATGCGCTGATTTGCCATGGACACGGCAACGATAAACCGCGATGCCTTTGTGCGCGACCACCATCGCCATATTAGTCGGCTCACCCACGATGCAATAATCAGGCGTGATACCACGCGCTTTCAAGTCTGCCAAAATTAATGGCGCACCCAAACAACCTACCTCTTCATCGAACGACAAAGCCAAGTGCAATGGGCGACGCAGCTGACCGCTGTTCGACAACTGCACCGCTTGCGGCAACATCGTTAGCGCACACGCGATAAAACCTTTCATATCACAAGCACCGCGTCCATATAGCTTGTCACCACGAATCGTTGCTGCAAACGGCTCTGATGTCCATGCTTGCCCATCGACTGGCACGACGTCAGTGTGACCAGATAATACCAGACCGTTATTCACGATATCGGCATTTTCGCCAGCGGGTACCGTCACAAACAAGTTGGCCTTGGTTTTAGCCTCGTTAAAGGTCAGATCTACCGTTAAACCCAATTGCTCACAGTACGCTTTTACATCGTTAATCAAAACTAGATTGGAGTGTCGACTGACCGTATCAAAGGCAATAAGGCGCGTTAGCCAATCGAGGCTGTGTTTGGGATGCTCAGTATTGTTGAACTGCTTGTCATTGCTAACGTTATCACTACTAGCTGTATCATTAGTATCTTGGATCATAAAATATCCTTATCACGATATATGATAAAAAAGGTTACTGTTTTTTAAATGAGCGCCGCTGCAATGCCTTGATCTCTTCATCTAATCCTGCAATCGGACCTTGTATTGGTATGTTTGGCGCTACTTCTTGAATACTTAATGAGTTGATTGGCGATGTTGACGTCACGCCCATCTCCTCCATCCACTCGCCAAGCTGTTTTGATGAGCTAACGTAGATGATACGACCCAGACCTGCCCACGCATGCGCAGCTGAGCACATAGCACAGTGCTCACCTGAGGTATAAACCACCGCTTTTGTACGCGCGTCCGTAGTCATATTCTCTGCGGCCCACTTTGCAACAGCAATTTCAGGATGGTAAGTTGCATCGACGGTATTAGCACGATTACGATCTTCATGTAGCACCTGACCATCGCCATCAACCAATACACTACCAAATGGCTCATCGCCCGCCGCTAGCGCTTCAGTAGCAAGCTCTACGCAGCGGCGCAAATATATCATATCATTGTCAGTGATCATCTCCATCTCCTTTTATCAATTCATTCTAGGACGTGTTGAATATTAACCCATATCAAAGCATTTACGATGGCGTCTTTATTATGAAGGACGGTTTTGATTCATCGCATCGACGACTGGCGGCATTGGCTTTGGTAACTTACCTTCTGCCTGTAGCTCTTTGCTGGTTTTGGCATCGATAGCCAGTCCAGCAATCAGGGCAATATCTTTAACAGGTTTACGCTTGCGGGTAGCAAAGCTCACTGGCACCATGCGCGCAAACTCATAAATATGCAGATAAGACTCTTCGCCACCTTCAAAGTTTTCGTCATCTTCTAATCGAATACCACCGATTTTAGCCAAATCAGACAGCATCTCATTTTCATCGCCACTCAGACCACAGTCGGTAATACCAAAACCCGTCATAAAACCATTTGCCCACTGTTTCAATGCCATCACGCGCTCGTACAAATCATGTTCATCATCTGGCACTAATGGCGTGTAAGAATAAGCATCGTCTTTATCTTTAAGCTGAAAAACAGTGTCTTCCGCTTCTTCTGTTAACAGAGTCAATGCCTCATCGGGTAAAGGCGCAAAACTGAGCTCTTCAAACACCTTCGCCCATGTTGCTTCATCAGGCGCGTTACAGGCCGTCATCAGCCCTGTCATCAGGCCATGCACTTCACTGATAGACACGTCAGTCCAGTCATCAAAAGCAGTCAGCCATGTATTCCAGCCAGAGATATTGTCATTCATAATAGATGTCCTAGTAATTGATTATTGCTTAAAAAATAAAAATAGAAGGATAAAATAGGTGTGAGACATCGCTTGATATTATCAATCAAACCATGGCTCATAAAAATAAACAAACAACCCCTAATATAGGTAATTACTTTGTTGATATAGATATTATGCGGTCACCTATGGCATTATTAAACGCAGAGAACAAAATTCATTCACGCTTACTTGTTAAGGATAAAAACTGACTATGTATGATCAACTTAGAATATTAGAAAAAATGGTACTCGACATAAAAAAACAGTATCAGCTTGTCAGTGCTGAACTTAGCAGCCTCAAACAACACCCTGTTAGCGACCCTCAGGAGCTTGCGGCAATAAGAGCCAAGCTCAACACTAGCCATAGCGAACGTGATGGTGCCAAAAAACAATTGAACGATCTCGACAAGCGCTACCAAAGTCTCGCAGAAGCGCATCATATGATCGGTGAAGAGCAAGACAAACTGCAAAAACAGGTCAGCCAATTACAACAACAAAACAGCCAGTTAGAGCAACAAAACAATGAATTGAAGCAGCAATATAGCGATATTAAACAGCAAAACAGTGAGCTGCAGAAAAAGAATCAATTGGCAGCAGAGCGTACACAAGTCGTATTAAAACGCTTAACCCACATCGATCAAGTAGAAGGCTGATCAGTGATGGCAATAAGGACATATTACTTATTTAACTGCCCAACACTACTCGTAAAATCTGATATCACTCATTTCACTGACCAGACATTGTAGGATTTATCATGACCGATGACCACAAAAACTCTATAGAAAAACAGCCACAAAATAGCCAGCAGCAGAATATTGGCTCTAAACCACAACCAGTCGCTGCAACTGGCTCAAACACACCGAGTACTACTGTGAAAACCACTATCCCTGAACCACAAATCAAAAAAGTAGATATCGCAATTGCTGGTGTCACCTATCCTATTTATTGTCCAGTACACGAACAAGAAGAGCTACTCTCAGCCGTCTCTTATATCAATAACCATGCGCTAGATCTTAAACGGGACGCGCCAAGCCTCAGTCAAGAAAGCATCTTGGTACTGTGCTGCTTAAATTTGTATGAAAAAATACACACCAATCAAAGAAGCGATGAAGATCGGCTACAGCAAGACAAACAATCTGAAGCTCTATTAAATAAAATTATGAAAGACGCACAGTCTGTTTTATAAGCCTGTATTAGGCGACGAAACAATAAGCGCTTTGCTCTGATGAGCCAAGCGCTTTTTTATACCCAAGCCATAATCTAATTATTTATACGTCAGGGTTATAAACCTTACCTGCATGAAAGTCTGCTTGATGTTCATAATTGCAAAAGAATAATGCTTGGTTTTCGCCAATAGCACTATCACTACTTGCAGCCAAGTTGGGCTTAGTTTCAAGGACGCCGCGGTATTCAGCCAAGCTGTTGCCACAAAAGTTGCACTGACGCGGTGTGATCACATCACCTTTTTTTGGCATCATACTTTTGGGCGCACGCGGGTACATAAATTTATAAAACCCCCACATTACTATCCAAATAACGATGATGATAATGATAACAGCAAACACGGCAGTGCTCCTTTGAATATGAGTAAGCGCTATGAATGATAAAAGCCACTTGGCGGATTATTCAATACGTCTGGACAGTATAACTTAACCATCAATACTGACGATAGTAATATGCTTGAGCGAGTTAATTGACTATCCAATTCCCATGGTAACTTATCAATAAATGCCATGATACGGCGTAAAAAACTGGCCATAGCGGGCCAGTTTTTATATTAAACAGAAAACAATAAAGTGAGCGATCTATATTGGTGAAACTATAGCTGCAGCTCACTGATATCAGCCACAGTTAAGAACAATGCGCGTACTTGCTTAAGTAACGCTAAGCGGTTGTTTTTGAGGGCGGCGTCTTCACTGTTGACCATCACATTATCAAAGAATTGCGTCAACGGCTCATCTAAGCTAGCAAGTGTTTGCAATACTTGTGTGTAATCCGCTTGCTCTAGCAGCGGTTTAACCGCCGTCTGCGCTTGTATTACACTTGCGTATAAACCTTGCTCGGCAGGCTCAGATAATAACGCTTCATCGACATTATCAGCGACACTCACTTCTGATTTGGCCAATATATTGGCAACACGCTTGTTTGAATCAGCAAGCATTGAAGCTTGTGACAATTCGCTAAAGGCTTGTACCGCGCGAATACGCTGATCAAAATCAAGCGGCATATGCGGGTTAATCGCTTGCACTGCCTGAATGGTATCAACGCTCACGCCTTGCTCAGTATACATCGCACGATAGCGCGAGTTTAAGAATGCCATGACTTGGGTACGGGTAGTTCCCATACTAAAATCTATACTATTTCCATCCACGAAAAACTTTACAGCACTTTGTGTGCTATAACCTTTAATCGCTTGCTCAACCAATGCCACCAGATTAATTGGCAATTGCTTTTCGATCAAGATACGCAGAATACCAATGGCTGAGCGGCGTAAGCTGAATGGGTCTTTCGAACCCGTCGGTGCTTGATCAATCGCAAAAATACCGACGAGCGTATCTAAACGGTCGGCTAATGCTAAGCAAATACCGATCGGCGTCTGTGGTAATACATCACCGCTGAACTTAGGTAAATATTGCTCTTCTAAACTTGCCGCAACTGCTTCTGGCTCATTATTCAAACGCGCATAATAAGTGCCTGCAATACCTTGTAATTCAGGATATTCACCGACCAATGAGCTGGCCAAATCGGCTTTGGATAAAATACCCGCACGCACCGTTTCATCGATATCAATCTGCTGACCCTGCTGTTGCATCAAGGCGGCAATAAAGGCGGCAAGCTTAGCAATACGGTCAGATTTTTCCCAAATCGTACCCAGCTTGTCTTGGAAAACGCGAGTTTTGAGGCTTTCTGTCAGCGCAAACAATGGCTGCTTCTGGTCTTGTAAGAAGAAAAACTCGGCATCCGCCAAACGTGGACGTACGACTTTCTCATTACCTTCAATAATTTGATTAGGGTCTTTTGATTCAATGTTGGTAATAAAAATAAAGTAAGGCTGTAGCTTGCCAGTTTTATCGGTTAAGCAAAAATACTTCTGATCCGCTTGCATGGTAGAGATAAGCGCTTCTTGCGGTACTTGTAAAAAACGCGGCTCAAAGCTTGCTCGTAGTGCAATGGGGAAATCAACCAATGCGGTGACTTCATCCAACAAATCTTGCGGCACGATGGCATCAGAATTGACTTCATCTGCTAGCGCTTTGACTTGATTTTTGATCAGCATTTGGCGCTTATCAAAATCAGCCA
Organism: Psychrobacter aquimaris; assembly: GCF_016107525.1. Classification (GTDB taxonomy): domain Bacteria; phylum Pseudomonadota; class Gammaproteobacteria; order Pseudomonadales; family Moraxellaceae; genus Psychrobacter; species Psychrobacter aquimaris. The sequence continues at coordinate 169,678 of NZ_JABASR010000005.1, read as the reverse complement.
CGACTTTTAAACTGTCAAGCAGTTGCTCATAATCATTGGCGTGCGCAATCTCATGATAATTAGGACTATGGAAGCGATGACCACGAGTTTGCGTGCCTGTCTGATGCCCCTGAATGGTCGCATCAATGACGGTGCTATCTTGCATCAACACTGCCCACTGTACTGGACGCACAAATTCATTGCGGCTGGCACCTGAACGCATACGCTTAGCAATCGGTAGATTGTCTAGTGCAGTCTGAAAAATAGCAGGTAACAGTTCAGTGGTTGCTTGACCATGAATGACTTGCTCATAACCGACATAATCACCTTTATCGGTGTTAATAGTTATCAACTCGCTGGCGTCGATGCCCAATCCTTTAGCAAAACCCATCGCCGCACGTGTTGGATTACCATCTGCATCAAACGCGGCTTTAATCGCAGGGCCGCGTTTTTGCTCACTGCGATCCGGCTGCTTATCACTAATGCCCTGAATCTGAAGCGCCAAACGACGCGGTGCAGCAAAGGCTTTGATGCTATCGAAGCTAATTTCTGCTTCATTTAACTGTTCAATGACACTTGCTTGTAGCGCGTCACGTAGTGGCTTTAGGCTTTTTGGAGGTAGCTCTTCACACCCCAGTTCAAATAGAATAGTACTCATGGGATGCTCCTATTTATTATTGTTAGTTGATTGGTTTGTATTTGATTCTTCAATTGCCATGTCAGTGTCTTCTTTTGGCAAATACTTATCGAGCGCCGCTTGACGATGCGCCTCATCTGCTAATGGGAAGCCCAGCTTAGCGCGTGCTTCAACATAACCAATGGCCACTTTTCGTGCTAGCGTACGTACGCGTAGGATAAAGCGCTGACGTTCAGTCACTGAAATCGCACCGCGAGCATCGAGCAAGTTAAAAGCATGTGAGGCTTTTAGTACCATCTCATAGGCAGGTAATGGCAAACCTTCGGCAACCAATTTATCCGCTTGCTGCTCGTAGAAATCAAACATCTGACCCATCATCGGCACATCAGCGTGCTCAAAGTTATAGGTAGACTGCTCAACTTCGTTTTGATGAAAGACATCGCCATACGTGACACGACCAAACTCACCATCTGCCCAGACCAAATCATAAACGCTATCGACACCCTGCACGTACATGGCTAATCGCTCAAGACCATAAGTGATTTCGCCAGTGACTGGGAAACACTCAATACCGCCTACTTGCTGGAAATAGGTAAACTGCGTCACTTCCATACCGTTGAGCCAGATTTCCCAGCCCAGCCCCCACGCACCCAGCGTTGGCGACTCCCAGTTATCTTCAACGAAACGCACATCATGCACCAATGGGTCAATACCAATGGCTCTTAATGAGTCTAAATACAACTCTTGGATATTAGGTGGATTGGGCTTTAGCACCACCTGAAACTGATAATAATGCTGCAAGCGGTTGGGGTTGTCACCGTAACGACCATCAGTTGGACGACGTGATGGCTGCACATAAGCAGCATTCCAACGCTCAGGACCTAACGAGCGTAAAAATGTCGCGGTATGAAAAGTACCCGCGCCGACTTCCATATCATAAGGCTGCAAGATAACGCAGCCCTTATCAGCCCAATAATTCTGTAGAGTCAGAATTAAATCTTGAAATGTCATCGGTTGAGGGTCTGTGTCTTGTATCATCGGGGTTGTCGCTTGGGATGTCATAGTTTGGGTTTTCATAGTAAAGCCACTGTGAAATGAATATGAATAAATAAAGTTTTGATAGCACTCGTATAGCCTATTTGGCAACGACTCTATTTGCCTGCTCACCTTACTAAAAATTGACTATTTTATCTATATTTACATCAACTAAATTTATGCTGCAGACCAAAACGAGTCGTTATAAGGCTCATTTATAATCAAACTGCTGCAATAAAGGGCACAAAAGTAGCAGATAAAAAAATACCCAAATGCGCGAGCATCTGGGCAGGAGGAAAGGTATGTCTTTGGTATCCTGATGAGTCAGGCTTTTTGTTTTTTAGTTGAACTGCTGTTCTTTTCTTTTGATACAAATTTAATCTAAGTGGATTTTGATAGTATTACTATCAAAATAGCACTGTCAAAATGGTACTGCTGTTAAAAATACTGCTATAAAATATGAAACAATCTTATTGATAGGATGCACTGGTTGCTTTTGGCATGATTATCCATAAGACTATATAAATTAAGATGCCAGGTACTGCAGCACTCAAAGATGAGATAATCACGAATAATACTCTCACCCAAGTCGGTGACCAACCAACGTATTCGGCAATGCCGCCCATCACACCTGCTATCATGCGATTATTCTGTGAGCGATGTAGTTTTGCTAATTTAGCCAAATCAAATACCTCTCTATCATTTCTATTATTGTTTAAACTTCTGTTATTTTCGTTTGTTCTTCTATTTTTTATGCTTTTTTTCTGATTGTAGTCATGAAGATATTTAGCCCTCTTAACTTATGAATAATTATAGCAACTATTAAATATTTATCTGTTGAAGGTATAGAAGTACTTTGTGAGTTTATGCTACTTAAGCTTGCCCTAATCTGTCATAAAACCTCGTAAACTGCTGATTTTAAATAATTATTTCAAAATGTTTCAAAATTAGGTTTGTTGCTGCCACATTACAACGCTTGTTACAAATTCAATATTTAGCCATTGTCAGCACATAAACATTGTTATAGATGTAACTTCATAAATGGTAAAAAATTCAAACAATCACAGTTAAATTAATAACTTGGTGATATTTTTATCAGAAAAAAGTCTTATAAAAAAACACCTATTTACAATAACCTACCTGTAAATCCGCTTAAACCTTTATACCATGCTGATAAACCGCTTCTATTTTAGAAATCTACCTATAAAACTTAGTGCAATGAAGCACAAATAAAAATAAAGGAAAGCTATGTACGAGTCAGGATTGATGATTGGACATTTTGAGCCATTACATTTAGGTCAAATGCGCAGTATATTGGCTGCGGCAGGACAAGCGAAAACCTTGCATATTATCATTATGGCCCATCCAGCACCGCATCCAGACTTTACCATTACTTTGCAAGACAAAGCTCGTTGGCTACAGATGGCGTGTGCTGATTTGCCATTTATCCAAATTCATACCACCCATGAGATTGAGCTGCCGCTGCATGATAGCTTTGTTGATGTGACAATCAACATTCCCGCCAGCAATGCCAAACTACAACGTTTAACGGCAGCGCTCGACTTACCAGCAGAGACGGTATTGTTTGTCGCAGAAAACCACCCATTGGCGCAGAGTGATGTTTATAAGCAATTATCGATACCAGTCGTCACGACCCCGCTACAACCTGAGTTTGATTCTTATGCCATTGCTCATAATCCGGTCGCGCATTGGTCAGCCATTCATCCCCAAGCACGCGGCGACTATACCAAAACGGTTGCGATTGTCGGCGGTGAAAGCTCAGGTAAGACGACATTGGTGCATAAACTGGCCAATTATTATGGTGCCAGCTTTGCTTTAGAGATGGGACGTTTATATGTCGGCACAGATTTGGGCGGTAGTGAAGTCGGCCTACAATATAACGACTATGGTCCCATTGCCCTCCAGCATGCTCAAGCTATAAGAGATGCGGCGGCTAACGCGACGGCTCCTGTCACCATTGTTGATACCGATTTTGTGACCACTCAAGCGTTTTGTGAAGAGTACGAAGGTCGCAGCCATCCTTTTGTGGCGGCTTGTATCGATGAGTTTCGCTTAGATCATACCATTATGCTAGATAACAATACGCCGTGGGTTAATGACGGCATGCGCTCATTGGGCACTCCTGAGGCGCGCGGACGCTTTGAACGACGTCTCGTCGATATTTTCGCTCGTCATGATATCAAACCGCACATGATTGACCAGCCAGATTACGATGCGCGCTATCAGCAAGCACTGCTGCTTATCGATCAGTATGTTTATGGTAAATAGGCAGCATGGTAAAAATAGCGATAATACAAGAATAATATGATATTAAAAAACAAAATAAGAACCCATTATAGTTTTAATACTTTAAGGAAAAAGGCTTTATGCGTATTCAGCTATTAGATAATATTACTGGAAAATGGGCGATGCAATGGATTGTCATCTGGTTCATTTGCGGGGTGATTGCATTATCCACAGGTTTTTGGCTCACGACAGAACACACCACGCTTGATATGTTTTATCTGGGCGTATCTTTCGTTGGTTTGGTCTGTGTGGTTTCGCTGTCATTTCGCAAAAACGTCATGGGTAACGGGTTGGGAATGGCAGCAACTGCGGGAGAAGTCGTCGTGCAGGCGACGTCTGGTGCAGTCGGTTTGATGCTCGCACCACTCTTTAACTTTTTCACCCATGTCTACGGTATTTTTTATTGGTCAAAACATACCGATCCTGATGGCGACATGATACCAAAGGCCGCTAGCAAAGCTGTTTGGTTGATTACCGCCGCCTTTATTATTATCGGTCTTGCACTTTTCCCCACGGTAAATAATTTACTCGCTAGCTATGGCTATGCAGTGGTTGAAGATGATAACAGTAAATTCTTAGGATTTATCTCCTTCTTTTGGATCAACGTCATTGCTTTTGTCCTCTCCATTACTGCACAAGCCGCGATGATTTTGCGCTATTCATTTAATTGGTGGTTATGGATTATTGTTAACTTTGTCTGGCTCATCGTCAACCTAATGTCAGGCAATTACATTTTTGCCATTCAAACCATGATATATCAAATAAATGCCTTTATTGGTCTGTATGAATGGCAGCGCAGTGAACAAGGTTAACGGTTGTTTTGCATTGCTGTAAGTACTGACAGATTAAAAGGATAAAATTGACCAACTCGAGTATATTGATAGCGCTATAAGTTTTGACTGTGCCGTCTATCAGATAATGTGGTGGACTGGCTCAATTAATGCTAAAACTGATGGGAGAGATTTCTCAATTTATGGACTAACACGGAGGTTAGTATGTCTCGTACTCAGCAAAAGCGATTGTCTAAACGCACACTTGAGCAATGGCTTAGTGAATATTCTGTCAGTCATCAAAACCTAGTCAATAAAAAAATCCACTGGCTATGCGTTCCCACTATATTTGTCAGCTTGTTAGGCATGGGCATGTCGCTATCAGTCTGGTTTACCTTAGTGATGAGCGCTTTGGTGTTATTGTTTTATATGCGTCTATCCACGCCGTTATTTTTAGCGATGGGCATGTTTATTCTCATTTGCTTGTCAGTAATGACATTATTCCCATGGGGCTTTAAGATTTGGGCGGCTATTTTTATAGTTGCTTGGATTGGACAATTCATCGGTCATAAAATTGAAGGCAAAAAACCCTCATTTTTTGAAGACTTACAGTTCTTATTAATTGGTCCAGCATGGGTGGCTAATAGCGTGATGGGTCGTAAACAAAGCCAAGCCTAACTATTCATTATTGATGTTATTTTTAAGCTTAGTATCGTTAAGCTTAGTATCTAAAAAACTACTGTCTAAAATTAATTTTTACCAAAAAAAGCAGCCCTCAACAATCAGTTGAGGGCTGCTTTTGATATTAAACTATCAAAAAAATCTATTTACCAAATACTTGCATACGATCTTCAATTGGCTTGAACGCTTTATCACCTGCTGGTTGCTCGATAGCACCAAATACCATTTGGGCATTCAGTTCCCAATGTTCATCAATATTCCAGGTACTAGCCACTGCTTTATCAATGATTGGATTGTAATGCTGTAAGTTGGCGCCAACATCAATACTGGCCAACGCGGTCCAGATGACATACTGGTGCATAGCATTAGTCTGATGTGCCCAGATTGGAAACTTGTCCGCATACAAAGGCGCAGCAGCTTGCATGTCTCGAACCACACTGTGATCTTCAAAGAACATCACGGTACCTGCTCCTGCTTTAAAGCCAGCGATTTTTTGTTTGGTTGCAGCAAATTGCTCTTCATTATCAACGATACCGCGTAACGTATCTTCAGTAATTTGCCACAGCTTATTGTGGTCATCGCCGAACAGTACCACGACACGCGTCGATTGTGAGTTAAATGATGATGGCGTATGCAAAACAGCATGCTCAACCAGCTTGACGATTTCGTCATTTGAGACAGGTAATTGATTGCTCAATGCATAGATAGAACGACGTTTTTCAGCCAATTGCTGTAATGTTTTTAGATCTGACATAGTGTTTCTCCACGTTATTAATATTGATTGTTTAACTGCGGTTAATATGGATGATTAACGAGTATGGGAGTAATCCAACTAATCCCATACTTTGGTTTCGTCCACAAAATTGATGATAGATGAACCTTTAAAAACTGCGTTCATAGACAATGTCTAACGGCTTCCACCCTTAAAACCTTGCGGTAATTCTGGTGCTGGTAAACGCTTCATATCAGAGTCTACATTACCAAAACGCTCATGACCGTTATTCCAATCACTGATTGACTGCTCAATCTCTGCTTTATTGTCCGCGACAAAATTCCACCACAGTAGTACTTGGTTATTCAACGGCTCACCACCGATAAACACCACTCGCGTACCTTTTTTGGCAACCAGCTTGATACTTTTATTGTTCGCAACATCGCTATCACTGAAGCGAAATAGCTGATCTTGTGCGCAAACCTTGCCTTCAGATACGATCTGACCTTCTGTAACCAAGATACCGTATTCAAAATTTGGCTCTAAGTTGAGAATGACCTCACCGTCCTCAATGAAGTACACATCGATACCCACCATTTGTGAATACTGGATGGTCGGTGCTTCGTAACGCTTACCTGATAGGCTATTATAGCTGCCCGTCGTCAGAATCATCTCGACACTATCCTCTGTCCACGTTGGTAGCTCAGGATAATGGTGGAAGCTACGCTCGATTTTCTGATCCGTCGGTAGTGCTATCCACAGCTGTAACATGCTCAGACCGCGTGCCGCATCTACTGAGCCACCCGTATCTGGAAAAACGCTTTGTTCGGTATGACTGATGCCTTGGGTCAGACCTGTACCCGCTGTCATGACATTGACTTGATTTTTGATAATAACTTGCTCATTACCTAAGCTGTCTTTGTGCAGGACTTCGCCACTTAACATCCAGCTAAAAGTTTGCAGGTTAGTATGTGGATGGCGACCGACTTGCATGCCTGTCTCATCTTCACCAAACTCAGCAGGACCAGCGTGATCCAAAAAACACCACGCACCGATTGGCTTTTTGCCAGTATTGGGCAACAAACGGGCAATTGGTATGCCGCCTACCTCTGCCAACCGTGGCTCTAGAGTTTCGATACTCATGATTCATCTCTTATTATGTGATGCTGAAACTTATTGCTCATGACAATTAAAAGCTCATTGGAACTTCCATCAATAGCACCCTAGCATCTTCTTCTACGTCCATCGTAAAGTTCTTAGTATCGCAAACACCAAGCCCATCTCGGGTATCTAAAATGTTACCGTTTACAACGATTTTACCGCTAATAACAAAGATATAAACGCCGTTACTAGGGTCTTTTAACTGATACGTCTCAGTCACACCTTCATCAAAATCGCCCATGCTAAACCAAGAATTTTGATGAATCCACACACCTGCATCGTCAGCGTTTGGCGACAATACTTGATGAAATCCATTCGGCTGCATGATTTCATCGATGCGTACTTGCTGATAGCGTGGCTCAACGTTCATTTTATTGGGGATCACCCAAATCTGTAAAAATTTTACCGCTTCTTCGTTATCGCCGTTCATTTCACTGTGCGTGATACCAGTACCTGCTGACATGACTTGGATTTCACCCGTTTCGATAATGCCATTATTACCGATGTTATCGCCGTGACCGAGCCTACCAGACAAAGGAATACTAATGATTTCCATATCACGATGGGAATGTTTTCCAAAGCCTTGACCACCGATGACGAAATCGTCGTTGATGACACGTAGAGCGCCAAAACCCATACGGTCTGGATTATGATAGTTGGCGAAACTAAAGGTATGCTTGCTTTTGAGCCAGCCATGGTTGGCATCGCCACGAGAATCTGCTGCATGATAGACAGTTTGCATAATTTATCCTTAGATATTAATAAGTTAAATTTTTGTAAATTTATTATTAATTAATTTACTTAAACAATGGGTCTATTATAATTGTTGTCTGCTAATAGATAAACAATGATAAATGCAATTAACTATTCTAATTTTCAGAACAATAGCATGATAAACATAGCGTTAAATAGTGACACCATCACCATTGATTTCATAATAAATCCAGCTTATAAGCTCAATAATAAGTAAGCCCAAAAGCCATTACGCAATATGTTGTAGAAACTCTTTATCACGCGCCATCACTGATAGATATAGCACTGGCAATATAAACAAGCCTACCGCCCAAAAGCTCAGTTTAAGATACAGAAGCGCACCGACCAAAGCGCCTATTAAAAAGCTAAAAACCAATACCGAGCTGTGGGCCAGATCTTTAGCATTTTCAGGGCTGCGATTATTCAGATAATCCGTTAAATTAATACCCAGCTGCGTCGTATTACCCGTCATCAGCACAGTTGGACTCATCTTCTTAATCACCGTCTTGCTGGCGGTATTTCTTATCGCTAAAGCGATCAAGCCCAAAGCGCCCGTTATCGCCACAGTGATATCACCTGCATCGACAAAAGGTTGATAATACAAACCAGCGACCATAAATGCCGTCAAAAATGCCGCTTCGGCTAAGAACAAGTGACTCAGAATTAATACAGGCTTTTGACTTCTATCAATACAAGTCTTGGTCACCATGACAGTCAAAACGAATAGCGGCAGAGCAGCCAGTTTAATCCACAGACCATCCTCACCGTTGACCAAACCACTGCCTGCCATTACTAAGTTCCCCGTGACATGTGCCGTAAAGAACCCAAACAGGGTAATAAAACCAATGGTATCAATGGCGCCGCCGACCACCGTCAATAACACTGGCGTCTGATAACGCTGCCAAAAGCTCGGTAACTGCTCATTGGTAGCACTGTGATTTTGAGTTGTCATAATTATTAGTTGCCCTCAATATATCTTAATTATTGTTTTCTTAGCTGTTTACAGTATGGCGATACCGCCAAATAACTCGAGCGCAATGACTAATGATAGTTGCACAACCGGCACGTTCATCCATTTCATATAGTCTTGCGTCGCAGCGTAGCCTGTGATTTTAGTAAAACGTAAAGGATCAAAGTCATCGATAAAAATAGGCGACCAATCGAGGCGCTACACCGCTGTAATTTATACATCGTTGCTATCTAAGTATGTTTTCAAAATAAGAAGGCCGTCAAACTAAGTGTATGTTCAAATACGTTTTTAGCCAAAAAATGGCATCAGTATAGGCGTTGACTGTAAAGGGATAAACAGCAATAATTACAAATGTAAGTTCTCAAATTTAGAACAATGCTGCTTTAGAAAAATATTACTTTAGAAGAATCATAAACCTACAAAGGTGGGAAGGTAAAATGGGACAGTTAGAAGATATGGCGATGTTTGTACGCATTGTCGAAGCTGGTAGTATCACCAAAGCAGCAGAACAGCTAAATATTGCCAAGTCAGCCGTCAGCCGCCGTCTTAAAGAATTGGAAACACGTTTGGGTAGCCAGCTCATCAGCCGAACCACTCGACAATCTAACTTAACGCAAGCAGGTGAGCAGTATTACCAACAAGTGAACCATATCTTGAGCGCGGTTGATACTCTGAATGAACAAACCAGCGGCGCACCCACACGCATCGAAGGCACACTCAAGATGACTGCACCATTATCATTTGGACTCATGCATCTGAACGATGTGATTGATGAATACGCCAATCAGCACCCTAACCTACACTTTGAGTTGGATTTTTCTGATCGACACATTGACTTGATCGAAGAAGGATATGAGCTCGCCATTCGCATTAGAGAGCTGCAAGATTCTAGCTACCAAGCAAAACGTTTGGCGCTGATTCGTTATTCGCTCTGTGCCAGTCCCGATTATCTGAGCAGAATGGGGACACCTGAGACGCTAGCAGATTTGGAAAATCATGAGTTTTTACAATATGGTCTTGGTAAAACAAGCAGCCTAGAGCTGATCGATGAAGAAGGCAAAAAGCATAACCACACGATTCATGCCAAAATTAAAGCCACTAATGGTGAGTTTTTGGTAGATCTGGCCGTCAAAGGTCATGGCATTACCTTTATACCAACTTTTATCGCTTACCAAAAATTGGCACGTGGCGAGCTGATGCCCATCCTTCAGCAATATCAACTGCCCACGCTAAACGCCTATGCGGTGTATCCCAAAAATCGTTTTTTATCACAGCGCTGTCGCTATCTGATTGACTTTATAGCCGAGCGTTTCGGTGACGATCCTTATTGGGATAAATTTTGATAAGCCTTGATTCAGAAAATTGAGCCGTATTCTAGAATCTCTATGCAGCCATACGAATCAAACTAAAAGACAATGATTGACATAAGCAAATATTAAAACAAGCACATTGATACAATGTCGATATTTTATCACGCAAATAACATCACATATCTATCATAGTAGAATCATCGCTTATAGCCTGCCAAATCTAGCAATCTTAGTTACTTATGCATCCTACTCAGTGATAGCAGAAATTACACCAATCAGTTTTTTGGTCTTATATCTTGCTTCTGCTAGTGCCATCTTATTCTGCGCTACCACGGTCAATACACACGGCTTACCGATATAGTCAGTTTTGACGAATAGTATATTTCCAGCAGTGGCTTCGACGATAGTAATGTCGCACTTGCCCTGCTTCATTTGACTCGCAGATGAATCGCTCAGCGCTGATAGCGTGCTACTCATCGCTGCAAACTTGTCCGTTTGATTGCTCAATTCACTGATCGAAAAACAACTAATGGGAAAGCCATCTGTGGTGCATATACTGACCAATATAATTTCTCTATTGGCCTCGCACAATGCTTTCATGTGGCTTAATAACGCTATTTTTGCTGGTGATTTTTCGTCTACTTTTTCTTTTAACATAGTCATATCTGGCATTAGTCTTGATTATTAAGGGTATTAAATAATGACAACAGAGATACGGCGGACTCTCTGCTTCTAGGATCAGCATGGATCACGGGCGCCACTACATTATGCTGCATCAACATCATTCTTATTTCTTGTCCCAGTGCTGAAAGACTATCTTTGTCAGCATCCTCGCAATGCGTAATACCAATGATGCACGTGGTCTGATTTTTTTCTGGTGCAAAAAAGTGTAACAGCTTATCTAAATTGGCATAATCGGGTGTCTCGCCATATCTAATCAAAATGAGCAATCCCCATAGCGACTGATTGACGAACTCCCATAAAAAAGAAAAACGCTCTTGACCTGGTACGCCGTAAATACCTAGCGCCATATCGTCAGACAGAGTGATACGCCCATAATCGATGCCTACCGTCGTGTACTCCTTACCGATATCGATACTAGATTTTGCTTCTGTTTCGATGGGGCTTATCTCGCTTAAGGTCTTGACCAACCGAGTTTTTCCAGCGCCTACTTCACCAATGATAGCTAGCTTCTGATAATTCAATTTTTTACCTCATTCCTAAGAATTTTTTGATCGCACCATAAAATTTATTAGATTTTTTCTCATTTATGGTTTGCTCATTTATCGGCTCTGCTTCTGTGACACTCAATAAACCTAAACGCTCAAACTCTTTGATAATTTGTGTGACTTGATGATGAGTGCCAAACTCACCACTGCTCACTAATGCGCTGAACGGGTAAGGCTTCTTAGTCAATTTAACACACAGATTCATAATCATCTGCGGCTCGCTTTCATTGTTGAGGTCAGGCCATGCCAGCAATCTTAGATTCTTACCTTCATAATAATTTTCAGGTACAGTGTCAGATTTTTTTATATCAATAAAGGGCTGAATACGTTTCTGCTGATACTCATCAAAGCTGTTTAACACAGCACTATTGTTCTCTATGAATGCATTAAAAAAGCTGCCTTGATCCACAAAATCAAACACGCTAACGCCCCAGTTAGGAAAACTACGCTTGGCAACGCGCACATCCAAAAAGACCCAAAGATCTTCGTGTCTAGGATCAGAAGCTATCTTGCTCATCAACTTGTCTACTTCAAGATCATGTCCTTCTAGCACTTGCAGATACTGACCTTCACGGTAAGAGATGATACCAGTGATTTGCGACTTTAGATTTTTATTTCGAGATATCCTAATGATGTCTGATAATCCAGTAGGCAGTCGAATACTGCGATCACTAATAGGTGCTCTACTGACGTATGCAATACATTTCATTTTGCCACCACTTGATAAAACGGCTAACGCTCGTTAAGTTGTCATCACTGTATATAAAATGATCACTCGCTATGCACAGTACGTACATAACGAATATGACCTTCTTACTAGTCTTGTTTAGTACACGGTAAGCAACAAGGAGAGTCTGACCAATCACCCATTGGCTTGAATATTACCAACCAAATTATATTTCTAGTTTACTTTCTACGGCTTGCACCTTACGGCGAGCTAATGCAAGGTTGGCTTTTGATTTATCAAGAACCAAATAAATAAACAAATCTTCATGATTAGCAGCAGGACGAAGGATGTGCAGTTGAGACTCTAATGTGATTAACATATCTTCGATTTCACCTTTGATATCAAGTGATTTCATTGTTGCTACTTTCGCTTTTACTACTTGTGAGTTACCTGCTGCCGCCAGCTCTAAATCAACACCACCGCCAGTCATACCTAATACCATACCTGACATATAGTCGACAATACAGCCGCCCATAGCACCATCAAGATCCATTAATTCTTGTAAAGACTCATTGATATTTGACATACTTTCTTCCTATCCATTTGGTTGTGTTTAAATAAAATAATGCTATTTTGGGAACGCTTGTTCAGCTTAATAATACTAAGCTGCATTGAGCTTATTCACTACCTGGTTATTAGATTAACTTAAATTTAATCATTTATATTTAAGAAAATTATGATAATTCAATATAAATAATTAAATGTTTTTTTTGGTACAAAAAATATAGCGTACTCGTAAACAAAACCTAAATCCCGTAGTGCTGGCTATTATATTCTATATAACAAACTAGAGAACATTTGTACCTAACCGCTCATGAATAAAAAACGACCACTGAGTAGGAAAAACAATCGCAATCAATAATGATTCTATTTTAGAGCTTAAAGGTATTATTTTTAACCTTAAATTTGATCGATCCGCGGGTTCTCTTAATCTAATAATGAGAGAAACACAATGCCCGATTTACTCACAAAAAATTCCCAATTACCAAGTCATAAAAACTTGTGAATATCCGTTAGCGACGGGCATCAATACGACTATTTCTAGCAATAATATTTTAAATGCTTTCACGCCTTACGATGATGCCTCGCTGATTAGAATGGCAAATATGTATGCCAATATCACTCAATTAGCAAAGGATGAGCAGATAACAGAGGTATTCGATATGATTGGCAAAAATACAGCGAAGCTTTTGTCACGGCAAACGGAGATCAAAGTAGGAGCGCAAGCGACGTTGGTCGTATTAGAGGCGAAAGACGCAGTAGCCGCCATTAGAACCAACTCACAAGCCATAGCAGGCTTTAAAAATGGTAAACAAACCTTTTGCAACGAAGCCGCGCGTATTTGTTTTGAGTGATCTGAATAATCTTGATGGCGCATATTCAGTTTATCGAAGTGCCAATAGTTATATCGTAAAACATAATGACAAAAACGATAAAAGCGTCACCCAACTATACATTGGACGACGCTTTTCAGAACGGTTTTTCACTATTTACTATGGCTCTAATATTATGGTTTAAACACCATCGTTCAAGCGGCATAAATGAAAACATCAACTATCCATACAGATAATCTTAGTCTAAAGTTTGTACGCCGCCGCCATTCACAAATAGGGTTTGACCACTTACCCATTCAGATATTGGTGCGGCAAAATACAGCATGGCACCAGCGATATCATCCGCTTCACCTAGACGTTGAATCGGCGTATGCTCTAGCATTTTCTTTTCGATCTCTGGCGTTAAGACAGTTTGTAGGGCGTCGGTGCGTGTCGCACCAGGGCCAACAGCATTCACACGTACTTCAGGGCCAAAATCATGTGCTAAATTTGCCACCATATGATTGACGGCCGCTTTTGATCCCGCATAACCACTCATATTTGGGCTTTTATTGATACTCGACATCGAAGTGGTAAATACAATCGAACCATAACCCGACGCTTTCATATGTGGCACGCATAACTGGGATAAACGCCAGCCACTAAAGACGTTCAACTCAAAGTCACGACGAATATCATCCACTGAGATCTTCGCAGGGTTTTCACGACCGCCACCGCCGCCACCAGCATTATTAATTAAAATATTGATAGTCCCAAATTCAGTAATTACCTTGTCTACCATAGCGACCAAATCATCGTCTTTTAAGATATTACATTCGACTGCCAAACCTTTTACACCATACACTTCGATATCTTTAACCGCCGCATTGGCGTCTTCTATTTTTAGATCGGCAATCACAATGTTTGCACCCGCTTGTGCCAGACGTAGCGCCGTTGCTTTGCCAATACCATTTGCACCGCCAGTCACAATCGCAGTTTTTCCTGACAGATCAAATAATTGACTAAATGCTTTATGTTTGAACTCTTGCATGATTATTCCTTATTATCGTTATTTATAAATAGATTATTTATTGTTATGTTTATTTAAAAGGTATATATAATTATGCGCGGTCAAACTGGATCTAATGTGTCGAGTTGACCCTCTTTTGTAACTTAAATATGGTGACGGCGTTTTCATAGACAGCACTGAGTATGTATCTCTATTAAATGTGTTTGTTTAGACTTTCATCAGTTTTGTCCAAATGACTGATAGTTATGCCAGTAAAACCAAATAGCAGCGTCAGCAACAGCGATAAATAACAGAAAAAAGCATACGGCAAATAGTCAAGCACAGGCACGCCTAACGCCTGACTAATGAAGACCCCGCACACGCTCCAAGGCACCAACGGATTAATCACCGTGCCTGCATCCTCGATAGTGCGAGAGAGGTTTTTAGGGTGTAAATTGAGACGCTCAAACGTCGAGCGAAAGGTCGTACCTGATATCAAAATACTGAGGTACTGCTCACCGATGAGCACGTTGATACTGAGCGCTGACATGGCAGCAGCAAAGATGGCTCGCCCTGAATGCGTCAACGTGTCTTTTAGTCCAGATAGTAGCGCGGGTAAAATCCCTAATGCCGTCAGCAGCCCGCCAAGGCTCAACGCCAATATCACAATCGTTTGAGTAAAAAACATACTCTGCACACCGCCGCGTGACAGCATGCCACCGACCTCACCCAATGCTAGCGTTTCAGCAGGTTTATACCCAGCAAAAAGGTAACCGCCTAATTGTTCAAAACTTGGTGAGCTATGTAAGTAAGTGATGATCAACGCTGTAATCGTGGTACAGATGATGGTGTAAATGGCATTGACTCTACCTATCGCCAGCCCTATCAATACCAAGAATGGCAGTACGGCATAATAATATACTAAACCGCTATTGATAAGCTGTGACTGCAAAACCGTCACTTGGCTCAAATCTACATTGACCGTTTGCTCAGAAAACAGCCAAAATAAAATGACAGTCAGTATCCAAGCCGGTACTGTGGTGTACATCATATTGCGAATATGCGCAAATAAGTCAATGCCCACAACCGATGAAGCGATGGTACAAGTATCTGATAGCGGAGACATCTTATCTCCAAAAAAAGCGCCTGATACGACAGCGCCCGCTGCTATCGCGATATTGGCGTCAAACGCATTGCTCATACCAATAAAAGCCACGCCTAGCGTTGCCGCTGTTGTTAAACTACTGCCTAAGGCGATGCCGATAATGGAGGTCAATACAAAGGCTGATATATAATAAAATTCTGGTGATATCAGCTCAAAACCAAAATACATGAGCGTTGGTATCGCGCCTGACATCATCAAAGCCGCCACCATCAACCCAATAAAGAAAAACAGATATATCGCACCAATACCGCTCATCACCCCAGCAGCCATCTGTGCTTGCATACTATTAAAGGTCAATCCTTTATATAGACCGATAGCCAATAAAATGCAGATAGCGAGTATCAAGGAGAGATGAGGTACCCAGCCAAAACCAATCATCGTGACGCCCATAATCGTGATGACAATGGCTGAAATAATAACTGCCACTCCGGATGAAAACTGGGTCAATGTTTGTGGAGCCATGACACGCCCTTATGTTGTCTAGTAATTTGCGATACTTAAGGGTTTACAAGTTTAGTGAGTGGCAATCATTATTGCTACCCGCTTGTTCTTTGTTTGCTTTGTAGAGTACAAGACTACCAGTGCTTAGCATGCTGTATTTCGACTGGCTTTACTGAACAGACTTTTTGGCTGTCAATAAACGGCTCTTCAGCAGCCCAAAGTAAATTTTATGCATAAAAAAAAGCCTCACTTTATAGTGAGGCTTTTTGCGCTTTTTCAAGCCATATTTGGAGCGGGAAAAGAGATTCGAACTCTCGACCCCAACCTTGGCAAGGTTATGCTCTACCACTGAGCTATTCCCGCTGATTATCGAATTGTAGTGTTGTTAACAACAACTCCGTCTCGATAGGCTGGCTATTCTATCAAATATTCTGAGCCTGTCAACCACTTTTTTAAAATTTATTTCCAATATTATGGTTTTAATTCGCTATTTATTGATGCAATCATCATAAATAATTGATTTATCAATAATTATTTATTTAAAATAATATGACTTATTTTCCACAATAATGATAGAAAATTAAGGCTCTACTCTTCTAGATGATATCACATTGCTTATGAGACAATTTTTTGACTGATATTTATGCCGCCTATCAAGTTTGCGGCAGTGAGTAGCGAAAAATAGATTTGTTGGTATCAGCGTCCCTCTCACTTACAATCCTACGTTGTATTGTTACTTTTCCTGCATTGGTTTTGCCTTGGTAACATTATTATACTTATGCCTAATGACAGTTCGGGTAAAATTTTACTGTTGAGGTCGCGTAGCAAGCACAGGTAGAACATCAATAAAAAATTGCCTTACTTGCTACTTTAACTCTCCATTCTACGAAAAAAATTTAATACGAGTCATTTGAACGATAATCACTTTAACGACAACCGCTTTATTATTAACAGCGACTTTGTTCTATTTTACTTTTTATCATTTACAGCGAGGATGTTTATTATGAGAAAATTACTGACCACCACCGTGATGGCCGCTTCATTGTCGGCACTAACCCTGACAGGTTGTACCAGCACCACCAGCACCGGTGCCGTTGGCGTTGACCGTCAGCAGCTCTTACTGGTTTCTAGTGAGCAAGTTTTACAGCTGTCTGCACAGAGTTATGCCAAAACATTGCAAGAAGCAAAAGCGCGCGGCGTGCTAGATACTAATACAGCTCAGCTTAATCGCTTAAAAAACATCGCTAATCGTTTGGTCGGTCAGGTCGGCGTCTACCGTCCAGATGCCGCGAAATGGCAATGGGAAGTGCATACGATCAAATCTAATGAGTTGAATGCCTTTGTGGTGCCAGGCGGTAAAATCATGTTTTACTCGGGTATCATTGACCGCCTGAACCTCACTGATGACGAGATTGCGGCCATTATGGGTCACGAGATGTCACATGCGCTGCGTGAGCACTCACGTGAACGTCTCTCACGCCAATATGCCACGCAAACTGGTATCGGCGTGGCCGCTAGCATCTTTGGACTGTCACAAGGTCAGGCTGAGCTAGCAAACGTCGCTGGTGACTTGGGGCTGAGCCGTCCACACAGTCGCACACAAGAAGCTGAAGCCGATCAGATTGGTCTAGAGCTAATGGCACGTGCAGGCTATAACCCGCAAGCAGCAGTTACTTTATGGCAGAAAATGCAAAGCGCAAGCCAAGGTGAGCCACCACAGTTCTTAAGCACTCACCCGACCAGCAGTAATCGTATTGCTCAACTGCAATCATTGATGCCTAAAGTCATGCCGCTTTATCAAAAAGCGCGTCGCTAATGAGGTGGTCCGATTTCATGCTTTGAGTAAGTGGTAATAGCTTAATATTCATCGCTTAGAAAAGCAGAGTACATGTTATAAACTGTACTCTGCTTTTTTTGCTGTTAGCTAATAAGTGATCGCACTTGCCATTAAAGAGAATATCTTTCATTGCTATATTTTTTTAGAAACAGGGTTGCTGAAAAGTTTAATCGCTTACAGACACACGCAACTTAATAGCAGGCTTTACCACTAATAGCGTCTGTTATAATGGGCATGATATGCAATTCACAAATTGCTAAGTATGATACCGCCAAATACTATAAGTACTATTAAGCAAAATATATGGAAGGACTGTTATGAGTAAAACACCGACTGCCGATGCACTCAATGCCGAATTACAATCGTTGCAGCCGCAACATCTAGAATTGACGAATGAATCGATGGATCATGCCGGTTATTTTGACGGTAAAGAAAGTCACTTTAAGCTTACGATTGTCAGTGATGCTTTTGAAGGCAAACGATTGGTCGCACGCCACCAGCTTGTATATGGACTGGCAAACTCGTTATTGACCTCACAAGGCGGTCAAATCCATGCCTTAGCAATTCATGCTTATACCCCCATAGAATGGCAAGGTCAAAGCCCTGAGAGCCCATTATGTGCTGGACAAAACAAGGGCTAGTAGCTGACTGTTGCGTAAACAGTCTTTTCCATACCATAATTACATGCAATCAATAAGCAGTCAAAATGCTACTTTAAGGGAAACGATATCCAATGAAACATTTACACATGCTCATGGCTGTATTGCTCATTGTGCTGTTTTTATACCAGAGCTATCTGGTTTTGAGCACCAATAAACTAGCACCTCGCGCAGTTAAAA
This sequence comes from Psychrobacter aquimaris, assembly GCF_016107525.1. Taxonomy (GTDB): domain Bacteria; phylum Pseudomonadota; class Gammaproteobacteria; order Pseudomonadales; family Moraxellaceae; genus Psychrobacter; species Psychrobacter aquimaris. The sequence continues at coordinate 150,803 of NZ_JABASR010000005.1, read as the reverse complement.
TAGCGACCCATATCATCTATGCCCTTATTATTGTGTCAGGGGCAGTCATGCTAATGCAATTAATGAGTGCCAATGCACCGATACAATGGGTATTTGCCAAAATTATCTTACTGGTCGCAGCCATTAGTTCTAGCATAAAAGCCTTTAATAGTAATGCAACACCCGTACAAAGAAAAACAGGGATTCTTATCGCTGCTATCGCATATATTGGTATCGTCATACTGGCCTTCGCTAAGCCTGGCAACCTATTTTGATGAGTATTGAATAGTAGAGTTGCCCAAATAGTCGTGTTGCTAGGGGTGAAAAATATTTGATAACCGATGTATTTTCAATATCTTAATGACATTATTTTTGCTATCTTAAACAAACATAATCACCTCAACCTAGCCTAATGGAGCCACTATGAAAACTCTTACTGCAGCGATACTACTGGCGACAACTGGCATTTTTGGTCTCTCAGGCTGTGCCTCTACGGGCAATGTCACGCCACAATATGTGCCACCAAGCACTTATCAAAGTTACGATTGCCAAGCCCTTAGCCAAGAATATACTCGCGTCAATCGCTATGTCGACGCGGCACGCAATGAGCAATCAACTTTATCCGCTTCAGGTGTGGGGGTTGGGGTTTCTGCGGGACGTTGGGGCATCTCTCCTAACATCAGTTTTGGTGTTGGCAAAAGCAACAATACCAAAGCGCGCGATGCAAAATTATCACGGCTTTACGGCGAGCGTGATGCCATTATCCAATCCGCCCGCATTCAGCGTTGTAGCTTTGCCAATGGCATTAAGATTTATGGCGAGTAATGTTCGATAGGTTATGTTTAATAAGTCATGTTTGATGAATGACGTTTAACCGCTTAATTCTCTGATCACTTTAGATAGTATTTGTGATGAAAAAAGCCAGTATGTGATAAACATACTGGCTTTTTTGTCTAATTATAACGAGTTAAAACTCAAGAATTTAAGCTTTGCACCCACTGAACAATTTGATCGCTAGGTAACGCACCAGATTGTCGCGCGACCTCTCTGCCATTTTTAAAAGCCACCATGGTTGGCAAACTACGAATATTATAAGGTGCCGCTGCTTGCTCATATTTATCCGTTTGTATTTTGGCAAAGACTACTTGTGGCAGTTGCGCCGCTGCGGCTTTAAACTGCGGTGCCATCATTAGACACGGCTGACACCAACTTGCCCAAAAATCAACGATGGTCAATACTTCATTTTTTTGAATGACTTTACCAACCGTTTGGGCGTTTAGTTCATGCGGCATTCCAGTTAATAATGGCTGACCACATTTGCCACAATTTGGCGCAGCACTAAGTTTGGCTGCTGGTATGCGATTGGTTGCCTGACAATGTGGGCAGACCAGATGAGAGTTTTGCTCACTCATTATAAGACTCCTATACAAGTAGCATGGGTATTGGTCAATCAAAATATCCATGCTTGATGATGTATTTATGACAAAAAATCTAGCGACTGTTTAACGCTTGCAGGTATTCATCCCAAGCATTTTATACAGAGGACAAAAGCGGAAAAGTCCTGTGAGTAAAGGAACTAAGCCAATCACGCCCCACCAGCTTTGAAAATATAAACCCAAACCGATAATCACAACACCCGCGCTAATACGTAATAAACGCTCAGTACTGCCGATATTAATTACCATGGTTCAATCCTTAAGAGTGAAAGCTTAGTGGTAAAGGAGTAATATAGCCATGTATTTACAGTACAGACTAGCATTATGATGGCTTGTACTCGTATTGTGCTTACGTAACGTTATGCATGTTTATAATCTTTTGCTTTTACTGCTATTTATCTTATTGTCCCAATACGTTAATCGGTACTTTGAGATAACGGGTACCATTGTCTTCTGGCTCTGGAAAATGACCTGCATCGATGTTTACTTGTACCGATGGAATAATTAGGCGCGGCATATCAAGAGTGGCATCGCGGCGCTCACGCATTTGCACAAACTCTGCTTCATTGATGCCATCTTTCACATGGATGTTGCCCAGTTTTTGTGCAGCGACAGTCGTGGTTGGACAGTGTTTGCGACCCTTGCTTGGATAATCATGACACAGATACATCATCGTATCTTCAGGCAGCGCAAGGAGCTTCTTGATTGAGTGATACAGCGTCTTGGCATCCCCACCTGGAAAGTCACAGCGAGCCGTGCCGACATCAGGAGCAAATAAAGTATCACCAACAAAGACCACGGTCTTTTCATCATCAGTGGCAATATAGGCCATATCGGCTGGCGTATGACCTGGCACATACATGACCGTAAGAGTAATATTCCCAAGCGCCAAGGTGTCGCCATCATCCGTTAGAATATCGAACTGGCTGGCATCGGTGCGAAAGCTGATATCAAAGTTGAATATTTGCTTAAATATTTTTTGCACTTCGGTGATATGTTGACCGATTACCAACTGCCCACCGAGTTTGTCTTTGACGTGTATCGCAGCGGATATATGGTCGGCATGCGCATGAGTCTCTATGATGTAAACCAGCTCCCACCCATGCTCGCGGACGAACTTAACCACCTCATCGACGCTAGTAGTACTAGTACGCCCTGACTTAGCATCAAAATCCAACACGGGATCGATGATGGCACAGACTTGTTGTTGGACGTCCGCGAGTACGTGAGTATAAGTTTCTGTGTCGCTATGTAAGAATGAATGAACTTGCATGGCTACCTCTTTGCTTTTAGATGAATATTTTATTTTTTGATAAATTGTTCAGTATAATATGCGCTGGCTTATGCTTATCGTATTTACAGCCATATATTTATCAACGATGCATACCAATATAGCAACGATTTAACATTTTATCAATTTATATAATGCAAATAATGATAACTTGCTATCACTAGCAATATCATTGATAATTAACCATCTCTTAGCTATAAATCTTAAATTTTTTATTATGTCTTATATAAGGAGCTTGCTCTGACTACTTCTACTTCAGCATTGAGCACCTCGACTACTAGCATTGATGACATGTCATCTAGCGTAGCAGACTTTGCACCTAAAGACCTTGCTGAGCAAATGCAGCAAGCGTCCATGCAAGCTAGCCAGTTATTAAAGTCGCTTTCACATCCGGATCGCTTATTACTCTTATGTCAGTTGACTCAAGGAGAGTATTGCGTCAGCGAGCTTGAAAGCTTAGTCGGTGTTGGTCAGCCAAGCCTGTCACAGCAGCTCGGTATCCTACGCAAAGATGCGCTAGTGACGACCCGCCGCGAAGGCAAGCAAATTTATTATAGTATCGCCAGTGACGATGCCTTGGCGGTGTTACATTTGTTGTATGAACGCTTTTGTGCCAAAAATGACAGCTAGTTTGTTGGCTTGAGTTTTTAGCGTCAATTTTTAGCTTCATTCTTCAGCATGACCTTGTGAATTTAGTGCTTAGCTGTAATTAAACTTTTCTTTTATTTAACTTTTTCTTTTATATTGTGATGACGTATTGCTATGCCTTCTATCGCCGCTCGTCTGATTCCTGCTTGGTTGCGTCAATACCAGCTGTCTGCCCTGCCAACTGATGTTATTGCTGGGTTGGTGGTTGGGGTGCTCGTCATTCCACAAAGCTTAGGTTATGCGGTATTGGCAGGATTGCCACCCGTCTATGGACTCTACGCGGCCATCGTTCCCGTGCTGGTCTATGCATGGATAGGCTCGAGCAATGTGCAAGCAGTAGGGCCTGTCGCTATTACTGCGATTATGACAGCCAGTAGCCTACATCCTTATGCTACAGAGGGCACTCAGCAGTATATATTGATGGCAAGTTTGCTGTCATTGATGGTTGGTACGATGTTATGGTTGGCAGGTCGGCTCAAGCTTGGCTGGATTATGCAGTTTATCAGTCGCGGCGTTTCAGCAGGCTTTATCAGTGGCGCAGCCGTATTAATTTTTATCAGTCAGCTTAAATATCTTACCGCGATTCCTATTGCGGGAAATAACTTAATCGGTTATCTATCAAGCATGCAAATGTATGCGCGCCAGCTACACCCGCTAACCTTAGTTATTGGTGTCATTGCTTTTGCACTGTTGGTTGCCAATCGCTACGGCAGCAAATGGCTATGGAAATCTTGGTTATCAGTGTCTTATGCCAAATGGGCTGAGCGGCTATTTCCGCTCATTTTGCTTGGTATTGCGATTGTTTTGAGCATCAGCTTACACTGGACCACGAACGGCGTAGCCACGATTGGTAGTATTCCACAAGGCCTACCAACCTTTACCCTGCCCTATGTACCAGACTTCGATGAAGCACTGAACCTATTACCTAGCGCAGGTTTGATGGCATTGATAATATTTGTCTCTAGCAGCTCCGTCGCTAGCAACTATGCACGCCTGCGCGGTGAGGCTTTTAACGCCAATAGCGAGCTGACTGGACTGGGGCTTGCCAATATGGCGGGCGGCTTCTTTCAAGGCTTTACCGTCGCTGGCGGATTTTCGCGCACCGCTATCAATGCCGACTCAGGGGCCAAAACACCAGTTGCAAGTTTAGTAACCGTGCTGGTCATGATTGCTGCTTTAATCGCTTTTGGCAATGCACTCGCACCACTGCCCTATGCTTTATTGGGCGCGACCATCATGGCATCAATCATCGGTCTCATTGATATGGCAACCTTAAAGTCGGCATGGCAACGCGACCGCCTAGATGCGGCCAGCTTTTTGGCAGCATTCGTTGGTGTGCTGATATTTGGATTAAATACTGGCTTGGTGATTGGTTTGATGGTGTCGTTTGCTAGCCTCATTTGGCAATCGAGTAAACCGCACGTCGCTGTGGTTGGTCAGCTAGCTGGCACAGGGCATTTTCGCAATATAAACCGTCACGATGTAGTGACATTTAGCAACTTATTGATGCTGCGTATCGATGAGAGCTTATTTTTTGGCAATAGTGAATCCGTCCATCGCAGGGTCATACAAGCCACTCAGCAATATCCCGAAGCGCATGAGGTCATACTTATCATGTCAGCGGTCAATCACATTGACTTGACGGGACAGGAGATGCTTATTAGTCTCAATCAAGAGCTTTTGAACCAAAACAAACATTTAAACTTTAGCTTTATTAAAGGGCCAGTAATGGACATTATCGAGCATACTCCGGTCATTACTACCCTCTCAGGTCAAGTGTATTTAAGCACGATGGATGCGGTAAATGCGCTAAAGGATGTCTGATCGGTCTGTGAGCGATATGTTGCTTAATCAAGCATAATTATTATTGTCTGTGACAAAATATAGATATGATAAAAGCTGTGTTATGCTAAATTGGTATAAGCCCTTAAAAAATACAGCCTTTAGAAGAGATACCTAAAGCACAGCCTTTATAAAATGGCGCTTAGCTACAATACGATACCTCCAAACGTCTTTTAATATACGCGACCGAAGCTACTTATGACCGATAATTTAACTATTTATAAGCAAATTTATCCAAGCCAATGTGTCAAGATTGCTGAGCTTGGCTACCGCTCCGTGCTCAATATTCGTCCTGATGCCGAGACAGAAATGCAGCCCAATAGCTGTGATTTTACTAGTGCCACGGCAAAAGCCAACCTTACTTATCATCACTTACCTTTTGATGATGAGCGCTTAAGTATGGCGACTGTCGAGCAGTTTGCAGCGTTTTATCGCTCGATGCCTAAACCGATATTGATGTTTTGTGGGACGGGTGCGCGTGCTAAATTGTTGTATCAAAGCGCATTGATGCAAGGTTTGTTATAACCATTACTATAAAAAAGCGATAGCGTTTACATAGCGTATATTTAGATATCTGTACATTAAGCTTAGGCTAAGACACTGCTTTTTCAGCAAACACTATACGCTAATAGCAAAATTTTCATTTTTACTCTAAAAAATAAAAAGGAGCTCTTATGAGCCATCAAGTTAGTATTACCGGACAAATCACCCCTGATCAAATACCGATGATTGCTGAAAATGGTTTTAAAACCATTATTAACAACCGTCCAGATGGTGAAGAACCAAATCAACCGACCAGCGCTGAGATTGAAGCCGCTGCTAAAAAAGCAGGTCTTGCTTATAAAGAAGTGTCTTTTGCTGGTAGTGAGCTCAATCAAAACCATGTCGAAGAATTTGCTGACTTTTTTAATCAAGCTGAGCAGCCAATGCTGATCTTTTGCCGTACCGGTAACCGCTCAACAGGTATCTACGAAGCGGCTAAGCGTATGGACTTGTTAGACGATTGATAGTGATTTAAATACCATCGCTACTGCTGAAAAAACGCCCGTCCAAATTTGGATGGGTATTTTTTTGAAACTACTGAACTATAGACTGGTTAATTTCTAATATTGAGAACATAATAAAATCTTACTTATACAGCTCAATAGGATTTTATGATGCAAAAACCGCTACTCATCATCGGCAATAAAAACTATTCGTCATGGTCATTGCGAGCTTGGCTACTACTCAAGGCATTCAATATTGACTTCGATGAACAGCTGATTGAGCTTTTTCATCCATCCGCGACACCCATTCTCAATGAACATGCACCAACAGGAAAAGTGCCAGTTTTAGTCTATGGTCAAGATGATGAAAAAGTCACGGTATGGGATACTTTAGCGATTGCCATTCACGCCAATGATTATTTGACAGACTTAGATCTTTGGACAGGATTGAGTAAGTCTGTTGCTGAGACCAATACTAGCACTAGAATAAATAGCGCTTATTGCCAAAGCATCATTGCTGAGATGCACTCAGGGCTAATGGGTATCCGTAGTGAGATGCCGATGAACATTCGAGCCATCGCGAGGATACAACCCAGCAATGCCTGCTTAAATGATATCGCGCGTATAGAAGAGATTTTTGCAGATTGTTTAAAAAATCGCTCAACAGACAGTTATCTATTTGGTCATTTCACTGCCGCTGATGCTTTTTTCGCACCAGTAGTGCTACGCTTGCAAACGTATGCCGATACCTCTGACATAGTATTGAAATCAACGACCAAACAATATTGTGAAACGATGTTAAACAATCCTCATATACAAGCTTGGCGAGAAGCAGCACTTGAAGAAACTCGCATAATTGAGGAAGATGAAGCAGGTGAGATACTTTCGTTAATTGGATCATTAGCTAAATAGTACTTAATTCATATTTATAAGCAAAAAAACCCGACGCCTTAGCATCGGGTTTTTATCTGAACTTGTAGAAAATGCATTTAAAGCTTACTGCATCACTAAGTATTCAAATGCTGATAATGCCGCTTTACTACCCTCACCCATCGCAATATTAATCTGCTTAAACGGCACAGTCGTGACGTCACCACAAGCAAAAATACCTTTGCGATCAGTACGGCAGCGCTCATCAATCTCAATCTCGCCAAAGCGGTTTAAATCAACAAAGCCTTTAACAAACTCAGTATTCGGTACTAGACCAATCTGTACGAACACCCCTGCCAAGTCACGCTCATGGATATCACCTGTACTGCGATCTTGATAGACGACAGAAGTCACTTTACCATCAGTCGCTTTGATTTCTTGCGTCGCCGCGCCAGTGACAAACTCAATATTATCTTTTTCTTTGGCTTTGTTAATCAATACCTGATCCGCTTTCAAATCATCAGCGAACTCAAGTACCGTTACATGCTTCACGATACCGGCAAGATCTAATGCCGCTTCGATACCAGAGTTACCACCACCGACGACAGCAATATCTTTGCCCTTAAAGAATGGGCCGTCACAGTGAGCGCAGAAAGCCACGCCTTTACCGATGTTCTCTTCTTCACCCGGAACACCAAGCTTACGCCACTGAGCACCCGTCGCTAAGATAATACTACGTGTCTCAAACGTCTCGCCCGTGTTTAGATGAATGCGGTAGTTTTCATCTTCCGTCTCACTGATTTCTTTGACGCTGACGTGCTCTTTTAAAGTAATATCGTATTCACGCAAATGTTTTTCAAAGTTCGCTGATAGCTCACTACCAGTCGTCAAAGGCACAGAAATCAAGTTTTCGATATCCTGCGTGTCTTTCACCTGTCCGCCGATACGGTCAGCGACCATGGTGACTTTTAAGCCTTTACGAGCGGTATAAATCGCAGCAGCAACCCCTGCAGGACCAGCACCAATAATCGTCACATCTTGCTGCTCTAACTGCTCAGCATCGTCATCAGCTTCTGCTAATAAGTCAGGGAACTGCTCTTGCAATTTTTCAATCAATTTTGCCGTGTCGATGAGACCATTGGCAAATGGCTTACCATTTAAGAATACCGCTGGTACACCTTGGATGTTATTGGCATCAACTTGCTCTTGGAATAAAGCACCATCAATCATCTCGTTACTGATGTCATCGTTCAGTAGCGCAAACTGGTTCAGCGCTTGTACGACTTCTGGGCAACTGTGGCAAGACAACGATACATAAGTTTGAAACTGCAACGGCTTGTTAAAACGCTTAATCAGCTTCTGAATACTTTCATCCAGTTTTAGCGTATGACCACCCGCTTGCAAAATAGCCAAAATCAAGGAGGTAAACTCATGACCACCTGGGATACCACTAAAAACAATACCCGTATCAGTCAATGCGCCATCGACATGACTAACTACTTTAAAGCTAATTGGACTTGGTAAGCTGTCATCAGTTGCTGTTGCATCAAAATTAATTTTATCTGTGGTACCAGCAATTTTAGACAAAAAATCAATCAACTCGGCGCGCTTATTATGGTCGCCACTACCCAATACAAAAGTAATTGGGCGAGTCATCTTTTCACTATAGCTTTTCACGGCGTCTAATAAACTTTGATCTATCATGTTTGTTCCTCATCATTACTGGATATGTAACGGCAACTATCATGTTGCACGCTCAAATATGGATTATTTGGTATTAATAATTTTATCTAAAATATTATAGGACCTAACTTTATGCCCTTTGATGTCTCTATTATCATAGGTTCTAGAAGTTTGGGCAAGCTGAGAAACTCAAATACTATGTTTTATAAAACCAATCAATATTAGTTATTTACCATTAAATTCTAATTAAACTGCTCGTTCTTATCAGATTATTATCATAGTAACGAGGTTATTTTTCCGCTACAATCAAGTGAGGCTGATAGGAATAGTTCCTATTTGTCTAGTTGCAGATTGGCTTTTTTACAGGTTCATTAAAAGGGCTGTCTGCTGCTATTAGGCCTTATCTATATTGTGTTAAATATCGTTCTGGCTTAATAAAAATCAAGTCTCAAAATCATAGCAATTCATCACAGCACTTTTAACGACAATGCGCGGATGCTTATCGTAAGCTTGCGCTTCATAACAAGGATGACAACATGAGAAAGACTGATACATGGCAAGACAACAGAGATATTATTGCTGAGCTCAAGCTGAAAGACAGCCACTTCGCGAGCATTTTTGATGAGCATACTCAGCTTGATCAGCAAATTAATCAACTGGATAAAGACTTGGTAACACACACCAGTCGCGATGAAGAAATTGAACAAATGAAACGACGAAAACTACATTTAAAAGATGAGATCTATAAGATAATTGACAAAAATAAAATTCAATCTCATGCTTAGCGCTTCATTTATTATCACAAGACAGAAGTAAAATTCTTCATTGATACATACCATAAAAAAGCCCCCATCAACTTAGGCTGATGAGGGCTTCATTTATAGTACTGATTTAACTAATAGCATTATATGCAATACTACAAACATCTAAATCGTTAAACTGATTCATGAAATCAGGAGTTAGATTTTACCAACCAGATCAAGACTTGGTTTGAGCGTTTCTTGACCAGCTTCCCAAGCTGCAGGGCAAACTTCGCCATCGTTTTCACGAACATATTGTGCTGCTTTCACTTTACGTAGCATATCTTTTGCACTACGGCCGATACCGCCAGCATGGATTTCAGCTACTTGAATCAAGCCATCAGGATCTACTAAGAATGTACCGCGCTCAGCTAAACCAGCTTCTTCAATCATAACGTTGAAACCACGAGTGATTTTACCAGTAGGATCGCCGATCATTGGATACTGTACTTTGCCGATCGCTTCTGAAGAATCATGCCATGCTTTGTGCGTGAAATGAGTATCAGTCGATACTGAGTATACTTCAACACCAAGACCTTTAAGCTCGTCGTAATGAGCGGCCATATCTTCAAGCTCAGTTGGGCAAACAAAAGTAAAATCAGCTGGGTAGAATAAAAAGATTGCCCAATTGCCTTTTACGTCTTCTGAAGTGATGGTTTTGAATTCACCATTTACATACGCATCAGCTGAAAATTCTGGGATTTCTTGATTGATAATAGACGCCATGATTGGCTCCTTTATAGTTAAGTTGATTGAAATTTTTGGTATGATTGTTTCTATCAAGCCTTTAATACTTTGGGCTACCTGACAAACTATACGCGAATTCTATCGTTAATCCAGTTAAAAGTTTTTAATGTGATGTTTTGTTTTATTAAACTTGTTAAACTATTCTCTCTAATTTTTATCATCAGTGCACTGTACGTCAGTCACTATACAACCGTTAGGTTACGTTAAGATGACATCGAGTTTGGCTATCAAACTGGTACACCAAATAAATCAGCATAATATATCGCGTTAAAAGCCCATTAATAGAGAGGTTTTATGATTACTTTACGTCAACTTGAGTTTGCTTTAGCAGTGGCCAAACACCGTCACTTCAAACGTGCAGCAGAAGACTGTAATATCTCGCAATCAGCACTGAGCTTGGGTATTGCCGAGTTAGAAAAGCAACTGGATACGCAGATTTTTGAGCGTAACAATAAGCAAGTATTGATTACCCCTATTGGTGAAGACATTCTCACGCGGGCGCAGCGGGTTTTTTCTGAAGTCAATGATTTGACCACACGCGCCCATAGCCATCAATCGCCGCTGGCGTATCCGATGACTGTCGGTATCATTCCAACGATTGCCCCTTATCTGCTACCAAAAGTATTGCCTGCGCTGCGTGCTCAATATCCTGAGTTTCGTATGACCATCGTTGAGCAACAAACAGAGCGCTTACTTGAGCAAGTACGCTACGGTCATATTGATACGGCTATTATTGCGCTGCCTTATGCGGTAGACGGCTTGCACAGCTTTGAGTTTTGGGCAGAGGATTTCTTTGCTGTATTCCCAAAAGATGACGTACACGCCACGCTTGAAACCATCAACGCTGATGAGCTGGCTACTGCCAATCTTATGTTGCTCGGCGAAGGACATTGCTTGACCGATCAGACGCTGTCTGTCTGCCATTTTGACCGTGCACAGATGAAATCAAGCTTTTCAGACGCCAGTCTAAATACTCTTATTCAGATGGCACTTGCCAATATGGGGACGACGTTAGTACCAGAGATGGCGCTCGACCAGCTGCATCTGCAGAACCAAAATGCGGTCGCTGTGCCACTGGCAGAAAAAGGCCCGCATCGTCATATTGCCTTTGTCACCCGTCTAAATTATGCCCGTGTCGATGATGTTAATTTATTGGGTAAAGTATTCAAGCAAGCCTTTGAAGATGCTGCCAATAAAAAATAATCAGTTGGTTATAAATTGCCAACAGTTATCAAATGAAGGTTAACAATGGACGATTTGTCGCAGCTAAATACTGAGCTTGGTACGATTTTCACGCGGCATTTATCCGCTATGAGTAGCCATATCACGCTAGAGCAAGTGAGAATACTTTGGCAGGATATCGCCATGCGTTATAACGAAACGCAGCGTGTTTATCATAGCTTGCAGCATATTCAGCAGTTGTTTGGGCAGTTCGAACAGGTTAAGCATAATTTGCATGAGCCGCATATCATTGCGTTAGCACTGTTCTATCATGATGTGATATATGAACCGACGCGCTCAGACAATGAGCTACAAAGCGCAGAATATGCAGTAAAGTCATTAACTGGTTATTTAAGTGCGGAGCAATGCCAGCATATCTACACGCTGATTATGATGACGGCTAGCCATCAAATTGACGAGAATGATGAATGGTCAGACAAAGCTAAAGAGAAGGATAGATATTGCGATGCCGCTTATTTACTAGATATGGACTTAAGTATTTTAGGGGCATCTTGGTCGGAGTATGAACAGTATGCTCACGCTGTACGCCAAGAGTATGCACATGTCTCAGATGGCGATTATCGCGTCGGACGCATAGCAGTATTAAAAGAATTACTGGCGCATCCAACGCTTTATCTAACAGGTTATTACTATGCACGGTTAGAAAAGCAGGCTCGAAAAAATATTGAGCACGAAATTACGCTTTTACACGCATCTTAATAAACAGCTCACTGCCCTGCCTTGCAGGATGTGAATTATAGCTTGGCGCCATGATTTCAATATCAAAGTACTGCTCAAAACGTTGCTGATATTCAGCTTTTGTGCCGCCAAACGGTGGCTCTTCTCGTCCAAAGTCTTTATCAAATAGCAACCCAATCAGCTTACCATTCGGTTTCAGTAATGCTGCCATCTGCTGCACATACTCGTCACGGCGTGATGGATTTATCGCACAAAAAAACGTCTGCTCAAGCACCCAATCAAACTGATATTGCTCAGGCGATAACTCAAAAAAGTCGGCACAGATCAAATGCTTAGCTGGAAAGTCAGGATAACGCTCAGCAAACGCTGCAATCGGCGCAGGGGCAAAATCAACCAAAGTCACATTGGTAAACCCTTGCTCATGTAGATAACCCACCTCGTAAGCATTACCCGCACCTGGCACCAGAATCGCTTGCTCTTTGGCAGACTCTGGCAGTTGATCAATATAGGCTTTGAGCGGTGGTGACACCTGCCCCATGTCCCAACCGATACTGTCTTGCTCATAACGCTGCTGCCAAAACTGCGCTTGATTGACGTTTTCCATATGACATCCCTGTATGTATGATAAATAAGAATATTATTTAAACGACATAATTGGTATCGTTATGATTAATCATATCAGTCTTATCGACATTACTGAAACCACCTAAGTATTATTTCTAATCGAGCTGACCACCTTTACCTGCCAGCATATCGTGCCAATGCTGATAATCGGGCATCGCAGTCGCCACCGTTTGCCAAAAGGCACGGCTATGATTAGCATGGTGTAAATGACACAGCTCATGGACAATCACATATTCGGTGCACGCAATAGGATAAGCAGGCAGATAAACGGATAGCCAAATCCGCCGTGCGCGCGTATTACAACTGCCCCAGCGCGTATGCATCTTTTTTAGGCGTACCTGGTTAGCATAAGCGCCGACAATCGGTTGCCATTTATCAAATAATGCAGGCATTGCTTCGGAGAGGTGTTGCCGATAATAGACAATTTTTTCATCATTGTTTAAGGTGAACGGTTGCTCTACACCCCACAACAGCAGAGTACAGTCAGCAGTTGAAGCTTGCGCTAAAGGGATTCGTTGCCGCTTATATTGCTCTAATACTTGCGGGTGGTTTGCTATCGCCCATGGCACCCGTTTCACCACTGCCTGTACGGCTTGTGCGGAGCTAATAAACAATGGTACAGATACCAGTAATTGATGTGGCTTTAAGCGAAAGTTGATATTTTTAACCCGCTTTTTGGTGATGTATAGCTCAATATCTGCTTGCGCCAAACGCTGTATCGACTTTTCTAATAAGGGAGACTGATATGCTGGTGGCACATTCATGCTCACAGCGCTTGCAGATGATTATCAAACGACATCATATGTAACTTGCTGTCTATAACAATACGCTCGCTTTTATCTACAGCATCCAGTTCTGCCGTTGCCCAACGATGTACATCTAGTGCGGTTAACTGACCTTGCCCATCACTAACGATGAAACCTGATTGCACATCATGATTGTCTGTCTTATTAGCGCTCTGATGACACAACACTGCTGCCCCCGCACAATCTGGCAGGCTAACGTCATTTATCAAGGTGCGAGTGTTTAAATCATAAATCGCTGCACAACCGCCAATCGGTGTGGTCACACATAGTAGGTTACGCGCACTATCGACCGCCACACTGGCAATATATTGATGAAAACGCTGCCATTGATTATTGGGCATAATGAGCGCTTTAAAATCAGTATCACCGCGTTTATGCATCAATACTAACGGCACATTGATATGCTTTTCGCCTTGGAATTGAATGCCTATCATCACCGTTCCATCGTCATGCATGGCTAAATGTCGCACGCTCATTTGATTGTGCTCAGGCATAATCTGCTCAAGTAAAGCACCATTATGACGGTTGAGGTAAACCAATGATGGACGCATGCTGTCTAAATTTAGCTCTTCACGCGACGCTTGCTCGGTTTTGATACCGCCATTAGCGATCACCAATGTCTCACCATCAGGATGCATAATCAGCTCATGCGGTCCAATACCATGCGAGTCATACTCTGCTATTTTTTTATAATTATCATAAGCATCATAGATACCGATTTTACCATCCAAACTTATGGTGTCATTCTCGGTCACATACAGCAACTTGCCATCTAAACTATAACAAGCATGCCCATAAAAATGACGATAAGTAGATGCTTTAATAGCAAACTTTACTTGTCCAGTTGTCGTGTCTAATACCCAAAACTTTTCGCTCGGACGGCGACCCATCACCACGACGTCTCTATTTCTAATATCGATAAACGCATTTTTAATATCAGCGACGGGCTGAACGACAATATCGTGAACACGTTCAGGCATGGTAGTTTGCCAAACGATTTGTCTATCAGCGTCGATACCGACCACACCAAAATCATTGTCAGCACGCCTATCATCATTTGCTAATGCGCTATTTTTTGGCATAGACGCCACGCCGCTAACCCAACAAATGGGTCGCGTCAATAAGGTGGTGGTATGTAGCGCACTAAAGTCAGCGACGCGATGATGATTGGTATTTTTCCGATCATCTATCGGTAAATGATAAGCTTGTTGCCATGCAGCAGCGGCTTGGTGATAGGCTTGACTAAACCGTGCTAGCTGGGGTTTTGGTGTGGAGGTTAACGACTGCAACTGCGAGCGTATGCCTACCACATAATCTTGCAAGCTGGCATCAGGGTGACGCTGCTTGCGATAACGATGATGAATACTGACAAGCGCTACGGTACCCATTATAGTAGAAAGCATCGTCAATGCTGATGTCGCTAGCAGCTCATTATTAGACTGCTTATCTTCTAGCTGCTGTTGTGATTTTTTTGCTGTCTTAGCATCGATAGAGTGCATTTTTTAATCGCCATCAGTACTGTTAAAGCCTACACGGATACCTAGTGTCGGAATCAATTGGCGCTTAATAATACGTGTGATAGTCGTGAGGTGATCATAAAGCTCTTGTTGAATGGCTTTATCAGCAGCCCCTAAGTCTTCTGGCATTTGCGCTAATAATGTCGTGGCATCAGCAAGCGCGGTCGATAAGTTATCCGCTACTTCATTTTCATTATTGCTGCCCAAAATAGCCGTCAAAACAGGATCAGTCAGTGCTTCATTCAACGTGGCCAATTTAGCATTGATAATGGCACGGCTTTGCTCTGCGGTAGCGGCTGGCAAATGACCTTTTGCCTTTCCTGTTAATCCTAGCGGTTGATCGATGGCATTAGACTTCATAGTCTCAACCAACGAGAGTAAAGAATTAAACCATTGATTCAACCCTTGATCGCTTTCAGCCGTTTTATCAATGGCTAATAGCCCAGTGGCATTTTGCTGCCAGTTTCTCTCAATATCTTTTAAGCGCGTGCTCAAAGCACTACTTGCACTAATCACATAAGCACATTGACCAGCATCCAGACTGTCATTGGCATATAGCGCTTCTTCTAATCCGGGCACCCCTTGCACGATGGCGCTCTCGTTAGCCAATTGCTCGGCGGTGAGCTTAGGATTGGCAGCAATCAGCTCGGCAACGCCACTGTGTACCAGACCGCGCTCGTCAGGATAGTAATTGATATATAAATTACTCATGCTGGCGGTCGCTGGACCGAAATTAATCATCTCAGCGCCTGCCCATGCTTGTGCGAGCACTAGCCATTGATCGCGCAGTGCTTGCAGATCGTCACCGCTAACTGGTACTTGCTGACAATGCTTTTGTGCCAAATCATGCAGTAAAGCACTCTGTCTCGCGGCATCGGCATAAGCTGGAATGACAATGTCATTTGCCACATGGGCCAAATAGGTTTTTTCAGTATCAGCACTGATTTCCACTGCCGTCACTGGATTCGCAGACGCACTACTATCTTCTGCTGCGCTGGTAGATGCTGCTTTGTCTTGCACAACTTTTTGGCTGTCTGCCTCTGATGCTTTATTGTCATCAGCAGGTTTAACGCAGCTGATAAGTAAGCCTGCGCTTAAGGCCGACAAGGCCATCGCTAAAGCATGATTTATTTTCATAAATTTCTCAATGATATTATCAATAATTATTTAAATTCTAGTCCTTACGAACTCTAGTATTTGATTGGGCGGATAACCTCATCAACACTCACTTATTTTCTTAGCCATTATTCAGTCATTTAAAATAGTTGAATGACATTATCTCTATAATGACTGTAAGAACGCATTCAATTCAGTACGACCTTGTTTATCGAGTTTGAGTACTTTTTGCTGTTGCTTTTGTGCTTCTCCGCCGTGCCATAGCACCGCTTCCATCAACGTACGGGCGCGACCATCATGCAAAAACGTTGCTTGTGGATCGACGGTTTGTGCCAGACCAATACCCCATAAAGCAGGCGTACGCCATTCATAAGAATTGGCTAAAAACTCGACTTGGATATCTTTTGCGGGTAATTTTCCAGCAATCGTGCGGTCGGCAAGATCATCACCCATGTCATGTAACAGTAAATCCGTATAAGGATAAATCACTTGTCCATGCTGCTCAAGATGGTCATCGTCGGTTTTTGGCAACTGATATCTTGGTGTATGGCAACTTTGGCAACCCATATCATAAAAGCGTTTTTTGCCCGCTAGCACTAGCTTATCGTCAGCATCGCGGCGATGTGGTACGGCTAAATTTCGCGTATAAAACTCCACAAACTTCGCTACTTCATCATTGACTTCGACGGGCGGCTTACCATTGCCTTGTTCATCAGCACCAGTCGTCGCATTCATACAAGCAGTCTGTGTCGGCATACAGGATTCATGAGGACGTATATTTGAGGTCAAGCCCATGTCTTCATTAAAAGCACTTTGGTTTTGGGTGATAAGCTTGGTTTGCCCTGCTTTCCAGCCAAAGCGTCCAAGGGCATGCTTGCCAGTCTGTGGATCCATCACCCAGTTGAACTTACCACTGATATCGCCATTCGTACTATTTTTATTATCAACTGCTTGTTTTTTAATCGCTTCATCAGGTATTTGCTCGAGTAATCCAAGCCCAATCATCGGTAAAGCCACTCGCGGCGACACCATCAAATCATCATCAAATGCCCCATAACCTGGTTTGGTTAAATTAAAGGTGGGCGCACGTAATGTTTCGATGTGACCATCTGCAAAAGTAACAGGCTTGTCTGTCCACTGCACCGCGATTCGGGCTTCAGCAGGCACACCTTGAATACCTCGATCTTGTAGCTGACCGCCATACATAGGATGAACGACTTTTTCGATAAGTGAGTTTTGCAATTGCTGACGCTGCTCATCAGTAGTCGCTGGCATTGCAAGGCGAATAAGCAAGCTATCGGCATCGTCATCACTGGTCATCGGCGCATGACCGCGACCGTCCTTGACATGGCACGACTGGCAGGCAGCAACATTGAACAATGCGCCCAAACCATCGCGGCTGTCGGTGCTGGCAGGGGCAATCACCCACGGCTGCCGAAAGAACGCATTACCAATAAAGAAATGCCCTTTCCGTGACGCGGTCAAGTTTGATGAAGGTTTAGAGTAACTCTCAGCGCTGCTAATACTAATACTAATACCAGTATCACCACCTTGCTTGACCTCTTGCGGATCAAAGCTTGCCAATTGCTGCATTGGTACACCAGCGAGCGTTTCGATGGTTTGGAGGCGTTCAGATGTTAGCGTTTGGTTGTCAGCATTATTTATGGCAGATTTTTCATTTTCAGAAACGTCATCAGAAACACTGTCCATCGGCTGACAGGCACTAAGGGATAGCACGCATAGAATACCAAACGCTGGCTTTAATAGTGTAGTTTTGATGACAAAAGATGTGTAAAAAGAGGCAGAGGCTTTAGCTTTGAAGACATTTGTGGTGTTCATCGTGGTGTTCATAAAGAGTACCTTAGTTCTAATCTAGAACCATTAAAATCGCATGCTATAAAGTGCTTCACTTCTAGTCGATAAGGTACAGCAATGCACTGACCTATCAGGCTATTTTAATACGGTAAAAAATACGCTGCCAACGGTGGTTGACAACGTGTGTATTATACCTAAATTATTTTTCCATAAAAATAAGTCTCATTAGCTTATAGCGACTTGTCAGGCATTATAAATATAGGGTCTGTTGAAAAGACCCTAATTAAGCTTTGAATACGAAGACGTCTCAACTTAAAACTGCGAGCCTGCGTCAGCATCTAAATTGTCAATACCAACCGCTTTTGCCGCATTTTCGATACCAGCTGTCAGCTCTTGTAAGCTAGTGATACTATTTTCAATCCAGCTACGACGGACATTTTGCTCTTCAGCTGAAATACCTTGTTTGCTCACTTGACCAGCAGTGGCAATCATTTGATCAACTTTGATGCCTTCTTTTTCGCCTTTTTCAACGATCACATTAAAGGCGGCTTCTACCTTAGCAAAGTCGGCAGCCAATTTATCAGCCGCTTCTTTGTTGTTCGTATCGACGAGATAGTTTTTAACACCATAACCGCCAACGGTCTTACCTGCGACCGTCTTATAGCTGCCGTTAAAGACATTTTGAATACCACGGGCATTGTTGGCATAGCTCAAATGCGTCAGATCACTAAAGCATTCGTGCTCATCTTCGGTAGAGCCCGTCACAAACGCAACCTGCATACGCTCAGAAGCAAGCTCACCCAGTGCTAGGCTGCCCATCTGATACATGATTTGGCGTAAACCATTATCGTATTTACGAGCCATCAGATCGCTACGTAAGGTATTTTCACTCTCAGGCTGCCACTCAGCTTCCATTGCAGTCAAATCATCAACCAATAATTGAGTCGCTGCTTTTAAGAACGCGCCACGACGCTCACATATACCAGCATCCTCATTGACCGTCTCACCACTGGTACATTGGCCCGCCTCAGTCACATAATCAGTCACTGGACGATTGCCTGCACCTTCGCCAATGCCGTTGGTATCTTGACCCCATAGCATAAATTCAATCGCATGGTAGCCGGTCGTCACATTGGCTTCACTACCACCAATCTCATTCATTTCTGCTAACAGCTCAGGCGTGATCGTGCTGGTATCTTGTTTGATACTACCGACCGTAATGCTATCGCTATTGATGATATTATCTTGGCTATTATATTCACCTTCATAGCTATCACTAACGTAGTCAATCAGCGCTTCATCAAGTGGCCAAGCATTTACCTGTCCTTCCCAACCATCGATACTACCGAGTGCTCGCTTATCATTAGCTGTCACAAAGCCTTCATCAAAACGAAAAATCTCAGTTTGCGAATACGGCTGGCGCGCTGCTTTATACGCCGCTTTTGCCGCATCAAGGTTTGCTTGGGTTGGTGTTGTCACATATGTTTCTACTGCCGCTTGCAGGACTTTAGCAGTATCTAGCGAATCTTTGTAAGCAGCATGCGCCATGTTGGCATAGCTAATCACAAGTCTATCGGTATAAGCTTGATCAGCCGCTGATAGTTTCGTCGTATCGGCGGCTGTTGTGTCTTGCACTGCTGTTTGCGCATCGGCAGTAGTGTCTGTGTCTTCCTTGGCTTGCTTGGTACAACCCGACAGCATTAACAACCCTGCAAGTGCAGCAGCTAAAGTAGTTGGTAAAATCTTACGGCTCGTTACTGTGGTAATCGTCATACATATCCTCAAAAAGTATCGCAAAAGAAAAATGGGCTTTGAATAATAAAGAGCATTAGGGCATACCCTCATTTTAAATAATGCTGATAAAAACGAGGTAAATGACAGTCAAACAAGAAAAACAGCGCAGATAATATCAAGATATTGACCAGAAATTTGATGCTATTAGACAAAATTTAGCTGTTTCTAGTCTATTTGGATCACAATCAATTGAATTGAGAATCTACCCTAGTATCGCCACAATAACAAAGCTTTATAAATTATAGTGTTATTGATAATCATTATCAATATTTAATTAATATTAATATAACCATTTAGCTAACGATTGTTTTATAAATAAAAACACGAAAAACAGCTCTAAATTGGTTTGAAGCTAACGGAATCGTAACACCTAAAATCATTTTGAATTTAAAACCTAAATATCAGACATAAAAAAAGGCCAGTTTATCACTGACCTTTTCAAGACTATAATGACAGCCAAACTATCAGCTGAATTAACGTACGCTGCTTGGCGCATTGATCGTTAATTCAACACGGCGGTTTTGCTGACGACCATACTCGGTGCTGTTATCAGCAATTGGACGAGACTCACCATAAGCGACGACATTGATACGACTAGAAGCCACACCGCGTGCGCTTAAATAGTTCGCTACTGCATAAGCACGATCACGTGATAATTTCAGGTTATAAGCATCAGAACCTGTGCTATCAGTATAGCCAGCAACGGTTATCGTGTTTTGGTTATACTCATTTAGCGTTGCTGCAAGCTTATCAAGCGTTGGTCTAAATGATGGGTTTAAAGTCGCATCATCAAATGAGAATGTGATGTTGCCTGGCATTACTAGGTCAATATTACCGTTCGCATTTGGCTTAACCGTTACACCCGTACCAGCCATTTGCTGCTCAAGCTGCTTGGCTTGACGCTCCATATAATAACCAACGCCCGCACCTAGTGCTGCACCGATAGCGGCATCACGACCAGTGTTATCGCCACCTGTTGCTTTTGAAATAACACCGCCACCTAAAGCACCTGCCAATGTACCAATAGCAGTTTTGTTCAAGCGTTGTTGTCCAGTGTTTGGATCAGTAGCACAACCACTAAGAACCAAACCTGACGCTACTGCTGCAATCATTAATGTATTACGCATAATATTTCCTCTTAAGTTTAAAAAATTATAGACAAAGTGTGCTTTTTATAAATATTTTCTGTTAATTCCGTCTAGGTGCTTGTATACACTCGTCATTATTATGGCAATTACAATCTAACCATGTGTAATATTTTGTCACACCTCTGTATGAGAAGTGCAGAATGCTTTAATGAGGCTTTCACAGTGATTGGATAAGTTTGTCTTGTCACCTTTGGCTATTCATTATCATAAGATGTTATCACAAGTCACGTTTACACTCGTATACTCTGAGCCGTTTCTGCTAAAATTATGCAATAGAACTGGCAATGAATAATTCATATACTAATAAGACTGACCGAGAAGGATTTAGCATGCGATTGACATCTACTATTCGAAAAATACACAAGCGCAACCCTAAATTAGGCAAAGCCGTTTCACTTGCGACAGCGACTGGTGTTATTGCAGCCAACAGCTTCGGTGGTAGTATCCCCTTATGGTTAATGGGTGTCGGCAAAGTCATCACTGGTGCTCCTATCGCGGACAAAGCAGTCATCAAAATCGCTACTTATTGGATCAGTAGCAACAGTGCCTTGATCGATGACATGTTGCCGCGTAAAGATTGGCGTATCAGCTTACCCGATGACGTTCACATCAATGGCAAATATTTGCTGGTCAGTAATCATCAGTCTTGGGTCGATACCAGTATCGTGCAATATATTGGCGAAAATCGCCTGCCACTCACACGTTTTTTTACCAAATTTGAACTGATTTACATTCCGATTGTGGGTCAAGCTTTTTACTTTTTAGACTTCCCAATGATGCGTCGGCATTCTAAAGAAGCCATCGCTAAGAACCCTGCTCTACAAGGCAAAGACATCGAAGAAGCCAAACGCGCCTGTGCCCTGTTAAAAGACAAGCCGTTTACTTTGTTAAATTACTTAGAAGGCACGCGTTTCACCAAAGCCAAGCATGCAAAACAACAGTCTCCCTATACTCACTTATTGAAGCCACGGGCAGGCGGCCTATCTTTAGCAATTAACGCGCTAGGCGAAGACATCGATGGCATATTAGATATGACCATTGTTTATCCTGATGGTGTACCGACTTATGGGGATTTGTGGAAAGGAAATATCAAGCGCTTGGGCGTTGATGTCAGATATATCGAGATGCCTGACTCATTGTTTGCTGGGATTCAAAATGGCGGCTACGAAAACGATGACGCGGTAAAATCACAAATGTTTGATTGGGTTGAGAAAGTCTGGCGCGAAAAAGACCAGCGTATTACCGATATGCTGGCTGAGTTTGAAACAAACCCTAAAGCTCCGAATGCTTAGAGACATCATTAAGAGAGCAACGGTGCACAACAGTGAATTACTTTAGGTCGTTTTAGAACCACGATTGACCACTGTTGTTTCAAACGCTAAGGTTAAATACCAACTCCTAAATACCAGCTGTAAATGATAATGCGTAATTATAATGAAAGATGGGTTGTTTTTTGGCTCTATTCATTGATAATGTGAATAGTCATGAGCTTATGACTTTTTGACCATTAGTGACTTGATAGCCCTGTACTATTTGAGCCGCTTATTTTTCGTGCTATTTATCATTTATAAGGTTTGACTGTGCCCGCTTCCTCTTCTACTAGCCTGCCTCTAGACTCAGCGCCTGTGCCCAATCAGCCGCCTAGTCGGCCCGATAATACGCTGCCACCGCCAAACCGACCAACACCAAATCGTTTGAAACTTACTTACGATATCGTGATGATTATTGCTATCAGTATTGATCTATTATTGATTAGTATTGACGCTATCTTGATGAGTAGCTTTAGTAGCAATGCAGCAGGATGGCTCAGTATTAGCGATGCTCTCAACTGGTATCAAAATACCTTACATGAGCCTTTACGTACCGCTGGTGGATTTTTTACCCTATTTTTGATCTTTGAACTACTGCTACGTTGGGCGATTGCGATTAAACAAAACGTCTATTATCGCTGGTTCTTTTTTCCTTTTGTCCATTGGTATGAGGTATTAGGGTGCTTTCCGCAGCTACGTGCCTTACGTTTATTCCGAGCGGTCATCATTGGGCGACGTTTATACCAACTTGGTTACCAAGTGCTGCCGCAGCCATGGATTAATCGGATTAGGTTTTATATCGACTTACTGTTAGAAGAGCTGTCCGACCGCGTCATATTGACGACTATCCAAAACTTTCGGCAGCAACTGACCGATCCTAAAACGCATAAATCCTTTATTGAATCAACGATAGCTCGTAATCGTAACGAGATTGAGGCAGCAGTGCTGTCGATACTGCGCTCAGAGCTAGCACCAAAACTGCAGGAGTTGACGGCATCATCAGGTGGCGGCAGTATACTGGCAAGCGAGATGGGTAATGCTATTGAAGAAGGTTTGGCCAATACGCCTGAGCTACGTCGCTACCTACGCATGATACCGATCGCCGGTAGCTTGATTGAATCACAGTTGCAACACGTCGGTCACAATATAGGTGAAAACGTCGTTTATGCATTGAATAAACGCCTTCTAGATCCTGAGCGTCTCGACTCATTAATGGTAGCAATTGCCAATGGTATTGCTAGTATCGATACTGATAATACTGCGTTAGATACCTTAATTTCGAGTATCATTGATGACAGTTTGACTGAATTTGAAGCGCAGGTAAAAGTGCAGCAATGGAAGCATCAAGAGATGCTTAATCTATAATCCATACTACTAATAGCACGCCTTACCTACAAGATATTAGGCTTGGCAATCAAATGAATGGTATGACTCGATAATAAAAATAACACCGTGAATACAGCGACAGAATTATCTCTTGAGGATTTATATATGACAGTTTCAGATAATGACACCCAAGGCTCAAGCGCCGCACCAGCATTACCAGCATTGGCATTTTATGGCAAAATGCTGACCTTTTCGCGTTTGCAGTTTAGTACAGATGATTTAAGCGCGATAGACGCCCAGCTTGCCGCAACGCTTAGTAATAAATCTAGCAACATCCCCATCCTCATCGATAGCGAGGTCGAACAAGATCTATCAGCATTGGTAGAGCTTTTATGGTCGTGGGGCTTGCAGCCTATTGGCGTCGTGACCGGTACACTAGATGCGCAAGCCCGAGAGCAGCGATTGGCCATCTTCCCTGCTGATGGCAAACGTATTGAGCGTATCTTACCCAGCAAGAAAGCTGCGACTCAAGTGGATAAAGCTGCCGATGATAAGCGTACAGACTCAGCCAGTAGCAATTCAGCCAGTACCAATGATGCCGCAGCCATCAGCGAGTCGAATACAGAAACAACGATAGCAAACGCCACAGCAGAAACGCTGATGAGCGCTCAGCACATTACCAGCCTAATTTATGATCAAATGCTACGCTCAGGACAGAGCCTGAATCACGTTGGCGGTGATTTAATTTTAACCAATAGTGTCAATAGCGGCGCGGAAGCGATTACAGATAATAGCTTGCACGTTTACGGCCGTGCCCAAGGTCGCTTGGTTGCTGGCGCAACTGGTGACAAAGATGCCCGTATTTTTTGTCAGGTCTTTAATCCCTCATTAGTATCCGTTGCAGGGACTTATTGCTTACGAGACAACTTACCTGAGCACGTGATTGATAAATCTGTACAAGTAAGATTTGTAGAAGGCGAAGGTTTGGTATTTACGGTAATGGATGATGCTTAAATGCTTTAACCGTTAAGAACAATAAATGTGTCCATAATTTTTAAAAATGTAGACAGACTAAGCTGAATTTCATAAGACATGACGCTTATTGAAAAAGCTTAGTGCCAAAATCTCCATGATAGAGGCTTAGACAGCGCACTTAATATTATAGTAAGTTTATTTAACAAAACTGTTCTATGATGAATCGCTAGCTCTGCCACTATCTACACTACTCGTAGGCGTCTATTTTATTATTCACAATAGGTAATATCGGCCAGCAAATTTTAGGTAGCAATGCTTTGTGATCCATATATAAGTTGTTTTTCTGCTTTGCTATGGACGTGCTATAAATTTTTGTTTATTTATGCTAGGCTAGCTTCGCAGGTAGTGTATACATAGCATGTGAATAATCTGCAATTGCGCTATTTATTTATATAAAAGATATCCCATTGATTCATAGGAGTGTGCCATTGTGGCGAAGATAGTTGTAATCACTTCAGGTAAAGGCGGTGTGGGCAAAACCACGACAAGCGCTTCTTTTGCCGCAGGTTTAGCATTGCGTGGCTATAAGACAGTCGTTATCGATTTTGATGTAGGTCTACGTAATCTAGACTTGATCATGGGTTGTGAGAACCGTATTGTTTATGATTTTGTTGATGTCATCACCGGTAACGCACGCTTGTCGCAAGCACTGGTTAAAGACAAACAGCTTGAAAATTTGTATATCCTACCCGCCAGTCAAACGCGTGATAAAGACGCTCTGACAGACGAAGGAGTGGCAGAGGTCATGTCTGAGCTGTCTAAACAGTTCGATTATATTATCTGTGATTCACCTGCTGGTATTGAGCGCGGTGCACAGCTTGCCATGTACCATGCTGATGAAGCGATCATCGTCACTAACCCTGAAATTTCTTCAGTGCGTGACTCAGACCGTATTATTGGTATCTTGCAAAGCCAGACCAAAAAGGTTGAAGAAAACCAAGGCTCTGTACGTGAGCATTTGATTATCACTCGTTATAATGCTGAGCGCGCAGCGGCCAATGAGATGATGGACATTGATACCATTT
This sequence comes from Psychrobacter aquimaris, assembly GCF_016107525.1. Classification (GTDB taxonomy): domain Bacteria; phylum Pseudomonadota; class Gammaproteobacteria; order Pseudomonadales; family Moraxellaceae; genus Psychrobacter; species Psychrobacter aquimaris. The sequence goes on along the minus strand of NZ_JABASR010000005.1, from coordinate 125,085 downwards.
CTAATGACATCCTAAAAGTTCCGTTACTTGGGGTTGTTCCTGAAAGTCATTCCGTACTTGAAGCATCTAACCATGGTGAGCCAGTTATTCATTATACTGATTCGGTCGCTGGTCAATGTTATGATGACATCGTCGCCCGTTTCTTAGGTGAAGAACGCCCACTACGTCATATTGATGTGAAGAAAAAGAGTCTATTACAGCGCTGGTTTGGAGGTCAATGATGACGAAGAAAAAAGGATTTTGGAGTAGCCTATTTGGTACTGACGACAGTAGTAGCGCAGGTAGCGCTAATTTGGCTACTGAGCGTCTTAAGGTTATCGTTGCGAGCGAAAATCGCTTAAACAACCGCTTAACAGCTGATCGTATCGAAAAAATGAAACGTGAGATCTTAGAAGTGGTTAACAAATACGTCAACGGCGTACAGATTGATGATGTGAATATCAATCATCGTTCTGAGGACAGTTTAGACGTATTGGAAATGAATATCAGTTTACCTGAGCACAAAAAGTAATATCTGTCTAAGAAGTATGCTTGACTACGTCAAATTTGATCAAGCTAATAAATAGCGTACTTTCACGACTTTTTTGCTAGTTAAATTTAGACCGTCTTAGAAAGACAAAAAAGCCCTAAGTATCATGACTTAGGGCTTTTTTTATTGTATAAAGTAGTAGGATTATCTATATCAGCCCACGACTGTTTTGATACCCACTATTTTATACGCGCTATCAAATTGTCTTTTTTGACAAACTGATGATATAGAGCAGCACCGATATGAATGAGTGTAAATACAATAATGGTCGGCCAAATAATATCGGTATGCAGATCATTATAAAAGCGAGCCAACCCTCTATCTGGTGTGACAAATACAGGGATTTGAAACAAGCCAAAAATATCGACGGGTCGCCCACCATAAACAGACATCAGCAAACCAGCCATTGGCATTGCAATTAATAAGGCATATAAGCCAAAATGCGACAGCTTAGAGGCTAATAACTGCCACTTCGGCATCGGTACAGGTGGCGGTGCCTTAGTAAGTACGCGATTAAGCACCCGTGCTATCATCCAACATAACAAACTGATGCCAAAAGCTTTATGCAACCCAATATAAAGATTGTTATCCAGATTATCGTACAACAGAATCATTATCCACGTAACCAACAGTAAAACTGCACTGATCCAGTGAAATATCCGGCTGCTGACTGGCCACTTTGACACATTTGAATTGGTACTATTCATGAGCTGTCCTATTACCCTCATCACTAATTATCTATCATCAATGTTATAGACAAAACAGCCACTCATTCAGCGCTTAGCAATCATCAAAGTGACTGGGTAACCCCTTTTCTCTTATAGTGAAAACTAACCCTGATATAAGCGAGAAGCTAACTGTCTAAATCGACCAACTGATGCGCAATTTTATCTAAGTCAGGCACCAAATAAGCTTTATCATCGATCATAACCGTTTGGAAAAGATAGGATAGCATAACGTTTTCATCAAAAGGTAGGGCTGTTTTGTCGCTGTCTATATTATCAAGCTGCTCAGGGGTGTTGAATTCTTCAGGAACCTCAATATCTTTGACTTCAGAAATACGCACTTGTCGGTGGTGCAGTGCGCCTGCCGTTTGTAAAGCTAAGCGATGATCTGCAGTATTACCCTCTAATACAATCATGGTATCTGGCATTTGCTCCTGTGGCAGCAAATGACACACCTCTACCTTTTGCTGCTGCCACTCATAGGTTGCCGTGCGCTCATTATAATCATCCACACTCAAAATCAGGCTACTTGGAATAAGCCAATCAGGTTGGTTAAATGCTGGAACAATAGTGACATCCAGCATACCGTTATTTGTGGTCAGTAAACTCACTGCCTCAAACGAATGTTTCAAAATTTGTTTCATACATCGCTCACAATCAGTTAATGCAAAGAGGCTACTACTAATCTGTCATCAATATAGTCTATTAGTTTTTGTGCTAAGTCTGCTGGACTGCCAATAAAACCACAATACCCTGAATCAATAATCGCCTGAGGTTGACTCGGGCAAGCGCTTAAGCTGGGATCTTGTACCCACAATTGACTGTTATTTTCTTGAATGAGATCCAAATACTGCGAACCATCATTCCCCATACCGGAAAATATAATATTGATAAGCTCGCTACCATAAACGTCGCTGGTATTTTTGAGAATCTGACCAATAGCTGGCTTATACTCACCCTCCCAAGCTTGCTCGAGCAATATGACTCGACCTGTCGAATCACAGACAATTTGCTTATCAATAGGGGCTATAAGACAATGGCCTGCTCTTAAACGCTGTGAAGAGGTAATAACCTGACAATGCCAGTCATTATGGCGATTCAAAATGCGTGGTAGTGTGCCAATCATCATTTTATTAAAATGGTGCGCCAGCAAAATACAAACCGGTAGCGTCGCCGACAAGTTATCCAAAAATTCTTTTATGGCACTCGGCCCACCCATAGAAGCCCCTAAAAATACTACATAGCGCCAGCTCACATCAGCATTATCAGGTTTGTGCACGGGTGCATCCATTAAAACGGGCAAAGCAAGCATATGTGCCAGTTTACGCTTTAATTTGCGCTGCCATTTGGCATATTGCGGTGCTTCATTTAGGTAAGGCGCTTGACTAAAACCCACCAACACCGCAGCAGGTTTAGACGCTGTGGTCGCGGTTACCACACTGTCATCATAATCACTATCTATCAGCCAGATATCAATCGCGGTGTCAGAGCGCCCCTGTTTTTCTTGCAGTCGCGCCCGTGACATACAGCCAACAAGGCTAAAGCCACAACTGCGTACAGTATCTGAAAAGGCCATACGCTGATGATGGTCTTCTGACACCACCATCACCTTAATGTCATCCTTGTTTTTTTCTCTCAGCGCCAAAACACGTGCATTATCCTTCATAAGTCAAGCTGACCTTTTGACCCAGTATGTGCTGGATTTTATTAAGTAGCTCTTGTTCTTGGAATGGCTTACCCATGTAATCATTCACGCCAATCTCTAATGCACGCTCACGATGCTTTTCACCTGTACGTGATGTGATCATGATGATTGGAATATGCTGCAAGCGCTTGCTATGTCTGACTTGAGTTGCCACCTCGAAGCCATCCATGCGTGGCATTTCAATATCTAGCAATATCATGTCTGGTATCATGTCTTGTAATATCTCAATCGCATCGATACCATCTTTTGCAACCGCCACATTGAACGCTTGGCGTTCCAAGAAACGTGACGTCACTTTACGTACGGTAACGGAGTCATCCACGACTAAAATAGTAGACTTAAATGCTAGACGACTTCGTTTAGAATCAGCAGATTGCGAGATATTTTTGACCAGCTGCGCATTACGCATCAAAGCAATCAAGTCTAAGATAAGCATGACCGAGCCATCGCCCATGATAGTAGCTGCTGAAATACCTGGTAGATTCGATAACTGTTGCCCTAAAGGTTTGACCACCACTTCAATACGTGACCCTGCAATCTGATCGACCTGCAATGCAATATTGTGTCCCGTACGGTTCTTAATGATAATAAGCGGCAAACTGGTATTGGTATTAACGACCAGCTCATTCAGTTCGTTGCCTGACAAAATCTCATTTAAGTAACGCACCCGATAATCCACATCTTCAAAGTTTAATGTTGCATCACCTGACTGGTAATAGTCATAAAGCTTTTCTGGGTTAATCCGTACCACACGCTCAATCTGTACCAATGGTATTGCATAATAGCGATCCGCTGCACGAACAACCAAAGCATCAGATACCGCAACCGTCAGTGGTAAGCGCAGCGTAAAGCATGAGCCTTTACCCAGCTCTGAGACAACCGATACGGCGCCGCCTAATTGACGAATTTCACTGATAACGACATCCATGCCCACGCCACGTCCAGAAATCTGCGTCACTTGCTTACTGGTACTCAATCCAGCATGGAAGATATACTGCATAATATCAAGATCAGTTAGGCTATTATCATTTGCATCAATCAAACCTTGAGAAATGGCTTTATTACGTACTGCATCTACATCGATGCCGCGACCGTCATCTATTAACTGGATAACAATCTCACTACCCTCTCGATTCACCTCAAGAGTAATACGCCCACTACGCTCTTTACCTGCTTTTAAACGTGTTGAGGTATTTTCGATACCATGATCGACGGCGTTACGGAGCATATGTTCAAGCGGTGAAGTGATACGCTCTAGAATGGTTCTATCCATCTCATCATCGGCATTGATGATCGTTAGTTCAACAGATTTGTTCAGCTCATTGGCAGTTTGTCGTACGATACGCTCAAGACGTGGCGTTAAGCGCGTAAACGGCACCATACGCGAATTCATAAGCCCATCTTGTAACTCGGTCTGCGTACGAGACAGCTGTAACAAAAGACTTTCACTATCGCGCGTCTTTTCTAATAATGTATGATTAATATCAATCAAATCCGAAGCTGACTCTGTCAAAGATTTGGATAACTGATTTAAAGAAGAATATTGATCCATCTCTAGAGGGTCAAACCCTTCGTGATTAATCAGCTCATCGTCTATCTGCGACAAGATCTGTTCCTCAAGCTCAATTTCCATTCGGCGTAACTGATCCGCCAAGCGCTGTACTGTAATACCCATATCTTCGATACTGTTGGTCAAGCTACTCATGCCCATGTCGATACGAGCACGGTTGATGGCTGACTCACCAGACAGGTTAATCATATGCTCGATCAAACCACCTGAGATACGAATCATCTCATTATTATTGGCACTCTGATCTTCCTCACCCGTACTGCTGAGCATAGAGGGCATTTCACTAATATCTTTTGCCAGATACTGTGAGTCTTGTTGCTCTCTAGCAATAAAGAGGGCTTCATGCTGCGATTGTAGGGACTCTTTAGGTATCTGCTTTAAGCTGTCAGGGTTTTTACCAAATTGCTGCAATGCCTCAATTAATAATGCAGGCGTCGGTGGGTTGACATGTTGTCTAAGGATGGATATCGCATCAGCAAGCCAGTCATGACTGGCAACCAGCAACTCCAATACTTTTTTGGTAGCAGGACGACGATTATCTACAAAATCTGTATAAACCGATTCCATTTCATGAGCCAGATCAGCGATACCCGCTGCAGTGACCATTCGTGCACCACCTTTGATGGTATGCAAATCACGCTGCAATGCCTGTAACGCTGTTGTATTATTGGTATCTTTTAAGAACAGTTGCAGATACTTATTACGATTGGTGAGCTCCTCAGCCTCTTCTAAAAACACCGACAATATATCAGGATCTGGCAAGCCATTCGCCCATGACTGTTTAATCATCATGTCTAGGCTCAGGGAATCTGATACTTCATAGCTGAGGTGAGCCTTGTTAGTCACCCTACTTTGTGCTTCAGGTTCGAAGTGGTTTTTCGGTATAGGTATGATGAGCTCTACCGTTTCTGGCAAGGCTTGGGCTTTTACAAAATGTTGTAGCTGCTCAATCAGTGCTGAAGCAAAAAATGATTTTTTGTAATTTAAGATATGCAGTACTTGCAATGACATTGTGTCTTGCACCATTTGCATTATTTCAAGCCATTGTGCTGTCGGTGTTCTTCTATTCTCTACAAATGCTTCATAGACACTTTCAGCTTCGTGGGTCAGATCACCAATACTACGAATACCTGCCATTCGCGCACCACCTTTGATAGTGTGCAGATGGCGCTGTAAAACCTTTAATGCATTAATATTGCTGATATCAGCACGCCACTTATTAAAACTCTCGTCTAGCGCGGCATCAAGCTCTTGAGCTTCTTCTAAAAATATTTCTAATAGCTCAGCATCCGTATCAATAGATTCAAGCTGTAGCTCAGCTGCTGCAATGGCTCGCACGACAAAGATACCCTCATCACCACTGCTATCATCGTCTTGGTAAATACGCTGTAGATCTGCAATAACTTGTTGGTCAATTTTCAATGACGTGCTACCAGCCAATGCATCGAACAAACCAACCAGTTGAGCATGACCGGCATGTAAAACAGCTTGGGTATCGATATTCCTTGCTGTATCAATATTATCTTTCAAATAGGCATAAGCGTGACTCAACTCATTAAGAATAAAAGTGAATTTTGGAAACGCTTCTGCTTTATTGGCTAAGTAAGCTATTTGCGATATTTGCTGCGATATATAGCCCTGAACATGTGCTGTCTCAGAGTGATTAAGTGCGTCATCTAATTCCCACTCAGCATCCAATAGTTCATCAATATTATTATCCAACAACTGCTCTATCGTTGGTTTGTTATCAGCCGTGACCTTATCATCGCTAATGACGTATTGCTCACTAAGCATGGCTTGCAATGAGGCTATGTCTTGCTGACTTTGCGCGTCTTCGATCGAGATATTCTGCGGCTGAACGTTTTGCTTGTAGTTGTTTAAATAACCGTCCATTAGCGTAGCAGACTTCGCCAATGCTTCTAGATGTTGAGTATTCATGGCAGTATCTTGCTGCTGTAGTAGCTCTAAGCTATGCTCTATCGTTGCGCTAACCTCACTGATCGCTGCTAAAGCACTAGAACCTGAAGCCCCTCTCAAAGTATGAAATGCGCGTACAATCTCATCCGTTACTTCAATATAAGACTGATCTTGATGCTCATCAACAAATTGGTCAATATCTTGTAATAATCCTTCTGCTTCGTCGATAAAAATCTCACAAAACATTTTTTCTTCTTCGCTTTGCGGTGCTAAATGAATAGGCGCTTCTGCTATCATTTCATTGACAGAATTAATCGTCTGCAGCGTCGTATCTATAGCTTCATTAGGATTATCTTGAGTGGGACTATGCTCATCAATAGCACAAGATACTACTGATGCTTGGATTGTATCAGGCTTAGAACGGTTTAACGCTTGCTCATATAAAGTAGAATAGCTAAATTCATCACCTTGCTGTTTACTGTAAGCATTAGCGCATGCGATCCATAAAGGCACCATCGCTGGATAACTTTGACTGTTATTTTCAAATATCGTTAGCATCGCAGGATAAGCAGCTAACACATCAGCAATAAGCTGACGCATATCTTCTGAGACAGTCACGCTATGATCCAATATGCGATTAAGCATATTTTCTATGGCCCAAGCCAACTCAGCAGTATAATTCGCACCGACCATGCGACCGGAACCTTTTAAAGTATGGAACCCACGACGGATATCCACCAATCCGCTTAAGTCGGCTGGCAATAATCGCCAATCTTCATATAAAGGTACGATCTCAGCCAATACTTCATCAGCTTCTTCTAAAAATATCTCTTTGATATCAGGGTCTGCATCATTAGCATCCGCCGATAGCTGCTCAGTTTCTTGCATAAAAGGTTCGAGTATCGCTGGAATATCGATAGCAGATAATGAGGCAACCGTAGGGCTCTTTGCGCTATCAGCAGTTGTCTCGTTTGACTCATTAGCCATGTCGAGAGCACTTAGCAACTCAGCACCATCAACCATTGGATGAGATAGCTCTGATACTAAGGCTGATTCTGAGTCAGGTGATGAGGCAGAAGATTGATTACCGAATGTTACCGCAGAATCAGCAATTGCAGGATCTAATATGGTCAGCCCCAAATTGATAGGTTGCTGTGCCATGAGGTTATGGCTTTGTAAAATAGTGACAGCAGGATCAAAGCTTGGAGATTGTTGCGCTTCAAAATCTATCACCAATGCGGGTAGTTGTTTTGCCGTATCCATCACCAGCTTTACCACTTCATCTGTGACAGGTAGTGTCTTATCTAAAAGGCGATTGAGCAGATTTTCGATTGACCATGCCATCTCGCTGATGCTAAAAGCCCCAACCATACGTCCTGAGCCTTTTAAGGTATGGAACCCTCTACGCACTTCAGTTAGTGGGGTTAAATCCTTTGAGTCTTGCTGCCAGATAGGTAGAAAGTCTTCTAAATCAGCAATGACTTCCGTCACCTCTTCAATAAAGATGTCACGGATATCTGCATCCATCTCAAAATTATCAGGCTTAACTTGCTCACGAGCACGCGTTAGTGCGTCACTCTCCGTACTATCACCATCAGCGGTATTTTGCCCTACCACACTTTCATTATTCACCTCTGCATCAGTCAAAGCGTGGTTAGCAACGTCATTTTGACTACTAACAGGAGCAATCTCGCCACTGTCATCGTAACGCAATACGTTGGTCGCTACGGATTTTTGGGTAAGGAAAGTGTCGTTGATCGTCTCTGGCGCTGCAATATAATGAGTAAGAAGCTCGGCGGCCTTAGCGGTATACTCATTTGCCCGCGTTAATAATTTCTGATCAAAAACCTGCTGCGCAAGGTAATCAAGCAACAACTCAATAGACGTTAGTCCTTCAGCCAATGCCTGAGTCACATCCCAACTGAGCACGTCAATCTCATGAATGGTCAATTGTGTAAATATGCTGGCCATGTCGTTCATGGTTTGGCGAATCGCGGGTAACCCCATATCGACAAAGGCATCACCAATATGGGTAAAGTCAGCAGCAATGGGCAATAAATCAATATCTTGACGCTGTACATATTCGTGGAAGCTTTGTTTGACATCTTCTACCGCAATGCGCAGCTCACGTAAACTTCCACCAACAGGGGCCTTTGCAGGACTTTCTTCCGACTGCGTCTCAATACCTTCAAACGTTGCAGATAGTGTCGTAAAAGAGGCGGCTTCCCCTATCTTGAGAGATATCGTCTGTTCGGTGTGATAGATAGCGTTATATAGCTCTTGAAGCTGGCGCTCAATCTGCCATTGTTCTTGTGCAAATCCTATTTCTGATGATAAAGCCTGCTCTATATCTGTAACAATTAAATGTATTTTCGACACATAATAAGTCCAACCTCGACCTTCGAGCTGACTTTGTATTTTCTGTAAAGGAACGAGAAGCATGTCTGGCTTATCTAAAGTAAAGATAAGTGTCTCAAGCTCGCTGAGTATACGTGGTAAAAAGCGTGATACCGTTGATGAGGTTTGTGATAAATCATTTAGAATTGACTGAGTGCGCTTGCTACTTTGTGCAAGGCTATGTAGTTCGATATACACACTTATGATCAAGCTTCGAATAACGCCTGATGACAATTCATTTTCCTGAGTACAGGATTCTATTACTTGATCCAGCTGACTTAACAGTGGCACATAATGCTCAGGTAAAGGGGTATCATTATGAGCGAGGTCATTTAGCCACAGTTCCGTTAAGTACCAAAGGCGTTGTAAGTCATCATCTTGAGTCGTCTGCCATAAATACTGGCTGACTCTTTCTAATACCGTTAATAAGGAAGGTTGATTGGTATTGGCACTCAATAACGCTTGTACTTGCTTTCGCCAAACCAGTAATAATTGTTGATAGTGATAATCAGCTAAATGCATCGCGGTTCTGTTCGCAGGCATCATCACTTCGATACTATCGATAATATGATCATCGATAGCATGATTACTTAAATTCTTATGCTGAGTGTTCGATAGTCGGGCAGAGGTGTCTGTCGCTATCCCTAATTTCGACAATGCTTGAGTAAGCTTGTCAGCGGCATTGTCAATTAAAGTAGTGTGGTGATTGCCCGTACGTGCGTATTGATTCAACCCACGCTGTAACAACCGATGAGAAAACTGACCAATACGGCGGTCATTAGCAGAAATACGATCGCGACTATCAACTTCTGCTAGCAAGCTCAGTTTATTAGCAAGATCTGCTAATAAATCAAGACGAATCATCGTTAGCGCACCACCAACCTGATGATAATGTTGCACCATCTGATCGTAATCAGTGCTATCAGCGTCTAACTGCCAGCCATCAGATATCTGTGATAATTGCTGATTAAACAGTGGTAATAACCACTCAAGCGTCACTATGTCATTGGGCTGGTTTTTCATAGGGTCATCCTAACTTGTCTAGGCACTAATTTAGACATTAATTTTTTGCCACACATTAACCTGTGGGTGCGCAATACGGCGCATATTCGAAGGACGCCAAAACAACGCCTCACCTGGAGCCAATATAATATATCCACCTAACGCACACTGCTCTGATAGCCTTGCTAAAATATCACGTTGATCAAACTTGCGAAAATATAGCAGCATATTTTGACAGATGATGACATGCTGAAGGTGTGAAGTAGGTGGTTTTTGCTCAATAATATTGTGTAAAGCGAAGCTAACATAGCGTTGCAACGATGGCGCAATCTGCCAGTCTGTCTGATTGCTAGTCATCGCCTTTTTTATAGTAGACACCTTATAAAAGTGCGATTGACTGATATCATGCTTAGCTCGCAAGGGCTGAACGAACTGCTGGCAAGCTTCTGGAATTAACGATTGCTGCCGCTTGTCATAATGCCCTAATCGCGCTTTTGTAATGGCTTGTTGGCTGACATCTGTACCCAGTATCGTATAATTCACCAATCGTTCAGAAGCCAAACTCATCGCCAACGACCATGTCTCCTGCCCACTGGCACAACCAACACTCCAAATGCGAAATAAATCATTAGAATCATCGTTATGAACGCTATCAAGACTGGTAGCAGTAAGTTGCTGATACTGTAAGGCACATTTTGTGACAAAATCGATAGAAGGCATATGACGAAAAAAACGACTTTCGTGAATTAGTACTTTATCTAATAACTGCTGGCGTATTTCATCATTTTTTGGTAGTTGATACCACAGTTTTTCAACTGTCAATCCATGTGCTAATGCCGTATGTTCAATCGCATTTATCAACCATTGCAACTGGACATTGGGTAGAACAAAACCAATTTCTTGTTCTATATATCGTTGCCACTGCTGCACATCAAAACTGTCTACCTGCAACAAACCCTTAATCAATAAGGGTTTAGCTGCTGTAATAGGATTGCTGTCTGGTTGGGTAAAATTATTCACGTCACCTGCTATAGTCACTGCTGCAAATCATCATTATTTGCACAGTATGTTAATTAACACATTCATTTAAATACGGTCAGTCATCTAACACTTACTTGATGTTCACACTTATCATTACACACTTGCTGATAACGTTTCTTCGGTATCTAACATCTCGTTTTCTAGTAGCTCATCATCGTTTGATACTTTAAAACCAGTGACTGACTCTTGTAGTGCTGCAGCCATTTCGCTCAGCTCTCCGATAGAACGTGCTGTTGCCATCGTGCCAGAAGAGGTTTGTGAGGTGATATCTTGAATAATATTCATCGTATGAGAGATGTGACCAGCTGACTCGGCCTGCTGCAAAGCGGCGTTTGAAATGTTTTGAATCAAATCAGCCAAGGTACTAGAAACGCTCTGCACTTCTTCTAGGGCTTCACCAGCATCTTTTGCCAAACGTGCACCGCGCACAACTTCAGAGGTCGTAGATTCCATTGACATAACCGCTTCGTTGGTATCTGCCTGAATGGTTTTTACCAATGTTTCAATCTGTTTGGTAGCGTTAGCTGAACGCTCAGCAAGACGTTGAACTTCATCGGCAACAACCGCAAAGCCCCGACCAGCCTCACCTGCCATCGATGCCTGAATAGCCGCATTCAATGCCAAAACGTTGGTCTGGTCAGCAATATCATTAATCAAACCAACGATATCACCAATTTCTTGCGAAGATTCACCAAGACGCTTGATACGTTTTGAGGTCTCTTGAATCTGATCACGAATAACGTTCATACCTTCAATAGAGCGCTGTACAACTTCTGCTCCATTATGAGAGATGGCTACTGAGCGCTGGGCAACGGTCGCCGATTCTGAGGCGTTGTTCGAAACTTGGTCAATCGATACTGTCATCTCATTAATAGCCGCTGATACACCAGCAATTTCTTGTGCTTGGTGCTCAGATGCTTCAGCAAGTTCAACCGCATTCATCTGTGTTTGATCTGAAGACTGCGAAACGCGGTCAGCCGTGTTGTTGATAACCAAAACCAATTGACGTAATTGGTCAATCGCAAAGTTCACTGAGTCAGCAATTGCGCCAGTAAAATCCTCTGATACTGTGGCATTAACGGTCAAATCACCTTCTGCTAAATCACCCAATTCATCAAGTAAACGCAGAATAGCAATCTGGTTACGTTCGTTTTCTTCTTGAATTTGACGGGCTCGCTCAGATTCCGCTTCTGCTTCCTGACGACGACGCAAGGTTTCTTTTTCAATGAGTAGACGCTCTGAACCCCCACGCTGCTTCAGTAGCTGATACAGAGCAAAGAGAATACCTAATACCCCTACGACAAATATAATCGCTGGTAAAGTAACGGATTGATTAAAATCAGCCAAGTACTGACTTACTGACGATAACGAATTGACTAGCCAAATCAGGCAGGCCAAACTTATTAGCACAAAAAACCCTAACAACAATTTCCACTTGCTGTTAGCGTCCTTGCCATCCGCTGTTGTATTGGTCGTACCAGCTACAGGTTTCTTTATAACATCACTCATCGTACGTATTCCTTTCAAACAATCATCAAAGTCTCATCGTGACTGACTTTGACAATCTTATTGTTATAAAAACAACAGTGATTAGCAAAGCCTGTATGAATACTGACATCCAACCGTATCATGTCATTCGCTATTATTTCGTCATCGTTATAGCAGCCCAATCGCTGTTATCGACTGCTATCGACTGCTATCGACTGCTATCGACTGCTATCGACTGCTATATTGCAGCATCTGTATACTGCAGGTCTTGTGCAAGCAGGCTTGGCATAAAAACATACCAATCTTGCTCATTTTTAAAGAACTTACCGTGATTGTAAGGGGCAAAGGGCGAATTAGGCTCTATAGCTTCTGCACGGTATTGATCATGCGTAAATTGTTCAATCCCAATAACTTGATCGACTAGCAGTCCTGAAAAGAGATTGTCATGTTCAATGACAATGACTTTGCGTTGGCTCATTTGCGTTAAACGACTAGGAACCTGTAGAAACTGGGACAAATCGGTGATTGGCAATAGGCGTCCACGGATATTGGCGATGCCTAGCATCCAAGGCTTCACTAGAGGCAAGCTGGTATACTCTGGCATGGCCAATACTTCTGATACTTGACCCATCGGTGCAACTAACCGCTGCCCGCCAATCTCGAATACCACACCTTGCCAGTCATACTCTTGTCCACCGCGGCGACCACTTTTGCGCGCACGTGCCAAGTCTGCTAAACGCAGAAGCTCAATAAACCCTCTGGAAGCCACAATCTACTCCATTACTTTACGAATGATATTAACCAATTCATTTTCGTCAACAGGCTTGGCCATATACTCTTTAGCGCCTTGGCGCTTTCCCCAAACTCGATCGGTTTCCTGATTTTTGGTACTGATCATAATCACTGGAATATGAGCGGTGGTTTTACCTCTAGTAATTTTTCGAGTGGCCTGAAAACCGTTCATTTCAGGCATAACCACATCCATTAAAATAACATCTGGTAAGTGATCAATGGCCATCTGACACCCTTGTTCACCATTTATGGCCTCTAATACTTTAAAATTATGTCTAGCCAGCATATCGCGAAATTTCGCCATCTCAGATGGCGAGTCGTCAATGACTAAAACAGTAGTCATAGGGATTTCCTTTATTTTCGAAAATATCCATAAGGATATTTTGTTATATTATTGAGACAACCCGACTGAAAGTAGCACGCCACAAATGCATGGCAGAGTAACTCTCTTAACAGTTGCGATTAAATGTTGAGCCGTTATTAGTCATATTTTGCTAATACTAAGTCCCTTGACCGCAATGTCTAGCCCAATTTATCTGATTATATAAAGCATAGCCATGCATAAATCATACCAACTTGTAAGACGACATTTAGTGATATGTCTACAAGTGGATTTATTTATATTAGCGGTACTGGTTGATTGCCTCAAACAGCTCATCTTTACTAAACGGCTTGGTCAAATACTCATCCGAACCCACAATACGACCACGTGCTTTATCGAATAAACCATCTTTAGATGACAACATAATTACAGGTTTGTTGGCATAATCAGGGTTGTTTTTTATCAGCGCACAAGTCTGATAGCCATCCAAACGCGGCATCATGATGTCAACAAAAATAATATCTGGATTGTTATCAACAATTTTTGCTAAAGCATCAAAACCATCAATGGCAGTCACAACTTCACAACCTGCTTTTTGTAATAAAGTCTCTGCAGTACGGCGAATGGTTTTTGAATCATCAATCACCATTACTTTTAAACCATCAAAATTATTTTCCATTATCAGTGTCCTATAAACGACTATTTATTCTTAATACTATCCATCAATGCAAGACTTTAACGGTTATTTCAACTTGTCATATCATTTATTATTCGATTGATACGAGCCGCTAAATTTGCATTACCATGTGTTAGGGCAGCCAACATATCATCTGCCAGTATCGGCCTGTCAAACAGAGCGTCAACATGGGTTACTATACGCACTTTCTAATTAATAAGCTTACTAAATTGCACCAAATATCTGGCTTTTTAGACGACTTATTTTGCCTTTATTATCGCCTACTGAAACCGTATTTGCTTTAAAGCAGTTTAACTCACCTTTTATTGGTTATTACCATTACTATAAAAGATGACAAGCCCCAAGTAGAAAAACCATCAACCTTATGATATTTCTGCATTATATAGAAACGATAGACACATTGCTGAATAATTTTATTTTGTAATAAAAATGTATCATTGTATTTTGTTATGTTTGTTTTAGCACAGTTATCGACTATTTTCCAGTCATGACTGAGCCAATATTCGAACTGGTCAGTAATATAAAAATTTGTTCAGACTTGCTGTCGCTACTAGCGTATCTAACCACTGGGTTTAACAGCCTTATTGTCACCTGTTCATTAAGTTTTCTGCAATTATTTCACCCAGTTGCAATTCACTATATAATAAAGCGATGATTACTATGGTGACTGCTATGACAGCTTCTAAACTTTTAAAAAATAGCACCTATCTACTGAGTGCTTTGCTTCTTGCTGCCTGTCAGCCATCGCCGCCTACCAATGAATCTGTGACAGATAACAACAGTGAAACTGTAAATAGCCCAATTGTCATTACTGACGATAGTGTGACCATGACGCCAGATCATATATTGAGTATAAAACCTTCACGTTATCAGCCCAGTCTCGGCTTACAAGGTAAGATTGAGCCTATTAAACAGACTAAGCTTATCGCTGCCCACCCTATTAAAGTCGAAGAAGTACTGGTTACTGAGGGTCAATGGGTAGAAAAAGATACGCCATTGCTCATTGTTCGACGTGTGCAGGCAGAGAGCAAAGCAGCAGATGTATCCAACCCAACCAAGGCACAATCTTCGGAATCAAACAACGTTGCACCAGATTCTGAAAGAGCTAACGATGCTATTGATGTAAAGCAAACACGCTCACAAGATACAGACACCGCGTCTAAACCTAGTCAGCCTACAGCAGAAAATAGCGCAACAACCGCGAAGAACATCCCAAGTGCTGACAAAAAAGATTCAGTAGCAAACGTAGCTGTGAGCAACCCTAAAAACAATGATAAAACTAGCGCTGATAGCACGACGAATTCAAAGCCTCAGCACAATCAGTATAACTTGGTCACTGTGCGTGCCAGTTTTTCAGGTCGCGTAAAAAACTTATATGCCAAAACAGGTCAAAAAGTAGAAGCGCGCACGCCTTTATTACAGCTTAGTGATGAGACTAAATTACACTTTATCGCCACCTTACCTATTCAAGCAGAACCGCAACTTTCAGTTGGCCAGACTGTCAATTTTACAGTTGAAGGTATGTCGGACAAATTTACGGGACAAGTCAGTAAGCTGACAGCGACCAGCCAGCCGAAGAAGCTGTTGGTCTATGTTAATGTCATTGATAATGAAGTAAGTCAAGACAAATTATTGCCAGATATGAAAGTCACGGGGCGGGTTAATTATGGGCAAATAGATGTGGGTACTATCGTACCTAAGCGCGCGCTGCACGATGTCGACTTGACAGAATTACAAACGTCACCATATAAACCTCTTAGACCTTTAACTGCTAACGTTTGGATTATTGGCCAAGATCAGCGTCTGATACGTCAGCCTATTGAAGTAATCGAATATGACCCTATCACAAAGCAGTATTTAATCGCAGGTATTAGCAACGACAGTTTAATTTGTTTGGCTGATTTACCGATTGATTCTAAAGGTAAAAAAGTCAGTGTCTCATAGCTATGAATGCTGACAGTTACATTGTGTAGAAACATTAACAAAGCCTCTCTTGTTTTGTAACTGCTAAATTAGGCAATATGGCCGTATGATATATAGCATTAACCGAGTATTCTGAATTGTTTGTATTACTTGAATAATTCAATTATTTTGAAAGTTTGAGAAATCTTAGAAAGTTTGAGAGCCTAGAGGCTTAATCGTTTAAATGTTCGAGTTCCTAAAGTCATCGATGTATTTATCGTGATACAGAACATCAAAGCAGATGACACGTTTGGCCACTCATAACAACAACTAGAGGATAACCCATGAGCAAGCAGATTTTATTAATTGAAGATGATCCTGATCTAGCTGAATTAATCAGCGATTACCTGACCATGAATTATTACGACGTCCATCATGCCGGTCTAGGTCAAGAAGGGCTTGATCTATTGGATACCAAAGAGCGGGATATTGATTTGGTCGTGCTCGACTTGATGCTACCTGATATGGACGGTATGCAAGTCTGTCAAAAAATTCGCGGCAACAAAAACAACATGACCAACAAAGTACCTATTATCATGTTGACAGCAAAAGGGGATACGACGGATCGCGTTCTAGGTCTTGAGATGGGTGCTGATGATTATATCGCTAAGCCTTTCGAACCGCGTGAACTTCTTGCCCGCATCCGCGCGGTTATTCGTCGCCATGAGCAACCCAATCAAGCAGACAGCCAATCTGACAGCTTGACCTTTGGTCGCCTAAGTGTGTTCCCTGACAGTCATGAAGTGACCATCGATGATGAGCCTGTCCGTTTAACGACACATCAGTTCCAATTATTGCATTATTTTGCCACTCATTCTGGTAAAGTACTGAATCGCGAGCAACTATGGCAAGCCATGCCCAATGATGACAGCTCAGACAACATTGATCGTGCCATTGATGTTCATATCTCGCGTCTGCGTGCTTTAATCGAAGACAATCCACGCCAGCCAAAGCGTATTATTACAGTACGCGGTGTCGGTTATCAATTTGCCACTGATCAGGTTTGATCATAAAAAACAGCCAAACAATCGAGAAAAACCATATTTTTGATTTTTTGATTCAAATTAAAAGTATGATTCGATATAAAGGGCTGATAGTAGAGATGTTTTAATGCAACATTTGGGTTTTCGTTCGGTATTTGCTAAGTTATTTGCCAGTGTCATGCTGGCACTTATCTTATTTGCAGTGGCGATGGTGCTCTTGACGCAACTTGTGCACGATAAAGATGCAAGTATTCGATCAGAAGTATTGGCCACACAGATTCTAGGACAAATAGACCCATTTTTGCATGAGCTGAATATCTCTGTTAGCAAGGACAACCGTCTACAATCACGTTTTATGCTAGCAGTGGTCAAAAAGAGCTTTGATATCTTTGATGAATCATTGCAAGCAAAGATGGGCTTGTATGACAGCGAAGGTCGATTGCTGATGCAAACCGACAACAGCGATTTGCCGTTGGAGTTACCCGCACCGCCCTCTTTATTTTCACGCGTTTTTCCTTCTTTAGCAGATACCTCTCCTACCAAGCAAGTTCAGGTTGATAGTAACACGGGCTATACGCTGTTATATGAATCACGCTTACCGCCTAAAAAACCAGTACTCTCTTCTGCACTGAATTTATTTACCGGCACACTACTACTGTTACTTATTATGGCAGGCGTTCTATGGTGGATCGCTCGTACCATCACTTGGCGTATCAATCAGATGAGCCAGCAGATGGCGCAATTGGGTGATGGCGATTTTACAGTACGGGTGAACGCTCGGGGTAACGATGAGATTGCCTCACTAGCGCGGGGATTTAACCAAGCAGCACAAAAAATTGAACACCTTATCGATGCCAATAACCTGCTCTTAGCACATGCTTCTCATGAGCTACGTACACCCATTACTCGTATTCGCTTACAGATTGAGATGATGGATATGCTCGCAGAGGGGCTACCACCTGATACCAAAGCAAAATTCGATAAACGCGCGCAAGCGATTAACCGTGATTTGTCAGGGCTCAACGATTTGGTAGAAAGTATCTTATTGGTTAGTCGTTTAGACGCCGGCCATGCCTTGCAGCAAGTTGAAAGCTTAGACTTGTACGATCTGGTGAATCAAGAACGGCAACATTATCCTGAAGCCACTCTGATTGGTGAGCACATTATGATCGACGGTCAGTCATCGATGTTGACCCATTTGATTCGCAACTTGTTAACCAATGCCATGCTACATGGTAAGCCACCCGTGACGGTACTATTGTATGGTGTGCAAGCTATTGATGAAGCAGATACCATCCCTGATTACCTGCTTCAAACGATAGTTTGCAGTAGCTTTGCTGATTATAATAGCTCTGATTTTGACTCCTATCACGAACCAATCGATGTCAATGAAAACGATACGCATAGTCATACGCAGTTAAATGACTCTTCTCATATTACTGATAAAGTTAAATCTGAAGCACCGGATACTATCACGGTGTTGCCAGCACCACCGATATATAGAAACGGAGAAAATATTGCGGTTGATCGTGATATCAATGCCGATACCGATGCCGATGTGAACATAGAGACGAAAATCGATAAGGCTGATATTCATAATACCAACAGCGACACTGATTCTATTGAAGCCCACGCGACCTTAATAGAATCTACTGATGCGGATAGTATTCAAACTGACTCAAGCACTGCGACAAACTTAGTCCACCGTGACGATACAGCTGGAAGCACGAGTGAATCTTCATTGATTGCTAATTATCATAACTTTACTAATGATTTGACTGACAAAATTAAAAAGGTCATTTGGAAAGCAGTTCCTGAAACTGAAGAGCCGTCTGGAGTTATTACTAGTCACGCTGATAGTGCTGCCATCAATGATGCAACTCCTAAGTCTAAGGATGTAGTGATAAGTAAAAGCGGCAGTACACGCGACAATGGTGATGCTCAGAATAACACTCAAAACCATACAGAAGTGCTCAGTACACCGCGTAAAGAAGGCTTGTTTGCCAAGCATCTAAAAAAAGCCAAAACCGACCCTATACGCCCATTACCGAAGTATGCGGTATTGGCAGTGATTGATGAAGGTACGGGTATTCCGGAAGACAAACGTGAAGAAGTATTTAGCCCATTTGTGCGTTTGCAACAAAAAAATAAAGGCTCTGGACTGGGCTTATCCCTAGTATCACAAATCGTTACCGCACACCAAGGGCGCATCATTACTGATACGTTGAATGGACATACCAGATTTTTAGTTATCATACCAGTCAAGCACGACCCACATTATCACCAGCATGATTAGTCAGCGATACCATAAGATGCTATAAATAGACACTTTATCTTACGCGATCATCGCGACTCACATTCTACAAAGCCCCTCTTACTAATAGCTATTAATCATAAGCCTGTCACGGATGTTCATATCCAAAGTGCTCGATAATATGCTATATTAGCGCCCCTTATTATAGGGTTATTAACGGTTGTTTCTTAATTGGCTTCTTACATTGTTATAGAGGCCGAACAGCACGTTTGTGACTATTAAAAAAATTATTGAATTTTGAGCCCTCCATGAATGACATGATTGTCTTAAACAATGTGACCAAGAGTTTTTTAAGCGACCGATCAATCAAAGACAAAGATGGCAAACCACATTGGTTTACTGCCGTTGAACCGACCTCGTTATCTGTCCAGCAAGGCGAAATCTTCGGCCTAATGGGATACTCGGGTGCGGGTAAGTCGACTTTGCTACGCCTAATCAATATGCTTGAGCGTCCGGATGCTGGTCAAGTCATCGTCGATGGCACTGACTTGACCACTTTGTCTGCCAGTGAGTTGCGTATCGCTCGGCATAATATTGGTATGATTTTTCAGCAATTTAATCTAATGTCCAATCGTACTGTTTTTGACAACGTGGCTTTTAATCTAACCGTTTCAGGATATCCGAGCCGCGATATTCATAAACGAGTCATGGATTGCTTAGAGATTGTTGACCTAACAGACCGCGCTGGTCACTACCCTGCGCAGCTGTCAGGTGGACAAAAACAGCGCGTTGGTATTGCCCGAGCGATTGCCCCCAGTCCCAAAGTATTATTGGCTGATGAGCCGACCAGTGCGCTTGATCCTGCGACGACCCGCAGCTTGTTGACTTGTCTACGTGATATCAACGAACAACTTGGCGTTACCATTGTGATTGTGACTCATGAGATGAGTGTCATCCGTAGACTGTGTGATCGCGCGGCATTACTACATCAAGGTCAGCTTTTGGAAGTTGCAGATGTGAGAGACGGTCTGATTCAAGCGACCACCCCGATTGGCAAAGGCTTAGTGCACGAAGACTAATGAGGCAGGAGAAATAAATATGTTAACTGGTAGTGAATTATCCGCCTCGATAGACAAGCTGTTTGCCCTGCGCAAAGAGATTGTGAATGCGTTTATTGATACATTTATTATGCTTGGCATCTCAACGACGGTGGCCATTGTCATCGGCGGGTTGTTTGGCGTGTTTTTATTTTTATCCAGTGATCGACAGTTTTTGCAAAATAAAACATTGTATGGCGTGCTTGGTGGTATCACCAATTTTATGCGCGCTTTCCCATTTGTCATTTTGATGATTGCCATGAGTCCATTTACTAAGGCTATCGTTGGCACGGGTATTGGACCGATTGCGGCGTCGTTAGTACTGGCCATTGCAGGTTCGTTTTATTTTGCCCGTTTGGTTGAGCAAAACTTACGCGAAGTGCCACGTGGCATCATTGAGGCGACCGAATCTATGGGCGCACGTCCACTGACCATCATTAAAGTTTTACTCAATGAAGCACGCTCAGGGCTGGTATTGTCCGTGACGATTCTCTGTATCAGTCTGCTCTCTTATTCAGCGGCGGCGGGCATGATAGGTGGCGGTGGTCTGGGTGATTTAGCCATTCGTTATGGCTACTATCGTTATCAAACGGAAGTGATGATTTTTATCGTTATTGTCCTATCGATAATGGTCGTCTCCATTCAAGCGTCCGGTAATTGGTTGGCTAATCGTTTGGATAAACGATAGAAAAAAAAGACTTAGACAGAGTCAAGCAGTGCTAATATGAATAATACTCAAGGTTTAATGCCGATTCATCCTAAGCAAAATGCTTGACTTTGTTACTGAGACCCTTTAATTTTGATACTAACTTAACAGTCGTTAACTTAGCAGCATTACTATCCCTAATGTTGCTTTTTTAATGGCCAGCATTTGCCCTACATCCAATCCCTCTTATTAAGGAAGCTCCATGAAATTAACAGATATCAGCCGTCAGTTAGCGACTGCATTTGCTGCTGTTGGCGTATCAAGCCTAGTCTTGGTTGGTTGCAACAACTCATCAGCACCGGAAGCGACTAAAGAGCCTGTTACTGAAGGCTCAACAGCAGAAACTGCCGCTAGCGATATCGATCCTGAGCATACCAAAATCGTCATCGGTACCACCGAAGGTGACTTCGCCGATATGGTACGTAACCAAGTGAAAAGCTCACTGGAAGCGCAAGGTTACGAAGTTGAGCTGGTTGCTTTTACTGACTATGTACGCCCAAACCTTGCCTTGGCTGAAGGTGATTTGGACATAAACATCTTCCAGCATAAGCCTTATCTTGATACCTTCAAAAAAGAAAACAATCTTGATTTAGTGGAAGTTTTCCAAGTACCTACTGCCCCACTTGGCATTTACTCAGGTAAAAAGACCACGCTTGATGATGTCTATAAAGGCATGAGAGTTTCTGCACCAAATGATCCAAGTAACTTTGCCCGTGCGCTCGTGATGATGGATGATCTTGGCTGGATCACGCTAAAAGACAATATTGACCCACTAACTGCATCAAAAACTGACATCGCTGATAACAGCAAATATGACATTGAAATCATTGAGTTAGAAGCTGCTCAATTGCCACGTGCTCGTGATGAAGTCGACTTTGCCGTTATCAATGGCAACTATGCCACGGATGCTGGCATCAAGCTGACTGAAGCGCTATTCCAAGAGCCTAGCTTTGCTTATGTCAACTGGTCAGCCATCAAATCAGCAGATGCTGGCAAAAAGTGGGTCGAAGATGTGACCAATGCTTATAACTCAGAAGCCTTTAAAAAGTATGCTCATGAAACTTTCCCAGGCTATAAGTACCCCAAAATTTGGGGCTCTGATCACAGTGCCCACACGGATACCGCTGCAGAACCTGCACCTGTAGAAACTGCTGCTCAATAAGGTCTTCAACCGAAAACACCTAAATATAGGCATCGTCCTGACTGTAAACGCCCATTGCTGAATCGTAATGGGCGTTTTTTATGGACTCGATTTTACGATTTCTGTTTTTTAACTGCACTCTTCTGTCTATCAGTTACGAAAAATGACGTTACAGCCTGTTTGTCCTTTGTAGGAAAGCGTCACTTGCCCTTTCACTTACCGCCACTTTTTTCTATAGTGGGTAACTTAAATAGAGATCGTGAACAGAGTATTGATGATTCGACACTCTATAAATTAATCCAATAAATGAACCCATAAATAACAAGGATAATAAGATGCGTGCTAAAACTTATAATATTCGTACCGCTGGACAAGCAAATATTCCTGTACTAGGACTTGGCACATGGCAATCAACCGGTCAAGACTGTGTCGATGTCGTCAGTCAAGCATTGAAAATGGGCTACGAACATATCGATACTGCTCAAGCTTATGGTAATGAAAAAGAAGTTGGTCAAGGTATCAAACAATCAGGAGTATCTCGTGATAAATTCTTTTTGACCACAAAGATTTTTCCTGATGATATGAAGTTTGAGCCAGAAAAACTGGTTGCAGCAGCTAAACGCTCTCTAGAAGATTTGGATACAGATTACGTTGATTTACTACTACTCCACTGGCCGGATGATCGTGTGCCGTTATCTGAGACTATTCCCGCATTGTGTGAGCTACAAAAACAAGGTTTGACACGCCATATCGGGGTGTCAAACTTTAATATTGCCAATATCATTGAAGCTGAAAAATATGCTGACGTGCCGATTGTGGTCAATCAAGTTGAGTTTCATCCTTTTATTAAGCAAAAAACCTTGCAGACTTTTTTGAACAATCACCACATTCTACTAGAAGCTTATTCGCCGCTTGCACGCGGTGATGTGTTCGACAATGACATCATTAAAGAAATAGCCGATAAACATAATGTCACGCCAGCACAGATATCATTGGCTTGGATTCTGTCAGACAAGTACCGTATTGCTATCCCAAAGACCGCCAATCCTGATCATTTGCAAGGCAACTTAGATGCTATAAAAGTACAATTAAGTTCGGATGATATTGAGAAAATCAGCAGCTTAGCACGTGCTGATGGGCGCAAAATTAAGCATCCAGATTACTCGCCTGAGTGGGACGACTAAATGCTTGTAAAGAACTACCAAAACTTACTAGTACCAAAATTCGTGTAAAAAAAGAGCCGCTAATATATTATTAGCGGCTCTTTTACTATTATATAAACTATATAATTACTGCTGTAAGGTATCCGTCTCATGCAACTTTTCAGCAGGATTGTATTGCTCAGAAGGAGGCACTATACCGCTACGGTTGTTTTCTTTCATCGATTTGGCCACTTCTGGCGGCATGTAGTTTTCATCATGCTTCGCCAATACTTCTCCAGCGACAAAAGTATCACCCTGCATCTTACCTGTAGCAACGACACCTGAGTTTTCAGCAAATAAATCTGGCAAGATACCTTGATAAGTCACTGGTACTGTCGATTGAAAATCAGTAATGGCAAACTCAACGTTTAATGGATTGTCTTCTGCGCGCTGGACACTACCCGCAACGACCATACCGCCTGCTCGAATACGCTTATCTTGTGGTGCTTCACCTTGCGCAATCGCGGTAGCATCAAAGTAGTAATCGGTCTGTTGCCCAATGGCATAAATAACCAATACCACGGCTATCGCCGCCCCTGCAAGCGTAAACATAACCCACATCAGTTTTTTGCGACGAACTGCGTTCATACCACTACCTCATTGATGAGTCACTGTTTTATAAACTATAGTCAATGCCATATAAATATATAAAACAGAAAATATTAAAGAAACTACCATTAGAAAAACGTTCTAAAAATGTCTTTCTAATCGTACTCTTCTAATGGCTATATGGTAGCATTTTTCGGACAAATCAATAAGCCCTATAACCTATGTGGAAGTCACCTCTTTATCAGGTGCTAAGTTGCAGATTGAGTGGCTAAAAATTAGCGGCTAACGCTAGAATATTAGGACGAGCCTGCTAATTTGACTGCTTAGTGACAGGCATCGTTGTTTTAGCCGTGCGCTGTGCTTGGCGTGCTTGCTGAATGGTCAGCTGCTTAATAAGAGCTTGTCGCTGCCTGCGACTATAAACAATAAAAGCCAGCATCATGCCAACAGTAATTGCCCAGCATGACCAAACAAACACACCATGCTTACCCATGGCGAGAAACTCAGATACGCTATAAAAGTAAGGCTGCATAATATTTTCCTAGCCGTGATTTGTTTTGGCGACAGTCATTACAGTCATTTGGCTTGCCCGCGAATATATTCTTTGACCCACGCTTTACCTTGATCACGATACAAGATAAGGGTATTGGTACGATAAATCGCTAATGTTGCCACTAATAAATAACTACCAATAATCATCAGTAGTAATGGCATCCACATATCTGCGGACATTTTGGGTGCGGCGGTTAAAGTAAAGGTCGAGCCTTGATGCAAGGTGTTCCACCACTGTACCGAATACTTGATAATGGGCAGATTTACTGCACCAACAATAGACAAAATGGCGGCGGCTTTACCACGATTGGCAGTGTGCTCAAACGCGGCAAATAACGCCATCACGCCCGCATACAAAAACGCCAAAATAAGCATAGATGTCAAACGTGCATCCCAAACCCAGTAAGTACCCCAAGTGGGTTTTGCCCAGATGGAGCCTGTGATTAAGCTAATCACGCAAAGCAAAAAACCCATGGGAGCAAGCGCCTGCGCCACTAAGCTAGCCGTTTTTATTTTCCAAACCAAGTAAATGACCCCAAGCACTGCTAAGGCAAAATAGATGGAAATGGCGATACTGGCAGCGGGTACATGGATAAAGATAATGCGGTAGCTATTACCTTGCAGATAATCAGGCGGCGCAAAAGCGAGACCCCAAACACTACCGATCAGCAGGCAGATACTGGCTAATATTGCTAGCCACTTGACCCAAGGCGAAAAAATGTGAAAAAACTGCTTGGTACCCACAGTGGTCAAAAAGCCCTGCCAGATGCGCTGCCACAGGCTAGGAGATGAGACATTATTCAGGTTGGGCATGGGAATAAACCTATTGGCACAGCGTATTGGTTGTAACCGATATAGCGCATCATGGGCGCGACTACCTGCCAACCTGCTGGCATTAAACACTGGATAGAATCTACAAGTGATTGTTTGCTTAGTTAGCTGACTATTATAGCAAAATTGCCAGTTTTCAACATGCTGTTAATACAAAGGTTTTTTATAAGGATTTTTAGCACAGACTCTTAATACAGGTTACTGTATACAACTTATGTCGTTTTTAATTCAGCCACGCCATTTTTAACGTCATGGCAATCACCCATGGCATCACCAAAACCGAGATAATACTACCTGCTAATAATAAAGCCAGTATCGGTAAGCCATTGAGACCAGTAGCAAATAAATCAACTGCTCCTGTGGCAAAAATCAACACCGGCAACTGCATCGGCAAAGCAATCAAAGGCACTAACACCGCACCATTCTTCAATGACAGCGTCAAACTACTCGCGACCGCTGACAGCATCAATAACATAGGACTGCCCGTCACAATAGACGCCATCAATATCCACGCCTCAAACCAACTAAGCTGAAACAGAGGCACGGCTAGCAAACTAAGCGCTGCCACAATACCACTACTAAAAATCCAATGGATAACCAAACGAATCAACACCCATAAGGGCAATGACGCTTTGGCGACGACCAATTGCGCCAGCGTGCCATTATCAAGGGCAGGCTTAAACAAACCATCGACACCCATGACCAGTGACAACAGAGCGGCTATCCACACCGCCGACACGCCAAGGCGTTGCAATAGCGCAGGCTCGCTACCCACTGCTAGCGGAAACAAGGTGATAATGACTAAAAACAGTACCAAAGGGTATAACCATTGTACCGCCCCTTGCTGCTTCACTTGCCACTCGCGCCGCCATAGCTGCATAAAGCTGATACCGCGCATCGCAGCTAAGTTAGCATTTGAGCTTTTATTCACTGTTTGTACTGGACTGTCTATTTCTATCATTTATCGGCTCTTCCACGGATGCTTGTCACACTCATACTGATAGTATTCAAACCATATAATCGGACAAATCGAGCACTTGATTGGCAACACCAACTGCCTGATGACTGGTCATTAATATAGCGCCGCCAGCATTGGCAAAATCGCACAATCTGTCTTCCATCCGCGCCACCATATCGACATCAAGGGCAGTAAAAGGCTCATCAAGTAGCCATAATGGTGTCACTTCAGGGGTTAATAAATATAACCTTGCAAGGGTGATACGGCGGGTTTGTCCAGCAGATAAATGGCTTGAGCTAATCGTCTCAAAGCCTTGTAATCCTACCCAAGCTAAGGCGTCATCAATATCAGCAACACTTGGGCTGATGCCGTATAAATTCAGCAAAAAGGTCAGGTTTTGCGCGACCGTCAGATTTGGATGTATACCCAACTGGTGTGACACATACAAAGGCTGAACCGGTAAACTTGCCAATCCTTCATAATAAACCTCACCGCTTAACACTGGCAATAACCCAGCCAGCTGCATCAGCAGAGTGGTCTTACCTGTTCCATTGGCACCCACTAGATGGCAAATGCTACCAGCTGCTAGATTGAGTACAACTCCTTCACATAGAGGGGTTTCGCCGCGCTGAACGGTCAGCTCATCAAGCGCAAGTAAGGCGGTATTCAGAGCTGTCATCAAAACCTCTTATTATTTATTAAGCAGCAGTCAATATTCATCACAAACACAGATGACGTTCATGGCATAATACTTTATGCTTACCCCACCCACACAGTATAACAAATTGTCGATTATTATGACCTCAAAACCTATGCAGACTTCAAAAGATAACCAAAATCTAGATACGCCAGCGCTAACCATAGATGGCTTAATCGAGGCGCAAGTTGCGTTTATGCAGCAATGGTTGCGCACGCAAGCTGAACCGCTGTCGATGGAGGCATGGCAATGGTTTGCTGCACAGCCATTGAATAAATATGTCAGTGCCGATGATTTACAACATCTGATTAACGACTGGCTACTGAACCAACCGATGACTGATATGATGCGTAAAGATATTCGCGATATCTTGCATACTGTCATTTATCATCCGGTCAATGATAACGTGCCGTTGTCTGAGCTGGTGGATGACACTCAAGTTGAAACCCTTGCCAACTATGTTGGTAGCCACGATCAGCAACGCAATATCTTGATTCATACACTGGTCGGCAACGAGACTTTTGCCGATTTGCTAACCCAAACGCTATATCATGCCATTAACGACTTTATGGAAACCACGCTGGATAAAGCGGGCGCTGCTGGTAAATTGATGAAATTTGGGCGCAGCTCTTTTGAAAAAGCAACCAATAGAAACCTTGACGAAAAACTGCAGGCGTACTTACATCGTAATATTAAAGATTTAGCACGCCGCGCAGAAGCCAATGCGCAAGAGCATTTATCAAATGACGAAGTCGCGCGATTATTAATCACTGGTTGGGCGCGAATCAAAGACCAGCCTGTCAGTCATCTACAGACTTATCTGCGTGATGAGCCTGACAACAGCAGTATCGATCATATCGAAGCCAGCATTCAGCAAAGCTATAACCGCCTGCGCCAATCGCCTTACTTACACAGCCTCGTGGCAGCCAGCATCGATACTTGGTATGGTAATCATCAGTCAGATACTATTGCGACGGTAGTCGCGAGTCTTCATATTGATGAGCAGGCCATGACTCAATTGAGTACAGCGCTCTTACCTGTGGTGCACGATGTCATTAAAAGCGAGTGGTTGACGGCACATACTCGTGAGATGTTACAAGCGTTTTATGAGCAACCAAATATTAAAGAAGGTTTAGCGCTTAATGCTCAATAATTTACTGTCTTGACGTATTTGTCTCAATTTTCCATATCATTCATTTATTTGACAGCACCATACTTATGAGTCAACGTAACACACTCAGCTTGTGGCAAAAACTCAAACAGTTACTGACTGGTTCAGCAGCGCAGGCTGATGAAGTTGAAATTGATATGATGCAAATAGAGCCTCATGACACGTATAGTAGTGATACATATAATAATGACGCACATAGTAGTGGTGCATGCGATGAGGACACTAGTGATGCTTATGATGATACCAAAATCGATTCTGAATCTGATGTCAAAAATAAAAGCGAACATTCAGAAACTGACGCTTTTGACTCGAGTGCCAGTCAACACGAAGCTAGCGGCACGCCCATTATCGATTTTCTGAAACAGTACTTTAATGATAAGCAATGGCGCTATACTCACTATCGACCTAAAAGTAGTGGCAACAAGAGCACTGACCGTCAGCAATCGCATCACTTATCGCTTAGAATGCGCAATAAAAACCTCGATTGCGGCTATTTGTTTCGCGTGCAAGAAAACAACAAGCTGCTGGCAGTCTATGGAATTTTGCCATTTTTAATACCAGAAAGTCATCAAAGCGCGGCGATGCTACTGATTACTCAAATAAATTATGACTTGCTAATCGGCAATCTAGAAATGGATGTCAATGATGGCGAAATACGCTACAAACACGCTATCGATGTCGAAGCGGTAGGCATCGATAATGATATTATTGAACATTTATTACAAAGTGTCATCGCGATGACTACCGTTGCGAATGAGATATTTAGTGATTTGATCAATAATCAGAACCCTGCAGAAGACTTGCCAACATTACTGACCGAGCTACGTCAACAATCAGATTCTAGAACCTTCTTTTTGCCAACGCAATTTGTACAGTAATTAACTGATGACAATAAATATCCATAGCTTTTACAATGTCTCATAAGCACTTTACTTTCAAAGCGCTTAAACCTATTTATCCTTAAAATACCTTTCAAAAAAAGACATCCTCTAACACTATGCTAAAAATTGCTTACTCTGATATTTTTCGATATTCCGTGCCGGAAAAACACCGTTTTCCTATGCAAAAATACACCATGATCCCTGAGCGGCTATTGGCTGAAGGTACTATCAATAACGATAATTTTTTTGCCCCTGCACGTTTGAGCGAAGATGAGATTTTGACCACTCATACTGCGGATTACTGGTATCAGCTGAAAACTCAGACGCTACCACGAAAGGAAGCGCGAGCCATTGGCTTCGAAATGACACCAGAGCTGGTAGAGCGTGGGCGTTATATTGCTCATGCTACTTATGAATGTGCATTATATGCGCAGCAATATGGCGCGGCGATGAATGTCGCAGGTGGCACGCATCATGCGTTTTCTGATCATGGCGAAGGGTTTTGCGTGTTTAATGATGTTTGTATCGCGAGTAATTTATTATTAAATCGTGGACAAGCGCAAAAGATTTTGGTGGTCGATTTAGACGTCCATCAAGGCAATGGTAATGCCAGTATCATGGCGCATGAGCCGCGCGTATTTGTCTTTAGTATGCATGGCGCAAAGAACTATCCATTTCGTAAGCAATCGTCCGACCTAGATATTGAGCTAGACAATGATACTGGCGATGCGGAGTATTTGCAGTTACTAGAGGAAAATCTGCCGCGTTTGATTGCTGATGTTGCACCAGATATGATTTTCTATCAATCTGCCGTCGATGTCCTTGCCACCGATAAATTAGGAAAACTTGGACTGACGATAGCCGGTTGTAAGGCGCGTGATGAATATGTGTTACGCCAAGCAAAAGCCGCTAATATTCCAGTTGCCATTGTCATGGGCGGCGGCTATTCAGAAGATATTGATGATGTGGTTGAAGCGCACTGTAATACCTTTCGAGTAGCGCAGCAGATATTTTTTGGTGAGATAACAGAATAACGCGCACATAAAATAGTAACTAAACAGCCAGCTGCCTCGCGATTTTATAAAAATGCCATAACTCCTTGCCAACCGACACGAATACCAAGTACCGTGAGAATCAATAAAATAAGCTGACGAAAGCGCGCTTGTGGTAAATAGCGCCGCAAGCGGATGCCGACTAAGAGCGCAGCAATTGATAATACACTAAGCAGAGTAATCAGCTGCCATTCACCACTGCTGAGCGCCATAATAGGCTCACGTAATACAATTATTTGGGCGATTTTACCCAAAAAATAGCACATGTTGCCGACTTTAGCGATGGTGTTTTTATCATCGCTGGCAGACAGTAGATACATCATCAATATGGTCGACATGGCATTGGTCGCCCCACCAATCACGCCTGCACTAAAGCCAACGATAATTAACACAGGCTTGGTAGCAGGTAGACGGAGTTGCTTACCAAGCAAGCTACTTATGACGTAAAAACCAATAACCGCTGCCAATAGCAATAAAATATAGGCGCTATCGACCCATAGTAAGAGCTTCGCGCCTAAAATACTACCGAGTAAGCTGGTCAACGCCAGTAACCAATAGCGCCTACCGTAATAGATAAAATTTTGCCAGATCGTGCGCCCGCCACCCGCGAGCCAAGTCATGGCATTAAGCAATAATGACGGAAAAATGACCAATACAATTGCATGTGGTAACGGGTAAATACTAGCAAGCGCAGTGGTCGTCACCAACGTCACACCCAGCCCACTAATACCGTGTAGCAACGATGCTAGTGCAAATATTACCATCAGTAATAACGTCTGGGTGCTATCACTATCCATCATATTAGCCATAAACATTAAGACCTAATATCTGGATTAATAGTGACATAACTAGGCATTGTGACCATTGTGGCGTTGCCATATTGTCTCACCAATGATGCCAGCCAACTGCTCGGCAATCTTATCTTTGCTCGCCTTCTCAAGTGTGACGCTATCGTGCTCATAACGCTCTGAGAAAAATACCTGCATGGCATTGTCATCACTGGCGAAACCAATATCTGCTCGTGAAACATCATTACAAGCGATCAAATCTAGATTTTTAGACACCAATTTACCACGAGCATAGCGCTCGATATCTTGCGTTTCTGCCGCAAAACCAACGACAAACAGCTCTGGATGCGCAAGCGAAATTGTCGCTAGAATGTCAGGATTTTTGACCAAACTTAGTGTCATTGCGTCTTGGGTTTTTTTAATTTTTTGCGGGGCAGCCTCTTCAGTACGATAATCAGCGACAGCCGCAGTGGCAATAAAGATATCCGCCATTACATTTTGATTCTCGCTATGAGAATGATGCTTATTATCAAGCTCATGGCTGTGATCGTCGCCGCAATCACACTCACCATGATGATGCGCATGTTCATGGCTATGATCATGTTCGTGATCATGAGAATGCTCATCTTCAGGCACATACTGTAGCGCACTGTGCGTACCATCCACGCATTGCTGCGCCGCCATCAGCATCTCTTTAGCCGACAACACATCAATGCGCGTGACATTCAGCGGTGTGGGCAGTGCCACTTTGCCACCCGCAATCAAAATAACGTCTGCACCAGCAGCCACGCACGCACGTGCTAATGCAAAGCCCATCTTGCCAGTAGAGTGATTGGACAAGTAGCGCACCGGATCGATAGCTTCTACCGTCGGTCCTGCAGTAATTACCACGCGTTTACCTGTCAATAATTGCGGCGTGGTTTGCATCGCGTTAAATAATAATACTTCTGCCAATAGCTGCTCAGGTTCAGGCAAACGCCCTGCTCCCACATCACCGCAGGCTTGCTCACCGCTAGCAGGTTGAATAATCTGATAATTCATATCGCGCAGGGTCTGGACATTGAGATTGACCGCAGGATGCGCCCACATCTGCTGATTCATGGCTGGCGCAATGATGACTGGTGCCGCCGTTGCAAGGCATACCGTTGTCAATAAATCATCAGCCATGCCCATCGCGAGCCGCGCAAGCGTATTGGCAGAGGCTGGCGCAATGATGATTAAGTCCGCCCATTTGGCCAATTCGATATGCCCCATCCCCGCTTCTGC
The DNA here is from genome assembly GCF_016107525.1 of Psychrobacter aquimaris. Classification (GTDB taxonomy): domain Bacteria; phylum Pseudomonadota; class Gammaproteobacteria; order Pseudomonadales; family Moraxellaceae; genus Psychrobacter; species Psychrobacter aquimaris. The sequence continues at coordinate 92,810 of NZ_JABASR010000005.1, read as the reverse complement.
TTTTTCATCGAGTAATGAGATATGCACCTCATTACCCGTCAAAGCTTGTAAAGTCAGTGGCGTAATGAAGGCTTGTGCGCCTGTGGTCATAATGACACGCACATCAAAGCCTGCTTTGACTAATAAGCGGGCAAAGATAGCAGATTTATAAGCGGCGATACCGCCAGTGATAGCAAGCACAATATTGGACATAAGCATGGCATCAATAAAAAGTTGAAAGATAAAATTGCGCTTATAGTAACAATTATGAGATAAGTTGGGTAAGAATTTCCGTATTTACTCAATATATCTGACAGTAATCCATTTTCAAGGAGTGACAATGGCGATTAAAGACTGGCATGAAGATGATAGACCACGTGAAAAACTGCTGAAATTTGGGGCAGCTCATTTATCTGATGCCGAGATATTAGCGATATTTCTGCGCACAGGTACGCAGTCACAGTCAGCTATCGAGTTGGCGCGTCATTTAATCGAGCAGTTTGGTAGCTTGGCAGAATTATTGGCGGCGCCGCAAGAGGCTGTACTTGCTTGTCATGGTATTGGTCCTGCCAAATACGCGCAGATATTGGCCTCACTTGAGATGGGTACGCGTTATTTGGACAGTCAGCTTAAAACTGGTCACGCACTTGGGCGCTCGCAAATGGTCAAAGACTATATCAGCACTCAGCTACGCGGAGAGCATCGCGAAGTCTTTGCGGTACTTTGCTTAGACAATGCATTAAATCTAATCAATTTTGAGATACTGTTTACTGGCGGTATTTCCTCTTGCTCGGTCTGTATCAAACACGTCCTACGTCATGCTTTGAGTCACGCAGCCAGCCAACTCATCGTCGCACACAATCATCCGCATACCGATGCGACCCCTTCAACGGCAGACAACTTATTGACCTACGAGCTAAAGAAAGCCTGTGATTTAATAGACTTATCCTTGGTGGACCATATTATTGTTGGACGCAATCAGACGTTATCTTATGCCGAAAGCTGCTTAGTACCTTTTGGATAATTAATAACCACTCTTCTTTTTACCTATATGAGAAAATTTTGATACATATTATCGACACAGCGTAGCACTTTAGCTATTGATAGTTATCGGCCACTGTTTCATATTGATAGCTAAATTTGTCTTTTATTTGTCTGTCACTGGTTAGACAGTTATCAAAGCCACTTTTGTAACACGCTCAACAAATTAAAATTGATTATAAAATATGCTACAAAACCCATAACGGCTCATTGTTTTAATTTGGTCACCAGACCCTTAAACATCAGCAAAAATAACAACAAGATTTATTCAAATACTTTAATACACACACATTTTTCACGCTTTTGGTTTAGCGTTATAAAGGAGACAGTCATGGCAATTGGCTTATTTATTTTGGCAATCATTATTCAATTAGCCATGGTTTTGGCCATCTTTTTATTGTCTCTATCACGAGTCACAGGCAGTATTGTTGCACTGGTTACCGTTCTTGTCACTGCCTTTATCAGTCCTTGGTCGCTCATTTTGGGCATACCAATCGCTTTACTTTGCATCGTTTTGCTCGTCGCTCCTATTCGTCAATCACTCATTACTAAACCTGTTTACAAGACTTTGGGCGGGGCAATGCCGAGCATGAGCGATACCGAGCGTGAAGCGCTTGATGCGGGTACCAGCTGGTGGGAAAAAGAGCTGTTTATGGGTGCGCCTGACTGGAACACTTTTGCTCAATATCCCTATCCAGAACTGTCAGCAGAAGAGCAAAGCTTTATTGATAATGAAGTAGAAACGCTGTGTGCCATGCTTGATGAATGGAAAATTCAGCATGAAGACAAAGAGCTATCGCCTGAAGCATGGCAATTTATCAAAGCCAATGGTTTTTTGGGCTTAATCATTCCAAAGGAGTTTGGCGGTTTAGATTTTAGCTCTTATGCACAAAGCCGTATCATGAGCAAAATCGCTTCACGCTCGCCGACCGCTGCGGTCACCTGTATGGTGCCGAACTCGCTCGGCCCTGGTGAGCTGTTGATGCATTATGGTACGGACGAACAAAAACAGCGCTGGCTACCCGGTCTTGCCAAAGGCGACGAGGTGCCTTGCTTTGGTCTCACGGGTCCTGAAGCGGGTTCCGATGCTGGTGCGATTCCAGATACAGGGGTGGTTTGTTATGGTACGCATGAGGGCGAGCAAGTGCTCGGTTTGCGTATGAATTTTTCTAAGCGCTGGATTACTTTGGCACCTATCGCCACGGTCGTGGGTTTAGCATTCAAGATGCACGATCCCGAAGGTTTGCTTGGCAATCCTGATAAGACTGATTACGGTATCACTTGTGCACTTGTGCCTGCCAGCCATAAAGGCGTCATCATAGGACCACGTCATAACCCAATCGGCTCGCCATTTATGAATGGTACAGTCGATGGTAAAGACGTCTTTATTCCACTAGATTACATCATCGGCGGCGTCGAAAATGCGGGTCGCGGTTGGCGTATGCTGATGGAGTGCTTAGGCGTTGGTCGCGGCATCTCTTTACCAGCCTTATCAACCTCAGCCAGTGAGATGACATATCTGTCTGTCGGTGCTTTTGCCAAAGTACGTGAACAGTTTAAAATCTCTGTTGGTAAGTTTGAAGGCGTCCAAGACGCTACCAGCCGCATGGCCAGTAACACCTATATGCTAGAGGCCTTTCGTCACCTCGTTACGTGCGGTCTGAACCAAGGCGGCACACCATCGGTGATGACGGCAATGGCAAAATACTATGCGACTGAGACTATGCGCAGTGTGGTGAACGATGGTATGGATGTGGTTGGTGGACGCGCAGTACAGATGGGTCCACGTAATTTTTTGGCCACACCTTATCAGGCAATTCCAGTATCTATCACGGTTGAAGGCGCAAATATTTTGACACGCTCGCTCATGATATTTGGTCAAGGCGCGATGCGTTGCCATCCTTATCTCTTTGATGAGCTGCAATTGCTGCAAAGCGAAGATAAAGAAGGTGCACTCAAACAGTTCGACACGCTATTTTTTAAACATTTGGGTTATACCTTCAATCGCGGCGCAAAGGCATTTGTCGCAGGTTATGTCGGTGGCAGTAATCATGCACCGAGCTTCGCTGACAGCTTTACTCGTCCCTATTACAAACACATCAACCGCCTGAGCGCAAGCTTTGCCTTAACGGCTGATATGGCGTTAGGATTGCTCGCTGGTGACTTAAAACGTAAAGAAATGCTGTCTGGTCGCTTAGCCGATATTCATAGCCATTTATTCATTAGCACTGCTATTTTACAGTTTTATGAGCATGGTACTAAATCAACGTCTGAACGCTTGCATGCTGAGGTTGCCTTACAAAATAGCTTATATACCATTCAAGAAGCTTTTGAAGCCTTTTTTGCGAACTTCCCTAATCGCATGGCGGCCAGTTTGGTAAGTTTTGTGACTTTCCCCAGTGGTCGCATCTTTACGCCGCCAAGTGATGAGCTTAAACGCAAGCTGGGCGATGCTTTTATGGATGACTATGAAGCCAACCCATTCCGTGATTATCTTAAAACCATGGTCTATTATAATACTGAAGCCGATGATGTCACTGGACGTATGGAACACGCTTATCAAACGCTGCTGAGCATCGAGCCATTATGGCAGAGGTTTAAAAAGGCTGAACACAAAGACAGTTTTGAAGGGCTTACTTTTGAAGACCATGTGGTATATGCCAGCCAAAACGGCGATATTACCGAAGAAGAAGCTGAAGTGCTTATTCAATATAACGCCATACGCTTTGACTCATTATTGACCGATGTGTTCGATAAGCATTTATTGCATGCTCAAGAGCGTAACAATCCACACAGCCTCGATAATGCCGTACAGCAACTGACTGACTATGCGCAATTGAGAAATAATGCGCAAGCCAGAAATGGTATTGCGACACACATCACAGCTGAAAATAATGTCGACTCTAATGACTTAGCTGCGCCCGCCAGTACAGACAAACCAACTGGCGATGCCAATCCCAATCATGGTTATGAAAGCGACGGTGATGTAGAAATGGTCAAAGAGCAAGATACCATTGAGGAAGTACGTGCGCAGACAGATTTCGATGAATATGACCCTGAGGTGGAAGCGCTAGATCATCGCCACCGTGATGCAGAGTCACACTTAAGTGAACGCATGAGCAACAACCATCGTCTGAATCAATATAATACTGACGAAGTAGACCGTTCTGCAGCATCTGAAGATGCAGAAATTGCAAAGGATGATATAGAAAAACCTGCCACTACTGACCCCAAATGGCAGGATGGTCTACGCCGTGATGAAGATGACAAAGTCTAAAAGAACAATGCTCAAAATATTCGAAAAATGACGGGTATTTAGGCAGTTAAAAATCTTGTATGATAGGCTCTAACAACCTACCTAAAAAAGACCGCTCAACTTGAGTGGTCTTTTTTTAGTTATAAATGACTGCTTTTAATCATTAGGACGTGTTGAATGATTCAACCATGGCACTGATAGAGACTATTTTTTAGGCAGTTCGACGTTAAAAATAATAAGTTTAGTCATTCTAAGCGTCTACTTTTAATAATGAAATGGCAAAAAACAGTCCTGTCTCCTTCTATTAATATTGGAAATAATGCTAAATTCTCCCAGCTCCATATAATAAATGTGTTATAAAACTAATTAAGGCATGAGCATTACCGTTGTTTTGTGCTTTGTCTGGAATAGTTTTGGCGTTCAGCAGTGCCTATTTGTCAGTGTTCAACACGCCCTAATATTGGTCAATATGCCGTGTTATTTACCTACTTTGCTCGCGAAAAATCCTGCGTAGACAACTTAACTATTGATTTATATCATCTTAGTCATAAAAAAACATTGCAGTACCCTTAACAATTATTTTATATTGTGCCCCGAAAACGTGACACTAAGTAGAAGTTAAAAGAATTTAATAGACGTAGCAAGAGCGGTGATGAGAATAATGGTAATAATCACATTGATGTGAGCAGCCATCTATCCGCTACTGGGACACGTACACAAAGGATATAAGTTATGTGGAAAAATATGGGACTGACGGGCAAGATTATTGTTGCCATGATACTCGGTATCGTACTGGGTTTATTTATAAACTACTCAGGGCTGAATACCGAAGGCGGTTTTGTTAGTACGTATATTACGAACGGTTTCCTCGCTATCGTTGGCAAGCTATTTGTTAACTCGTTAAAAATGTTGGTAGTCCCCTTAGTACTTATCTCACTGATTTGCGGCGTTTGCGGCATTGGTGACATTCGTTTGCTTGGTCGTATTGGTACCAAAACGTTCATTATTTATATGATCACCACCGCACTCGCTATTGCAACGGCGATTGGGCTTGGCGTGCTATTTGGTATCGGCAAAGGTATGAATATCGAAACTGAAGCGGCATTTGAAGCAGCTTCAGCGCCGCCTCTACTTGATGTTTTCTCTAACATTATCCCATCAAACCCCATCAGCGCGATGGCAAATGGTGATATGTTATCGATTATTTTCTTTGCTATTTTGATCGGTGTTAGTATCTTGATGGTGGGTAAACCTGCCAAAGGCTTAGTGCAGAGCTTAGAATTAATCAATGAAGTCATCTTAAAAATGGTGACCATCATTATGAATCTTGCGCCTTATGGTGTATTTGCTCTATTGACCAAAGCGATGGCAGAGCTGGGTTTAGACTTGATTTGGTCACTGCTCGGTTATGTGGCGGTATTGGTCGGCTCATTGGCATTCCATTTCTTTGTCACTATGATGATTGTACTAAAAGTCTCTTCAGGCTTATCCATCAAAACCTTTTTGGCAAAAATGCGTGAAGTTCAGATTTTTGCTTTTAGTACTTCAAGCTCGAATGCGACGATTCCTATTACCTTGCGTACAGTCACCAAGCGTATGGGTGTAAACAACTCAGTTGCTTCATTTACTGTTCCGTTTGGTGCGACCATCAACATGGATGGTACCGCCATCATGCAAGGTACTGCGACCATTTTCATTGCCAATATTTATGGTATTGACTTGGGCGTGACTGAGTATCTGACTGTCATTCTAATGTCCGTCTTGGCATCTGTTGGTACCGCTGGTGTACCGGGTGTTGGTCTGATTATGCTGTCCATGGTATTTGCCCAAGTCGGTCTACCTATCGAAGGTATTGGCTTAATCTTAGGTGTGGATCGTATCCTTGATATGTTACGTACCGCAGTGAACGTCGGTGGCGATGCTGCTGTGACCGCTATTGTGGCAAAATCAGAAGGCAAAATGGACTTAGCTATTTATAACGATCCTAACGCTGGCGCAAAAGACGTGTTCGATGGTCACATTGATGAAGACAATGAACGTGAATTCTCTGAAGTCTTTAGTGATGGGATCATGGGCAGTGAGTACGATGATATCGATCGTCGTCGCTAGTCACTCGCATTGAATAGATGTTGTTAGTTTATTAACGATACATAAAAAACCTCAGTCATATTGGCTGAGGTTTTTTGCTTCGCTAAATATATTTCCCTGATGGACAGCAATCAGCCAAAAACGTATTTGGTTATCATCGCCAAGCACACCAATACAATCACCGGACGAATCAGCTTACTACCGCCTTTGACCACCATATGAGAGCCAAAATACGCGCCTATCGTTTGTCCCACCATCATGGCAAGCCCCACTTTCCACAAAACATTACCACCCAGAATAAAGAATATTAACGAGCCAATATTGGTCGATAAATTCAATACCTTTGCTGCGCCTGTCGCTTCGATAATTTGCCGACCACGCAACGCCACGTTGCCGAGCGCAAAAAACATCCCTGTGCCTGGTCCAATATAACCATCATAAAAACCAATTAATGGTGCAACCACTTTTTGCCACTTACCTTCTGAGATACGCGGCGCGGCTTCTACTTCACCGAGTCGAGGCGCAAACAAGGTATAAACCCCAATAGCCGCAATCAAAAACGGAATTAGTGTTTCAAGCAGATCCGGCGGCGACATCTGTACGGCGATAGTACCGATAACAGAACCGATAAAAGCGCCTATAATAGCCACTTTAATGCGCTGCGGTTTGACCACCCCTTTCCTAATCATCGTAATAGAAGCTGCTAACGCACCTGACGCGGCTTGTAGCTTATTGGTACCGAGTGTCAGCACTGGTGGAATATTAGCAAGCAACATGGCGGGAATCGTCAATAATCCGCCACCACCAGCGATGGCATCAATAAAGCCTGCCAACGCTGCCACAGCGGTAAGCATTAATATAACCTCTAACGAAAGCGATAAATCCATGACGCTGACCTGTAAATTTTATGATGAAAAATAAGAAAGTCCTAAAAACTGGCTGTAGGAACTGAGAATAAATTATCACTATCAGTATTGCTACCAACTTTGCTATTCATTAGCCAATAGTAGTAGTACTGCTGATATGTATCAAAGCTGTGACATAACATCACAAAATGCTGCTCATTATAAAGATAAAACGCTAAAAAAAGCCAAAAACGTAAAAAAGTCTGCTAGATTTGTCTAAAGGCTCAATAAGCATCTAAAATAAACAGTGATCGATTAAAAAGATTTAATGACTTATCACGCTTTTGTCTGTTCTATCGACTTTATAATATCGCTATTATTGAGGTGACAAGCGGCACTTATAACTTTTGGTTGACGTATTTTGTTGTCTATATCAATAAGAGTATGAGAAACTGTTGCTTTCTATCATGTCTTTATGAGTCGTGGCATAGATTATTTGAGGTTATTGGATTATTTTATAATTCGTGTTTAGTAAATTGTATTTAGCAAATGAGGATGATATGGCAATACGCAGGATTAAAGCATTTTTTGAATTTGAGGCAGCGGGCGGTATCGTCTTAGCATTGGCTGCCATTGCTGCAATGATTATTGCCAACTCCCCTCTTAATGTGTGGTATGAAGGCTTTATTCACGCACCCGTTGCCATTCAAATCGGTGAGTTCGCTATCGCTAAAGACGCTCATCATTGGATCAATGACGGTTTGATGGCGATTTTCTTTTTCTTAGTGGGACTTGAGCTAAAACGTGAAGTCTTGATCGGTGAGCTGTCTAACGTCAAGCAGATCATCCTGCCAGCTGGTGCGGCACTCGGTGGCATGATCATGCCAGCGATTGTTTATCTGCTCTTTAACTATAACGAGCCTGAGTTTTGGAAAGGTTGGGCGATTCCAGCTGCGACTGATATTGCTTTTGCCCTAGGTATTTTGAGCTTGTTAGGCAACCGCGTTCCCAACTCCTTAAAAGTATTTTTAGTATCGATTGCGATTTTTGATGATATTGGCGCAATTTTAATCATTGCTTTATTTTATACCAGTGATTTGTCATTAGAGTCATTAGCAGTGGCAGGTCTATGCCTACCCTTTCTATACCTTCTTAATCGTCGCAACGTCACCAGCATCACGCCTTATCTGCTGATCGGTGTAATCATGTGGATTGCGGTACTCAAATCTGGCATCCATGCCACCTTGGCTGGGGTGGTCTTAGCCCTATTTATTCCTATGTTTGACCGTACTGATCCTGAGCATTCACCACTAGAAGAGCTAGAGCACGATCTACACAATACCGTTGCCTTCGGTATCTTGCCGTTGTTCGCGTTTGCCAACTCAGGTATATCCCTCAAAGGTGCAGGCTTCGCTGAGCTGTTCCATTCGGTACCACTTGGTATTGCAGCCGGTCTATTCATCGGTAAGCAACTGGGCGTGATGTTCATGTGCTGGTTGATATTTAAGCTTGGCATCTCAACCATGCCAAGAGGCATGAACTATAAGCAGATTTATGGTGCAGCCTTACTTTGTGGTGTTGGTTTCACCATGAGTCTGTTCATCGGCGGCTTGGCATTTGCTGGTGACACAGCCTTATTCGATGAACGCCTAGGTATTATTATGGGTTCAATCGTCTCTGGTATTGCCGGTTATCTCATGCTCAAAGTCAGCCTAAAAGACAATGCAAGCGGCACATCAGTCGATCTGACTCGCCCTCATTAATAGGACAACAAGCCACTTAAAGGCGATTTAGCTTATCGATGGCTTATGATTTGATAGTTCACGAGTTTTGATATCCGGACATGATTGATTAAAAGTATTTTTCATCAGCTATGTTCGGGCTTGCATCAATAGCCATGGAAAAGGTAATCATGCGACAGTTTGCACCGCGGCCTTCGTTAATGTTAGCTCTCCTTGGTAGCATTGTTTTACTATCAAGCTGTGCCACACTCTCTAAGCAGGAGTGCCTCGTTGGTGACTGGCAGGCTATTGGCTATAATGATGGCATGGCAGGTTACCCATCAGACCGCCTCGCATCACATGCCAAAGCCTGTGCCAAGGCCAGTGTTGCCCCCAACTATCTAGCATGGGAGCGCGGTCGCCAGCTGGGGCTTAAGCAATACTGCACGACCAATAATGCATACAATGTCGGTCGACGCGGACGTCAGCTCAACAATGTCTGTCCAATAACCTTGGCGAATACCCTGCAAACTGCCAATCAAAAAGGCTTAGACTATTACACCTTAGACAGTCAGCTAGACAAAGATAAACGCCTAATAGAAGCCTACCAAGAAGAATTTGATCAGCTAGAAAGTGGGGCGATGCTAGACTTTGCTAATGAAAAAGAAGCGCGCGCGCGATTGCTTTCATTAGCCGACGAGCTACGTAAAGCCAAGCGCCGTATGAATACCACGCAAAGACAATTAGAAGCTCTAAACCAGTCAAATAGACATTAATATTGTTGGCTTTGTGGAATGATCTAATAGGAAAGCATTTGGTAAAAAGGCATTTGATAAATATGGATTCAATCAACATAACTGATAAACAGACGGCCGATACTTTGAGTCACCAACAGCCCTCAATAAAACCTTATCAGCGTCACGGACGGACGACCGCGATTGATGACCATAGCGACCTGCAAGTCTTAAAACGCATTAGACGTTATTTGCTGCCAAAAGATTTTGTTATCTCGCAAGATTTATTAAATGAAATAGTAACGGGCTACGATATTGGCGATTCACTGGCAGATGCGTTAGCCGCTGATGGCCTTCGTTTTGCAAAGCCCCTACAGCAATTTATTATCAGCGACAACAGCAATAACCTAGACGCTGACCTCGCAAATAACCCTGCATTTAACGCTTTGACTGAACAATTTAGCCGTCATCCCGATTGGTTCGACCCCAAGCTCGCCCAAATCGGCGCGGTTGCCTATCGGCGCTATCCACTGATGCTGATTTGGCTATTACGTAATGTCGCCCTGATGGCAGGCTACAGCATTCCTGCCCTCTCCCTGCCGCTCATTCAGACAGGTGCATTGATGCATGATGCCCTGCCGCGCCTGATGCGTACTTACGCTTATATCCTAGCTGTCTCTGAACACCCACCATTACATAAGTCGAATACGAGTGCACGCAATCACCGTCAGCCTATCGAGCAAGTATTGGCGATTGGTTCTGAAGGTTGGCGGCAATCGATCAAAGTGCGGCAAATTCATACTTTAGTACGGCAAAATTTGCTCAAAGGTAAAGGCCATGCTGCTAAAGGTGTCATACCAAATGCCGACCAACACCATAATCCAGATGGCAGCTGGAATACCGCCTATTGGGGTCTTCCTATCAACCAAACCGATATGATTGCTACCCATTTGCAGTTTTCATTGTTGATTATGCGCGGCTTACGGCTGCTTGGTGCACGCATCAGCACTGTAGAAGCAGAAGGTATCCTGCATCTATGGAATCTTGCCAGCTATTGGATGGGCGTTGACTTAGATCGCCTGCCAAAAGATGAAACCGCTTGTTGGGAGTGGCTCTATACCTATTTATCAATTCAGCAGCTTGATTTTAAAATGGGACAGCCATTAGCCAAGGCCCTGCATGATTTGCCGCGTCAGCTGATGGGCGAGGACAACCGCCGTGGGCGTTTCGTTGAGATGGTCAATGCTAGCGTGACCCGTACCTTGGTCGGCGATGATATCGGCGATGGGCTGGATTTGCCAAAATCAAAAATCCGCTTTGGCGTCTTATCGTCGGTGCCGATTCTTTTTACTCTCGATACGGCACGCCAACACAATCAAACGATAGCTGAAAAATTAGAAGCTTTCCGCGCCAAACGCCAAGATAATATGAATTGGTGGCTAAAGAAAAATGACGAATATTATAAGTAAGCAATTATAAATAAAGCATAGTAGCTAAAATAAAACGAATAATAATTAAACGTCAACCGCCTTACGAGTTAATTGCGGGTATTTTGGATGCGATAATACCACTCAAGCTGGCGATCAAAGCCTGTTTCCAACAAACTGGCAATGACTCGCCCTGTCAGACCCCAAACCGTTTCACCATCCACTTGCCAGCTAGGCGTGAGAATGGTCGCGGTCTGATCTTGCATCGCATATTCTACTGCATACTCGACGGTAGGCTGAGTCAGCAAGGTTTCAAAATCTGCCCAAAAAATACGTGAGATTTCGCCCAGCTCAGGTACTAACAATAAATCTGGCGCAATCAGTGCCACAATAGGACGGACACTCATACCACTTTTAGAGGTTTGAATGGGCAGTTGACCAATTAGCTGGACTTTATTGGGTGGTAGTGCGGTCTCTTCACAGGCTTCACGCAAAGCGGTGACGACATTATTACCATCACCTGCGTCATGTTTACCCCCAGCACAAGAGACCTCACCAGCATGACTGTTCATGTGCGCAGCGCGACGTGTCAGTAGAAGTTTTGGATAGCGTTCATGAGTGATGGCGACCAATACCGAGGCATCGGCAATAGGTGTCTGATACAAGCTATCTAGAATGCGAGCGCTACGAGAGGTTTTAGCGTCGTATAGCGCAGGACTGGTGACAGCATTTAAGGTCTCATGCTGCACCCGTTCCGCCAACGTTCTAATGGTGGGATAACGAATAAAGTCCGGCACAGCGACTGAAAACTCATCAAAACGTAGCGACTGCGGGGGGAGTAACATTATCATTGCCCTATATTTTTATCAGTATGAAGCATCAATGCAATTAAATATAAATAGCAATCAAATACAAATATTGACTACTCAGGTTCACCAGTTTATCTTTTTTGACCTTATTTGGCATCGAATGGTGGAGCTTGTCTCTTGCAGCTATTACAGCGCTTGCGCTAGAGCATGCTCTCATTTATAACCATATCAGTCGCGGCGGCTATTACTGTCACCATTGGTAAAGCCATCATTCAATAGTTAGTGTAAGTCTAGCCTAGCGCAATCTGACCTTGACTGCATATACTTTATGTGACTGAGCTGCTCTGCCTATAGAACTCATTAATCCAATTATTAACACATCATAACCGTAGCAGAAACCAGTTGCGCAAACCTATTCGGTTTTTATTATCGCTGCCAGTGCGATGAGAATTTGTGTTATCTTAAGCGTAACGGCTATTGTCCCATCACATCTGATAAGCCAAAGTCATACTATTTTATAAAATAAGAATCATAATCCTTCAAATAACGATAACTCTTTTTCTCATTTCTATTTCTCATTATATAAGGCAGTTGATATGCGCTATTGTCTACAATGCGGTCATGAAGCAGAACGCAAAATACCAGCCACGGATAATATCCCACGCTTGGTATGCCCCAATTGCCACTATATTCATTATGAAAACCCAAAAGTGATTTGTGGCTCACTGGTCGTGCATAAAAATAGAGTGCTGCTATGTCGCCGCGCGATTGAGCCACAATATGGCCTATGGACGCTGCCCGCAGGCTTTATGGAAAATGGCGAAACCATGGCAGAAGGCGCGGCACGTGAAAGCTTTGAAGAGGCAGACGCAGTCGTCACCAATCCGCATTTATATTGCTTATATGATATTCCTGATATCGGGCAAATCTATAGTATTTATATCACTGACTTAAAAGATGGTGCTTATGGTATTGGCTCCGAAAGTCTAGACTGCGCTTTATTCACTGAAGAAGACATTCCATGGGATAAACTTGCCTTTGAAGCGGTGCGCCGCACTTTAAAAAGCTATTTTGCAGACCGCAAGCAATACGATGACCATGATAATTTTCCTATTCATCAAGATATTATCGGTAAAGACCAAGCGATCAAGCGCTACTAACCCTAAATTTATAAAAATAGCGTTATAAAAAATCAAAAGCTTTACAAAAGTGATTGGTAAAAACCATTGATAAGAATTATGCTAAGTTTTTAGTGTTGTCTCTTATCAATGGTTTTTTATTGTCTGCAATTAACTGCTTGATCCGACTTGTGAGAATATACCATGCTAACTTTATTACAACGCTCCCTGCCTCTCTTACCGCTGACCATCGCCATGACTCTATCCAGTATGCCCAGCCATGCAGATGACACACCGCTAACTGCCAAACAATCAGACCCACAAACGCTTGGATGGATGCAAGGCTTTCCGCCGCCCAAAGATAAACTGATAATGCAACCATCTTCAGATTTTTTTAGTTTTCCAAAGCTGCGCTGGACGGTCTGTCATATTCGCGAATTGATGCCCACCACTGACGTCAGTCGCGGTATCGGCGCGCCCTCCAAGCTTAGCTACGATTTAGACAAAAATATTGATGCCATCACCTTTACACCCACTGGCAGTAAGCGCCTAATGACGTGGAAGCAGTCATTGGATGCCAATTATACTGACGGCATTATGGTCATGCATCATGGTAAGGTGGTATACGAGCGCCAAAACGGCTGCCTTAATGAGCTAGGTAAACATGCGGCGATGTCGATGACCAAATCCATGACTGGGCTGTTAGCAGAAATCCTTGTCACCGAAGGTCAGCTTGATGATAGTGCACTGGTTGCTTCTATCGTTCCAGAACTAAAAAATAGCGGCTTTGGTGATGCGACCGTGCGCCAAGTCATGGATATGACGACAGCACTCGATTATAGCGAAGACTACGCCGACCCTAATGCCGATATATGGAAGTATTCAGAAGCTGCAAGCCCATTACCAAAGCCGAAAGATTATAACGGACCTGATGGCTATTTTGAGTACCTACAAACAGTCAAGAAAAAAGGCGAACATGGGGTAGAATTTAATTATCGAACCATCAATAGCGATGCATTAGGCTGGATTATTTCGCGTACCACTGGTAAAGCGGTGAATACATTACTCTCTGAGCGCATCTGGCAAAAAATTGGCGCCGAACAAAGCGCGTATATGACTGTCGATGCTAAAGGTACGCCGTTTGCTGGCGGCGGTCTCAGTGCAGGCTTGCATGACATGTCACGCATTGGTAGCTTGATGCTTAATAAAGGCGAGATTAACGGTAAGCGTTTATTCCCAGCAGCGGTCGTTGATCATATCGAAGCAGGCGGTGATAAAAGCGTTTTTGCTAAAGCAGATTATAAACAGCTCAATAATGGCAGCTACACAAGCATGTGGTGGTTATTCAATAATCCCACACCCGTCTATGCGGCACGCGGCGTCCACGGTCAAACCATTTATGTCGATCCAGCAGCTGATATGGTCATTGTACGTTTTGCATCATATCCAGACGCCAGTAACAGTAAAATCGACCCGACCTCACTCCCCGCTTATAAAGCATTGGCAAATTACTTGATAAAAAAGTAACGGCTTAAAAATAACGATGAAAAATAAAAACCGCCGCTTCCACTATAAATAGTGAAAGCGGCGGTTTTTTATATAGCAATTCAGTCAGTAAACTTTAAGTGAATTAGCTTTTGATTTTACAAACATTAAAGCCAAGGTCTTGTACTGCTGCTTCTTTATCATAAGGCGCGAGTACCGCACGTACGTGCTTTTGCCCTTGTAAATATTGCTTGGCGACGCGCTGTAAATCAGCCACTGTCACGGCCAATATTGCCGCACGCATTTTACGCTGCCAGTCGACACCGCGATGATGCAAATCAGCAAAGCAGGCTTTAACCGCCTCACCTGCTGGTGAACCTGGTTTATCCATACCTGAGATAATCCCTAAGATGGCTTCTTCTAACTGCTCGTCCGTTTGCGGCTCATTCAATAGCCATTCAATACTGGCATCGAAATGCGCAAAAGTCTCAGCACACTGCGGATCACGGTAGCTAAAGAATTTAAAGGCACAAGCATTGGCATCGTAGCCCGCACCGCCGCCATAAGCACCGCCACGCTCACGAATGGCGCTATGCAAATAACCATTGCGCAGATAAGGCGCTAGTACCATCAAAGCAGCTGTATCAGGATGATCAGCCGCTGGCACCGTATAAGCACTGGCGTTATGATAGACATTAGTCGGCATCAACCAAGCTAAGTCTTCAACATCAAGCGCCACACCACTTTCTAGCACTTTAACCGCGTCTTTTTCACCATTTAACGCCGCATCAAGTTGCAACTCAGCAAATTCTCTTGGGATATTATCTTCAATATCTTTATCAGAGCTATTTAACTGCGCTGCAATTTTCGGCGCTTGACTGTCTTGCCAGCTATCAACAATCAAATTGCTTAAGCGTTCGGTTTGCTCCGCTTCACAGATGATAACCGCATGCTTAGGCAAGCTAATTAAACGCTGATGTAATTCCATCAAACTGGTTGCAAGCTTATCCCACTGCGCATCGTCGTTACTGGCATGGGTTAAAAACTCTTTTAACGCGTTCAATGCTGGCAGTCCACTGCGCACATATTCTAACTGCGCTTGACGACTCATACCACGACTGGCGGTTTGCATGGCATATGAATGTCCTGAACCCGCAAGGTTTGATTGCCAGCCTGCTTGACGTTGCTGCAAAATCTCTTTGATACGGTCATGCTCGCTAAAGACGCTGTGTTCCATCACTTCTTTGAGCAAATCAATCGCTTCAGGTTTACGGTTTAGCGCGCGCGTTGCCACGACGAAATAGCTACTAATCGCTTGGCTATCATCGATATTGGTACGTTGGCTGATTCTGGCAGTCACGCCTGATGAATGCGCTGCTTGCTTGGCTTGCATTTCATGGGCGCTCAGCGAATCCGTACCTAGCTCAGATAATAAGCTTAAATAAATAGGCAGTAGCGGATGATTAATCACTTCATTAACGGGTAGCTCGCTTGTATCCTCATTACCAATCGCATCGGTCAACGGCACAATCACTTGGTAATAATATAAACCATTGGTACCGGCTTCATATTCAAATAAGGTACTGTCTTGCCCACTCAAATTCACCTGTTTTTGCGTGCCTTGTTTAAAGCTAATATCCGTTGGGACATCTTCTAAACCAACTTTTGGCAATAAGCTTAAATCATCAGGCGCTGCTTGGCGCGCGGCCAAATCAAGCGCTTGTTGTTTTAAGATAGCTTTATCATCCGCGGTCAAATCCATCGCGATGGTATCAAGACGGGTTTGCTCAGCTGCTGCCAAACGGGCTGACTTTTCACTATCAGGCGTCAGAGTGACACGGACGCGATGCTGATTATCAAGCAAATGGGTTTTAATTAAATTCGGTAGCCATTGCGCATCTTTTACTTGCTCACGTAGCCATTGCAGGTGCTCGTCAACTTCCCATACATCAATAGGATTACCATCATGAATGGCAGTGCTAAAGCCTTCTAGCATTAAATTTAGACCATAAGGCATACTATCGCCACCGATATGGCGCTGATCAATCTCGATTTGATGCAAGATGGTTTCGATGGTTTCATCATCAATCGGTTGGCTCGCTACTTGACTGAGTAAGTCAATAATGCCCTGCTCTACAGCCTCAGCATGTTCAGGGTTTGAACCGCGCAGACCTGTATAAAAGACCATTTCATAGTGACTGTCATCCAGCCCTAGTAGCGGACTTGGCGCTTTACCGAGTGGATGGCTGTCCAAATACGCACGCAGCGGCGAACCAGCATGCTCAACCAACACCCCTTCCAATAAACGCAAGGCTAAACGCTGTTTCGGATCAGTAATCGATGGTAATAACCACGCCACCACATGATGCGTTTGATCGGGGCCTGCTTCATCAGCCGTATAAGTATCAACCGCGCTAATCGGTGCAGACAAACGCTGCTCTGGACGTGAGACGTGTTTTTTACCCGCTTCAAACTGGATCAAAGCATCTTCATGGATTTTTGCTTGGGTTTCAGCGACTGGAATATTACCAAAACTCATGATCACGCTGTTTGAGGGATGATAATGGCTCTGATGAAATTCAACCAGCTCAGTATGCGTCAAGTCAGGAATTTCAGCAGGATCACCTCCCGAATTATAGTGATACGTCGTCGTTGGGAATAGATGATGGGCGACCGTATGATACAACTGGTCAATCTCACCACTCATTGCGCCTTTCATTTCATTAAATACGATACCCTTAAATTGCGGCTTTTCATTTTCGTCTAACTCAACGCGGATACCTTCTTGGGCAAAATCCAGCGGATGAATATTCGGGAAAAATGAGGCATCAAGATAAACGGCAAGTAAATTAAAGTAGTCGTTTTTATTTTGCGTCGCATACGGATACGCCGTCCAATCGGCAGCAGTCATCGCATTCATAAAGGTATTGAGCGAACGTTTAATCATCGAAAAGAACGGGTCACGAACGGGGAACTTCTCAGAGCCACATAAAGCCACGTGCTCTAAAATATGCGCCTCACCTTTTGAGTCCATTGGCTGAGTACGAAAACCAACCAAAAAGGCATTTTCATCACTCGGATGTGCCAAGTGATAATGCATTGCGCCTGTTTTGACGTGTTGGCTTATCAATACGTCCATCGACAGCGCCTCAATGTGGCGGTGTTCAATCAGCTCAAAGGCAGGATGCAAAGTTAGATCAGTAGTAGATAACGTGTCGGTCATAATTTTCCTTATGGATTGCCCCAATTTTATTTAGAAAAATGTGCTATCCATGACCAAATCTAGCCAGTAGCGATAACATAAAATCGGGGTAAACAAGAGATAAATAGTGAATATAATACTTATCGTAGGGTCTTTTTTATATGGTATTCATATAAAAATATTGTGCGTATTATTGTGATTAACCTATGAGTAACATTCAAATTTAATGGCATGTACCAGTGCATCATTTTAAATGACGGCAATGCGCCGGTATAAATTAAAAAGAATTTGCCTAACGGAATTAGATGGGGATCGCACCTTCATAAGTCAAGATACTGTAGTGATAAAGATGATCAATACGACAGATAGTCGGATTTTCACAAAGTGAACTCAAAGCTTACTTAACAGCAGCCATCAGTAGTGCTATAGTTAAAATTATCTGTCACAAGGAGCCGCTCATGAGTTACGAACATATTTTATTGGTCACCGACTTAATGTCCGATGCTGATGTGGTCGCCCAAAAGGCCAAACGTATCGTCGAGAATCGTCCTAACGCTAAATTATCGGTATTGCATATCGTTAAAGATACCATGGTCGGCTTCGGTTATGAGCTGGTGCCAGCCTCCAGCTTATATGACGAAATTGACGATGAACGCTGTCAGGAAGCGCGCGCCAAATTGGCACAGTTTTTGGACCGTAATGACTTACATGCGGTGAATTCTGAAGTGACCACTGCCATCTCTAACAGTGAAGGCATCGTCAACTATTGCCACAAGCATGACGTTGATCTGCTGGTCATCGGTCGTCATGAACGCCATGGCATCGCAGCTTGGCTCAGTGGCGCGACGGCAGATAATATCCTGCCTAACGTCCCATGCGATAGCTTAGTCGTGAGACTGGATAAGCCCGTTAATAAATAAGCGACCACCTTTAATTAAAGAATGCTTAAGTGGAAAAGGCTTAAGTGTAAAGGTAGCTTAGCTTTAATGAGCTAACTCGAGCCGCTTATATTACAAGCTAAACATAACATGTTATAAAACGTCCTATAGTAATGGCTATGGGACGTTTTTTGTTAGCCGCTTATCACTATAAAAGCTGACTATTAAGACCTCTCCTATGAACCATGAACGGTTAATCTTCTGTCAAAATATCAATAAAACTTTGCCAAATCGGGCTTTGATGGCGGGCTTTATGCCACACTAGCCACCAAGTTCGCGACAAATCGATGCCCGCTACTTTTACTTGTACCAGCGCTCCTGCTGTCAGCTCTGCCTGAATGACATGCTGCGATAAACAACCAAGACCAATATCTGCACTCACCATATGCTTAATAGCTTCCGATTGCTGGATGGCCATGACAATTTCAGCATCGGGCAAATGCTTGAGCAGCTGCTCATCGATAATTTGCCGTGTACCTGACCCTGCCTCTCGTACCAACAGCGGCAGTTTTGCCAGTTGTGCAATGCTAAGCTCGTAGCAATTATCCGCATCGTTATACGCTGCCATGTCTGTCAACCATTTGCTATCGCGCTTGGCAAAGACCATCAAGGTATCTGTCCGCCACGCACGCTGCTCAATGACTTTCATATCTGTGGGGCGCGGCATACCCTCTACGAGCGCAATATCAATATTTAACTGCTCAACCTCGCTGACCACTTCTTGAGTATTGGCGATATACATATCGATATGGGCATCGGGTAGCGCCGCATATAGCTTGGCAAGCAGCGGCGGCAGTACATAATTACCGATGGTGGTACTGGCACCGATATGAATCTGCCCTGCCTGATGCTTATGATAATGCTCCAGTGTCAAAGCCTGCCCTAGGATAGCTTGCGCCTGTATATAAATAGGATGAGCGTTTGGGTGCTGATTAAGCCTGCGCCCGACCCGCTCAAACAATGGCATTTGCAGCCTTGCTTCTAATTCTGTCAGCGCACTACTGACCGCCGACTGCGATAAATGCAGCACTTCACTGGCACGACTGGTGCTACCCGTTTGATAGATACTGACAAACACCGATAATTGCTTGAGGGTAATCTTTGGTAATACCTGCATGGCTTTTTTCATAATTTCTCTGACGCCCTATCCTATTGATACAACCTAAAAACTACCTTTTTAATCCAAAAGCTTTTAATTAACCCAAAAAATCGATAACTTATATCTTATTAATCTGTTTTTATTATAAATTAGTCTGTCTTATAATGTCTATTCATAAGCTTATGCTTATTTCGATTATAGACAATAGGACAGCCAGTCATGTACGCCTTGACCCAATCAATTAATAACTACTTTCCACGCAGCCGCCATCTAGCAGGGCTTATCGTCGTGCTGATTGGTAGCTTATTTTGCTTATGGCTCAATACTAGCGTAAACACATGGACAGATGGACGTATCGTTGGCTTGTCTTCTTTAACTTTAGCCATTCTAATTGGTATGGTACTGGGTAATACCGTCTATCCTAACCTTGCTGAGCGCTTAAATGTTGGCGTGGCATTTGCCAAAGGTCAAATATTGCGCCTCGCCATCATGTTTTATGGCTTTAAGTTAACCCTAACCCAAGTATCAAGTGTCGGACTGTCTGCAGTGATGAGCGATGCCTTAGTATTAACATCAACCTTTTTACTCACCTATTGGATAGGTACTCGATGGTTAAAAGTCGATAAACAAACGACGCTATTGATTGGGTCAGGCGCAAGCATTTGCGGTGCCGCCGCGGTGATTGCAGCAGAGCCTGTGGTCAAAGCGGAAGCACACAAAGTCACTATTGCCGTGGCGACAGTGGTGGTATTTGGTACGGTTGCGATGCTGCTCTATCCGTTTTTATACCATCTTGGTTGGTTGCAACCTTGGCTAAATACTCAACAGTACGGGATTTATACCGGTTCCACCATTCATGAAGTAGCACAAGTCGTCGTCGCTGGTAACGCAGTCAGCCCTGAAGTAGGTGACACAGCTGTTGTCACCAAGATGATACGTGTCATGATGCTTGCGCCTTTTTTACTTATTTTATCGTTTGCCTTAACCAAAGGTAGCAGCGACCATGGCAAAAAAACGTCATTCATGAATCGCGTGCAACAAGTCAAAGTCCCTTGGTTTGCCTTTATATTCATTGCCATCGTCTTACTACACACTTGGGTGCCGATGACCGCAAGCTTTGAGCGTAGTATGGTGATGCTAGACGATGTGCTGCTCACCATGGCGATGTTTGCGCTTGGTTTAACCACGCATTTGGGCGCTATTAAACAAGCTGGCGTTAAACCCCTTATCTTAGGGGCGATTATGTTCGCTTGGCTGATCGTTGGCGGTGGATTGATTAATATTGGTATTAGCTTGCTTGGCTAAATTAAATTACCAAACATCCTTGCCGTTCGTTATCATCCTTGCCATGAACTATATAAACCGAAAATGCCGACGACTATGCTATATGCTAGTCGTCGGCATTTTTGGTTTATCGTCTGATTCAAAAGCCACTTAACATAAAGCCGCGTTATAGATATTAAGCTTTAATTGCAAATAGCTTATATTGAATCGTAGACGAAAAAAAACGAACCCGAAGGTTCGCTTTTTTTTCATCTTGCTCTAATTGTCTATAAAGACAGATTAGATAGCAACGATGTTATGGGCTTGTGGGCCTTTTTGACCTTGAGTTACAGTGAACTCAACTTCTTGGCCTTCAGCCAAAGTTTTGAAACCTGAACCAGTGATTTCGCTGTAATGAGCAAAAACGTCTGCGCCAGTTTCTGGAGCGATAAAACCAAAGCCTTTAGCTTCGTTGAACCACTTAACTGTACCTTTTTGAGTATCTGACATATTGATAATCCTACTTTTAAATTTATTTAATGGCCTAGTGACCGGTAACGCTTGCAAATAGCTACTGAACGATAAATATTAAAACGAAGGATTATAACTAATACTACGAGGTAATGATTTGGTGCAGAACTGCTCTTAAGCTTGGACGTATTATAAGGGGTACATCCCAATATCGCAAGTCTTATCTCATGTTTCGTGTAACTGGCGGCAATTTTTCACTATTTCTTACCCTTATTACACTGATTTTTAGGCATTTGGCAAACGGAATAAATAGACCGCAACCCCACTACAAACCGTGGCTACCAGCCATGCTAGCCATATCATATCGGAGGGAATGTTAAAAAATAACATCGTTGTTGAAATAGTCATCATTATTGTCGCCAGCCACTTGGCATAGAGTGGCACCGCGTGATTATTTTCCCAATCGCGTACAAACTTCCCAAAATAACGATGATTGATCAGCCAAAAATGAAAGCGTCGCGAACTACGTGCCCAGCAACCCGCTGCCAATAATATAAAAGGCGCGGTCGGCATGACGGGCAGTAACACACCGATAATACCCAATACAAAAAATAGCCAGCCCAGTATGACAAACGTCCAACGCACCGTTGGGCTGTTATGTTGATTGGTTTTGGGTCGATAATAAAAGGCTTTTTTGTGTTGGCTCATAAAAATACTGTCATTGAATGATATGGAGGGGCTAGGGCGTGTCCTCATTTTAAAAATGGTGATAAAAATGAGATAAATTGCAGTCAAACAAGGAAAATAGCGCAGATAATATCGAGATATTAGTCAGCTATTTAACGCCGTTTGGCAAGATTTAGCCATTTTTAACCCATTTAGATGAATATCGATTGAATTGAGGACACGCCCTAATATTCGATAAAAGTTAGACAGCTAAATTTTTAAACGAGATGATCCTCTATATAACTGCCTATGCCTATATAGGTAGCTAAGCATGCAATATCACTCAGAACGGTACAAGACTATTTTTACAAGGTTTTTGCTATTAATAAGTATTTTTGGTTAGTGGTTGGGTAAGTGAGTTCACAACCTTTGACTGAATTTTTGGCAATAAAAAACCGCTCATAGCTAAACTATAAACGGTCTTATTGTTGAAGATACTATCCTAATTTATTTCGCTATCAATCCTATCTCGCGTGCTTCTTTTAGCCAGCTTGGAAATTCTTCTAGCATATTTTCATACAAGGCTTCTTCGCTAATGTCGTCTAAATCATCTAATTCAAAAAAGTCGCAATTATCAATCACGCGCCCTGTCATGTCGTCTAGTTTTTTTAGGATGCCATAACCACGACCACCCAAGCCCACAAACTGCCAAAATATTGGGAGTTTCGCCGCTTCCGTCATAACTCTTGTGATACCGCGATTGTCATTCACCCCGCCATCACTGATAAATAGCACGTAGATAGGCACATCTAAGCCGTCCTTTTGATAAAACTCAGTCACGGCTTTCATGACTTCGGCTTCATTGTTGATACGTGGGCCAAGTGCCCATTTGCGCCAGCCACCATGCGCGTTGTCAATGAAACCGTCATAGTTGCTCAGCCCAATCTCGCCCAAATACTGCGGATCTCGGGCAAAAGCCCAGCAGTCAAGCGCTTGGTCGTCATCGAAGTTCACTGCCAATGGCAATATGCGGTTGACCACCTCTTGCACGCGGCCTTTTTTGTACTGTCTGTTCATTGAGCCTGAGGCGTCTAACACCAACGCTACCTTTGCGGTTAATTGCTGCAATTGGCGTTTCTCAAGCGATATCGTGGCTTTTTTGGCGAGGTTAACCAGTTTTGGTGCTTTGTCTAGCATGACCTTTTCTAACGACGGTTTTACTTGAACTGGCGTTGCGGTTACCTCTGCTGCTTGCGGGCTACTCTCTTCTACGTCACCACCGAAGTGCTGCACGATGGCGGCAAGTCCACCATTAAAGCCTTGCGCGACGTTAGAAACCCGCCAAACGCCACTCTTACGATAAAGCTGCATCAACATACTGGCTTGCTGCTGTGCAAAATCGGCTGCTTGATATTCTGCCTGCGTTTTTTGCGACTGCTGCCAAATGCCAATCTCTAACGATTGAATTTGATTCAGCGGCGTGTCGGCTGATAACACAAAAAACAAGCTATCTATATTCGCTGACAGTTTGGATAAGTTAACCTCAAACTCGGCTTGGATGCCTTTATTTGCCGTTGGCTGCGACTCGTAATGGGTGAGCTTGATTTGCCCGCAAGGTGAGGTTGGCTGATTATAAAACACCATATAATCATCATTGATCAGTTTGCCCGCTGCGTCTAAGGCAAAGCAGCTGATGTCCGTCTCTATCGGGCTTTGGCGAGTGAACTTGAGCGTGATGGGTGCGGTATCGTCAATAGCAAGGTTGATTAGAGGCGCGCGTTGTCCGACGGTGAGATGGTTCATGGTGTTCCTTATACAAATTAAATATTATTATAGAACTCTATACTACTGTTTAATGCTGCGTATTTCTTTTAACTGAAACTATTATTTGCCATGTAAGTATGCCAAACCAGATAAAGAATATTAGACTGATAAACTCTACACCACTTTTCTTTTCAAGTGCTTTACTGAATAAGGGGACATTAGCGGCACAAGCATTCAAAAACTCTGATAGAGACACAAACCAGTCTTTTGTTACAAAGCTTCTCAGTGATACAATGTACTCTGATACCGGCTTCTCACTAAAAATACCTTTATGCACTTCCAAAATATAGGTATAAAAAACTATCGAAAATAAGAATATTACAATAGGCCTTATATAGCTTTTGCCAAACCCTGATATAGATTGATTTGCCATTAAAATCATATAAGTAAAAATCAAGCCTAAAGAAGATTTAAAAACAACTCTAAAAACAATTAATAGTAATATTATAGGTGTAGCTATAAGACCAAACCCAAAATATACGAAGAGCATTATACACATTAAAAATATAGCAAAAAAAGAATTCTTGCTAACTATGAATTTTGTTAAACCATCAGAAATATAGTTTTCGTTTTCTTGCTTATAAGAGTTCATCTCATAAATAAAAAACCTATTGGACTCTATCTTGTTATTTACTTTTTCAAATGAATTTTTTATTATTCTTAATGTTTCTCTATCTGTCAAATTCTCATCTAATATAGCATTTAAGAAATTAGGATCTTGCTTCAGATTTGCCCGTGAAAAATTTAAACCTGATCTAAAATCTGTATCCCTAAAGTTAGAAAAATCCTTAAAAGTTACATAGATAAAATCTGTTTTATTTTTTATAAATCCATCACCAAAAACCACATACTCGAATGCAGCGAATTCCTCAAAAATACTTTTAAAGAACCTAGCTTTTACAAAAAAACTCTTGTATACATCGAAAATACCTTTTATATTTGAATCTTCGAAATTAATATTTATCACTGTACAATTTTTTAACTCGAATTTTTCATTAAACTTAGTTTCTTTAATAATCAGACTGTTTATACTAAATATATCTTTAATTTCATTTGATAGATTTACATTATAGTCATCCATATCTTTTTTTTCTATATAGTCTAAATCTACACCATTAAACTTAAAACTACTGTCAAAATTACAATTTTTTATCAATATATCATTTAGAGAATAAATATTTTTATATTTACAAATTAATTCTTTATACTTATATTTATTACCAATAATTTTTATGTATTCAAATATATTTGAAATAGTAATAAGATCACTTCTTATTTTTATATTTTCTATATTTACATTTTTTTTAAAATCGCAATTTCTAAATAACTTATAATATATATAATTAATTTTTTCCTGCCCTAATATACTAACATCCTTTTCAAACACACATTCCTTATATCTATATTCATCTTCATCTAATGAAGAAAGAGCAGGATCATAATTTACATCCTTTTTATCTTTTGTATAAAGATACTCCGTATCTGCCTTTATCTCTATATTCTTATTAAAAGTACAATCTTCATAATACCTACAACTTTTTTCAACTATTAGATTGTCATTAAAAATACAACTCTCAAATTTAATTTTCTTGAACTCTTTTAATATGTAATCACAACTATGAAAACCGATGGTTGAACTTGGAAAAATTATATTTTTAATGCAAATATCTTTAGAATTTAAAATATCTTTTAGCTTTTTGTTTTCAATAAAAATAGAAGGTTTCATCACACTATAATGAATACTTTTCACATAATTCGAATCTGGAATACCTTTAAAATCATTCTCGAAAACCAACCCTCTTATCATATAGAAAATATACTCTCTTAACAGTAAATTGAAGTGTCTTTCGTGCTTATTCTTATTTTTTTTAGTAATGTTAGTGCTTGAACAGTGTAATGCGCACTCGCCAAGATTTTCAAAAACTGGATTCATACATTCTTTATATTTACTACATTTTTTGTAACTAATATTATAAAAGTACGTTAATGTTTTCAATAATTTTTCATCGCAACGTTTAAATATTTTTTCTTCTAACTTATGAAATACGTATGCCATACAAGCGCCCTGTTTGCAAATGATATTGAATTTTAGAATAATAGCACACAAATATTTAGTATTTGGCAGTACTAAGAGTTGATTAGAGAACTAAGCAGTAGACAATAAAAAACGCCATCACAATCGTGATAGCGTTCTTTTTAATATAGATATCTATCTTTTAAATTACAACGCTTTCAACTCTTCCATCTGCGCCGTCATCGCCGTCAACTGCCCCTCTAGCTCAGCCAGTTTCGCCTTCTCAGCATCGACCACTTCCGCAGGTGCTTTACTGACAAAGCCTTCATTACCGAGCTTACGCGCGATACCTTCCGCTTGACCTTTCAACTTATCATATGACTTACCCAAACGAGCCAGCTCAGCCGTAGGGTCAATTAGACCTTTCATCGGTACGAGTACACGTAGCTGACCAACCATGCTCGATGACGATAGCGGCACCTCATCGCCTTCTTTGACGATCTCTAGACTCTCGACTTTGGCAAGCGCTTTGAATTGGTTTTTGATACGGGATAGACGCGCTTCTTCGTCGCTAGAGACGTTTTGTAGCAGCACTGGCAGACGTACCGCATTGCCCAGTTTCATCTCACCACGGATGTTACGGACGCTCGCGATTAGCTCTTGTAGCCATGCCATGTCCGCTTCAGTCTGTTCACTGATTTGGCTATCATCGGTCTGTGGATAGTCAGCGACCACGATGCTATCGGTGTTTTTACGACCGAGTAGCGGGGCGATGGTCTGCCAGATTTGCTCCGTCAGATACGGCATGATTGGATGGGTGAAGCGTAGCGCCGTCTCTAGCACGTGCAGCAGTACATAGCGGATTTGCGCTTTACGCTCGTCAGACACTGAGTCATCATTTAGGCTGGCTTTGGCAAGCTCAACGTACCAATCACAGTACTCGTTCCAGATGAACTCATAGATATCTTGGCTGACCATATCGAGACGATACTGAGCGAAATGCTGATGAATGTCTTTGATGCTAGAGTTCAGACGACTCATGATCCATTTTTCTGGTAATTCCCATACGTCGGGATTCGCCGCTTGATCGATAGGCTTGGCATTGCTGTCACCATCGACACAGTTCATGAGGACAAAACGGCTGGCGTTCCAGATTTTATTACAGAAGTTACGATAGCCCTCGACACGCTTTAGATCAAAGTTGATATCGCGACCAGTACTAGCAAGCGAGGTAAAGGTAAAGCGCAGTGCATCTGTACCATAAGCTGGGATGCCTTCTGGGAACTCTTTACGCGTTTGCTTCTCAATCTTGGCCGCGTCTTTCGGATTCATCATATTGCTGGTGCGTTTTTCTACCAGCGCTTCTAGCTCAATACCGTCGATGAGGTCAATCGGATCTAAGACGTTACCTTTAGATTTTGACATTTTTTGACCATTGCCATCACGTACCAGACCATGCACATAGACGGTCTTAAATGGTACTTGCGGCGTGCCATCTTCGTTTTTCACGAAGTGCATGGTCATCATGATCATGCGGGCAACCCAAAAGAAAATAATGTCAAAACCCGTCACCAACACGCTGGTTGGGTGGAAGGTGTCCATCACGCGTGGATCGGCGTTGACGTCTGCCCAGTCAAGCGTACTAAACGTCCATAGACCAGAGCTGAACCATGTATCGAGCACGTCATTATCTTGGCGCAATACGATATCGTCACTGAGACTGTACTTGCTACGCACTTCCGCTTCGTCACGGGCGACATAGATTTCACCCGTCGCATCGTCATACCATGCAGGGATACGATGTCCCCACCACAACTGACGGCTGATACACCAGTCTTGCAGATCGGTCATCCACGACATATACATGTTTTTGTACTGCGCAGGGACGAACTCGATGCTACCGTCTTCTACCGCGTCAATCGCAGGCTTGGCAAGCTCTTTGACAGCGACATACCACTGATCGGTCAACCACGGCTCAACGATCGTACCGCCACGCTCAGCACGTGGGGCTTTTAGTGCGTAGTCTTCGATATCTTCTAGCCAGCCCTGCTCGCCTGCTTGCGCCACGAGGAACTTACGAGCGGCAAAACGCTCAAGTCCTGCGTACTCGCTTGGCGTGGTTTCTAATTCTGGCTCACGCGTTTGCAAGTCAGGATAAACTTCCATCGCTGGTAGGATATTGGCGCGCTCATCAAGGATATTAATCAATGGCAAGCTGTGACGACGACCCAATTCATAATCGTTAAAATCATGAGCAGGCGTGATTTTCACACAGCCTGTACCAAAGTCTTTTTCGACATAATCATCAGCGACGATAGGCACGACGCGACCAGTGATTGGCAGAGTAATGGTTTTGCCGACCAAATGCGCATAACGCTCATCGCTAGGATTGACCGCAACAGCAGTATCACCAAGGAGCGTTTCAGGACGTGTGGTGGCAACGACTAGATAGTTTTTACCATCTTGGGTCGTTAAGTCTTTATCCGTGAAATGATAGCGGAAATGCCACAAGCTGCCTTTTTCATCATGATTTTCTACTTCTAGGTCAGATAATGCGGTTTGGAATTTTGGATCCCAATTCACTAGACGTTTGCCACGATAAATCAAACCATCATCGAACAGACGAACGAACACTTCTTTTACCGCATTAGACAGACCATCATCCATGGTAAAGCGCTCACGTGACCAATCAACCGAGCTGCCCAAACGGCGAATTTGGCTAGTGATATTGCCGCCCGACTCTTCTTTCCATTCCCACACTTTATCGATGAAGTCTTCACGCGTCATATCACGGCGCTTGATACCTTGCGCCTCCAAACGACGCTCAACAACCATTTGGGTCGCGATACCTGCATGATCCGTACCTGGCTGCCAAAGCGTATTGTCACCATCCATACGATGATAACGTGTGAGCGCATCCATGATTGCATTGTTAAAACCATGTCCCATGTGTAGCGAGCCAGTGACGTTCGGCGGTGGTAGTGCGATAGAAAATGACTCGTCTTTGTCAAAAGTCGGCTGAAAATAGCCGCTTTCTTCCCAGCCTTGATACATACCTGCTTCGACTTGTGCAGGATTGTACGCATTTTCTAACTGGCTTAGCGCAGCTTGGATTGATTGGGTCAGGTTGGTCTTAGCATTGCTATCAATGCTGGTATCGGTATTAGGATTGCTCATAATAGGGTGATCTTATTGTTGATAATGAATGTGGTCAAAATGAGATAGCGTAAACACTATAAAAACAGGAAATATCATTGATAGAGTGATTTTAACGCAGATAGGCAGATTTTGTTAGATGGTAAGGCAATTTATAAAGCCTGAAGGTAGTTTTTAATGACGTTATTGAACAATTAATAACCCCAATCGGTTAAATGCTCAACAGAACCCGCCACTGTCATGCGCTAAAATAGCACTGATATCTTTATATTAAAAAATACTAAAAACGTTATCTAATCAATAGTGAGCCGACCTTGTCCCAAGATACCGAGCATAAAAGCAACTCTGAAGCTGACAAAATAGCCGATAAGCGCTTGACTGATAATAGTGTTAATCAACCATCTATTGCTGAAGATAAAGACGTTAGCAAGACTGAGATGCCAGATGATACCGATGCGACAGAAAGTTTGGAAGACGAAGATTTTTCTGAGGATATTAGCGAAGAAGACAAAGAAACCATCAAAAAAGTCGCCAATGATGACAATTTGAGTCAGGCAAAAAGCCACGCCAGCATTTTAGTAGAGCAAGCAATGGATGCCAAAGAAACCTTTGAGCGCTCACTTGGCTCACTATTTACCAGTGCTTTTACCGCTGGACTTGAGATTGGCATCAGTTTTTTTATGATTTTATCCGCTTTCGCGCTGCTCAGTGGCGTGTTACCCAGTCACTATGCGATTGTGCTCGCCTCCCTACTTTACCCAATCGGCTTTATTATCGTGGTCATTGGTCAGTCGCTATTATTTACCGAGCAAACCTCTCTTTTAAGCCTTCCTGTCCTCAATGGTATAGAGCCATTAACCAAACTGCTACGCCTTTGGGGCATTGTGATCGCTGGCAACATCGTTGGTGGTTGTTTGTTTGCCGCCTTAATGATTGGTTTGGGCTTAAATATGCAGCTGTTTAGTGTGAGTAATATTGACGCTTATGCTGAGCATATTTTGGGGTTTGAGTGGTGGGTTATCTTTGGTAGTGCGGTATTAGCGGGTTGGATGATGGGAATGACCGCATGGCTTGTTACCTCAGCACGCGACACACTTAGCCGTATTGTCTTAGTCTCTATTATCACTGGTAGCATCGGATTTTTAGGATTGCATCACAGTATCGTTGGCAATATCGAGATATTTTCTGCTTTGTTATATGGAAATACCGTCAGCTTATGGAATTACTTGCTGTTTTTAGTGGTGATATTGGTGGGCAATACCGTCGGTGGCGTGGTGTTTGTCGCGGTACTAAAAAATCGTACGTTTTTATTCGATGTCGAAAAAGTAAAAGAACAAACCGCCAATGACAGAGCAGATGCCAGAAAAAAAATAAACGGTCGTCGCTTTTAGCTGTTGTCCAATACAATCGAATTAAAGAGTATTTAAGCAGGTTATGGAATAAATGATTGGGTGACAGGCGTCGTTTAGATAGAGAATTGAAGAGCAGTAGTCGCATGACTGGTATTATCGATACTGATAACCGCTGTACCATAGGCAATGGCTTCGACCATGCTGCCCAATTGATTGATATTGCTGACTTCAAGGCGTAATCCATAAATATGGTTATAGCCTTTGGCCTTCGCTTCAGTGCGCATCCGTACAATAGCCTCGCGGCGGGCACGGTCGAGCAAGGTCTCGTAAGTGGTCAAGTTTTTACCAAAGATACTCAATACCCGAGCGATAATCATTTTGAAATAATCTTGGGCAATGACCACGCTGCCAAGCACCAGCTCACCTTCAGTATTGGCAGCAAGTTTCGGCACATAAAAGCGCTCACTTGAGACCATAATATGGCTTAATTCTTGCTCTGCAATGCTTAACTGCGCGAGATGTTGGCGCTCATGACGCGACCCAAAAAACCAACCAGCGGCGAATAGTAAAATAAACGGTGCATAATTGATAAGCATTTGGGTAAGGGAGTTATTCATGGCACGTCTCTTGTCATAAACTTATCATAAAAAAGCATCGATGCTTTAAGATTTGGTTAGCTAACCAAAAGGGTTGAAACGTGGCAAGTCATCGGTTGCTGTCGGTGCAGAATTTTGTAGATTTGGCTGCTGACCAGGCTGATGATGAGAGTCACTTGGTGGGGTTTGATAGACTTGCTGCGGCATCGGTATGGCTTTGACAGCGGTGCCATAGACAAACAATTCAGAGGCTCCCTGCGCGATGCTAGAGGTTGAAAAACGCAACCCCACAACCGCATCTGCACCCAAGGCTTCTGCCTTGACAATCATCCGATCTATCGCCTCTTGGCGTGACTCTTCTAACAGCTCGGTATAAGCCGTTAACTCACCACCGACGATGTTCTTAAGTCCAGCAAACAAGTCTTTGCCGACATGTTTTGAGCGCACGGTGCTGCCGTACACCACATCTAAACGCTCAGTGATCTGATAGTTGGGCAAATGCTCAAGATTGGAGAGTTGCACAGTCATAGTACGACCTTATCGATGACGTTATATAGACAGCGTCAACTTGGATATAGACCAAACCACGCTGCCCGTATATTGATAAAAAGGCTAATCGTTGGTATGGAACAATAAAAATAATTCGGTCAAATTGCCTTCGATGCTATTGGCCATTTGTGCCAGCTTGTCTTCATCTTTACGCATCTCTGCAAGCTCTGGATCTTCATCATCGATACCGCTTAGCAAAATCATTGGTAAGGTCAAGACGGCCACATCTTCTGCCGTTTCTTCATCTTCAAACCAATCACTGGCTTCATCACCATACATCGCATCGACAAAGCCAATTGACCAAGCAACGATATCTGACTCATCTGAAAAATCAACAGCCACTTCTTCATCACCCGCATCTTCACCAAACGGTAACTCAATCGGCGTCTCGTTTTTTAGCTCAGCGATAATAGAGTCGCGCCAGCGCTGGATACCATCGATGACGTTTTCTGGGATTTCACTGACATGCCCTTCAAACAGTGCATCCAGCCAGTTCGGTAATGGACGGCCAATGACTGTCGCTGTCAAAAAACCATGTGCGGCGACACTATCAAGCACAAACTGGCTCTCTTGGTTGTCCAAATAGTCTAATAATTCATCGAAGCTTAGTTGGTTACTCATGATGTAATTGTCCTTGAAAGATAGAGTGCGGCTGATGCCATAAACGATCGGTTAAGTGCAGAATAGCGGATAATTTGAAGGTAAAGGTAGTTTCGGTAAAGCACCCAAACCACCTTTATAAAGTAAGAATCATTGTATAGAGCGGGTTGCTAGCAACCGTCGAAAAGTAACGAACGAGATGTCATTGGCTTGACAGTATCAGCTAATACGCCATTATTAAGAGGCTTTAGTCGGCTTAAATGACTGGGCACTTTCACATTAAGCTATGACTTAAGTTTAAAGACTAAAGATCGTCATCATCCCAGTCATCGCCATCTTCATCGAAATTGTCTATATCGTCTAGATCATCCTTTAGCTCTTTAGCCAAACGCTTTTCTTCTAGCAGATTATCGATTAGTCGACGCTTCTCAAGACTGCTTAAGCGCGTACGCACGCTCGTCTCGGCCTCTTCCACCATCTTTGCATCATCATCGTCGACAAAATCATCATCAAAATCATCGTCAATATCAGCGTCACTCATGACAAACTCCTATCATTTTTAGCAAGGGTATTAAGAATACATTAATATATATATGCCTTATAAAGTCTCTACTTCATGTTGTCAATGCTTTTTATTATTACCGCCCTATTTTTAGGCGATATAAAGATAAAGATAAAGATAATATCGCAGACAATTGTATATTAATCAGCGAAGATAAGTAGCATTAAATAGCCGACTCATCTGCGCTTTCAATCATCAATACCGCATTACGCACATCCGCTAAGCGTTGGATCATCGAATCATTGCCACCATCAAACACGGCACATTCACGCTCATAAACCGTTGTTGGGCGCATGATACTCTGTACCTGTACATGGTGGCTGATTTGCTTGAGACCTGCATTGGGTAACAAAATCAGCATTTGCTCTTTTTTGCCAACACTGTGTAATAATTGCGTCATTGCTTGCGCCTGCGCATCATCGCTGACACCTGCTTTAGCGGGTAGCGCAAAGCGGCTTAGCTCAATGTGCTTGTCATGGATGATTTTATTGAGCATCAAATACAGCTTGCCAAGCATCACGCCTGCTAACGCCACTTTGGCATGGCTATTGTCCGCCTTTAACAACACACTAGCACCCGTGTCATCGAAACGTGGCTCATTCATCGCGCTGACACCTAATAATAAAGGCTGCTTAAGCAACTCAGTCACTGCTTGGTTCAATAGCTGCGTACATAATGCTAAATAAGGTAAACGCTGAGCCGGCGCAAGACGCTCAAGCATATTGAACTCGTCATGAAATACAATCTGCACTCTCACACTATCAAATGAGCGGGTGGCAGACAACCGAGAGGCGCTGCCAGATTTATGAGCGCTGCTTATATCAGTTTGAGCACCATCTGCTGCGTCATGCTCTGTCCGCTCTTCAGTTGTATCATTGATAGGCTGATTATTAGAACCTGTCGCGTCTTGATTTTGTTGCGTTCTTAAATACTGATTTACTTCACTATGCACATCCAATTTGCGTGCACTGGTTGGCTGCCCATCCGTTGCACTCTCTACAGAATACTCCGAAGTTTCTCTATCAGAATCCGTGGTACGACGTTCAAGCTCACGATCATAATTGCGCTGATCGATTTGCATATACTGCTCACGATGCAAATCTTGAATATCACGGCTAAGCGCATTGATCTGCTCTTTGGTCGGACGGGCAAGATAACCATAAACCAGCCAAAGCAACAAATGCAGCAGCATCGTACCGATGACGAATGGCCATTGCATAGCGATAATCTCGCCTTTGCTAATATCTTTTAACGTCAACGACACACTGCCAATTACCGAATCGCCATTGGTGGCAATCTGACGAATGGTATCACCTTGCTGCATGGGCGCATTGCCAACAGGCACCAAGATATCGTCGTTATTGTCTTTAATCAATATGCGTGTCACGTCTTGCTCGCTGGTATAGCGATTGGCAATGACGCTTAAGCTGACACGGTCTTTATTTTCTAAAGACAACCTTGCTTCATCAATCAGCTGGGCGACCATTTGCTCGCCTTTTAACGCACGACTTTTGCTCAGTTGTTGATCGGTGCTGATGACCAATAACAACGTCTGTAAACAAAAACTAACCAGAAGAATAATGGCAAACAACCCTTGCCGCGGCGCTAAATACGTCATGATATGGTAAACTTTTTTGGAGAAGAGAAATTAAAAAACAAGGCTATCGCTCATTTTTTGGCGAATTTAAAAAAACTGTACAGTACGTATCTTAATAAGCATTTATTGAATGTCAGCACCATGCTGTGACATGTCTGTTGTTGCCTAAAATAAGACTGACAACAAGATTTCGTTACTTAAAAACTGCTGTCTAAAATGCTATAACTCAGGATAATCTACTGCACATTTGGTAAGCGGCGAATGAAAGCATTGTCGTGAATATTATCATGAATACAATCCGCTTATCTTATCTACTATATCACCATAATAAGTCTTATAGCGTTAGCAGATTTATAAATTTATCATAATAATTACATTCAATTTCAAATGATTTTTCAACGATCGCTACCATCTTTAATCGACGGTGATACTTTGCGCGTCATCTATAGGCGCTGCCGAGTAAAGCTGCTATTATTCCCAATCTTATATGAGCATACAAGGGACCATTGAGCCATGCCACACAATACATCTTACTCGTTACCAAAAGACAGCAAAGCATGGCAACAAGCCGTCGACTCTATTGCGTCACTGTTACCAGATAACACGAACTTACAAGATTTTGATGCGCTACAGTCCCTGCCTGTTTTTGCGCTTATCGTCGTGCTACCAACCAAAGTATCGACGCTTGATATTCATCAGTATGTGCAATCATGGGTGGATGAACAGCCAAGCTGGCATTTGGTCACCGTCGCTGAAGATACTGATGCCAGTTTTGTCAATATCACCGTCTCTGATACAGAGCCAACGGCAGCAAACGCACAGCGCTTACCCTTTACCCAAGCACAAGTATTTCGCTATTTGTTGGTTCCAGTCACTGACACCCTCATGCATCCTGGCAAAAAGACCGCAGCAGCTCACATCATTGATGATCAGCTAACCACGCGCTTGCATCATGACTTGACTGAAGAATATAACAACACCCGTCGTGCGGGCAGTGCAGATAATCTAAACGTCGTCGATTGTCATATATTATCTGTCGGTCATATGCTGCGTACCCACAAGCTTGCCTGCTTTGATATGGACTCGACCTTGATCGAACAAGAAGTCATCGTAGAGCTGGCAAAAACTGCTGGCATTGGTGCAGAAGTCGAAGCCATTACTGAAGCTGCAATGCGCGGTGAAATTGACTTTGATGAATCTTTTGCCCAGCGTGTGGCATTATTAAAAGGCATCTCTACCGATGTGCTTGATGATATTTGCAGCCGCTTGACGTTATCGGTCGGTGCGCGGACCACCATCAGTGCGTTAAAAGCACTGGGCTATCATACGGTATTGGTATCAGGTGGTTTTACCTACTTTGCCCGCTATATCGCTGAGCAATTGGGCATTGATGAGGTTCATGCCAACGCGCTAGACATCGAAGAAGGTGAAGTCACCGGTCATGTGCAACTACCCATCGTTAATGGTGCCAAAAAAGCCTCTATCGTCGAACATACTGCTGAACGTTTAGGCATCGAGATGTCACAAGTGGTCTGCATCGGCGATGGTGCCAATGATTTACCGATGATGTCCATTGCAGATTTAGGCATCGCTTATCATGCCAAACCCATTGTCCAAGCACGCGCTGATGCCGCGATTAATGTCACGGGGCTTGAAGGCACACTTTATGCCTTAGGTTATCCAGCATTCGCACCTGCTGAGTAATCGCTAAATACTTTAGATTATCAAATAAGCTGGGTTGATGCCTTTATCATTAATCCAGCTTTTATACGTTAGCACACTTTTCAGGTGCTCTAGTATGTTTAGTAGTACCAACCTCTGATACTTATTTTTAGATAACACTTACTTTTAGATAATGAAGGATTGTTCATGACGGCATCACCATCACCACGGCAAAATGAGCCGTCAGCGCCACAACCACTGGATAAGAGCAGCACTGCCTCCTCCTCCAATAGTTCAAAGCAACTATTCGGGGTTTATATCAGAGGAATGGCCATGGGCGCAGCGGATATCGTACCAGGTGTCTCTGGCGGTACCATTGCGCTGATTGCAGGTATTTATGAGCGCTTGATTAATTCGCTTAGTAGCATCGGCCCCAATCTCTGGCAGATATTTCGACAGGAAGGCGGGATCAAAGGTTTGGTTGCGGTATGGCGACAAGTTGATGCGACTTTTTTATTATTTTTGTTATTGGGAATCGCCACCAGTTTTGCTACTTTAGCCGGTATCATTAAGCACCTACTGGACAACCAGCCCTTATTTATTTGGTCATTCTTTTTTGGACTGGTTATCGCAACGGTATTTATCTTATTAAGTGAAATTAAGCGCTGGAATATAGGGCGCGTGGCATTGTTTGCTGCCGGACTAATTGCCGCTGTGGTAATCAGTAGTATGCCACTACTCACGGCAACGCCAAGCCTGCCGTATTTATTTTTTGCAGGGGCGGTTGCTATTTGCGCCATGATATTGCCCGGTATATCAGGGTCTTTTATATTATTATTATTAGGTGCTTATGACACCGTATTGGAGGCCGTACATACCCTTAATTTTACGGTAATCTTCACGGTCATTGCGGGCATGGCAACGGGATTGTTATTATTTACTCGCGCACTTAAATGGCTATTATCGCGCTACTATCAAGCAACGTTAGCACTACTGACAGGTTTTATTGCAGGCTCTCTGGTAAAGGTATGGCCATGGAAAGTCGATGCCGTAGGCACGCTTAATAGTGACGCGATAAACAACGTGATGCCATGGCAGTATCCTACCGGTCCACATTGGCTAACCACTGTAGGATTGATGCTACTAGGCGCGATTTTGGTATCATTGTTATCTTGGTGGGGCACTCGTACCAATCGCGCTTAACCCTACCTCATCCCTGCATCAGGCTGTTTTTAAAACCAGAAAACTCTCTCTACTCTTAACAATAAGCGCCCAACCTTGCGGCGCTTAAGCTCAAATTCTGCCATACAAAACCATCAAAACGTGCTAAAAAACCAAACGTCAACGGTTGTCGCAAAGTCGCCTGTGCCCTCTTTAGCTTTGTTGCTCAAACTTTCATAATGACCTCATTGGAATTCACCTTATGAATAGCGAGATGAATAATGTTACTGACTATATTTGCGGTTATTGGTATAGAAACGTGGAGCACGGCAGCACTGCTTGGTTATAGCTTGCTAGCAGGCTTGATTTTGGTGCTTGCCTTATCCTCACAGCGCTGGCTGCTGTGGTATCTATTTGGTGGTATGGCATATTGGCTGGCGGTTGAGGGAATACAGAGTATTTTGGCGGGTCGTCCTATGCTATCAGAGCTGTCAGAGTTGCACAGCTATATCATCGCCATGGGCATCAGTTGGTTGCCTTTAGCAGGCTGGGTACTGTATCGGGCGTTACGTTACGAGGATGTCAGTCAATCGGTTCAGCAGCAGCGTAAATTGGAAGCGGCACGCTATATCGAGCATACACCTGTTTATGATGATGACGACTACCAACCGCGCTTCCACTGATAGAGTCGCGCCTATATCAATCAGATACGCTGTCCGGCTACCTCATTCACTATTTGCGGTACTTGCCTTCCTGATGCCTAACCTGTATCTAAATTATTTTTATCCGACTGTATCTCACCCAAAAAGTACGATTAGCCGCGTCAAAATCGCTTAATCTAGCATAGGTATTGCTAGCATTCATTTTCGCTGCTACTCTCATTTTTATAAATGATATCAACTTGTTTCAACTAAGGTAACGTCATTGAATGTTACAAGATACTTAACGCTCTCTACGTAACTCCTAAAGAATAGCAACCTCTCCATCGTTTATAATCTAGTTATATATTTGTCGCAAAAATTGTTATAAAGTACGCATTATTTTGCGTCTCATTTTTTAGGAGTTCGATTATGTTTACTGTTCCTGTATTAGATATTAAATCTGATCCGTTAGATGTGCTGTTGGCTGTGATTGGCTATCGTTTGTCCATGCTTGCTGATAGTGATAACGAAGATGTGAAAGCGTTATTTGCTGATCGTAATGTTACGATTGAGCTTGCCAGCGCCGAAGCGGATATCGCCCGTTATTTTGTCTTTGATAATGGACATTTCAGCCAATACAGTGGCCATGCTAAAAAAGCAGACCTCACCATCAACTTCAAGGATTCGATGACGGGCGTTAAGCTTTTGACCAAAGGAAATCTACCTGCCTTTATGACTGCCGTGCAAGAAGGCAACCTCAGCATTGAAGGTGACTATAGTCTCATGATGTGGTTCAATAAGCTTGCTAAGCATATCGTGCCCGCCATTCCAGAGGAATACAAACCGTACGTCCAAAAAGCCAAACCTTATGCTTATAAAGCTCAGCAATTTGCCAATCATTGGATTGGGGTTGCTAAGCACAAACTTGGCAAATAATGACGTAAATCTAGCGACGTAAATAAAGAAAACAGATAACGACTATTTATATCTCAGTTACTTTACTCTTTAGCAGTGTTCTGATTTTCTAAAAAGGTTGCGGTATACTATATCGCAGCCTTTTTTATTATCTAAAACCTTATGGCTTTATACATAACTACTTTAAACCCTACTCTCTTAAAAACGATTGTTTCAAAAACTATTATAAAAGGAATTATATGATGGCAGGATTACTTAACATCTCAGAGCCTAATGCCAGTAGCCCCACTGACACGTTCAATAATCAAAATAACAGCCACAACGGCTTGAACAATGACTTTTTAAACAACTTAACAACGGATGCCACCAAAGCCAATCAACCAATTGCCCGTAAGCATAACCGCGAAGAAATCGCCGAACTGTTTGACCTGCCTTTGATGGATTTGTTATTGCAAGCACAAACGATACATCGAGCACACTTCACTGCCAATGAAGTACAAATCAGTACTTTGTTATCGATCAAAACAGGTAACTGCCCCGAAGATTGCGGCTACTGCTCGCAATCAGGTCATCATCGCGATACCACCAAACTACAAGCAGAGAAGCGCATAGAAGTCGATAAAGTCATTGCCGCTGCCAAACGTGCCAAAGCCAGTGGCTCGTCACGGTTCTGTATGGGTGCGGCATGGAAACATCCAAGCGCCAAAGACATGCCCTATGTGGTTGAGCTGATCAAAGAAGTCAAGGCCTTGGGACTTGAGACCTGTATGACCCTTGGTATGCTAGATACCAATCAAGCAACGCAACTGGCGGATGCTGGACTGGATTATTACAATCATAACCTAGATACCTCGCGCAGCTATTATGAGCAAGTCGTCAGCACGCGTAGCTATGATGAGCGCTTAGATACGATAGATAACGTGCGCAACTCAGGCATCAATGTCTGTAGCGGCAATATCGTCGGCATGGGTGAAAGCCGTGACGACCGTATCGATTGGGTACATGAGCTGCTAAAAATGCCCAAAGCGCCAGAGTCAATTCCGGTCAACTTGCTTGTGCCCATTAAAGGCACACCAATTGGCGACAAAGTCTTGGCAGAAGGTCAACTGTCAGTGATTGAGTGGATTCGTACTATTGCCGTAGCACGTATTTGCTGCCCGACCAGCTATGTGCGTCTGTCTGCTGGCCGCGAAAGCCTATCCGACTCTGAGCAAGCCTTGGCCTTTATGGCAGGTGCCAACTCATTCTTTTATGGCGATAAACTGCTGACTACTGGCAATGCAAGCCAATCAGGCGATGACAGACTCATGCGTGAGCTTGGCTTAACAAAGCAATTTGCCGCACCAAGAGCACCCAAAGTATTGCCTGTGATGGATGCGATGAGTGGTCATCAATCGCAAGTGGTAATGGCAGAGTAGCGTTTTTTATCGCTACCATTATTGGATAATCTGCGCTAAGCTTGCCGACATTATTGATGATAAAATATTAAATCGTAAGAGAGAATGTGATGGCAGATTATTTTAATTGGATTAAAGCGGCGCATATTATATCGATGGTCTGCTGGTTTGCTGCGATATTTTATTTGCCACGCTTGTTTGTCTATCATGCGATGAGTGACGACAGCATCAGCCACGAACGCTTTGCTATTATGGAGCGTAAGCTCTATCGCGGTATTATGACGCCATCGATGATAGCAACATGGGTCTTTGGTCTATGGATGTTGGGGCTAGGCTGGGATGTATATAAGACCCAAGGCTGGTTACACGTCAAGCTCTTATTAGTGGTATTACTCTCTGGCTATCACGGTGCTTGTGGATTTTATCGTAAAAAGCTGATAGATAATCCACATTATAAGACGCATAAATTCTGGCGTTGGTTTAACGAAGTACCAGTGTTTGCTTTGGTCATTATCGTCATCTTAGTAGTGGTCAAGCCCTTCTAAAATTCAGTAAACATGCTAATAACTGATTTTTAGATCTGAACACCTCTAAACTAAAAGCGTCCGTTACTCATTAAAGTAACGGACGCTTTTTTTAGGACATAATGAAGATGAAACCTTAAACACTAGGGCGCATGATTTGATAGACATTACTCAAATCATAAACACGGTAACGCGCAGGTTCGCGGCGGTTTTCGCCCGCATAGCTGAGGATCAGTGCTTGCTTTGCGCGCTCATCAACCCAGCCGACAAACAGTCCACTATGCTCGACGCCATTGTAGCCATGGTTGATATAATAGAGCCAATCCCCGACTTCAATCTCGCCACTATTGGCATACGGGCCTTGACCATAAGTACCTTTATGAATAGTATCGCGTGTCACCCCGGCGCGTTTAAACACGGCATTCAGATAGTCCCAGCAGCCACCTTGAATAATCGCGCGCTCGTTCAGCGCCATCTTGCGTGCTGTACTAACCACTTCACGGGCGGCCAGACTGCTTTGCATCTCCGCACTGCTTAGTAACGGTAAATACTCGCTATCGACATTATCATAATTACCCGATAAAAATGCAGGGAGTACCGCAGGTGCTTGACGCGCTACTTCAGGATAACGATAGGATGTCTGAGTCGCTGGTGGAATACTGGAAGTATTTGAGCGATAAGTTGCTGCACGTTGAATGGTGGAACGAGTGCTGACTTTGGCAGAGGGCACGGAAGAGTATGATGGTGTATAGCGTGTACTGAAATCAGGTTGCACAGATTTTTGGGCGATCAGCGCACTCATACTATCTGCATGGGCTTGACCTACTAGGCCAACGGTAAACAATAAAAGACTGCACGACGCTGTAACCGACGACGACATAGACACAGGCAAACGCGACATGACCAACTCCTTGTCAATAAAATATAAATGACAACATAAACTATAATAATAGGACTTTCTAATCTTACTTATAAACCATTTAGACATGACGCTGCAAGCATTATTCGGCTCAAATGACCGATAAAAGGTATAAAAATACAGACTAATGGTTAGGATAAGAGGAACACGTAGAAGAACGATAGAGAGCTGGTGCTAAATAAAAAGGAAGTGAAATAAGCAGTGTTTAGATTAAATACTGCGTAGATAAAATATTACTTAGATAAAGTCACTTAGGATTTCATAGCTCAATCCAGTAGGTGATTGGCTAAGAAATAAGTTAATCGTTACTCATTTTGATATTCACATGCCGCTTGCCCAATGCTTGACCCTGCAAAATAGCTTTGGCAGCGGTTGCCTCTTGGATACTATCAAAGCCGCTAATATGGTATTTGCGTATATCATCACAATCAACAATCTGTAACTGCTCACCAATAAGCATGATTTTATCACCGTCGGTCAACTGAATATGCTCACGCTTACCTTGATTGTCATGCACCAGCTCACCAGCACGCAGCCATAAGATGCCGCTACTGATAGCGCCAGCCATGGCTTTTTTCTGTTGTTGGCGTTTTCGGTTAAACATAAAACTACCAATAATCAGTAGCGCCAATGCGCCTATAGCCAAGCGTTCAGGCAGCAGACTCATTGCCAAAGCAACCGCCACCGCGCCGATAAGTAATGCAGACCCAAACCAAAACATGCCATCATCAGTCGTTTTTGGCTGATCTTGTAGCGTGATTTTGGCACCATTGTCGGTCAGCTTGAGCATGCATGACTACCTGTTACAGAGTAATGAGAGAATAAAACTTTAATGAAAATACGATGAGCAAGCACTCATCAATAGGACTACCAACCCAAGGCTGTTTTTTGCATGGCAATCAGCTCAGCGATGCCTTTTTCGGCAAGAATCAGCATATCGTCGGCTTGAGCACGGGTAAATGGCTTTTCTTCTGCCGTTCCTTGTAGCTCAATAAATTCGCCTTTTTGAGTCATAACCACATTCAAATCGGTATCACAGCTGGCATCTTCTTCGTAGTTTAGATCTAGATACGCTTTGCCATCTTTCATACCAACAGAGACTGCAGCGACCAAACCAATCAGTGGATCTGCCTTGAGTTTTTTGCTTTTTTGGATACTCTCTAATGCATCGATAAGCGCAATAGCCGCCCCAGTTACACTAGCAGTACGTGTACCACCATCGGCTTGCAAGACATCACAATCAAGATAAATGGTATTTTCACCCAGCTTACTCAAGTCAATCATCGCCCGTAAGCTACGACCAATCAAACGCTGGATTTCTTGGGTGCGGCCTGATTGTTTACCGCGTGCCGCTTCACGTTGGTTACGGGTATTGGTCGCGCGTGGCAACATGCCATACTCAGCAGTGATCCAGCCTTTGCCTTTACCTTTGAGCCAACGCGGAACACCAGATTCAACACTAGCAGTACACAATACTTTGGTATCGCCAAAGCTGACTAATACTGACCCTTCGGCATGCTTAGTATAATGGCGCTCAAAGCTGATCGAGCGAAGTTGGTCAAGCTCACGATTGTCAATACGCATAAAAATCCCTAGTACGATGTTATAAAAGCAATGTCATAAAAATAATAAATATAGTGTTAGCTGGCCACTTGCGTTTTAGTTAGCGCTGTCTTTATATAATCAAGTAAAAGACAAAGACCACTGAATGCCTGAGCCAAGC
Organism: Psychrobacter aquimaris; assembly: GCF_016107525.1. GTDB lineage: Bacteria > Pseudomonadota > Gammaproteobacteria > Pseudomonadales > Moraxellaceae > Psychrobacter > Psychrobacter aquimaris. Next base: position 49,476 of record NZ_JABASR010000005.1, on the reverse strand, counting down.
CAAATATTAAGATATCCTAACGTGGCAGCGGCGCAATAGCAAGATTCGCTCAAGCTATTGCGCCGCTACTTTAGCAAGTCATGGGCTTAACAAAGAAATAGCGCCAACTTTATTCTAACCCTTCCATCTTACGCAATTCTTTACGCAGGATTTTACCCACGTTTGATTTTGGTAATTCATCAACGAACTGTATGTGGCGCGGACGCTTGTAGCCAGTCAGTTGCTTTTTGCCAAAATCTAGCAACTCTTGCTCGGTCACATCGCCTTTTTTGACCACAAACAACTTTGGCTCTTCGCCGCGGTCATCGTTTGGAATACCGATAGCGCCGCATTCTGCCACAGCAGGGTGCTCACTCATGGCTTCTTCGATTTCGTTTGGATAAACATTAAAACCAGAAACCAAAATCATGTCTTTTTTGCGATCAACGATTTTGATAAAACCTTTTTCGTCCATGATACCGATATCACCAGTTTTTAAGAAGCCATTGGCGGTAAAAGTTTCAGCCGTTTCTTCTGGACGATTTTGATAACCTATCATCACTTGCGGGCCTTTCACGCAGATCTCACCGCGATCACCCAATGTGACTTCATTTTCATCATCATCGATCAGTATTATATCGGTGCTAGAAGCAGGAATACCAATTTTACCTGTGAATTCAGCAATGGTCATCGGGTTAAAAGCAGCCACTGGTGAGGTTTCTGATAAACCATAGCCTTCAACGATAGGCAAGCCAGTGATTTTATGCCATTCTTTTGCGACACTAGGTAAGACGGACATACCGCCACCGATAGAGGCTTTTAGGTTAGAGAAATCTAAGTCTGCAAAGCCATCTTTATGTACCAGACCGTTAAACAAGGTATTCACCGCAGGGATAAAGGCGGGTTTGTATTTGGCCATCTCTTTAATCAGACCATCAAGATCACGAGGGTTCGGGATAAGCAAGCCAGCATAACCTCGGTACATACCATACATACCGCAGACCATAAATGAGAATACATGATATAGCGGTAGTGCAGTCAGGATGACATCGTTGGCATCAACGTCATCATCAAATGCGCTGTCCATCAGTGCACTAATCTGTAGCATATTAGCAACTAAGTTACCGTGAGACAGCATCGCGCCTTTGGCAACCCCTGTCGTACCGCCAGTATATTGCAATAATGCCACGTCGCTTAAATTCAAATCAGGACGCTTATATTTGCTGGCTGATACCGCATTTAAAGCGTGCTTGAAACTCACACTGTTTGGCAGGCTATAAGCAGGAATCATTTTTTTAATGTGACGCGCAACCAGGTTAACGACGGCTCCCTTCACTGTCCCTAGCATATCGCCAATCTTACAAACGATGACATGCTCAACCTGACCTTTGTCTTCTGCTTCTTGATAGGTCTTCGCAAAGTTTTCTACGATGAATAGAGCTTTGGTGCCACTGTCATGCAGCTGATGCGATAACTCTCGGCTGGTATATAAAGGGTTGACGTTGACCAGTACCATGCCTGCACGGATAATCCCCAAGGCGACCACGGGATACTGCAAAAGATTGGGCATCATCACCCCAACTTTATCGCCCTTTACCAAGCCTAATGACTGTAAGTAACTGGCAATCTGGCGACTATATATATCTAGTTGCTTATAGCTAATTGAAGCACCCATGCAGATATAAGCAGTTTTTTTCCCATAAAGGCTAAAATTACGCTCAAACACATCAAGTAAAGAGGTATTGTCATCAGGCATATCGATAGTCGCGGCAATGCCGTAACGCTCATAAGTGTTCAACCATGGATTATCACTAGATATCGTTGGCATAGTAGGAAATATGCTGTCTTTATTATTTATTGCAGCATTATCGTTTGTGGTCTCTTTATTGATACTGTCGGTCATAATTTTCCCTAAATGTTACCGTTAAAAACGTAGAATAATCTAATGAAAACACCATTATTTTTTGTGATTGATCAATGACAGCATAAGCTTGTGAATAAAAAACGTGGTAACAAAAAAAGGTTTGTCATTCACAAGCTTTGTCAATCAAAGCGCAACGTTAAGTCCTTAATAAATAGCATAATAACTCAGCATAGCCGAATTAAAAACTACTTTCGCTCTGATGGTTTTATCAGACATATAGAGCAAAACTGACGTCATCTCGTCGAAAAATATAAAAATATGTCGGTGAGCACTATAGCAGTTTTGCTAAAAATTCTCTATCTCTACTGACTCGGTCATCGGGACAAAAAAAGCAATAAATACAAAAAATGATAAGGCAGCATACCAGCAACCTTACCATTTTTGGATCACGACACCCGGTACTACGACAACCACTATCACGACAACTTTAGTATCCTGACCGCTTTTTGTAGCTTCAGTTTGTAGCTTCAGTATCGTGATGACTTTACGAGTGCCTAACCGTGACAGACACTCATAAAAATGCTCTGGCGCTAAAGATTGGCTGATTAACCGTGGTTCTTTTCTTCCAGCACGCGCAAATCTTTATGTAAAATTTTACCGACGTTTGACTTTGGCAACTCAGCGATGAACTCAACATAACGAGGACGCTTATAACCGGTTAAATTTTCTTTGCTATAAGCAAGCACGTCTTCTTTAGTCAAACTGTCATCACTACGCACGACATAAATCTTCGGCACTTCGCCGCTCTTTTCATCATCGATACCAATGACGCCACATTCTAAAATCTTTGGATGACCTGACATCACATCTTCGACTTCGTTCGGATAAACGTTGAAGCCTGATACCAGAATCATATTCTTTTTGCGATCAACGATTTTAAAGTAGCCTTCTTCATCCATCACGCCGATATCACCAGTACGGAAATAACCATCATCGGTCATGACCTCAGCGGTAGCATCGTCACGCTTCCAATAGCCTTTCATAACCTGCGGACCACGAACACAAATCTCGCCACGCTCACCTAGTGCTACTTCATTGCCTTCTTCATCCAAAATAGCCATGTCAGTAGCTGGCATTGGTAGACCAATATTACCGGAAAATTCGCCCGTACCATGTGGATTGGCGGACGCAACGGGAGACGTCTCTGACAAGCCATAACCCTGTACGATAATATTGCCTGTTATTTTTTGCCACTGCGTCGCGGTATCTTTTAATACCGCCATACCACCGCCCATCGACATCTCAAGCTTGCTATGATCTAAGGCTTTAAATGCATCACTATTTGCCAACGCATTAAACAGCGTATTAACTGCTGGGAAAAACGCTGGTGGGTAGTCTTTATAAGCTTTGATTAAGCTTGCACCATCACGCGGATTCGGCACGAGCAGCCCAATACAGCCACGATATAAACCATACATACCACAAACGGTAAATGAGAAAATATGGTACAGCGGCAAGGCAGTCATGATAACCGGCTGCTCATTCATTTTTTCAAACTTATCAAAAGCATCACCAAGGTAAGTATCACACTGAATCAAGTTAGCGACTAGATTGCCATGGGTAAGCATCGCGCCTTTTGCCACACCCGTTGTACCGCCGGTATACTGAAGTACCGCCACATCATCAAGCCCAATATTTTCAGGACGCTTATATTTTTTGGCAGAAAAGCGATTTAGTGCTGTTTTGAAGTTGGTGCTGGTTTTAAGGTTATAGTCAGGTACAAGCTTCTTCACGTGACGCACGACCATATTAACAATAAAGCCTTTTAATGGACTCATCAAATCACCCATCGACGTCACGACAACATGGTCAACCAAGTCTTTACCAATGTCTTCATACGTTTTGGCGAAGTTCTCTAAAATAAATAACGCCTTAGTGTCAGAGTCTGTTAGTTGATGCTCAAGCTCTTTTGAGGTATAAAGTGGATTAACATTAACCAAGGTCATGCCAGCACGCAGCACACCCAATACCGCAACGGGTAGCTGCAAAATATTTGGCATCATGACGCCGACTTTATCGCCCTTTTTTAGACCAAGTGATTGCAAGTAGGCAGCAATTTGTTTGCTATAACGGTCCAATTCTTCATAAGAAAGTTTGACATCCATACAGACAAACGCTGTTTTGCCAGCATGATTGATAAAATTCTGCTCAAGTATGTCAATTAACGAGGTATTGGCAGCTGGCATATCAATGTCGTACTTTATACCAAGCTTTTCGTAAGTTTTAACCCATACTTTATCGTTACGACGAATTAGGTTACCGTGATTTTCCATAATCTTTTCTCTCCTAGTAATAGTACGCTACCGTCAACCCATGCGAATCACAGTGTGATAAAAATACCAAAACTCAGAGCGCAGACTTGTCATCATAATGGCAAGCGCGTCTGTGAGGCAATGATATGGTGATGAGCAAACAATATAGCGGTAAATAACCCTCTGTTCATTAACATACACACTTTATACAGACTACTCAATATAAAAGATTGCTACTTGAGTTCGCAAACTGTCTTGACGGGCAACAATTTCATAGCTATCAAAATCTTAACAGCTATAATCAGTAGTTTTTCAGTGATTTACTAGCGAATATTAATTCATCAATTCTTGTTGTATAAAAGCTATGAGCCAAAGCGCAAGCAACACGCACGTCCAGCACGTCACGATCTGTCGTCTATTCTGACTTATGCCTTTTTAATTTTGCCAATATCCTTTACGATAGCGCTATCCTATTTGTACGCTTGCACCAATTATTTATACCTATTAAAACTGATAAGTGAATCCTATTTTATGTCCGATGTTATTGATCCTACCATTGCCCCAATCATTCCTAATGAGCCGATGGATACTCGCTCAGTTGCGGAGTTCACTGAGCAGGCCTATCTCAATTATGCCATGTACGTCATCATGGATCGGGCGCTGCCAAATATTGCCGACGGTCTAAAACCTGTACAACGCCGCATCGTCTACGCCATGAGCGAGCTTGGGCTAAAGTCGACTGCCAAGGCCAAAAAGTCTGCGCGTACGGTCGGTGATGTGTTGGGTAAATACCATCCACATGGCGATAGCGCATGTTACGAAGCGATGGTATTAATGGCACAGCCATTCAGCTATCGCTATCCGCTTATTACTGGTCAAGGTAACTGGGGTAGCCCTGATGATCCTAAATCCTTTGCCGCCATGCGTTATACCGAAGCCAAAATGTCTGCTTATGCCAATACTTTGCTCGCAGAGTTAGGTCAAGGCACAGTCGATTGGCAAGATAACTTTGATGGTACGATGCAGGAACCAACGACCCTACCTGCCCGCCTCCCTAATATTTTATTAAACGGTACGACTGGTATCGCAGTCGGTATGGCAACGGATATCCCGCCACATAACCTCAACGAAGTGGTACGCGCAGCAATTCGCTTGCTTAAAAATCCAGAGCTATCGGTTAAGCAATTAACCCAATCAATACCAGCGCCAGATTTGCCAACGCCTGCTGAAATCATTACCAGTAAAAAAGACTTGCAGGCGATGTACGAGACTGGACGCGGCAGCTATAAGATGCGCGCGACTTTTCATATTGACCCCAAAGAGAAAAATTTAGTCATTATCGATGCGCTGCCTTACCAAGTCTCAGGCAATAAAATTCAAGAGCAAATCGCCAAGCTCATGACTGACAAAAAGCTGCCTTGGATTACCGACATTCACGATGAATCAGACCACGAAAACGCTTGCCGTATCGTGCTTGAGCTGCGCTCAACGCGAGTCGATGTTGAACGTGTCATGAGTCATTTGTTTGCCAGCACTGATCTAGAAAGCAATTACCGTGTCAATATGAATATGATTGGGCTGAACGGTAAACCGCAGGTCAAAAACCTAAAAGAAATATTAGAAGAGTGGCTCGTCTGTCGCCGCTCAGTGGTCACGCGCCGCTTGCAATATCGCCTTGATAAAATCGATAAGCGCTTGCACATCCTCGCAGGTTTGCTGATTGCTTATCTTAATATTGATGAAGTCATTCGCATCATTCGTGAAGAAGACGATCCAAAATTATCGTTGATGCAGGATTATGATCTGACTGACATTCAAGCCAATGCTATTTTGGACATTCGTCTGCGTCAGCTAGCAAAGCTCGAAGAGATTGAGCTGCGCCGTGAGCAAGACGAACTAGCTGCCGAACGCGCCATTATTCAAGAGTATTTGGACAATCCAGACAGTCTGACCAATTTGATGATCGATGAGCTCACCGCTGATATGAAAGAACACGGCAACGAGCGCGTATCACCACTGGCAGAACGTGAAGAAGCGCAAGCATTAAAAGAGTCTGACCTCGTACCGAGCGAGCCTATCACTGCCATCCTATCAAAGGCAGGTTGGATTCGTGCTGCCAAAGGTCATGACGTCGATGCTGCTGGTATGAGCTATCGCTCAGGTGACAGCTATCAAGCGCACGTGCGCGGTAAGTCCAATGAAAAAATCTACGTGCTCGACAGTACCGGACGCAGCTATAGTATCGATGCGCACAACCTTGCCTCGGCACGTGGTCAAGGTGATCCATTGACCAGCGTATTAAAGCCGCCAGCAGGTGCCAGCTTTGAACAGTTATTAACGGGTGATAACGATCAGCGCATCATCCTCGCTAGCTCCGCAGGTTATGGTTTTATCAATACGCTTGGCAATCTCGATAGCAATCAAAAAGCGGGGAAAAACATCATCAACTTAGCCGCTGATAGTCACTTACTCCCTGTTGCACGTATCGATTCACCTGTAAATGTGACAGCCAATACTGAAGGTGAGAATAGCAGCACACGCGTGGCACCTGACCATGTCGCTGTTGTGACCAATGCGGGATATTTACTGATATTCGCGCTTGCTGATTTGCCTGAACAGGCTCGCGGTAAAGGTAATAAACTAATTAAATTGAAAGAGAATGAAGAAGTGCTCGCTATCACACCACTCAATCAGCAAGACAGCCTTGTCATTACTGCTGGCAAACGTCATGTGACGCTAAAGCCCAATGATTTGGCCAACTACACAGGCACTCGTGGTAATCGTGGTGGGCAGTTGCCACGAGGCTTTCAGAATGTGACAAGTGTTGAGGTTGGCTGATTTGGGTTTCTTAATTTTGAGTAAGCTGGGTTAAAAACCTAGCTACCACCCATGAAAAAGCCGTCTATACAGTGTGTATAGACGGCTTTTTCATGGGTGGTAGCTGGCCATGCTGAATATTAAGACAAGAAACTATTGTGACGAACGAATACTCTCAATTTAAATCTTGTTAATCTGCTCATCTGCAAAAACCGCCTTCAAAAAGCTGGCAATTTGAGAGTTTTTCATGAGATAGGGATTGAAGTCAGAACCTGCTGAAAAGCTTTTTAATGCATATTCTTCATCTTCAATACTTGACGTTAAATACTTGATCAAAAATCCATCCCACCGACGCACTACTATTTCCTCTACCCCAATAACATTGGGTAATATATCCAAATATTCACTAACTATTTTCGCCAAAGCATGGTTGACAGCCGGTCTTGAGCCTTGAACATTCTGAATGAAATAGTTCTCGTTAAATACAAGGGCTGAACTTATACCGCTTTCTTCGAAATATCTTCGCCAGTGCTCAAGAGCACGCGTCAATTCCATTCCTGAATTTACTTCGGTTTTTTTGGCGATATACGTTAGACTAATGAGAATATGCTCGCCGCTTCTATTCCTCGTTTCTGGTTCAAAATCTGTAGCTGCTTGCATAATCAATCCAATTAACAACGATATGTTTTAACTTAAGATAGCACTTAAAAAACAATCTATTCAACGATATTTTTCATATTTTTCTATCTCTCTGTAATCTCTAATAATAATTGGCTAGAACTTAAATAATACTCACATTCAGCCTCTATTTAACCTCGAAATAGAAATAAACCTGATACATAGATCAAGCGTTAAGAGTGCAGATTAGTGATGTCAGTCATAATATTATGAAACTGCTTACCAAATAATCCACTAAAAGTAACGAAGGCTGGCGATTACTGGCACGTTAATTTGATGTTGAGTTAACCTTTCTCTCTTCAAATAGTGCCTTTATCAAACTTGTGATCTGCGTTTGTCTCATCAAATAAGGATTGAATTCAGTACCTGCCAAAAAACTTTTGAGTGTATTTTCCGTGTCTTGGTCGTTTGACGTTAGATACTTGATTAAAAAGCCATTCCATCTACGACTCTCTATTTCCTTCACCTCAACAACATGAAGTAAAATACGCGGGTACTCCTTAGTCAATTTGGCTAGAACTTCATTAATGATCAATCTTGAACCTTCAAGATTTTGAATAAAATAAGTATCATTAATCGCAAGTGCTGAAGTGACATCCGTTTCTTTGTTGCTTACTCGCCATTTTTCAAGCGTACGAATCAACTCGATACCGTCATCTTTTCCTTTGTTATTACCGATATACGTTAAGCTTATAAGCGCATTTTCACCGTCTTTGTTGGTCATTGAAATACAGTTTGTTTTATTCTGCATAAAGATTCCGATAAATAAAATTTGTTTTAACTAAAAATATTACTTAGAAAATATCTGCCCAAAGCTTTTCACAATTAGTCATTAAAAATCTGACTTATTCAACCACCAAAAAAGCACTTTTCAGAGTTGATTACTTTGAAATCAGCTTAATTGGTTTTTATCAAATGCATTCTCTTCAAAGACCAAAGTTATGAAGTGTGCAATTTGGGTCTGACTCATTAAATAAGGATTGAAATCAGCCCCTACTGACAAACTCTTAAGCATATTCTCATCGTCTTGGGCGTTTAAGGTTAAATATTTGATCAAGAATCCTTTCCATCGACGTGAATCTAATTCTCCAACATCTATCACCTGAAGTGCAAGGTGTGGACGCTCATTAATCACTCTTGCCAAAAACTCATTGATATCATATCTTGAGCCTTCGAGATTTTGAATAAAATAATCATCATTAATGACAAGCGCTGAGGTTATGTTACTGTTCTCGTTATTTCTTTTCGCTTTTTCAAAAGTACGAGCCAAAAATATTCCTGAATTTTCTTTGCTGTTTTTACCAATGTACGTCAGATTAACAAGAATGGATTCGCCGTCTTTATTCCTCTCTTCAGGCGTGCCACTACTCTTTTCTATGAGGTAATCAATAATTTTATACATAAAAATTCCAATTAATAAAAAATTTTTTCATTAATATACTATTTTAAATGAACTTTACTCAATAATGATTTTTGGTATTTTGCTATTCATTTTGTAATCGCTACCTATTGATAGGTGAAAATATGACTTTAATTTAACCCCAAAATAGGAATAACTAAATCCTCTTCATCGGTCAAATGCTGTGAGAGTAACACACTCACGTTGACTAAGGTCTGATGCAGTTGTTCAGTGAGTGCTTTGTCTTCAACGTCACTTTTCGCTAAGTGACCATTTAACGCTTGCAGCTCATTCAATAACGCATCCAAGTGCACATGATCACGATCTAGTATTTCGAAACCTGCTTTTAGCTGAGGATACATACGAATGAAGGTTGGGAAGTAGGCTTGATCTTCAATATTGTGATGGTGATGCAGTTTAAGAATATACTGATTAATCCGTGGTAAGGTTTGAGTACGGTACGCTGACCATTCCAAATTATTCATTCGATAAGCGCCACTAATTTCAATCAGAATACGCTGACGTTGGCGTATGTCAGCATGTATATTAAGCCAGCCTGAGGTCTTATAGACATAATCGGCTTTGAACCAATCAGTAGGTGGCAACTGGTCATACAAAAATAGCCAATCCGTCTCAAGTCGACTGTCAGGATGACGCGGCGATAGACCAGACGCACCATTTGGTAGGTCTTGAGAGGTCACATTGTGATTAGAAGCAGCCATGGTGTTGTCCTTATAATTCATTTGCGCTCAGGCGATTTTTCCGCTTTCATACCACCATCTATGAGTATAGTTTACTGAAAAGTATAAAATTGAAATCGGTAAAAAGTTATTGATTAGCGAAACTAAAATATATAAGCTAATTATTTAGGTTATATATAGCTTTTCGCTGAAAAATCAACTTTTTATTTATCCATTTTATAATCACAAGAAATAATAACCAAAACTCAATTATTGTGTTACACAAAACCGCCAAAATCCTATCATTTTTAGCTTATGTGCCTGTAGGATAAAACGCATAATAACTAACGACAACATTGGCTTTATCTTATATCGCCAAGCGATAGTGAGCGACTCTTTACCCTAAGGAACAAACCACAAAGGACAACCATGTTTATTGTAGATAAGGCCGCTGCCGCCACTATGGATAATAAAATCCCCGCACCTAAGATTATCTTTTTTGACATCGATGATACCTTGAGCCGTAACGGTATTATCGCCGAACACAACCAAGCCACGCTTGAAGCGCTTGCCAAAACTGATATCAAGCTAGTGATTTCAACGGGACGCTCCAAAGCCATCTTACCTGAGGATATTTTAGCCTTGCTCGAAGCTGATGTCTTAGATGCGATTATTTGTATGAATGGGCAATACAGCTTTAATAAAGAGGGCATAATTAGTCATTATCCATTAACAGATACGCAGACTAACAAGATTGTACTGTTGTGCCAAAAAAGTGAACTTATTCATAAATTTGACTCAGCGACTCATATTGCATGGTCAGATGAGAATGAGCGCCTGCGTGAATACAATGCCATCACGCCAAACTCTATACTTGACCCAGATTACTATAAGGCAAATACGGTTTATCAGTGTTCGGTATTTTTTAACAATCAAGAAGAGAAGATGCAAGATGTAGATTTTGCTCAGGATGATTTAAAACTGGTTCATTGGCATCATATTGGCGCAGATATCTTACCCGCAGAAGCGTCTAAAGCACGAGGTATCATAGATTTATGCCTGCATTACGATATTGATGCAAAGGATTGCATGGCATTTGGTGATGGGATGAATGATTTAGAAATGTTTGACTTGGTCGGCTATGCGGTAGCAATGGGTGACGCAAAGCAAGAATTGATCGCGCGGGCGGATTTTGTCACTGGAACGATTGAAGAGCACGGCATACAAGCCGTACTTGAGCAGTTTCATATTGCGTCTTGATAATTGGAATTTGAAGTGAGTTATCCAGCAAAAACTTAATGACGCTTCGCTAGCAACCCATAAATCCAACCACCGATTTTATAAAATCCGACAATAATCAAAATGATTACCACAGCCGCTAATACATAAGCCAACCAAATGGGTGCACTGCTCAGCCAGCCAATCGTAAATGCCAGACCCAGATAGGTCTCAACTGGCCAATTAATAATAGGTGTCGGTGAGCCAGCGTTAAACATGGTCATAAAAGCGACGATGCCAAGCACAGCAGTAATCAGTCCAGCGCGTTTACGGTTGTTCATCTTATTTCCTTATATCTCATTCAATCAATATGATTAGGACTTCGCTTATTTTTTTATGTCGTTTTACTATTTATTGCACATTGCTTTTTTCATTAACGTTTAGGGATTACGGCCTCAAGGCATGGTCAAGCCACCATCGACAGCGATTGACTGCCCAGTAATCGCCGAACTCAAATCTGATGCCATAAGCAGCACTGAATTGGCAAAGTCAGCTACCGAGGTCGCTTGGCGTAGTGGTGTCGTGGTTGCAATATAATCAAACACCTCTTCGGTGGTGAGACTGCTCGCATCTGTGGTTTTTAGCAGCCCACCTGCTAGCAAGTTCACTCGTATCCCATATTGTCCAAGCTCAGAAGCCAAGTTGCGCGTGAGCCCAATCAATGCAGACTTAGCCGTAGTATAGTCATAATAAGTGACCACTGGATTATAAACAAGATTGGTTGAGATATTGATAATCTTGCCTGTTTTCTGCGCTTTCATCTGTGGCAATACCGCTTGAACGGTGTTTACTGCGCCTTTAACGATACCATCAATTTGCTTTGAAAAATGCCGCCATTTGACGGTTTCAATACTGGTATATTCAGCACTGGGATTAAACTGATAGCTTGGCAAAGCGTTATTGACCAATATATCAATACGACCATAACGCGTAACCACTTCAGCCACCAGCGCCTGTACTTGCTCAAGTTCAGTCACATCAGCTTGATAAGAAAATGCCTTGCCACCTGCTGCTATAATATCAGCAACCACTTGGTCGGCGGCCTCCTTACTATTCAGATAATTGACGCAGACGAGTGCGCCTGCTGCTGCCATTTGCTTAGCAATCTGGGCACCAAGTCCGCGACTAGCGCCAGTGACGATGCCAACTTTCTCTGGTAATAACGCTGGAATCGGTGAGTGACTCTGGGTCATGATGCTGCATCCTTTATTATTATGTTATGGTTGATCTATTTGTTTTGTACAAACTGTGTTGCTGAGTGATGACTAAAAAACAAACCAATGCTCATCATAGCACGATTATTTGCGCTTATTCTTTTGCTGAAATTCAGCGGCAATTCCCTATTTCTGACGACCACTTAACCAGTTATCAGCGCTATCTTTAATGATGGTCTGAAGAACGGTATTCACCTTTGCCCTTTAAATTACTAACAATCATAGCCATAATGGTTCCACAATTGGCTCGATACCTTTTCTTTAACACTTAGCATTCATTATCTATCACCTGGTTTTTATTCATTTGTATCATTTTTATTTAGGAGAGTTGTTTTGACCCATTTATCATCGTCTCACCCTGTCGCCCATAGCGTTGCTCGTAGCGCTCATATACTTCCAAAAGCCCTATTAGCAGTGGCTGTTGGTCTAGCACTTGCTAGCTGTAGCAAGTCAGATAATACGGCTGCTGATGGAACCACTGCCAGTGCTGAAACGCTAAATTTGTATAACTGGTCAGAGTATATGCCACAAGAAATCCTCGACGGCTTTACCGAAGAAACAGGCATTCAGGTCAATTACACCACCTTTGATTCTAATGAAGCCATGTATGCCAAGCTCAAGCTGCTCGACGATTCTAGCCAATATGACTTAGCCATCCCATCGACGTATTATGTCGAAAAAATGGCCAAAGAAGGGTTGTTGCAAGAGCTCGATAAATCCAAATTGAGCAACTTTAAAAACCTGGATACGTCTTTTACCAACACCAAGGTTGATCCAGAAAACAAATATTCGATTCCTTACATGTGGGGTAGCACTGGTCTTGCCATCAATGGTGATGCGGTCGATCCTGCGACAGTAAATAGCTGGAATGACTTATGGCGTCCTGAGTATAAAGGTCAAGTGATGCTGATGAACGATATGCGTGAAGTGTTTGGCATGGCGCTATTGACCCTTGGGCATTCAGGTAATAGTAAAAATCCTGATGAAATCAAAGCCGCTTATGAGAAGCTGACCACCTTAATGCCAAATGTAAAAACCTTTAACTCGGATGCTTCGCGCATGCCTTATATGGAAGGTGAAACCACGGTTGGTATGAGTTGGAATGGGGAGGCAATTATCGCCAATAACGAAGGCTTGACCAGCTTGGTTTATAAATATCCAACTGAAGGCGCTATCTTGTGGATGGATAACTTTGTCATTCCGAAAAACGCCAAACAAGTCGATGCAGCGCACAAGTTTATTGACTACTTGCTGCGTCCAGAGAACTCTAAAATCGTCAGTGAAGAGATTGGTTATGCGTCACCAAATATGGCGGCTCGCGAATTGATGGATGAAGATGTACGTAACAATCCGACCATTTATCCTAGCAAAGAAGTGCTAGCAAAAGCTGAGTTCCAAGAAGATGTGGGCGATGAAGCATTGCAAGTGTATCAGCAGTATTGGGATAAGCTAAAAACGGGTCGTTAAGCATTGTTTGTTAACAGCTGATTGTTTATAGCCGTTTTTAATCACCATTTTTAATAGCTTTTTTTAAGAATGGCTTTTAATAATTTTGACCGAAAAAAAACGCTGACTTTACAGAGTCAGCGTTTTTTATTTGTGTCTCATTTATAAGTGCAAATCGGTTTCACTGCCTTTATGTTCAATACGGCGCTGCTCACGGCGTTGATAGCGCAGACCAGAGGCAGCGAACCATTGCGGCTTAGTAGTTTGCAGCAAATCACTGAGACGCTGCAATTGTACTTGCAGAGTTTGGGTCAGCCAAAAATAGCCTTGCCACTCAAAGCCTAAATTTTCTACGCTTGGATATTCTGATACGGCGATGCGCGTAATAGGGCGAAACACTTCATCGTTTGGGCTACGTAATACCGCTGCCATATGCTGCATCGCCTGCGTCAATTCGTGCTGATAGTGGATGAGCAAAATATGATTTTCATCGTCAATCTCAATATTTGCCAAACGCGGTGCCGCGCTTAACAATAAATCAATCGTACCAATAATATTACGGTGAGTACGCTGGATGGTCTCTAGCGTTTCTTTTTTAATCCCTGATTCACTTGCTGTCGCTGCGATATGCGGACGCACGGCAAGCAAGCGCTTATTAATTTTTTGTAGCGCTTTCACCAAGGATTTATTGACTGGCGTATCTGGTATAGAACTGCTCGACGGATAAATAATGCTGGCTGAACTGGTCGCCTTACTATATTTAAACGGCTTGGGCACTAGAACTTCTGCATCAATATGATTGCCAACCCCTGCATACAAATTACTGCATGCCTCAAGATTACTGGCCAACAAAAACCGCCACATCAATGTCGATTTAAGCGGTAAAATTAGCGTTGCTGCCACTGCAACCCCTGCGCCAAGCAAAATATTGAACGCGCGATATAAGCCATCTTGGACGATATTGCTATGGTCAGGACTCGATACAATCATGAGCATGGTGATGCCTGTCAATAGACCGATATAACCCAATTGCTTGACCGCCACATAACCGATGATGCCACTGATAATGCCAATCAGTGCATAATATAGCCACAACCAGCCACCGATATCTTTAATCAGCCATAAAAAGCTAAGCCCCACCACCACCCCAAGCAAGGTACCCAAGATCCGCTCTTTAGCCTTGGTATAAATCGCTCCCTGATATTGCAACAAACCCAATATGACAAACACGGTAATGGTCGTCCACTCGCCATGCGGCAGATGAGTGACTTTATTAAGTAATAGCGCAGTGACAACCGCTACTCCCAAACGTATAGCATGCAAAACATCCGCATGCTGGTAGCGGGCATAAGGCTCTACAAACGGGGCGGTAAGTCGCTGCCAAAAAGTCGATTTCACGCAGGGTATCTCTTATAATGAATGAATAAAAAAGCGATTAAATCCTAGCTACTGGCTTAACCATACATAAAGTAATGATAAAAAATAACGCCTTTTACCTATTAAAAGATAAAAGACGCTGAAGGTCAAAACATGCTAGCACATAACAACAAAAAAACACCCTAAGAACATAGCATTTGGCTATTGGTAATAGCTAAAAGACGCTGACAAATACTTGCCAACATTCCGTGTATTTACAAGTGTAAGTCGGACTCGCCCCCCTGCTCTTTCATTCTACGCTGCTCACGCCGTTGATATCGAAGACCAGAAGCAGCATACCACTGCGGTTTGGTCGTTTGTAGCAGATCACTTAACTGTTGCAGTTGTGCTTGCAACGTTTGCGTTAACCAAAAATACCCTTGCCACTCAAACGTTGCATACTGTACGCTAGGATATTCTGATAGCGCAATGCGCGTAATGGGTCGAAAAGTTTGATCGCTTGGGCTGCGTAGCACTGCCGCGATGTGTTGCATTGCTTGGGTGAGCTCGTGTTGATAGTGAATCAGTAGCGTATGGTTATCATCATCGATATCGATATTTACCAAACGCGGCGCCGCACTTAACAATAAATCGATGGTGCCGATGATATTACGATGGGTTCGCTGAATGGTTTCTATGGTTTCTTTATCAATACCAGATTCACTTGCTGTCGCAGCAATATGTGGACGTACTGCGAGTAGTCGCTTGTTTATTTGCTGCAGCGATTTTATCAACGCTTTATTGACAGGCATATCTGGCATAGCGCTATTATTTTTAGGATAAGTCAGGCTGGCTGAGCTTGTCGCCTTAGTATAGACAAGCGACTTGGGAGCCATTATTTCAGCATCGATATGATGCCCGACACCAGCATAAATAGTACTACAGGCTTCTAAATTATTTGCCAATAAAAAGCGCCACATCAAGGTAGATTTGAGAGGTAAGACCACTGTCACCATAACAGCAATACCCGTACCGATTAAGATATTGAGTGCGCGATAGACACCATCTTGCGCCATATTAACTTGATTTAAATTAGAAACTATCATCAGCATAGTAATACCAGTGAGTAACCCAGTATACCCTAGCCGCCTGACCGAAAAATAACCAATAATCCCACTGATGATACCAATAAGCAGATACTCTGTCCCTAACCAAGCACCAGTCTCTTTATTGAACCATAAGATCGCAAATGCCACGACAATACCCAAAACCGTGCCCAATACTCGCTCTTTGGCCTTGGTATAAATAGCGCCTTGATACTGTAGCAATCCTAGAATAATAAAGACGGTAATAGTCGTCCATTCCCCATGTGGAAAATGGCTAATTTGATTTGCTAATAGGGCAAGCATGATAGCTGCACCTATACGTATGGCATGCAAGATATCAGCATGCTGATAGCGCGCATAAGGCTCAATGAATGGTGCGGTAAATCGTTGCCAAGTTTTTGGTTTCACGCATAGATACTCTTTTTAATTGAATAATAGCATTAAAGCATATAGATAATATGGTAGATGTAAAATACTAACGGTTTCTTAGGGCGCGTCCTAAATCTGAACGAAAGCAACTAAATGGGCTAAAAATAGCCAGCTATTAAAAAAAACGTCTCTTGCCTGTTACAAGGCAAAAGACGTTTGAGATTGAAATAGGACTGTTAATAACTGGATATAAACCAATTATACTTCTAAGAAGTCCAAAATACCTTCAGCGGCTTCACGACCTTCCCAAATGGCGGTCACGACCAAATCAGAACCACGCACCATATCACCACCAGCAAATATTTTAGGATTTTTGGTTTGGAATTTAAAGGTTTGCTTTTCCGCTGCCAGCACGCGACCAGAGCTGTCCATTGCCACTTGCTGAGTCTCAAACCAATCAGCAGGGCTAGGACGGAAGCCAAAGGCCATAATCACTGCGTCACATGGGATAATTTCTTCTGAATTAGGAATGGGTTCAGGACGCTGACGACCACGGTTGTCTGGTGCGCCCAATTGAGTCGTGACGACTTTTACGCCATTTACTTTACCATTCAAGCCAATGATTTCTGTCGGTTGACGATTGAATAGAAATTCAACGCCTTCCTCTCGAGCATTGACCACTTCGCGACGTGAACCTGGCATATTTTCTTCGTCACGGCGATAGGCACAGACTACTTGATTCGCCCCTTGACGAATACTGGTACGGTTACAGTCCATCGCGGTATCGCCACCACCTAGCACCACGACTCTTTTGCCCTTAAAGTCGATATACTCTTCAGGATTTTTTTCCCAGTCGTTGCAACGATTGACATTGGCAATCAGATAATCTAGCGCATCATGGACGCCTTCTAGTTCTTCACCAGCAAAGCCGCCACGCATATAAGTGTAGGTACCCATGCCCATAAATACTGCATCGTATTCGCTTAGCAGTTCATCAATACTAATGTCGGTACCGATTTCTGTCTCAAGACGAAACTCCATGCCCATGCCTTCAAAGATGACACGGCGGTTGCGCATAACGTCTTTTTCCATTTTAAACTCTGGAATACCAAAGGTCAGTAAACCACCAATTTCAGGACGCTTATCAAACACAACTGGTTTTACGCCGTTTCTAACGAGTATGTCCGCACAGCCCAAACCTGCTGGCCCTGCACCGATGATCGCGACTTTTTTGTCTGTCCAAACCACATCAGACATATCTGGACGCCAGCCAAGTGCAAAGGCGGTATCGTTGATGTACTTCTCGACATTACCAATGGTCACAGCGCCAAAGCCATCGTTCAGCGTACAAGCTCCTTCACATAAGCGATCTTGTGGACAGACGCGGCCGCAGACCTCAGGCAACGTATTGGTGCGGTGACACAATTCAGCCGCTTGAAAGATCTGCCCTTCGGTGGCCAGTTTGAGCCAGTTAGGAATGTAATTATGTACAGGGCATTTCCATTCACAATAAGGGTTACCACACTCCAGACAGCGGTGTGACTGCTGCGCGACTGCTTCACTCTCAAACGGTTTATAAATTTCAACAAACTCCGTTGAGCGCGTGGCGATGTCTTTTTTGGTCGGCTCAAGCCGTGGTACATCTAAAAACTGAAAACTATTTTCTAAGCGTTTTGCCATGGTATTGTCTCTTTAATATGAGGCTTTTTATATCAAGCTTTTTTAAAGTGGGCGGTGACAGTCAACGATGTCTCTTGTATCGCAAAATTAAGAGATTCATTCATTGCTGTCACTTACCTGCTGAAAACCTCTGAGTTAAAAGGTTTTTAAAAGCGGAACATTGGATAATCCAAGCAAAGCTATTGTGGGTCAGCCATGGTGGTTTTGAGAAGGCTCGCAATGTTTGCCGCTTTAGGCTTCACCAAGTAAAACTTACGAACATAGTGTTCAAAGTCAGCCAATATCGTTTGACCCCATGCGCTGCCTGTTTTATTAACATGCGCTTCAATCACTTGCTGCAAATGAATACGGTGTTCCTCAGTTTGCTCACTTGAGATACGGTTAAGATCGATCAGCTCATGGTTACAACGGTCAAAGAAATCACCTTCCATATCAAGTACATAAGCGAAACCACCTGTCATGCCTGCGCCAAAGTTGAGGCCCGTACGTCCAAGAATAGTGACAATACCGCCTGTCATATATTCACAGCAATGATCGCCTGTGCCTTCGATGACTGCGTGCGCGCCAGAGTTACGCACCCCAAAGCGCTCGCCAGCGGTACCAGCTGCATACAATTTACCACCCGTTGCGCCATATAAGCAGGTATTACCAATGATGGCTGTCTCTTGCGCCGTAAAGCTTGAGTCTTTTGGTGGATAAATGACAATCTCACCGCCAGCCATGCCTTTACCGACATAATCATTGGCATCGCCTTCTAGCTCAATATTTAGACCACCTGCATTCCAGACGCCTAAACTCTGCCCAGCAGTACCAGTCAGATGCAGCTTAATTGGCATATCACTCATGCCAAGGTTGCCCCATACTTGTGCAATCTCACCAGAGATACGCGCGCCGATAGAGCGATCACAGTTACCGACATAATAGCTATAATCACCGCCATTGCCTTGACGAATATTGAGCAGCATATCACTAATCATCTGTTCAGCGAGCAAGCCTTTATCAAACGGCTCATTACGCTCTACCTGACAGGTTTGGGCTTTACCACTACTGGCAGGATGGCTAAATAATAATGGCGTTAAATCCAAATGACGCTGTTTATCCGTGTTGCCTTCTAATACTTCAAGCAAGTCAGTACGTCCGACCAACTCTTCCATACTACGCACACCAAGGGCGGCGAGCCATTCGCGTGTTTCAGTTGCTACAAATTTGAAGAAGTTAATCAACATCTCCGCTTCGCCAATGAAATGCTCATCACGTAGCTTGGCTTTTTGCGTCGCAACCCCAGTCGGGCAATTATTAAGATGGCAAATACGTAGGTATTTACAACCAACCGCAATCATCGGCGTGGTACCAAAGCCAAAGCTTTCTGCCCCAAGGATAGCGGCTTTAACCACATCAAGACCAGTCTTTAAACCGCCATCAGTTTGCACTCGTACTTTATCACGCAGTCCATTCACTCGTAGCGATTGATGGGTTTCAGCAAGTCCTAGCTCCCATGGTGAGCCTGCATGATGGATAGAGGACAGCGGAGAGGCTGCTGTACCACCATCATAGCCTGAGATAGTGATTAAGTCGGCATAAGCTTTTGCCACGCCGGTCGCGATAGTACCAACGCCCGGACGTGATACCAGTTTTACCGATACCAAGGCATCAGGATTGACCTGCTTTAAATCAAAAATCAGCTGTGCTAAATCTTCGATAGAATAAATATCATGATGCGGTGGCGGTGAAATCAACGTCACACCCGGTACCGAATAACGTAAGCGCGCAATCAAAGCATTGACCTTACCACCCGGCAGCTGACCACCCTCACCTGGCTTGGCACCCTGTGCGACTTTAATCTGCATCACTTCGGCCGAGCGAAGATACGCAGGTGTTACGCCAAAACGACCCGAGGCAATTTGCTTAATTTTCGAGTTGCGCAGCGTGCCATAACGTACTGGATCTTCCCCGCCTTCACCAGAGTTTGAACGCCCGCCGATGGTATTCATCGCCATGGCAATCGCTTCATGGGCTTCGGGTGACAATGCCCCTAACGACATGCCCGCCGAGTCAAAGCGCTTCAAAATTGCTGAGATATCCTCTACGTCATTAACATCAATCGGATTATCTGTTTTTAATTGCAATAAGTCACGCAAGGTGGCAACCGGACGGCTATTCACTAAGTTGGCATAATTACGATAATTATCATAATCGCCCGTGCGTACGGCGGTATGCAAGCTGTTGATCACGTCTGGATTAAAGGCATGATATTCTTTATTAAAGACAAATTTCAGCAAGCCACCTTGATCTAGTGGTGCGCGGCGCTTGAAGGCATTCGCCGCTAATTGTGCTTGATCGGCAGCTAAGTCTGCAAAGGTAGCACCTTTAATACGACTCTGCACGCCTTTGAAACACAGGCTCACCACTTCTTCAGAGAGACCCACTGCTTCAAACAACTGGGCGCCGCGATAAGAGACAATAGTCGATATGCCCATTTTTGATAAGATTTTTAGCAACCCTTTGTCTAAGCCTTTACGGAAATTAACCCGTGCTTGGATCGGATCACCAAGCAGCTCACCAGTCGCGACCAAATCATCAATAACATCATAAGCCAAGTAGGGATAAACACAGGTCGCACCAAAGCCAATCAATACTGCCACTTGATGCGAATCGCGTGCCAAACCAGTCTCAATGATCAAATTAGCATCGGTACGAATGCCTTGACCAATTAAATAATGATGCACCGCACCTGTTACCATGATGGCATTGGCTGGTACTTTATCGGCATCGATGTCTTTATCAGACAACACAATCAAAGTGTGACCAGCTCGGATGCTGTTAGCCACTTGCTCGCAGATAGCACTGATGGCTTCTGACAACTCAAGGCTGCGCTCATAGTTTAAATCAATACGTGCCATCTTAAAGGCTGGATCACCCAAGGTCTCAAGCTGCTGCATCTTGCTGGCTGACAGTACGGGCGATGACAAAATAATACGGTGTGCATCGCGCGCTGATGGCGCAAACACGTTAGTTTCAGCGCCGAGGCAGGTCTGCAATGACATCACGATAGATTCACGCAATGGATCAATCGGTGGATTGGTCACCTGTGCAAACTGCTGACGGAAAAAGTCGCCGACATGGCGGATTTGCTGCGATAGCACTGCCATGGGCGTATCATCACCCATTGAACCAACGGGCTCTTGACCATTTTCGGCATTGGGGCGGATAATCTCAGTACGTTCTTCATTGGTAATATGATACATTTTTTGCAATGCTTTGAGCTTATCGCCGCGGCAAGCTTGCGTTGCTAGAGTCTCTTCTAAGCGCTCATTGTCACGGATACGAGTGGCTTCTTCACGTAACCATTTGCGATATGGATGAGCTGTTTTCAGTAAGGTTGCAATGGCAGTAGTATCTAGAATTTGGCCGGTCAACGTATCAATCACCAGCATCTGACCAGGCCCAACGCGACCTTTCGCCAATACATCTTGTGGCTCGTAATCCCACACCCCAACTTCAGAGGCAACGGTTATATAGCCGTTTTTAGTGGTTACCCAACGCGATGGGCGCAGACCATTGCGATCAAGCATACAGACTGCATAGCGTCCATCTTGAATCACCAAACCTGCTGGTCCGTCCCACGCTTCCATGTGCTGCGAATAAAACTCATAAAAAGCGCGTAAATCCATATCCATGCTATCGACATTCTGCCAAGCGGGTGGCACGAGAATCGACATCGCATGGAATAGATTCATACCGCCGGACATGAGGACTTCTAACATATTATCTAGGCTTGATGAGTCAGAGCCAGTACTGTTAACCAATGGCGTTAATTCATTCAGATTGGGCAGTTTGTCTGATTTTAGTTTTGGCGTCCGTGCTTCAGACCAATTGCGATTGCCTGTGATGGTATTCAGCTCGCCATTGTGGGCAAGATAACGAAACGGCTGTGCCAATGGCCAGCGCGGCAAGGTATTGGTGGAGAAACGCTGATGAAATACCACGATATGCGATGCCAAACGCTCATCTTGTAAATCTAAGAAAAATGCTGGTAAGTCTGATGGCATCACCAAACCTTTATAAATAATCGTCTGACAGCTCAATGAGCACACATAAAACAGCTCATCATCAGCCAAGCGCTGCTCTGCTTTTTTGCGTGCGACAAACAGTTTACGGTTAAAGTCGTCCGCTGCCAAATCATCAGGTGCGTTGACAAACACTTGCTTAAAGTCAGGTAAGGTCTCACGGCCAATGTCACCAACGATGCTCAAATCAAGCGGTACATCACGCCAACCAGCAACTTCTAATCCTTGGGCGACAATCTCATCGCTTAGCACTTGCTGGCTATCACGGGCTTTTGTTTCATCTACATTGACAAAGACCATACCAACCGCAAAGTTGTCAGCAATAGCGAACCCTTGCTCAGCAGCAATATTTCTGAAAAACTCAATAGGCGTCGCCAGTAGTAGACCACAACCATCACCCGTTCTACCGTCAGCAGCAACACCGCCGCGATGGGTCATACAGCTTAGACTATGAATAGCAGTTTTTACCAAATCATGGCTGGCTTGTCCCTCAATATGAGCGATCAAACCAAAACCACAATTATCAGAAAAGTCATCTGGCGTGGCCAGGTGGGTTTGCGAGGAAATCATTGACATGGCTAGTCCTTTTAAGTGAACGGGCAATTTATGCATCCAATGCAGATCATAAACTGAAGACCGTAAGCAGAACGGGCTGATAATTAATATTCGTATATCCGAATTAATAAATGGCGTGAGGCTCATAGACATCATACTTTGAGAGTAAGGTGAAATCCTGACCCTCCCAGTCATTGGATGATGTCTTAACAGATCATTAATATATTAACAGACAGTAAGCGGTTGCCCTTGGCAATGACATACGGCCCTGTATGCCCACTATCAATAACGCAATGTCGCTATCTTGAGTGTCGCTTGTTATCAAACCATACCTAGCAATTAGGGCTGATTGATTAAGCATTTAATAATCTTGCATTTGATTAACTTTGAATATCTGACGCTCTGTACTCAAGCGCTTCATTCACTCTAAAGAGAGCAATAATAAGAGAGGTTGCGCCACTTGCGATAGCTTAACTATACATGACAACTGGCCGCGCTTAAGAAAATAAGTTTTAGTAATGTATCTTTTAAATGATAAAAGCTTACCAATTTATCGTTGAAAAACAGTTTTTACGATAACTATACAGAACGTCGCCCACAGTTATATTAGTTAATGATGGGCAAAAAATCTAGTCTTTTCTATCGATTCATCAACCATATTTTGTAAGAGAACTTATTACTATTGGTTATAGGATGACTAAATATTTTATGCAAATTTTGATACATAGTATTGATGACAAGGCTTAATTAAGAGGATTGATCAAGGTTCGCTCCGTCTGAATATATATTTTTGGCGCTAACAACCTACTTTATGATGCCCCACAAAAAAACCCACCAACCAGCTTGTTAGTGGGTTTCTGTCAATCATAGTGGTAACGAGCTCATCACAACCATCAATGATATGGTCGAAGAGCAAACACGCTCTAATTACTTTTGTCTTCTATCAGCGTTTTTATGCTGTCGTTGTTGCTCTTAGGAGGATTGCTATTGGCATTCTTGCTAGTAGCGTTTGCGCCAGAATTTGTGCTACTGGTACTACTACTTGGCGGCTTGGGTGTTGGGACTACGGGAGGGCTTTTAATGCCGTTCTCAGTACCTGATGTCGCTGATTTTTTATTATCTTGCTCAGGTTTACTCGCGCTACCATCATTTTTAGAAGCTGTAGCAGATGAGACTTGCTCTTCATTGCCAACGATCCGTTCTTCAGTCACCGATAACGTAGCAGAGGTATCCGCTAACTGACGAATACTTTCACTGTCGCGGTTACTGGCAGTTTCTTGGCTACCGCGGTCAGTACTGTCAGCTTCTGGCAGTGTCTGGCGTACTGGCACTTCGCGCTTAGTCGGTTTTAAATCAACAGAACGTGTACGTCTGGTGCTCAAATCTTTAACCGGATCAGGGCGTTCATAGTTATCGATAATAGCGACATAGCGATTGATCTCTTCTGGTAACACACGCACATTATTAGGCAACTTAAAGTCTATCAGTTTTGCTGCGCCGACAGCTTCTTGTGGGCTGCTCATGATGCCATAAGTCAGCATATAACGTACTTGGTTTTCATCGTCAAGATAACGGAAATAAGCAAATTTATCGCGGTCGGCGCGGCCTTCTAGATAACTGGCAATTACATCATTTTCAGCGACATTCATAACCTGCACTGTCCATTTGCCTTTGTTCGCTAACAAATAACGTTTGTCTTTAAACTCAGCCGGATAATTTCGCAAATCACGCACCGTCGTATCAAAACTAATAGGCTGCACGTCGGTATCAAGCTCGTGTAACGACTCAATTTTCAAGGGCTGTTCAAGCACAGTACTTATGGTTTGCGGTGGCGATATTGGGGCATTTTCAATTTTTGCACCCATCGCTGGTGTTTGACTAAACATCCAAATCAGAGCCGTAACCACACCCAACAGCAAGGTCATTATCAGCCAAATCAATGCTTGACGGCGATATGATTGGCTAGCGGTACGCGGCGTTGATCTTGAAGCTGCCATGGAAGTATCCTTGGTAAAAATAAAGTTGACCGCATTCAAGAGATGCGCAGTCAAGTAAAATTGCGACGAGCCAGTCTGCTTTAAACCATTGAGTTCAGTGAGCATTCTTGAGCGCTAAAGCTTTGAGACATTATACGCTGTGCTCTGACAATACCGCATGCAAAAGCTCGTCATCAAAATCATTGGTCAATACGGCCTGACCCAGCGATTTTAACAAAATAAGGCGGATTTGTCCGTGTTTGACTTTTTTATCATGTCCCATCAAGCTCAGCGCCGTTTGTGTATCAATGCGTGGCGGTGTGATAGGCAAATTTGCCAAGGTTAAAATACGTTTAATACGAGCAACGTCCTCGACCGTTAGCCAACCCATTTTTTGTGATAACTCTGCCGCTTGTACCATACCAGCAGCGACTGCCTCACCGTGTAACCAATTACCATAGCCTTCATGTGTCTCAATGACATGGCCGAAAGTATGACCGAAGTTTAACAATGCTCGCATGCCTGACTCTCTTTCATCTTGCGCAACGATATCAGCTTTATACTGACAGCAGCGTTTTACGGCATCACCAAGTACCGCCAAATCCAAATCCATCATCGCCGGCAGATTGACCTCTAGCCAATCTAAAAACGTGATATCCATAATGAGCGCGTATTTAATGACCTCAGCTAACCCTGCTGACAATTCACGCGCTGGCAAAGTATTGAGGGTACTCATGTCTGCAAGGACCATTTGTGGCTGCCAAAAAGCGCCAATCATATTTTTACCTTGAGGGTGGTTGATACCCGTCTTACCACCAACGCTCGAATCCACTTGCGACAGTAGCGTGGTTGGAATCTGAATAAAATTCACACCACGCATAAAGCTTGCTGCAGCAAAGCCCGTCATATCGCCCACAACGCCGCCACCCAAGGCTATAAGCGTGACATCACGATTGAAATGTTCGGCCATCAATACATCATAAATTTTATTGATACTGCTCTGGTTTTTATATTGTTCACCATCTGGCAATACGCAAACGTGCACAGTGAACTGCTCTGTTAACTCTTTCTCTAAAGCGCTTAGGTATAAAGGCGCAACAGTATCGTTAGTGACAATCAATACTTGGCGACCACGAATATAGGGTGCGACCTGCTTTGCCATACTGTTGTGCTCTATCGCTGTTTTCTCAGTAATGACGATTGGATAGTCATGACTTTGCGTATGAACCGTTAAACCGTCATGAAACAGTGGCGTTGCCATTAAATACTCCCTAAGCATTTTGAATGAGATAACAGTAGCTAAGCGTAACTAGGGCATGTCCTGATTTTTATCGCCATGTTTACAATGAAGACATGCGCTAATAGAATTTTTCATTATTTAAGGTTAATTTTCTTTATGTTCTGCTGCTGTGGCAGTGCTGTCAGTCAACGTCTCTAATTGCTGTAAAAGCTGATTAACCATATGACGGGGGTAAGTATGACCGGTGGGCATGATGATATGGGCGACTTGGCGATATAAGGGATCACGGGTGCTATATAAATCTTGCAAGATTTTTCTAGGATTTGGCTGTTGTAATAGTGGTCGTGATTTGTCTTTAGCCGTGCGAGCCATTTGCACATCAACTGGAGCATTCAAATAAACAACGATACCGCGCTGCTGCAAAAACGCTCTGTTTTCAGCACACATCACAGCGCCACCACCGGTCGCTAAGACGATTTGGTCTTTTTGAGTCAACTCATCGATGGCGCGCGTTTCACGCTCACGGAAGCCCGCTTCACCTTCTTTAGCGAATATCCAAGCAATGTCAGCCCCTGTCTGCGATTCAATGTACCAATCGCTGTCTACAAAGGTGCGACCCAACTGCTTAGCCAGCAGTTTACCGATTGTCGTCTTCCCTGCTCCCATCGGCCCTACTAAAAATACCGACGGCAATTCCTCCACCATAACACTTACTCAGCTAAATTACCTATGATACAACGTCATTGATATTCTGGCTAGTAATGAGCGTTGATTATTGTTAGTAAATCTCAAAATTTTCCCACAAAAAAAGCAAGCGTTGATGCTTGCTTTTTTTAAGCGAAAACCAATCAATAAAGGATTAATCCAAGCGGCTGATACCGTCATTAATTAATTTTGGCGTCACAAATATCAATAACTCTTCTTTAGAATTACTACGCACATCTTTACGGAAAGCTCGACCAATATAAGGGAGGTCTCCTAAGAAAGGTACCTTATCGACACCATTGTTGGTACGATTTTTGAAGACACCGCCCAACACAACTGTTTGACCATCTTCAACAATAACATTGGTTGAAATAGAATCTTCAGCAATAGCAACCTGATTATTAATAATGGTCGGTGTGCCGTTAGTAATCAACAATTGCAAACCAATTTTACCATCTGGGGTGATATTTGGCGTTGCCTCTAAACTCAATGCCGCCTCTTTAAAGCTGGTCGTCGTGGCACCACTGGCAGATGCTTCTTGATAAGGAATCTGTGTTCCTGAAGAAACTTTTGCCGTTTGCTTGTCTGCTGTCAAAATCTTCGGCGTAGAAATAACTTCACCACGATTATCTGCTTGCAGTGCTGACAATTCAAGATCTAGCATCACATCTGACATACTAAGTAGGCCAAAAGCAATACTGCCAGCGGGGTTTGCCACACCCAAATCAACGTTTAAGTTATCAGGACGAGTAATATCGTATGAAGGATAAGAAACCGTTTGACCATTTACCGTCGTCGTTTCTACATCAAAGTCTTTTAAATCCCATAGCGTTTGATTACTACCACCAACCAATAAATTACGATTATTGGCTGCACCATTTGACAAGATACCCCAACGAACCCCAATCTCTTTACTAAAGCTATCGGTGGCACTCACAATACGCGCTTCAATCATGACCTGACGGACTGGAATATCAATTTTACCAATCAACTTATGGATATTTTCAATACTTTCAGCCACATCTTTAATAATTAAAGTATTGGTACGCTCATCCACCGTTACCGTTCCACGGTTGGACAATAAGGTGTTGTTATCAGCAGAATTTGAATTGCTGCCACCCGATGAACCACTACCTTGAGAAATAAGCGTCAAAACATCTGGCGCTTTTGCATAGCTTAAGCGAATGTATTCGGTACGTAATGGCGCAAAAGACTCAACCGCTTGCTGTGCTTCAAGCTCACGTGCTTCCTGCTCAGCAAGTTCGGTGGAAGGTGCAACCAAAATAACATTGCCATTTTCACGCTTGCCAAGATTCTTACTCTTTAGAATAATATCCAGCGCCTGATCCCATGGGACATTAATAAGGCGTAAGGTGATATTGCCCGCGACTGAATCACTGGCCACAATATTCATGTCCGTAAACTGCGCTAGGATATCTAAGACACTGCGAATCTCAACATCTTGAAACTCCATAGATAATGCTTCACCGCTATAGACTTTTTCTTCAAGTGTTGGCTCACGTAGTAGCTCAGGCTTTCTGATATTAATATTCAGCTGATTGCCTGATTGATAAGCCTGATACTCATAATCCTCTTTGACATTAATAGTAATCACACCATTTTGACCTTGGTTTTTAGTATCAATGCTATCAACCAGACCACTATTAATATTCAAACGGCGCAATAAATTTCTTGGCACGGTGCTACCCGTTAAGCGTACGACTAACTTGTTGCCTTGACGTTGTACATCAACTGGAATGGCTTCATTGGTAAGTGCGATACTGACGTTGCCACCACCATCATTTCCTGCGGCAAAATTGACCGCACTCAGACCATCGTAGCTATATTGCTTACTCACTTGCGACGCAGCAAGTTGTGGGCTTAATAATGGGTTAACTCTGACGACCATCGTATCAGCAGGCACTTGACTTTTAACCACATTTTCACTGGTTATAATGACTGCCGGTGCACTGCTGGTTTCTACAATCGGTGTAACAACTGCTGTCGTCGTGATCGCATTATTATCATTAAGCACGTCTTGGATCGGGTCATTGGTCATTACTGGGCGATTAGGATCCGTAATGGTTAATAGTAAATCGTTACCTTCAATCGACGTCGTATAGTTACCTGCCTGTTTTAGCTCAACAATCAGGCGGGTGGTACTGTCACTATTTAACGTCGTGACCTGATCAATCATACCAATATTGTATTCATTAAAGCGACTAGCAAGTCCATTTTGCACTTGTTCAAAATCTAGTACCAAACGACTAGGATTATCAAGTTGATAAGCAGCAGGTAACACTGGTAAACCTTCAAATCCCAAGCGCATTTGCGTCACTGCTGGCGCAGTTTGTACTACAGAAACCTTGTTAATGCGCTGTGCGGCATAGGCACTATTACTTACTGCTACCATGCTGATTGCCAATGCTGAAATAGCAAAAGCAGAAGATACGCGGTTGCTCATCATCATTACCTTGTTATTGCGTACTGTCATTATTTATTCCTCAAAAAATCTGCCGACTTAGCTTATGGGTGAAACCAACGACTGGGGTTTTTCAACAAACCCAGCGCGGCTGTCTGGCACAATTTCAATCAAATTAATCTGGGTCGGCGTGATTTCAACAATACGGCCGTCATTTAGTCCAAGATAACCACCTACTTTGACACTCGCGACTGAACCATCAGGGCGTTGTACCAATGCATATCGCTGACCTTCAGGTGAAATTACGACACCACGAAAAATCAGTTGCGATAGCTCATATTGTTCAAGAGGTTCTTTCACTCTGGTAATGTCAGGACGCACACCATCAATAGAGGTGGTAGGACCTTGTACATTGACTAAACTCGGTGGTAAGAATGGGCTGCGCTGCGCACTGGCACTATAAACAAAGTCTTCTACAAGTTCAGCTTTAGGCGGTGGTTCAATAGGCTGAGCGGGTTGATTGCGTATATCAGCCATTGATTGCTCTGCCATACCAATGCGATCGGTACACCCTGTCATTGACAATACAGCAATGCTTAAAACCAAGAGCGTAGGCAGTTTTTGGATACTCATTAGTTGCCTCCTGCAGCATCAGTTGTAGCGGTAGCATTAGTCGCGACGGCTTCAGGATCAGCTTCTTTTGAACGGTACGTTTTGGTTTGTAATACCAGATTAAGCTCTGGCAAAACATCCAATGTCGGTTGCGGATTGCTGACCTCAAAATCATGCATAGTAATGATTCGTGGTAAGGCGGCAAGACCACTAATAAAGCTACCAAACTGATGATATTCGCCCAAAGCAGCAATGCGGATAGGTTGCTCAATAAAAAACTCATTTTCAATCTCAGGCTCTACTGAAATATCTTGAAAACGTATATTGCTGCCAACGCCCGTCATGTTAATGCCCTCTACCAGCTCTGATACACGAGTATCTTTTGGTAGCTGATCGAGTAAGGTATTGAACTCGGCTTCCATTTGGACAACTTGCTCTTGATAAGCTTTTAAATGACGCGCCCGTGATTCTTTTTCACGATAGCTATCAAGCAGAGTTTGTTGCTGACTTTCAGCAGCATTGATCTCGTCAATTTTACTACTAATCGGTAAAGCCCATGCCAACGCTGCGATGAGCGTGATAATAAGCCCAATGACAGTGACCTTTACTGGTAATGGCCAGCTGCCATAGTTTTCAGAATCTAACGATTCAAAACTGCGGCGAAACTCCTGAAAATCAAACTGTTGCTTTGGTTTTAAGGTTGTTTTTTTGGTTTTGATCAGGCTCTTTTTACGGTTAAGCTTCATAACTCACCTCCAAGCCCAGTACTAGCGTCATCAGGTGTGACTGTCTCTGATTTAACTTTAGTCGTTACCACGAACTGAACATAACTGTCTTCAGGATAAACGGGACGCGGCTGTTCACCAGCGGCGACCGTATTATTAAGCGCTGGTGCAGATTCATAAGCACTGATATTTTGTTGGATATTACTAACTGCTGAATCACCCATCCATTTACTATCATCAAGATTACGAATCAAACTTGATACAATATTTGGATTATCAGCCAGACCTGTCAACGTTAAAATATCGCCCTCGCGTTTGAGATTATTCAAATAGAGTGCTGGCGGGATGGCTTTAGCAAGATCGTCCCATAAACGCACAGGCACAGGACGTCGACCCTGCAAATCTTGAATGACTTGCATACGTGAAATGATATCGTCACGGCGCTGCTCTAGACTGTCAATTTCAGTCAAAGCTGTATCTAAACGAGCATTCTCTTTTTCAATCAATGCGTTTGCATCAAGTTGCTCGTCAAGCTCGTTATTGAAGTAGCTCCATGAAGCAAATGCAACCAATAAAGTGAGCAAAGTCACGGCCACTACTAAGGTAAGAAATTCTTTATTGCGACGTTCGCGCTCTTCTTGGCGCCAAGGTAATAGGTTAATACGAGCCATTAGTCGAAGCTCCTTAACGCAAGACCGCATGCAGCCATTAAGCTTGGTGCATCAATGGCCAGTTGCTCATTATCGATATTTGGTGCAATGGTCATATTGGTAAAAGGGTTGGCAATACTGACAGTCACCCCAAGTTTTTGTTGTGCCATACCAGCAAGACCAGCAATAGAGCTACTACCACCAGCAAGGACCACATGATCGATACTACTGTATTGGCTTGAAGAAAAATAAAATTGCAATGATCGAGTAATTTGTTGAATGGTATTCTCAATAAAAGGCGTCAATACATCAAGGTAGTAGTCATCTGGTAAGGTACGCTCACGCTTACTGATAGATGCCTCTTCAGCAGATAGTCCATAACGGTTTTGTATCGCTTCTGTTAATTGAACACCACCAAATAGCTGTTCGCGGCTATATATAAACTCACCATTCTTAGCAATATATAAAGTCGTTTGATTGTGACCGATATCTATCAAAGCTACCAATTCTGGGGCGTTTGGCAAGTTATCTACCATGAGTCCAAAAGCGCGCTCTATAGCATGGGATTCGATATCCATAACCTTGGTCTGTAGACCGCCGAAAGTTAGCGCATCAACTCGTTGGTCGACATTTTCCGAGCGTGATGCGGCAAGTAATACTTGCACCATATCATCGCTTACTAAAGAAGGACCTAGAACTTCAAAGTCTAAGTTAACGTCTTCTAATGGATAGGGGATATATTGATCGGCATCTAGACGTATTTGTGCTTCACGCTCAACATCACTTAACGCAGCATCCATATCAATAATTTTAGTGATTACTGCTGACCCTGAAACGGCTGTTGCAGCACTACTACCAGCGACATGACAGCGTTTAGCTAGGTTAGCAATAATATGACCAACCGCTTCAGTATCTACAAGAAGTTTATCGACGACTATACCTTCTGGCAGTCTTTCAATGCCATAAGATTTTAGATGAAACATGCCCTGTTGGTGCTGTATGTCAACCAACTTTACTGAAGTGGCACAGATATCCATACCAATCAAATGTCGACTTTTTGAAGTAAATAGCCTCACAACCTCTATACCTTATATTAAGTGTACAATCTGATAGTTATTTGTAATAATTTAGTACAATACTTTACTTAACAGATAGATTCAAGCATTTAAACAGGCTATTAAGGTCAACTTACACATTTATTATGACCTGCTGATTTTGTTCAAGGTATAATACATTATCTGTTGCAAATTTTAATTGATAAGTTTTCTTATGACCAAAAAAAATGCTACCGCCCGTCTCATTCACTTTTTGGTGGGGCTTGTTATCGCCTGCTTAGCATTGGCAGTGATCCTAGCACTTGCTGTGCCCATTGGTTTTTATGGGATGGCGATGTATTTATCGCCTACCCTGCCTAGCATTCAAGAGATTAAAACAGCAAATCTAGAGATGCCATTACAGATATATAGTAGTGATGACAAACTCATTGGCCAATATGGCAACCGTTTGTCTTTACCAATTACTTTTGAAGATATTCCTGAAAATTTGACTCATGCCTTTTTAGCAGCAGAGGATGCGTCCTTTTTTCAGCACAGCGGTATTAGTATTAAAGGTCTTGGTCGTGCAGTCACAGAAGTAGTGACTGACGACGACAGCCAAACCGGTGGCTCTACCATTACCATGCAGGTTGCCAAAAACTACTTCTTAAGTCCAGAACGCACCTTAAATCGAAAATTGGTCGAGCTGTTTTTAGCACGTAAAATAGAAGATGAGCTTAGCAAAAATGATATCTTGACGCTTTATGTCAACAAAATCTATCTAGGCGAAGGTGCTTATGGTATCCGCGCCGCTGCCAAAAAATATTACAGTAAGTCACTAGAAAACCTCACTATTGCCGAAACTGCAATGTTGGCAGGCCTGCCAAAAGCCCCCTCTAAATACAACCCTGTTGCCAACCCTAGTCGCGCGCTGACTCGCCGCAACTGGATTATTGGCCGCATGCATGAGTTGGGCTATATCAGCAAAGCACAACGCGATGAAGCGATCAGCTCGCCAGTAGGCATTAACCTCTATAAAGAGAAGCTTGACGTCAATATGCCTTATTTGGCAGAAATGACACGCTCTACTTTGGTTGATCGCTATGGCGAGCAAGTGATGCATAGTGGTTGGCGAGTACGCCTTACGGTTGATAGTAAAGCACAGACAGATGCGGAAGCGGCGGTACTGACCGGTTTGGTGGCTTACGAACATCGTCATGGCTGGCGCGGTGCAGAAGCAAATGATGAGCCGTTAGAAAATTTCCGTCGCTATAGTAATATGTCTCCTGCCAAAGTTACCAAAGTTAATGCTCGCAGTTTTGAGGCGACAATGTCCTCTGGTGAAAATGTGACCGTTGGTTGGTCAGGTATGAGCTGGGCACGTAAGTATATTTCTGCCGATCGTATCGGTTACTTCCCTAATAACGCCCGCCAAATTGTCACTAAAAACGATATCGTTCGTTTAATACCTACGGCGAACGGCAATTGGCAATTGGGACAAATTCCCAAGCTACAAGGGAGTTTGGTCTCCTTGAATCCAGAAACTGGTGCCGTTAATGCGTTGGTCGGTGGCTTTGACTTTAATCACAGTAAATTCAATCGTGCCCTACAAGGCTGGCGTCAGCCCGGCTCAACTATTAAACCACTTGTCTATACCGCTGCCCTAGAAAAAGGCTATCGGCCAGATAGTATTGTTTCGGATCGACCGATTCAAGTAGGTGACTGGAAACCTAAAAATTCTGATCAACGTTTTTTAGGTGACATCACTTTACGCCGTGGACTGTATTTATCTCGTAACTTAGTCTCTATTCGTCTCTTACAAGCAATTGGTATCTCTGATACACGCGACCTATTAGATGAATTCGGTCTTGATAAAGAAAAGCTACCGACGACTTTGTCCTTAGCACTAGGTGCAGGGCAAGCAACACCGTTACAAATGGCAACAGCTTATGCCACGTTTGCCAATGGTGGTCATCGTGTGCAGCCGTACTTTATCGAACAAATTTATAATTATGATAACAACTTACTCTTTCAAGCAAACCCACGCCAAGCGTGTGCTACCTGCTTCAACGAAAAACTTGAAGACCTTAATAAGAATCTCATTGAGAATTATAAGAAATCAATTGAGAATGAAGACAGTCCTATCAACGATGAGGTGACGGTTAAGGCACAAACCTTAGAGAACAGTGATAATAGTGAACAAAACGATAAAGCGCTTAATTTAAATCTGTATGATGCTAGTCCACAGGCCGATCGCTTGAAAGCGCCTGCGGTTCAATATGCAATGGCAAAGCAAGCACCGCGAATCCTAAAACCTCGAGTTGCTTTCGAGATGGCAGATATATTGCGTGATGTCGTACAACTTGGTACTGCACGGAGAGCAAAGGCCCTAGGACGTGACGATATCGGTGGCAAGACGGGTACCACCAACGAAGCAAAAGATGCTTGGTTTGCGGGTTTTCATCCTACTAATGCAACTGTAGTATGGATGGGATTTGATCAACCATCAACCATGGGCCGTCGTGAATATGGTGGTGTGGCAGCCCTACCCGTTTGGATGGATTTTATGAAGGCTCAACTTAAAGACACGCCTCATCAATGGGTATCTATCAATAACCGTGCCAAATCGAAAAAACAAAAGCAAAGAATTATAGAAATGACTGACGACGGCATCCTTACTACCGATGAAGATACGGATAGCAGCGAATCAGAAAAACCGGTCAAGACTCAAACACAACAGCGAAAATCACCACCGGCTGAGCCTGCTGAAGAACAAAGTAGCTCTCAAGCCACCAAACCCAGTAACAGTCGTGATAATGATAGCGTGCCGCAAAACCCATTATCAGTAACACCCGTTGAACGCATGCCACCGATGCCGGAGTAAATAGAAACTCAAGAATGTAAACTTATAACGCAAAAAAAGGCTTATTTAGCACTCGCTACATAAGCCTTTTTTATACTTAATACTTTGATCTATACCATTCTATTAAAGAATAGTCGTTAGTTAGTCAATTAATACATCCATCTAATATTATTCGAAGTACAAAATTTTTAATAACTATTTCTAGAACTCAACCATACCAGCACGTAGTTGCTCAATCAGCTCTAAAAACTGCTGACGCCACTCTCGTATTGTCGTCTCATCTGGCAGCCATTGATTCGACAAGGTCACAACGTTAACAATAAGATCAGGTGAGGCAGCATCGCTTGGTGTTTGATCTACAATGGTATCTGGCGGTACGGCGTATAGACAACGCTGATAGGCACGCTCTATATTAGCCAAAAAGCCCTGCTGTTGTAATTGCTGTAAACGCTGAATTTCAGGCGATACTTGGGTACGCTCGCTTAATGCTTTCTCAATCTCTGATAACGTTGGTGCTGTCATGTTCAAACTATAAAAATGACCCAGCTCTTGGGTAAATGCAAGAAAAGCACCGTATAGATGAAAAATAGCGGTTTCACAATGTGATTGATATAGCTGCTTATCATCGGTATTCCCCGCTGCTTGGCAGGATAGACGACAGAAATACAGTTTTTGATTGGTTCGATCTGCTTGATATTTGGCAACGCGGGTTTTACCTGCCATTTGCGACTTATCCTTATATGAAGTGTAAATTAGGGCATATTTTCCAGTGTACTATTTTTTTAGATAACAGTACCATGCATTTCTCACTTTATTGCACACACAAAAAAGCCAGCAACTTAGGCTGGCTTTTTATCAAATTAACAATAAATCAAAGACGCTTAATACTATTAATTATCCTGATTAAGCTCTTGTGCAAAGGCTTCATCAAAGCTTGCAAAGTCTTTACTATCCGTGCTCGCTGACATATCAAATGCTGCATTGTCAAACCCTGCTTTAAGATCTTTATCTAGCAGTTTTTGCTCCGCTTTCTCTTTGCGTGCTTTATGATAAGCAAGACCCGTACCAGCAGGAATCAAGCGACCAACAACGACGTTCTCTTTCAGACCACGTAGTTCATCCACTTTACCAGTCACGGCAGCCGCAGTTAGTACACGGGTCGTCTCCTGGAACGATGCTGCTGAGATAAAGCTTTCTGTTGCCAGACTTGCTTTGGTGATACCTAGTAATTGACGCTCGAACTGTACTGGGAATTTATCTTCCGCTTCCAGCTTCGCATTCAATGCTTTGATATCAGAGTACTCTGCTTGATCGCCTTTGAAGTGGTTTGAATCGCCGCCATCGGTAATCTCAACTTTACGCAGCATCTGACGAATAATCACTTCGATGTGTTTATCGTTGATTTTTACACCCTGCAAGCGATAAACGTCCTGTACTTCGTTAACGATGTAATCAGCAAGTGCAGTCTGACCTTTCAAACGTAAGATATCATGTGGATTCTGTGGACCATCAGCGATTACTTCACCACGTGCTACCGTTTCGTTTTCAAAGACGTTGATTTGACGCCATTTCGGTATTAGCTCTTCATGAATCTCACCATCTTCATTGGTGATAATGAAGCGGTTTTTACCTTTGGTCTCTTTACCAAAGCTAACCACACCTGTCATTTCTGCCATGATAGCATGATCTTTCGGACGACGTGCTTCGAACAAGTCAGCAACACGCGGTAGACCACCGGTAATATCTTTGGTACCTGAAGAGGCTTGTGGTACACGACCCAAAATCGAACCGGCTGCTACTTTTTCACCATCGCTGACGCGAATGATGGTTTCAGCTGGTAAGAAGTAAACCACTTCTTTACCTTCATCAGTGTTCAAGATAATCGCAGGACGTAAGTCTTTTGCTGAACTTGAACGGTCACGAGTAGCAAGAATCTCAAATGAGCTCATACCAGTCGCATCATCAACTTTTACGGTAGCAGTTAAGCCATCAGTGATGTCACTGAAGCGTGCAGTACCAGCAAATTCTGTGATAATAGGATGCGTGTGCGGATCCCATTTAGCGATGGTTTGACCAGCATCAACCTGATCTTCGTGTTTCACAAGCACGCTAGAACCATAAGGCACTTTATAACGTTCACGCTCACGACCAAGCTCATCGGTCAAGGCGATTTCAGCTGAACGCGATACGATGACTAAGTGACCATCGGTATGTTGAACCGTTTTCATGTTTTCGAAATGCGCTTGGCCAGCACTACGAACTGAGATGCTGTTATCCACTGATGCTGAGCTTGCTGCCCCGCCCACGTGGAATGTACGCATCGTTAACTGAGTACCTGGTTCACCGATAGACTGAGCCGCCATAACACCGACTGACTCGCCAATGTTCACTTTATGACCACGAGCCAAATCACGACCATAACACTGTGAACAAACACCATGCTCAACATTACAAGTAATAACTGAGCGTACCCAGATATCATCAATCGCATTGTTATCAAGCACGTTTACCCAATGCTCGTCGATCAAAGTACCTGCTGGAATCAATACCTTATCGGCATCATCGTTATAAGTCACATCACGAGCCGTCACACGACCAAGTACTAGCTCACCTAACTTCTCAATGATTTCACCACCTTGAATATGTGGCTTCATGAGTAGGCCTTCTTCAGTACCACAATCATCACTAGTGATAACTAAATCTTGCGCCACATCAACCAAACGACGAGTTAGGTAACCCGAGTTAGCCGTTTTCAGTGCCGTATCCGCTAGACCTTTACGTGCACCGTGAGTTGAGATGAAGTACTGTAGTACCGTCAAACCTTCGCGGAAGTTTGCTTTAATTGGCGTCTCAATGATTGAGCCATCTGGCTTAGCCATCAAACCACGCATACCAGCCAACTGACGAATCTGAGCAGCACTACCACGAGCACCAGAATCTGACATGATAAAGATAGAGTTAAATGACTTCTGCTCTT
Organism: Psychrobacter aquimaris; assembly: GCF_016107525.1. Classification (GTDB taxonomy): domain Bacteria; phylum Pseudomonadota; class Gammaproteobacteria; order Pseudomonadales; family Moraxellaceae; genus Psychrobacter; species Psychrobacter aquimaris. The sequence goes on along the minus strand of NZ_JABASR010000005.1, from coordinate 11,472 downwards.
CTTCAATGCCTTTGGCATTCATGATTTTATCAGTAGCCAAGTTGTCCATCATCGCTTTAGCGACTTTGTCATTGGTACGTGACCAGATATCAACCACTTTGTTATAGCGCTCACCAGCTGTCACAAAACCTTGCTCGAATTGATCTTCGATCTCACGAACTTCGCCTTCTGCCACTTCGATGATTTGCTTTTTCAGTGGTGGAATGACCATGTCGTCGATACCGATAGACACGCCTGATAACGTTGCTTGAGCAAAACCAAGATACATCAATTGGTCAGCAAACATGACGCTTTCTTTAACACCTACTTTACGGTAGCAAGAGTTGATCAAACGAGAGATGTTTTTCTTCGTCATCTCTTGGTTACACTCATCAAACGACATACCTTTAGGCATGATGTTCCAGATAAGTAAGCGACCAGCAACCGTATCTTTAATGCTAATTTCTTTGGTTTCGTTACCGTCTTCATCAATATGCGTCTCGGTGACACGCACTTTGATTTTAGCGTTTACATGTAAATCGTTTGAACCAATCGCACGCAATGCTTCATTAACGGTGGCAAAAATCATGCCTTCGCCTTTGGCATTAATAGATGAACGACTGATGTAATATAGACCCAGTACAACATCCTGTGATGGTACGATGATCGGATCGCCGTTGGCTGGTGACAAGATGTTGTTGGTAGACATCATCAAGGCACGTGATTCAAGCTGTGCTTCTAGCGTCAATGGCACGTGAACGGCCATTTGGTCACCATCAAAATCGGCGTTAAACGCAGTACAAACGAGCGGATGCAACTGGATTGCTTTACCTTCGATTAATACTGGTTCAAATGCCTGCAGGCCCAAACGGTGAAGTGTTGGCGCACGGTTAAGAAGTACTGGATGCTCACGGATAACCATGGCCAGCATATCCCACACTTGCGGCTCTTCACGTTCTACCATCTTTTTAGCAGCTTTAATCGTCGTTGCTAAACCATGAGACAATAGTTTGTTATAAGTAAATGGCTTAAATAGTTCTAGTGCCATTTTCTTTGGTAGACCACACTGATGTAGACGTAGTGTTGGGCCTACAACGATGACCGAACGACCAGAATAATCAACACGTTTACCTAGCAAGTTCTGACGGAAACGACCTTGCTTACCTTTGATCATATCAGCCAAAGATTTCAATGGGCGCTTGTTACTACCAGTAATCGCACGACCGCGACGACCGTTATCAAGCAACGCATCCACTGACTCTTGCAACATACGTTTTTCGTTACGTACGATGATGTCAGGTGCGCTTAGCTCAAGCAGACGCTTTAAACGGTTGTTACGGTTAATCACACGGCGATATAGATCGTTTAGATCAGACGTCGCAAAACGGCCGCCTTCTAGTGGTACTAGCGGGCGCAAATCTGGTGGTAGTACTGGCAAGATGTTCATTACCATCCACTCAGGCTTGTTATTAGAATCACGGAATGCTTCTAATAATTTAAGACGCTTAGACATCTTCTTAAGCTTAGTCTCAGAACCTGTTTGCGGAATTGCTTCGCGTAGCTCATCAATTTCGATATCGATATCGATGTCTTTTAATAAGTCTTGAACGGCTTCAGCACCCATTTTGGCAGTGAATTCATCGCCAAACTCTTCAAGCGCTTTGTAGTAATCTTCATCATCAAGCAACTGGTACTTTTCTAAGCTAGTTAGACCAGGCTCAGTCACGATGTAGCTTTCAAAATATAAAACGCGCTCAATGTCACGCAATGTCATGTCTAGCAACAGACCGATGCGGCTTGGTAATGATTTTAGGAACCAAATATGTGCCACAGGACTGGCTAGGTCGATGTGACCCATGCGGTCACGACGGACTTTAGCAGTGGTAACTTCAACACCACATTTTTCACAGATAACGCCTTGGAACTTACGGCGTTTATATTTACCACATAAACATTCAAAATCTTTTACTGGGCCAAAGATTTTGGCACAAAAAAGACCATCACGCTCAGGTTTGAACGTACGATAGTTAATAGTTTCAGGTTTTTTTACTTCACCGTGTGACCATGATTTGATCACATCAGGTGAGGCTAAAGTAATTTGAATGCTATCAAACTCTTGGTTACCGTTGCCGGTAGGGCTTTGCATGATATCGAGTAAATCTTTCAAGTTGCTTCTCCGTTATCTTTATAATCATCTGACAGCGTACCATTGACGCAGCTAAGATGAATGAAGGCAATGAACAGGGTTGAGACAAATCACTAAAAGCAGCAGCGATGCGCATACTGCTTTTAGATTGACCACTAAGGATAATAATTGACTAAGACCATGTTAAAGGTAGCCTCAGTCAGCCGTGCTTAATGGGTTTGCTTTAACTCAATATTAATACCCAGTGATTTGATTTCTTTGGTCAGTACGTTGAATGACTCAGGCATACCTGGGTCCATGTACTGCTCACCATCAACGATGTTTTTGTACATACGAGTACGGCCTTCAACATCATCCGACTTCACAGTTAGCATTTCTTGCAACGTGTAAGTCGCACCATATGCTTCTAGTGCCCATACTTCCATCTCACCGAAGCGCTGACCACCAAACTGAGCTTTACCGCCCAATGGCTGCTGTGTTACTAGAGAGTAAGAACCTGTTGAACGCGCATGCATTTTGTCATCAACCAAATGGTTAAGTTTGAGCATATACATGTAGCCAACGGTCACTTTGCGGTCAAACTTCTGACCGGTACGACCATCATACAATGTCTGCTGACCATCACGATCCATACCAGCAAGCTCAAGCAAATCTTTAACTTGGCTTTCTCTTGCGCCGTCAAACACTGCTGTGCCCATTGGTACACCAGCACGCAAGTTATCTGCTAGCGCCATGATATCATCATCACTCAAGCTATCAAGATCAACTTGTTCACCGCCGACTTGGTTATAGATTTTGTCCAAGAAATCACGCAGCTCTTTGATCGCTGCTTGAGATTTGAGCATACCATCAATCTTCTCGCCCAAACCTTTCGCTGCCATGCCCAAATGCGTCTCTAGTACCTGACCGATGTTCATACGAGATGGTACACCAAGTGGGTTCAATACGATGTCAACGGTATTACCATTCTCATCATAAGGCATATCTTCGACTGGCATAATGCGCGATACAACACCTTTGTTACCATGACGACCAGCCATTTTATCACCAGGCTGAATACGACGCTTAACCGCTAGATATACCTTAACGATTTTTTGTACGCCATGTTGTAAGTCATCACCAGCGGTTAATTTGCGTTTTTTCTCAGCAAACTTCACATCGATGTCTTTTTGCTTATCAACCAAATACTCAGCGATTTGCGTTAAACGCTCAGAGATTTCTTCTTCAACTGGCTGAATATCAAGCAAAGTCTCAAGGCTCATATCTTTCATATCAGCCAATGCCATAACCGTACCGGCTTTGAGACCAGAACCGCCGCTGACTTTTTGGCCATCTAATAGATTACCAATACGACCACGAGCGGCTTCTTCAAAGATACGTAGCTCTTCTTTTAAATCTTTACGGTAGCTATCAAGCTGTGATTTTTCAATCGCTCTTGCACGCGCATCTTTTTCGACGCCATCACGGGTAAAGACTTGAACGTCAATAACCGTACCTTTGCTTGATGTTGGAACACGCAAAGACGTGTCTTTCACATCAGCCGCTTTTTCACCAAAGATAGCCCGTAGTAGTTTCTCTTCTGGCGTTAGTTGCGTCTCACCTTTTGGCGTAACTTTACCAACTAGAATATCACCAGCATCAACTTCAGCACCGATATAAACGATACCAGCTTCATCGAGACTTGATAATGCTGCTTCGCCAACGTTTGGAATATCAGCCGTGATCTCTTCTGTACCTAGCTTGGTGTCACGTGCCACACAGGTCAATTCTTGAATATGAATAGTGGTGAAACGATCTTCTTTAACCACTTTTTCAGATAGCAAGATTGAATCTTCGAAGTTGTAACCATTCCAAGGCATAAATGCGATGCGAATGTTCTGACCGAGTGCTAGCTCGCCAAGATCCGTTGATGGACCATCAGCCAAGATATCACCCAAAGCGATCTCATCACCTTGGTTAACAATGATACGTTGGTTAATACAGGTGTTCTGGTTAGAGCGTGTGTATTTGATCAAGTTATAGATATCAATACCCGCTTCACCAGCGACCATTTCTTCTTCGTTTACACGAACAACGATACGTGATGCATCAACATCTTCAATCACACCGCCACGCTTGGCGATTACACAAACACCAGAGTCACGAGCAACGTGACGCTCCATACCAGTACCTACTAACGGCTTATCAGCACGTAACGTAGGAACCGCCTGACGCTGCATGTTCGAGCCCATCAAGGCACGGTTAGCATCATCATGCTCTAGGAATGGAATCAGACCTGCTGCGACCGATACTACCTGACTTGGCGACACATCCATATGCGTCACTTTTTCTGGCGGCATACGGACGAATTCACCATAGCTACGCACACTGACCATTTCATCAGATAACGCGCCTTCTGCAGTTACTGGTGAATCAGCCTGTGCAATGACCGTACCTACTTCTTCGATTGCTGATAGATACTCAATAACGTCTGTTACTTTACCATCAACCACACGACGATACGGCGTTTCTAGGAAGCCAAAGCTGTTAGTTTTTGCAAACGTAGCTAGTGAGTTGATCAGACCAATGTTTGGACCTTCAGGAGTCTCAATCGGACATACACGGCCATAATGGGTATCATGTACGTCACGTACTTCAAAGCCTGCACGTTCACGGGTCAAACCACCCGGTCCTAATGCTGATACACGGCGTTTATGGGTAACTTCCGACAATGGGTTGTTCTGATCCATAAACTGTGACAACTGGCTTGAACCAAAGAACTCTTTAACTGCAGCAGCAACAGGTTTTGAGTTAATCAAATCTTGTGGTGACAAGTTATCAGATTCCGCTGAGCTTAAACGCTCTTTGACTGCACGCTCAACACGTACTAGACCAACACGGAATTGATTTTCTGCCATCTCGCCTACTGAACGAATACGACGGTTACCTAAATGGTCAATATCATCGACTTCGCCGCGACCGTTACGGATTTCGATCAGCTCTTTTAGAACGTTAACGATATCTTCATTGGTCAATACGCTACGAGCGCGTTGAATATCTGGATCATCAGTGTTATCAAATTCTAAACCGAGACGACGGTTGAATTTCATACGACCGACATTTGACAAGTCATAACGATCAGCGTTAAAGAACATGCTGTCAAACAGTTTTTCAGCAGTCTCAACGGTTGGTGGCTCACCTGGACGCATGACTTTATAGATTTCAATCAATGCTTCTTCACGGCTTGAGGTGCTATCTGCACGTAGCGTGTCAGCAATATAACTACCCTGATCGATATCGTTGGTGAATAGAATGCTGAATTCTTTGATAGACTCGCTGGCTTCAAATGCGCTTAATTTAACCAATAATTCATGGTCAATCAAAGTATTAGCTTTAGCGATAACTTCATCATTTACGACGATATCTTCAGCTAAAATACGCTCATAGAGATATTCATCAGGCACCGCAATTTTCGTCATACCTGCTTCTTCAAGCTGACGGATACGGCGCGCATTAATACGCTTGCCCTGCTCTACAATGACATCACCTTCTGGTGATACGATATCAAACTGAGCCATCTCACCACGTAGGCGATCAGCTACTAAGTCAATTTCAAACTGCTCTTCGCCTTTATAAACAGCCACTTTATCAAAGAACAAATCTAAGATTTCAGAAGTTGTTAACCCAAGCGCACGTAGAATGATTGACGCCAGTAACTTACGACGACGGTCAATACGAGCAAAAACTAAATCTTTTGCATCAAATTCAAAGTCTAACCATGAGCCACGGTAAGGGATGATACGTGCGTTATAAAGCACTTTACCACTTGAATGCGACTTACCTTTATCATGATCAAAGAACACACCAGGTGAACGATGTAGCTGAGATACGATAACACGCTCAGTACCATTGATAATGAAAGTACCGTTAGCCGTCATCAAAGGCATCTCGCCCATATAAACGCTTTGCTCACGGATATCTTTGATTGCCGCTTTGCTGTCTTTGTCTTTGCTGTCTTTATCTTTGATAATCAAGCGAATTTTGACACGCATCGGTGCAGCAAACGTTGAGCCACGTAAGATACACTCACGCTCATCAAACTCAGGCGTACCTAAATAATATTCAACGAATTGTAGCTCTGCGTTACCAGAGTGACTCTCAATTGGGAAAATAGAGGAATACGCAGCTTGCAAACCAGTATTCTCACGAGCTTTTGGCTTTTTGTGCTCTTGCAAAAATTGCTCGTAAGAATCTACTTGAATAGACAGTAAATAGGGAATGTCCATCACAGTGGGCAATTCAGCAAAACTTTTGCGAATACGCTTTTTTTCAGTATAAGAATATGCCATCGAGAGTCCTTACAGTAAACGTGGAAACAAATTAAAAGCGTGGCCAGCGTACATAAATACGATGCAAACTTGGCGACGTAAACGATAATATAAAACAGGTGATCGTGTTCGGTTTATATCTTTTGTCAATTACTACTTCTGCTATCAGTGCTTGCTTAGCACCCTTACCTTAATTTTATAATCAGTATCTAAGTCAGTCTATATGACCACTCAGACTATTAAATTCAATATCATATCATCAAAAACATATTGCTTTTGAGGCAAAACTTACTCGTAAAGGTAAGGAAAAATGACTTACTTAAGGGTATTTCTAAGTTATCTGCTATCAAAACTGGTTATATTTAGGCAATTTTCTTTCAAAACAATGGCTCTATCAAAACCAACAACTCTATAAAAACTAATATCGTCGTTGATATGTACCGTCTATAAGCCTAACTACTGACAGTAAAACCATACGAAACGGACAACCTAAGCTTAATAGCTTTTCAGAATTAATAATAATCGGGGTAACTATAACTTTTAGAATCAGTATAAACTATAGTGTTAATGGGAAAGCATGCAGACACAAAAAAATGCCAAACATCTATGGACGTTTAGCTCATATCAACTGATTTCAAAAACTGGCATGTGTGCTTGCATGTATATCGTCTGTCCTTTTGATGGGTATCCACCGTGATGTTGCATACGTATGTTGGCAGACACAAAAGGTCAAGCTACGAATTATAGTAAAAAAAAGCTGGCAATGCAAGGCATTACCAGCTTTTTTTGTACAGCAGTTAAACTATTTTAGTTCAACAGTTGCACCAGCTTCTTCAAGTTTCTTTTTCAACTCTTCAGCTTCAGCTTTGTTAACGCCTTCTTTGATTGGAGCTGGAGCGCTTTCAACCAAATCTTTCGCTTCTTTCAAGCCAAGACCAGTAGCTTCACGTACGGCTTTAATTACGCCAACTTTCTTCTCGCCAAAGCTGGCAAGAACTACGTCAAACTCGTCTTTTTCTTCAGCAGCAGCAGCAGCAGGACCAGCAGCAGCAGGTGCAGCAGCAACAGCAGCTGTTACGCCGAATTTTTCTTCCATAGCGCTGATTAATTCAACGATATCCATTACTGACATTTCAGCGATTGCGTTTAACACGTCATCTTTAGATAGTGCCATGAGAACTCTCCGTTATCTGATAAAAATTAATTGATTTTAATATCGCTTGGATTGCTTGCCAAATTTTCAAATAGTGTTGGCAATAAAGTGCAATCGGCGATGTCAAAGTTACGTTAAAACAAGCAATTAAGCAGCTTCTTTTGCGTCTTTGATTGCTGCAACAGTGCGAACGAACTTGCCAGGAACTGCGTTCATAGTCTGGACAAGCTTGGTCACTGGTGCATTCATAGTAGCCATCAAGATAGAGATTGCTTCGTCGCGAGTTGGTAGCTTCGATACGCGCTCTAGCTCTTCTGGACCATAAACCACACCACCAACTGATACCAATTTGGTCTCTAAAGCTTTGTTATCTTTGCTGAAGTCGAAAACGACTCGAGCAGCAGATCCCAAATCTTCCATAGAGAAAGCCAAAAGTAGTGGACCAGTCATACGGTCTGACATGCTCTCAAACTTAGTGCCTTCAAAAGCGCGTTTTGCTAGGGTATTTTTTACCACTTTCAAAACGACGCCTTTTTCACGGGCTTGTTCGCGCAGCTTAGTAAGCTTTGCAACACCAATACCATGATATTCGGCAGCTACTGCTGAGTAAGCATTAGCAGCAACTTCAGACACTTCAGCCACAACTTGTTGTTTTTGCTCTAGCGTTAATGCCATAAGTTGACTCCTTTAATCTTATCAATCTGCTCAGTATTTCAATACTTAAAAACCGAAGTTCTTAATTATTAAACGACTGGCTTAGACCGACTTGATACGACACGTTATTCGTAAACCTTATAAAAATAAACTTTACTCATAACGACTGATTACGGCACCGTTATCAGAATGACATCAAGTGATAGGTTGCCCTATCGGCTCTTATCAACAACTGGGTGGGTCACCGTCTGCGTAGGACAACTAAGATTTTCATCTGTCGTCGATTAACAAAAGCAGCTCATTATCATTACTAATAATTTAAAAATTATTAACTATAACGCAAAACCACCCTCTACCTACGGTCTTAGACAGCATAGCGTTTGCTACGCTGACCTAATTCTTTAAAATATTTTTGCGTCCTTTATTTAAAATCGTTAAATAAAGGCACATATTTAACTATTTTGCTGTGCGATATGGAACTGGATCAATACTTAGACCAGGGCCCATCGTGCTAGACAAGGTAATTTTCTTGATGAAAGTACCTTTAGAAGTAGCAGGTTTAGCACGTTTTAGATCTGTAATGAGTGCTTCAGCATTTTGGATTACTTGCTCAGCAGTAAAACCAATTTGACCGATAGTCGTGTGGATAATACCTGCTTTGTCTACACGATACTGTGCTTGACCGGCTTTAGCGTTAGTAACCGCTTCAGCAACGTTAGGCGTAACCGTACCGACTTTAGGGTTAGGCATTAGACCACGTGGACCTAGGATAGTACCTAGTTGACCAACAACACGCATTGCATCAGGAGCAGCAATAACGATATCAAAGTCCATGTTACCGGCTTTGATTGATTCTGCTAGGTCTTCAAAACCAACGATATCTGCACCAGCTTCTTTGGCGGCTTCAGCAGCAGCACCTTGAGCAAATACAGCAACGCGTTTGGTTTTACCAGTACCAGCAGGTAGGTTGGTAGCGCCACGAACCACTTGATCAGATTTACGTGGGTCAACGCCCAAGTTTACTGCGATATCAATTGATTCTTTAAACTTAAGAGGTGGCAAATCGTTTAGGATTTGAACCGCTTCTTCGATAGTGTATTGTTTTTCGTGCTCAATACGGCTATTGATTTCTTTTTGACGTTTGGTTAGCTTAGACATTATACACCCTCCACGGTAATACCCATTGAACGTGCAGTACCAGCGATGGTACGAACAGCAGCATCAAGATCAGCAGCAGTTAAATCTGCATCTTTGGTCTTAACGATGTCTTCTAGTTGTGCACGGTCAACTTTACCGACTTTAGCGGTGTTAGGTGTACCAGAACCTTTAGCAATACCAGCAGCCTTACGTAGTAAGTATGCAGCTGGTGGTGACTTCATGATGAAGGTAAAAGACTTATCGCTGTATACAGTGATCTCAGTAGGAATCGGTAGACCCGGCTCTTGGTTTGAGGTCGCAGCGTTGAATTCTTTACAGAACGCCATGATGTTCACGCCTTTTTGACCCAATGCTGGACCAATCGGTGGTGAAGGATTTGCTTTGCCTGCAGGCACTTGCAGTTTGATGTAACCATCAATCTTCTTAGCCATGATACTCTCCTAAATGGGTAATAGCGCCAAATCAACGTAATATAATCTTCGTTGACTAACAGCTCCCCGGTTGATGAATTTTTTGCTGATTTAGTCTAGCTTTTCAACTTTACTAAACTCAAGCTCGACCTGAGTCGGACGATTAAATACGTTTACCGTTAAATGTAGCTTAGACTTTTCATAATCCACTTTTTCAACCAACCCTTTAAAGTCAGTAAATGGGCCGTCGATAACCAATAACTCTTCGCCCGGCTCAAATAGAGTCTTAGGACGTGGATCAGTTTCAGTCTGATTCAAACGGTTTAAAATACGATCTGCTTCTACTTGGGTAATGGGCGCTGGTGTTTCAGGTGTACCACCGATGAAACCCATAATACGTGGACAATCTTTAACGATATGCCAAGTATTGTCGTTCATTTCCATCTGGATCAATACATAACCTGGAAAGAACTTACGCTCACTCTTACGCTTTTTGCCGTCTTTCATTTCGACGACTTCTTCAGTAGGAACCAATACGTCACCGAAAGAATCCGCAAATTCACTACGATTAATACGATCAGTTAATGAACGCTGTACTTGCTTTTCATATCCTGAAAACGCTTGGACAATATACCAACGCATATCACGCTCCTGATCATTATAAGTAAGTTTTAGATTAAGTCTCACTAATACGTGCGACTAACCAATAAAGATGCCAACGAACCAATTGAAAAAGTTATCTAATAGCCAAACTAGAAACCCAACAATGGCAATCATGACAATGACTTGCCAGGTATATTGAAATGTTTCATCTTTACCTGGCCATGTCACTCGGCGCAATTCAACAGCAGCGTCTTTTAATAATATTTTAAAAGCGCGACCCTGATGCGTTAATGCCAAGCATACTAAGGCGAATACAATAAGGGCAACGATAATACCAATACGTACCCAAACATCATTAGCAGGTTGCCAATAGCCAGGTAAATATTGATTAACTAACGTCGCCCCGATCAATACTGCTGCGGCAAGTAGCCACAATACCACATCTTTTATTGAACCTGTTTTAGCCACTTCAACAGCAGTTGTTTGATTGCCCGCTGAGATGTGCTTACCTTTAGACAGCATTCCACCAGCACCGGCCTTGGCATCAGATAACTTAGTCTCGAGGTTATCTTGATCATTGCTCATAAAGAACTCGCTTCGGAGATGGTGAGGTATAACAAAGATGTGATAAGAAGATGGCAGGCGATGTAGGACTCGAACCTACAACCCTCGGTTTTGGAGACCGATGCTCTACCAATTGAGCCAATCGCCTATGGGTGTTAAGGCTGATAATTATACAAGATTTTAATGAGAATGCAAGTTTTAAGATGATATTTTATATGGATAATTTAATAAATCGCTTTTTTAGTGATAAAAAATCAGAAAACTCTATTTAGAATCACATATGAAAGCCAAAATCTAACAGAAGTTACTGCTTTAATAGTTTAAAGCATACAGCTAGTATTTGAATAACCACTGACTTGATAAGCATTGCTCTGACTTATTAAACTATTAATAAAAAAAGCCACCCTTTTACAAGGATGGCTTTTTCATGACTAACTCATAATCTCATTACTGAGACTTATGGATTAGTTCAATACGTTAGCAACAACACCAGCGCCT
>NZ_JABASR010000004.1 GCF_016107525.1 Psychrobacter aquimaris | reverse complement strand
TGATAAGTTGATAAGTTGATAAGTTGATAAGTTGATAAGTTGATAAGTTGATAAGCGTTGCTCTTACAGATTATGTGATATCAGTAAAGACATTGCTATAAAATTCAAATAACAAAAATGCATGAAATAAGACAGGGTGTGAGTAATGGCAGGATATATTTTGGCTTTGGATCAAGGGACAACATCGAGTCGAGCGATATTGTACGATGATCATGCGCGTCCGATAAAAATGGCGCAGCAGCCCACCACTTTACAAACCCCAAAAGCGGGGTTTGTCGAGCAAGACGCGCAACAGATTTGGCAAACGCAGATTAGCTGTGCGCATGATGTGATTAATCAAGCAGGGCTGCTTGCTATCGATGTCACCAGTATCGCGATTACCAATCAGCGTGAATCGATTGTCATGTGGGATAAGCAAACGGGTAAACCTTTAGCCCCTGCCATCATTTGGCAAGATCGCCGCACTGCGGACTATTGTAAAACACTCGCGGCTGAGGGTGCTAGCAGTATGATGAATGACAGCCATGATGATGTGGCAAGCGAAGTGCAACGCATTACAGGGCTGCGTTTAGACCCGTATTTTAGCGCCAGTAAAATCGCTTGGTTGTTAGAGAACAATCCAAAATTGAGCGTACGAGCCAGTAGAGGAGAAATAGCAGTTGGTACTATAGACAGTTGGCTTATATATAAGCTAACAGGTGGCGAGCATGTCATTGATGTGACCAACGCTTCCCGTACCTTGCTATATGACATACATAAGCTGGCGTGGTCAGACGAGCTTTGTGCCCGTTTCGCCATACCCATGAATATCTTGCCTAAAGTGCTACCATCTGATGGTGATTTTGGTAAAACCAAGAAAGGACTGTTTGCCAAACAAATTCCTATTCAAGCGGTATTGGGCGATCAGCAAGCGGCGCTTTTTGGCCAAGGCTGCCTCGATGCTGGTATGGCCAAAAACACTTATGGGACTGGGTGTTTTATGCTGATGAATATTGGTCAAAAACCTAGACTTAGCGAGCATAAACTCCTAACAACCATTGCTTGGCAACGAAAATCCACACCAACTTGTCCAGATAATTTATCGTTTGATCAAATTGTACAGTCGGGTAAACGCATATTGCAGCCACCCAAAAAGGAAGTCACTTATGCCTTAGAAGGTAGTGTGTTTATGGCAGGTGCTATTGTTCAATGGTTACGTGATAATTTGGGTATGATTCAAAAAAGCAGTGAAATCGAAGAGTTAGCACTGCAAGTGGACAGTAGTGAAGACGTGGTGTTACTGCCTGCATTCACGGGACTAGGGGCCCCTTATTGGCGCTCCGATATCAGCGCGAGCATTACCGGTATGAGCCGTGGTACGACTAAAGCCCATATTGCCCGTGCGGCTTTAGAGGCAGTTGCTTATCAAACTTATGATGTGCTCATTGCTATGCAAAAAGACAGTCCCCATCCATTAACTGAGCTAAGAGTAGATGGCGGCGCTGCCAATAATGACTTATTGATGCAGTTTCAAGCTGATTTACTCGATGTGCCTGTTTTGCGTCCGAGGGATACAGAAATCACTGCCAAAGGTGCAGCATTACTCGCGGGATTAAAAACGGGGCTATATGATGAAGCGACGATGCAAGCGTCATGGCAAGTCGATCGGATTTTTGAACCCAAAATGTCCAGTGATATCCGTGAACAGCATCTGGATAAGTGGCAACGAGCCATTGATAGGGCATTGACTTCATTATAAGTATTTGAATAGATGAATAAAAATATTGTAACAACTGAATGAAAAATTACTTAAAACGCTTCACTGTCCTACAAAATCGTTATAAAGATACAGGCTGTAACGCAAGGCAATCGCAATACGGACACAGTTTACATAATCAGCCTATCTGTCCTTACCTATAAATTTCTATACTTCAGTTGGATTTAGCAAGACCGCTAGTTTTTTAGCAAACAAATAATTCAACAAATAATAAATAATTTAAGGAAAATATAATGAGTAACCATGACGGTATTGATCGCAGTGAAGTAAAGCACATGTCAAAAGAAACCAAGCAAGATTTGAATGCTGACATTATTACAGGTGAGCCAGGCTCGCATCCAATAGGGACGGGTATTGGTGGTATCGGCGGTGCAGCAGCGGGTGCAGCAATTGGTACAATGGCTGGCCCACTTGGTACGCTAATTGGCGGTGCTATTGGTGCTATCGTTGGTGGCGGTGCAGGACATGCAGCAGCAGAAGCGATTGACCCAACGCGTGAAGAGGCTTACTGGCGTGCAGAATATGCAAATGTAGATTATTATAAAGAAGGTTATGATTTCGACCGTGATCTACATCCAGCCTATGCAGTAGGGTATGCCAATCGTGCTCGTTATCCTGTCGATGCGCGCTTTGAAGATCATGAAGCTGAATTAGAGCGTTCATGGCATGAAGTAAAAGGTGAATCGCGCATGGAGTGGGAAGAGGCACGCAGAGCATCGCATGACGCATGGAATCGTGTGTCGTAATAAGGGCAGTTGACCCCTATAGGCGAATACTATTGTGAATGAGGTGATAGTAGGTAGTAGTGCTATCTTTAAATTAAATAAGCGAAACTAACAGCATATCTAATTTAAGTAAGTAAATAGCACATAAGCTTACTATCTTATCACTGTGATTAGTCTAATTGTAGACTTTATTCTGTTAATAGACTAAGTAATTTCAATTTATGCTATTTTAAAGCTTCCAAAGATTTCTTTGGAGGCTTTTTTACTGTATATTAGTATATATGAATATATCTAATAGCAAGGTTATCTTTAGAAGCAATAATCTAAAATAAAAATAATAGGTAATTTATGACCAGTAACGCAGCAGGTAACAGCGCCAAACAATTTTATATCGCCACTGCCAATTTGCTCAATCTTGCCAATCCTAACCGAATTTATTACGACAATGCGCCGGCTTACAATGATAATGAATACGAGCATAAGCTACGCGGCATTACCGATTTATTAGCAAAGGCTCATGCCGATATTATTGCAGTACAAGAAGTCTGGGATAGTGAAGCGCTTGAAGCATTGGCGGTATCATTGGGGTTTAAGCCCGAGCATGTCGTTATACCATTGGCAAGTAATGACAGTTCAAGCCCTTATACCCATGGAAAAGGGGCGCAAAACACTCCTGCCGTTGGTATCATTAGTCGCTTTGAACAATTAGAAAGCAGCTTGCTTGAAGATATTGCACCAAAAGCGGTGATTGATATCCCTGATATTGGCCCTTATCTACGTTTTAATCGTCCACCATTGGTAGTACGGGTTGATGCCTTTGGTCAACCGATAACGATTATTACGGCGCATCTAAAAAGTAAACGTGCTTTTTTCTTACGTGATGAAAATGGCGATTTGTTAGAAGACATGGATGATCCAAATATTCGAGTCCGTGCCAAGCTCCGTAGTTTATGTATGCGCGCTGCAGAAGCTGCCTCTATCCGTATGTCTATCATAGAGCGTTTGCACCATACTCGAGAGCCATTGATTTTATTAGGTGATATGAACGATGTCACCGGTAGCGTCACTACCCAATTGATGGCTGAGACTGGTGAAGTTAATTACGATAAAGGCATGCGTGATGTTGCCTTATTCGATGCTGCTCGCATCCAAGCACGCTATGGCTGGATGAAAGATGTGGCATATACCCATATATATCAAGGTATGCCAGAAGTGATTGATCAGTTATTTGTTTCAGAAGAATTTCTACCTGATAGTAAGTTTTCACTTGGTCAGGTTGAAAGAGTGGACTATTTTAATGACCATTTGAAGTGGGATTATGCAGATAGGGTCATCGATCATGGTATTATAAGAGCGAAAATTAAACTCAATGATTAATTTTATTACATTGCTTGGTTAACGCTATTAAATGGTTGACCTATACATTTTTTTAAACCCATTTATCTCCCTTGCTTGATAGTGTACAAGCGTTTATGATGCCACTCCGTTAGACGTAGTAGTGCTGATACCAGTTCTACATTATTAGCTAATAGGATGTAACTCTTCAATTTAGGGCGAATACTAACTATTGAAGATTATATTCATAAAATAGGGTGTAACATTAAGAGAATTATGATGAGCGAAAATAAAGACGAAAAGATTGAAGATGTGTTGGTAGACTCGGAACTGGCAAAAAAACTGGTACCGAATAAGTTTAAGTTTACTAGCCAGCAAGGCCGTGCGCGCCGTCAAAAACTTTTGGCTGGTGCCAAAAAATTGAGTGAAACCCAACCTATTAATGATATTACTTTGGCTGCTGTATGTGAAGAAGCCGGCATTCCAAGAGCTTCTGCTTATCACTTCTTCCCTAACATCGAAGCAATATTTTTAGCATTGCGTTTTTTGAATGCTATCGAAATATTAGAAATAGTAGAAACGGTCGATATTGGTAATTATGACAGATGGCAGGGCTATTTGACGGCACTTATTGATAAGTGTGTGACGATATTCCATAACGACGAAACCAAAGCCAAGCTCATTTATGACACGAACACGCCTGATTTTGAAGGTGATAGTTTTGGTGAAGATATCGATCATCAAATTGTCGATTTGGTTTATAAGCGTTTGTCAGAGCGTTATGAGATGCCGAGTTTCCACGATATTCAAGACACGCTATTGATTGCTTATAGCATTATTAATGCGATATTCACATTGTCTTATCGTCGTCATCAAAGCATTACCAATGAATATATCCAAGAAGCGAACACCGCATTTATCGCTTATTTGCGTTGCTATCTACCAGAAAAGCTACCGCGTAAAAATCGTTAGTTTTTTTCGCTATATAGGTGATAAAAAGACATTAGGGCATGGTTAACATGCTCTAATATCATCTAAGTAAATACAGAAAAAGCCGACATCATATGTCGGCTTTTTCTGTATTTACTGCCTTGATGAGCAGTGGTAATAATGGACTTAACGGATAGGCGTTAATACTTGCCCACGGCAACTATCAGCACTCGTATCTAATGTCTCATATTGCTTATAATAGCTGACGATCAATTCTTCCAAAGCGACGTTGGTCTGTGAATCATGGGTATTGACGTAAGCTTCGCGGGCTTGTTCAAGCCAACGATCTGCCATGCGGAAATGGATACCTGATTCCCGCCAGCCGCGCTCGCATTGGTTCGTAGCGGCCCAAATTAAAGCGACCTCGCTGAAGGCTATCTCTCGTGGTGCTGACTTGATACCACCACTATCTTTGAGTGCACTTAAGGTCGCCCATAGATCAGGGCGCATGAGAGCAGAGTTTGATGGTATGTCTTGAATAAGGTTGAGATCTTGTTCCTTGCCATTTTTTAAGGTGTTCAAAATCGTCTCCGCTGCCTGTGCGGCTTGCTGGCCAGCAGGTGAACGACTATTCATACTGTCTTGATGAAGGGCATAGTTAAGCCAAGCCTGAGCTTTATAGGCAAAATATTGCTGACGTGCGCTCATATTTTTTTGTTGGTACGGTTGTAACTGTGTCAGCATGCAATTCATATTACGTTGGCGCGTACTTTGGTATTTTGGGCGGTGAGGCTGAGTTTGAATATCATTGGCACAGTGAGTAGCGCCATGGGTTACTGTCATTTCAGGAATATGAGGACCCGCCGATGCAACCGAGGTCATTGTCAGGAACAAAACAGTCGATAATAAAGCCGTTATAGGCTGTTTATAATGGGCTGCTTTGTTGGCAGGATTAGGCATGATGCAAAACCTTATATTAAGCGGATCAGTATCAGTACTTGCAATTTTCGGCGCTGATTTCATTGCTTATTAAAATATATTTGTCATGTAATATGATGAACAGCGCGATAACGCCCGCATTGTCGTCAGATGATAACACGACAATGAGACTACATTACAATGTAGAATGGGTCGTTAAATGCTTGTTTTTGCGTGGATCATCACGTTTGAATAAGTTTTCGTCAAACTTGAAACGTAGTCTAAAGTAAGCGCCCTGCTGGGTTGTATCATCATAGGCGATGTCTTCATCCTCAAAGCCCATAAAGTTATAACCTAGTGACAACCAAAGATTGGTCATTGGACTATAGCCCACTTCAGCACCCAGCATATAAGATATATCATCTGCTTGTTTGTTCCAATAAGTGCCTGCTTGCAAGCCTACATCCCAGCGCTCACTGATGTCATACAGACCACGAGTATAAAGCGCATGAGCTGTATTGTCACTGCTGATATTATCTGCATCAAATTGAGTATATTTACCTGCATAACGACCTGATAACGTCAGCGGACGCGTTGGATGATAGTTACCACTCAATGACCAGATAACGGCGTCTTTTTGATAGGCATCATCGCCAGTACTGTTATCATCTAAGCGATATTCAAGCTTGGCTAACATGTCTAACTGATTGCTATCATAATCACGATAAGCAGCCCCTAGCTGGAAACGATTAATCGTGCGATTGCCATCGTCATAATCGACGCGCGAGTAGATGTCTTTGGCCAACAGAGTCACATCGTCGGTATAGCGATAAGCAATACCTGCGCTACCAAGTAAAGTATCGCTTGTTTCACCCCAACGTTTCTCAAAGCGTCCTGATGCTTTGTAGTTTTCTTTCGCAAGATACTCTACACCAATGCCCGCTGCTGTTGCGGTGTTTTCGGTATCACCCTCTAATGATTCAACACGCTCAAATAGAGTATTGATGGTTAAACCTTGCTGGACATACCATTTGTTCTTAAGACCGATGGCCGCTTCAGCTTCGCGGGCACTGATAGCATCGCGCATGCGGTATTCGCTATAGACTTTGCCGTCTTTCATATAGTTGGCATCAAAACCAAATACGGTACGTTGGCGTTCTTCAGTATCATCAAGACCATAGCTACCAGATAGACTGTTGATCAAGTCATGACGGGCGTATAGGCGACCTAAACCACCTAGCGGCGTTTCGCCTCCGATAGAGGTTGCATTACGATTACTGTTCTCGATATCTTGCTCATATTCTGCAAATACTAAAGAGTCATTGAGCTTTGGTAATCGTGCCGTGATACGAGCGCGGGCGGTGGTACCTTCAATATCTTTTTCAGAGTCACTAACATTATTTAGTGCCGACTGATTGATAATATCGTCATTAAAGATAGTGTCATTAGTCACATCTACAACGTCTGTTACCGCTTGGATATTGCGTGAGGCAGCCGTCGCATCTTGCTTATAATAACGTAAGCCAATCTCACCAACAATGTTGGTGCTCAAACGCTGTTCAATACTGGCTAAGACACCTTGGCGGCTAGCATCAGTGGTATGATCTTTAGTGCGTATGCCTTCTAGTTTTAGCGCGGTCTTTTTATCATTAATTAAATGAGTGACTTCAATACCCGACTCAGCCCGTCCAGCAGTCTGCGGTGAGGCCCCAGTAACGAAACCTTCATCAGTATCGTTATAATAAGCTTTGGCACGAGTGTTTTTCTTGTTATCAAAGTCAAGCTCGATACGTAAGGCATCACCTTCTGCATTCTGACCATCTAATTCTGTCGCATTAATTTGATTGCTTGGCTGAAAATTTGGGTTTTCAGCTTTGTTCATCGCGTATTCAGCAACGAGCTTTAGCTTATCGTTGAACTTGATAACGCTATTGACACTAGCAAGTTCTTCTTTGTTCAGTGGGTCGTCACTGTTGATATAGCTACCACCGATGGCGACTTTATTAGTCAACTGTTGCTTAGCGGCAATGCCACCGACCAAGTATTTTTCGCCGCCTTCATCTACTTCTACAGTGACCCGTAGATAAATAGGGTTGCCATCGATATCTTGGCTAGCGATAGGGGCTTTTAAAAATAAGCTGCGGCTAATCGGGTCTATCTCGTAATCAGCAAAACGAGTTAGCGTCTCACGATTGATGATGAGACCAGGATTATTGGCGTCACGAGTGATAACTTCGACGATTTCAGAGTTTTCTAGCACCGCGTCAAAGTTCTCCGCCAGTGGGTAGGGACCTGAAATACCTAAGCCGCGAGTCTCGTTAACGCGCTGGCTAGTACTAGTCTCTGCCAAAAACGCAGTCACACGAGTATTGTTATCTTCAAATTGGGCTTTTAGACCAGTCAACGTACGGTTGTATTGACCCAGTTTGATGCCTTCATCATTGTCAATTTGTGTTTTTAGATCGCCATACATAGCGAACGAGCGACCCTTGTCTAGACGCACATAGAGCTTACTGGTTGATTGTGCATCAAAGCCTTTTGCAGATGAATCACCATAGACAGGATAGTACTCACCAGGCTCAATATCACGGACGAGGCGCTCGCCTTTTTTGTCACTGTCATAAGCCAGCGTCAGCAAATAATCACCACGTACTTTGCCTTTTAGGAACATGGCGGCACGACCAGATGCAGTATAGTCATCGTTACCGGCAAAATCATTCAGCTCTTGTTCAAAGGCACCTTGAGCATCTGTAATACTGCTACCGTCAAAGTCTTTGAGTGAGATGGCACCTTCGACGATGCCCACAGCGATAAGTGGACGCAGCTTAGCCGTGAACTGTAATGGAATCACTTGTTTACTGGTACCAGTATCGATTACCAACTCGCCCTTACCGGGTACGCTTGGCGCGGTCACGGGTATGAGTAGCTCTCCACCAGAGACAATAACTTGCGTACCAGCTTGATCTTTACTGCTGTCATTAAGATTAATACGGCCAATATTGGTATCGATAGTAATTGGCGTTGAGGCGATATAAGGACGGCCATCACGGTCTTTTAGGCTAATAACGACTTGATGGTCGCTAACGCCATCTGCCGGTACTAGCTGCGCTTGAGTACGGTAGTCAATGGTTTGTAAATTATCTGGCGTTAATACTGTAATGGTTTGATCAGAGATAGTTTTGCCATTCACATCAGTGGCGACACCGCGCAAGGTATTGTTGCCACGCTTTAAGTCGACGGCATAGTAATCAAAGGCAGTCACATTCTGTTTTTTTTGCTCAGCAGTTTTGCCGATATGTTGTTCTGATACTGCTTTTCCATTGGCATAT
The DNA here is from genome assembly GCF_016107525.1 of Psychrobacter aquimaris. Lineage (GTDB taxonomy): Bacteria > Pseudomonadota > Gammaproteobacteria > Pseudomonadales > Moraxellaceae > Psychrobacter > Psychrobacter aquimaris. The sequence continues at coordinate 267,041 of NZ_JABASR010000004.1, read as the reverse complement.
AATGTAAATATTGAACCCAGTGGCGCTTGTACCTGTACCATTTGTTTATAAGTGCTGAGCTGCTGGCCTTCGTTTAAATTGATAAAACCCACGTCATTGTTAGCCACTTCTTTGAGATATTCCTCCAGCTCCTTTTCTACTGGTGGTGCTACCGTGGTTACGGTCATATCAACCCGATTGGCGGCTGGATTGATCATCTCATTGACGATAGCAGAGTCACAGTTACTACCCAGATCTAAGTCGCCATTGATGTTGCAGCCACTGGCGTCTACATTATCATCGTAGTCACGATTGTAGTCAGGATCTAGGGTTAGCTCAGTTTTTACTGCTTGCTCAAGGCTATCATTCTTAGCACCTACTGAGTTGCTACGAGCGACAAGCTCAGTATTCAAACGCTCAGTGCTATCGCCCATGCCGACAAAGATACCGAAATCCGCACGATGTAATTCGCCATACTTCAAATCAACGAAACGGCTGCCAGCATCGCCAGCATTGCGATTACTTTGAGTAACCATCTCGGTTGAGTGAGGGATGGTGGTACGGTCAACTTTTAAGACATGAGTTTTGGCACTAACACCATAGAAGTTATACTTACCTTCAGGGTCGGTGACGACAAAGTTACCGTTTTCCATGTAAATACGTACGCCTGCGACACCAAGCTCGCCATCTTCTTTTTGTTGAATACCATCACGGTTGATATCGTGGTAGACCTTACCGATGATGATGCCATCAGTATTCATGACGCCGCGCTCTACTTCAATCTTCCACTGCGCTTCTCTTGAGACTAAGCTTTTACCTTGTTCATTATTAGCAACAGCGGTTGCACGGTTGATGCCATCACCACCCAATGATGAGGCACCGATTAAGACACGATAAGTGATTTTTTTACTTTCGCCATTTGCCATGTTACCTAAATTTAGCACCTGATATTTACCGTCAGCCTTAAACTCAGTGGTTTGTTCTTGGTTGATATTGATATCAGCAGTTTGGTTGACACGTACGCTACCATCTACATAGGCAAAGCCACGTGGTAGGGCGTCTTTTAGTTGCACATCGTAAGCAGTAGCGTTACCGCTATTGGTGATATTGATGGTATAGCTGACATAGTCACCAAGCTCGGCACTTTTGACATCACTCTCTTTGTTCACGACAAGGCTTGGAATGTCATCGACGATACGGATCTGTGAAGATAAATTATCGATACGGAACGTCAAGTCGCTATCGCCTGGTATTTCTTCATCACCAGTGCTAACAGAAGGAGCAATACAAGCATCTAAGCTTACTGTCACAGTATCGTTTGCTAATGCTTGAATCAGCTTATCGCTGATGGCATTGGCATTGTTTTGTGTTGGCATAGACAAGCGATATTGCCCCGTATTATTGCCAGTTTCAATGGCTTTCCACGAGACCTTGTCACCTGTCATCAAGGACGTGATTGTCAGCCACACTTGATCCGTTTTGTCCGGCTGGGCGTTACACTGCGCGTAGCTTGCATCAATATAGACGTTTTCGTTGAGTTGTGAGGTTGTTTTGTTTTCATCGAATTTAGGCGTCGTAAATTTTATTCCAGATTCGACGATCTGCATTTTTTCAGTAACACTAACAGATGACACCGATGGATTTTCAAGAACAACAGCCTTGATATTGATATCTTCAGTCTCACCCGTCTTGCCGTTAGGATTTGACAGAGTTTGCATGATAATTTTCATGCTTTCACCTTGACCAAGTTTGATCTGAGTGCGAGAATTAGAGAAGAAGACTTCACTATCTTCACTGTCCACAATTCCGTTGTCATTAAGATCTTGATAAACTTTAACATTAGAGATAGACGGTGTTACGTCAAGGGTTAGCTCAACAGTCTCATCGCTAAAACTGGTGTTGCTCAGCGTTTTATTCCAATTAACCCAAGTGTTGGGTGCAACTGTGCGCAACGTTTGTTGATTTAAGCTAATGCCATATTGAGGAAGTTTAGAAGATTGAATTTGTACTAGGTTTGATGTGCTGGAGATTGCGACTTCATTTTGATTGCCAACGTTATAGCTGGCGTTTGCAATATTATTGATAATTTGTAGGTTAGGGTTTGATGCATCAGCTGCAATTGCGATGTTTGATTGCATAAGCAACATTGCCAATGACAGCGTAGAGATCTTCGCTGTACACAATGCGGTACGATTAGACGGTGTCATGGTAGATAGAGTCATGTGTCGCTTATCCAATAAAATATCGGTGAGGGAACCTACAAGCATCCTGAAATGCTTGTAGGTTAACTAGGAATTAATTAAGGTTTGATTTTGATTGAGAACTGTAGAGTAGCTGTATTAGTGGCTGCTAACGGACTTACTGATGTATTAATAGATGTGTTGTTGTTGTTAGCGGGGACCGTAATCGTGTTACCCGAACCAGTAGTGGTGGTAGGAGTTATAGATTGAACAGTAGCGCCTGCTGAAAAGTTAGATAACAAATCTGAGATTACTAAGTCATTAATACCAAAGCTTGAGAAAGTATTAGTTGCTACGATTTTATAGACCACACACTGTCCAGGTAATGCTTCGAGTGGCGTAGCAGAAGAGCTGAATGCACTGGCAGCAACGGTACCGCTACAGGTAGCGTCTAATGCCTGACTCTTAACTAATTGTAAACCTTTGACATTAGTGGTATCAGTGACAGGAGTTGGAGCCACTGGTCTATCAGTACCACCTGGGATTAATGTGACTAAGGTAGTCTCATAAGTGCCAGTCACGGCATTCGTTGATACGACGGGATAACTGATAGTTACTGTACCTTTAGGTGCAATACCACCTGAGAATGCAGAGTTGATATCATATTCACCGCTTGTATTGTATGGCAGAGTAACAATAGAAATATCGGTAGTAGTAGCTGGATTACCATCTACATCATAAGTAAGCGTAATGACACCAGTCTCAGCAGGTTTAACATTGGCATTAGTACCGCCATCTTCGATTTTGAATTTCAATTCACCAGCGTTAGCACCTTCAGTCTCACGACCAGTGTTAGTGATGACAGTCTGATGTACTACTTGAGTAACAGCCGTTGACGTATTTGGTATTTCTCTAACAGTTTCACCAGTAAGTGTTAGACCACGTTGATTAGAGGTCAAAGGTTGTGTAGAGTCGCCACCTGGTGTAGTTGGAGTAGCACCAGTTTGATTTTCGTTGTCGGCGCCATTAGGATAATATGTACCTGTGTTTTCTCCACCGTTAGTACCATCAGTACTATCGATAATAGTGACATTACTGCCACCACCCAAAGGTACTTCAACACTGGCATGGTTGATAGTAGTTTTGGCTAAAGGAAGAGCGTCTTTTTGCACTTGGAATTTAACAACAATTGACTGACCTTTTGGAAGGGTAACACCATTAATGGTAAAACCATCTAATGTTGTACCTGCTGCTGCACCAGCCGTGGTCTCAGTTGTTGAACCTGTCACTACCCCAGTAGAGCCTGTAGCAGCAGATACAACGATTGATCCTGATACAAGTTTTAGACCTTGTGGTAGGTTATCAACAATTTTGGCACCGACAGCATTTGCCGCGTAAGTAGCAGAGTCGTCGTTTTTGACGGTAATAGTATACTCAGCAGTAGCATTAGGCTTGTTTAGATCCAACGTTTGTGAAACTGATTTTACAATACTGAATACTGGTAGTTTAGTGATGGATTCATCTGTATTAGTAGCAGTCGCATCTGATCCTTTGCCTGCTAGATAAGTACTCTTAGCAGTTAGAGTTAAATTCTGAGTATCACCACCTACGTTACCAGTAGTTTTACCGTTGATCGTGATGACCGCATATTCGTCTTTTGCTAGAACAATAGCTGTGTCCGTGAAAGCAGTTCCCGTTATATCGCTCACTGTTCTAACTACGGTGCCATTGTCTTTGTAAACGACATAAGTGACTTTAGTAGCGGCAAGATCGAAGTTCTTAGTACCATCATTCTTGTTTGGCAATGCCATGGTATAGGTATCAGTTAAGTTACCTAAGTTTTCTAAGCGGTGAGTGAATTGAGCAATACCAGTAGGAACAACTTCTACTCCAGCGTTCAAATCATCACCAGGTTTGCCATCTGCATTTTGGGCAATTAATAAGAAAGAACCACTTTCAGATACATTAACCGTAACTTTGTTTGAGATGACTTCATTCTGTGTAACGCCATCAACGCTATAGCTAGCTTTTGCAGTATTATCAATAACGACTGCGCCTGTTGCGGTCTTAGTTTCAGCCATAGCACCTGTAGAGATACCCATCACTGCGGCAACACCAATGGCTAACAGGCTATGATTAAAATTGTTTGATTTCATAGAGATATCCTAGAATTGAAAAAGCAGTATTTTATGAGTTGAAGGGGAGGTCTAGTTAACAATTGTGTTAAGAGCAACGGCTGCAGATTTTTGTGCTGGTAATAGCTTTATATTCCAACGCAGGGTACGGTATTCAGAAAATGGAATTTTGACCATTTTGCCATCGACTTTACGCATCAGTGGCATATCGGCATAGTTCTTGCCATCGATACTGGCTTGAGCACTGGTAGGGTTAGCGTCACCAGTGAAAGTCATATTGGCAGGGATAGGTAGTACGACAGCCAGATCTTGGATATCTTTATTAATGGTATTGCTATAGGTTGCTTTGTATTGAATAACCGTGCCCGCTGGAGCGTTACGAACAGGGACATAAGAAGTTTTACCTTCGGCACTTTTGACTACTTGATTGGCTGTTAAATCCATTTTTAAGGCATCATTGGCGTGGGCAGTACTTAATACTGTGACTGATGCTAAGCCTGCTAATATGGCACCGCGTAAAAAATTAAAACCTTTCATATCGTGTTCCTTGCTTATACCATTATTATCAAGTTAATCTCGATTTCGTCCTATGCAGCATAAAAACTGCAATCAACTACGAATAAAAGATGCTGACAAAGTTAGAATTGTTTCTAAGAACTATTTTCACGTAAACAATACAAATATTCACTACAAAAACGACAAATGGTATTTTGAAGTACACAAACGGTAAAAGCCCTATCTAAGGAGATAGGGCTTTTATTGGTAAGAAAATTTTTTCTAGATTTAGTAGTAGGTAAGGAAAAGTATTTACTAGGGAGTTATAGTAGTGCCGTACTTAGTATTGAAGCGAATAGCTCGACTGCGATCAGAGCTAGTAATTCCTAGCGGAAAGCCATTAGTTAGCACTAGACCATTATTACCAATGGACACTGAACTGCTTGAAAAAGAAGGTACACCGCTATTTTCTCCAATAGGTGTAGGCGTGGCTAAAGTAGACGTTACAAGAGCACCATTTTCTCCTTTTTTCTGTAAGGTGTCTCTAATAATGATATCTGTCAAAGGCACATTACCACGGTTAACAGCTTCAATCCTATAAGCGATACACTGGCCTGGTATGATGTTAGATATTGGGTTTGTACTATAAACAGTATTGGCGCTACCCGTATAATTAACACTAATGGTCGTCAGGTCAGTCAAGTTGCAGTCATGTACATATTGACTCTTGAACAGTACTAGAGCTGCATTATCTTGAATAACATCACCGAAGTTGTTATCAGGATAATTAAATGTATTATTTGTAATGTTTATTTGTCGCACATTGCTCGTAGTGTCAACAGAGTATGTGTAATTATTAGGTTCATTCTGAGTAGCACAGAGCCTCGTATTGCTTCCAAGCTGTGCAGGTGTCAGAGTAAAACTATAGGTTCCATCAGGATTGATGTTCATAGTTTGAGATGTAAACGTACCCGTATCACCTGCGCATTTATTCAGGGTGATAGTATGACCTGTAGTAAAAGGAATACCAGATTCAGTTGGTGAATCGTATTTACCGTTGAAGTAAAGACGGTTATTTAGATATTTATCGGATATATCATCTTTAGTTGGGCTTGTAATTTTACCATTGTCGTTAAACACGATTCCTGAGAATACGTAATTAGGCCTGCCGTTTGTAATGATGCAAGTCCAGTTATCTCCGTAAGTCATCTTTAGGTTCTTTGGGTCTAAAGTGGTTACGGGCTCACTATCCGAATTTTTACATGCATATGAAGCAGTATAATCTGCTAAGTTAGTCGTTCCAGCTATCGTTTCTGCTAACGTATAAGTTTTAGTAGGGTTAACTTTGAAAGACCCCGTAGTGCCAGTACCAGTAGTGACAGTATTGCCTGAACCCTGTGTAGTGGTCGAAGTAATGCCATTAGTGACTACAGAGCTGTCTGCATTATCTTTTATTTGGACAGTGAACTGATCCGTATTTGCTTTACGAGGCCCTGAAAGTTCTTTTTTATAAGTCAATCGTGGCTGTGGTTTATAGCAGTAGCCATCAAATCTAATATCAATTAGTTGATCGCCAGGGTCATTGAGTTGTATACCATCCCCATTATCATCGCTTTGATCATAATAATTTAAGTTTACATTGTTGCCATAATTAATATCTACTCTGACAATAGGCTGATTAAATGCAACTGAAACTTTGCAGTTGTCATCTAAACCGCCACAACTAACACTACTGGTCGTGTTAGTTTGGCGATAAGGCGCTGAGCTAGATATGCCTGAACCTTTAGACTGAATGATAGGAGTAATAGGTGTTGTTGGATTAGCACTGGTAAAGCCTGTTATTATAACTTGATCAAAAAACTCGAAGTAATCAGTACGTGAGGTACCTGAAGAAGTATATCCAGCATAATTAGTGTCTATATCAAATACGCTTAAGCCCAATTTATTGAGAGCTTGAGGCTGATTTGTAAATTTATTTTTGAAGGTATATGAAACGGTTCTAGTTGTTGTTTTATTAGCAAAATCTTGATAGAAACGGAATACCTGAGCTGCTTCAGTAGACGTAGTGACTGGAATATTCGTTGATTGGTATATGTTTACTCCTCCAGCACTTAGGATTCCGTTAGTGGTAAGGACATCGGATGCAATCAGGTAGCTCTCATTGCTTATACCAGCTATATTTTGATCGATTTTAGGGTTGGGTGGTGAAGTGACTGGTGCCAAACTAGTATAATCTGCAATGTCAAAATTATCAGATATGAACCCTGCATCACAAGTTACTGCAGCTAAGGCCGAATTATTGATTAGAAGCATAGCAATCGTGGCTATCAATGCCAGTACATGATATATATATTTACTGAATAGTTGTGAGATTATTGAATTTAGAACGTATGGCGTTTTATGCATATGGTTATCCCTATAAGAAGCTAAAACTTGCTATAAGCGTTTAACTAGCTCTCAATTATTTCACTAACTAAACTAATGTATATATTATGTAACTTAACATATTAAGTAATAATTTAGTAAAAGTCCTACGAAATGGACGAATGGCAGATATTTCATGACCGGTTACAGTATCGAGCTATAGACGTTAGCTCGTTAGTGATTAACCCTGATATTTCTTTGAAACATTTCTGAAAAAACTAATCATTATTTATTTCAAAAATACTTGTCATATCACCATTTCTTTACAGCTATAAACAACCGAAGCATAAGAGCCTATAATAAAGAGTTATTATCGTTTGATAATTGACTATAAAGTTGGGTTGGCATTTTATTATCTAACCACTTCTAAATACTCAATTCATATGCAATGGATAGTAGCGCTGTTTTTATTTTGGCTATGTGAGGCCGCTCCAGATTATGAGTCGGTCAAATACTGCTGTATAACCGCACCCTACTATAAATGTCACTTCTTCAAATTAACAAGGAAGTCATTGAGAAAATCATTCCCGCACGACAATATTGAAGTAATACTTTGATTTAATAATATCCTGTCTCCGGGCAGGACTGACTGATAAAAAAGGACAATAGTGATGAATTATTATAAGGATGCTGATAGCACCGAAACCCAAGAGTGGCTGGAAGCGTTTGAATCTGTTATCAAACATGCAGACAAAGATCGCGCTCAGTTTCTGCTAAAAGCTTTATACAACATGGCAGTTCAAGAAGACCTGCCGTTCAATCGTCTCGATACCGCTTATATCAATACCATCGCCGTTGAAGATGAGCCGATGTACCCTGGTGACCTAACTATTGAGCGCAAAATTCGTGCGTTGATTCGCTATAACGCCTTGGCCATGGTCATGCGCGCGAACAAAAACGACGACGACTTGGGTGGGCATTTAGCAACATTTGCTTCTAGTGCGACGCTTTATGAAACTGGTTTTAACCATTTCTTCCGCGCGGCTAGCGATCACTTCGGCGGTGACATGATTTATTATCAAGGTCACTCAGCACCTGGTATTTATGCGCGCTCTTATTTAGAAGGTCGATTGACCGAAGATCAGCTTGATAATTTCCGTCGTGAAGTCGGTGGCAAAGGCTTATCAAGCTATCCTCATCCATACCTTATGCCTGATTATTGGCAGTTTCCAACCGTATCGATGGGACTTGGTCCGATCATGTCGATTTACCATGCCCATGTACATCGCTATATGGAAAACCGCGGTCTGCTAGAGAAAGAAGGTCGTAAGATTTGGACATTCTTGGGTGATGGTGAAACTGATGAGCCAGAGAGTTTAGGAGCGATATCGCTTGCTGGTCGTGAGAAGTTAGATAATCTGATTTGGGTCGTCAACTGTAATTTACAGCGCCTCGATGGTCCAGTCCGTGGTAACGGTAAAATCATTCAAGAGCTAGAGTCTGTGTTCCGCGGCGCTGGCTGGCGAGTGATTAAAGTTATTTGGGGTGGTAAATGGGACAGTTTACTTGCCAATGACAAAACTGGCGTGCTCAAACATCGTATGGAAGAAGCGGTCGATGGTGAGTATCAGCTATACGAAGCCCGTACACCTGAATTTACGCGCAAAGAGTTCTTTGGTAAATATCCTGAGTTAGAAGAGATGGCTGATGCACTATCTGATGAGGATATCTCACGCTTGAATCGTGGTGGCCATGATCCAATGAAAGTCTATGCCGCCTTTAGTGAAGCCATGAAAACCAAAGGTCAGCCAACCGTTATTTTGGTCAAAACGGTCAAAGGCTATGGCTTATCGGCTCAAACACAAGCGGTCAATAAATCACATCAGATTAAGAAGCTCGATCAAGAAGCCTTGATGTATTTCCGTGATCGCTTTGATTTACCATTTACTGACGAGCAGTTAGAGACGCTACCGTTTTATCGCCCTGAAGAAGGTTCAGCGGAGATGAAGTACCTTAAAGGTCGTCGTGAAGCATTGGGTGGTCATTTGCCAAATCGTCGCAGTGGCCATATTCCACTGAATATCCCTGAATTATCGATGTTTGATCGGGTATTAAAAGGCAGTAATGGTAAAGAGCAATCGACGACTATGGTGTTTGTGCGCTTATTGTCAGCGATGCTCAAAAACAAAGACATCCAAGATCGCGTCGTGCCGATTGTACCTGACGAAGCGCGTACTTTTGGTTTAGAAGGTATGTTCCGTCAATTGGGCATCTACTCTGCGGTTGGTCAAAAATATACGCCAGAAGATAGCGAAGCCTTGATGGGTTATAAAGAAGCCATCGACGGTCACATGTTAGAAGAAGGTATCAACGAAGCAGGCGCAATGAGTACGTGGATTGCTTTGGCAACCAGTTATTCTGTGAACGCGTTACCGATGATTCCAATGTATATCTATTACTCAATGTTCGGTTTCCAGCGTGTGGGCGATTTAGCTTGGGCAGCAGGCGATTGTCAAGCACAGGGTTTCTTATTGGGTGCAACGGCTGGTCGTACCACCTTGAACGGCGAAGGTTTGCAGCATCAGGATGGCCATTCACAAATTCTATTTAACGTCGTGCCTAACTGTGTGACGTATGATCCTTGCTTCGGTTACGAGCTAGCAGTCGTTATGCACGACGGTCTACGCCGGATGTATGGTGAAGGCGAGCGCGTCTACTATTACTTGACACTTATGAACGAAAACTATGAGCAGCCTGAGATGCCAGAAGGCGTGGAAGAAGGCATCAAGCGTGGTATGTATTTGCTCGAAGACAATGGTTCAACTCAAGTGCAACTATTAGGCTCGGGCGTTATTTTACGTGAAGTACAAAAAGCGGCGCAGATTCTAAAAGATGAGTTCAATATCACGTCCAACGTCTGGAGTGTGACCAGCTTTAACGAGTTGACTCGTGACGGTATGGTCTGTGATGACTATAATCGCTTGCATCCAATGGATGAAGAGCGGGTGCCATGGGTCACTGAGCAGTTAGCGCCGCACGAAGGTATCGTAGTCGCAGCGACGGATTATATGCGCAATTATTCAGAGCAAATCCGTGCTTGGTTACCAGATAATCGTCCTTATACGACTTTAGGAACAGATGGTTACGGTCGTTCTGATACCCGTGAAAATTTGCGTAGTTTCTTTAACGTTGATGCCGCGCATATCGTTGTTGCGACGCTCAAACGCCTAGCGGATGAGGGTGAAGTTGAGATGCGTTTGGTGAAAGATGCTATTTCAAGCTTAGGTATCGATGTGGATCAGCCACCTGCTTGGCAACAACAGCCTTATTATGATCATTCTCCTGATGCACCAGCACCTGGTAATGTCAATCCAAATCCTGTCCCTGAATTTGTCGCTGAAGATGATGATGAAATCAGCAATGAGGGTCGGGCTGAAGATCAAGCTGATGCGACTTTACTTAATAACGGTGATGTCAAAGAATAATAATCATAAGACTAGGAGATAAATCATGGATATTAAAGCCCCCGATTTGGGTGTTGATAGCGCCGAAGTCAGCGAAATTATGGTAGAAGTGGGTGATGTCATTGCAAAAGATGACAACATCATTTTGCTAGAGTCTGACAAAGCGTCAGTTGAAGTGCCAAGTTCCGCTGCTGGGAAAGTCACCAAAATCAGCGTTGCTATCGGCGACCAAGTCAGTGAAGGTATGGTGCTTATTGAGCTTGAAAGTGAAGCAGACAGTGCAGAAGACAATAGCGACAGCGCCGCTGATGATAATCAGAAAGCCAATGACACAAAAAGTGAAAGTGAAGAATCTACACCTGTTGCAACGGAGTCAGCTGCTGAGCCAAGCACATCTGAAGCCGCTGCAAAGCTTACATCTAACGCTGGCAAAGCCACGACTCACGCACTGCCTGATCTAGGTGTTGATGAGGCACAAGTCTCTGAGATTATGGTCAGTGTTGGCGATATCGTCAGTGCTGAACAATCAATTCTATTGATTGAATCTGATAAAGCATCGGTGGAAGTACCAGCACCAGTCGCGGGCAAGATTGAAAAAATCTTAGTCCAGACTGGTGATATGGTTGCTAATGGTCAGGATTTTATCGTTATTGTCAGTAATGATACAGCTGCTGATACCCCTGACTCACAGGATTCAGCGCCAGCCAAATCAGACGACAATGTTAGTAAAGATAGTGTCAGCAAAGACCGTGCTAATAAAGACATGAGTGCTGCCGAGCAGCAAACAACTGGCGAGCCAAACCAAGCTGCAAAAACTGAAACAACCGCTAGCAAGAGCAATGGCAAGTTGACCGAAGCACAGGTCAATGAAAAGTTGGTTGATGTTTATGCAGGCCCAGCCGTTCGTAAGCTGGCACGTCAATTGGGTGTTGATATCACCCAAGTGAATGGCTCAGCATTAAATGATCGTATCTTAAAAGAAGACTTGTTTGCTCACGTCAAAAAGAGTCTGACCATACAGAAAGCAGCACCTGTAAGTAGTAGTAGCATTAGCTCAGGTCTGCCAAAGCTACCTGATATGAGCAACGTTGAGATCTGGGGCGAAACAGAAACCCAAGATTTAAGCCGCCTACAAAAAGTGTCAATACCGCAGCTTAATTATAATACTTTACTACCGCAAGTAACGCAGTTTGACCTATCTGATATTACCGAGACGGAAAAACTGCGCGGTGAGCTAAAAGGCGGGATGAAGGCTGAAGGCATTGGTTTTACTATTTTGGCATTTGTAGTCAAAGCGACGGCCTATGCCTTAACACAGCATCCACGCTTTAACAGTCATTTAAGCGACGACAATACGCAAGTTATCTTGCGGAAAAGTATCAATATGGGCATCGCGGTGGCAACGGATGATGGTCTCATCGTACCTGTTATCAAGAACGTGCAAGATAAAGGTCTGAAGCAAATAGCCATTGAAATTGGTGAGCTTGCGGTAAAAGCGCGTGACAAGAAACTCACTACTAAAGATTTGCAAGGCGCAAGCTTTACCATATCAAGCCAAGGCAATTTAGGTGGCACAGCCTTTACGCCATTAGTAAATTGGCCTCAAGTGGGTATTTTAGGCGTGTCTGAGGCAAGCATGCAGCCACGTTGGGATGCTAAAAAGCAAAGCTTTGAGCCGCGTCTCATGTTGCCATTGTCGCTGTCTTACGATCACCGTGTGATTAATGGAGCAGATGCTGCCGTATTTACCCGCTATATCGCGACACTGCTGGCTGATCCGCGCCGTATTTTGCTGTAAGCATCGTTTGTACTAAAAGGATCTGAAAAAAGGAGACTGTCTTAGGACGGTCTTTTTTTATGCTTAAAATTTAACGTTAATGAGCTTATTGGTTGTTAGGTTGTTTAGATATTAATGGCTGTTATCTTCTAAATTTTAGGCACAAAAAAGCCAGCGATTAAGCCGGCTTTTTTTATTCATATTACTTTATGTTATATTAGAAAGTCTTAACAAAAGCAACGCCATATACCCAAGGGCTGATGTCAACTTCACCAAGTTCAATGGTCTCACCATTAGCTTTTACGCTGGCATCTGTTTTGATGTCCATGTAGCGAGCATCAATACGGAAGTATTCAGTTGGGGCAAAAGGTATATCAAGACCAATGTGACCAGCAACGCCAACGCTATCATCAAGTTCTAATTTTTCGAAAGCATCGCTGTAGATTTTTTCTTTAAAGAAAGTCGTATAGTTAACACCAACACCAACAAATGGTTTCACATTCATAGGCATGTTGTAGCCATCGAAGTGATATTGTACAGATAGAGTGGGTGGTAAATGCTGAGTTTTAGCATCAATAGTAGTGTCGCCAGCAGTTAAGGTAATGTCATGATGGAATGGCGTAGCGGCTAGTAATTCAATACCAACGTTATTGGCAACGAAATATTCGCCGCTAATGGTTGGCTGAATATCACTGTCTACGTCGACACCAATAGTGCCATCTGCAAGAGTACCGTTATTGCTCTTTGGATCAACCATGTGAGCGCCAGCAGCGATAGACCAAGTACCAGCTGGTACAGCAAATGCTGTGGTCATAGTAAGTGCAGCAGCAGTGGCTAAAACTAGGGATTGTAGTTTCATCATTTGATTCCTTAACATAATAGAAGATTATCGGTGGTTATCTAATGAGGGATGACATTAGTTACCGATACACAATGTTATGATTATTGACTAATCTGTAACATTACAACGCTATTATAGTACAAAACCATATTTACTGTAAGGTTTTAAACGCATATTAATGGCTTTTATGGCATAAATTTACCGTAAAAGGTATATTTGTTGGAGTAATTAAAAATTATCTAGGATAGTTAGTGTTTGTGAAGTAGGGCTTAGATTCCGTCATGCTAATGTTGTATTGGGATACGATTAGTAAACTTAGCCTATAGTTAATGATGCTGAACTCTCGCTGATATTTTCAGAATGTTAAAATATTAAGAACTTAAAGTCGGTAATGATGGTTTAATAAGTTTCGAATGAACGATAATGGTACAAAAAGAGGCGTAATATATTATGCTTGGCTATTGTAGTAATTCTCCTCTACGCTGCACAAATGCACGTTCTATGACGATATTAAATCGGATGGACTCTTGCTGCCCTGAGTGCAACTTATTTTTGCTGCCTGCGCAAGATGTCAGTCAGCAGTTACGCGCTGATGAGAATTTCTTACGATCCGCTATCGTGACGATTGTGCTGATTCTAATTTTGTCTGCCTACATTTATTATTTAAATTTTGTATAATCACCGATCATGATTCATACTTAATAAGCCAGCCCCATTATTAGCAATGCTTTGAGAGCAGTGCATTGCCAAGTAGTAATGGGTATGAAGTGTTGATGGTGACCGAGCATTAATGTCATATGCTGTGATGACTGCTTTATTCTATTAATACAAGACCGGTGTTTCACCGCATAGGGACGGCATGCTATTCCAATCTATACGGCGCTTGCGTCTTTTTGTTTACAATATTCTGCAAAATGATGAGCACGATACGTTGTTTAGCCGTTGCGTTGATTATTTTTTAATATTTTTAATCATGACCAATGTAGCAGCAGTCATTGCTGAGTCGGTTGATAGTTGGTATTACCCTTATCAAGAGTATTTTACTTGGTTTGAAAATTTCTCTATTGTGGTGTTTTCTATTGAATATTTGCTGCGTTTGTGGAGTGTGGCTGAGGAAAAGCCAGAGCAAACTACTTGGCGTCAGCGCTGGGAGTGGTTGAAGAGTCCTTCCGCATTGATTGATTTGGTCGCCATTGCGCCGGCTTTTCTGAATTTCTTTGTTACGATTGATTTACGCTTCTTACGTATTTTACGTTTGTTCCGAATTCTCAAACTGACACGCTATTTTGCTTCTCTGCGCATCTTATTGGTAGTCATCAGCAAAGAAAAAGGCTCATTCCAAGCGGTTATTTTTATTCTAATAATTATGATTGTGACGGCATCTAGTGGTATTTACTTGGTTGAAAATCATGCCCAGCCAGAAGAGTTTGAATCGATACCAAAGGCGATGTGGTGGGCGGTGGTGACGTTAACGACGGTGGGCTATGGCGATGTCACGCCTATTACCAATGCGGGTAAAATATTGGGTGCGGTTATTACCATATTGGGTGTGGGTCTGGCCGCCTTACCTGCAGGTATTTTAGCGACTGGATTGGCCAATGAGCTTGCTCAGCGTCTGGAAGGACTTGAACAGGAATTTCGAGCGCAGCTGATTGATAGCGATTTTGATTTGGTAAAAAATCAGATGATGATCGATAAAATTCGCCGTGAGCTTGGACTGAATAAAGAGCAGGCACAAAATATCGTATTACAGGTATTACGCGAACAAGAGCTTGAGCGCCGCGAAAGAGAGGTAGAAACACGACAAAAGAATTTTTGCCCACATTGCGGAGAGCCACTGTAAACCTTTTATCGTGATTATTTTAGGCTTCAAACAAATAGGTATTTAAGAAAAGGGTGCGACGTTATAAGAACGTCGCACCCTTTTTATTAGAAATACACGGATATTTTATGGCATTTAGATGGCTTGAGGAATAGGGAGTGCCCGTGCCAATTCATGGGCGACTTGCTGCGCCGCCGTTGCCAAGTCTTTGGCAGGAAGGGGTAAGTTTTGCAGCGTGAGATGCCAATCATCCACTTCTCGGCGTAAATGTGCGACCCAAAGCGTCGTACAATCACGTGGCAGTTGCTTTAGATTGACTTCAAAACAACGATTGCCCTCATCATCGCTTAGATGAATCTCGCCTTTTTTGACTCTCGAAAACGGATGACCGTAGTAAGAATTGGCTATCATAGCGATGTGAGTGATATGTGCTGGAATTTTATCTAAATAAAGCCTGATTTGCTCTTGGTCAAGAGGTGCCAAATACATCGCTTGTTCGCCGCGATCTTTGCCATTGAGACTGTCGCCTTGATGTTTCACTGACTCCGCTTTATCGCGCAATTGTTTGAACCAGATGATGTCACTAATGGTGCAATTATCGTCATATAGTACGCATGCCAAATCAATATCAATGGCGCTCTGATTTTTTTTGAAGCGCTTAAACAGACCTTTTGGTTCAATCTTAGTAAATTCATAGTTTAGCGCAAAAAATAAGGTTCCAGCGTCTAAACCCAGTCCTCTTAAACTGTCTGACAGTAATGGCAATGAGGCAGTGGTCGACATAACATTCCTTATTTATTTTCGTTCTTAATTTTTAAATAGTGGTAATCGTCTGAATACGGATAAATTTGAGCGTCATTACCCGCAGTTGTTATTTATGATCTAAAGACTTATCCAACACGGCTTGATGTAACAGTTCTGGTTTGGAATTTAATAAACCATTGCCAAAACCACGTAACCACCAAACCAGTTGTGAAGTTAGATTGACCGTGGCTTGGATGGTCAGCATGTCATCATTCAACGTGACAGTTTGATCGTCACTGAGTTTGCTTTCAGTCAGGCTATTTCCTGCCTGTTTGGTGAATTGTAGCTCAATGGCGGTGTTTTTACCATGATTAGGTAGCTCGCCGAATAAGGGATGGCTAAAGCCCATACCACCAGCATCCAAATAACTATCGAGTTGGAAATTATCAGGCGTTTGAGCGGCATTTTCAAGAATTTCAACGCTAGAAAATCGATGTAGAGCAAAGGTGCGAATGGTGGCTTTTGGATCATCAGTACGAGTTGCCAGCAGATAAATAATCACCCCGCGCTGGATAATAGCGATAGGATTTAAAAGGTATTCACTGGCTTGTGATTTATTGCTGCGGGTATAACTGGCTTTGATTTGTAATTGATAAAATAGCGCATGGTAGATATTGTCTTTGCTATCCAAGTCAATATGTGGCGCGATTAACGGCTGAGTGGCAGGCTCAATACGCACTCTATCGATCCATGAATGTGTGACTTTACTGTTTTTTAGCTGCCGCCTTGCCAAGTCAAACCATGGAAATAATTCGTCTAAAATAACGGGTGGTAATAGCTGAGTTAGATTGGCTTCAACCATATTAAAGGCGACGGCTTGCGATAGATTCATGTGCGGTAAGCTTTGGAGTGGCGCGTCATCACGCCAGCGCCAGCCTTGCGGGTTGGCATTGTTTTTTTCTATGGGAAAGCGTTTCGCCAACGCATTTAAGTCGCGCTGAACAGTACGCAGGCTGATGTCAAAGCCTGCCATCATAAGCTGCTCGTAGATATGGGTTGTGCCCACCCAGCGATTGCGCTGTAGTTGTGATAGCACTTGCCATTGGCGCGCCGTTGTTGCTGCACCATGGCGATTATCGTTGCTGTCTCCTGAGACATGACTGTCCGATGCCGCTACAGTATGAACTTGCTCAACTGAGTTTGTTTGAGCGTGAGAATGGTCGGCGTCAATAGAATGTACAGTCATTAAGCGATAACCTTTATGAAATTACGAGTTGGCTTTTGTATATCTTAGCGTAGCATTAACCATTTATCATCGCAGAAGAGCATCGTAGCGTCTAGGGCATGTCCTCAATTCAATCAATGAACATTTCTATCTCCATTTTTAAAATGAGGACACGCTCTAGGGTATCTCATGAATTAGCCCACTGACGCATTGATTGGTTTTAACACGGTTAACTTTTGCTATAAATCAGCTTATATGTCGTCAATGGGCATTTTACTAGCATCGTTATCGATGCTTGAATCCTCATTTATAACGACTTCGTTATCCTTTACCTTGTCTTTACGTTTTTCTTGTTGTCTTTTTTCCTCTTTTTTTTGACGCTTTGCTTTCTGCTTTTTTTTATCTTTCTTTTTGGACTTTTTATCATCAATATCATCGTCATTGCGATCTTGATTTTCATCCCATAACATCAGACGACTTAAAACTTTGCCAAATAACGTGTCTTTACGATAGCGACCTTTTTTGTTCATGGTATCGATAGGTAAACCAGTCATCAGCGTCAAGGCTTCGCTCAGTGTATAGACACCATAAATATGAAATTCGCCCGCTTTGACGGCAGCAATGATGTCGTCACGCAGCATGAGCTGTTTGACGTTGGCCATCGGAATGACCACGCCTTGCTGCCCAGTCAGTTCTTGCTCGCGGCACGCATCAAAAAATCCGGCAATTTTAGAATTGATGCCACCAACCGCTTGCACTTCGCCCAATTGGTTCATAGAGCCAGTAATGGCAAATGATTGATCAATTGGCACATTTGCTAACGCTGATAGCAGCGCACAACCTTCGCTGACGGTGGCACTATCGCCATCTATATGGGCATAGCTCTGCTCAAAAGCGAGTGAGGCACTAAAGTTGAGTGCATGATGTTGACTGAATAACGCGCGCAAATAACTGGTCATAATCAGCATGCCTTTGGCGTGTAAACTACCGCCTAGATCCACATCACGCTCGATATCGAGAATCTCACCCGTACCGATATTTGGTTGAATAACGGCAGTCAAGCGGGCGGGCATGCCAAACTCGCTATCGGCATAGCTGACCACTGTCAGCGCATTGACTTGTCCGACAGCGCTGCCTTGGGTTTGAATAAGCTGCTGACCATTTTTTAGCTCATCCCAATAGAGGTCACGCAGGTATCCTGAGCGCTCATCCATATCATCAATAGCGTGGGTCACATGATTGGCGCTGACGATGTTTTGTCCGTTCAAATGTGCATGGCGGTTAGACTCATGCAATAGCTTGATTAATAAATCACTGTGCAAGCTTAAGCGGTCTTGGTCTTCTGCTTGTAAGCTTAAATGCTCAAGTAGGGCAGCTTGCGCGCTACGATCAAACGGATAGAGGTTGGCATAGTCAATGATATCAGCCATTTTTGCGACTAACGCCAATTCGTGCTCACTGCTGCGAACCACATCATCGTGAAAGTCAGCACGTACTTTAAACACCGCATCAAATTCAGGCTCAAGCTCTAATAGCTCATAATATAAATCAGCTTCGCCAAGTAAAATTACTTTAATATCAAGATCAATGGGGGCAGGCGCTAGCGATAAGCTGCCTGTTAAAGTTAGCATCTGCTCAAGGCTAGAGAGTTTGATTTTTCGTGATTGTAGTGCACGCTTGAGACCTTGCCAAGCATAAGGATGCTCAAGTAAGTGACTCGCTTCTAATAGTAAATAACCACCATTGGCACGGTGTAGAGCACCCGCTCGAATCATACTGACATCAGTGGTGACCGTGCCCAATTGGGTGATTTGCTCGACATGACCCAACAAGTTCAAGTGCGTCGGTAAGTCCTCAAAGATGACAGGTGCGCCATCTTCTGGGGTGTGACTGACAATGACGTTGACCGCATAGCGACTTGGGGTCGTGGCCAAAACTGCCGTTACAAACTCTTCATCATCGCCATTGACGATGCGCTCGACATGCGTAACCATATCGGCAAATACCGCTTTGAGATAGTCAATGACCAGCGGATGACTGGCAAATTGCTCATAAACGGGGGCAAATAACGGTTGTAATGCACGCCGTGCAATATTGCGATGCAGCGCTTCTATTGCATCATTGGCTTCGTCCTCTAGCTGCTCTAACGCGATGGTCAACTGACTTAAGCGTTTTTGCATATGGTTTTTTTGGACGAAGTTATTTAGCTCAGCTTCGTATTCACTATTGCCGTATTCAGTATTGTTTTCATTCCGCTCTGCATTAATAGGATTGTTATGGTCGGTGCTAGGAGTGCTCGCTTTGCTACTATTCTCGCTCACGGATTTATTTTTATGGCTAGCAGATGCTTTGTTATCACCACCACTAGTTTCTGTCGCCAGTTGACTGTGATGTACAAACACTGCTTTATTATCAAAGGAGCGAAACGTCAGTGCTAAATCATATTGTTTACCTTCCGCATTGAGCACATCATAAGCCTGACTCTCTTTTTGATGAGTGTCGTTTTTGATGGCTTCGATTTTGCTTTGATATTGGTCACTACGAAAGCGTTGGCTCAATCGTTTTTTGGCTTGTTGCCATAAATGATTGACCTGCTGCTGCAATAAGGAGGCTTGTCCCGCAGGTAGACGCAAGGCTAGTGGGGTGCGTGGATCGGTAAAATTATGCACATATACCCAGTCATCAGGTGTGGGTGCATCGGCGGCAATACGCGTTAGCAAGCGGCTGATGACAGTGCGTTTGCCCAAGCCATTTTCACCAGCCGCAAACACATGATAGCCACTGGCTTTGATATCCAAAGCCGTTTGTAAGGCTTTTAGGGCACGCTGCTGACCAAAGCCAACGTCTAGATCTGGTGCCGTGCGGGTATCCGTGGGCAACTCATCAGGGTCGCTATACCGCTTTAGTTGCTCAGCGGTGACAAGGCAGCGCTGCTTGATATCAATAAAGCATGGATGTGGTGCATTCGCTGTTGCTGATTTGGTGCTTTTTAATTCAATGATGGGTGTTGCCATATTATTAGCGTCTTTTTTATTAGCGTCTTTTGATAATTGAGAGGTAGAGATGTGTGGCTGTTCAGTCATAGGTGTACAGTAATCGTTTGTAGAAAGTGGAATGGTTATATTGATTGTTATGCTGAATTTTTTGTACTGAGCTTAATCATTAATACAGGTATTTTACAAGATATAGCCATACTTTAGATAAATCATTAAAAGCAGTTTTGTATCATTAGCAGGCTTTGTCAAAAACGCATATATAAGCAATCATTCATCATCCATTTAAGGTGATCAAAGAACAATAACGCCTCAATATAGGCTCAGATAGTATAAGATGTCTCACATTGGCGCAATCTGCAACTATTCAATGGGCAGACTGCATGATAAAATAGACGGTTCACATGTCAAAACTGGATAACTCGTTGTATGTCAGACTTTACTAGAACATCTTCATCCTCTGCTAACACGGGCAATATCCGTATTGATCCAACTGGCTTTGTAAAGCTTGGCGCGCAATTACCAGCGCTGGCAAATACCTTGGCACAAGCGGTCAATGAGCTCAGTCTATCCTTGAGTGAGACGCAGCAGCGCACATTATTATTGTACTTAGACCAGCTTTTGTTGTGGAATAAAGCGTATAATCTGACCGCCATCACTGATCCAGAAGAGGCATTGATCAAACATGTGATTGATTGTTTGGCTATTATAACGCATTTACCATCAGGGTCACTGTTAGATATTGGCACGGGAGCAGGGTTGCCAGCGGTTATTATTGCGATTTGTCAGCCAGAGCGTCAATGCACCGCCCTTGATAGTAATCAGAAAAAAATTCGTTTTATTAAGCAAATCAGTAGCGAGCTGGGTTTGAATAATATGCAGCCAATCGCTTCTCGTATCGAGGCGCATGAAGCCAGCTATGACGTTGTGACCTCTAGAGCCTTCGCCAGTTTGATCGACTTTGTCGAAGTGGCTCAGCCGCGCTTAGCAGATAATGGTTACTTATGCGCGATGAAAGGCAAAGCACCAAGTGATGAAGAACTACAAGCACTAGACAATGACTGGCATATTAAGACGATTAAACTTAAAGTGCCTCGTTTACATGATAGTCGTCATTTAATTGAATTGTCCTATAAAAATGTCTAAGCTATGAACACCTTTTAGATGATACATATCGGTGCCACATGATTTTGTTGATATCTGAATGGCATAATATTCAAAATATGGTGATACAGATCGCGCTAATTATATAGAGATACTCGTATTTTTGACGCTTATGAGTATTATGCTATGCAAAATTTAGCGAAAAATTGATTGTTCAAGTCAAAAGTAAAATAACAGTAATAGACCCTAATTAAATTGAGTGAGTGTATGGAAATCATAGCAATTGCGAATCAAAAAGGCGGCGTGGGCAAAACCACGACGGCAGTAAATTTGACCGCCAGCTTGGCTGCGAAGCGCAAGCATGTACTGCTGATTGACTTAGACCCACAGGGTAATGCGACCAGTGGTACGGGTGTCGATAAGAACGAATTAGCACTGACGATAGCGGACGTGCTATTGGACGGGGTGTCGCTGTCTGATGCTATTGTTACTAGTCCGGCAGGGTTTGATGTGATCGGTGCCAATCGTGATTTGGCTGGCATGGATATTACCTTGATGAATAAGACCGATAGTCATGAGCTGTTTAAAACAGCAATGGCAGCATTGGTCAATGATCAGCTAGCTGCTAAAGAACCGGCTTACGACTATGTGGTTATAGACTGCGCACCCAGCTTGAATTTGCTGACGATTAATGCGTTAGTTGCTACAGATAGCGTCATTATTCCGATGCAGTGTGAATACTATGCACTAGAAGGCTTGGCTGATTTGTCGCAGACGATTGAGCGTTTAACCGAGTTGAATCCGAAGCTATATATCCGCGGTGTGGTGAGAACATTATTTGATGCACGCAATACACTGGCTCGTGATGTTTCTGCCGAGCTGGAAGCGCATTTTGGCAATATTATGTATAAGACCCATATTCCAAGAAATATTCGCTTAGCAGAAGCGCCAGCGCATGGTTTGCCAGTTATCGCTTATGAGAGATGGTCAAAAGGTGCGCGCGCTTATCAAAAATTGGCGGCTGAAGTCATGAAACAAAGTGACTAATATGCATATTTTTTTAGCACCAATGATAGACTGCAGGCAAAAGCGTGCAAACAGATATTGAATATTATATTTATGAGTAATGAGTAAGTTGTATTAATAATTATTTGGCTTTTATTTTAGCGTTAGAGGATAGGTAATCATGGCGAAGAAAAGAGGGTTGGCTGCCAATCGAGGCTTAGATGCCTTATTGGGGTCAATCAAAAAAGAAAAGCAAATCACCGCCTCTGCCTTGCAAGACGATATGGCGGCGCGTGAGAGTACTTTGCCAGCTGAAACGCTAAACGCTGATAGATTAAATATTAGCACGCCTGTTCAATCTGATAGTAACGAGACCAGTGAAAAACCAATGGCCAAACCTGTTGCCTCTGACACCATTGCCAGTAGTCGTAGCACACGGTCGCCGCGTACGGTAAACAAAGGTACGGTTAATAAGAGTCGTGTTAATGGAACGGATGCCAGTGCATCTGAAGACCAAATCAGCTTGGTGCAAATAGATGTCACGCGTTTGCAAGCGGGTAAGTACCAGCCACGCCGTGATATGAGTGAAACGGCGCTTGCAGAGCTGGCGTCTTCGATTGAGCAGCATGGCGTCATGCAACCGATCGTTATCCGTCCGTTGTTGGCCAATGAAGACAAGAGTGAAGCATTCGTTACTCATGAAATCATTGCTGGTGAGCGTCGCTGGCGTGCGGCAAAAATGGCAGGTAAATCTGTCATCCCAGCGATTGAACGTGCTTTATCGGATGAGCTTGCCATCGCACTGGCCTTGATTGAAAATATCCAGCGTGAAGACTTGTCAGTGATTGAGCAAGCCGCCGCATTACAACGTTTTCATACTGAATTTGGTATGAGTCATGCGATGATTGCCGAAGTCGTTGGCAAGGCGCGCACCACCGTATCAAACCTGCTGCGTCTCAATCAGCTACATGATACAGTCAAAGATCATTTGGCAAATAGCGCCTTAGATATGGGTCATGCGCGCACACTATTGGCATTATCTTCTGAGCAGCAGCCAA
This sequence comes from Psychrobacter aquimaris, assembly GCF_016107525.1. Lineage (GTDB taxonomy): Bacteria > Pseudomonadota > Gammaproteobacteria > Pseudomonadales > Moraxellaceae > Psychrobacter > Psychrobacter aquimaris. The sequence continues at coordinate 243,855 of NZ_JABASR010000004.1, read as the reverse complement.
TTATCGCGCAAAAAATCATCGATGGCGGTATGACAGTACGCGACGCTGAAAAGTTGGTCAAATCGATCTTGCAGCCTGCGCCTAAAGCCAATCGTGCTGAGCAAACGCAATCTCGTGAGTCTGAGCGTTTGATACAAAGACTGACAGACATGTTAGGGGCTGAAGTCAAACTCAAACACAAAAAAGATGGTCAGGGTAGTGTTGAGATATTTTTCCACAGCCAAGATCAGTTAGCAGCCTTAATTAAGCATATAGAAGCACAGGCTTGATATCGCTAACGAGTTTGTCGTGATGCTTTGAACTTGAGATATTTTGATAACCGCTATTCTTATAAAAATATAAAAGAGAGTCAGTATGTGGGAGTTGGTACAAGCGGGTGGTTGGTTGATGACGCCTATCGTGGTGTGCTCAATATTGGCATTGGTTATCATCATCGAGCGTAGTCATACCTTACAGTTTAATAAAGTTGCCCCGAGTAGGTTGCGCGAACAGCTAATCACACGCTTACGTGAGAATGGGGATATTGGTCGTACACAGCTGATGAATGTCAAAGAAAAAACACCTTTGGGAGATATTTTAGCGACAGGGCTGCTGTATCGTCAATATGGCTTAGATTCGATGACGATGCATATGCAAAACCGCGCTAGCGTACAAGTGCATCAGTTAGAAAAAAACATCAATATGCTTGGGACCATAGGGGCGATTGCGCCACTACTGGGTTTGTTAGGTACGGTATTAGGCATTATTTCGTCATTTTTGGCGATTACCGATGGCGCAATGCAAGACCCAACGATGCTTGCTGCTGGTGTGTCACAAGCGTTGATTACGACTGCTGCTGGTATGATCGTGGCTATTCCAGCACTGGTTGCCTATCGTTATTTTCAGCGCCGTATTATCGATATTAATGCCCAATTTGAGACGCAAGCGGGGCTAATGATTCAAGAGTTGTATGATTATCATTTGCTGGAAAATACCTCTACTGCTGGTTTGAATGTGCCTGCACATCGTGCGCCATCGGATGACGTTGTAGATCACGAGTATGCAGTGGATGGGTTAAACTCAAATAATGGTGTTGCTCTCACTTCTTAATATTTGTGACTGTTCAGCAGGCCCTAATAATCCATCAAGCACATGAGTATTCAGTAAATTAAAGAGAGTGATATGCGCTTTAGAAAACCGACTGTTGAGCCGCTCGAAATTAACTTGACCCCGATGATTGACTGTTTATTGTTTTTGATCGTATTTTTGCTGTTAGCAACGTCGTTTAATCATTTTAGCCGTTTAAATATTATTCTTCCTGAAGCTGAAGGTGTCGCGCTGACAGAAGAGAAAAATAGTATCGAAGTGGCAGTACAAGAAGATGGCAGTTATCTGGTGAACGGTATTACGCTTGCCAGTAGCAATGAGGCAGAGTTGACCAGCATGCTACAACAAGAAGCAGGCAGTAATCGTGACATGCTATTTGTTATTGCTGCGGATGCCAATGCCACCCATCAATCGGTTGTACGAGTGATGGATATTGCGGGTAAACTGGGATTTTTGAACCTTAATATCAGTACGGTCGTGCCACTTGGTCAGCCGTTACCGCAGTAGCCTATAACTACTTTAGTGCCATTGATGCCTTTATAACACTGTGATTTTAGCGCAGTCCATTCATATTATGACCCCCAAATTGAGGCTTTTATGAGCCAAGCATATCAACCTGACTCTGCAAAAACTGCTGCTAAAACATTATCAGCAGAGCCGTCAAACATACCTAAACATAAGACCTTGCTGCGTTTGCTGAGTTATTTAAAACCATATTGGTGGGCATTAATGCTTACTGTGGTAGGCTTTGCGATTAATGCAGCGACAGAGATTTGGATTGCCAAATTACTTCAATACATCACCGACGCCATTAATCAGAGCGATCAAAGCAAACAGGATTTATTTCCATTATTGATCATTGGTCTATTTTTTGTCCGCGGTGTTGGTAGCTTTTTGGGTAATTATTACTCTGCTCTGGTCTCGCGTAATTTGGTATATGAGCTGCGGGTGGAAGTCTTTAATAAATTGCTTCGTCTGCCAAGCTCCTTCTACTTGGCCAATCCTGCTGGAACCATTTCATCCAAGCTGATATTTGATGTTGAGCAAGTCACCGCAGCCAGCACAGACTCTATGAAGACGCTACTGCGAGATGGTTTGACTGTCGTGGCCTTGATAGGCTTCTTGCTTTATAGCAATTGGCGTTTGACGTTAATTTTGTTTATTGTGCTACCGCCCATATTGTGGCTTATTCGTGTGGCTTCAAAGCGTTATCTAAAGTTGTCTAAGGGCATTCAAGAGACGATGGGTGATGTCAGCCATATTACCAATGAAGTTATCGGTGGCTATCAGGTTGTCAAAAACTATGGCGGTCAAGCATACGAAGCCGCACGCTTCGATAAAACATCAAAAAAGAACTTACGCCAAGGCATGAAGGTCGTTGTGACCAATAGTATCAATACACCAGCGGTACAGTTGCTAATGGCGATAGCCATGTCAGTTGTGGTGTGGCTCGCACTGCGCCCATCGGTGATAGACAATATCTCAGCGGGTGAGTTTATCTCGTATATCGCTGCTGCAGGATTGCTCAGTAAACCGGTGCGCTCACTGACTGATGTGAATCAAAAACTGCAAAAAGGGATTGCGGCAGGTGAGTCTATTTTTGCATTGCTAGATGAGCCAGAAGAAACAGATACTGGTGTGCTTAGCCCTACTTTGACAGGTGAAATTAAGCTGGATAATGTCAGTCTGGTTTATCCTGATTCGACGGTCGCTTTGCGTGACTTTACATTAGATGTAAGAGCGGGTGAGACGGTTGCATTGGTAGGGCGAAGTGGTGCTGGTAAATCATCTTTAGTCAATTTACTGACGCGTACCTTATCGACTTCTTCTGGGCAAATTACCTTGGATGGCATACCGATTGAAGACATTAAGCTTGAGAGCTTACGGGCGCAGATTGCGATGGTCAATCAACAAGTAGTCCTGTTCAATACCACGGTATTTAACAATATTGCTTATGGTGGCTTAGCCAGTAAAACCCAAGCTGAAGTTGAACGCGCCGCAAAAGATGCTTTTGCCCATGATTTTATTATGAAAATGCCAAATGGCTATCAAAGTGAAATCGGTGCTGAAGGTTTGCAACTCTCTGGCGGGCAGCGTCAGCGCTTATCGATTGCTCGTGCGCTATTAAAAGACGCGCCGATTTTAATTTTAGATGAAGCAACCAGTGCGTTAGACAATGAGTCAGAGTACTACATTCAACAAGCGCTTGATAATGTGATGAAAGATCGTACGACGTTAGTCATTGCACATCGATTAACCACTATTGAGTCCGCAGATCGTATCGCAGTGTTAGATAGTGGTCAAATCGTTGAGTTAGGCACGCATGATGAGCTGATGCAATTGCAAGGTCATTATGCACAAATGTATGAGCGCGATTTTGAGTAGATTTATGTATCGCTATCTTGCAACACTCTTGCTGCACTAAAATAATAGGATAAGTAGCCAATAATAATGAGCATTGAGACGACAGTGACGCGTGCCTGGCAACGTCAAGCCGCTTGGCTATGGCTATTGCTACCTATTAGTTGGTTGTATGGACTCATCACCACGCTGCGTCGTCAAGCTTACAAATCTGGGCTGTTAGAAAGTTATCGTGCGCCTGTTCCCGTTATGGTGATCGGTAATATCAGCGTGGGTGGTAGTGGCAAAACGCCATTGATTATTGCCTTGGTTGATTATCTACAAGAACGGGGAATAAAGGTAGGTGTTATTAGTCGTGGTTATGGTGGTGATACCAGTCAAATGCCCGCTTTGGTCGATGCCACCAGTTTGCCCAATGTGGTAGGGGATGAGCCTTGTTTGATTGTTAATATGACAAATGCGCCCATGGCAGTATGTCCTGATCGTAAGCAAGCAATTATGACCTTGTTAGCTGCCCATCCTGACTTGCAATTCATTATTGCCGACGATGGCTTGCAGCATTATGCACTGCAACGTGACATTGAATGGATTGTGGTCGATTCGACACGAGGCTTTGGTAATCAACAGCTCTTGCCAACAGGGTTTTTACGTGAGCCCATGTCACGCTTACAGGGGGCAACTGTTATCTACCATGAGCCACTAACAACAGATTCAGTTGATAATAACAAAGATAATAGCAGTCTATATCGAGCCAATCGCTTGACGATGCATCTAGAGGCGAATGCTCTGCAACTCTTATGGCAACCTACTTTATCTTATTCTCACATTGATTCGCCTAAAAAGGGCCATAAAGTACATGCGGTGAGCGGTATTGGTTATCCGCAGCGGTTTTTTGATACTTTAAATTCGCTTGGCTTCGATGTCGTTGGACATGCTTATCCTGATCATTATGATTTTGACTTGGCGGAATTGTTGCAGTATACCGAATATCCAATCGTAGTAACCAGTAAAGATGCGGTAAAAATGAGAGCGTTGCTGTCGAAAGCCACTACTGATAAAGCGCTAAATGATGAGTATCAAGAGCTGATAAACAGACTATGGGTACTGCCAGTAACCGCCGAACTCTCTGACAGCTGTTATGATAATCTGCAGCAGCAGCTAAAGAAGCTAGGTATTGATATCGAAAACAATGACAGTACCAATAACAATAATAAAGCAAATAATAAATGATGCTTTAAACCGTATAAAAATTGCTATAGGAAACCCCATGTCGTCAGTAATTATACCTGCCAAAACTCATATTGTTATCCCTGCTCGTTTTAAGAGCACACGGCTGCCTGGCAAGCCATTACTAGAAATACATGGTAAGCCGATGATTCTTTGGGTTGCTGAAAAAGCGCAAACAGCGCACTTCGCTGATGATATGTGCATTGCCACAGATAATGACGATATTGCCAAGGTATGCATGGATGCAGGGTTTGATGTGGTGATGACCAGTAGCGAGCATGCTTCAGGCACTGACCGTTTGGCAGAAGTAGCCGCCATCAAAGGATGGGCTGACCATGATATCGTGGTCAATATGCAAGGTGATGAACCGTTAGTGCCACCGTTATTATTAGAGCAGGTGCAGGCACTTTTGGTCGCAGACAGTGATAGCGTGATGGCGACTTTGTGTGAGTCTATCGACGACTATGAGACCTTTATGCGCTCATCAGTGGTAAAGGTTGTCAGTCAACAATCTAATGACTTGCAACGTGCGCTTTATTTTAGCCGAGCGCCCATTCCTTGTGATCGTGATATCGTATTGTCCAATGACGATCATAGAAACCCACCAAAAAATGCTTATCGTCATTTAGGGCTATACGCTTATCGCGTCCGTTTATTACAGCAGTTTGTGCATTGGCCGCAAACACCACTTGAGAGACTTGAGAGCCTAGAGCAGTTACGCGTTTTAGAAAATGGAGAGCAAATTGCTATTGCAGTTGCTGCTTGTCATCTACCAGCAGGGGTCGATACGCAAGAAGATTTAGACCGTTTAAATGCCATGAGCTTGACTGACTTTCAGAGTCCAATTGGATAAATAGCCTAAGCAAAATACTTCATCTAAAGCGTCATGAACACGCTATATCCTGAATAATCAAGCGAAGTTATAGGACGTTAGCTATGAGTGATAAGACGCAAAATACAGGCACAATGGATACCACAGACCACATTTATTTTGCAGCGTTATTGCCATGGCAGCAAAATCTGTGGTTGCAATTGACCAAGCGAGTTTTGACATCACAGCAATCTTTGCCACATGCGCTATTAGCCGCCGGTATGCAGGGTATGGGCAAGCGGGCTTTTGTATGGCGTTTGGTCGCTTGGCTGTTATGCCGTGAGCGTGACAGTCATCCAACAGGGGCTTGCGGCGCATGTGAAAGTTGCCAGTGGCTAAGATCTGGTACGCATCCAAGCTTACAGGTATTGCCACTGATCAGTATGCCAATCAGTGCAGACAATGCTGATAATAAAGAGAAATTAAGTAACGCTGCAAAAGATAAAAAATCACCCAAAACAGCCAGTAATAGTGCTCTTAAGATTAAAGTGGATGATATTCGTAACTTGCAGCCTTTTATCTACCAAGGTGGTCAAGGTATGCGTATCTGTGTGTTAGACCATGCAGAGCAAATGACGATTGCCGCGGCTAATGCGCTACTCAAGACCTTAGAAGAACCACAAGCTCAAGTCCATTTATTTTTGATCAGTGATACTCCTGCGCAATTACTGCCCACCATTAAAAGTCGGGTGCAGCAGCTGCCATTGCAGACCATTCAGCCTATGATCGCCGTTGACTATGTGACACGGGCGCTTGGCTCTACGGTCAATCGTGAAGCAGTCGGTACGGCTGCGATTGAGCAGCTTATCCAATTGGCAAATGGCGCACCTTTGGCAGCGATAGCCATGGCACAAGCTCCATGGTACAGCAAACGTGCGCTATGGTTGACGACGTGGCAGGCATTGCGTAGTGGTAAACGTAGTAGTGTGGCAGCCAGTGACTATTGGCAAAACCAACTGAGTATCACAGAATTTATTCAGCTGTCTGAGCTGATGCTACTTGATATGCGCCGTGTTTGCTTAGGGCTTAATGAGCTTCAAAAAGACGTCAATCTATCCGCTGTATTAGAAAAGCATCCACCTGATAATAATGGCTTAGCGCTTTTTTCTAGTAGCTTACAGCAGACAAAAATCGCTCTGCAACAAAATGTGCAAGAAAAATTTGCCTATGATAAGCTAATGCAAGAATTGGCTTGCTTATAAGAAAATCCGCCTTAATAGCAAATAAAAATACCAAACTTAATGAAGGAAGCTGACTATGGCCATGCCAGGACGCGGCGGGATATTAACCTGCCATATTGAAAATATCGAAATGTTATATGCCAGCTACTTGTCCTTTGTCAGTAATGGCGCATTATTTGTGTCATCCAATCAGGCTCAGCAGCTAGGTAACGAAGTATTTATCGCCATCACTTTACCCAATTCTAGCGAGCGTTTACCCATGAATGGTAAAGTGGTTTGGATCAATTCTAAAACTCAAGGTGGTCGACCGGCAGGTTTTGCTGTACAGATTGGAACTGATATTGCAGGTCAAAGAATTAAAAACGAAGTTGAGCGGTTATTGGCGGGTAAAATAGACGGTTTGCAGTCTACGTATACCATGTAATTATTAATGGTACTTGTAATGGTTTTGATAAGTGTTAGACAACTATTACTAAATAAACAGTGTGGAAAAAGCCGCTTTATATATCGATAAGGCGGCTTTTTTATAATGAGCATAAGACTAAGTAAAGCCACCATACATTTTAATAACGCGGTGGCACATACATATCATCTGGGATAGGTTCACGGTAGTATTCGTCATCGCGTTTGCGGTTGGGTAGCTCAACTTCGTCACGAGGTATTTCTTTATAAGGGATTTGTTCGAGTAAATGCGCAATACAGTTTAGCCTTGCGCGCTTCTTGTTATTGCCCTCAACTACCCACCATGGCGCTTCAGGGATATGAGTGCGTTCAAACATGGTTTCTTTTGCTTTGGTGTAATCTTCCCACCGCCGGCGTGATTGTAAATCCATCGGTGAGAGCTTCCACTGTTTAAGTGGGTCATATATTCGACTCATAAAGCGCGCATGTTGCTCATCATCAGTAATAGAAAACCAATATTTTACTAAGCGAATGCCTGATCGTACTAGCATGCGTTCAAACTCAGGCACCGACTGAAAAAACTCTTCATATTGTGCATCGGTACAAAAGCCCATCACGTGCTCAACCCCGCCGCGGTTATACCAGCTACGATCAAACAATACGATCTCACCTGCTGCTGGTAAATGCGCGACATAGCGCTGAAAATACCATTGTGTTTGCTCGCGTTCCGTTGGGGCAGGTAAGGCTGCAACACGGCAAACTCGCGGATTTAGTCGCTGGGTAATGCGTTTGATAGCGCCACCTTTACCAGCAGAATCCCGCCCTTCAAAGATAACGACGATGCGCTCACCGCGATCAACCACCCAATCTTGCAGTTTTATAAGTTCTCGCTGTAGGCGTACCAATTCATGGAAGTAAGTGCGCCGATCCAGTTTTTCTTGCTCGCTTATCTCACGTCCGTTAAAACGAAAGTCACGTGCATAATCATCTATTTCATTTTCTAGTTCTTCATCATAGGTATCGATTAAGTCTTGGTGCATTTTTCGACGCAGTTCATCGTCAAGAATATCTTTTTCGATGCGTTCAGAGAGGAGGGCTTGTTCCTGATTGTACCGATCTAAATCCTCCTTAGTCGTTAGAGATTGAAAATCAGTGGTTGTGAGGGGTGCTGTCATCACCAATTTTTCAGAGCCAAAAATGACTTGCCTCATTTTTTTTAATAAAACTTTTGTCTTACCCATAAATATTACCTTTGTGTGGCGTATCGGCTTTTTTGAGAGGCTGTTATCTAGGTCATTTCTATCATAACAAAGTACAGACAATAAAAAATGCCCTTTAAATAAATTAAAGGGCATTTTTTATTGACACATATATGCTGATTAAAATAATAAGTCAGCGTGTCTTTTTAACCTAAAAGTCATCAAACTTATTTCTCTAAGATACAAGTAACGCCCTGACCACCCGCTGCACAGATAGAGATAAGTGCGCGACCTGAGCCTTTTTGATCCAAAAGCTTGGCTGCAGTGGCTAGGATACGACCGCCCGTTGCTGCAAAAGGATGGCCCGCAGCCAACGATGAACCATTCACGTTTAGCTTACTACGATCGATAGAACCTAGTGGTGCATCTAGTCCTAGACGCTCTTCACAGAATGTCTCATCTTCCCAAGCGGCTAGTGTTGATAACACTTGTGATGCAAAGGCTTCATGAATTTCATAAAAATCGAAATCTTGTAGTGTCAGGCCAGCGCGTTCAAGCATACGTGGTACGGCATAAGCAGGTGCCATTAATAGCCCTTCTGTGGTGCCAGATTTTCCGATGAAATCTACCGCTGCTGTTTCTTGATGAACGATATAAGCCAATGGCTTAAGACCACGCTCTTTTGCCCACTCATCGGTTCCTAATAGGACACAAGAAGCGCCATCCGTTAGCGGTGTAGAGTTGGCTGCTGTCATCGTTGGGTTGGCATTCTTTTTACCAAACACAGGCTTTAATTTAGCCAGTTTTTCTAAAGTAGTATCAGGACGCAAGTTGTTATCGCGCGTTAGACCTTTGTATGGAGTGATTAGGTCATCGAAGAACCCTTCATCATAAGCGCGCGCTAGGTTCTGATGGCTGTTAAAAGCAAGCTCATCTTGTGCTTCACGGCTGATATTCCACTCAAGTGTGGTGATGGCCTGATGGTCACCCATTGATAAACCAGTACGTGGCTCGCCATTTTGTGGTGAATCGATTAAGTCTTTTGGATTTAGACCCATTAGCGCTTTTAGGCGCTGTTTATTGTTTTTAGCCGCGCCCAGTTTGATGAGTACTTTACGTAGACCATCACCAATCGCGATCGGTGCGTCAGAGGTTGTATCTACGCCGCCAGTGATGGCTGAATCAATAAGTCCAAGTGCGATCTTGTTGGCAGAAGCAAAGGTCGCTTGCAAGCCAGTACCGCAAGCTTGTGAGATATCATAAGTTGGCGTGTGTGGGTTCAGTGCTGTGTTCAATGTTGCTTCACGAGTCAAGTTGATATCGCGGCTTAGCTTCATAACAGCACCAGCAACCACTTCGCCCAACACTTCGTCTTGTAGATTATAACGTTCAATCAAGCCATCTAACGCTGCTGTCAACATGTCGGTGTTACTAACATCAGCGTATGAACCGTTCGAGCGTGCAAATGGAATACGGTTACCACCTAAGATAGCCACGCGGTTTTGACCGGCAACAGCTTTGGTTTTACTGGTTTTTTTGGCAGCAGATGCTGGCTTTTTCGTAGTAGAAGCTGCTACTTTATTGTTCGCTTCTGTTTTGTTAGAAGACTCTTTATTATTAGATGTATCTGTGGCTGTCGTACTTTTAACTTTTTTAGCAGGCGTTTCTGTTTTGGTGCTGTCTGATTTATTATCAGTAGATTTTGGGGCAGTGGCTTTTACGACTGTGCTTTCAACAACAGGGCTATCAGGGTGATTGTTTTTATTACTCATAATATTATCCTTAAAAAATATGGGTAGAAGAAAAAAGGAGGCTAACAATAATAAAGCTAATAATAAAAATGGTTAAATTAGAAAACTCAATAATCGAAAATAAACAAGAAGCAAATGTTATCACTTATTACGCAGCATAGCTGTTTACGATAAGGCATTTTTACGACCTTACTGTATATCTTTGGCAAACTATGTGACGCTTATCTAAGGTCGGTATTGGCTTTGAAAGACATCAATATGACTTTCGTAGACTGGCTAGTATCGATTATTGGCATTGCATAACGATAGATTTGATAATATATTGTTATCAATAATTGTATTTGCTATAACTTATAGGTCTGATTTTAGCACAATGCGGTGATTTTTAAATCCAGAAAAAGTGACCGTCTTGTATACTGGCTTGTTTACAGATTGTTGTAGACATTATCGGTTTTTGGACTTGTTTAAGCTGGCAGTGTATAGTTAGGCCAGCTTTAGACTCATTTACTAAATATCAATAATGATGAGGTTATTGAGTCTATATAATAGGCACATTACATTTTTTATTATTATTATTCTAACCGTTCGTTATAGGGATTATATTATGTCAGACCGTTATGGTGATTTTGTTCAGTCTTCTATTGGCAAAAAAGTGGCCAAAAATTTGGGTTTACCGTTACCCGTTACCCTTGATCGCTTCGAAAGCGGTGAGCCTTTAGTACGTGGTAGTGTATTGGTTGGTCGTGCTAAAGGTGATGATCAAAGCGTCAGTGAGTCCGTTGCGCGGATTTTGTCAGACGTACATGCTGATGTTTATGTAAACAGCAGTGATGATATCAAAGATGCCCTTGCTGATGCAGGCATTGAAGCAAAAGCCAATACGGGCGGCGATGATAAATTTAAAGTATTGCTTTTTGATGCAAGCAATATTAGCAATGCCGATCAATTAAAAGAAGTGTACGAATTCTTCCATACTGTGGCTCGTCGTGTAGAAAAGTCTGGTCGCGTCATTATTATCGGCCGCACACCAGAAAATATTACTGACATTGATACAGCTTTGGCTCAGCGAGCGCTTGAAGGCTTTGTGAAGTCTGTTGGTAAAGAATTCAAACGCGGTATTACTGCACAGCTTATCTATGTTGAAGAAGGCGCAGAGCAAAACCTAGATTCAACTTTACGCTTTTTCACCTCAGCTCGTTCAGCTTATGTCTCAGGACAAGTCGTACGCGTTAGTAAAGGTAGTAATGTCGATGTCGATTGGACACAACCTCTTGGTGGCAAAACCATGCTGGTGACTGGTGCCAGTCGCGGTATTGGTGAAGCAATTGCCCGTGTGTTGGCTCGCGAAGGCGCCCACGTTATCTGCCTTGATGTACCGCAGCAGCAAGCAGACCTACAAAAAGTGGCTAGCGAAATTAGTGGCTCAGTATTGACCGTTGATATCACCAGTGATGATGCTGGCAAACAAATCGCCGAAGCCGCACAAAAGCGTGGCGGACTCGATTCAATCATTCATAATGCTGGCGTTACTCGTGATAAGACATTGGCAAATATGGACGAGAAGAAGTGGGACATGGTTATTGATATTAACCTAGGTAGTATTGCTAGGCTGAATCGCTACTTGCTAGACAACGACGTATTAAAAGACAATGCACGTATCGTTTGTGTGTCATCAATTTCAGGTATCGCTGGTAACATGGGTCAGACCAACTATGCGACTTCTAAAGCAGGCGTTATTGGCTTGGTCAATGCTACGGCAAAACAGTTAGAAGACAATGCTAAAGGCATGACAATTAATGCAGTGGCACCAGGATTCATCGAAACACAAATGACTGAAGCCATTCCGTTCGCTATTCGCGAAGCGGGTCGCCGCATGAACTCAATGAGCCAAGGCGGCTTACCAGTAGACGTGGCTGAGACCATCGCATGGTTGGCTTCACCTGCTTCTGGTGGCCTAAATGGTAACACTGTCCGCGTCTGTGGCCAAAGCTTACTTGGTGCATAAGACCGATTTATCAATGAGCATATGTGGTGAATAATGAGAGGGTAGTTTTATGATGTTTTTCTTCGTTTTTGACTTCTCTCACATATGCTTACGAAATAATTGCTGATAAATTGTAATAAAGCTGCCCAAGGGTGGCTTTTTTATGATAAAAACACAGAGAACCCTTAGCCAAATTGTTTTTTGCTGTGAGAGTTGCTTATATGGTCTAAGACCATGCCTATGAATTGTGCCTAGTTTAGGCCTAATATTAGTGGTATCGCTCAATTATAGGCTGTAACCAATCACGTTATAGCATCTTTAGGCGCACCAAGAAAATTTGCTCAAGCCCCACTTAGGATTTACTTATGTCAGACACCCATTATGACGCGTTGCCAAAAGCACACACTACCTATGCCAATATCGTCAAAAGCTTATTACCTATTGGTAACGGTAGTAAGGTCGGTAAAGATGAATTGCCGCAGGCCACCTATTACGTCGATGATCTGCATATCGATCAGGACAATCTGAACGACTATCGTAAAATTTGTGGATTTGCTGATGATGGCAAAATACCAGCCACTTACTTCTCGGTACTATCGCAAACTTTGCAGATGAATATGATGGTCAAAGAGCCATTTCCATTTGCTATGTTGGGTCTGGTACACGTTGACAATAGCGTCACGCAGCATCGTCCTATCGGTGAGCGTGAGACAGTAGCAATGTCGGTCACTTTTGATAATTTACGTGACCATGCCCAAGGTCAGCAATTTGATTTTGTCACTACCGTTAAATCAGAAAATGAAGTGATTTGGGAAGGTACGTCAACTTATCTAGCACGCAGCAAAAAATCTAGCAGTAGTAAAGACAAAAAAAGCACGCCGCGTCCAGTTGCCGTTAAACCAGAAGTAGGTAAAAAAGACGTACATAGCATTTTTGAAGTACCAGAAGATATTGGTCGCCGTTATGCCTTTGTTTCAGGTGACTTTAACCTGATTCATTTGCATCCACTATCAGCACGTGCCTTTGGTTTCCCTAAAGCGATTGCGCATGGTATGTGGTCAAAAGCTAAGTGTCTTGCTCTCATGGGTGAGCTACCTGATGCTTATACCATCGATGTCTCATTCAAACTGCCTATCTTTTTGCCAGCTGAAGTAGAGCTCATCGCTCAGCCAGTAGAACAGCTAAACAATGTAGGCGATACCTGTGACTTTGGGCTGTATAGCTCTAAAAACAGTAAGCCACATTTGGCTGGTGTTGTGACACTAAATAGCGAAAGCAAGTAGCAAGTACTGTATAGCGTCTCAAAGCCTATATCTTAATAACCATATTTAACGAACATATTTATCATTATGACTTCACAAAACAATGCGACAAGCACCGATCAAGCTGATAGCTCAGTATCTATTGATACAGCAGCTGCCAACGATAACTTTGCCACTGATACTTTAGGCAATGAAATTTTCGATTCTGATAATGGTGTTGATTTGGCTGCTTTTTTTGAGCCGTATTTTCGTCCAGATGCCAACACTATTGTATGCGGTGCGTTAGATGACGAAAAAGTTGTCGCATTAGCAAAATCTGGTGTGGAGTTGGTGATTAATTTGCAGCCAGACGATGAGTTAAGCTTTGATGAAGCAGCAGCGGTTGAGCGAGCAGGAATGAGCTATGAGCATCTGCCTATCAATGGTGCTGCAGAGCTAAAGCAACTTAAAATACTGGCATTTGATAATATATTGCGTCAGTATCATGGTAAAAAGATTGCCATGCATTGCGGATCTGGCAATAGAGTTGGGGCTGCGATTGCGCTACGGGCAGGCTGGTTGCGTGGACGTAAGATGGATACTGCTATGGAGCGTGGACGTAGTCACGGCCTGACCAAGCTTGAACAAGAAGTGCATAATCGTTTGCTAGTACCGCGATAAAGTATCATTATGATTGAAGAGTAAAAAGGCGACCTATAGGTGGCCTTTTTTATTGGTCAATAATTCATTTATACTGGTTCAACTATTTTTACAGCTTACTTACACCATCTTAAAACTATAATAATTCATATCACTGGAGAAAAGTATCAATGACGGACCATAATAAAGAAAGTTCTAATACATCAACGAGGATTGATTTTCAGCAACGCTTACAGCAATTACTGATGGATTTACAGCTTGATGATGCACCAGCAGGTGGTGCTGTGGTTGTATATCAGGCAGGGAAGTGTATTGCTCAGGCAAGTATAGGTATGGCACGTTTGGATACGTCATGGCAGCCTGATACGCTAGCGATTAACTTTTCTACCGGTAAAGGAGTATTGGCAACGCTAGTGCATGTGTTGGTTTCGCAGCAGATGCTTGATTATGATGTCCCTATTGCTCACTACTGGCCAGAGTTTGCTGCAAAAGACAAAGACCAAATCACTTTACGACGCGTCATGTCACATCAGGCTGATTTATTTTCAATTCAAAGTATCGAAGCCGACAGTGATACGGTGCTCGATTGGCGCGCTATGCTGAGCAATATCGAGGCAATGCCTATCACACCTCCTGAAGATGCAGCATCATATGACAGCGCTTATAGTGCACTGGTATACGGCTGGATACTTGGCGGTGTGATAGAAGCCGTGAGCCATATGTCATTAGCCGAAGCTTTGCGCCAATATCTTACTGAACCTTTAGGCATTGCAGACAGTTGTTATTTTGGTGTACCAGAGAGCAAAGTCAACCAAGTGGCAAAACTGGCCAAAGACTTTGAGGCGTCAAATGAAGACAGCGTACAACTGCGTAACAAGCGTCAAAAGCCGACTCTAAAATCGGACTCGCAAAGTACCTTACGTACTTATGCTAGCCTGCCCAGCTATGTTTGCTGGCAGCAGCAAGCCTTAGTCGATAGCAAAATGGTAGACCCGAGCAAAGATGGTGAACAAAACGAATTGCCGATATTGGACACGGCTCGTATTAGTCGTTTGTACTTCAATACCAGTCAGCTTAATCTAAAAAACTATAAGGCGGCGCTCATACCTGCTGGCAAACAAGCGCTTGATTATCATAACCGGAAAACATTAAAGGCAGTCATTCCCGCTGCTAATGGCGTTGCCTCGGCTCAAGCACTGGCAACTATTTACGCGATGTTAGCCAACGGTGGTGTCTGGAAAGGGCAAACGTTGATTGATAGTGCTACTTTTGAGCAACTATCTACACCGCAAGTTACAGGTCTAGATGCAGTCATGCCCGCGCCCATGCAGTGGCGATTGGGCTATCATAGGTTGTTTAGTATATGCAGTAACAAGAGCAATACCGCTAAGAGAGTTGATCCGGCATTGTCAGGGTTTGGGCATATGGGATATAACGGCTCAGTTGCTTGGTGTGATCCTGCGCGTCAACTGTCATTTGCTTTTATTCATAACTTTGATACCACCATGCTCAACGATATTCGTCAGTTTGCACTGACGGAAGCGGTTTTGAAGTGGGTCGATGAGGTGCTGTGATCAAGACGGTTCTTTCGTTCTTTAGGCGAACTAATTTTATTAAATGTATTTGCCGTGTACATGATCAATGATGCTTTTTTGGTGTCATTTTAAGCAGCCTTGTTGCGCTTAGACCATGGATAAAAATTGAGGCTAGAATCACAATCGAGCAGACAATCCATAGCTTGAGCGCATCATCCTCAGCGAAGAAACCTTGATTGAGCGCATAAGATAAATAGTACAAAGTACCAATACCGCGAATACCTAGCGCTGAGATTGCGTATTTTTCGGTGCGAGGTAAGTTGAGTCCTGATAAGGCAATGAATCCGCCAATCGGACGTATGAGTAGTAAAAAGGTAAAGCTTACGATGTAGACACGCCATGTCAACTCAACCCCAGATTGTAAACCTTGACCAAGGAACATGCCAAAGATAACTAGCACTAATGACATCAGTAAGCCTTCTGATTGCTCAGCAAAGTCGTGCAGTTTTTGATGATAAGTGTGCTCACATTCTGAACGCCGAAATGCAAAGGCAGCGACAAAGACGGCGATAAACCCATAACTGTGTACATATTCTGCGACACCATATGCCACTAAGGTCAGGGCAATGACCACATATCCTTGCGAAATGGTGGTCTCACGGGTGTGTCTAGAGAACACGACCTTGGCCAAAGCCTTTCCAACCAGGACACCAACCAATACCCCTGCGCCAATTTTCCATAAGACATCATGCGTAAACCATGACCACAGCATCTCGTAAGTAAAAGCTTGTCCTTCACTAAAAGCTTCCGCCACTTTAATTGCCAAGTAAACAAAGGGAAAAGCCAGTCCATCGTTCAACCCTGCCTCTGAGGTTAAAGTAAAGCGAGGTGTGTCCTCTCTGCCTGTATTAGGAGGCCCCACTTGAATACTAGAAGCTAGAACAGGATCGGTGGGTGCCAAGACTGCTCCAAGCAAAATAGCAGCGCCCAGACTCAAGCCAAATGCGTAATAACCTAAGCCTGCCATCGCAAAAATGCCAATCGGCATGGTGATGAGCAGTAGCCTGATTGTAGGTCGCCACAGCTGCCAAGAGAACTCGGTATCAATCTTGATACCAGCACCAACCAATGAGACCAAGATGACAATCTCAGTCAGTTTTTCGATGATTACGCCATTATTGATAGGATCCAAAAACGACAAGGATGTCCACCAATACCCCATGATCAGACCGAAGCTGACTTGTAGCATCGGTAATGAGATGGAGGTGCGTTTAAAGATAATAGGAAACAATGCCCCTAGTAAAAAAGCGATACCACAGATTAATAAAAATAAATTGTAGTTTTCAATCATAAGGTTTACGCACGTCGTTGTATTTTAAGAGATTAGTTTTAAGGGGGTGGGTTTTGATATTGATGATTGGTACTGATAGTAAGTGTTGAGCCAACAATATGCCTTATCATGACGATAAAAAAGAATTATTACCGAAAAAAATAGTTATCAAAACGAGAGCTGCGTTGTTTTTTGGTGAAAAAAAAGCCTGCATAGCGCAGGCTTAATAGATTTCTACAAGTATATTTAAACATTAATCGCTAAAGGTTTAGCGCTCAACTTGACTCACGTCACGTACAGCACCGGTATCTGCACTGGTGGTCATAGCAGCATAAGCACGTAGAGCGGGGGTCACATGACGATCACGGCTGACTGGCTTCCACGCGTCACGGCCTCGAGCTTCCATGGCTTCGCGGCGAGTAGCCAAATCGGCATCACTGACTTGCATGTTAATAGTACGATTAGGAATATCGATATGGATGGTATCGCCTTCTTCAACCAGACCAATGGCACCGCCTTCAGCAGCTTCTGGACTGGCGTGACCGATCGAAAGACCTGATGTCCCACCAGAGAAGCGACCATCGGTGAGGAGGGCGCACTCTTTACCCAATCCTTTTGACTTCAAGTAAGTCGTTGGGTATAGCATCTCTTGCATACCAGGGCCACCTTTAGGGCCTTCATAGCGGATAATGACCACATCACCTGCAACGATATTGTCAGCCAATACCGCAGCGACGGCATCATCTTGTGATTCAAATAAGCGCGCGCGACCAGTGAAGGTTAAGATACTCTCGTCGACGCCTGCGGTTTTGACCACGCAGCCACGCTCTGCGATATTGCCATATAGTACGGCCAATCCGCCATCTGTAGAATAGGCGTGTTTGGCACTACGGATACAGCCTGACTCACGGTTGACGTCGAGGTTTGACCATTCTTTTGATTGTGAAAATGCCTCAGTGGTGCGTACGCCACCAGGTGCTGCCAGATATCGTGCGCGTGCCTCATGATTATCAGAGTTCATGATATCCCACTTATCAATCGCTTCTTTCATCGTCGCGCTATGGATAGTCGGCACGTCAGTTTTCAATAATCCCGCACGATCAAGCTCGGCCAATAATGCAAAGACACCGCCGGCACGATGCACGTCTTCCATATGGTATTTTTGTGAAGCAGGGGCGACTTTTGCTAGGCAAGGCACACCGCGACTTAGACGATCAATGTCTGACATTTTAAAATCAACTTCTGCTTCGTTAGCTGCTGCCAATAAATGCAGAATAGTATTGGTTGAGCCACCCATTGCGATATCTAATGTCATCGCATTTTCAAAAGCCGCTTTGCTAGCGATTGAGCGCGGCAATACCGAATCATCATCTTGCTCATAGCGACGTTTGGCAAGCGAGACGATAGTGCGTCCCGCTTCTAAAAATAGCTCACGACGCAGCGAATGGGTGGCGAGTAACGAGCCATTACCCGGCAAGGCCAATCCTAAGGCTTCGGTTAAACAGTTCATCGAGTTAGCAGTGAACATACCAGAGCACGAACCACAAGTAGGGCAGGCTGAGGCTTCAATGGCGGCCACATCTTCATCGCTAATGCTGTCATCCGCGGCATCCATCATCGCATCGACGAGGTCAAGTTTACGAACGGCACTGCTGTCACTACTATCGGTATTGTGGCTCTTGCCAACGGTACTGGCTAAAATCTTGCCCGCTTCCATTGGGCCACCTGAAATAAACACCACTGGAATATTCAGGCGCATCGCGGCCATTAGCATACCCGGGGTGATCTTATCGCAGTTCGAGATACATACTAGCGCATCAGCACAGTGGGCATTGACCATGTACTCGACAGAGTCAGCAATCAGGTCGCGACTCGGCAGTGAATACAACATACCGCTATGACCCATCGCAATACCATCATCGACAGCAATAGTATTGAACTCTTTTGCAACGCCGCCGGCTTGTTCAATTTCACGTGCGACCAGTTGTCCAAGGTCTTTTAGATGCACATGGCCAGGTACAAACTGGGTGAAAGAGTTAGCAATGGCAATAATCGGTTTGCCAAAGTCGCCGTCAGTCATGCCAGTTGCGCGCCATAATGCGCGCGCGCCTGCCATATTACGGCCGCCAGTAGAGGTTTTTGAGCGATAATCCATGTGATGTTCCTTACAAATAGGCGAGGTTTGTGAAAATGTGCACCCTCAATTTTAATATTGATAGTGTGCTTTTTATAAAATGCGAGGACTAGTGAATAATACTAGGTCGTTACCATACCATTAGATATGAATCACTGAAAACCATTCACTGATAATGCCAAGTCAATAGTAGTCATAACATCGTAAACAGTTGGCAGATAAGGGGTTATTCGACGCGCTCTACTATCGCCGTCTCAAACCAAGGTAGCTCTGTCTTATCCGCTTCCAATTTAGCAATAACGACTAACGCATGAGTCGCTGGCAAGCACTGATAATCAGCGTTTGCTTCAATACGAAGTAGTTGCTCATTGCTTTCAGCTTGTTCGTTTATACTGACTAAGGCTTGTTTATTGTTTTTATAGAGTACATCGATACGACCAAAAAACTGCCAATCTTTAAAAGCGGCTATGATAGCATCCGCTTCATTTTGGGTATAAAGTTGTTGGGTGTCTTTACCCGTATTGGTCCAATGCAAGCGTACGGCTAATTGCAGCGCCTCGCTAAAAACCACCAATGACCCCATGATTTTGACATGCCAAGGGCTGGTTATTAGTGCTTCGCTGATACCAATGAGCTTGGCAGCTTCATGAGGGCTCATGGGTGTATTGAACTGTGATAGTAGAGCGGGTGTGAGCGGATTTGCTAGTTTAATCGCGTCATTTAAACTGTCGTAATGATATAAAAACGGTAGCGGCAAATCTTGTGTCACCGTCTTTTTAGTGATTTTGCAATTGTGTATTTTCCAACCAATCGTCTTATCGCTCAGTACTTCAGCCAGAATGAGCGCGTTAGGCTCAATGCTTTGAGTAGGGGCTTGAGTCTCATTTTCAGTCTCAGCGCTACTTGGTTTTTGCTCACTATTGAACGCAGAGTCAGCTGTGGCAGATGTTTGCGCCACATGAGTAGGTTCTTTGTAAATGTCATTCATATTTGATTGAGTCGGCAAAGTAGACGAATCCATAAACATAGCATTGTTAAAGTAGGGGGTTAATATAACATCTAAAGCGCCTGACTCGCCAACCAAATTAGTGAGCTACTGCGATTAGCTTGTAGATTGCCAGTTTTTAATGACGAGTGCTATAGCCGCTTGTGCTTAAACGACATTTCGTCCACTATATTAATTACAGAGTGTCTAATCGCTTCTAAAAGCTATCGAGCAACTAATAGTCAAACAATTAAAGGACAAAATAATGACCCAAATCAATGAGCAAACCACATATGACGATAACAATATCTTTGCCAAAATGCTAAACGGTGATATTCCCTATCACAAAGTCTATGAAGATGATAAAACGCTTGCCTTTATGGATATCATGCCGCAAGCAGAAGGTCATGTATTAGTCATACCTAAGCAAAAAGCCATTGATTTAGCAGACCTTGAGCCAGAATATGCCGCCGCCGTGCTCATGACGTCTAAAAAAGTCATGCAAGCACAGCGTCAAGTGTTTGGGCGTGAAGGTATTATTCAGATGCAACTAAATGGTGCGCAAGCGGGTCAAACAGTATTTCATTACCATGTACACCTGATTCCATCGAGCATTCATGAGCTGGGCCGCCATGCTGTAACCCAAGCCGATCATAAGGAGCTTGCAGATATTGCGCAGCGACTTGCTGCAGCAATTAGTGCTGAATGATATCAGCACCATACTTTATGGTTGGAAGGTCCATAGCTATTTATAGGTTTAAGTCATAAGTTGATAGCTTGGCAAGACATATAAGATTGAAGGGCAACTAACAAGTTGCCTTTTTTATTGCCCAGTAATAATTGTGTAAGAATCGTTAAGTTATTGTTATAAATAAGCGCTCTTTCTAGGGTTTAGGCAAAGATTATGTTACACAGTACGCTTACTTAACACTCAATACTCGATTCGTTCAGCATCAGTCGGTATTACCGCCGCTATGCTGCTTTGGCGTTTTTTATATTGACAGTTTTCAGGGATATCATTTTTATCACCTATTTCTTTGGCTTTGAGGATACCACTGCTTATGAGTAACGGTTCACGCTCAACTATTTTATTGCCGGTCTTTATACCTGCAGCGGTCATTATGCTGTTGTTGGTCATCGGCACTGCGATCAACCCTGATGCAGCGGGCGCTCTGTTCAGTGATGTGCTTAGCTTCACGACCCAGACGTTCGGCTGGTTTTATATGCTGGCAGTGGCGTTATTTTTAATGTTTATTATTGTATTGGCGTTTTCGTCTTATGGCAGTATCAAGCTGGGGCCTGATCATGCTGAGGCGGAGTATAAATTCCTCGAGTGGTTTGCCATGCTTTTTTCGGCAGGTTACGGTATTGCTTTACTATTCTACGGGGTTGCCGAGCCAGTAATGCATTTTTCCAGTCCGCCAATGTCCGATCCGCAGACGATCGCGGCTGCAAAAGAGGCGATGCAAATTGCATATTTTCACTGGGGTTTTCATATTTGGGCGATTTACGGTGTGGTGGGTTTATCACTGGCATACTTTGCTTTTCGTCATGGTCTACCGTTATCAATACGTTCGACACTCTATCCGATTATCGGTGACAAAATTTATGGTCCTATCGGGCATACGGTCGATGTGTTTGCGATATTGGGCACGATGTTCGGTATTGCCACCAGTTTGGGATTGTCAGTATCGCAAATCAATGCAGGACTCAACTATCTGTTACCAGATCTGATCCCAGTGAATACGACCGTACAGGTGATTGCCATTGCATTGGTGACAGCAGCGGCACTAGTATCGGTATTGGCAGGGATGGATAAGGGCGTAAAACGCTTGTCTATATTAAATATGGTATTGGCGACTGCGCTGATGTTGTTTGTGTTTATTGTGGGCCCGACCATCTTTATTCTGAACGCCTTTATGGAAAATACTGGCAGTTATTTGGGTAATATTGTCGAGCGTACCTTTAGCTTACAAGCGTACGAAAATAGTGATTGGATCGGCAGCTGGACATTGTTTATCTTTGCATGGACGATTGCATGGGCACCTTTTGTGGGTCTGTTTATTGCTAAGATCAGCCGTGGTCGTACCATCCGTGAGTTTGTACTGGGTGTGATGCTCGTACCGACTTTCTTTACGTTCTTCTGGTTTGCCGTGTTTGGCGATACTGCGCTACATATGATCATGGTAGATGGTTATACCTCGCTAATCGGTGACGTACAGGACAATCAAGCGATTGCCTTGTTTAAGCTATTAGAAAACTTACCGTTTACTGAATTTGTGTCGTCATTGACTATTTTATTAATCATTACTTTTTTTGTGACGTCGTCGGATTCTGGCTCATTGGTGATCGATTCGCTAGCGGCGGGTGGTCGCAGTGATACACCATGGTGGCAGCGCAGCTTTTGGGTGGTAACCGAAGGTGCTGTTGCCGCAGTACTACTGATTGCAGGTGGCCTAACGGCGCTTCAAACGGCGGCTATTGTCAGTGCGCTACCTTTTGCGATTATCATTCTTATTTCAATGTTTGGCATGTGGCGTGCGCTGCGTATCGAGGGACATCGCAATCAGAGCCTTGGTAATGACAACAGACTACCGCCGCATTTGCTCAAACCGTCTGCATGGCGTGAGCGTATTGATTATATGACTGATAAACCGACGCGTGATAAGGTTCTAAGTTATATCAAAGAAGTAATTATGCCTTCGATGATGGAAGTGTCGTCTAAATTTGCAGAAACAGGTTGGACGACTGAGGTCAACTACGACGCGGTCAATAACCGTGCGGTGCTTGAGTTGCAACGTGGCGACGATGTCGAATTTTGGTATGAGGTGCGCTTATCTGAACACGATGTACCAGATTATTATACAGAAGACAGTGCAGATACCTTGCCGCAAGAGCACCATCACCGTGCTGAGGTGTATCTACGCCGTGGTGGTCAAACCTATGATTTATATGGCTACAAATCTGAATCAGTGATTAATGACATCATCGATCAGTTCGAGAAGTATTTACATTTCCTTAATGTATCACCTGATAGTCTACCGTGGCGCATGCAAGAGCATGATGATGACATCACACTAGAGCAGGGCAGTGTGCTTGATAAATAATGCATTGACTGTATTAAAAATGAGTATTGCTTATGCAAGCTATTCACGTTAATCGCTTGCAATAAACGCAGGAATCCTTAGAATAACGGCTTGTTTTCCTTACAAATCAAGCCGTTTTTTTATGTCTATTGATTCTCCCATTTTACCTTCGTCCTCGACTTTGTCTGACCATCCATTGTTGCAGCCATTGAACATAGGTGGTCTAACGATTGAAAACCGTCTCATGGTTGCTCCTATGGCTGGCGTGACGGACAATCCTTTTCGTCGACTGTGTAAATCATTTGGCGCAGGTCATGCGGTCAGTGAAATGATTATCGCTGATACGGCCCTTTATGCGCGCAAAAAATCCCTATATCGTGCCAATTTCGACAATGAGATCGCGCCCATTTCAGCGCAAATTGCGGGGGCTGAGCCTGATAAATTGGCTGAAGCGGCTCGTTATCAGATTGATAATGGCGCGCAGATTATCGATATCAATATGGGCTGTCCTGCCAAAAAGGTTTGTCGTAAGCTGGCAGGTTCTGCGCTGCTACAAGATGAGGATTTGGTCGCGCGTTTGCTCGATGCGGCTGTCAACGCGGTCGATGCACCTGTCACGCTAAAGACACGATTGGGGTTTGAGAATGGTCGTGAAAACATCTTACGAGTGGCCAAGCGGGCAGAGCAAGCAGGCATTGCCGCCATTGCCATTCATGGGCGTACGCGCGAGGACATGTATACTGGCGAGGCGCGTTACGAGCTGATACGCGAAGTCAAAGAAAGCATCAACATTCCAGTCATTGCTAATGGCGATATCGATAGTGCGCAAAAAGCACAGCGTGTTTATGAGTTAACAGGCTGTGATGCTGTGATGATTGGTCGGGCTGCTCAAGGTCAGCCATGGATATTTCGCGATATCGAGCATTTTTTGCGTACTAGCGAGCGTCTGGATGCACCTAGTGTCAGTGAGATAAAAGAGATCGTACTGGCGCATTTGCAAGAGTTATATGACTTTTATGGCGAGTATTCAGGTTGCCGTATCGCTCGCAAGCACATTGCTTGGTATACGACAGGCATTCCAAATTCGAACGCTTTTCGCCAAGCGATGTATGGTGAGGAAAGCACCGCTGGACAGTTTCGCGTGGTCGAAGATTTTTTGCAGGCGCACGAATAGTGAGTGAGCAGACGGTTCATGCTAAGCGCCTGTTAAATAATTAAAAAGTCTTTAAAGCTCGTCCACTTGAGCGGTCTTTGGTTCTTGTTTGAGTGCTGTATTTTTGTTTTGCCAAGGAAATTTACCTTCTAATTCTACTTGTAGTGACAAGCTCAAAAAAGTCCGAATGAGTACGATAAAACCTAGTACTAGGACGCTGCGTAACGTCGGCTCTGTGACGACAGTCGCCATAATATCAGCGGCGATGAGGACTTCTAATCCTAATAAAATAGATTTACCTACAGTTTGTCTGATTTCGATATAGGTCTTGTGGTTAAAACCACCGGTTAAGCGAACCCCTCGATAAAAAGCAAAAAGAAGTCCAAAAAATATAATAAGTACGCCAATGACTTCGACTATCTTGGCAATTAAATCAATGTAATGAGCTAAAGTTGCAATCAAAATAGATACTCCTTATCCATGCTTGGTGAAAAGCGTAAGTTTGAGCAATGCTACGATTATACCTTTATTAATCCTTATAATCGCCAAAGTATCTGGCTGAGTCGGCTGTTTTCTTCACTTCAAGCCATGCTTTTTTGCTATGCTATAACCAAACATTCATAGGCATAGAACCAACAAAAAGGATTTTTTATGGCCAATCCCTCAAAAAAAGCAATAAACAAAGCGGTCAAAGATAAGCATATCATTATCACAGGGGCATCAAGCGGTATTGGTGAGCGTACAGCGTATTTACTCAGTGAGTGCGGTGCGCATGTTATCTTATTGGCACGTACCGAAGACAAATTAAAAGCTGTTAAAGAAAGTATCGAGGAGCTTGGTGGCAAGGCCAGTTATTATCCTTGTGATTTGACCAATATGAATGAGATTGAAACAGTTGGTGAACAAATTTTAGCAGATTTTGGTCATGTTGATGTTTTAGTAAATAATGCTGGTCGCTCAATTCGGCGCTCGGTTCACGAGTCTATTGATCGTTTCCATGATTTTGAGCGTACCATGGATATCAATTACTTTGGCGCCGTTAAAATAGTTCTTGGGTTTTTGCCGACGATGATTGAGCGTCAGACTGGTCAAATTGTTAATATCTCGTCTATTGGCGTACTGGCAAACAGTCCACGTTTTGCCGCTTATGTCGCATCGAAATCAGCATTGGATGCTTTTAGTCGCTGCTTAGCTGCCGAAGTAAAAGGCGATAACGTCACGATTACCAATATCTTTATGCCATTGGTACGCACGCCTATGATTGAGCCTACTAAGTTATACCGCTATATGCCTGCGCTTATGCCTGATGAAGCGGCTATGATGGTTGCAAAAGCGATTGTTCATAAACCAAACAGTATTGCCAGCAACATGGGTAAATTTGCATCAGCCACTTATTCATTAGCACCAGCGATCAACGTTGGCATTCAATCGATGGGTTATCGTATTTTCCCAAGCACCCGCGCTGGACTGACTGCTGATAAAAAGCCAAACCTTGCTCAACGTGCCTTTGCAAGAATTCTACCGGGTGAACATCATTAGAATATGGCTTTATTAGCCTTGAGTTAAAATACAAAAAGGATGCTGCGGTATCCTTTTTTAATGTTTCAAAAATTATAAATAATCATATAAATGGGTAGGATGGTGGTGTTCTTTTGGGTATGTATTTGCGATCGTCAAACTTACTAACATATAGTGGATTCAAATTACTATTCATTGGTGTACGGCGTATTTTTTCTAAAACATAGTCTAAATTTATTATGCCACTACAGGTACGATAAAAAAGACATATACAAAAGACAGCAGATATATAATTATAGTATCTAAAGTATGGGTAAGGAAAACATGGATATCGAAAGCGGTACCGCCAATCAAATCGCTAATCAAATA
Organism: Psychrobacter aquimaris; assembly: GCF_016107525.1. GTDB lineage: Bacteria > Pseudomonadota > Gammaproteobacteria > Pseudomonadales > Moraxellaceae > Psychrobacter > Psychrobacter aquimaris. The sequence goes on along the minus strand of NZ_JABASR010000004.1, from coordinate 217,782 downwards.
GAAATAATCTATGAAGATGAATTTTTGGTGGCGATTAATAAAGAGGCTGGTCTATTGGTGCATCGCAGTTGGCTGGATAAAGGCGAGACGCGCTTTGCCATGCAACTCACCCGTGATGCGGTAGGTTGTCATGTATTTCCGGTGCATAGATTAGACAAGCCTACATCAGGTGTGTTGTTGTTTGCCAAGAGCCCAGCCGTGGCGCGCAGCCTGACCGAGGCTTTTACTGAACACAGAGTTACCAAGCAATATTTAGCCGTGGTGCGTGGCTATATGTCAGAACAAGGCACCATTGATTATGCGTTGAGCTTTCAACCCGATGCCATCGCCGATAAGTTTGCCGATTTGGACAAACCCGCTCAAGAGGCGGTGACTCATTGGCAAAGTTTGGCACAAATTGAGCTACCATTTGCCGTATCAAAAAAGCATGACACGAGCCGCTATAGTCTTGTGCGCTTGACACCCGAAACTGGGCGCAAGCATCAGCTGCGTCGGCACATGCGACATGTATTCCATCATATCGTGGGTGATACCAGCCACGGTGATATAAGGCACACACGATTTTTTCGTACTCACTATGACTGTACGCGCATGCTGTTGCATGCTCAGACTTTAGCGCTCAGCCATCCCGTCACTGGTGAGCCATTATTACTAAAAGCGAAATTAGACGACCAATGGATGCGTATCTTAGAAGAGTTTTCTTGGGTAGACAGCGCTAAAGATTGAGCTATTTATTTCTAAATATTTTTTATCCCCTCGTTTTGTGTACTTGTAGGTATACTTTGCGAGCGTCATTCGAGGTTTTCAATGCTTAAACAACATCGACAAGCACTGGTGGTTGAAGGCGGCGGCATGCGTGGCGCATTTAGCAGCGGTGTCTTAGACGCCTTTTTACAACAACAATTTAATCCTTTTGATCTTTGTGTGGGCGTCTCTTCAGGTTCAACTAACGTTGCTAACTATTTGGCAGCACAACAAGGTCGCACCCTGCATATTTACTTGGATCACTCCCTTCGATCTGAATTTATCCACTATGGCCGTTTCCTTAGAGGCGGTGACTTACTGGATTTAAAGTGGATGTGGGATATGGTGGAGCAAGAATATCCACTGAATCAGGCACAATTATTTGCCAATCATGCTGAGTTCTACATGGTGTTAACACATGCTATCTCAGGAGAAGCGACCTACATCAAAGCGGCTAAAGACAATATTTTGGATGGATTAAGGGCATCAAGCTCTATCCCAGTGCTGACCCGCCAAGCGGTCGAGATATTTGGTGAGCCTTATTTTGATGGTGGTGTGGCAGATGCTTTGCCTGTACAGTGGGCAGCTGGGCAAGAGTGTGTTGATAAGCTCATGATCATACGTACTCGCCCTCAACATTACTCTAAAGCAAGCAGTAAAGGCGATCAGCTATTGGCTAAATATTATACTAAGCAACGACATGGTTTTGCCCAAAGCTTGTTGACACGAACCCAACGCTATAACGACTCGGTACAATTTTTACAGACTCCATCATCACAGAAAATTTTAGAGATTTGTCCACCCGACTTAAAAAACATGGCGAGTCGATTATCCAAAAATAAAGCCAAAATCCGTTATAGCTATGATGTAGGACTAGAAGCTGGATACAAAGCGATTGAAGATTGGCGTAAGCTTTAATCTAGGGAATGTTCTAGAAAAACCGATGTCAATATTGTTAGAACAAGCTAATAAGCCTTAATTGGAAACCACCTCATTAGGTATACCCTAATGGACCTAGCTTATGACATGTTTAAATATATTTATAGATCATTCAAAATAGATCAACATAATGGAACTACTTAAAACAGGCTATAGAAAATATAGCACTTCAGTATCCTTTTTTATTTAGCCAAACACCCGCCACAATATCCAAAATAGTCCGGCCATAAGAATTGCAATAACCAACAGCCGCTTTAGCCAGTAGGGCATCAGCGGTTTTTTATATCCTAAATCATTAAGCTGGCTGTCCACCCCATTTTGTAGGCTCTTGAATCCTCGACTCTGCTTAGTCGTTTTGACGCGATTTTTTATCAGTTGTCCAGTCTCATCCTCAGCATCTTGCTCTCTATCAAAGCTAATAGCATGGTTAGGAATGCCTTGCTTGCTGGCAATAGTGTTGAGTTTTTGCTGCTGCTTCACCTTTAGTTGTGTCTCATAGGCATCAATCCTATTTTTGGCTTCATCCATGCTAATGTTTTCATCGGCCGCCAAAGTCTTGATCGCCATCACTAAATTGTTTTTTTCGATCATCATGATGACCGCTTTTGGCAGCTTTGGATTGACTGGTTTTGAGCTAGGGTCGGGGTTAAACATGACTGTCCTTATAGCGATATGAAAAATAGGCATCGATAGTGTTGATTATTATAACCATTTTACAGCAGTAATATTCAAGCAAAAAAAGACCGCAATCATAACAATGACTGCGGTCTTTTAATATCTATCCTTTATCAACATTTCTGCCAATTTTTGATAGGTTATAGGTCTTTCCAGCGTTGGATAGATTCTTTGATGACTTCTTTCGCTTCTGCGACATCACCCCAAGACTCGACCACAGTCGTACCTGGTTTTTTCAGGTCTTTATAGTGGCTGAAATGGAACTCTAACTGGTTGATCAGCTGTTTTGGTAGATCATCTAAGCTGTTATAAGCATTACCTGTATCACGGTCATCAGCAGGTACGACAACGATCTTGTCATCGACTTCGCCATCATCAACGAACTTCATCACACCAATGACTTTGGCCTTTAGGAAAATACCCGTTGGTAGCGGCTGCTCAGTCAGCAATAAGACATCAAGCTCATCACCATCTTCGTCAAGCGTTTGCGGGATAAAGCCATAGTTGCAAGGCTTGGCAAAAATCTGTGGATCAATACGATCAAGCTCGAACACAGCCAACTCGCGATTCCACTCAATTTTATGGCTGCTACCAGCTGGGATTTCTACTACTACGTTGATAATGCCGCCGTCTACGTCGCCTGCATCTAAAATTTTATTAAAATCTGCCATAAAGTGCTCCAATTTGCTTTTGTTTTAAGTGTTTGAATAATAAGTGATGATAAAAGGATAACGTCGCGGCATGGCGATATTATCACTGTGCCCAATTCGTGCCGTCTGCGATTATAACAAGTTTGACTCAAATTTTCTCACAATGCTTAAGTCTAAGCGTGCACGATATTATGCAAAAAAAGATTATGCAAAACTGGACTCAAAGAACTCATTTGGGCGCGAGTGCTCGTAGCTCAATGAGTCCGGCATGACGCTTAGCAATATTATCAATAAGCTTTTGAGTAACCACCTCATAGCTTAATAAATCGCTTATTGGCTGAGTGGTGTGAGCCTCTGACTCTTTTTGCATATCCACGAAATCAGACAGGCGTAACATTTGCATACCCGCATAACCGCAAGGATTAATGGCATTAAATGCGGACAAATCACAATTTAAATTAATCGCGATACCATGATAGCTAAATCCATGTTTAATTTTGAAGCCTAGTGATGCCATTTTCCCTAGCATGATTTTATCATCGAGGGAGGTGCTGTTGACTGGTGCATCGGCATCGTCACTGTCATCTGCTGCAGAAGTATCAGCATATAGATAAACGCCGGGTGCATCACGGCGCGCATGGGCGCTAATGGTTGTAGGGTCTGATGGAGAAGAGTTTTGCAAACAGTCATTAATGACATCTTCGATTGCTTGCTCGGCATGCGAGACCAAGTTGCGCACACTCCAGCCCAAGCTATTCAAATCGAACAACCAATAAATGACCAGCTGCCCGTGACCATGCCATGTCACTTGACCACCGCGATCAGTTTTTATAATAGGTGTATTGGTGCGTTGTAAGATGTGCTCTTCTTTACCTGCTTGCCCTAAAGTATAGACATCATTGTGATCGACGATCCATAATTCATCAGGTGTGCGCAGTCCTTGCTGTTTTTTTAAGTCAATACGTGCGAGAGTACGTGCTAGCATCGCATCGAGAGTAGGAACGTAATCGGCTGCTGCTAGAGATTTGCTGATCAGTGTGTCATTAAGCTGTTGCGTGTTATTTTGCATGAGAGTCACAGTCTTATGGTTATCTGGTTCAAAGATGTTTATCGCTGATGTTAAGTATTGATATCGATAGTGAGTGTAGCAGTTTTTGAGATTGGTACCCAAGATTATCTCTTGTCACACTGTAAAATCCAACAATTAAAACACTGGTAAATGCCCTAGAGAAGTAGCCATAATAAGGACAAGTCTTTAGCACTTAAAATAAAATTCCTAGCATCGCTATGAATGTTGGCAGACACTTATGCCATACAGACGCAGTAATCAACTTAAGGTGCTGTTCATTGATTGGTTGATGCGCTACATTAAAGTGTAATGAATGGAATCGCATTACTTATATTCAGGGGTTAGCATTGATGTCATCCAGTGACTAGAAATACAGAGTCTCTAACCCAATATAGAATATTGACTCCAACGCATGTGACAAGGAAGATAAATGACAGATAATAATCAAAACATGAATGAGCAAACCTCAATCGACACGGATATGTTGCAGCAAAAAGCGCCTAAAAAGCCTAGCATTGCCAATACGGTTGATGAAATGCAAGCGCAATTTTCACGCTTACAAACACTCAGTCGCACGCAGCCAATCAATGACTGGGCCACCCGTGAAACCCAACTAGACAGTCTAGAGGTTATGCTGAGCGATAACCAAGCCAGTTTCGCCAAAGCGATCAGTGCCGACTTTGGTTATCGTAGCGAATCAGAGACCCAGTTTGCCGAGTTGTTTCCTAGCTTTACGGGTATCAGCCATGCCAAAAAGCATGGTAAAAAATGGATGAAAGTCCAGCGCGCTTCTATTTCAGCGTTGTATATGCCAGCGCATAATGAAATTCAGCCTCAACCATTGGGCGTGGTTGGTATTATGGTGCCTTGGAATTATCCACTATTTTTAGCAGTAGGGCCAATGATTGATGCACTCACTGCTGGCAACAGAATTATGATCAAGATGAGTGAAGCGGCACCGCAGTTCGCCCAAGCATTCGCCAGTGCGATTGCCCGTTATTTTTCACCAGACATGATTTGTGTGGTACTGGGTGAAGTAGACATCGCCGTCGCTTTTAGTAAGTTGCCTTTTGATCATCTGCTGTATACAGGCTCTACTGCTGTGGGTAAAAAGGTGATGGCTGCTGCCGCACCTAATCTGACGCCAGTGACGCTTGAGCTAGGTGGTAAGTCACCAGTAATTGTATTAGATGATGCAAACTTAGAGTCTGTGGTCAATCGAGTGATGATGGGCAAAACGCTGAACGCTGGTCAGACCTGTATTGCACCTGATTATGTACTGATTCAGCGCCAATATCATCAAGAGTTTATCCGTTTGGCGAAAGAGTGGATGGAAAAGCACTATCCAAATATTGAGAATAATCCAGACTACTCACGCATCATCAATGGTGAGCAGTTTAAGCGTGTTAAAGGCTATCTAGATGCGCTATCGGGCGATGAGATACATAAGCTTACTAATGCTGATGCTAATATCGAAACGCGTCTAATGCCACCCGTTATCGTGAGTGAACCTGCCCCTGACAGTGACGTGATGCAGGACGAGATTTTTGCACCGATTTTGCCATTAATGCATTACGAGACATTAGATGACGCGATTCAGTTTGTCAATAAGCGACCACGCCCACTAGCACTATACGTTTTTGGTGATAATTATAGCGGCCTAGAAAAAGTACGTAACAAGACGGTCTCTGGTGGCCTATGTATTAATGAAGTGCTGATACATGTTGCCCAGCATGACTTACCGTTTGGCGGGGTTGGCGACTCAGGGACTGGTGCTTACCATGGCAAAGCGGGATTCGAGCGGCTAAGCCATATGAAACCAGTATTTGTACAATCCAAGTTGAATGGATTGAACTTGTTGTTGCCACCTTATGGCGGGTTATTTAAAAAGGCTATGGCAATGTTTTTAAAATAACGAATGCTAAAGCGGGCAAAGTTGAAGTCGCTTTTATTCAAGCAAGAAAGCGTATTTGGTCGTTTTGAGTAATCATAGCAGCAACGTTAAAAATAGCATCTACCGAGGTAGATGCTATTTTTTTGTATAAAAGTAAGCCATAAAAAATTAATGAGCATTTGTCATCTTGTCTATAAATCGCTACACTTTGTAGTAAGCCTAAACGATAGCCACATTAATTTTAGATGAATACACCGCTTCGTCATGAGCGACTGAATAAGTTATCAACGATTAAATGAGTTATAAGCAATACATGCTTGGTTTCAAGTATCAGTATGATTGAGCTAAGCGTTAATTATTAATAATAAAATCATGAATAGGATATCCTATGCGCCAATGGATTGCATTAAGCTTATTATTGATAAGTTCGTTGTTATTTCCTTTATCAGCGTCCGCAGAATGTGAGAGCCCGATCAAGTTTGGCGCGTTGACATGGGAGAGCGGGCAATTTAGCACAGGCATCCTCAAATACATCGCTGAAGGTGGCTATGGCTGCACGACTGAAGAAGTACCAGGCGCCGATCCAGCACTCAACAGTGCGCTAGCACAAAATGATATCCAAGTAGTCAGTGAACGTTGGGACGGACGTTCTCCCGCTATGGAAAAAGACATAGCAGATGGCAAGATAGATATCATTGGCGATACGCTAAAAGGCGGGGCCACTCAAGGCTGGTACGTCCCGCAATATGTAATAGATGATAATCCTGGCTTACGAAGCTATCAAGACTTACCTAAATATGCTGAGCTGTTTAAAGATCCTGAAGACCCAGATAGATCACGCTTTATTAATTGTCCTACCGGTTGGTCCTGTGAGGTATTTAATACGCGTTTACTTAAAAATACTGGTTTAGATAGCACCTTTAATAATGTGCAACCTGGCACAGGCGCTGCGCTTAACGCCGAGATTGCTTCCGCCTTTGAGCAACGTAAGCCGTTATTATTCTATTACTGGCAGCCGACTGGTCTTATCGCCAAATATGACTTTGCAGAGTTGGACTTTCCAGCTTATGACGATGCCTGTTGGCAAGATCTACTGGTCGCGAATGGCACTTCCGATTGCGTGAGCGACTTTGCGGTTTCGCCTTTAGCTATCGCGGTATCTAGACAGTTTGCTACTGATAACCCTGAGTTATCGGATGCTTTTGCAAAAGTGCAGTTCACCCCTGATCAGCTTAACGGCGCAATTTTAGAGATGGATGAGAATAAGCGTAGCGGCGATGAACAAGCAGTCGAGTTTCTACGTAATAATCCTGATGTTTGGCAAGCATGGTTGTCTGATGAAGCAGCCACTAACCTTGCTGCTAAGTTAGGCATTAGCTTAACGGGCGCTGCTATCACTGCTGATACAACTGCCTCTAGTGCTAACCGACTAACCCCATTATCAAGTTTTCCTTCTTGGTCACTTGAGACGCCGCTTAATAATACATTATCAAGCGTCGTCCAAAATTATGGCGATGTGTTTCGTAGCATCAGTACCATGGCGTTAACCTATCTATTGTTACCCATTGAGCGTCTATTAACCGTTATGCCGCCTTGGCTCATTATTGCGCTGGTAACCGTATTAGCATGGTTTGGTGTCCGCAAAATATGGTTTGCGCTGGCATGCGGCGTAGGACTGTTTTTAATTGGCGCATTTGGACTGTGGGGCGCACTGATTGATACCTTTGCATTGCTCATCGTATCTGTGTTGGTTACGGTGGTGATTGGTATTCCTATGGGTATTGCTATGTCAGGTAGTCAAATCCTTCGCAAGGTTGTGACGCCGATACTGGATGTGATGCAGACCATGCCAAGTTTTGTCTATTTGATACCTGTATTGATGTTATTTGGGATTGGTAAAGTGCCTGCGTTATTTGCCACCATTATTTATGCCTTGCCACCACTGATTCGGCTAACGACATTGGGGATTACTCAAGTCAATCACGAGATGGTCGAAGCAGGGCGCTCGTTCGGTAGTACGCACTTGCAGCTACTCATTTGGATTAAATTGCCGCAAGCATTACCTAGTATTATGGCGGGCGTGAATCAAGCGGTGATGATGTCGCTCTCTATGGTGGTACTCGCCTCTATGATTGGCGCACCGGGGCTTGGCGAAGATGTATTGCAATCGATTCAAACGCTTAATATCGGTCAGGGCTTGCAAGCAGGCACGGCGATTGTCATCGTTGCCATTATCATTGACCGCATTACGCAAGCGTTCGGTCAAGGTAAGCGTGCTCGGCAAAAAACCATCGATGCTGGCAGACATCCCATTGGTTAACTATTAATCATAATAATAACTAGAAAAATAAAAATGAGAGCCATCATGAATCATATTCAATTGGAAAATATCAGCAAGATTTATAATGCCAGTAGCTCGCAAGCAAGTTCTGCATTGGCATTACTAGCAGAAGGTATGGATAGTATTCAGGTAAAGGAACAAACAGGCTATTCGGTCGGGCTTTATGATATCAATTTAAGCGTTAAAGCAGGTGAGCTGCATTGTATTATGGGCTTATCAGGTTCAGGGAAATCAACCTTGATACGCCATATCAATCGTTTGATTGACCCAACTAGCGGTAAAATATGGGTTGATACTTCTATTAATGCGAAGCCGTCTACTAATACTAAGCCCTCCACTAATGCCAAATCCTCGACTGATTTATTAGAAAATGGAAAATCATCGTCTGCTATCAATATTTTAGAGCTAAATGATAAAGCGCTACAGCATTATCGCCAGCAGACAATCAGTATGGTTTTTCAGCATTTTGGTTTGGTGCCACATATGACAGTGATGCAAAACGTCGCTTACGGTTTGCGGGTGCGAAAAATGAGTCTCAAAGAACGTCACGAGGTTGCTCGGCACTGGCTCAATGAAGTTGGGCTATCAAATTTGGATAAAAGCTACCCTGATGAGCTGTCAGGAGGGATGCAGCAGCGTGTGGGGCTGGCGCGTGCCTTGGCAACTGATAATCCGATATTGCTGATGGACGAGGCTTTCTCTGCTCTTGATCCCCTCATTCGTGCCCAATTACAAGACCAACTACTTGAGCTACAAGCACGGCTAAACAAAACCATCGTCTTTATCACTCATGATATCGATGAAGCGATTAAGGTCGGTCAGCGTATTAGTATTTTAAATGGCGGGCGTTTGGTACAAACGGATACACCCAGTGAGTTGCGCCATAACCCCGCTGATGATTATGTGGCTCAATTTATGCGTGCCAAAATTTAATTTAAAAATAACACGATGTTGTTTTATAAAATGCTGTTTTATAAATTGCACCTGCAAAATGACAGATTTCTGTCTATATCGTCATTCTTACACTGTTGTTAAAAAAGTGTAGTAACCCGTTAGTTACTATTAAAGTAAACTCCGTCATCAATGTATACTGTTAAGATACTCTAATAGTGTGTCAGCTTTGCTAAAATCTCGATTTATCCACTCTCATTGATCACGTAAGAAGACCATTAGCGAGCACACAAACTCAGTTCATGATCGTAAGACTTCGTAAAAAGGACCTCTCATGCCGCATAAGAAAATTCGTCATAATAGTCGTAGTAAGATTAATAAGTTAGCGACAGGCTCATCACCTGATTCATCACGTTGGTTGAAGAACGTCAGTGCTGTTGGTGTAACGACAGTGCTGAGCGCTGGCATATTAGTCGCTTGTGGACAAATGAGTAGTGCGGAGAGCAATGCAAGTAGCAGTACTAAATCAGCCAAGCAAAACAGTGGTGTGACTAGCTCACGTGACATGCTGCCCTCTGATATGCTTGGACAAATGCAAGCACTGCCACAATTAACAAAAGGCTTAGGTGATACGGGCACAGCAGTCATTGATCCTAATAAACCGACATTGATTAAATTTTGGGCAAGCTGGTGCCCATTATGCTTGGGTACGTTGGCAGAAACCGAAGAATGGCGCACCGATCCCAAGTTCGCTGATTTAAATGTCGTTACTGTTGTCAGTCCCGGTCATCTAAACGAAAAAGCCGATAACGACTTTAGCACTTGGTATGCAGGCGTCCAAGCTGACTATCCAAAGTTACCAGTATTGTCTGACGCTTCAGGCGAGCTGATTAATAAGCTTGGCGTGCAAGTTTATCCAAGTTGGGCGATACTCGATAAAAGCGGTAACTTGGTGCATTTGGTAAAAGGTAATATATCGGCAGAGCAAGCCTACGCCCTCGCTGAAAATGCCAATAATGATTTTGCTGAGCTTAAAGCAGGTAGTGCTAAACCAGCAAACGCGCAAACATTAGACAACAACAGTAAAATTGAGACCATCAAACAAAAAGATGGCGTTTATTATAATGATAAAGGCAAAGCGATTAATACGCGCTCAATCTATTTGGCAGGTGGCTGTTTTTGGGGCGTAGAAGCTTATATGGAGCGCGTCGAGGGTGTCGTCGATGCAGTATCAGGCTATGCCAATGGCGATACTGCCAATCCAAGCTACGAGCAAGTGATTCGTGGCTCAGGTCATGCCGAAGCCGTCAAAGTCACTTACGATGCGGACAAAACAGACCTTGATACTATCTTAAAATACTACTTCCGCGTGATTGATCCAACCAGCCTTAACAAACAAGGCAATGATCGCGGTGTGCAGTACCGCTCAGGTGTTTATTACACTGATAAAGAAGATAAAGCAGTGATTGATGCCGCACTCAAGCGCGTGCAAAGCCAGTATAAACAAAAAGTTGTGGTAGAAAATGAGCCGCTAGACAATTTCTACTTAGCTGAAATGTATCATCAAGATTATCTGGCAAAAAATCCAAACGGCTATTGTCATGTTGATTTAAGTTTGGCTGATGATAAGCCAGAAGGCGCCGCACGTACCAAGCTTGCGCCTGTGAGCACGGTTGCTGAGACCTTAAACCCTAAGCGTTATGCGGGATTTGATAAAGGTGCATTAAAAAATACATTGACCAAAGCCCAGTATAATATCACGCAAGATGCTGGTACTGAGCGCGCCTTTAGTCATGAATATGATAACTTGTTTGCGCCAGGTATATATGTCGACGTGGTGAGTGGTGAGCCACTGTTCTTATCAACCGATAAATACCAGTCTGGTTGTGGTTGGCCAAGCTTTACCAAGCCGATTGATATGCAAGTCATTACTCAGCATGAAGATACCGCCTTTAATATGGTACGTACTGAAGTTCGTTCGCGAGTAGCAGACTCACATCTGGGTCACGTATTCCCAGATGGGCCAAAAGATCGTGGCGGTCTGCGCTATTGTATCAATGGTGGGGCGCTACAGTTTATCCCTGTCGATGTGATGCCGCAGTCAGGCTATGCGCCATTAGTGAAGTTGGTTAAGCCTGCAAAACCTTAATTATTAATATTGATAATCGACTATAAAAAAGACGTTAAGATGATTCTTAGCGTCTTTTTTATAGTTTATGCATTGAGTATAAATACTATCACAGCACACGGGTTCTTTTTATTATCGTTATATTTTTGCTGTTATAGCCGTTGAATTATGAAAAACCAACCAAACTTCGTTATACTCAAAAGCTGAGAGTTTTCTATTATTAACACCTTTATGGTTACGTATACCTATTTCGTCGCTGGATTTGTTTGGCGGCTTTTCATTTTTGTATTTAAGGCTGTAACATGACCGTTACTCATACCTCTAAACCTTTTGAACCTATTATTACGTCTTTACTTGATAATGATTTATACAAATTTACGATGTTGCAAGCCATGCTGCATCAGTTTCCACAGACACATGGTGTTTATCGCTTTCGCTGTCGTAATAACAAAGACGCGCTGTATCCATTGGCTGATATTAAAGAGGCGCTAGAGCAGCAACTAGACAATTTATGTGAATTGCGATTTTTAGAGGATGAACTAGAATACTTACGTGGTTTGCGGTTTATGCGCTCAGACTTCGTTGACTATCTAGAATTGTTTAAGTTGAAACGTCGTTTTATTACCGTCAGTACGGATGATAAAGGTCGCTTATTTATCGATATCGAAGGGCCGATGATTCAAGCGATGTTCTTTGAAGTATTTGTACTCGCGATCGTTAATGAGCTATATTTTGATGCGCTATCAAATGCCAGTGTGATTGAAGAAGGGCAGCGTAGATTGGATGAAAAAGTCACATTGTTGCATCAATATGCGACAGAGCAGGCAAAATGTGATGCTAATACCCCGCCATTAATTATCGCTGATTTTGGTACTCGTAGACGTTTTAGCAAAGCTTGGCAAGCCCATGTGGTTGAGACCCTGCATAAAGCTGAACCAAAAATAGTGAGCGGCACTTCCAATGTTTATTTAGCAAAAAAACTCGGCATGACGCCAATCGGTACGATGGCACATGAGTTTATGCAGGCATTTCAGGCTTTGGATGTGCGTTTGCGGAATTCACAAACAGCGGCGCTTGAAGCATGGGTACATGAGTATCGCGGCGATTTGGGTATTGCACTGACTGATGTCGTTGGCATGGATGCGTTTTTACGCGATTTTGATTTGTATTTTGCCAAGCTGTTTGATGGTTTGCGTCATGATAGTGGTGACCCGTATATCTGGGGTGATAAGGCGATTGCTCATTATAAAAAGCTTAAAATAGACCCAAGAACGAAGATTTTGACTTTTAGTGATGGTTTGGATTTGAATAAGGCTTGGGATTTACATCAGTATTTTAAAGGTCAAATAAAGACCAGTTTTGGTATTGGTACCAACCTCACCAATGACATGGGTATCACCCCGATAAATATCGTCTTAAAATTGGTTGAATGCAATGGGCAGCCGGTCGCTAAACTGTCAGACAGTCCAGGCAAGACCATGATCAATAATGATACATATCTTGCCTATTTGCGCCAAGTATTTGAGGTTGATGAACCTGAATAGAGCTTGTTTAACTGTCGCTACTTTCGGTTTTATCTTCTTCAGCGAAGGCTGCATCTAGTGCTTGCTGTACTGCATTGATGCGGGTTTCGCAAACGCGATAGGCAGCAATCGACTCTTCAACCGTTGTCATCAGATTATCAATATCTGGCTCATCTTGTTGCTGCAATTCAGCGGCATTGGTTTTTAGAATATCATAAGCCGCCTTAAAGGTTTTTGGGGCGGCTTTTTTGCGTCGGCGAGTAGAGGTTGTCATAAGGTTTCCTAGTTTTTAAAATAACGGTTAGAAGAGGAGGAATGGCTAGATAATACTTGATTAATTTGAATTGAGGACACGCCCTAGTGATTCATATTTACGTCAATAATCTGTGCTTTTGCTTTACCGTCCTTTAAGAGGATGTGCACCGTTTGCTCTGGATGGAGCTGCGTACTGCTGGTCAGTATCTGCTTGTCTTTTGCGTCAGTAAGCATGGTATAGCCTTGCTTGAGCACCCGAGAAGGACGGTGTAGGAGCACAATATCACGCAGATGTTCGCTATCACGCTGTGCTTGTATTAACTGCTGCTGTGCCGAATGCATAATCATTTTTTGGTTATTTTGACTGTCGCTAGCAGCCACTGCTAACTGCTGATAGGCAGACGCTTGAGTTTTTGTGCGTAGCTCGCTGGTGAGTCTAGCAGCTTGTTTCACCTGTCGCTGGGCACTTTGCTGAATACTACGCCACGCGTAATCACTGTCTTTTTGCAGAGCCGTTAATTGACCAATCGTTTGTGATTGTATTTGGCTTAACTGGCGTGTCGTTTGTTGCTCAGCGGTGCTTAATTGACGCCGTGCTGCTTGTTTGATTTGCGCTTGGTATTGCAGCGTTTGAGAGACCAATTGGGCTAAATGCGTCATGATAGCGGCAATCACTTTTGACGGCGTATCAAAGCTAGTATGCGCCACTTCATCTAAAATCACTTTATCACGCTCGTGACCAATGCCAACCCAGACAGGGATGGGCTGCTCGGCAACGAGAGCTGCCAGCTCATAATCGTTGAGATACGCCAAATCACCGACTGCACCGCCGCCACGAATAATCACCAATAAGTCTGGTAGACGCTCATAAGTGTCGTAAAACTGTTGCTGGGCGCTGACGATAGCTTGACGGATTTCGCTTGGTGCATGATTGCCCTGAAAGGTAGCGTTATGATAATGGAAATGACAGGCACCTGTGCGTGCTAAGCGATCAGCGTCGGCTTGAAAGTCGCCCAATCCAGCGGCTTTTTCAGGGGCGATGACCAGCACATGCTCAATATCAAATGGAACAGGTAGCTGTTGATTAAGGGTTAATAAACCTTCTCCCGTCAAGCGATCGACCATCTCTGCGTATTGCCGTGCCAAGTCGCCTAACGTGTAGCTAGGGTCGATATCTTCAATGGTGAGGGAGAATCCATACTGTGCGTGAAAGCCTGCCGATACTTTAAGCAATACCGTTAAATCACGGTCAAGCGGCATACCCGTTGCGCGCTCAAATTTTGCTAATACCCGCGCCGCTTTAAAGCGCCAGAGATTACCACGGCAGCTAGCGATAACTTTGCCGTCGTCATCTTTTTCTGCCAGCTCAAAGTAATAATGCCCGCCCTTGCTCGATAGGTTGCGAATCTCGGCTTTCACCCATACACGGTGGTTAAAGGTTTGCTTGATAACCATATCAACGGCTGACAAATAGTCACTCAGCCGCAGAACGGTATCTTCTAAATTGACTTCGAGACTATTTTCTTGTTCAGCTAACTCGGCCTCCAAGGTCGCTAAATCTTTAGCAGGTGCTAAGACTTTAGCTGGTTTAATATTTGACAGGTTAGGTTTGCGCATAATAATAGACCAAAAGTGAGGAAGCTTAAAAACTGGCTGTTTATAGAGTAAGATTCATAAAAAATCAGAAAGGATAGTTTACCCCAAAAGCGACCACACAAAAAGAGAAGCCAATAAGTCAGCGATTAATATATTCTTATCGCTGACTGATTGGCTAAATGCTTTATGAGATAATAAGTGCTTTATGAAATAATGATTATTTTATTGGCAACGAAAGTTGATTGTATACTCGTAATCGTCGTCACGTGATAAGTCTGGCGAGCCAGTACCAAAGATTGAGCCGATAACCGCACCCGCTTGTCCAACCATACGGCCAGTACGTTCATCTAAAATACCGTTATAAGTGACTTTGTCATCGACAATGATAACTTGCTTACTTCTGCAAGTCTTTTGTGCGCTGTCTATCGCATTTTGCTGTGCTTTTACTTTGCTATCGGCGATACCAGTCGTCTCATAAATAGAGTTGGCGCGTTGGATAACTGGTGATGAAGGGGTAGTTTGGCAAGCACTGAGGGCGAGTGCTGCCGCTAAAGTAGCAGTCAGTGTTGCGGTTTTATTAATAGTATTCATAAACGATTCCTAATGTCTGTCAGTCATACGCAAAGTTGAATATCAAAACAAAGTTGATGGTATGCCATGTACGTATCGATCCAAATGTGGCTCAACAACTATGATGAATCTAACCTATTCGGCTCTGGGGTGTCTAGTCGGTTATTGTGTGCGGTATTGCAGAGACCTCACATATTCATAGGCGCTATTTACGTATTATGAGTGAAAATGAAAATAAGCTGCACTGTGAAACAGCAAATCACTTGAAATATAAACCATATCTAGGATAATTGACCTATTCATTTTTAACCAATAAGTAATTTTATGCCATTAATTCCTGCTCCTGCTGGTGTGCTCGAAGTCGACGCGCTTTGGCAACAAGACAATCCTAACGATCCAAATACCGATACAGTGGCGTTATTGTGTCATCCCAATCCGTTATTCGATGGTACGATGAATAATAAAGTGGTGACGACGATGTATCGCTTTGCTCGTGATAATGGTATGCACGTGGTACGCTTTAACTTTCGCGGTGTCGGGCAGTCGACTGGCGAGCACGATTATGCGGATGGTGAAGTCGTAGATGCAATGACCGTGCTACAATGGATTGCAGAGCAAACCAATGCGCGCAAGTTATGGTTGGGTGGTTTCTCTTTTGGCGGTTATGTGACAGCACGGGTGGCTGAACAGGTGCTTGAAGCCTCTCATATTTGGGGGCTAGACGATTTTGAGATTACTAAAATCGCTCTTATTGCGCCATCCGTTGAAAAAAACGACAGCAGTAATATAAGCTTACCAGCCGATAAAACTTTTGAGATTTATGGCAATGCTGATGAAGTGATTGACCCTGATAATATGCAAGCATTTGCGGAGCGATTAGGGATTGCTGTCAGCATCGTGGATGGTGCAGGGCATTTTTTTCATGGACGTCTATCAGAGCTAAAAAGTTTATTGGAACAGCATACTTTTGGTAGCGACTCTTAGTTATTACCTAGTAATATTAGGATAGAAGCCCGCTATCAAGTCATGAGCTCTGATCGTTTTACTTTGATGAGTTCATGCAGAATCAACCATTACCTTACTATTTATTTTGTCTAATGATGAGTCGTATTATGAGTTTATCTCCATTGCAACGTTACGAGCAAGCCGTCAGTACGGACGAATTTACTCGAGATGAGCAGCAATTTAAGGCCATGAGCTATCTTGATGAGATACATCATCAGCTCATCAATAGTGCGCCACAGAAGAAAGGCTTTTTTAGCTTTTTAAAGTCTAAGCCGACAGCGCCAACGGGTTTGTATATGTGGGGAGGGGTAGGTCGTGGTAAAACATGGATGATGGATATGTTTTATGATTCATTGACCATTGATCGCAAGATGCGTCTGCATTTTCATCATTTCATGCAGCGCGTCCATCAAGAGCTAAACAAGCTACAAGGTGAGAGCGATCCGTTAGAAAAAGTCGCCGACATTATTCATGCAGAAGCGATTATTATCTGTTTCGATGAATTCTTTGTTTCTAACGTCTCTGATGCCATGATTTTAGGTGATTTGTTTACCATGCTGTTCAATCGTGGTATTACTTTGGTTGCCACCTCAAATATTGAGCCATCAGGATTGTATAAAGACGGCTTACATCGTGACCGTTTTATGCCCGCTATCGCTGAAGTGGAGCGTCATACTACGGTGATGAATATCGATTCTGGTATCGACTATCGTTTGCGCGTATTGCAGCAGGCAGAGCTATATGAATCGCCAATGACGAAAGCGAATCACCATTGGTTAGCCAACCGTTTTGCCAGCTTATCTAATAACCAAAAAATCAGTAATGAGCCAATTACGATTAATGGCCGCGAAATCAGAATAAATGCTCGCACTGAAGATATTTTATTCTGTGATTTCCGTCATTTATGTATGGAGCCGCGTTCTGCGTCTGATTTCATTGAAATCGCTAAGCAGTTCAGCACAGTATTGGTCAATGCCGTGCCCGCCTTAGATGATGACTTACGTGATCCGACCCGTCGGTTTATTTATCTGGTTGATGAGTTTTATGATCGCCGTGTTAAATTGCTGGTTAGAGCACAGCAGTCGATTTTGGATCTATATCAAGGAGAGAAATTGGCGTTTGAGATTGAACGGACACGCTCGCGCTTGCTTGAGATGCAGTCAGAGGATTATCTGCGCATGGAGCATCGGGTCGATGATGCAGCATAATCAAAGCCGATGGTAATCTACAAGTTGTCGATTAAAACGCTCATGGTCTTCCATTCAAATCACTCACACTCAATACTAGGGTAAATGTTCATTGATTGAATTGAGCACACGCCCTAGCATGCGTTCGGCAAGGCGTGTTTTTTGACAGTATTGAGAGCAAAAAAAAGTATAAAAGCATTAGTTTTTTGCATAAAAAATAATAATAAATAAGGAGCGGTAATGACTACATCCGATGAAAATGATAAAAAACTGTCGACCAAAGACATCACCACAGACAGTATGCCGATTACCAGTGAAGAAATGATTGGCTGGATCAACTCAAGGCGCAGTATGGGAAATTTAGACACGCCAGCACCCACACATGCCCAAATTGAAACAGCGATTGAGTGTGCGGCGACCGCGCCAGATCATAAAAAACTGCGCCCATGGCGTTTTATAGTGACGCAGGGTGATGCCCGTCATGAATTGGGGGATGCCTTGGTCACAGCGGCCCAAGCCAAAGCGATGCAAGAGGGCGAAACGCTGTCCGAAAAGGACATCTCAAAAACTCAGGCCATGCCATTAAGAGCGCCCGTCATCATCACGGTTGTCACAAAAATACAAGCGCATAAAAAAGTCCCCCCTTTTGAACAAATGCTAAGTGCGGGTGCGGCTGTACAAAACCTGATTTTGGCGCTAAAAGCCCAAGGCTTTAGTACAGTGTGGCGTACGGGATTGCTGTGTAACGAACCCGCTGTTAAATCATATTTTGACGTTGGTCCAGATGATTATGTCACGGCTTTTGTTTATACTGGCACCAGTCCTAAAAATGAACCCGCCCGTAAACCGATTGATATCGAGTCTTTATTGCGATTTGAGTCATAATATATCTAAGCGCTGTTTACTGAGTCTTTTCGCTTAACGAATACTGCCTTATAAAAAGATAGAGAGCCTCAGTACCCCAAAGCGTCTAAGCGTCTAAATCATGATAAATTCTATTAATAATAAATCAGCCAATACGGATAACAGCAAATGACCAGCCCTAATGATAGCAATAAAGACATCAGTAGCGATAACACTGAGATGGATATGAATGCACCTGAAAAGCAAAACAGTCTGCTGGCAGGTATCATCGAACGTGCTACCAAATCGGGTATTGGCCGTAAAAAACTCAATCCTAGTGCAGTAGAGTCAGCAGTGGCAAAAAATATGGCGGATATTCACAGTAATCCTACCAAGCTACGTTTGGCGTTTTTAGGCGGTGGTAGTTTTGGTACAGCAATGGCAAACTTGGCTGCACGCAATGGCTGTGATACCACGCTGTGGGTACGTAACAAGCGTACGGTAAAGGCGATGGTAAAAACGAAGACCAATAAAAAATATTTACCAGGTTATAAGCTTGATGATCGCCTTAAATATAGCCATGACTTGGCAGCAGCTGTTAAAGACAAAGACATCATTTTTATTGCTGTGCCGGGTTTGGCTTTTCGGGAGACCCTAAAGAATATTGCTCCTTTCGTTAGTGGTCAGTCTATTGTGTCATTGACCAAAGGGATGGAAAAAGATACTTTTGCCATGATGAGCGACATTATTAAAGATGAGCTGCCTGAAGTGAATTTTGGTGTCATGTCGGGGCCAAACCTTGCGATAGAAATCATGAAAAACATGCCATCGGCTACCGTTATCGCCAGTGAGTCTGAGCCATTGCGCCATGCCGTACAAGCTGCGTTACATAGTGCATTTTTTCGAGTATTTGCCAGTGATGATGTCAAAGGTGTGGAGCTTGGCGGTGCGCTAAAAAATATTTATGCGATTGCCATGGGAATGGCAGCGGCTTATGATGTTGGTGAAAATACCAAGGCGATGATATTAACTCGTGCCTTGGCAGAGATGAGCCGTTTTGGGGTTGAGGCGGGCGCTAACCCGCTTACCTTCTTAGGGTTGTCAGGTGTTGGTGATTTATACGCCACTTGTAGCTCGGAGCTCAGTCGTAACTATCGTATCGGTAACATGCTCGGTCGCGGTATGAGTATCGATGCCGCGGTGAAAAAACTTGGTCAAACGGCTGAAGGGGTCAATACCATTCAGCAAGTGCATGAGAAAGCAACCAAAGAAGGCATTTATATGCCTATTACCCATGCGTTGTATGCGGTCATTTATGAAGATAAAGCAGC
Organism: Psychrobacter aquimaris; assembly: GCF_016107525.1. Classification (GTDB taxonomy): domain Bacteria; phylum Pseudomonadota; class Gammaproteobacteria; order Pseudomonadales; family Moraxellaceae; genus Psychrobacter; species Psychrobacter aquimaris. The sequence goes on along the minus strand of NZ_JABASR010000004.1, from coordinate 198,141 downwards.
ACTAGGTGTGGCGTTACATCTCATGGAAGCGGGCTTCCGTAGTGATGTTGAATTTGTGATGGCACATGATCATAGTAATGCGGCGCTGACTGCGCAGATGAAAACATCAAGTGACAGCGCCAAAGATGACGATAATGCCGACAATCAATAATGTCATTGTTATGATAAATGTAGTGCACCAAGGAAGGTTATGAAAATTATACTAGTACGTCATGGTCAAGCAGAAGATGAGTCGCGCCCAGACAGCGCGCGCCAGTTAACTGACTTTGGTCAACAGCAAGCAATGCAGACGGCAGAGTATGTGATGACTCACTATCATCCTGATTATTTTGTTGTCAGCCCTTATGTTAGGGCGCAGCAGACGCTAGCAGCATTTCAATCGCGCGCGCCCGAGGTTCCAGCAATCGTACAGGAAAATATCACGCCTTCTGATGATGCGCGTCAAGCGCTAATAGATATTGCGGATATTGACGCTGAGAGTCTGGTCGTGGTGTGTCATATGTCTATCGTTGCTTATATCGCTGGCCTATTAACTGGTGATTATCCGGAATCATTTTCTCTTGCAGAAGCAAGAGTGTTTGAGATGGACTTTGTAATGGCAGGTATGGCAAAAGAGATTGATCGTTTTGTGCCCGAGCAGCCGTATTGAGATTAGGTCGAATCGTCAGTGATCCTGTTGACGCTTAGTCTATTGACACTTGGTGGTGTTAAACTGGGCTAAATAAGGGTTGGCTATTAAAAATTTAGCCACCAAATCATCAGATTTTAGCTATGACAAGATAGCAATGATGACAGTCAGCCAACCAACCTGCATCAGAATGAAATTGTCTACATCTTACCTTTAAAACAGCTTTAATAATTAAGGACACGCTTAGTGTTACATGTTTGGTTACGAGCGCAGCATAGCCCACTCGCTGTCTGGCATGAAGATATTCAGCAATGGCAAACGGTTGATGGTTGGCAACAGCTGCAAACGGTCTACGGCAATTATAAAACCAATGTGCAGAAAGCTTTGTGTCTATATTTTCCGTCAAGCCATATATTGCAGGTAGATACTGAGCTTAATACGACTCAGCTTAAACAGCTGGGCAATAGTGGCAAGCAATACTTGTTTGAAGAGACATCCTTGACCCCTGTCGAGCAATTGGCCATTCGGCAAATCAGTGAAGCGGACAATCACCAACTGTATGCACTGGCGCAAAGCGATATCGAGTCATGGCAGCAGAGTGCTAAGCTCGCTGGCATGAGCATCACGGCGTTACTGCCTGATTTTCTATTGCTGCCAACGCCAGAAGAGGGAGCAGGTCAGCAAGTAACACTGTATCAGGATGCGCAAACCATGCTACTGCGTCAGTCATTGCGACAAGGCATGGCTGTCAGTTATTTACCCTTAATTTTTGAACGTTTCCCGCATTTAAGTGAAGTGAGCCTATTGCCGCCCATAGCGGCTACAAATGAGACTTCACAGCCATCACATTCGTCCATGCCCATGAACTTTATGGCGCAAACAGCCGCGATTGTTGCAGATCACCAGCTGTTATTAACCACATTGACCACGACGCCCAAGCCTGTTGCCAGCCCTGAGCGTCACGCGCTTAATTTCTTTATTAAATCAACGGACTCAAAGCTCTCACCGTATTTGCGTGTGGCAGCGATGGTAGCGTTATCGGCACTGGTATTACAGATGGCGACCGATGGCGTGCAGTGGTATCAGTATAATAAGGCGACGGTAGCGACCAAAGCTGAGATTGCGGCGCAGTATCAAGCTTGGTTTCCAAATGAGCCATTAAGCTCGCGTACCAAACTGCAAGTACAGTTGCAACCCAAGCTGCGCAGTGACAGCCAAGCACCAGCCTCACACATGGCAGCATTGACTCGCATATCCCCGTTAATCAAACAGTCTTCACTGCGGGCACAAGCGTTAGTGATGCAGCCATCAGCACTCAGCTTTACTTTGATTGCCCCTGACCGTAATAGTCTTGATCAATTTACAAGCACACTTGTTGCGCAGGGTTTAAATGCCAAGCTTGCACAAGTAAACAGTAATGAGCAAGGGCAGTTTAGTGGTCAAGTTACGGTGAATGTCGTAGAAAATGACGCTACACAAACCAATGTGGCGGCATCATAATTTATTTGCCAACTAGGCAGTGGTAATGAAAGTCAAAAAGGTTGGAAAATGAAACGATTACAGCGCCGAACCAAACGTAATAACATCACTCCAGAGACCAGTAAAAGTATTGGCGCCAACGTGCTGTCAGCGCGTGTAAGCAACTTCCAACAGGTGCTATCGTTACGCTGGCAGGCACTTTCGCCGCGTGATCAGTTGGCGTTGGCCGTATTGTCTATGTTTTTATTATTGTTTATTGGTGGCTACGGTGGTTATAGTATTCATCAAGCAGCAAACGACAGTAAGCGCGACTATCAAGAGCAAGTGGCTGATTATTTTTGGTTGCGCGCCCAAGCGGGTAACATCGATAGTAATGCGATGAATACGGCGGATGGTGAAGCCGCCATGCCACCTGCCAATGGTATCAGTGTTTTATTAAACGACTCAGGTATTGCCAACGCCCAAGTCGTTGCGACGGGTGATGCCGTGCAACTGAGCTTTAATCATGCCAGTCAAGCGGTGGTTAGCACAGCACTTGGCAAACTTGAACAGCAAGGCTGGCAGTTCACTCAGCTATCGATACAGCAAGACTTGGCTACCAAAGCCATTCAAGTGCAAGCGACTGTCATCTCATAAATCGATAGGCTATTGAAACTGGATGTATTTTAATTTTGATCTTGATCTACTACAGCCCCAAATTTATCGATTATCAATTTCTAAAATAGTCATTTGTCGTTAGTGTCATTGAAAAATTGCATGTTTGGCACAATTAACTAATTATTACACAGGCAGAGATGGATATTTAAGATGAATCAATCTTCTGATCGCAAACCTGACACGCGTATCCATCAGCAGACCAGAACTGCTGAATACCAAGATAATGCGTCAGTCGAAGCTGCATTTGATTATGAAGTAACTCAGCAAAGACAGGACTATGGGGCGAGCGACAATATGAGCAATGGTAAGCGCCGTTCTTTAATCACTTATAACCACATTACGTATTTTCTATACATAATCAGCTATTTTACCGCGGGATTACTTTGGATTGTGCCAATTGTGATGAACTATGCGAAGCGCCATGATGCAGAGGGTTCGTGGCTGGCCACGCATTTCGATTGGCAGATTAAGACCTTTTGGTATAGCATCGTATTCTTCTTTGTCGGTATTATTATCATTACCTTTGCACTAGGTGGGTTTGGCCTCAGCATGCTGGCTGATAGCGGTAATATCGCTATTGGTTCGGTACTATTAGCGGTATTTGGCCTACTAATCATGATTTTTACCTTTATATGGCATCTTTATCGTATCGTCCGTGGTTGGATAGCATTGACTGATGGTCGCCCCGTTCCTTAAGTATCACCATGATTGGTATATAAGGTGCTATCTACGTTTTAGATAGGGCTGCGACCTTTCTCTTGTTTTTTTACGTAGCTGACGATATGTGGCAGCAGCCCATCATAATATTTAGATATCCAAACGCTGTTTCAATCAAATGCTGTTTCAATATCAAAATTTAGCGCATGAAACTTTGCTCTTATTTCTGTTAAGCTGATATAATCGCAGCGCTTGATTTTATTCGCACTATTCACTCACTATTTCTTTCGAGCAGGGTCTGCCATTACTATGTCTTATGCCTTACTTCGCCCTTTTTTGTTTAAGATGGATCCAGAACACGCCCACGAAATGACCTTATCTTTATTAGATAAAGCTCATAAAGCGCGTGTTTTAGGTTTAGTATACGGTCAGTCAATGCAGCCCACAGACTGTATGGGCTTGCAATTCACCAATCCGGTCGGCCTAGCTGCAGGACTGGATAAAAATGGTGACTATATCGATGCGCTGGCTGAGCTGGGCTTTGGTTTTATAGAAGTGGGCACGGTCACGCCAAGACCGCAAATAGGCAATGATAAGCCAAGGCTGTTTAGAATTAAGCAGGCAGATGCTATCATCAATCGAATGGGTTTCAATAACCAAGGTATCGATTATCTGATCGAAAACGTCAAGCGCTGTCAATACAAAGGCAATATTGGGATTAATATTGGTAAAAACGCCGATACGCCAGTAGAGCAAGCCGCTGACGATTATGTCTATTGTTTAGAGCGTGCTTATCCGCATGCCTCCTATATCACCGTTAATATCTCCTCACCAAACACTAAGAATTTGCGTGATCTACAAAGTGGTGAGGCACTGACCCAGCTTTTGCATACGATCAAAAACCGTCATAGCCAATTAGCCACTGAATACGGTTTTTATGTGCCGCTGGTATTGAAAGTTGCTCCTGATTTAGAGCCGCTACAAGTGGACTATATCTCGCAGCAATTGCTCGATTTTGAAATTGATGGGTTGATTGCGACCAATACAACGTTGAGCCGTGTTGGTGTTGAAGACCTACCTGATGGTGACCAAGCAGGTGGCCTATCCGGTCGCCCAGTCAGCCACATTAGTACCCAAATTTTACAACAGTTCTCCGATCAGCTAGATGGTAAAGTCGCTTTAATAGGCGTCGGCGGTATTGACAGTGGTGCGAAAGCCGTCAAAAAAATCGAAGCGGGTGCCGACATGGTGCAGCTTTATACGGGGCTTATTTATCGTGGTCCTGGGCTGGTACAGTCTTGCATTCAAGCAATCGGTGGCTATTATGATGCGATGGAGCTCTAACGCATCAACACTCCTAGTTCATTACCTATCAGATACACAAGACAACTGTATTTTGGGTTGAGTCATCAAAGATTAACGTGTCACAAAAACTGAAGTAAACATCCAATAAAAATCAATAAGGTATGAGGCGTAGAACATGAGTGGTCTGGATATCGTGATTGCTATTGTTGTTTTGATCGGCTTATGGCGCGGCTTTCAGGTCGGATTGATTAAAACAGCCGTTGGTTTGGTTGGCTGGTTTATTGCCCTTATCGCTGCCACGCGTTTGGCAGGAGTGGTTTCGCCGCAACTATCAAGTATCGTGCAAAACCCCGTTTTACAAATGGCAATGGCATTTTTATTGGTGGTGATAGCCATATTGGCCATCATGCACCTAGTTGCGTTTGTATTCTCAGGAGTGCTTAAAACCTTACGCTTGGGTATCGTTGACAAAATGGCAGGTGGTGTACTGGGTGCCGCTAAAAATATACTGATGGTCTTAGTCGTGCTTAGCGTCAGTGCGCCGTTACTGGTGCAAATGCCACAATGGCAAACGTCAGTGCTCGCGCCTGAGCTATTGCCTTATGCACCGATGGGTAAAGCGTTGGTCTCAGATGTGTTAGGTATGGCTTGGGATCAAGTCAATCAGTCGTAAGCATTTTACGGTTAACCTTTAATGCTTCGATGCTGATAGCTTGGGTTTATGGTGCTAGAGGTTATCGCTTCTATCATATCGTCTTTGTAATTTATCCTTGATAAAAATTTATTTGATCACATTTAGAGACCATAAATGCCAATGAATAGTGCATTTTGCTAATAGTCAAAAGATAAATATTCGTTAAATTCTGAACAACAATCATCAGGTCGGCGGTGAGTGACAGCTCACATCTAAATAGTGAACTGTCAGAAATTTTGCCGTTATTGTAGTACTAATGTATGAGTCAAAATAGGATATAACTATGTGTGGAGTCGTTGGGGTTGCAGCTCATGAGCCAGTCAATCAGATTCTTTATGATGGCTTGACGATGCTACAGCATCGTGGGCAAGATGCAGCAGGTATCGTCACTTTGCAGGATGGACGACTCTATCTACGTAAAGAAAATGGTATGGTACGTGATGTTTTTTTGAATCATCATATGATAAAGCTGGTCGGTAAGTTCGGTATTGGTCATGTGCGCTATCCAACGGCGGGTACTTCTAGCAGTGCCGAGGCTCAGCCATTTTATGTCAATTCACCTTATGGTATTACGCTTGCGCATAATGGTAACCTAACCAATGCTGAGACATTGGCCAAAGAGTTGTATATAGAAGATCGTCGCCATCTTAATACAGATTCAGACTCTGAAGTATTGTTGAATGTACTGGCACATGAGATGCAAAATTTGGGCAAAACCCATCCAACGGCTGATGATATTTTTGAAGCAGTAAAAGCGGTTTATAGTCGCTGCGAAGGCGCTTATGGCGTAGTCGCTTTGATTACGGGTCATGGTCTGCTTGCTTTTCGTGATCCAAACGGTATTCGTCCGCTTATTTTTGGTAAGCGCATGGCACCGAATGGCGGCACCGAGTATATGGTTGCCTCAGAGTCAGTAGCACTGACAGGATCAGGTTTCAGTATTATCCGTGATGTGAAACCTGGCGAAGCCATCTTTATTGATCTCGATCATAAATTACATACCCATCAGTGCGTTGAGCAGCAAGAATACACGCCTTGTATCTTTGAATATGTGTATTTTGCTCGTCCAGATTCTATCATGGACAACATCTCAGTTTACAAAGCCCGCTTACGTATGGGTGAAAAGCTGGCTGATAAAATCCTTGCTGAATGGGGCGAAGATCACGATATCGATGTGGTTATTCCGATTCCAGATACCTCGCGTACGTCAGCGATGGAGCTGGCACTAAAAATGAATGTTAAGTACCGTGAAGGGTTTATGAAAAACCGCTATATCGGTCGTACCTTTATCATGCCAGGTCAACAGCAACGTAAAAAATCAGTTCGTCAAAAACTCAGCGCCGTACCACTTGAGTTCAAAGGTAAAAACGTACTGTTGGTGGATGATTCTATTGTTCGTGGTACCACTTGCCATGAAATCATCCAAATGGCACGCGATGCTGGTGCCAACAAAGTATTTTTTGCTAGCGCCGCGCCACCGGTTAAATATCCAAATGTCTATGGTATCGATATGCCAGTCCGCAGTGAGCTTATTGCCTCAGGTCATACGGTAGAAGAAGTGCGTGAAATCATCGGTGCTGATAGATTGATTTTCCAAGATTTGGATGACTTGATTGATGCGGTAAAAGATACCAAGTATAGTAAAGTTGAAGGCTTTGATTGTGCCGTATTTAATGGTTGCTACATCACTGGGCAAATCAATGAAGCGTATCTTGAGCATTTACAAGAGCAACGCAATGACACGGCCAAAACGGGTAAAAAAGGCGTACAAATAGTGGCTGATACCCCAGTTGATATGATGGGTATCGAAGAGATGTAAATAGCTCTGGTTAAAAAATACTTTCGAAAAAGGCTGCATTCTCATTAGAATGCAGCCTTTTTTATTTGAAATATAGTCCAGTTATATGGTTTAAACTTATTCATATTAACTAGCGCATGTCATCCATTCACGCATTTATCAGTTTTCTAGTAACCACTTAAAAAATTAGTAAATACCCACAGCAAGCCATTAATTGCGGCGATACCAACGACCATGCTGACCAATAACTGACGGCTGATATGATAAACGAATAACACCAAAATAAGAGCCCCAATTTGTGCCATCAATAAATGCAGTTCAGCACTATTTAGCCCGGTCGCTGCCGATAAATTTTGATAAGAAAGGCTGGTCAAAATAAGCAATACCATGACTGATAGTGGCAAGCTCTCATTGAGCCGATGCAGCCAAGGTGTATCTAACAGCTTTCTGGGTATTAAGGCAGGTAGCGCGCGCGTAATAAAGGTCACAGCGGCCATCGCAAAAGTTGCAAAAATAAGGTAACTACTGGTCATTGTTGGCACCCGTCATATTACGCTGGGTCCAAAACCCACGAGCTAAAATTAATAGCATACAAATAGTAATCGCCACCAATAATAACCAATTGCTGGTAAATAAGGAGGCAACTGCTAAAGAAATGATAGCAATAGCAATTGGGAAATAACGTTTGATACTTTGAAACTGCTCATAAGCTAAGATCGCAAACAGACAGACTAAGGCAAAATCCAAATGTGGTACCAAATCGTTAAGAGTACTGCCGATCATGACACCAATAGTGCTCGCTAGTACCCACCAGCTTTGATTAAATAAGCTCAATGGCAGTATCAACGCTTGTCTTGACTCATTAGGTAAACTGGTCATAACAGAGAAAGTTTCATCAGTCAGGGCAAATAGGCAATAGGTTTTGGCAAGCTTATGTTCTGGTAAGTATTGCAACAAGGGCATACCATAAAATACATGACGTAAATTAATAGCGGCAATATTGGTTGCGATGCTACCAATTGGTAGACCCGCACTTAGCATCGGCAAACAAGCATATTGAGCGGCGCCCGCATAAAGTACAACACTCAACATAATCGTTGCCCATACAGGTATGCCGGCAACTTGTGCCAGCACACCAAAGGCGATACCCGCAGGTAAATAGCCCATCGCCACAGGTAGACTTCTTTTGAAGCCCGCCACCCAGTCGTAGCTGGTCTCATGCTGTTGATGTAATTCTTTTGAATGAGTAGTCACATGACATCCTAATGTTTACTGTCTTTTGGTTATTATTAATTTTTTACTTAAAGAGTAATTTTAGAAAAATGGGTTTAAAATGAAGATAAGCCCGAGTAGTAGCAAAAGCACCCTAGCAAAAACACACTTGATCTAAAGAACATTACACAGTTGGCTGGAGTTTTTCATAGCTGGCTGTTTGATGAGCTCGGTACAAGAAGCCACCTAAAATAATCAGCCGAAGTAATAACAAACACCACACGCTTAGCCAAATACCAGTCATATCCCACTGTTGGTAGAGCACCCAGCTGAGTGGAAAAAAGATAGCGGCTAGTATCAAAGCGGCGTTACGAATCACATTACCCGCAGTCAAGCCAAAAAATATACCATCTAGCCAATAGGCACCAACGCCAACGAGAGGTAGTAATACGGCATAAAGATGGTACTCATATGCCAGCGTAAAAACGGATTCGATATTGGTCATAAATTGCAAATATGTTGGCATCGCAAGCCACCATATCGCACTTAAGGTGATGGCTAAACCGTAACTGACGACGCCCGTGCGCTTGACGATGATACGAAAACGTCGCCAATCCCGTCTTCCTGCTGCTTGACCGCTTAACGTCTCAGCAGAAACCGCCACACCGTCAAGGGCAAAGGCTGAGATACTCAATACTTGCAGCAAAATAGCATTGGCAGCTAGGATGACATCGCCACTTTGAGCCGACAGGCGGGTAATCCAAGCGAAACTTAATGTCAAAATAAGCGTACGGATAAAAATATCTTTATTTAACGAAAATAGCCTAAGCATTTTTACTTTAGAAAAATGTTGCTTGTCGGCAGTGAACAAGGCTCGCCAAGATATTTGTAAATGCTGACGGCTAAGCCCCAATGCCAGTATCACGCCCAGCCAAAAGGCAATAGTGGTTCCTAACGCCACCCCAACCAATCCCATCTGCATACCGTAGACAAAAAACAAGGTCAGAATGATATTCAGAATGGCGATAAAGCCTTGTTGGTAAAGCATGTAACGAGTCTTACCTTGACCAGCAAACCAACCAATAAAGGCAAAGTTCATTAGTTCAGCGATGACGCCCCAAAAGCGTATATCCAAATAGGTTTTTGCTGCTTGCCCACTTTCGGGGTTGGCTGATAGGGCTTGCAAGCCAAAGTCTATCAACCAAGGTTTTGCCAGTAACAGAATGGCGCCAATAATAAATGCTAATAATAAGGCACGTTGCAAGATTGATAGTAGGGGTGATGGGATTAGGTTTGACGATTTTGTGATATGAGTAGAAATATCAACATGATTGGCCGATTGTCCTAGCGCTTGAGCCGACAGCCCAGACGAGGCATATTGCAAAAAGTTAAAACTCACGAGTAATAAAGACAATAACTGTATAGCCAAGCCCATCCCAGCAAGCTTAGCTGTGTCATTCATGTTGCCCACAATCGCGGTATCGATGACGCTTTGTAGTGGCATGGCTAGGTTGGCCAATAATACTGGCAACGCAATAGCAATGATACGTGTATAGCGAGTATCAATCGGTGGCATAGCACTAGGTGGCGAGGTAGTCATTGGCATTTTTGGCTCGTTTATTGCTGAAAAACAAGAAAGGCGGAGTTAGTCTCATGAACGCTATGACATTACCGTATAGTCAGCTCACTATAAAAAAGTTATGGCATTAACCTCTTGAAGTATGGCTTATATATTTGACTTTGTTGCCTTGACCCTTTTGTAAATGGAGTTAACTCTCGCAGGGTTGATATTAAAGGCAAAAATAGCTACAAAGACAAAAGCACCTAGACTCATTATTCACGAGTCAGGTGCTTTGATTTAAACGTCAGTAACGTGATAAAAACGGATGTTAACCTTACTTAAGTGCAGTTTTAATGAATATGTTAATTAAGCATAATTACGCCTAATGACACATCGCTACATACTGTTTTACTTAAGCATTACTTTAACTAAGCATTGTCTTATTCAAACATCTTTGGATCATTGAAAGTGACAATTTCTTCTTCAAACTCAGGTTTTACTTTCACGATAAAGTCATCGCGTGACAGACCCATATGTAAAGGAATCGAGCTTGCAATATACGTTGATGAGTAAGTACCCGCCAGTAACCCGATAAACAATGCCACTGAGAACCAGAACAATCCATCGCCGCCTAGGAACAACATTGCTAAAACAACCAATAACACGGTAGAGATGGTCATAATGGTACGGCGCAGCGTCTCTGTTAAAGACAAATCGATTGTCTGGCGTGGTGTAATACCACGGACACGACGGAAATTCTCACGAATACGGTCATACACAACAATTGTATCATTGATAGAATAACCAACCAGTGCCAAGACAGCCGCCAAGACGGTTAAGTCGAAAGGAAAGCCAAATAAGGCAAAAACACCAATGGTGACAATAGCATCATGAAACAGCGATAATACCGCACCAAGAGCGAGTTTAAACTGGAAACGTAAGGCAACATAGCCCAACATACAGACCAATGCCAACACGAGTGACATGACTGAGTTTAGATAAATTTCATTACCAACTTGGCTGCCAATAATATTAACATTACTGATTTCGACGTCATTATTAGGCAGGGACAAGGCTTTATTAAGGCTGGCATTCAATCCATCAACGCTATCCGATTGAGGAGGAAGGCGAACCAATAGCTCTTCTCGAGTGCCGAGATACTGTACTACAGCATCATCAAAACCATTATCAGCCAATGCTTGTACGACTTCAACCTGCTCGACAGGCTGATCGTAACGGACATCTGCCGACACACCACCAGTAAAATCAAGCCCTAAGTTTAGACCGTTCACTGCAATAGCAATGATACTACCAATAACCATCAATAGAGATAAAAGTGCCATTGGCTTTTCTATCTTCATAAACGGAATGATACGCTGATTGCCAACGGCTTTGATACCGCCTTCAGCGATTGCAGCGGCATCATCTGCAGCATCACCCGATTCTAAATCAGGATTGGCTGCTTGAGTGGCCAGTGCTTGATCCGCGTCCTTACCACTGCTCAACGTTTTATTTTTTCTTGATGTAGCGGTAGTCGGGTTATTGGCTTTGGTATTACTACCTTTACCATCACGGCGTGGTTTTTTGCGGCGGCGTGTGCTTGCCTCAACATTTGAGCCACTTGAACCATCTCGATCTGGATTGTTCTGCTGTTCTAAAGGATTGTTCTTATCAATCGTCATAATATTCTCCTAACCGATGCTCAAACGTTTGATAGATTTACGCTTACCATAAGCAATCTGTACCAGCGCACGTGTCACCATAATAGCGGTAAATAGTGAGCTGACAATACCAATAGCCAATGTAACCGCAAAGCCTTTAATCGGACCCGTGCCAATTGCAAATAGAATAAAAGCAATTAATAGGGTTGTGATGTTGGCATCGAAAATACTACTAAAGGCTCGATCAAAACCTGCCACGATGGCGGATTTGGGCCGTACCCCGTTTGCTAGCTCCTCACGTATTCGCTCAAAGATCAGTACGTTGGCATCGACGGCCATACCGATGGTCAAAACGATACCAGCAATACCAGGCAAGGTAAGTGATGAGCCTAAGATTGACATAATAGCAATGATGATAATAACGTTCACGGCCAGCGCCACGTTGGCAATCACACCAAATAGACGATAGAAGATAATCATAAACGCAAACACTAATAGATAACCGACTTGCGTAGAGAATAGACCTTTATCAATATTGTCTTGACCTAATGATGGACCAATTGTGCGTTCTTCTACAAAGTACATCGGTGCGGCAAGTGCGCCTGAGCGTAATAGTAGTGCAAGCTCGGCAGCTTCAGCGCTACTATCTAGACCAGTAATACGGAAGGATGAGCCAAGGACCGCTTGAATATTGGCACGGTTAATGACTTTGGTTTCAGCGTAAGGCGTTCTGACTTCGACAGTCTCGCCAGTCTCTGGGTCTTCTTCGTAAGTGATTCTTTGCTTGTTTTCGATGAACAATACTGCCATCTGTTTGCCAACGGCTGTACGGGTGGCATTTTGCATGAGCTTACCACCAGCACTGTCTAAAGTAATGCTGACTTCAGGCGAGCCGCTTTCATCCACACCAGTTTGTGCATTGGTGACTTTATCACCAGTGACAATCGCTTGACGTTCAAGCAATACCGGTGGACCATCGAGTGTCTCAAATGGAAATGCCTCAGTACCTGCTGGCGGGATTCCGCCCGTATAGGTATCGGCGTCTTCTGCCACCATACGGAACTCAAGATTTGCGGTGCGCCCTAAGACACGTTTTGCTTCAGCAGTATCTTGTACACCAGGAAGTTCGACGACAATACGGCTAGCACCTTGAGACTGTACTAAAGCTTCAGTCACACCCAGCTCAGCAATACGATTGCGAAGGGTCGTTAAGTTTTGATTGACCGCATAGCTGTTGATTTCATCTAAAGTGGCATCGTTATACGCTAAAATTAGTGCAGGACCTTGCTCGTCAATAGAGGATTGCAAGTTAAATGTATTGCCCATCGAACCTTGCAGGACGTTCTGTGCACGGTTACGAGTGTCTGTATCAGCGAAATGTAGTACCACGCTTCGATCTTCAGTTTTAATGCCTTTGATCGCAATTCGCTCAGCACGTAGCTCGCGACGCATGTCACGACTGGCACTGGTCAAACGTTGTTCAAGTGCCTTGTCCATATCGACTTCTAGCACAAAACGCACACCGCCACGTAAATCAAGGCCAAGCTTCATCGGTTTTGCTCCGATATCACGTAACCACTGCGGCGTCGTTTGCGCCAAGTTAAGCGCGACCACATAGTCTTCGCCCAAGTTTTGACGCAGTACTTCCTGAGCTTTTAGCTGATCGACTGGATTGTCAAGACGTACCAGTGCACTGTTGTCCTCAAACGTCCCATCGTGGTTATTGATACCAGCCTCTTCAAGCAAGCTTTGAGACTGAGTTAAGATACCTTCAGACAGCTGTGTACCTGCAGCGGCGCTCGTAATCTGTACGGCAGGTTCATCAGGGTAGAGGTTAGGAGCAGCATATAGACCGGCAATGATTAGCACGACGGCAATAAGTAAGTATTTCCAAGCGGGATATTGCATAATCACTTCTTTAAGTTGATAAACGACTGGCGACGTAGGCCACAAGTTAGCAGATGGGAAGTTAGTGATAGCAATGGTTGAGTGCTGTATTTAGCAGTCGTCATCATGCACCATTGCGATCATCCGCGATGATAGTAAAACAGTAAAGCAAATAATACAGACGTATCTTTGTATAGTCATCAAGAATATCACTGATAAAATCAATAAAGACAGCATGCTCAAAAGCATACACATAAACTGTCTATACTCTATGAAACTGTTGTTACGTCATTGCTCTATAGCGAAAAATGACCGTAAATAAGGTACGGTCATTCCTAGTTACTGTATTAATCACTATATTTATTAATGATAGAAAGGTTAATAATCATCAATAAAACGCGACCAATCTTTCAATTAATCATTAAACGCTTTCGATCGTGCCAGCCGGCAATACTGAAATCACAGAAGCACGTTGTACTTTAACATCAGTATTGTTATTTAGGCTGACCACCGCATAGTCACCTTCTATGGCTTTGATACGACCCATCAAGCCACCAGCAAAGATAATTTCACTACCAACCTTTAGCGAATTAACCATTGCACGATGTTCTTTGGTACGCTTAGATTGTGGGCGGATAACCAAGAAGTAAAAAATCGCAAAAAAGGCGACAGGCAATAAGATTTGACCGAACAGTGATGCGGCACCGGCAGTTTCAGCAGCATGAGCAGCTTGGATAAATAACAACATAGTTTCTCTCAGTAAGTCATGGATAATAATAAAATTAAACGCATAGTAACAAAAAATCCCAGACTTGGTAACTGTTAATCATAGGCGGGGTAGGTTTTTCTTAAGGTAATAGCGTGCGAGCAGTCATTACTTTTTGCGGCAATATTTTTGCCACATCATATAAATAATGCTGAAGCGCTGAGAGTATAACAAAATTCAAGCAGCGAATGGATGCTAGGTAATAGTAGAGTATTAATTAAAGGGTATGATCAAGGATACCAAAAAGCAAAGACTTAACAATAGCGTCTTATTGTGAAATAGCATCATCAATGCTACTATCAAATGGCAATAATTTCCTGCATTTAGCACACGATTTATTAGTATATAATAGATCCTACTATCTGGTGTTAAATCAGTTTTGAGCAGCGAGTCACAGTCGTTTTATCAGATAACTAACTATGCTTGTTTTGTTGTTTGCCTTTTAATGGTTTAGCATCACTTGCTCATTATATTATTATTCCTTTTCCTCTTTTCTGTTTAGGTTACTTAACTTGTTTACCTCCTTTATGCTTGTACCTCGTTTATGTCGTCCGCGCGCTTTTAAAGAAGCGTCTGCTAAACCTCCTCCGACACCACGCTATTTACAGCGTCTTAGCCTTACTAAATCAGTCTCTAGGCTGTCGGCACTACTAGCAATGCTGATGTTTTTATTGCCTCATTCCGCTTTTGCAGCGGGGGGCGTAGTAACAGAAAGTCTAGTAGCAGAGCCGACTGCTATGAGTGTGTTATTGTTGATATTTTTTGTGGTTGTTGCCATCGGTATCTCATTTGTGTGCTCTTTATCAGAGGCCGCATTACTGAGCATGACACCATCCTATATTGCGGATGTTCAAGAACGCAATCCAAAAAAAGCAAATATGCTAAGACGCTTAAAGGTCGATAATATTGATCAGTCGTTGGCCGCTATTTTGACCTTGAATACAGTGGCTCATACGTTAGGTTCTATCGGAGCGGGTGCTCAGGCTACGATTGTGTTTGGTAGTGCTTGGTTTGGGCTATTTTCTGCCATTATGACGTTGGCTATTTTGTTTTTATCTGAAATTATCCCAAAGACACTTGGAACGGTATATTGGCGTCAGTTAAGTGGTATGGTTGCTTACTTTGTGCGCGGTATCATCTTGCTGCTTTATCCGCTTATTTGGATTTCGGAGCGGCTGACGAAACTGCTGGTACGTGGCAAAGAACCACAAGCATTTAGCCGTCGTGAGTTTGCTGCGCTTGCTAGTATCGGTGAAGAGTCAGGACAAATCGACCCATTAGAATCTCGTATTATTCGCAATTTACTCGCATTTGGTGCGATTAAAGTCGAAGATATCATGACCCCGCGTTCGGTGATGTTGGCGTTTGAAGAAAATAAAACAGTCGCCGAATTATTGGTTGATCGCCCAAAACTGACGTTTTCACGACTGCCAATTTACGATGGCGACTTGGATAATATCACTGGATTTGTCCTAAAGACAGACATGCTGCTGGCCAAAGTAAACCATGCAATGCATAAGCCGTTGACTCAGTTCAAACGTGACATCACTTTTGTATTTTCAAAAATGAAACTGTTTGATTTGTTAGAGCTGATGCTAAAGAACCGTATTCATATTGCGATTACGGTCGGTGAATATGGTGAAGTTAAAGGCTTGGTTACTTTAGAAGATGTGTTTGAGACCCTGTTAGGACTTGAAATTGTGGATGAAATAGACCGCGTCGAAGATATGCAAGCACTGGCTCGACAAATGATGGACAGACGAGTAGAGCGTTTGGGTATGAAACTTAGTGATGATGAGCAGTACGAAGATAATAGTACGGACGCTAAGTAGCGTATAGGGCATGTCTGCAACAGACCCTAATATTATCTGTGCTATTTTGCTTGTTTAGCGGCAGTTTTTCTCATTTTTATCATCATTTCTAAAATGAGAACACAGCCTAGTGCGATTTATTAAATTGGGTTTAGATTAACAAAAAATGAATCAACATTAGAGCGAAAACTGATTTATGGACGGCGATAAGCGGTTCAGTTAATATTTTTTGTATCTATTGTAATGATGGGCAATGACTCATATTTCAGAACCAATGGCGCCGTATGATTAGTATTCTAGCATTCGCAATAATTACACAGGGTGTCACATAGCTGTGAGAATTGAATGATAGTCTCACTCTAATGATAAAAGTACGCCGTTATCATTAATGAGCAAGTGATGATTAAAAAGACATTCTTCACAAGTAAATGAAGAGTGTGAGCGATAGCGCTCGATTCATTTATCATTATGTCAATGAGTAATAAACGGGTACTATGTTTTAGTCAATAAAAACGTTCATTGTCAATATATGACAACAACGACAACAGCATCACTAAGGATTATCATGAAACGATTATGGGGAAAAGGGCTTTTGGCACTATTGGTAAAAAGTGCCAGCGTAGCGGCGGTAATGACCGTTGCAAGTACTGTGAGTATCAGTGCGCAAGCGGCAACCATGACCGAAGCTTTGGTACAAAATTATGCAGCCGCAATGAAGTCAGCAGCAAATAGCCAAAATGTCAATCAGGTCGCTCGTCTTGTCTCTGACGATGCACTGATTTCAATGTCTAGAAAAGGTAAGTCTACCAGCTTAGATAAAGATGCTTATTTAAAGTTGCTGCAAAACAGCTGGAATAATACCTCTAATTATCGTTATGATATTTCTGTCGACAATATCGTCATTACGGGCGATCAGGCCAAAGCAAATGTGACGACCAATGAGAGCTGGGTAAAAGATGGGAGAAATGTCTCATTTGTCACCACGTCAAGAGTGACATTGACGTTATCGACTGGTAATGCGGTGCTACTACGTGCCGTATCACAAGTAACGATTAATTAACCGTTAATTAAATATTCATTAAGCATCAGCTAGTCAGCAATTAGGCGTTGATTGAAAAATGTATTTATCCTTGGATAATCAAAAAGGATAGTAACCCCAAGAGACTATCCGAAAACAAAATACTCCATCATAAATAGCTATACCGATTCATAATGTCGACCATTAAAATGATTGATTGCCTCCGGTGAGTGGTCTAAAAATGGACTCAACTTATGGTGATTATCTTTTTATATTAGGCTGGTCTTTGCTTCACATTGCATACTATACTAGCAAGTAACTTTATCTTATCACTTTCTGTCGTTAGGAAACTTCCAATATCATGTCTACTGTGCTATCAAAATCTCGCTCGTTTATTGCGTTGCCATTGACGCTTGCGGTATCAACTCTACTTATCAGTGCTTGTAGCAATACGTCAACGGTAAAAAAGGGTGCGACCAATAGCTCATCTGTCATTACCAAACGTCCCGCCAATAAAGCGCCTACATCAAGCAGCAGTACGGACTATTCAACGGCATATTTGGATGCGGAGAGTTTGGATGAGTTAGCTGATTTACTCGAAGCCACTGACATGACAATGGTAGAAGGCAACAAACTTGCTATTCAGCAGTATGGTGATTTATGGAATCGCTTGCGTGCGGGTTATCGTATGAATGGCGGTCAGCCGACTTACAATCAGCGTATCGAAGGGCAAAAAAGCTGGTTTACCAGTCGCCAAGACTATTTAAACCGTTTGACAGCACGTGCCAGTCGCTATATCTATCACACGGTACGAGAAGCTGAGCGTCGTAATATTCCAACAGAGCTGGCTTTGTTGCCAGTCATTGAGAGCTCTTACGATCCAAGTGGTACCAGTAGTGCAGCAGCAGCAGGCTTGTGGCAGTTTATTCCAAGTACGGGTCGTATCTATGGTTTGAACCAAAGCGGTACCTATGACGGTCGACGTGATGTCATCGAATCAACGCGCGCTGCTTACGACTTTTTGACGGCGCTGCACAATCAGTTCGGAAGTTGGGAGCTGGCATTGGCTGCTTATAATGCGGGTCCTGGTCGTGTACAAAAGGCCATCGATGCCAATGCTGCGCGCGGACTGCCAACAGATTATTGGTCACTTAGACTGCCTACTGAAACCATGAACTATGTGCCGCGCTTTTTGGCAGTTGCTGAAATCGTTGCTAAGCCTGAGCAATATGGTGTCTACTTGCCTGCTATTGCCAACCGTCAGCATTTCCGTAGTGTGCCAGTGAATTATGGTGTTAGCTTAGCTGAAGTCGCACAAATGACAGGCGTTAGTTACGACGAATTAGAAAGGTTAAATACCGCATTAACCTCAGGACGTGTTGATTCTTCGGGCCCTCAGCGTATTATCATTCCTAATGATGTTAGTCTTAATGCCGATGCCAAATTAAGCTCATTGAGAGGCAATGGTACGGGCAATATACTTGCATCGAGCAATACGAGCACACCAAGTAGCACGAGCACAACGCCAAGCTATAATAGCAAACCTTATACCGGCTCTTCACTGCCATCGACTGGTAGTGCATTGGCTGATTACGCAGCAAGCGCTAGCGTGCCGCAGCAAACGACCAGTTATATATCACCGTCAGCCACACCTACTAGCAGTTCTGTTTACAGCAGTAATGCCTCGGTGCGCACTGAGCCACCATTGAGTACGGCAGAAACCAACAAGATCAATGCTGAGCTAAAAAGCAGCAACAGTCTACCGACCACTTCGGCGCAAATCACACAGAACAATACGATTGTCCAAGAACCACCATTAAGCAAAGAAGAACGTGATTTTATTGCCAATCAAATTCGCAGCAACACACCTGAAACCAACGTAGTCAATGCTGATGGCAATATTAATCTATCAGCAGTACAGACACAGCAATCTATTCTAGAAGCCAGTGGCGAAGAGAAAAAACTTAGCTTTGCAAAAACATCAGTAAGCAAACCAAAACCTCAAGGTGCACGTACAACTTATACCGTCAAGCGTGGCGATACCTTGTCTAATATCGCTAGTCGTGCTGGTGTCAGCTGGCGCGATATCGCAGAATGGAATCAAATAGATGCCAGCTCTAAGCTGCTATCAGGCAGTACCTTATACTTATACAATGCGAAAACCATCGAACCGTTGAGCACAGCTAACAACGCCGCAGCAAGCCAACCAGACAGCTATGTAGTACAAAGCGGTGATACGCTGATTGGTACTGCTAATCGCTTTGGTTTATCGGTGACTCAGTTAGCAACCTACAATAATTTGAGCAGTAGAGCAGATTTACTACGTGGTCAAAAGCTATGGTTGATACCAGGTAAAGTAACTGCGCCAGCGACCACGCCTGCTGCTCCTTCAACCAAGCCGAAGAAATCATCGACTGCGACTAAAAACTATAAGGTAAAAGCGGGCGATGGTTTGATTGCTCTCGCACGTCAGTTCAATGTTTCAACTGATACATTGGCGAGTCTCAATAACATGGGCACTACAAGCTCACTATATGTTGGCCAAACTCTAAAAGTGCCTGCCAATGTCGATTTTGATGCAGCAAGCACCTCAAGCTCTAGTAGCAGTGCCAGTAGCACAAGCTCCGTGGCGACCACCAACTATAAAGTTAAATCTGGCGACACTTTAATTGGCATTGCCAATAGCGTGGGTATTAGTCCAGCAGAGCTTGCGGCGGTGAATAGCAACTTTGATGCAAAAGCACGCTTACAACGTGGTCAGACCATCAAAGTACCAGTTTCTAAAGCACTGGTTGATCGTCAGCTAAACGACAAAACCATCAGTTATAAAGTAAAGTCAGGTGATACGTTAACAGGTGTGGCTCAACGTTATAATATTGGACTTAGTGACTTGGCAACAGCGAATAACTTGAAAACCAACTCTAATTTGATACTCGGTCGTACGATTACGATTCCTGCCAGTGGTAGCGTTACAGCGACCTCTAGTAGTAATAAACAAAGCAGTAGTTCGGCTAGTAGCACTGCCACGACTAGCACAGCAAGTAGTGGTAAAAAATTGGGCAACACTGAGAACTATAAAGTTCAATCAGGTGATGGTTTGATTGCTCTAGCACGTCAATTTGGTGTTTCGATAGACGACTTGGCGGCAACCAACGATCTCGCGACCAATGCCCAGTTACAGCGTGGACAAACGCTTAAAGTACCAAAGCTTACGGTCAGCTATACTGTTGGATCAGGAGACAGTTTAATTGGTTTAGCGCGTAAATATGGCGTCTCTACGCAAGAGTTGGCTGAGATGAATAATATTGCAGCGGATACGATGTTACAGCGCGGTCAGCGCCTCACCGTACCTAATCGCTAATGAAAAGTTGATTATTAGACTAATATCCAAATAGATATTGTTTCGATAAATCATACCCCACAAAAAAGCTGCTCTTATAAAGAGCAGCTTTTTTTATCTGTAAAATTTAATTTTCAAAATATCAAATAATATTTGTTAATTAGACAGTTTGAGTTTTGATGGTTTCAAGATAACTTCTGATGTTGCTAACATAATGCATCGCTTGCCCGTATCGGCTATTGGACGCTTTATTGTCGGCTAAGTAAGCATAAACGTTCGCCCAGCTTTTATCATCAATACCCTGATTTCTTAATTTACGCTGAATGCTTTTCACTGCATTTGGTCCCATGTTATAACCAGCAAGTGCAAACCAAATACGATCTGTCTTTGGCACATCAGAAAAGTCATCTTTCATTTGCTCTAAATAACGCGCGCCGCCGCCGATACTTTGATAGGGATCGACGCGATCTGAGACGCCCATGGCTTTTGCTGTATTGTTGGTCAACATCATGAGACCACGCACACCAGTTGGCGATACGGCATTGGCATCGAGGTGTGATTCTTGATAACCCATGGCCACCAATAATTCCCAGTCATGATTGTAATTGCGCGCTTGCTCTTCGAAAGAAGATTGATAATCAGGCAATTTTTCGGTCAGAGTTTTTTGGAAGTGATCTTGGCTATAGGCATCTTTTAGCAAGTTTTGATTATAAAAGGCAGCCAGCTTTTGCGTGTTTTGAAGCTTGATACTATCACATAAAAAGTAACTGGCTTTTTGTGATAATGGATCATTGGGTGAGCTAAATGTCCAGCTAACTTTTGGGTGCAGACCATTTTTTGTCAAACTGGCATCATAACCACAGCTGACATTAACAGACGATAGGTTCAACTGGCTTTTGAGTTTGGTGCTGGCAGTGGTCAACGCCATATCAGCGCTACCTGATCTTACTGCTTTTAATGCCGCTTCTTCATTGGCATAAGCTTTTAGATCGATATCGACGCCAAGCTCGTCAGCATACGTACGTACCAGATCAAAACCAAAGCCGTGTTGAAAACCATCAGTCGCGAAATAAGTACTGTCACCCGGGACGGCAGCGATGGTTAATGTGCTTTCCAGCATGACATTAGCATAGGCTGGCACCGGTGCACTCATCGTCGTCAGACTCTCAGCAGGTAAAGAGAGAAGGGCAATACTAGAAACTTGCGCGAGCTTTTTAGTTCTAGAAAAACGACTTGATGTCGTTGGGGTAACGGATGAAACGATGTTACTTTTAGTGTTCAGTAGGCGTTTAGATGGACGCAGTAAATAAGAAATACGGCGTTTGGCCCCTTGCGCAGATACTTTCACACGATAAGTAATACGCTGCATGGATGTCTCCTGATTTTAGCCATCCTGCTTACCGTAAAATGCTTGTGAATGTATGCTTATAAAATAGTCATACATCGATATTACATTTTAGATAACAGCGCACTTCCTCATAGGATAAGTGCGTCGTCACCCTGCTCAATAATAGTGCCGCTAATGAATGTTTTATCAAATGTAGCCGTGCAGTTTTTTAATTAGCTATTTATCTATTGGCGTATCACGTATGAGGACTAAGAGATCTCTCAAAATATTGATATAAAGTGTCAATATAAAAATTATGAACGCACAAAACCGCGAAGGATATAAATCGGATGATTCCTTCATCGATGAATAGATAGGGCTAAGAATAAAACAACTATATATTAAACATAGGTAAGGTCATGAACTAAGTTATTGAGACAAAAAACGTAGAGTGAACGGGGCGCTCAAGCACTCAGTTTTTCCACGCTCATATTAATGACCAGTGACGCTTTAAATTATTGGTAATAGAGTCAATAGTGATTAATATTTTTGTCCAGCAATAAAGGCAAGCAAGTCGCTATTTTCATTATTAATAAAAAAACTAATAGAAAATTTACGCTAATATTCTATTAGTTAGCGGTTACTCATCAAGTATCGCGATACTCAAATTAAGACATACCGTGCTGCTGAAAATATATCATGCACAGTGTATCTACTGGTGAACCACCTAAAGCCTCACTATCTATACAACGTCGATAGCTATATAACATAGTGAAATTTTAAAGGGTTATACTCATTTAAGTACCATAACCGGAAGCTGTAATAAATGGGAAGCCTCATGACAAGACATTCTTTCTTCGGGTAGTAATATGCGGATATTCCTTGGATTATTCAAGTGTGGTTAAGAAATTAGCGATAAAACTTAACAATTGGGCTATAGACGGTTAAAAATAGCTTTGTTACTGATAGACCGATGAAAATTAAAACAGCAAAAAACATCGATTTTGGGTAATAAGGCTGATTGTTATTAGCCTTATTTTCTGACATTCATTCACAAGTTAGATAGTGGTCATCAGAGTTGAGGGTATTGTTTAAGCAGGGTTATCAATATCTACGAAAGTTACTGGTATGCCAAATGTTTGAGAGACTATGTTGCCGAGTGCTTGAATACCGCCACGTTCTGTCGCGTGATGTCCGCAAGCGAAATAGTCAATGCCCAGCTCACGAGCAATATGTGTGGTACGTTCTGATATTTCGCCAGAGATAAAGGCGTCACAGCCCATCAATGCGGCTTGTTCAATCATATCTTGTGCGCCACCCGTACAAATGCCCACGTGTTCGATAAGTCTGTTATTATCGATATTAGCGTTTGTACTATTCGGTGCGCTATAATTGGCAGAAATATGTAATGGTAATCGTCCTAGTGCCTGAGTAATATGAGTAATAAGGCTTTGAGCACTCTGCGGGGTACAAGTGGCGATATTACCAACGGGATGCGATTCACTAGGATATAAAGCGCCGATAATGGTCATATTTAATGCGTCAGCCAGTTTGGCATTGTTACCAATGATAGGATGGGCATCGAGTGGCAGGTGATAGCCAATCAAAGAGATGCCATGCTGCATGAGTTTACGAATACGCTGGCCTTTCATACCCGTAATGGGTGCAGGTTCGCCTTTCCAAAAATAACCATGATGCACCATAATGGCGTCTGCATTGTCAGCAATAGCCGCATCGATCAATGCCTCACAAGCTGTCACACCAGTGACGATTCGCTTGATAGGTTGACCACCGTCTACTTGTAAACCATTAGGGGCATAATCTTTAAAAGCATCTGCTAATAAGTAATCATCACAGAATGTGGTTAGCGCTTGGACGGTAATAGCGGTGTTTGAGGGATCGATTGAGATATTGTGTGTGGTCATGGTATTCCTTTATAATTGTTTCAGTGTTTCAAGCATTTATAGCTAAGACATGGGTTTTGATAATGAGTATTTTAACATGTGGCTATAGTAGGATAGACAATCCTACTCACTGAAATGGTACACGATACGTTACAACTGGGTAGTATTGGCGGTTATAATTTACATACGTGAACTTGCGGCATAGATAGTGAGCAATAATAGCTATTTGTTCAGATGTTAACGGTTAATAAATGCTGCTCAATGCGTCCTAATATACAACACGCTTCTCACCTTACTTATCTTCGTCTGTTTGTATCAAATTTATAGAGGTTTATATGTCGTCATCTCGGAATACCAGCAGCAAGGCGTCTTTACTAAAATGGTTGCCTTGGGTCTTATTGCTAATAGTGATTGCCGCATTTATCTGGTTGTTTGTGAGTATGAATAAGGCATCAGAGCAGGCATGGGAGCCGCCCAGAACCACGCCTGCGGAGCAGCAAGCGTCGGCACCTGTTTCCGATACACCCGCACCGATTTCTTCTTATCATAATGCGGTTGCTCGCGCCTCACAATCCGTCGTGAATATCTACACCACGCAAACGATGGCAGAGCATCCTTATATGAATGATCCCATGTTGCGCCGCTTTTTTGAGTACCATGGTGCACCATCAGAAGATCAGGGCAATACCAATTTAGGCTCCGGGGTGATTGTCTCAGAAGATGGTTATATCGTGACCAACGCCCATGTGATCGAAAAAGCCGATGAAATTACGGTCGCTTTTAATGATGGTCGCAAGAGCCGAGCTAGAATCGTTGGCACAGATCCAGACAGTGATTTGGCGGTGATTAAAGTAGATATGACGGGTCTGACGCCACTTGGCTTCCGTAAAGAACCTATTAAAGTGGGGGATGTCGCATTAGCGATTGGTAATCCATTCGGTGTCGGCCAAACAGTAACGCAAGGGATTATCTCAGCGACAGGACGTACTGGGCTTGGGGTCAATAAGTTTGAAGATTTTATCCAGACCGATGCGGCTATCAATCCAGGTAACTCAGGCGGCGCACTCGTTGATGCTCATGGTGAGTTGATTGGTATTAATACAGCTATTTACTCACGTTCTGGTGGCTCTATGGGCATTGGTTTTGCCATCCCTACCGCTATCGTTGAGCAAGTGATGAATGCTATTATCAAAGATGGTAAGGTGAGCCGTGGTTGGTTGGGGATTGAGATACAGTCACAATTACGTGACCCAACACAGCTTGAAACCTCAACTGGGGTAGAAGTACTTAACGTCATACCTAAGAGTCCTGCTGCTAAAAGTGGTCTGCGTATCGGTGATATTATTTTGACGATTGACGGCATTGAGATGACAGATGCCAATACCTTGATTCAGTATGTCGCTCGTAAAGCACCGAATACCACGCTTAATGCGCAAATATTACGCCGTGGCAAAAATGCCCAAGTCAAAATACTGCTAGAAGAACGTCCAGCGCAAGAGCCAATGGCGCGCCCTGTCGTGATTCACGATGAAACGCTTGGCAGTATGGAAGATCCAAGCCTACAAGGTGAAAGACAAGAAGTGCCGATGATGTCAGAAGCCGAGCGTGACCGTATGCGTGAAGAGCTGTTGCAGTTGTTTGAAAGAGATGGCGCACCTTTATAGCGCTAAGCTTAATCAAAATGGTTTTAACGGTTTATAGATAGTAAAAAAGCGCGTTATCTTAAAGATAACGCGCTTTTTGTTTCTTTAGCTCTACTCTTGCTAGTATTACTCTATAGTAGGCTCGTGATTGATGTAGATGACCCCTCGCACACGGCAACAGCAGGGTAGGATCTCGTCGTCCTCAATCATAGCGAGCGGGTCAAACGGATAGTCGACCGTATGTGAGCTGGCAATGCGCTTGACTCGGCAGCTACCACAGTAGCCCTCGCGGCATTGATAGTTCACATCATGCCCTGTGCGTAGCAGTCCATCCAGTAGACTCTCGTCATCATGTAGATAGAACTGCTTTTTACTGGTCATTACCCAAGTCATCGTTAATCCTATTGGGATATGGCTGTGCTATTGCTATCCCTGCTATTAGCCCACAAAACGATTACCGCTCAAAACATTTATAGCCCAAAATTTTATAAATCAAAGCCTTTACAGTTCAAAGTCATCAAAATCACTGTCTGAGAGATCAGAGTCAATCTGACCAACCAAATATGAGCTAATCTCGGTTTCTTGCGGCGCAACTTGCACGTTATCAGAGGACAACCACGTATTAATCCACGGAATCGGATTTGATTTTGATTTCGGGAATACTGCTGGCAAGCCGACTGCTTCCATACGCAAGTTGGTGATGTATTCGATATATTGGCAAAGGATGTCTTTGTTCAATCCAATCATCGAACCGTCTTTGAACAGATAGCCTGCCCATTCTTTTTCTTGTTCAGCAGCCTTGCGGAAGATTTCAACGCTTTCATCAAAACACTCTGCGGCAATTTCGACCATCTCTGGATCGTCACGACCATTACGCATGAGGTTAAGCATGTGCTGAGTACCAGTCAAATGCAGGGCTTCATCACGAGCGATTAGCTTGATAATTTTGGCATTACCTTCCATTAGTTTGCGCTCAGCAAACGCAAACGAGCAAGCAAATGATACGTAAAAACGAATGGCCTCTAGGACATTGACCGCCATGATGCATAGGTACATCTGCTTTTTCAATGATCTCAAATCAACGGTCACTTGCTCGCCATTGATGTTGTGCGTACCTGGACCGTACAAGCTATATAGTTGTGAGTTGCGATACAGCTCATCATAGTACTGGGCGATATCAGAGGCACGGCCTAAGATGTGCTCGTTTTGCATAATGTCATCAAAGATAATATTTGGGTCATTGACGATATTACGAATGATATGCGTATAGCTGCGCGAGTGGATAGTCTCAGAGAACGACCATGTCTCAATCCACGTCTCAAGCTCAGGGATAGACACCAGTGGCAGTAGTACCACGTTTGGACTACGACCTTGGATCGAGTCAAGTAGGGTCTGATACTTGAGGTTGCTCAAAAATATATGCTGCTCATGCGAGGACAGGTTACTAAAGTCGATACGGTCACGTGACACATCGACTTCTTCTGGACGCCAAAAGAACGATAGCTGCTTTTCAATCAATTGCTCAAAGATCGGGTGCTTTTGTTGGTCATAGCGCGCCACGTTGACTGGCTGACCAAAGAACATCGGCTCTTTTAGCGCATTGTTTGGCGTTTGAGAAAAAATCGAGTAAGTCATGGGACTGCCTTTATAATTGATACGGTTATTAATTTATATGGGTTTGACTGGTTTTGATTTGATGTTATTACACGTTTTCGGATTATAGCTTTTTAGCTTAGAGGTTCTCTAGTGATATCTGTGACGACTCTTGTCCATCGTTCATATAGGCTTTGAATATCTCGCTCAGCTCACTATCATCAAGCGCTTCTAATTCATCGAGTGCGCTTTTGCGTAGGGTACTCACATCAGACTCTTCTGCTGCTGTTTTCGTGTCTTTTTTAGCCGCTCTCGATGCTGGCTTTTTGGCTGCTTTTGCCACGGTTTTTTTGGTGACGGCTGCCTTTGGTGCTTCATCCACACCTAACTGCTGACGCACTGCTGCAATATCAACCTCGACTTGTACGATATGCGAGCCACCATCGTTTAGGTCTGAAAATACGTTTGGGATAAACAAACCACCGTCTTTGATGATTGCGGTATATTGCACATGACCTCCGTTTTTGGTGTTGGTTCTTTGATAGCGTTTAAAGCTCTTGATCTATTTCTTCACCTATTACATTGAGATAAGCTTGCAAATCAATAGCTGGAATAGTTCCTATCGCTTGCTGAAGATAGCGAGTTAATTGCATAAAGAAAGTAATTAATGAATTTTCAGCTTTGCTAAAATTCACATCATCAAATTGTCTAGACTCATAATAATCACTTATTCGCTTAGAGAAAACATCTTCTGTGATATCTTCTTCACCATTATAATCAACATAAAAACTGCCATAGTCCACAACACACCCTAAATCTATTCCCTTTAATCCATCTAATTTTTCAAGATGTTGCTTAATAGTATTGTTGTTCTTATGACTATAGGTATTTGTAGTGGCTAAAAATCCACCTAGTATTTTAGTCAATGGTCTAGGTGGAAACTTTTTCCCAGAGTTGATCATCGAAGTAGATGTTCGAGTTAATTGTCTAACGCTCTCTATTTTTTTACCTGCGTACTCTATGTAACTATCTGAACCAACATTACCTTTTATATCAGGCTTAACCTCAAAAATAGCATAAACACCTTCGGCAGGAACATAATGGAAACCATTTTGTGTAAAAATAAATGGAGTAAAGTAATTGTCATAAATAACTACATCGATTTGATGGCTTGTGTTTCCTAGGTGGTCAATGATAATTGCTTTATCTACGCTATAACGGTTAGGCAGGTAACTTCTCAACCATTCAATCCATGCATTCTCTAAAGAGTCACCTTTTGAACCAGGATGATGTATGAAAGCTCTATTAGTACTTAGTTGAGCAGACATTTGCTGTTGCATGCTTGCAAACAACTCTGGTAGTGCAATCTTATTCATATAGCTCTAACCTATTGTTATTAAGAACAAAGAAATTAAAATCCCTCAAACTATCGCTAGTAATACTCAGAATAAGCAAGATAGGATTGTCAATTTTCACATCTTTTTCATGAGCAATGCTAATCATTGCACTTAAATCTGTTGTGCTATACCATGCTTCACCATCTGGATGAGTATGCCACTCACCAATATAGTAGAGTCCTTTGTCTATAAATAATTTTTTAAACTCGGATTTCAGATAGTTAGACTCTCTAGTAAACTCAATTCGACTACTCTTAAAAATCTCTGCTGTGATTGCTTGTTCAATATATAAGGTTTTAAAATCATCAGAATATTTGCCAATTAAAAAGCCACCATACTCTTTAGGGTAGTGTCCACAGCTTGACTGATAAATACTTTTTAACAAGCTATCTTCGACTACTAATTTTAAATTCTTGTAGTGTTTGGTAATAGTCAAAACTTACTCACTTTCAAAGACTCATAATTATTATCTTGATTAATTACAAAGCTATTCAGCTGTTTGTTACTAACCATGATATTTATATGTTTTAGAGCAAAATGTGTAAGCGTGGAAACATCGTTATAAGAAGCCTTGAAAGTAGGACTCCAACAGCCTAAAGGATTATATAAATCTTCAACGTCATTTTCTAAAATATTATCAAACTGATATCTAACGAACTTATAAGTATTTGGTGATATACCACAGACAAGTGATTGTGCATGA
This sequence comes from Psychrobacter aquimaris, assembly GCF_016107525.1. Taxonomy (GTDB): domain Bacteria; phylum Pseudomonadota; class Gammaproteobacteria; order Pseudomonadales; family Moraxellaceae; genus Psychrobacter; species Psychrobacter aquimaris. The sequence continues at coordinate 169,100 of NZ_JABASR010000004.1, read as the reverse complement.
TTAGTAATAGATAAGTTGATAATAACAGCTGTGACATTAAGATTATCCAAAATATGCATCAAGTCATCGTCAGTGGAGCAATCAAATATGTAATCATAGTTCGATAATTCTTTTTCAAATTTATTAGAAAAAAGTTTAGCGTAAGGTTCAGATTTAAGGTGTTCAGTAATTAGGCTTCTAGTTGCTCCCACTTCTACAAACGGTGATATTCTATAAAGCAAGTCGCATAGCTCATCTACCTTATTAATATAAGGGTACATAAATTCATATTCTGAGCGACAAATGTTCTCAGGTTCCTTAATATCGTAATCGACCAGAAATATATTTTTACACCCACATCTTACTAATGTTTTAGCAACATTGCTGCCAACTGCACCAACGCCAATAATTAATATCTTCGAATTAGTCAATGCTTCATCAAATGCACCACGACCAAAAAAGTATGAATAAGACGAGTTATTCGTTATTGCCCAGTTTATTGCAGTATCTTCTAAAATATACTGTTTTTGTTCCTCGTCATTAGTCTTACTTTTAAAAAATAATTCATCTATTCTTACTAAAGCTACTTGCCAATGCACTTCATTATTTTGAGTGTGAAAACCTATAAAAATAGGCAGTGGTCTAGATGCATCGAAGCTACTGCTATTTAAAAAAATATACTTCCATAAATAGCTTAAAAAATCTTGACTAAATTTTCCATTAAACTGTGACCAGTTATTGAAAGAAAATCGTTGGTTAATCGCTGGCGCTTCTTCTAAAAAAATATATACACCTTGTTCGCTACTACTAGCTTTAAGATAGTGATGACTCCAGTCGCAATGTTTGACAGTAGGTTGAGCTGAGTCATTGAAGCTTTGAACCAAGTGATTGTTAATAGTGTACTTGCTATAGTTAGAATTAGACAATAGTTTGATAGAGACTGTACCAAACTCACCTTTGTTAAAATCTTCTTCTATATTAGTAAATTGATAAGAGTAAAAACTACCATCAAACTTACTATGATTGACTATTAAGTGCTCATAGTGACTATCTGTTTCTTCTTTAACTATATATTTATCAATCCAATTTTTAATTGCATCGAAGTCTTGTATTAGTTTCTGTTCAAAGTTAATACCATGTTGATTGTGAAAGCATACTGAGCCATTACTCATCACATGACTATATTTAATCAGATTAATATTTTTGAAAATTATTGTCTCAGAACCACTAAACTTGAATGGATATTGAGAATTGATAGTCACATCAAAAGTTATCTCCTCATTGAGACCTTCGAGATTAAAAACTATGCTAAAACTTACAAGATCTTTATCGAATTTAAGATCTTGTAAGTTTGAGATATAGCTTATGCTACTGATAGTATTTAGTAGTTCTTCTTCAGAAAATCTCATCTCTAACCAAAACGCTGTTTAGATGAAGGAGTAGAAACTGGAGTAGCTCCAGCAACACCATAGCTCAAACTATTATTAACAGCTTCTTCAGAAAATTCTTTATTTTTCTCAAAATAGTATTCAATTTGTTTTTCGTTGCCCTCAATTCTAGTGAGCATCAATTCAAAATCACTTTTTAATAATGTTTTTTGATATGAATCTAATGTACTCATTAAATCATTGTTGCTGTTACCCGGGTCAGGCAGTTTAAATGTAGAACTTTCAATATTATCTACAATATATTGGAGAACAGTCTTAAATTGTTCCCATAAATTACCTGTAGGTAAGGTACTGTCATAAGCTTTGATAACTAAAAGTTCAAAGAAAAATGACTTATATTTTTTAGATTTTTGAAATTTCCAGATCTTTAGCAATCTAATAATTTTTCGTTCATTGTCCTTACCACTTATATGATTAATCTGACTTTGAATATTAGTTTTTAAATACCCAGTCTCCGATGGATCTAAGGAGTTGATATGAAGATTTAGGTTTCTTGTTTCGGTATAGCCATCTACTCGTGTTTCTCGAGCAGGTACAATATCTATATCAATACCATCTTCTTCAAAGGCTAGTCCAATAGAAACACCTTGCTTTCGAACAGTAGTTCTATCATTAAATTTATCATTTAACTTGTCATAAATGTCACTGAACATATCTTCTAATGTATTGAAGCTTTTATATTTAAAAGGTACAACTGCATCTAAGTCAAACTTTGTATTAACAGCAGTATGTTTACTATAAGATCCTGAATCAAAAGGACTATAAATTCTGCTACCGTATTCGGCATTTAAGAAATCTTTAATTTCATTACGTCTATCTCTATATTTATCAAAAACATCTTTTATGTGCTTCATCTTATGTGTTTCAAGTACTTCTTGTAGGTGGTTACTTTTATAATCAGCCATTATCTTAGTCCTTTAAATAGTGTTTATAAATCCATCTGAATAAATTAATACTGGATAGCGGGATTTAACTAAAAAGCTAAGCCCGCCATCTATCAATCTAGATTTTACATGCCCCACCAGCACAATCATCTTCCATATCCGCTTGGGCATCGTTTGCACCATCACGAGTGTTATGGTAGTACAACGTCTTCACACCCATTTTATAAGCGTTTAGCAAGTCTTTTAGCAATATCTTCATCGGTACACGGCCGCCTGCATAACGAACTGGATCGTAGTTGGTATTGGCAGAGATACTTTGATCGACGAACTTCTGCATGATAGCGACCAGCTTTAGGTAACCGTCATTGTTTGGCATTTGCCATAGTAGCTCGTACTGATCTTTTAGCTTATCAATCTCAGGCACGACTTGCTTTAAGATGCCATCTTTTGACGCTTTGATAGAGACCAGACCACGTGGTGGCTCGATACCGTTGGTCGCGTTGGCGATCTGACTAGAGGTCTCAGACGGCATCAAGGCAGTTAGGGTAGAGTTGCGTAGACCGTGCTCAGTGATCTCGCCACGTAGCGTTTCCCAATCGAGATGTAGCGGCTCTTGGCAGATTTTGTCCAAGTCGGCTTTGTACGTATCAATCGGTAAGATACCTTGTGAGTACGTGGTCTCATTGAACGCAGGGCACGCGCCTTGCTCTTTTGCCAATTTGTTTGACGCTTTCAAGAGATAGAACTGCAACGCTTCAAACGTTTGATGGGTCAGACCAAGCGCGCTGTCGTCTGAATAGCGTACGCCATTCTTGGCTAAGTAATAAGCATAGTTAATCACGCCCACACCTAGTGTACGACGACGCATGCTGCCGTTTTGAGCCGCTTTGACTGGATAGTCTTGATAGTCGAGCAGGGCATCAAGCGCACGCACGATGAGCTCGGCTGGCTCTTCGATGTCGCTGACGTTTTCGACTTTACCCAAGTTGACCGCTGATAGCGTACAAAGGGCGATTTCACCTTCTTCGTCATTGATATTATCAAGTGGCTTGGTTGGTAGAGCGATTTCCATACATAGGTTTGACTGACGAATTGGCGCAACCGTTGGGTCAAATGGGCTATGGGTGTTGCAATGATCGACGTTTTGGATATAGATACGACCCGTACTGGCACGCTCTTGCATCATTAGGCTGAACAAGTCTGCTGCTGGGATTTGACGGCTACGAATAGCAGGATCATTTTCGTACTTGGTGTATAGCTCTTCGAATTTGTCTTGATCTTCAAAGAACGCATCATACAAGCCAGGCGTATCACCTGGTGAGAATAGCGAGATGTCTTGCCCTTTGATCAGGCGCGTGTACATCGTTTTGTTCAACTGTACGCCGTAATCCATATGACGGACACGGTTGTCTTCGACGCCGCGGTTATTTTTGAGTACCAGTAATGACTCAACTTCTAGATGCCATAGTGGGTAGAATAGGGTCGCAGCACCACCACGTACGCCGCCTTGTGAGCAGCATTTAACAGCAGTTTGGAACAATTTGTAGAATGGGATACATCCAGTATGCTGCGCTTCGCCGCCACGAATTGGGCTACCAAGGGCACGGATACGACCAGCGTTGATGCCGATACCAGCACGCTGTGATACATAGCGTACGATGGCGCTAGTTGTCGCGTTGATTGAGTCTAGGCTATCACCACATTCGATCAATACGCACGAGCTAAACTGGCGCGATGGCGTACGCACACCAGACATGATTGGTGTCGGTAGTGAGATTTTGAATTGTGAGGTGGCATCATAGAAGCGCTTCACATAGTTCATACGCTCTGACTTTTCGTAACGGCTAAACAAGCACATACCGACCAGCATGTACAAGAACTGCGGGCTTTCGTAGACAGTCTTGCTCACGCGATCTTGTACGAGGTATTTACCTGCCATTTGCTCAACAGCAGCATAAGCCAAGTTCATATCGCGCCAGTGATCGAGATACTCTTCTAACTCGTCAAATTCAGCACGGCTATAGTCCGCTAGGATATGCTCATCATATTTGCCAGCGTCTGTCAGTTTTTTGACATGATCATATAGGTGCGGCGGGGTGAATTTATTATAAGCAATCTTACGTAGATGGAAGATAGCCAAACGCGCAGCTAAATACTGATAGTCAGGGGTTGTTTCAGAAATCAGATCGGCAGCAGATTTGATGATAGTCTCATGAATGTCACGAGTTTTGATGCCTTCATAAAATTGGATGTGCGACTTTAGCTCAACTTGTGATACCGACACATTATCCAAATTGTGAGCTGCCCACTCGATTACCTTATGAATTTTGTCCAAATCAATAAGTTCTAATCGTCCGTCACGTTTGGTCACTTTGATTTTGTCGATATGTGTCATGCTGGCCTCTATTTTTGGTTGCTTATATTATTCGTGAAGCGGTAAAACCCGCTCAACGTTTTTTATCACACTATTTATCAAATCACGTTGAATGATGGCATTAGCTGCTCTTTTTTCAGGCAAAAAGCTACCACTACTCATAGTGACGATTAAATTCACTGAGTACTACATATAGCGTGTTTGTTAGTAGGTAGGCACAATATAGCGGGAAAATTTTGAAAATGCTATATTGATTTTAGGGTCAAACTATGTTGCTGTGAGGTTGTGCTGTGTCCAAATTTTGGCAAAGGACGATGGGGTAAGGGTTAGACGCGATTGACTCAAATAATAAATTTTTTGTAAAAATCTCACGAGCATTTGCTTTTTATTCGCGAGTAAATGACCCGCCAATAAGGGTGCAGGTGACAATAATAATAAGGGCGCAGATTGTACAGCAAACCATAAAAAATCGCCACCCGTTTGAGTGACGATTTGGATTAAAAAGGGGCTAAATTTTTCTGCGTCTTTTATAAAACAATGCGCACCGTTTTTGCATTGTCCAATGATGCATAAAGCTCATTCACTTGCTCAGCAGTGGTTAGATATAGATTGACGCGTGCTGAGTGAAAACGACCTGTTTTAGACGGCTTGACTTCTATAGATGCCAAATCAAAATCAGGGAACAGGCTACCCAAAATTAGCTTCACTTCATTCAGCAAACTCTCACGCTCGCCTTCATGACCGATGATGCTCAGTGGATAGTTCATCGGGAACTCCCAAAGCTCTGGGTTTTGAATGTCCGTCTTTTTGCCTACCAATGCGCCTTTATTGGGCGTCAAATCAGTCACTTTGACCGACCTTTCATTTGCTGATGCTTGGTCTTGGTTGCTATTTTGATTATCAGTATTTTGATTATTAGCGTCTTGATTAGTGTCTTTTGAATCATCACTCATGATGTGTGCCTCACTTTTGTAGGTAAATAGGTAAATAGGTAAATAGGTAAATAGGTAATAGTGGGTATAAAAAGTCAGTCAGTAAAATATTTGCCTTAACAACGCCAAAAATCCGAGACATGCTCAGTATGGTCATCAATTGTATTTTAATTGGTCGATCTATTAGGGCATAGAATATATATTGTTTATAGTGGTATATGGGTGATTATTCAAGTTATCTCTGTATTTAGGACATGTCCTCAATTCAATTAATGAACCTTTAAATGGGCTGACGATGGCTAAATTTTGTCAACCATCGTCAAATAGCTGGGTAATATCCTGATATTAACGGCGCTATTTTCCTTGTTTACCGGCAATTTATCTCATTTCTATCTCTATTTTGAAAATGAAGACACGCCCTAGTCGGTTCCATCGCTCTACTGCATTTCTATGACATCTCTATTTCATATCTAAAAGCTACGTGAAACCATTACGGTAAATAGCCATTGATAGGAGTGATATCAGGCGGAATATCTGCCTCTCCTAGTGCTTCTCGCAGATTGATTTCGATAGTACGCGACAATGCAGTCAGGGGTAGTTTGTTGGCTGCTAAGCCAAAAGGCTCTTCTAGCTCTTCACTGAGGGCATCCAAACCAAAAAAGGTATAAGCGATCACGGCACAAATCAGTGGGGTCACCCAACCGAGCGAGGCCACCAAGCCAAAAGGCAACATGATGCAGTACAGATAGGTCGTGCGATGGACCAACAGCATATAAGCAAACGGCAGCGGTGTATTATGAATGCGCTCACAGGCCGCCAGTACAATGGTCATAGACGTCAGGCGCTCGTCCATGTTCTGTATGACTTGCTCTGACACCAGTCCTTGACGCCGAATGTCACCGAGCTGCTTACCCATGAGGCGCATGATATAGTCAGGTAGGTTACGTGCTTGGCGCATACTGTCATGGTGTACTGATGCGACAAAAGGCTCGACATCCTGCCAAGGTGACGATCCGCGCAGGCGATGGCGTACAGCATGCGCAAAAGCAATGTTCAGGTAAACCATCGCTCGTTGAGTCTCGTGCCCAGTCTCGGCATCAGCATCTATAAAAGAAAGCACCTGACGGGTTAGGCTGCGCGAATCATATACCAGCTGACCCCAAAGTCCTCGAGCTTCCCACCAACGTTGATAACTGGCATTGTTGCGAAATCCGAGAAATAGCGACAACGCGATTCCTAGCAAGGTAAAAGGAGCCATACCATAATAAGGAAAAGAGTCAGGAAGCCAGTGTTGAATAATGGTTATAAGCGTGCTAAGAAGAGTGATCAGCAAAATTTGCGGATAGATTTTTGGAATGATGGAGCCGCGCAGGGTAAAAAATATCTTGAGGGCGTTTGGGTTTTGCCGGACAATCATGTCAGTTTCCTAGCAATGGCATGTGTAAAAAAGCGATGGCAGAGGTATCAATCAGCGTATACTCAGATCATCGCGACCTATGATATCAGTAGTTACCAATATGGCAATAATAAGATTATACTTAAATACTTGAATCACTCTTGTATTGCACAGCAGCATCAAGGGAAATTGTAAGCTCGCTTTAAAGCATTTCTTCTTCACGCAGTGTCAGCACTTCATAACCATCGGCAGTCACTGCGATGGTATGTTCCCATTGGGCAGAAAGCTTTTTGTCTGCAGTCACCACCGTCCAGCCGTCTTTTTTTATTTTTACTTTGGCTTTGCCTTGATTAATCATTGGTTCAATAGTAAAGGTCATGCCTTGTTCTAAAACTAAGCCCGCACCTGCGCGCCCATAATGTAAAACTTCAGGCTGTTCGTGCATTTCGCGACCGATACCATGCCCGCAGTATTCTCTAACGACAGAGTAACCGTACTGTTCGGCATGGCTTTGAATGGCATGCCCGACATCACCAAGCGTTGTGCCGGGCTTAACCACACGGATACCTGCCCACATGGCCTCATAAGTGTTATCTACGAGGCGTTTTGTTAAGGGCATAACATCGCCAATCATATACATTTTGCTAGAGTCGGCAATAAAGCCGCCTTTTTCTAAAGTAATGTCTACATTGATGATGTCGCCTGATTTTAGGACTTGATTGCTTGAGGGTACACCATGACAAACCACTTGATTGACAGACGTGTTGAGCACGTATTGGTAGCCGTATTGACCTTTGCTGGCAGGTCTTGACTGTAAAACATCCACAATATAGCGCTCGGCCAAATCATTGACAGTCATTGTGGAGATGCCAGCGACCATGTGCGTATCTAGGTAAGCAAAAACCGATGCCAATAAGCGTCCAGACTCACGCATGATGGTCAATTCTTCAGTAGTTTTTAGCGAGATTTTAGCCATCGATGAGTTTTCCCATATTAACATCTGCTCGTTTCAACTGCTCGCTGATGATATCGGTATAAGACCTGTGAGGATTGGCCTCGGCTAACATACCTATCTTTATCCAATACTCTGCCTGTGCGTTAATCGAACGTACCATTACCGCACTGGCTTTACGAAGCTCTTCGTGTAATGTGTCATCAATTTTAACAATACCCATTGCTTTGCCTAGTATATGAAATGTATGCGAATCATGTATATTGCATAGTGCCATTGCAAGCTTGTTCTTGTATTCCTTGATGCAGATATGTAGTTATAGCATTCGAGCCATCAAATCGATGACACAAAAAAGCCGAGATAAACTCGGCTTTTTTATTGGTGCTTAGTTTGCTTTATTATTAGTCATTTTCAAGGAAAGAGCGCAAGTGCTCAGAGCGTGACGGATGACGCAATTTACGCAGTGCTTTTGCCTCAATCTGACGAATACGTTCACGTGTTACGTCAAACTGCTTACCCACTTCTTCCAAGGTATGGTCGGTTGGCATGTCGATACCAAAGCGCATTTTTAGCACGCGTGCTTCACGCTCAGTCAGATTACCCAAGACATCACGAGTCGCTTCACGCAAACCTGCCGCTGTTGCATCATCAACAGGGCTTGAGATAGTACCATCTTCGATGAAATCGCCTAGATGCGAGTCTTCATCATCACCGATTGGTGTCTCCATAGAGATAGGTTCTTTGGCGATCTTCAGTACTTTACGGACTTTAACTTCGTCCATCTCTAAGCGTTCGCCTAATTCCTCAGGCGTTGGCTCGCGTCCCATTTCTTGTAGCAACTGACGAGAAACACGGTTGATTTTGTTAATGGTCTCGATCATGTGCACAGGAATACGGATGGTACGCGCTTGGTCAGCGATAGAGCGAGTAATTGCTTGACGAATCCACCATGTAGCATAAGTCGAGAACTTATAACCACGGCGGTATTCAAATTTATCAACCGCTTTCATCAGACCGATATTACCTTCTTGGATCAGATCCAAGAATTGTAGACCGCGGTTGGTATATTTCTTCGCGATAGAAATAACCAGACGTAGGTTAGCTTCGACCATTTCTTTTTTGGCGCGGCGAGCTTTTGCTTCACCGACTGCCATACGACGCGCTACGTCTTTCATATCGTGGATTTTCATATCGAGCTGTTGCTCGTAGTCACGAATGCGACGTTGCAATAAGATAACATCATCAGTGACTTTTTCTAGCGTACCAGCAAATGCAGGTTTGCCTTTTATGCGCTCAATCAGCCAATCGACGTTGGTTTCATTGCTAGGGAAGGTTTTACGGAACTCTTCGCGCGGCATACGACCACGACGAATGACTAAACGCATGATTTGACGTTCTTGCTTACGCACATCATCATAGACATCATGCATGATAGCCATCACTTGGTCTGACAATCGATTGTTCAACTTTAGCATCATAAAGCGTTCAGCAAGTAGGGCATAAGCGGCATCTGCTTCTGTGCTACCACGGCCATAATCTAGCAAGGCTTGTTTGGCTTTGATAAATAAGTGTTCGATTTCTTCTAGACGTAGACGTACTTCTTCAGGATCGATGCCGCTGGTTTCTTCTTCAGCTTCCTCTTCGACGTCGTCTTCATCCTCGTCATCATCATCAAGCGCCGCTGCTTTGGCTTTGGCTTTGATTACAGGTGGATTTTCTTTTTCTTCTTTGATGCGTTCACGTTCTTCTTTTGCCGCCTCTTTTGCTTCTTGGGCTGCGATTTTGTCTTCTTCGGTCTCAGGATCTAAAAAGCCAGTAATGACGTCAGAAAGCTTCTTCTCGCCATCTTGTACTTTTTGATATTCATCAAGGACGAACTGTACAGTGCCCGGCCAATAAGACATCGCATGCTGTACGTCACGAATACCTTCTTCGATACGCTTGGCAATAGCAATCTCACCTTCACGGGTCAAGAGATCAACCGTACCCATTTCACGCATATACATACGCACAGGGTCAGTGGTGCGACCCGGCTCAGTCTCAACAGAGGCTAATACCGCCGCTGCCTCATCCGCTGCCATGTCATCATCACTTGAATCGTCGTTCATCAAGATGTCATCGGCATCAGGGGCAGATTCAAAGATTTTGATACCAACGTCGGTCAGCATTTGCACAATATCTTCGATCTGATCGCTTTCGGTAATAGAGTCGGGCAGTTGGTCATTCACCTCAGCATAGGTGAGATACCCTTGCTCTTTACCCATTTGGATTAAGGTGGCCAGTTGAGATGTGGACTTAGAAACTGACTTATCGTTCATAAATACTCGCTTACTTGCATCGGACATTTTTATATTGTGACGCGCTATCGCTCGCTCAGTGCGTTGATATAATCAATCGATTCATCAAAATATGGCGTAAAGGTTGTCAGTAATATCAAAAATGAGTTGATATGAATAAAGGCTCAAAATACTACAATTACAATGCTAAAAAACTGCTAAAAATTAGTAACGCTAAAAAATCTTCAAAATAACATTCTCTAAAAAATAATATATAAAAATAACAGTACCTAAAAACGGATACTTAAAAATAATATCTAAAATTTGTGTTTAACGATGCCCGCTTATCATCATTTAGAAAGCAGTGCTGTCAATATACAGCGACATAGTTTAACACAGACCACCGTAATCAAGCACGAGGTAGTGATATCTACGACCGTTTTTTACTGATTATTTTCTATCAGCCAAATGATTAAATGGCAATACATGCTACTGGGTATAATCATTAGTAGTGGGGGCAGCCGCTATACTTTTAAAGGGTTCGAATTTTTTTAGCAAAAATAATGGCAAACGTTAAGATTGGACGGTAACCATTTGTGCTGACTGCTCAGCTTGCTGCGCGCGTAACCAATCATTTAATAATTGCGACTGCTTACGGACAATCGCCAGCTTGATATGATCAGGATTTTTTATCAGCTCTTGCATCTTTTTTTGCAGATGTAATTTGAGCAACTGCATCACTAAGTTTTCGATCAATTCATCCAAGCTCAAAATATTTCTGGCGGTTAATGTTTTATAAAATCCGCCCCAGCTACGGCTAAGTGTCTCTTGGGTGATTGGTTTGACATTAGATAATATAAAGTGTGCGGCGGCGTTGGCATCTTTGGGTAAATGCTTCAGACAGCGTTTGATGGTACTGACAATATCCAGCAAGGCGGTATCTTGCAAATCTTCCCAAGCAAGCGGACGCAAGATGTCAGGCGCGGCTCTTTGTTTGATGTGTGCTGGCAGCTGTAAATCATTAATACCTGCCTGTTGCCAAATGGCTTCGATAGAGTCTTCAATTAAGGCTCGTGGCTGAAACAAAAAACAAAGCTGCAATTGCTGACTGATGGTCATATCACCATCAAAATCTAGCAGCGCATCTTTTGCTTCGATATTTTGGCTACGCTTACCGCCCAGTTTTTGATAGACATCATTGTTAAGCAAATAGCGAAAGCTACTACCTTTGGGTAATGCAGTGGTCAAGGCGCGTACTTGCGACATCAGCTTGGCTTTACCTTCTGCCAAAGTTAAATCGTAGCGCTCGCTTAAATAGGCAAAAATATACTGTGATAGCGGCATGGCATTAGCGATTTGTTCACGCATGGCATCGCCGCCCTGACTCTTAATAAAAGTATCAGGGTCATGATTGTTGGGCAGGGTCAAAAACCGCAACTCTTTGTCATCGGCAAGTACCGGTAGGGCAACTTCAAGCGTACGCCATGCCGCTTTTTGTCCCGCGCTATCGCCATCAAAGCTCAACGTCAGGGTAGGATTCAATGTTAAAAGTCGCGAGATTTGGCTTTCATTGATCGCCGTACCCATGGAAGCAATAGCGCCATAGATACCCGCTTGGTAAAGGGCAATCACATCCATATAGCCTTCGACCACCAGCCAGCTGTCGGCACGTTGTTGGCGTGATTCGTAATAGCCATACAGCACATGCTGTTTATGAAACACTGGTGAGTCAGATGAGTTGATGTATTTAGGTTTGACTTCATCATCGAGCGCCCGCCCACCAAAACCAATGGTGCGTCCTTGATTGTCTCGAATCGGAAAAATAACCCGATCACGGAGTAAATCATAATCGCGTCCTGACTCTGATTGGCGCACCAAACCAAGCGCCTTTAATCCTTCAATATCTTGTGGAAACTGATGCTCAAGATGCTGCCAACCAAAGGGTGCATAGCCTAAGCCAAAGGTCTCAAAGATGTCTTCTGTGATACCACGCGATAAAAAATAGTGCTTGGCATGCGGATGAATGGTGAGATTGTGCTGATAAAACTGCTGGATTTGCTCTAACAGCTCATATAGGTTACCGTCTTTATCTGAAACGCTATGATCATCGTACAATGCAGCAGCGTCAGTATTGGCACCTGTCAACCATGCTGGCGGATAGCTATTATCATCTTGGTAGTCTGCGCCATAAGAATCTGCTGGATAAGGCGCAGAGTCGTAGGCATCTAACGGTGGATAATCATCGTAGCTGTTGCTACTGTCGTGATAGACGGGCTGCTCGATATCACCGTACTGGCTTTGTTGCTGAATAGTCGAAGCTGCGTTAATAGAAGTCGCGTCCACCGTTTGAGCGGAGATTTTAGCGTTGACAGCCGGACTAGGTATTGACGGTGGTGCAATCGGTTTGGGTGCACGGCGCTGGTAGCTGACGTTTTGTTGCTCTTCTTTTGGGACTTCGATGCCCGTCTGCTTTGATAGCTCATTAACCGCTTCAATGAAAGTTAAGTTTTCATAATCGCGTAAAAAGCTAATGGCATTACCGCCGACACTACAGCCAAAGCAGTGATAGATGTTTTTTTGTGGATTGACATAAAAAGAGGGCGACTTTTCGCCATGAAACGGACAGCAGCCTTTAAACTCACTACCAGCACGTTTAAGCGTTGTATGACGCCCAATGATACTGATTAAGTCAGCTTGGCTATTTAATTGGTCGAGAATATGATTTGGGATACTCATGCAAAAAACAGTTTACCATAGGTGCATTATCTTAAGCATAGACAATATTGGGCACAAACAATATTAGGCATAGATAATGGAACAGAAACAGAAAAAATAAGGCCAACTCTATCGTTGACCTTATTTTTCATGATGTGCGTTGATTTACTAAGAAGAAGAGACGTTCTCTGAATTAAAAGAGAGACGCTGCCTCAAATCTAGCGTATTTATTCATCATTCATATCGACATCTGCTGGCATGATATCAACACCTTGATTAGGTAGCGTGGTACGGCGCGTTTGGTTGATATTTTGTGGATCAACGTTCGCTTCTCGAGCGGTAGAGCCAGTGCTCGATTGGCTAGTAACTCGCTCAGTCGATGCTTCAGGTAGACCCAAGCCCACATTGATTCCACTACCACGCGTAGGAGCGGTGTTGGCTACTGGTGCATTGGCGGTGGCAGTGTTTTCACTAGGCAGTCTTAATTGGTTTGCATTACGAATGATTTGGGTTTTGGTGGCGCCGTTGTAATCGCCTGTCGCAACTGAAGTATCTTTGTTAAAACGACTCAGCTGTCCAAAAGTCAATTTATTAATGAAAGAACGCTCACGTTTGGTGTTGAGCTTAACGCGTCCATCAGCGCTTAACATGTTTGGATAATTAATCTGCAATAGGGTTTTGTATTCGTTTGCCAAATCAGACATACCCAATTTGTCATAGCTATAAGCTAAGACCGCGATGGCTTCTGGGATCGATTCACTAAGTGGATAGTATTGAAACACCCATTTAGCACGGTTAACAGCAGCGACATAAGCTTCGCGCTCGATATACCAATTGGCCGCACTCATCTCACTTTCAGCAAACTGATTGTAGATGAAGGTCATGCGCTGAGCGGCATCTGGTGCGTAAGGGCTGTTAGGGTACTTGTTAATAAGCTCTTGAAAGTTAGCAAAGGCAATACGTAAATAGGCGGTATCACGCTCAGCTTGATTTAGCTTAAACAGTTTCAAACCTTCTGATGAGCCTTGCATATTGGCCACACCGCGCACATAGTAAGCGTAGCTGACTTGCGGATTAGAAGGATATAGGCTAATAAATTGCTCAGCGCTGGCGGCTGCCATTTCATACTTACCACTGGCATATTGTGCGTACATCATGTCGAGTAATGCTTGCTCAGCGTACTGTCCAGTAGGATAAAAAGTGCGCAGATTGGTCAAATCTTCGATGGCTTGTGTATAGCGGCCTTTATCAATCTGGGTAATGGCATCGTTATAATAGTTCTGCTCTGATTTTTCGGCAGTTTCTACCGCATCGACGTCTTTACCGCCAGTCAGGTTTTTGAAAGTCTGACAGCCCACTAAGTTTACGCTTAGCGCAAGTAGGGTTATTGAGGACAGTTTGATAAACGTATTGCCAACAGCTTGCATACTTCTTCTCCGACACAAGACGTATAATAGCAGCGACGCTATCATACTAGATATTAGGTTAATGATAAAAAACGATGCATAGGCATCAATAGTGGTCTGCCATCTACTATGTCAATCATCGGACATACCAGTTATCGTTATTAAAAAACGCTTGATGGCATAGGGTTTATATCAAACCAAATGCTTTTAATAAAAAATTCGATAAGCATACAGTGGCATAGCATACAGCAAAATATGGCTATACTTTATAGAATAACGTTTGCTTCGTCTATTTTTTCGCCATCTATATTGTACTTAACCCAATTGTACTTATCGAATTTGAGTCAGTATCGTACAGTTATTAGTCTACTGCAACACAGGTGCGATATGCTGCTGCTCGCAATGAGCTGTACACCAGCGCATGTCAGTTTGGCATTTTAACATGAGCTGCTGTCACGAGCGATATCGAATGTCGCTGACACCGACAAATATACAGTAAATTACAGCAATGTCATATTTTAGAGAGTTAAGCACAGCCATATGGTGCATAGCGTTATAATCAAAAAATGACAGATAACGCACAGCTTCTATAGGGCTTAGGCGTTTGGCATGATACACTAGCACGGTATTGCCTCCGCTTTTTTCGACGACAATCGCTTTTATGATAAGCGATTGATAGCGAATGGCCTTTTTTTATAGCGTTACGCTTAAAACTTTACATTTTATTAGAAATTTTCTCAAAAGCTGCCTTTCAGAACCATGTCAGGGGCTTTGCCATATATAAATCTGCTATGAATAATAATGCTATGACTACCCATTTACCACCGAATCAATCACAACAGACTGATTCATCAGCACAAGAGTCACCGATGCCAAATGACGTTTTAAATAATAGTGAATTACCTGACGATAATCAGCCAGTCCTTGATGAGCAAAGCCATGGCGATAATATTTTAGAAGACGCTGTGTCAGAAAAAGCTATGTTAAAAGATAGTGATGTGCTTGACGACGATATGATAGATAGCAGCGATGAAGATGGTGACGACATTGATGATAGCGACGATGATGAAGCGTCAGTCGCCGGTCAAGTAGTGCCAGTAGTTATAGATATGACGCATACTGTTATAGAAGATGAAGCTGGTTTACGTATTGATAAACTGGCTTCAAAAATATTTACCGATTTCTCACGTGTCCAATTACAAGGTTGGATTAGTGATGGTAGCTTGCTGTATAACGGTAGCGTACAAAAACCAAAAATTCGTGTCAAAGCGGGTGATGTTCTGCAGTTATCGACGACATTAGAGCAGCATGGTGAAGATCAGCCAGAGGATATAGACATCGATGTGGTCTATGAAGATGATGAAGTGTTGGTCATCAATAAACCTGTTGGTATGGTGGTGCATCCTGGTGCGGGTAACCAAACTGGCACCTTGGTCAATGCACTACTGTATCACTATCCACAGCAGCACCATTTGCCGCGTGCAGGTCTGGTACATAGAATTGATAAAGACACCTCTGGACTGTTGCTGATTGGTAAGACCAAGCCAGCACAAATGGCGCTTATGGAGCAGCTAAAAGACAAGTCTGTGTATCGTCATTATCAGTGTGTGGTGGCAGGCGATGCAGCAAGCTTACTGCGTCACCGCCGTATTGACGCGCCAATCGGTCGTCACCGTAATCAGCGTACGAAAATGACGGTAATGACGGCAGGTCGTGAAGCAGTCACCCACTTATTAAATGTGACTGCCCTCAATGGTAATTATTGCTTGTTGGATGTGGGTCTTGAAACGGGACGCACGCACCAAATTCGGGTGCATTTAAGTCACATTACTTATCCGATAGTGGGTGATCGCGTTTATGGTGGTCGTCGTCAACTGCGCTCAGGACTGACAGAAGCGCAACGTCAAGCGATTAATAATTTTCCGCGTCAAGCCTTGCACGCTTATACACTGGGTTTCGTGCATCCAACGACAGGCGAAGACATTGAAGTTACCACACCACTGCCTGAAGACATGCAGAAATTAATGGCTGTGCTAAGTGACGGCTATGATGATGAATAGACCGCTCTGTGTAAATAGGAGTGTGAATACGCTTGTAAAAAACAGAGAGCCCAAGTAAATAGCGATCCGTGACGTAGAAACTACCCATTAAGACGGTAAATCAGCCATGACTCATAACTTTCCTATGACATTGCTTGCACAGATTGATGATGTGGCTGTTTTTCAAACAGCCGCCTTTGCGAGCGATGATGTTGACTCACCAGACCAACCCACAGAACAGATGGTACGACAGCAACGTCAAGCGAATTACGGTGAGCTAAATTTAGGTTTGCATGTCAATGACGATGCTGCAAAAGTGCTGAGCAATCGCATGCGCTTATTATCTGCCATCAATGAGCAGCTTGTACCCTTATCGTCGAAAGACCCTAAACATGTACCCATCAAACGCTTGCACTGGGTTAACCAAGTTCATGGCAAGCAAATTCATGATATTGATGGCACAGCGCTATGTATGACGCCAATGTCTGCTGACGCGATGGTCAGTCGGCAACAAGGCCTTGGGCTGGCGATAATGACGGCTGACTGTGTGCCGATAGTCTTATATCAGCCAGCTAGTGGTCAAATGGCAGCGATTCATGCTGGTTGGCAAGGTCTGGCTTGCGGGGTTATTCAAGCGACTGTTCAACGCTTTACGGAATCGGGACAAGTCAAAGCTTGGATTGGCGTTTGTATCAGTCAAGACAGCTATGAAGTTGGCGCTCAAGTCCGCAACCAATTACTAAAAGGTTGCACAGAAAATAAGTTATTGAATACAGCAAACATTGAACATTTTGATTCGTTATACGTCATAGATTCTGTGGCTGTTATTAAAGGCGATAGCAACACTCAGGATTTACATAATACGGTTGATAAACCGTCAAGCTGTGCTACAGTTGATTCGGGTAAGGTCAAGCTGAACTTACCAAAGTTGGCAGCGGATCAGCTAAACACTTTGGATGTTATAGTAGATGACACCTTATCTAGCAGCTGTAGTTATGCTGATGACTACTATTACTCTTATCGGCGTCAAACGCATCTGCAGCAGCCTGCTACAGGGCGGATGGCGTTGGTCATTGTACGTGGAACTGCGTAGGATTACGCTATTTGCTGTTGCGTGCGATTAACTGTTGAACTTATATTGTTTTTATCTAACCATTTATAGCCATTATTAGAGTTTGTATGAATACACCTGCCAAATCGTCTTTAACTACTGATAGCATACCGACTGTATCTATTGCCGTTATTTATCATAGCAATTACGGTCATACCAAGCGCGTCGCTGAAGCGATCGTCAAAGGGGCACGCCAGCAATTGCCAGAAGCACAGGCCAAAACCGTTGATGTCCACAAGGTTGACTGGGATTATTTAGATCAAGCTGATTTGCTGGTTTTCGGTAGTGCCGTATATATGGGTAGTGTCACTGCTGAATTTAAGACGTTTATGGATGAAACCTCAAAGCGCTGGTATCATCGTAAATGGGAAGGCAAGTGGGCAGCGGCTTTTGCCAACTCTGGTGGGCTGAGCGGTGATAAGCTGGCGGTATTGCAGCAGATTTCTTTATATGCGATGCAGCACGGTATGAACTGGATTGGATTACCGCTGATGCCGACAGGCCATGAAGCTCATGATTTAAACCGTCTATCTAGCTTTTTGGGCTTGATGACCCAGTCACTTGATGGTCCACCTGAGGAAACACCAGGAGCCGGAGATATTGATACGGCTATTTGGTTCGGCGATCATTTGGCCAAGACAATTATCAAGCATCAGCCAGCATCAGCACGCCGCTGAAATGAGTAGCTATTGAGTCATTAAAAGTTATTTATTAAATATTAAAGGCAGATATCAAACCGATATCTGCCTTTTTTTTATTTATTTTATGAGTGTGATGGTGTGATGGCACTAATTTTGATTTTTTGTACTGGTAGTATTTTGATTTTGTACAGTGGTGGTAGGCGCATTTTTGACCAGTATGCTATTGATAGGGGTGGCATTAACAGGAATAGGGCTGTC
The DNA here is from genome assembly GCF_016107525.1 of Psychrobacter aquimaris. Lineage (GTDB taxonomy): Bacteria > Pseudomonadota > Gammaproteobacteria > Pseudomonadales > Moraxellaceae > Psychrobacter > Psychrobacter aquimaris. Next base: position 150,689 of record NZ_JABASR010000004.1, on the reverse strand, counting down.
GACAAACTGAAACGATTGACAGCCTGTCAGTAATAGAGCTGATGTAAATATATAAGCGAGTATTGATAACTTCATAGTGGTGTCTCAGGCGGCGATCGGCAACGTGGAAATAGCGCCTATCATAAACAAAATATGATGCGGTGCAATAGCTTGTTTCATAGCATCATCACAATATGACGGGTAAAAAAAGCGAGTTCTGACTTAAGCCTATGTATCTATTATGTACCGCTAAAACCAGTGATGACAAAAAATGAAGCGCATTTGTGAAAGTTACTTACAATGACAGCTCTTTTATAAAAGGTATACGACCAAAAAATAGGGCTTTAATTGCTGATTTTAAAGATATTATTTAAATTGTCTATTATTATAATATAAAAAAATATACTACCTTATCAAAAAATGATAGCGATGAAGTGGTTCTTTAAGTTTTGTAAAAATTTGAGACCAATAAGTTACTCCATAAGTAATAGTAGCGAAATAGTCTTACATTAGTAGAGTGAGTAGACATTCTCTAGCAAGTATTTTTCTGGAGTTGTTTTTATCACCCTATTTTATTAAGCATTTACTGGATGATTTGCTACCTCATTTAATGGATTATCAGTTGAGTCTAACAATCAATCTGTCATAAAGACTTGCTCCATATCGAATGTCTCGTCTCAATAATTCGTCCTAATAATAATTACAACACCCTAGGTGCCAGCTATATGAGGATATTATGAAGCCACTTTCTGTGATGTTATCGATGCTCGTCATTGGTATGACCTCCAGCGCTGTGATGGCTGAAGGCGCAAGCGTCGTTAATACGAGCCTAGCCAATGCTAGTTTGCCTAATGCCAGTCTACCTAATATTAGTCCAGCCAATAGCGAGCTTGTCAACCGCGGTGCCTACATTGCCCGTGCTGCTGACTGTATGGCATGTCACGGCGAAGATTATACTGGCGGTACAGAGATCGAAACGCCGATGGGGGATATCTATTCAACCAACATTACCCCGTCTAAACGTTACGGTATCGGTAATTATACCGAAACGGATTTAAAGAACGCGTTGCAAAAAGGCCGTACGCCAAGCCATATGCTTTACCCTGCCATGCCATATCCTTCTTATGGTGGTATGAAAGAAGAAGATATCAGTGCGTTGTTTGCTTATCTGCAAACCGTACCTGCTGTCGATGAAGCCCCAAAATATAAAACTGACCTACCATTTCCCTTTAACATTCGCAGCTTAATGATTGGCTGGAATTTTCTCAATGTCCCGTCTACTGAAAACCGTGATGGTCTCACCGAGACGCAGCAACGTGGTGAATATATTGTCAATAACTTAGAGCACTGCGGTACTTGCCATACCCCGCGTAATAGCACCATGGGTTTTGATAAAAAAATGTATCTTTCAGGTGCTCAGCTTGGTCATTGGCATGCACCAAATATCACGCCTGACGAGTCGAGCGGTATCGGTAGTTGGAGTGAACAAGATATTGTCACTTATCTGCGTACTGGTGAGCTTGACCAGCGCGCCTATGCGGGTGGTCCTATGGGTGAGGCAGTTGCGCATAGTACGCGCTACCTAAAAAATGAAGATTTGACTGCCATTGCTTCTTATCTAAAAGCGGTACCTGCTATCCAAACAGATGATAAGGTCGCAGCCGTTGATGTCTCGCGTTTACCAACACCCATTAGCGAATCTATCACTCATGATTTACTGGCGCAAAAAGACTATTTAGCCCAAGCCAAAGAGCAGGTGAGTAATGGCAGCAATTCACCAGAATCGCTATATTTGGCAGCCTGTGGTAGTTGTCACGGCGTTGATGGTTATGGTCAGCCTGATGCGCGTTACGCCCCTATCGTTGGACTCAGCAGCATTCGCCGCGAAAAACCTGATGCGCTGGTCAATATGATCCTTCATGGGGTAGAGGGAGCGACTAATACGTCGCCCATCATGCCAGGGTTTTCAGACGAGCTAAATAGTGAGCAAATCGCTGGTATCACCAATTATGTACGTGTGAATTTTGGTGGTCTTACCAGTAGTGATGTGAGTGCTAGTGATGTTGATCGTATCGCAACGACGAGTGCTAACAAGCCCTTTTTAATCAAATATGCGGGCTTACTGGCAGTAATCGGCATCATCGTGGCTATTATTATCATTGTATTTATTATACGAGCAATCTTGCGGTCTAGGCGCCGTCGTTAATTTGAATGTTTATATTTAATAAGACAGTGCAGTAACGAACATTATAAATACATTTCACATGGTTATTATCAGACAAGGACGAAGGGCAGCAAGGTAGAGCGCTATAAATTGGCAAATATAGATAAAATTAAGCCAAGTAGATTAATGAAATTGAGTCGTTATTAATAAAAAAAGCACCTACCGTCTTGCACGAACGTCTACTTTAAGGACATTATTATGAAAGATATGCTTCAATCACCAACGCGGCGCCAACTGCTCTCGATGATTGGTAAAACAGCAGGCGCGACCGCGATGTATCAGGCGATGACGACATTAGGATTTGCGTCAGAGTCGAGTTTTAAAGAGACCATGGATCTTAAGGGTGCACCTCCGGGCGCTAGTATCGTCATTCTTGGTGCGGGTCTTGGCGGGCTGACCGCAGCTTATGAGTTACGTAAAGCGGGCTACGATGTCAAAGTGCTCGAATATCAAAATCGTGGCGGCGGTCGTAGCTGGACATTGAACAGCGGTGATAAATATACCGAGCTTGGCGGCGAAGAAGTCACCTGTGATTTTGAAGAGGGCAATTACTTTAATGGTGGACCGTGGCGTCTGCCAAGCCATCATTATGCCGTCTTCCATTATTGCAAACAGTTCGGTGTTGAAATGCAGCCCTTTATTCAAACCAATGATCGTGCTTATTTGCATCGAAGTACTCATTTCGACGGCGTACCGCAGCGTTTGGGCGATGTGAAAAACGATATCCAAGGTCATGTCGCGGAGCTGCTATCGAAATCAGTCAACGTCGGTGGTCTTGATCGCTCGATCAATACTGAGGATAAAGAAAAGCTATTAGAAGGTTTAAAAGGTTGGGGTGTGCTTGATAAAGATTATCGCTATCGCGCCAGTAATGAGACCAGTAAACATCGCGGTTTTAATGTGTTTCCGGGTGGTGGCTTGATGCCTGATGCGACACCATCAAAACCTTTGCCAATCAGTGAGATATTAGATTCGGGTATGTGGGCAGATATTTATGGCAACCATATGACTTATGCTCATCAACCGACGATGTTTCAGCCAGTAGGTGGTATGGGGAAAATCGGTGATGCGTTCACTCGTGAATGCCGTGATCTGATTGAGTTTAATGCTAAAGTCACTAAAATCCATCAAGATGACAGTGGCGTAACGGTCGATTATGTAGACAGCAACAGTCCAAATGGTGCCACCAAAACCATTCGTGCAGATTGGTGCGTGTGCAATATTCCGCTTACTGTACTGACGCAGCTTGATATCAATGTCTCAAAACCGATGAAGCAGGCGATGGCCGCTGTACCTTATGAAACTTCTTATAAAGTTGGTCTAGAGTTCAATCGCCGGTTTTGGGAAGAAGACGAGTGGATATTTGGTGGTCTGACTTATACCGATATGCCCATTGCGCAGATTGCCTATCCTTCACAAAATATGTTTAAAGATGGTACTGGCGTGCTACTTGGCGCTTATGGTTATGGTCCAACTTCTTATAAGTTTAATACCTTAACGCCGCAAGAACGTATTAATGTCGCGCTTGCTTATGGTAAATACATCCATCCTCAGTATCCAAAAGAATTCCGCGCAGGGACATCAGTTGTCTGGCACCGTATTCCATGGACGCTTGGCTGTTATGGTATTTGGAATGAGTCGACCCGTCGTCAGCATTACGACACCTTGTGCAGTATTGATAATCGTATTGTACTGGCGGGCGAGCATTGCTCACACATTCCGGCATGGCAAGAAGGTGCTATTTTATCTGGTATGGATGCCGCAAAGCGCCTACATAAAAAAGCAAAAATGCTTGCTTAATAACGCTTGGTTAATATGAATAACGATAAGATTCAGAGGCTATCATGGACAATGCAATCGTGAAGAAGGCAATCTTGAAGAAGGCAATCTTGAAGAAGGCAATCTTGAAGAAGGCAATCTTGAAGAAAAAAGTCATGAAAAACATGACACTCAAACTGCTGACGGTGATGCTGCTGAGTGGGATAAGTAGTACAGTACTGTTGGGCTGTAGTCAACAGTCAGATGATGAAGTGACGGTTTCCAGTGTACAAGATCAGGATTCCCTAACAACCAATGACTATCAAGCAAGCCGAAATACGGGTGCGTGGGGCGGCGTTTATATGAGCCGTGAAGAGCTTACAGCACCTGCTATCAATATTGTCGATGACAGCTCATTGCCCAATATGGAAGATGACCCAAGCATTACTGAGTGGGACGCAAAGTTTGAAGGCACAAATGCCTTTGTGACGACAGATGGCAAAAAGCTGTATCACGACTCTTGTGCGGCTTGCCACATGCATAAAGGCGAGGGTGCTTACGGGGCAGGCTATTATCCGCCACTGGCGAATAACAGTAAGATGCAATCAAAGTATTACATCATCGATATCTTGATTAATGGCTTTCGTGGTATGCCGTCATTCCATGGGATGATGAACGATGCGCAGATGGCTGCGGTTACTCAATATGTGGTCAGTGACCTAAATGGTTTTACCGATACCGTTACTGCTGAAGATGTGGCAAAACTGCGGCATCCAAATCCATCAGCGGGTGATCCGAGCGATGAATAACACTATTATTTAAATTTTTAGCTAATAGTTGTTTAAGCAAAATGGTTCGTACAAACATTGCTTAACCATTCCCCGCAAGGTAAAAAAGCGCCTAATAAATAATTAGGCGCTTTTTTAGAAGCAAGGCTTTATGAATTAAGAAAGATAATGATAAATATGGTTTATTTAGGACTAGATGACCAGACTGGTGAGCGAATAGTGCCTTGACCAGACTTACCAAATGACTCGCCACCATTCAATGATTTGATGGTTAATACGCCTTTGCCGCCTTGCTTTGAGGCGTAGACGACACGCTTACCATTAGGCGAAAAGCTCGGTGCTTCATCGATACCTGTATTGCCCAAATTAGCAGTGACCGCGCCGCCGCTATTCATGATCGCTGCTGAGCGACCACTTAAAAAGGCAATTTGTGAGCCATCGCTACTAAATTGCGGGCTAGTGGCATAACCGCTACTTGAGACCTTAGTAGTACGTCCTGAACCAAACTCATAACGATAAATCTGTGGTTTGTTAAACCCAGTTTTGTCTGATACAAAAACAAAGGATTTGCCATCAGGCGCATAACTTGGTTGCACTTCACTGCTTGGCCAATTGATCAGCCGTCTAGGTTGACCACCACTGGCACTCATCTCATAAATATCGGCACTGCCTTCAAAGCTGCTAGAAAATAATATCTTGCTGCCATCTGGTGAAAATGATGGACTGAGATTACTGCCAGGGAAGGGGGTTAACGGGGTTGCACCGCCACCGCTCACACTTTGTACATAAATAACGGGATAAGATTTATCGCGTTGTACGGAATAAGCGATGCGGTTGCCATCTGGCGACCATGTTGGAGAAAAGATAGAACCGGTTACTTCAGTAATGGTTTTGGCATTTTCGCCATCGGCATCCATCACTTTTAAACGTGAGACTTTTTCTTTACCAGCACCAATCTCTTCAATATAAGCAATACGCCCTGAAAAGTCACCTGGCGTACCAGTAATTAGCTCATATACTTTATCGGCGATGACGTGACCGGCATAGCGCATACTTTCTTTATTATTGTCCGCGGTTAAGCTTTGTTTGCCTTCGATTACTCTACCAGATTTAACGTCAATCACTTCGTAATCGGTTACTATTTTACCGCGATTGCTGCGGGTGCTGCCGACCACTAGATAAGGAATCCCCATGCTTTGCCATACCGGCAATGTGCCTGCCAGCTCGCTGCTACTGCGCGGCTGCTGTGGTAGATCCTTGCTAGTCACTTTTAGCTCTGTTTTGCTCAAATCATTTAGAATAATTGGCGATAACACTGAATCACCAGCAAACGGTACAAACGCGACTTGGTTTTGTTGAACAGGAATATCGTAATTCAATTCCAGAACGACAGGTGCAGCCAAAACACTAGGAGCAAGTATTAAGCTTGAAGTGCTAGCAAGTAAAGAGAGAAATAATTTTTTATGGGTACGCATGACCAAGTCAAACTCCTAAATTGGAATAGTAATTATTTTTTATAAGCGGCAAGTTAATTGTACGGTAAGATCGTAACAGGTATAAGTTGTCTAAGCTAAAGTTAGCAATAATATGGTTTTAGAGCAACTTATTAATTACTACCCTTAAACTGTATAGTAAAAGTAGGATATTTAGGATCATCAGCATCAATTGGAAAGCTACCTGTATCCCAAACAGCTTGTTCAGCTGCTTCATTGACTGTGCTATCAGGGCCTGAAGCTGAAACATTGGTTACAGTGCCGCTAGTATTGACAGTGATTGTTAGCGTAGTGTGCTGAGTTGAACCTTTAGCTGCTGTCGGCGGATTGTAGTTGCGTTTGATTAGGTTGATGATTTCACTGTTACTAGCACCGCGGCTACCGCTTGAGGTTGAACGACTGCTACCTTTTGCCGTACTTGAGGTTACTGTATCACTAGATAGGGTCGACTCGCCATCTTCTGATAAGCTAAGTTTTTTGTCTGAACCACCTGTATCAATTTTTAGGTTTCGATCGGTAGCAGTGGGGCGTGTAATCTTAGGCGGGTTATTTTGTTTATTACGGAAATCGCCTAGCTGTTTTTGTTCTTCTATTAGCTGTTCTTTTTTGTTTTGCTCCACCTGACTATGCTCTTCTGTCACCGACTCATCTAATTGTGCTGCCCACTCTGCCATTCGACGTTCGTAGTCTTGATTTTGCTCAAGTAAGCGTTGATGCTGCTCTTCACTCATCAGCATTGGTTGACTGGCAGGATCGTTAGAGCGCGTAAAGACAGGCACGCGCTGAGAGTTTGGCTGGCTGGTGCTATCGCTAAAACTTTCTGATGATGAGGTGCTCGATGCACTGCTTGCACCAGTTTCAGCTTGCATCGCGCTAGCTGCCGCTGCACGATTGGCAAGAATTTGACCTTGCATTGCAGCCAATTGCTCAGGTGAGACCATGACCGTCTCAATACTTTCCACAGTGTCGGTGTTAGTATGTTGATAAGTATAAACGAGTATCCCAATCACAAGCCCATGTGCCAGCACGCTAAGTAACGTAGGCAACGTTAGCCCATTGCCTTCAGGTTGGGTCGGTACATAAACGACAGGAGCTTTATGCATGGTAAAGATACTCAAGGACGAGGTTCATCAAATTATCTACTTTATTATAGCAAGCTGAGTGCTGAATAGGATTTATTATAATGATGGTGTGGGTAAGGGTGCGCCTGTTAATAATCCCACCTTTTGGATGCCTGCTTGTTGTAAGGTGGCCATGAGTGTCATGATAGCGCCATATTGATTGTTTTGATCGGCATTAATCATGACTTGTAAAGGCTGCGCCCCAGCATCGCTACTTTGATTTTGTAAATTGGATAGAGTGTCAATCAGCTCTGGTTCACTAATCGGCAGGTCGACATTGTTTTCATAACTGATAAAAATCTCGCCACTATCGGTCAAGGACACAATGACCGGTAGTTGGCTTTGGCTCATAGTATTGGTTTGCTCTTTTGGCAAGTCAACATCGACGCCCGTAATCAGCATGGGCGCTGTGACCATAAATATGACGAGCAGCACCAACATCACGTCGATATAAGGAACGACATTCATCTCCGCATTGAGCGCTTTTTTTTCACGGCGATAGGGACTTTGTTTCATGATTTCATAGTCCTTGTGCCTGAGTGGCAGTAGATGGCGTTTCTCTCGTAGCGATACTGTCTCTACCAACAGTGCTTTCTGCACTGGTCTCGCGCTGGAGCATGCCCGTCATTTCATCACAAAATAAAGCACGTGAATCATAAAGGCGGCTTGATTTGGCCGTAAAGTGGTTATACGCCAGTACGGCAGGAATCGCTGCAAACAAGCCCATAGCGGTTGCGATTAATGCTTCAGCAATCCCAGGTGCGACAGACGCTAGGGTCGCTTGTTCCGTTTGTGACAATCCTAAAAAGGCATTCATGATGCCCCAAACCGTACCGAACAATCCAATATAAGGCGCGACTGAGCCAATACTCGCTAGCGTGGGAAGCCCTGATTCTAATAGTTGCTGCTGACGCCCTAAACCGACTCGTAGCTTGCGCTCTACACCATCGATGATGTCATCTTTGGGTTGGCGCTTTTTATGCATTCTTAAGTATTCAGAAAATCCCACATAAAATATCTGCTCAAGTCCTTGGCGTTCAGGAGAACCTTGTACGCCTTGGTACAGCTTGGCTAGATCCTCACCTGACCAAAACCAAGTTTCGAACTGTTGATCGAAGTTTTTGGCCGTACCAAGCCGCGCGCTCATACGAAAGATAATTACCCAGCTGAGCAAAGACGCCAATAACAATAATGCCATCACAATCTGCACCAAGAGACTGGCTTGGGTAATAAGGTCGATAATATTTAATGATTCAGGCATGTATGGGACTCATGGGTAATTAATAATAGCTGGTATGGCGCGACACGCAGACCAGATAGGATCTTTAATAACTAAGATATGACAGTACAGTAATGTGGCATATTGCTATCAGCCGCCTAGTGTACTGTTAAATGTTAAAAAGGTCATTTGTTAAAATGTTAAATGCCAAATAATTAACAGCTGTCTATATGGTTCATAGTATAAGGTTAATTTGTATGCGTATGTCTGAAATATTGTCTGGCTATTATGACTCAATCAACTGAAAAGGTGGGTTTGTACCCGTAAGGCACTGGTAATGATTGAATTTGTACCGCAATTTCTCTAAAATGTTGCACCTTGTTACCGCTGTCTTTTGATGATGACGTCGCCATTTATTGGATGACGTCTTATTTATTTTAGGCATCAATAAATTTGTTCTTTCACTAGCAAGCTGGGCGCGACACTTATGAATGCAATTGAACGCTATTTTGGGATTAATGGTGAAAACACCACAGTCAAAACGGAAATCCTTGCCGGTATAACTACCTTTTTGACCATGGCTTACATCATCTTTGTAAACCCCAACGTATTGGCGGAAGCTGGTATGGACAAAGGGGCGGTATTTGTTGCCACTTGTTTAGCAGCGGCAATAGGCTGCTTTATTATGGGTATCTATGCCAGACTGCCGGTGGCACTTGCCCCAGGTATGGGTTTGAACGCCTTTTTTACTTATGGCGTCGTACTGGGTATGGGCTACGCTTGGCAAACTGCGCTAGGTGCTGTTTTCTTATCGGGTTGTTTGTTTATTATTTTGAGTTTGTTTAAGATTCGCGAATGGATTATCAATGCCATTCCAACCAGCCTTAAGCAAGGTATTGTGGCAGGTATTGGTGCTTTCTTAGCATTTATTGCGCTACAGAGCTCAGGTATTATTGTCGGTCGTGATTCGACATTGTTGATGCTTGGTGACATGACCTCATTTGCGCCTATGATGGCTGCTTTAGGTTTCTTTATTATTATTGGTTTGGTCTATAAAAAAGTCCCAGGCGCCGTGACGATTGGTATTTTAATTATCACCGTGATTAGCTTGTTGACGGGTAATACGCAGTTTACTGGTGTCATGTCTGCTCCTCCATCAATCGCACCAACGCTTCTGGAGCTTGATATTGCGGGTGCGTTCGACGTTGGTATGATCAGTGTTATTTTTGCTTTTTTATTCGTCGATTTATTTGATACGACAGGTAGCTTGGTTGGCATCGCCAATAAAGCGGGTTTAATCGATAAAGACGGCAATATTCCTAATATGGACAAAGCGCTATTGGCCGATTCTACCGCTACGGTCGCTGGTGCAATGTTGGGTACGTCATCGACCACCAGTTATATTGAGAGTGCTTCTGGAGTGGCATCAGGTGGCCGTACAGGTCTGATGGCAGTGACGGTTGGCGTATTGTTTGTACTGAGTATTTTCTTTGCACCATTGGCTGGTATGATTCCCGCTTACGCCACAGCTGGCGCGATTTTCTATGTGTCGGTACTGATGTTATTTACCCTAAAAGAAATCAACTGGGAAGATTTGACAGAAGCGGCTCCAGTAGCGGTCGTTCTGCTATTGACCCCGCTGACGTACTCTATCGCTGATGGTATTGCGCTTGGTTTTATCACCTTTACCGCGGTAAAACTGATGACGGGTAAGTTCTCTGAAATCACGATTCCAGTTTGGGTGTTGACGATTATTTTGCTGACCAAGTTGGTGGTGTTATAAGTGTTAATAGGATGCTGTGAGCGTCTGATATTACTTTGCCACTTTTGATTGCTGTTACTCTCAACTCCTCTTTATTCTCAAGCGATAAAGGGGAGTTTTTTTTGGTTTAAAAGTGCCCAAATTTTTCTTAATTTATTCAAGTGTTTGATTTAATAAAATAATTAATATGTAATAGTAAATAGGAAAGTATAACCAACGCGTCATGATGAATAAAGTGCTGTTAACTGATTGTTTTTTAGAAATATCTTAATTTGTGAAAATAAGCAATATCGTTAGTTTGAAATTTTTTTTCATGATATTATAGCCAAGCTAAGCGCATCACCTCAATCAACGCCGTAGAGGTTTTTCTTACAGTGAATTAGCACCACCCAAGATGGCAGGTTTTTTATTGCTAAAGCAGCGATATCTGATCATCACACTCCTTTCACTACAAACAAGAAGAAGGCACTAATGCCGCTTAGCTGTTCGTTGTTGCCTTTGTATTGTTAACGTAGCCCGTTTAACAGTCGAACGACCTACTTAACCGTTTCCAGCCCGTGCTGGATTTTCTCGTTTTGTGATGGCGCCGTTTGGTCTTTTGATTATTGCTGTAAGTATCCGTCGATAGCCATCATCTAAATGAATGATGGTGATAGGTAGTTATACAAGACGATCAGACTTCCTAAAGCACTATTTATGATGGTTTTTAAACGATAGTTATGGAGTTGTTATGAACCCAGTAGACCAGTTTACCCCGCAAGAGCCGATTTTGTTTAATCCTGTCGATTTGCTATCGCCAGACTACATTGCCCAGTCGTCAGAAACGCTGCACGCCCGTATTTCGCCGTTGTATAGCGTTGATGAAGAGCGCTGGTTGTCCACGTTATTGCCACTTGCTAAACCCAGCACAGAAGAACGTGACGCCGCTGCTGAGCAAACGCGCCAGCTGGTCGAACATGTACGTAATGATGGCAAAGCGGTCAAGATGGTTGACTCGTTATTGCTTGAGTATAGCCTTGATACCCAAGAAGGTATCTTGCTGATGAGCTTGGCAGAAGCCTTGATTCGAGTGCCAGACAATTATACTGCTGATGCATTGATTCATGACAAAATGAGTGTGGCTGATTGGAAAAAGCACATCAAAAATGACAACGGTTTTATGGTCAATGCCTCAACATGGGGCATGATGATGACAGGCCGTGTCGTCAGTATTGACAGTAGCACCACAGCGTCAGGCTTTTTGGATCGTATGACCAAAAAGATGGGTGAGCCTGTTATTCGTAGTGCCATGCAAAAAGCCATGCGTATCATGGGTCATCAGTTTGTATTGGGCGAGACCATCGAAGACGCCAATAAAAATAGCCAACCTTATCGTAATAAAGGCTATACCTATTCGTTTGATATGCTCGGCGAAGCGGCTATTGCTCATAAAGACGCTGAAAAATACTTCAATGACTACTTGCATGCGATCAGAGCCACTGCCAGTATCAAAGTCAAAGAAGGCATGCCTAAGCCGTCAGTGTCTATCAAACTGTCAGCATTGCATCCTCGCTATGAAGCCACACAAGAAGCTCAAGTCATGGGTCTATTGCGTCAACGTTGCTTGTTGCTTATTGAAGCGGCACGTGAAGTCAACGTTGATCTTAGTATCGATGCCGAAGAAGCCGACCGCCTTGAAATTTCTTTAAAACTATTTGAGTCTTTGTACCGTGATAACTTGACGGCTGGCTGGGATGGTTTAGGTATCGTCGTGCAAGGTTACTCTAAACGCGCTATCGCTGTATTAGCTTGGCTTGCTCGTTTGTCTACTGAAGTGGGAGACCGTATTCCAGTACGTCTGGTAAAAGGCGCCTATTGGGATACTGAGATCAAGCTTGCCCAGCAAAAAGGTCTGTCAGGCTATCCTGTTTGGACACGTAAAGAAGGCACAGATACCGCCTATCTTGCCTGTGCGCGTTTCTTATTATCAGATCATCTGCGCGGATTGATTTGGCCACAGTTTGCGACACACAATGCCCATACCCTAGCGTCAATTATGACCATGAGTAAGCATAGAGACTTTGAGTTTCAGCGTCTGCATGGCATGGGTGATGCTCTTTATGATCATATCTTACAAGCCTATCAAATTCCGGTACGTATCTATGCCCCAGTTGGCGCGCATAAAGATTTGCTGCCGTACTTGGTTCGCCGCTTGCTCGAAAATGGTGCCAACAGCTCGTTTGTCCATCAGCTATTAGACAAGTCTTATCCGATTGAGAAGCTGACAGTACATCCCTATGACAAGCTACTGTCTAATGCGACATTGCACAATCCAGAGATTCCGTTGCCGTTAGAGATTTATGGTGCGCGCCGTGCTAGTTTTGGACCTAATATCTTTGTAGAGTCACAATGGCTGCCCTTTAAATCTGCTATCGATAGCCATTTGGATAAAACTTGGTCGGCGACGTCCATCGTCAATGGCAAAGCAATTGATGAATATGAAGTAGATGGCGTAACGCATAAGCTTGAGACTCAAACCGTACGTGCACCTTGGAACCATGAAGTAAGTGCTGGCGAAGTGACCTATGCCAACGCTGAAGTGGCGCGCCAAGCAATTGATGTTGCTGTAGCAGGTCAAAGTGTCTGGCAAGCAGTATCAGCTGCTAAGCGTGCTGAAATATTGCGTAAGATAGCTGATCTCTATGAAGAAAACTACGCTGAGCTAATGGCGCTATGCCAAGTGGAAGCTGGTAAGACCATGCAAGATGGTATCGATGAGATCAAAGAAGCCGTTGATTTCTGCCGTTTTTATGCCGATGAAGCAGAGCGTCTAGACGATGTCATGCATGAATTCACCGATTTGGCTGGCAAGCAATCTCGTCAAGTTTATAAACCACGGGGCACCTTTGTCTGTATTAGCCCATGGAACTTTCCATTGGCTATCTATACTGGTCAAATCGTAGCGGCACTAGCAGCAGGCAATACGGTTGTGGCGAAACCTGCCGAACAAACCAGCTTGATTGCTCATTTTGGTGCCCAGCTAATGTATCAAGCAGGCGTACCAACAGAAGCCTTACAGTTAGTGATCGGTGCTGGCGATGTTGGTGGAGCACTAACAGCCGCTGATAATATCGCAGGTGTGATATTTACGGGGTCAACCCAAACCGCTCAACGTATTAACAAAAGCCTAAATGATCATGCGCAAGCCAGTGGTGAACTGCCCGTCTTCATCGCCGAAACAGGCGGTCAGAATGCTATGATTGTCGATTCAACAGCATTGCCAGAACAAGTGGTTAGAGATGCTGTACTATCTGCATTTGGTTCAGCAGGTCAGCGTTGCTCAGCTTGCCGAATATTGTGCGTGCAAGAAGAAATGGCTGATAATTTAATTGAGCTATTACAAGGTAATATGGCTGAGCTATCAGTAGGCAATCCATTATACGCTGCCACAGATGTGGGCCCAGTGATTGATGCGGATGCCAAGCACGGTCTGGAAGCGCATATTGAGCGTATGGATGCTGAGCCAACGGCGACTATCTTGGCACAGACACCAATGAGCTCAAGCTCAGTTGTCAGCCAAGAAAATTCTACCTTTGTATTGCCAACAGCGATCGAAGTGAAAAGTATCGACGTGATCGGTGGTGAGCATTTTGGCCCAATTTTGCATGTATTGCGCTATCAAGCACGTGATCTGAATAAGTTGATTGATGCCATCAACGCGACAGGCTTTGGCTTGACCTTGGGTATTCATAGCCGTATCGAAAATACTGCTGAGCACATCGAGCGCCGTGCTTTTGTAGGCAATACCTATATCAACCGTAACCAAATCGGTGCAGTCGTAAACGTACAACCATTCGGTGGTTGTGGTCTGTCTGGTACGGGTCCTAAAGCTGGTGGCCCGCATTATGTCGCACGTCTAATGCAGCTTAGCTCAGAGTCAAATAGCCGCAACCAGACAAATGCTAATACCACTACCCAAACCACCCCTCAAACAGAACTCGCATAAGGAGTAGCAACATGGCGACTGAATTCAAAAAAAATCATGCCCAGGTTTGTGAATCTTGGCGATTACTTGGCGCAGTGAATCGCGCAACATATCTGCAAGCGGCTATTCCGAAGTTGGCGCTGCTGACTGGTGATGCCAATAAAGCAAAGCGTTTGTTCAATCATCTATTGAGCGCCGCGCCTAGCTTGGATGAGGTGCATCGCATGACTGGTGCAACTGGTGAGTCTAACGATCTATATGTTACTGGTCGTGGTAAGACCATGGTTATTGGCGGTGAATCTGCTAGAGCCATGGCAGTATTAGGACAGCTCATAGCGGCACTATTGACAGGCAATGAAGTCATACTGCATTGCCCAAGCCAAGATGAGATGTGCAATGAAGCTGCCAAGATACTCTATGATGCAGGTATCAGCGATGATGTCTTGAGTGTTGCCAATGACTCGCAAACCGTCACGCTTTTATATATCGATCGTCTGGCGCAAGTGGCAGTCTCTGGTAGCGGAAGTGAAGTGCAGGCTATTAGTCAAGAGCTTGCCAATACCGATGGCATCTTAACTCAAGTGATTAGCGTTACCGATATGGAAGGCCTATCAGAGATGTTACCGCCTGATTATCTGCATCGTTTTGTCACTGAGCGCGTCAAAACAATCAATACCACAGCTATCGGTGGTAATGCTAGCTTGCTTGAGCTTGGTACAGAATAACCGTATTAATTACAAACCCGCTTAGCTCTTATATCCGTTTTGATAAGTGCTAAGCAGTGTTTGGTGTCGCTATTAATAGCAAATAAGATGTATAAGAAAAAACCGCTATCTGAGCAATTGTCAGATAGCGGTTTTTTTATTTGCGTTATTTGATTAATGTTTGATTAAGAGATGTTATTCAGCAATATCAATCCATACCCAACCGTTCTCTAGCCATTCGCTCAAATCATCTGTATCAACATCGGTGATATCTTGATTATTTAGGTGTTCGCCATTAGCCAGACGCACCAATACCGCTATTGCTGCCTCGTCAAGCCCGTCGATGCGCTGACCATTGGCATATAGTACGATGCCATCATTAGTCTGGCTATAGAGCAAACGATTGCTATAGTCCGCTTGTAATGTGGCACCTTCTGCTAGAGCTTGCATTAGCTCATCCGTATCCAGTGTATCCTCTGGCATCAGCGCATCATATTGGCGCTTGCTGACGACTTCAGAAACTGCTTGACGAATGATGTCATCACCACGCTCAGACTGTAGCATTTGTAATAGCTGATCTTTGATTGCATTGATGCTGCTCGTTTGCAAATTACCTGATGCTTGCAGCGCTTGTGGCAGCAGCATTGGGATAAATAAATCGCTGTCGTTGGTGGCGATATCAGCTAAGCTGTCGATGATTTGCATCAAGTTTGGACGACGACAGCCAAAAGAGAAAGTCAAACAGTCATCTTCTGCGACACCAAAGTGCGACAGCTTTGGCGGTACATAAAGGACGTCACCTGCCTCTAGTATCTCATCAAAGATAATCTCGCCCATATCATCAAACAATCGAATCGGCTCATCGGCGACAAACTCGGTATTTTTATCACAGAATTTGCCCAGTTGCCAACGTCTAGCCCCAAACCCTTGCGCTAAAAACACATCATAATCGTCATAGTGTTTGCCGACTGAACCACCTTTTGGCGCATAGGAAACCATGATGTCATCACGTTGCCATTGCGGAATAAAGTCAAAGGTTTGCCACAATTGACCAAGCTCAGGTGACCACTGTTCCATATTCTGCACCAGCACTGTCCACTGTTCTGGCAGGTTCTCAAAATCATTTTCGCTTAGTGGGCTCTTTTTGAGTTGCCACTGCGCTTGACCTTCTTTTTTATTTGCTGCTTGAGTGAGTAAACGCGCCGAGGCGTCTTCTTCTAAGGCTAGACCAAGCATGTCGTCGGGTTCAAACATGCCAATTAGCTGTGGCAAACCTTGTTTAATCAAGAGTGGCTTTTTTTGCCAGTATTCGCTTAAAAATTGCTCAGGAGTGATAGAGTCGGGTAAACAAAGAGGTGTAGAGGTCATGGGTAAATCCGTGTCTGTAAATAGGTGTGATATTAATGGAGTATGAGATTAAAAGTAAGGATTGCTTTATAGGACGGTTTTAATAGTTTATGATTATCACCTAACAGATGGCCATCACTTAAATGATGATTATCGTCAGCGCATTCAATTAATCGTAGGAAATTTATGAAAAAACTGCATTTTATCGTCATCATCGCTAGTGTGTTTTTACTACAAGCCTGTGTGCACAAGATAGTAACCGTACCAGCTAAAATTGCTTATAAAACGACCAAGGGTGTGGTCAAAGGCACCGTCGCTGTCGGTAAAGCAATCATACCGGGCGATAGTGATGATGACAAAAAAGAAGATTGATTTATAATTTGATCATAGATCGTTTACGGGTTTGAAAAAGAACCATCGCTGCTGCAATTAGCCCACCGAGTAATGCTAAAGCCATGTCTTTGTGGGCATCCCAAATATCACCTTGTTGACCATTATAAGCTTCAGCGGCTTCCGGTGACAACGTTGTCGCAATTCCCCATTCAATGAGCTCGTAAAGCAGACTTGATGACATATTCATCATGAGCGCAATGGCTATTAAAAGTTTGACTGATCGAATCTTAAAGATAAATTTTGCGCTTTCAACCATCGCATTGAATAGCAACAGTCCATAGCTAAAATGTACCAGCCTGTCATACATATTACGCTGCCAACCAAAAAATTCGCCCAGTTGTACGCCGAATAGCTGTTGTGTCCAATCATCGTAAGGTACATACGAATATAAATAGCGTGCGCCGATAATATGAATGAATAGAAATATGACAGCAAGCACATAAGAGCGCGAGCTGATATACCAATAGCGATAGGCAACGAGTATTAATGCTAAAAAAAGCAGTGTACCCAGTTGATGCAGCAGGTAACTTGACCAATCTAGAGGCGCAATGCTTGCCAGCACCATGACGATAAATACCGCCATAGTACTGACAATCACAGAGTTGACGTTTCGAGGCATTTGTACGCTTGTCTAATCATTAGTTATTATTAATAGCTAATGATTAAAGCTTAGCAATCCACTCTTTAATGGTACGTGCTTGCTCCGCCGCATTACCAGTGTAAGTAGCAGGCGTCAATGCGCGTAGACGTGCTTTATCAGCATCGCTAACAGCTGATAGCTCATCGCTTTCCACAAAAGTTAGCATGGCTTCACGAGTCATGGCATTACCACGGGTTAAGGCTTTTAGCTTCTCGTATGGGTTTTCAACACGGTAGCGACGCATGACGGTTTGAATTGGCTCTGCCAATACTTCTTGTGCATTGTCCAAATCGTCATTTAAGCGCTGCGCATTTAACTCAAGTTTGCTGACACCTTTTAGGCAAGCATCAAAAGCAATCATGCTTTGTGCCAGACCAACACCGATATTACGTAATACGGTAGAGTCTGACAAATCACGTTGCATACGTGAAATCGGTAGTTTTTCGCCCAAATGAGCCAGCATGGCATTGGCAACGCCCAAGTTACCTTCAGAGTTTTCAAAATCAATCGGGTTGACTTTATGAGGCATAGTAGAAGAGCCCACTTCACCATCTTTTAGGCGCTGTTTAAAATAGCCTAAGCTAATATATTGCCAAATGTCACGGTTAAAATCGATTAGGATGGTATTGAAACGTTTGACTGCATCAAATAGTTCAGCGATATAGTCATGCGGCTCAATCTGAGTCGTATAAGGGTTGAATGTTAGTGCTAAACGCTGGTCAATAAACTGCTCAGCATGAGTCTGCCAATCAACATCAGGATACGCTGAAAAATGGGCATTGTAGTTGCCAACCGCGCCATTGATTTTACCCAATAGCTCTACTTGATTTACTTGCTTAATTTGGCGAGCTAAGCGATAGGCGACGTTCGCCATTTCTTTACCAAGCGTCGTTGGGCTTGCCGTCTGACCATGGGTGCGTGATAGCATTGGCTGGTCAGCATGAGCAATTGCCAAATCAACGATGCTATCGGTCACTTGCTGCATTTTAGCAACCACAATCTCGCGGCTATCTTTTAGCATTAACGCATAAGACAAGTTATTGATGTCTTCACTAGTACAGGCAAAATGAATAAATTCTAGCGAGTCAATCAAAGCATCCTGACCGCGGAATTTGTCTTTGATAAAGTACTCAACGGCTTTCACATCGTGGTTGGTTGTCGCTTCAATATCTTTAATGGCTTGTGCGTCCGCTTCGCTGAAATCATCAACGATGCTATTTAAAAAGGCATTGGTGTCGGCATCAAATGCTGCTAATTCACCAATAGCACTGTTATCCGCCAATGATTGTAACCAGCGAATCTCGACGGTAACGCGGGCTTTAATTAGACCAAATTCAGATAAATAAGGACGCAAGCTATCAGCCTTTGATGCGTAACGACCATCAATTGGAGAGAGAGCGGTAAGTGGGGTCATGGTTATGCCTCAGTAGTTATGAAATAAAAAACTGCAAGAGTCTAGATAAAAAATTACCATATAAAAAACGACGTCGAAATCGTTGCGCGTAATATAGCAGAAATATGATATTAAAAAAGCGGTCTATTCAAATAAAGCGCTGTTGAAGCTCGTTAAAACTATGCTATTCACTGCATCAACATCTGTGTTTTAGATTGCAATTTTAGGAAGCACTTAAAATCTACATGGCGCATCAATAGAGGCGATGACGCCGCCGCCCAAACAAACCTCATCAATATAGAAGACTGCTGACTGACCTGGCGTTACTGCACGTTGCGGCGCATCAAATATCACTCTTACTTCCAATCCTTTATCATCAACAGCAAACACACGACAGGCTTGGTCTGGCTGACGATAGCGCGATTTTGCCATACAACGTAAGCCGTCTTCGCTAAATATATCGGCAGGGGGCAGACCGTCGATCCAATCGAGCTTATAAGCTTGCAACTCATTACTAAGCATCATGGGATGCTCGTGACCTTGTCCAACGATCAAACGGTTGTTGTCCAAGTCTTTTGCCAATACAAACCAAGGCTCTTCAGGACGGTCTTTGACACCACCAATACCAATACCGCCACGCTGACCTAACGTGTAATACATCAAGCCATCATGTTGACCGATGATATGACCATCGTCAGTGACGATATCGCCTTTTTGAGCGGGCAAGTACTGTTGCAAAAAGTCTTTAAAACGGCGCTCACCAATAAAGCAGATACCGGTTGAATCCTTTTTGTTGGCGGTAATCAAGTCATGTTCTTCAGCAATTTGACGTACAACAGGCTTTTCAAGCTCACCAACGGGGAACAGCGTCTTAGCGATTTTATCGCCGCCAACCGCATGTAAAAAGTAACTTTGGTCTTTATTGTTATCAAGCCCGCGTAATAGCTGCGCAACTTCAGCGCCGTTGTTATTTTTGTAATTTACGCTGCGGCGCGTATAGTGACCAGTGGCGATGTAATCTGCACCTAGCGTCAAAGCATAGTCTAAAAATGCTTTAAACTTGATTTCTTTGTTGCACAAGATATCAGGATTTGGCGTACGACCCGCTTTATATTCCGCTAAAAAATGCTCAAAAACGCGGTCCCAATATTCCATTGCGAAGTTAGCGGTGTGCAACTTGATACCGATTTTGTCACACACCGCTTGTGCGTCTGCTAGGTCATCCATAGCCGTACAGTATTCGGTGCCGTCATCTTCTTCCCAGTTTTTCATAAACAGACCTTCGACTTTAAAGCCTGCCTGCTGAAGTAAAACGGCTGATACAGAAGAATCGACCCCACCTGACATACCAACGATCACATGCTTAGTGCTAGGATTGTCAATATCCGCAAGGGTTAGAGGGCGATGAGCATTGAAAGACTCAGAAGTGGTGATGCTTGAGGTGTTTGGCATGGCTGACATAAAACGGCTCAACTATTTATACCTTTTCAAAAATTTAAAACGTCGATAAAAATCCGTGCACCGACTACGATTTATAGCCTCAGCAAGTTGATAGGGACAGTTTTTCTTTTGGATTGGGTATTATGATAAAATAAACGTCATATTATACCAGTTAATTGAAACTGGTGGCGACCGATGGTGTCTGGCTGCTAGTAAAATAGCTTTGAAAATACAGATAGTGGTTTTGAATTATTTTAATTACCTTTAACTTATCTTGGAATAATAATGATAAAAATTGGTCAAGGTATCGACGTTCACGCTTTTCATAATAATGGTCAGCAGCAGCAATATGTGATGCTAGCAGGGGTGCCGATTGAGCACACTCACAGTTTGCTCGCACACTCTGATGGAGATGTGGTGCTGCATGCACTTGCTGATGCACTGCTTGGTGCATTGGCGCTTGGAGATATCGGTCAGCATTTTCCTGATACGGATGCTGCCCATGCAGGCTTGGATTCTCGAGTCTTGCTACGTTATGTCTATAGTAAAGTGCAAGAGGCCGGTTACAGCCTAGGCAATGCCGATATCACTGTGATGTGTGAGCGTCCAAAGCTAGCACCGCACAATCAAGCGATGCGCGATAATATTGCTAGTGACTTACAAACGGCTATCAGTAATATCAGTGTAAAAGCCACCACCACTGAAAAATTGGGATTTACTGGTCGACAAGAGGGCATCATGGCCAATGCCGTGGTATTATTAGTGCCTAATGCTGTTCGTCCCTAATGCTGTTCGTCCCTAATGCTGTTCGTCCCTAATGATGGCGAACCTAGCAAGGTAGCGACTGGCTAAAACAGTATAAAATAATGCTTGTAATACAGGGGCAATCACCCCATGTATCAGCTATATATTCACATAATTATTTTGTAATACAAATAATCATTTTAATGAACCGCTTTATCAATAGGAGCTTTTATGAGTGAGCAAACCCCAAATACTGCTGCAAACGACGTTGAACAATTGATCCGTGATCAAATCCGCGATAATAAAGTTATTATTTACATGAAAGGTACGCCGCAATTTCCGCAGTGTGGGTTTTCAGCACGCTCTATTGAAGTGTTGACTCAGATTGGTCGTCCATTTGCCTTTGTGAATATTTTAGAAAATCCAGAAATCCGTGCAACGTTACCAAAAGTTGCTAACTGGCCAACGTTTCCACAATTATGGATCGATGGCGAGTTGATGGGTGGATCAGACATCATCTTGCAAATGTATCAATCAGGCGAGTTAAAGCCATTGGTTGAAGCAAACAGTCCTGCTGCTTAATACTTAAGAATGTTATTTGAATACTTTTGATATCCAAATAAATTTTGTAAGGTACAAGCACAGTAAACCCAAGTAGTCATTTAATGGCTGTTTGGGTTTTTTATTGTCTATATTATTGTCTATATTATTGTCTCTACGCGTCAGGGTATTTAGGCTTCATTGTTTTTGTAGGATTTACCCCCATATAGTGTCCAAGGTAATTATCATACATATAATAAGAGAAGCTTATGAATCATCAAGAAGTTGACCAGTCAGACGCGCAAAAAGAAGCTGCTGAGCAAGCAGCCATTGAAAAGCGCCGTGAGCGATTAAAAAACGAATCCACGCGTATTATTGAGATTGCAAGCAACGAAGCCAATTCAGCACTGAAGTGTATTCATCAGCTTAGTGTGGCAGGCGGTGCGACAGAAGCGACCTATATCGCTATTGAGCAGCGCATCGTCGCGGATCAAGATTCTGCGGGTGCTTACCATTTAGCATTATTGGCACAGAATACGCCAGATTTACCTATCGATGCGCGTCAACTTATTGAGTTGGTCGTTAATAAAGGCGACAACCAGCAGCGTCTGGCATTGCTTAAAAACTTGCTATTACCACCAGTGGACATGATTAAAGAGCAAATTTTGGCCAGTAATGATGGTGATGCCATTGGCTTGATGAATGCTTATTTACAGATTAATCCAGAAGGCTATGGCAGTCAGCATATGCTGAGCAGTGGTCAATCAGATCAAATTGTTCCGCTGAGCCCTGGTAACTAGATGCTAGTTATTAAGTTACTAGGTTTCTAGTGACTAAATTTAATGATGATGTTTAACATTTAATATGAATAGTTTTTACTCTGTCGTTTTTTAAGCATCAAAAAATTGTTATAATGATGGGTTAGCAATCCAATATCTAACGGCTTTTCTAAGTCGTTAACTTTTTAAATCCGACTGACGTTTATTTACCAATCACCATGCTATTTGATAATAGGTTTTGGCTAACGGTAGCGTTATGAGTCAAGTGAGGCGTATATGCAATACCCAAAAAATTACGACGTGGTAGTGATCGGTGGTGGTCATGCTGGCACAGAAGCTGCTTTGGCAGCCGCACGTATGGGTGCGCAGACCTTGCTGTTGACACATAATATTGAGACGCTCGGGCAGATGAGTTGTAATCCAGCGATTGGTGGCATCGGCAAGTCACACCTAGTACGTGAGATTGATGCGTTGGGTGGTGCGATGGCTCTAGCAACCGATAAAGCTGGTATTCAGTTTCGCGTATTGAATAGCCGTAAAGGTGCTGCAGTGCGTGCCACGCGTGCACAAGCAGATCGTATCCTTTATAAAGCAGCCATTCGTCATACGCTAGAAAATCAGCCAAACCTTGACTTATTTCAGCAAGCCGCTGATGATATCTTGGTGGAAAATGGTCGTGCAACGGCTGTTGTGACTTCTACAGGTATTGTTTTTAAGACTGAAACGGTTGTATTAACTTCAGGGACTTTTTTAGGTGGAGTTATTCATATCGGCCTAGAAAACTCAAATGGTGGACGTGCAGGGGATCAGCCTTCTATCAAGCTTGCTGACCGTTTGCGTGAGCTTAAGCTACCAGTGGGTCGTTTAAAAACAGGCACGCCAGCACGTATTGATGCGCGTACTGTCGACTTCAGTGTAATGACCGTACAGCCAGGTGATACTCCGCTACCAGTGATGAGCTATATGGGCGACGTCTCTATGCATCCTGAGCAGGTCAACTGCTATATCACTCATACCAATGCGCGTACCCACGATATTATCCGTGAAAACCTTGATCGCTCACCGATGTTCTCTGGAAAAATCGAAGGTGTAGGCCCACGTTATTGTCCGTCTATCGAAGATAAAATTCATCGTTTCGCGGATAAAGACAGCCATCAGATCTTTATCGAACCAGAAGGCTTGACCACGCATGAGTTATATCCGAATGGTATCTCAACCAGTTTGCCATTTGATGTGCAGTTAGACTTTATTCATAGTATGAAAGGCTTAGAAAACGCCCATATTACCCGTCCAGGTTATGCCATTGAGTATGATTACTTTGATCCGCAAAATCTAAAGCCAACGCTCGAAACCAAATCTATTGATCGTTTATACTTCGCTGGGCAAATCAATGGGACGACTGGCTATGAAGAAGCGGGTGTGCAGGGTCTACTAGCAGGTACTAATGCGGCACTTGTTACCACTAATAATAGTGAGTTTGAGACGTGGACACCGCGCCGTGATGAAGCGTATCTTGGTGTATTGGTTGATGATTTGATTACGCATGGTACGACCGAGCCATATCGTATGTTTACTAGCCGTGCAGAATATCGTTTATTACTACGCGAAGACAATGCGGATCAACGCTTGACTGAAACGGGTCGCAAGCTTGGTTTGGTTGACGATGTGCGCTGGCAAGCGTATCAAGAAAAAATGGAAGCCATCACTACGGAAACCTCACGTTTAAAAGATATGTGGGCAACCCCTGCCAATGCATTAGGCAAAAAAGTGACAGAGCAAACGGGCGAGGTGCTGTCGAAAGAGGCAACTGCTTTTGATTTACTGAAGCGTCCGCAGATCCACTTTGCGGATATTGCTGCTATCACTGACTCAACAGTTGATGCCCAAGTGGGTGAGCAGATAGAGATTTCTGTCAAATACGCGGGCTATATTGATCGTCAGCAAGAAGATATTGATCAGATGAAGCGTCTAGAAAATACGGCGCTGCCAATGGACTTTGATTATAGCGTGGTATCAGGCTTATCAAATGAGATTGTACAGAAATTGACGCAAGTACGTCCTGCGACACTTGCTCAAGCTGGACGAGTCAGTGGTGTGACGCCTGCGGCCATTCAATTATTAGCTATGACGGTGAAAAAACAGAAAAAAGCAAAGGCAGCCTTAGATTCATAATAGCAGCACAAAAAATATAAGTAGTATGCAAAAAGCCCGTAACGACATCTCGTTACGGGCTTTTTTATCATAAATAAAATAATGTAAATAAAACAATCATAAAAGAAAGCAGTTTATAACCTTGTTTTGCTTACTGCTTTGTCTCTATACTAGGTTCACAGATTGCCATAGTTAACGTATTTATAACTACACTGTGGCGACTATATTACCCTCCTTATTCATTATTAATTTATCTCGCTGATGTCCATATCATGATGGGCTTGTCACCGAACTGAGCCTATTTATGATTGATGCTATTGTCTTTGCTATTACCATTGTCTTGCCCAACCTTGCCTTAATGTGGCTGGGTTTTTTTATGCAGAGACGCGGTGAGGCGAGCCAGACTTTTATTGATCAGGCATCGAGCTTTGTCTTTAATTACTGTTTGCCATGTTTACTTTTCTTTAGCGTCGTCGACAGTGATGTTGATTACAGCAAACAAATCACGCTGATAGTGGCTGGTATTTTAGTGACATTCATCTTGTTTATAGGTGCAGAGATTTACGCCAAATATTTTGTGAGTAAGCCTGCTGATCAAGGGGTGTTTGTACAAGGGATATTTCGGAGTAACATGGCCATTATTGGACTGGCAACGGTTGCTAATGCCTACGGAGAACGGGGCTTAAGCATCGGCGCTGTCTATATGGGTGTGGTGACGATATTATTTAATATCTTAGCGGTTATTACCCTCAGCCGTGTGTCTAAAAGTGTGGATGATACATGGCTCAGTCGCAGTACTATGATTGTCAAAAAACTATTCACGAATCCATTGATCATCGCATTGGTAGCGGCATTTGCTTATAAAGCGTTACCGCTGCCGCCTATTACGGGTGTGATTCATACTACGGGTGACTTACTGGCCGCAGTGGCATTGCCATTAGCGCTGATTTGCGCTGGTGCGAGTATTGATTTAAAGTCGATGTTGCACCCTTCAGGCTTGTCCATGCAGGCCAGTATTGGTCGTATTATCGTTGCTCCATTGATCGCTATTGCGATTGGATTTGGTTTTGGGCTATCAGGTGTGCATATGGGTGTATTGTTTTTGATGGTAGCCTCACCAACAGCTGCCGCCAGCTACGTGATGGCAAAAGCCATGGGTGGCAATGATATATTAGCAGCCAATATCTTAGCTTTTACCACCGTTGTAGGCATGTTTGGAATGGCAATTGGTGCGGCAATACTACGCGGGTTAGGATTAATGTAATAGCCGTTTTAGCATGATAAAACACGCCCTAATAATAAACCCATGAATAGGAGTACTCAAATTGCAACTACTAAACCAAGCAGTCGTGACCGAACATCTCAGTATGCAAGCCGCCATTGGTGTGATAGAAGCACTGTTACATCAGCAGGCAGCACATCCCGATTGGATCAAAGCACCTGAACGTTTGGTCATTGAAACTTTTAGTGAAGATGACGCACGCAGTTCAGGTTCGCATTTATCAATGCCCGCAACGATTTATGATGGTAAAAACGAGTATACAGCCGTCAAGCTGGTCACCATTTGTCCTGACAATCCGAGCCGTAATCTACCAACTACAACGGCGATTATTACCGTATCAAATAATGATAATGGTGAGATATTGGCAATTATGGATGGGGTTTATATTACCCAAGTGCGTACGGCAGCATTGTCGGGTATTGCGACCAAATATATGGCAAGCCCTGATTGCCAAAGTGTGGCAGTTGTAGGTTGTGGCGGTATGGCTTATGAGCAATTACATGCGGTCTTGACAGTACGTCCTGAGATTAAAACAGTGTACTTATGGAATAGAAGTAGGGAAGGTGCTGAGACTTTTAAAGCGAAATTCACTCGTGATTATCCGCAATGGGACGTTACTCTAACTGTTTTCGAAGATATTAATGATGCTGTCCGTGATGCGGACGTTATCAACGTCGCAACCCGCGCGACTGAAGGTTTATTTGATCTCAGTCATATTAAATCTGATGTGCATATCAACGCAGTTGGCGCTTATCAGCCTTCGATGAAAGAGATAAGTAATGATGTTATCGCCAGCAGTCGTATGGTTATTGTCGATGATTGGGCTGGCAGTCGCCACGAAGCAGGTGATTTAATTCAAGCGCATAATAGCGCCGATTGTACGTGGACATGGGATGATCTCAGCGGTGACCTACAGGCGCTGGTCACAGGGGCGCTACAAGAAAAAGCCGCTAAGTCTGATTACGGTGTTACGTTATTTAAATCAGTTGGAGCTGCCAGCTTTGATGCAGCAGTCGCTCTATATGTCGCACAACAAGCCGAACAAAAAAATCTTGGCTCGTCAGTGGCATGGTAATAACATTTACAATGTTAATGCTTAAAAATGCTGGTGTTTTTATAAGCTAATAAACCAAAAAGCCCTCTTTCCGAATAAGGAAAGAGGGCTTTGATATTTTTAAAAAGTAAGTTAGTACACCCTAATCCTATGTTGATGACCATTATGAATTTGGGTTGTCTCTATTTTGCTTGTCTTCGCGTCGTTGCTTACGCTCTGAACTGGTACGGTATGTTAAATAACCACCGATAGCCATCACCGCAAGAAAAGCTAGAATGTACATAAATATTGACGAGCCAATAAGCAATGAGGCACCGATAATAGGAGTTGCGTCCATGTCAAACATCCAGCTAAGGTTCATCAATAATTATGCAAGTGTCTTATTTCATTGTAAAGTAAATAAGTTTAGCTCTGGTGTAAGTTCAAGTGAACGCAAGCGTGCTGCTTGATCATAGATATTAGCAGTCACAATCAGCTCGTCTGGCTGATATGTTGCCAAAAATGCAGCAAGCTTCGGTTTAACAGTTTCGACAGAACCGATGAATGACACCGACAATGCGCTATCTACCATCATTTTTTCTGTTTGACTCCAGATGCTGTCCATATCGTGAGTGGGCTTGGGCATTTGACCCGTTTCACCACGGCGCAAGCGTACAAAGCTCTGCTGTGCTGAGGTAAAGTGATAGTTTGCAGTCGCATCATCATCAGCGAGTAGTAAATTCGCCGCTAGCATCACATAAGGCTTATCTAAATAGGCAGAAGGTTTGAACTGTTCACGATAGGCATTGATTGCTTGCCCCATCATTTGCGGTGCAAAGTGTGAGGCAAACACATATGGAAGTCCTAAATGCGCGGCTAAAGTCGCGCCAAAAAGGGACGAGCCTAATATCCAAATAGGAATGCCTGATTTTGCGCCGGGGAATGCTTGTACAGGACTGCCATCTGTATCATTACCTAAAAAATACATCAGCTCTTGTACGTCTTGTGGAAAACGCTCAGCATCTTTCATCTGACGGCGCAATGCCTGAAAAGTAGCGCCATCAGTGCCAGGTGCGCGTCCTAAACCTAAGTCAACGCGGTCGCCATACAATGCTTGTAAGGTGCCGAATTGCTCAGCGATTATGAGAGGCGCATGATTCGGTAGCATCACACCACCAGCGCCGATACGTATGCGCTTGGTTTGACTACCGATATGCGATAGTAGTACGGAGGTTGCTGCACTGGCGATGCCCGGCATATTATGGTGCTCTGCCATCCAATAACGATTTAAGCCAGATTTTTCTGCCTGCTGCGCGGTTTCAACCGTTTGGGCAATGCCTTCAGCGATGGTTTTACCTTCAGGTACGGGTGCTAGATCTAAAAAAGATAAAGGGATTTTGTTGCTCATAAATTATCCAGTAATGTGTTAATTATTTTCTACTGATATGCTTATGGTCAGTGCCAGTTTCAAGTGGCTCTAGTCAGTATTAATGAATGATAACAAAGTAGGCTAACTCTGTATTTAAGTCCACTTAACAATTATCAATGTGTGTCTATAGATATAAAGGTGCGTTTATATTGGTTGTAATACATTATGAAGATACCACAACCCTTATTGCGGCATAACATTATGATACTAAAAAAGCAGGCAACCTGAGTTACCTGCTTTTTTTGATTGGCTATTAATGAAACGGTAATGAATCGGATCATTAATGCTTTGCCAACATGACGTTATTTGGCTGAGTGGCTATTTAGATTGGTCACTAAGCTTATAGGCCATGACGTAATCGCCAATTTTTGTGCCAACTGAACCATGTCCACCAGCAACCAGTACTACCATCTGCTCACCTTTAGAGTTCAAGTAAGTCATTGGCGTGGCTTGACCACCTGCTGGAATACGAACATTCCAGAGTACATCACCATTCTTAAGGTCATAAGCTCGGAAGTTGTTTTCCGTTGCTGCTGACAAGAAGGCGACGCCGCCTTTAGTGATGATAGGTCCACCGATACCAGGTACACCTAGCTCCAATTTAATTGGGATAGGAGACAAGTCCTGTACGGTACCATTTTTGCGTTGATAAGCAATCTCGCCTGTAGCCAGATCAGCACCTGCTATTGTACCCCATGGTGGCTGCTGACAAGGTACGCCGAGCGGTGATAAAAATGGTCCCATTTCTACCGCATAATCTGCACCTTCATTGGCATTCACACCTTGTTCACCTTTATTGGTTTCAACATCCCCAAGTGTGTCTTTAGGAATGAGTTTTGAGGTAAAGGCAAGGTACGTTGGCATACCAAACATCACGCCATTTTCCGGATCAACAGCAAGTCCGCCCCAGTTGAAGGTACCAAAGTTACCAGGATAGACCAAAGTACCATTGGTTGATGGCGGTGTATAGCGACCGTCGTAATTGAGTTGATTGAACTCAATACGGCACATCATTTGATCGATGAGGCTGGCGCCCCACATGTCTTTCTCAGTCAATTTTTCAGGCTCAAAGCTCAAACCAGAGTAAGGTTGAGTGGGTGCTGCATGTTCGCCTGCGATCAGGTAACCCTGCGGTGCATCGCGCTCTTTGATAGGCACAATAGGCTCACCTGTTGCACGGTTCAAGACATATACATCACCTTGTTTGGTCGGTACAACCAAAGCAGGTTGGACCCCATCAGCCGTATCTAAGTCAAGTAACGTTGGCTGAGCAGGCGTATCCATATCCCAAAGATCATGATGGACAAACTGCTGGACCCAACGTGCTTCACCAGTTTTAAGGTCTAGCGCGACCACAGAAGTTGCATATTTTTCTTCAGCGGCATTTCGATAGCTACCTAGCTGATCAGGCGTACGATTGCCCATCGGGAAGTATGCCAATCCAAGCTCTTCATCGGCAGTGGCAACTGACCATGAATTTGGCGAGCTGGTTTTATACGTTTGGGTTGGATCATTGACATCAAAAGGTGCTGTGTTGTCAGGATCACCTGAATCCCAGTTCCACATCAGCTCACCAGTATTGACGTCATAAGCGCGAATGACACCTGATGGCGAATTGACATCATAGTTGTCATTAACAGCACCAGCCACAATAATCACACCGCCAGCTACAACTGGTGGCGACGTCGAGTAGTAGTAACCTGCTTGATTAAATGGCATGTTGTGCATCAAATCTAACGCACCATCTTCACCAAAATCTTGACAGCGTTGCCCAGTATTTGGATCGAGTGCATATAGTTTGGCATCAGAAGTTGGGATAAATATCTTGGCATCGCATTGCTTAGATGCATTTTCAAAAGTGTTACCAGCAATTTTCTGAACCATTGCATTACTGGTCGTAGTCGCTTTATTGGCAACAGCTACATCATTAGCACTATTACTGCTTGCCTGAACATTCACTGCTGGAGGAGTACTATCCGTGCCTGCTTGACCAGCATAGTAAGACACACCTCGACAGGTTTGATGTTGACGTTGTAGGTTTTTTTCTACTTTTGGATCAAACTTCCATAGTGTCTCACCAGAGTCAGCATCTAGTGCCATTACCCAGTTATGAGGCGTACATAGGTACAGCGCATTGCCAATTTTTAGCGGCGTTGCTTGATAAGTGGTCTCGCCGACATCGTCAGGACCTTTAACATCACCTGTTTGGATTTGCCAAGCCAACTCTAAATCTTTGACATTATCAGTGTTGATTTGAGTCAAAGGAGAGTAGCGTTGCCCATAGTTAGTACCACCATACGCGCTCCACTCGCCTTCGGGTGTTTGCTGACCATTTGATAATGGGTCACCAAGATTGGCAGAAGTGTCGTCTTTATTAGAGGCAGTTAAATCAAGTTCACCTAACTTGTCAGTAGCATTGTTTGCTAAGCTCCCAAAAGAGAGCAATGCACCTACAACCACACTAGCGAGCAACCCCCAATAATAAAGAGGGCTTTTCTTAACTGCATGTGTGGTTGATGTAGGATTAGCAGAGCTCGTCGATACCTGAGCCTTATCCCCACGCATCTTATCAGAGACCCACGGCAATAGCATGAGCAAACCAAATATGAGCGGGAAGCCAACACGAGGCGCTAGCGCCCACCAATAAAAACCAGATTCCCAAAGTGCCCAAACAATGGTTGCTACTATAAAGATAGCGTAGAGTCCGTAAGCGCTCCAATGTTTTTTGAACAATAAAAATGCTGTCGTTAGCATGGCAATGCCAGCAAAAAGATAGTACGGACTACCGCCTAGAGAGAGCAAGTAAGCACCGCCGACAAGCAAAGGGACGGCAAAAACTGCCATAATGATCGCTACGAATTTTTCCATGAGCGGTATAACCTGTTTACATAAGATCAAATGGACATGCAGTGATCGACACCCAGTAACAGTCATTAATAATGAGATGTCTAGGCGTCCAGCAATACATGCATAAATAAAAAATAGAACGTTGAATAACGTTCTAGACTGTATTTTATCACTTATGCATAAGATCGGTAAAGGTGGAGCAAGATAAGAGTGTCTGTTTAGCAGGATTGTTTTAGTTGTTGAATTGTTTCTGACACAGCTCCATAAAGGCACGACCGTATTGGCGAATTTCCGCATCGTCGCGTACTGCCATCCAACTGGTAAAGCGTCCAAAATGATCCACTGGTATGGCAGTTAGGTTTTGATAATGGCTTGGCTCAAACGCCATTTCTGCGATAATACCAATGCCTAGGCCAAGACCTACATAAGTACTAATCACGTCAGCATCGAGCGCCGCTAGGACGATATCTGGCTCTAAACCTGCCTCTTCGAAAGTTTTGTCAATCGCGCCGCGTCCTGTGAAGCCGCCGTGATAGGTCACAATTGGATAGCTAGCAAGGGTAGGTAAATCGATAGATTCTTGATTGGCAAGTTCATGATCGCTGGGTACGATGACGCGATGTGTCCAGTCATAATAACGGTAGCATCTGAGATAGTTATTATGCAGTAACGACTCGGTTGCAATGCCAATGTCTGCCTGCCCGCGAATGACCATCTGCGCGATGGTCTCCGGATCTGCCTGTTGTAAGATTAGATTTACTTTAGGAAAGCGATCCTTAAACTCTTTAACCACTTGCGGCAATACATAACGTGCTTGCGTGTGAGTCGTAGCAATCGTTAATGTGCCCATATTTGGGTTATTAAAATCAAGACTCAGGTTTTCAATGGTACGGATCTCGGCGAAGATAGATTCGATATGCGGCATCAGTGCTGTGCCCATGGTCGTAAGGCCCGTTAGGCGTTTGCCTTGACGAACGAATACTTCAGTTTTGAGCTGATTTTCAAGTGCCGCAATATGTTTTGATAGGCTAGATTGACTGGTGTGTAGTACGGTCGCCGCTTGACTTAAGTTATAGCCATTAATCACCGTATGCCATACTGTTTCCAACTGTTTGAGCTGAATCTGTAAATGCCGCTGATTGACCACTACGTCGATTGCCATAACTAAATCCTATTGAATAAATATACAAACCCTGTCTGTATACAAAAGTGAAAATGTACAAATATGCAGTAAGCAGGTAGTGTAAAACAAAGCTATTATTCTTGTATATACTTAATGGTTATCTATTTATATTTATTTGGAATATAGAATGAGTGGTTTGTCCGTTGCTAGAAGTAAACCATTACAATAAAAAACCCTCCATTAAAGAGGGTTTTTTAAGATAAAGGCGTATCGATTTCAGTGGATTTTTAGCTAAAACGATCGGCATTCATCACTTTATTCCACGCATTTACAAAGTCATGAACGAATTTTTCTAGATTGTCGTCTTGTGCGTAGAGCTCAGCGTAAGCACGCAAGATAGAGTTTGAGCCAAATACTAGATCTACACGGCTGGCTTGCCATTTTACATTGCCAGTAGCACGCTCACGTACTTCATAGAGGGCAGGGGCATCATTGTTATCTGTCTTAACGGGATGCCAAGAATAGCTCATGTCTGTCAAATTCACAAAGAAGTCATTGCTAAGCGTGCCAGCACGTTCAGTAAAGACACCTTGTTGGCTCTGAGCATAGTTGGTATCAAGGACACGCATACCACCGATTAAAACGACCATTTCGGGTGCAGTCAAGCCCATCAGCTGAGTACGATCTAATAACAGCTCTTCAGGAGAAACAGCGTAGTCTTCTTTGACCCAGTTACGGTAGCCATCATGTAGTGGCTCTAAATCAGAGAAGCTCTCTATTTCAGTCATCTCATCGCTAGCATCACCGCGACCTGCGGTAAACGGTACAGTAACCTTTACACCCGCATCGTTTGCTGCTTGTTCAATAGCCGCATTACCAGCCAACACAATAAGATCAGCCAAACTCACATCTTTGTCAAACTCAGCTTGAATGCTTGTCAATGTCTCAAGCACACGTCGTAGTTGTTCTGGCTCATTACCTAGCCAGTCTTTTTGCGGGGCTAAACGAATGCGTGCACCATTGGCACCGCCGCGATAGTCTGAAGCACGGAACGTACGAGCGCTGTCCCAAGCAGTAATAATGAATTCGCGATGATCGATACCACTGTCTAGTATCTGTGCTTTTAAGATCGCAATATCATCAGCGCTCAGATTAACATTGACCTGTGGAATTGGATCCTGCCATATGAAATCTTCACTTGGCACATCCGCACCTAAATAGCGAGATTTTGGCCCCAAATCACGATGGGTAAGCTTAAACCAAGCTTTTGCAAATACTTCATCGAAATATTCTGGATTTTGATGAAAGTGCTCTGAAATTTTACGGTAAGCAGGGTCTTTAATCATTGCCATATCAGCGTCGGTCATGATTGGGTTGCGGCGTACACTTGGATCATGTGCATCCAAAGGACGATCTTCTTCCTTGATATCGATAGGCTCCCACTGCCAAGCACCAGCAGGACTCTTAGTCAGTGCCCACTCATGATTTAACAGTAATTCAAAATACTCATGATCCCATTGGGTCGGATGCGTGGTCCATGCACCCTCGATACCACTTGAGACGGTGTCGCCAGCATTGCCCGTACCTTTAGGATTGCGCCAACCTAGACCTTGTTCTTTGATATCAGCAGCTTCTGGCTCATCTTCTAATAAGGTGGCATCACCATTACCATGACATTTACCAACTGTGTGACCACCAGCAGTCAAGGCAACCGTTTCTTCATCATTCATTGACATACGAGCAAAAGTGGTACGAATATCTTGCGCTGTTTTGATTGGGTCAGGATTACCATCGACACCTTCTGGGTTGACGTAGATCAATCCCATCTGTACTGCTGCTAAAGGGTTCTCTAGCGATTCACGCTTATTATCATCTTCATAACGATTTTTGGTTGCAGCAAGCCATTCACGCTCAGAACCCCAATAGATATCTTTTTCTGGATGCCAAATATCAGCGCGTCCACCAGCAAAACCTAAAGTCTTAAAGCCCATAGATTCATAAGCCATATTACCCGCTAGGATCATCAAATCTGCCCAAGAAAGTTTATTACCATACTTTTTCTTGATCGGCCATAATAGACGACGTGCTTTGTCCAAGTTGACATTGTCCGGCCAGCTGTTCAATGGAGCGAAGCGTTGATTGCCAGTGTTAGAACCACCACGGCCGTCAGAGCGCCGATAAGTACCGGCAGAGTGCCAAGCCATACGAATCATCAACCCACCATAATGACCCCAATCTGCTGGCCACCATGCTTGTGACTCAGTCATTAGGTTTTTTAAATCAGTTTTAACCGCTTCTATATCAAGTTGTTTAAAAGCCTCAGCATAGTCAAAGTCTGCACCCATTGGATTGGTTTTTTTATCTTGCTGATGCAAGATATCTAAATTTAAAGCATTGGGCCACCAGTCGGTTGCTGCCGACGCGTTCGTAGTATGTGCTTGGTGCATGACAGGACAGCCGCCCATACTATGACGCTGCGGTGCGTGCGTCTGATCGACGTTTTCACTGTGAATCGTCGGGCCTTGGTCGTCACCTTGATCATACGTTGTGTTGGTTGATACATCCTTGTTGCTACCTTCGTGATTTACGGGGCAACCAGCGGTATCTTGCGCTGTATTTTTGTCAGTTGGGGTGTTGGTTGAATCAGACATAGTAAAACTCCTAGGCTATGATAATAAAAAGAACGAATAGTTAATCGAGATAATCATTGTCTATACAAAGAGCATAACGAAGCACTGTATATTTATAAAACTAATATATAAGAATTATAAGTTTTAAATTATTAATCATGGAATCTTTGTGTGGTAACTCATTCAGCTTGCTATTAACGCCACTGTTCGTATTACTGGGTAAGATGGTGATAAGCCAATCAAGCTTGTGATGACTCTACCTCTATCTATATATTACCTATAAATAAAAGCATTGTCAGACATCTTTAATGAGAGAAATTGGTAAGAAAACTTATGGATAACCTAACATTAGGGAAAGATTGATATAACCTGTGTTACTACTTCGAAATATAAGCCACCGTGCAAGCGCCACAATCAGTCAGTTAGTGCAAAAACATCTAGTCAACGTAGAGGTTCTCAAGTACCATAATTCAATTTTGTTGTAATGGCTGTATTTGTGCAACGTTAAGCAATTTTTATCGATCCCGTTTGTCAGTGCTATTTATCAGTGTCAGTTACCGATAGATGATGCTAATGATTGATAAAAATTGTGCGCAGTTGTGTTCTTTATCTTAAGTGTTGGTGAGTTATTATGTCTGCTGTCAAATCTGTGCCGCCCAATCAACCAATTGCCAAAAAATCATGGGGAGAGGCTGCAAAGGCCTATTTAGACCCTCGTGTCATTATCATGTTGTTTTTGGGCTTTTCAGCGGGTATTCCTATACTGCTTATCTTTTCAAGCTTGTCATTATGGCTCAGAGAGGCAGGCATTGATCGTAGCGTTGTGACCATGTTCAGTTGGGCAGCGTTGGGTTATTCATTTAAATTTATTTGGGCACCATTAATCGATGCGCTTCCTGTGCCATTTTTGACCAAATGGCTGGGTCGTCGACGCAGTTGGATGGTGGTATCACAGCTGCTTATCATATTGGCTATTTTTTCGATGGCAAATGTTAATCCAGTTAGTGAAGATGTTTTAGTCTACATGGCAGGTGCTGCAGTGCTGCTTGGCTTTTCTTCTGCCACCCAAGATATCGTTATTGATGCCTACCGCATCGAGCTTGCACCGCCATCGATGCAATCTATTTTATCCTCTATTTATGTATCAGGTTATCGCATCGGCATGATCGTCGCGGGGGCAGGTGCTTTATATTTGGCAGATTTTTTTGGCTCGAATGAGACTTTTTATAGTTATGAGGCATGGCGAAATACTTACTACATCATGGCAGGTGTCATGACTTTAGGGGTATTAACGACGTTTGCTAGCTATGAGCCAACGGCCGAAACGTTGCAAAGTAAAAAGCAGAAAGGCAACCTTAAGGTATTTCTTATTTATTCTGCTTTATTACTCATACCAGGTTTACTTTTTGGCGTTATCTATCTGATCAATATTTTAATTAATACAGTATTTGATAGCACATTGGCATTTATACCTTTAATGGTAATGCCAGCGATTAAGTTTTACTTTTTGGCATTGGTCGCTTGTGCCCCTTTGCTGCTGTTGTATTTCATCATTAATCAACCAAAAATTATTAATAAAGCCCCATTGGTTGCTGAGACTCGCGAAGATTATGTGAGATTGGTGTCGCTATTTGTATTTTCTGTGATCGCTTTTATCGCCGCTTATATATTGATGGGACAAGTACTGCCAGAGTTTGAAGGTGCGTTTTCCAGCTTCTTTGTTGAAACATTGCATCTGCTGATAAGCTTGGGTGTAGCGATGGCGGCAGGTTATGCATTGGTACAAGTTGGGTTGGTGAAAAAAGAAGTAGCCATGGCAACTTGGGTCGAGCCGATCTTGGACTTTTTTAGACGCTATGGCAAAAAGGCGTTATTACTATTGGCGCTCATCGGGCTATACCGTATCTCAGATATCGTAGCAGGCGTTATTTCCAACGTCTTCTATCAGGACATGGGCTTTAGTAAAACTGACATTGCCAATGCGGTAAAGTTGGTTGGTGTGATCATGGCAATTGCGGGTGGGTTTTTAGGAGGGCTACTGGCACAGCGTTTCCGCATTATGCATGCCATGATGATTGGCGCTATTCTCGCTTGTGCGACCAACTTACTATTTGTGGTATTGACGTATAATCCAGGCAGTCTGCCAATCATGTATATGGCAGTGATATTTGATAACTTGGCGGCTGGTCTTGCTAGTGCTGTCTTTATTGCTTTTTTATCAGCGCTGACTTCTATCCGCTTTACGGCAGTACAGTACGCTATTTTCTCTTCACTAATGACGCTCATTCCTAAAGTCATGGGTGGATATTCTGGTGCTATCGTCGACAATATGGGCTACCCATTTTTCTTTATCTTTACCTTTGCCATTGGTATTCCAATTTTGGCGTTGATTTACTTTGTTGATAAACATATCGTCATCGGCGATAACGATGATATTTATGACGATGACAATAATAATGGAAGCAGTGATAAGTTAGTCAAGGTAAATCCAAACCTAACTGATACCAAAGAACCACCACGTGCGTCAGAGTAGGCTAAACAGTATTTTTATTTTCATTGATTCATAATATTTTTAAGAGTTACTTATGACAGCATCGACCATTCGTCAAATGAAGCAGGACATTCAGCAGTTGACAAATGAGGCTGCAAACAGCAATTTGCCGCCATTTTGGCTCACCGATTGGCTATTATATGTCATCGATAAGCCTGCGATATCCTTAATGACGGATGAAGATTATCAATTAACGGACAGCGAAATTGAGCAATTCAATGCAGGTGTGGCCAAGATGCGGCAGGGTACGCCTTTGGCATACTTGACGGGACAGCAAGAATTTTGGTCGCTTACTTTTAAAGTAAATGAGCATACTTTAATTCCACGATCTGATACTGAGATACTGATTGAGCAAGTGTTAACTTGGATAAATGCTCAGCCAAACAGCGTCCGCCCAAAACGGTTACTTGATTTAGGGACAGGTTCAGGCTGTATCGCGATTAGCCTTGCACATGAGTTAAATACAAAGCGTTCAAACAGTAAGATAGAAAGCTGGCAAGTCGTCGCAGTGGATATGTCGCCAGAAGCGCTTAAGGTTGCTCAGCACAATGCAGCTATCAATGATGTTGCTGGTATTGAGTTTATACAAAGCAGTTGGTATGACGAGCTGCCTAGTCATGACAAGTTATTATTTGATGTGATTGTGTCCAATCCTCCTTATATCGATGAAGCAGACGAGCATTTGGCACGCCTTGTCGCCGAACCTATTAGTGCCTTAAGTGCGCCCAATCATGGGCTTGCCGATATAGAGACTATCGTAGGACAGGCACCGAAATATTTGCGGGTCGGTGGACTTCTAGCGATTGAACATGGCTTTGATCAAGGTGATGCCGTTCGCAAGTTGTTTGTAGACAGTAACTTTGAGTCAGTACACACAGTACAAGATTATGGTGGTAATGATCGTGTCACGCTTGGTCGCATTTAATGGTATAAGGTTTTAGTGGTCATAAGTTCTATAGTAGTTCGATTTTTAATCATAGGTTGTGAATGAGTATGGTAGAAGAGATGGTGCAGTTATCGGATGATGAGCTGCTACGTTATGCGCGGCAGATATTGCTCGATGGCTGGGATATTGACGCTCAACTACGCTTAAAATCAGCTCGTGTGGTCATGATAGGCGCAGGTGGGCTTGGTTGTCCTGCTTCTGAGACGCTGGTGCGTGCAGGACTCGGGAAAATTCATCTGATAGATGATGATGTTATTGAAGCCAGCAACTTACAGCGCCAAACACTGTTTTTACCTGAAGATATCGGTAAGTCTAAGGCGTTAACAGCGGCGCGAATGTTAGAGCGTATTAACCCTTTAATTACTGCTCGCGGTACAGTGTCAAGATTAAGTGAAGACAATGCTTATGAATTGCTTGATATGGCGACAGGCAGGCCTGACTTACTTTTAGATTGCACCGATAATTTTGCGACGCGTGACATTATAAATCGTATTAGCGTACGCTATCAGCTTCCATTGTTATCCGCTTCAGCGATTGCGATGCAAGGGCAGCTAGCATTGTTTGAGCCACATTTGAATACCGGTTGTTATCATTGCGTATTTGGCTCAGTGACGGTTGATGCAGAGGCTGATGAGCGTACCTGTGCTAACTCAGGTGTGCTTGCCAGTACCACTGCTATCATGGGAAATTTGCAAGCGAATGCCGCACTGCAGTATCTGGGATTAACCAAAAATCCACTGACAAATAAGCTATTAATATGGGATGGTAGCCAAATGCAGCAAAGGCTCATGGGCTATCGCCAAGATGCCGAGTGTCCTGTTTGTAGCAGTCCCAATTGAATAATGTGCCTTTAGTGCATCTTTAGCTTATAGCCAAAGCATCATTATCTATTTTCAAACATCCTTCTTATGGCCATAGTTGTTTTTTTATGAAAATTCATCGTCCGCATTTATTAAAGCATACTTTTAATGTTGTTAACCGTGTTCGCCAAACAGCGAGTGTGGCAGGTCTGTCTGCGCTGAGAGTGGCAAAAGGTGAGAAACCTGACGCCACATTACTAAAAGAAACGTTTGAGCAGTTGGGCACGACTTATATCAAGATTGGTCAGTTTATTGCCAGTACGCCGTCGCTGTTTCCACGTGATTATGTCAAGGCATTCCAGAGCTGTTTGGATCAGACCACGCCATTGTCTTACGCTTATATCGAGCAGGTGCTAAAAGAAGAGTTGGCTGCTGATGGCATGACGCTCGATGATAAGTTCGCCCATATAGACTCAAAGCCGCTAGCATCAGCCTCTATTGCTCAAGTTCATGCGGCACGTTTGCATAATGGTGATGAAGTTGTATTAAAGGTACAAAAGCCTGGCGTCGAAACCATTATGCAAACTGATTTGGGCGTATTACACGGAGTAACCAAGCTACTTGAGATCCTTATGCCGTCGATGAAGTTTGCGAGTATTGCGCCGATTATTGATGAGATTCGCCTGCGCATGCTGGCCGAGACTGATTTTATCGCTGAGGCACAAAATATCCGTGATTTTCAGCAGTTTTTAGCCGTATCAGGTAATACTCGGGTAGTGGCACCAAAAGTATATGAAGATTTGACCACCAAGCGAGTACTGACGATGAGCCGTCTATATGGCGTTTCTATGGTTGATGAGTCGCTTATGCGTCAGTATTGTAATGATCCAGCACAAGTAATGGCGGATACCTTGAATACGTGGTTTGCCAGTCTGATGCTATGCAATAGTTTCCATGCTGACTTACATGCGGGCAATTTGATGCTATTGACTGATGGTCGTATCGGCTTTTTAGATTTTGGTATTGTCGGTAAACTGAAAGCTGAAAGCTGGCGCGCATGCATGGGTATGATGCAAGCCATGCAGGACAGTGATTATCAAGCAATGGCGCGTCATATGATTGATATGGAAATGACCCATGGCAGTAATAAGGTCGATGTGGCGGCATTGGGTGATGATTTGCAGCGTATGATGAAAACCATCATGGCAGAGGACAAAGCTTTTACCAGCGGTGTCCCCTTTAACAGCAAAGAGCAAGCGGATGAGCTGAATCAAATGATGCTTGAGATTGTCGAAGTTGGCAAGCGTCATGGTATTCATTTCCCACGTGACTTTGCTTTATTGACCAAACAGATGCTGTATTTTGACCGCTTTATGCGTACGCTTGCGCCTGACATGGATATGTTTAGTGATCAACGCGTACAAATGCTAGGACACACAGAGACAGATGTGACCATGCCGCCAACAGCAAACGTATCGTAGCTTTCGCTTATATGTTTGATTATTAATCCGCGGATGTTCTTGAATGCTTTAACACAAAGGATTGTGTGCTAATTGCCGCAAAATGGCTCTGTCATGATGACTGCTCTCAAAAGCCGTGCTTTTCCTAATATTAACAATGAAACGGCCATTGCTTTTATAGGTCTCTACTGCATGGCAGTGGTCATGGGCTATGGGCGTTTTTTGTTTACTGCTACCTTGCCCGATATTATGATGCAACTGTCGATTTCGACGACGATTGCAGGCTGGCTCGCCTCTATTAATTACATCGGTTATTTTATCGGTGCCCTTATCGCCATGTTTGTCCCTCAGCGCTCGACATGGCAGGCGCTGACACTATGGGCAATTATAAGTGTCGTCACAACGATGCTACTTGTCATACCTAATATGTCGTTAACTCTATGGTATAGCATTCGCTTAATCGCAGGTATTGCAAGCGGTGTAGCGATGATTTTAAGTTCATCGTTTGTTATCCAAAGCTTAAGTCCTGAACGCCGTTCTGTACTGTCAGCAGTGCACTATGCAGGCATCGGTGTTGGCATCAGTGCTTCTGCCATACTGACGTGGTGTTTGTTAATATTAGGCTATCATTTTGATATTATTTGGCTGGTAGCAGGGCTTAGTAGTCTGCCACTCTTGTGGTTACTTTGGGCAATAAAGCCAGCAAGTCCTAAGTCATCTGAATCGCATGTTATGCATCAGCACCTATCAATGCATCAAACCTACGTTAATTTTAAACGCGCTTTGTATGAGGCCATTGCTGGTCATCGTAAGGCTATTGCTTTGCTGTCAGCGAGTTATGTACTGGCAGGATTTGGTTATATTACCTCTGCGACCTTTTTGCCAGTCATGGCCTCACAGCGGCTCACGACGCAGACGTATGCTGGATTGCTCATTTGGCTAGTCGTTGGTGTGTTTGCGATGTTATCAAATCCACTGTGGGGCGCACTTGCCAAACGAATTGGTGAAATAAAAACATTAATAGGCTTAACGATATTACAAGCATTCGGCATGTGCTTGCCCATATGGTTCGACGGCGCTATTGGTTTGTATGGTAATGCTGCTATTTTAGGGCTGACATTCGTAGGTATGGTGTCGATGACGCTCACTTTGATTAAAAACATCAATCCTGCTTACTCAAATTTGTTGATAGGACTGGCAACGTTGGCTTACGCATTGGGTCAGTTCTTGGGACCATTGGTGACGGTAGCATTGGCAGGGCAGGACGACAACTTCAATGCAGGGTTACTCGTTGCCGCCGCTGGATTGATTGTTGGACTGGTGCTGTTACTATTGTTTCGTCGACAGCCAGCGACTACCTTTTAAACCACACTGCGGCTAAATACTTCTCGCAACTCAAAACTGGTATGCACTTGGGCGACACCTTCGATACGATTGAGCCTGTGTAATAAAAACTCCTCATAATGTGCCATATCGCGTACCCTTACTTTTATAAGGTAGTCTTCTGTACGACCAGTGACAATGCTACAGCTAATGACTTCATCAAAGCTTTGAATCTTAAGCTCAAACTGCTCAAAGCGCTCAGCCGTATGGCGATCCATGCTAATCGCGATAAAGACGGCG
This sequence comes from Psychrobacter aquimaris, assembly GCF_016107525.1. Taxonomy (GTDB): domain Bacteria; phylum Pseudomonadota; class Gammaproteobacteria; order Pseudomonadales; family Moraxellaceae; genus Psychrobacter; species Psychrobacter aquimaris. Next base: position 108,526 of record NZ_JABASR010000004.1, on the reverse strand, counting down.
AGTGGGTAGCCAAGTTTTTGCGCATCTGTCTTGGTATGATAACCCGTGATAATACCAGCATCTTCTAAGCGTTTAATACGGCGTGCACAAGGCGTGGCTGAAAGGTTGACGTGTTCGGCAAGCTCGGTGATACTCATACGTGCTTGAGTTTGCAATACGCGTAATAGCTGTCGGTCGGTCGCATCAATATCGGCTAAAAGTGGGTTATCTAGATGACTGTTTGGCATGAGCTTTTGCTTTATTAGTGAATTCATCTAATTATACTAACTAAATTGTATTTTTTCACTAAAATAGCGCCATATATTATAGAAGAAAGCTGATTTCTATTGCATAAACTCTGATATTATTATGGTATAAACATTGGTTATCTCGTATGATAAACATTGATCTGATCACCAGCCGTCCAGCTAAAAACATAAATTCCCATATCATCTAAGGATTGATTATGTCTGACCAAGCCAAACGCACTGTAGCCTCAACAGCTGCAAAGATTACACCCAAAAATGCCGCTTTTGATTATAAAAAATATCGTCCATTTGCTTTTGCGCCATCGCTGTCAGATCGTACTTGGCCAAGCAAAACGATTGAAAAATCACCAATCTGGGCAAGTGTGGATCTGCGTGATGGCAACCAAGCACTGATTGATCCAATGACTATCGAACAAAAAATGCGTTTTTTTAAGACCTTGGTTGAGGTTGGTTTTAAAGAGATTGAAATCGGCTTTCCATCAGCGGCGCAGGTTGAGTTTGATTTTGCTCGCAAGCTTATCGAAGAAAATCATGTCCCAGACGATGTAACTTTGCAGGTATTAGTGCAGGCTCGTGAGCATTTGATAGCTCGTACGTTTGAGTCATTGAAAGGCGCGAAGCGTGCCATCGTCCATGTTTATAACTCAACCAGCCGTGTACAACGTGAAAAAGTCTACGGTAAAGACAAAGCCGAGATTAAGGAAATAGCCATCACTGGTGCCAAGCTATTACAGCAGTATGCGGCTCAGTATCCTGAGACGGAATGGGTGTTCCAATATTCACCAGAGAGCTTTAGTCAAACAGAAACCGAATATGCCGTAGAAGTCTGTGACGCGGTCTGTGAAGTATGGCAGCCACAAAATGGGCAGGAAGTTATTTTAAACTTGCCAGCAACCGTTGAAGCGTCTATGCCCAATGTTTTTGCTGATCAAGTGGAATATTTCTGCCGTCATCTTCCCCAGCGAGAGCATGTCATCGTCAGCTTGCACACTCATAATGACCGTGGCTGTGCGGTGGCAGCAGCAGAGCTTGGGGTATTGGCGGGTGCCGATCGTATCGAAGGTACGCTATTGGGTAACGGTGAGCGTACGGGCAATATGGATATCATGGTCATGGCCATGAACTTGTTTAGTCAAGGTATCGATCCAGAGCTTGATTTTAGTAATATGAGCGAAATCGTACAAGTGGTCAGCGAATGTAACAATTTGCCCTTACATCCGCGTCATCCATACGTCGGCGAATTGGTCTTTACGGCCTTTAGCGGCTCACACCAAGATGCCATCAAAAAATCTCTCGATTATAACGAGAAGCATCAGGATGAAACAGATAACGTTTGGGATGTGGCTTACTTGCCAATTGATCCTGCACATATTGGTCGTAGCTATCAAGATGTGGTACGTATCAATAGCCAGTCTGGGAAAGGTGGTGTCGCCTACATCTTGCAGCGTAATTATGGCTTTAATTTGCCACGTTGGATGCAGATTGACTTTAGCGGCGTGGTACAAAAGCAAGCTGAATCAGCTGCTCGTGAATTGCAGAATGATGAAATCTTACAAACATTTGAAGACACGTATTTACAGCAAGGCAGTTTTGAGCTATTAGACTATAGCGTAAACAACAAAGGTGGTGAAGTCTACTTTAATGGTCAAGTACAAATGAATGGGGACGTTATTAATATTGATGGCACTGGCAATGGCCCATTATCATCATTTATCGACGGACTTGCCCAGCACACTGGCAAATCGATACATGTCATTAACTACGCTGAGCATGCGATTAATCCGCAGCACAATAGCGGTGATGGCATCGATGATGATACCAATAATGACAACAAAACCAATGCTAACGCTGCTGCTTACATTCAGTTGAATGTTGATGGGGAGGTTTATTCTGGTATTGGTACTTGTAGCAGTACTGTATCAGCGATGCTCAAAGGCGCATTATCAGCGTTTGCTCAAGCAGTTAGCACTGCCGCTGCTTAATATTTTTATGGTCGTTTTCATAACTTTTACCTATAACGCTGTCGCTTCTTGTCTTTAGCAAGTAAAGCGATGGCGTTATTTTTTGCATGAAAAAAGACAGCATAAATGCAGAAATTGAGACTTTATGACTATCGCCTATTTCAAAGTTGGTTAAAGCATCGCGACTAATAGCATAATGTTACTTGTGTTTTTGATGTCTAAGACTTACGCTAATGTACATAACGCATACTATTATATTATTATAAACAAAAGGTTAATTATGGAACCTATCTCACTTGCTTCATTTTCATTGGCCGCTATTCTGGCGTCATTGCCAGTGAATGGCGAAGTGGTCACTAAACCGACTATTACCACTCATATCAGCCCAGCTATCGCGGGACAATGGGAGATAGACTTAGACAGTAGTATCACGATGACCAAAGAAGCCAAAGCCAGACAAGCTATATCAAAAGACTTGCAACAGACAAAAAGTGACGAGCCTAAAGTGACTGCTGGCAAAGAAGGCGGTATCCTTGAGCAGAGTGAAAAGCGCGTCCTTAATATTAAGCCAAATACTAACAACCAGTTAAGGGCCTCTGCTAAAAAAGCGAACCAGTGCCGCGAGCTATATAATTTTGCGGCTGATAATGAGATGTGGGCAGTGAGCGGCAAAGAATGGACATACGGCCGTTATTTAATCACGCACCGTGAAGAAGGGCTGCCCATTATTGCGCTGAAAACGGTGTATGACAATAATGAAGTAGATTGTTCAGGCAACCAGATTGATCAAACTGATGAAGCGTTGATTGCGTTTTTAAACCATGATGGCAACCAAATGCAGTGGTGTGCTGACCCTGATGGTAATGAATGCTTTATGAATTTTAATAGAGTGTTGCCATAGCACTTTATCGTTAATCATAAGACTTAAGACCGTTTTTTTCTACAATAGAAACATAAAAAAACCGCTATCAATGATCGATAGCGGTTTTTTTATTCTCAACAATAAAGTAGGTTATACATCCGCCTTCGTTTTATTGCCAGTCAGAAGCTCTCTTTCAAGGTAATGAATATTTTGTGCTTCATTGATGAAATTGTCATCTGCCAAAATTACATCACGATGTAGTGGGATATTGGTTTTAATACCCTCAATCACCAATTCATCGAGTGCATGTAGCGTCTTAGAGACGGCTTGCTGCCGCGTTTGACCATGGCAGATCAGCTTGCCAATTAATGAGTCATAATAGCTTGGAATCTCGTAGCCCGGGTAGAGGTGCGAGTCAAAGCGTACACCAGCGCCACTGGGTGCAAACAGCTGAGTGACTGTACCAGGACAAGGCATAAAGGTGGCTGGATCTTCAGCATTGATACGACATTCAATCGCATGACCTTGAATCTCAATCTCACTTTGACGATAAGACAAACCGTAACCGGCTGCGATTTTTAGCTGCTCGACGACCACGTCGATGCCAGTAATCATCTCAGTCACTGGATGCTCAACTTGCACACGAGTATTCATCTCAATAAAAAAGTATTCATTATTTTCAAATAAAAACTCAAAAGTACCCGCACCGCGATATTTCACCAACTCACATGCTTTAACGCAAGCATCTAAGATAGGCTGACGCACATCGTCAGGAATATCAGGCGCAGGGGCTTCTTCTAATACTTTTTGGTGACGACGTTGCAATGAACAGTCTCGATCGTATAAGTGAATGGCATTACCGTTACCATCGCCAAGCACTTGTATCTCTACGTGGCGCGGATTTTGTAGGTAACGTTCCATATACACGGTATCATCGCCAAACCACAGCTCAGCTTCTTGCTTAGCAGCCTGTACTTGACCGATGACTTCTTCGAAGCGTTCAACCACACGCATACCGCGACCGCCGCCACCAGAAGCGGCTTTGATCAATAAAGGAAAGCCGATATTGCGTGCTTGTTCTTCAGCATTATGCAATGTCACCGCGCCTACTGAGCCAGGGACGGTGGGTACGCCAGCCTTTTTCATCGCATTAATAGCAGAGACTTTATTGCCCATTAAACGAATATGATCAGCATTAGGACCAACGAAAGTGAGACCTGCTTCTTCGACGCGTTCAGCGAATTCAGCATTTTCAGCCAAAAAACCATAACCCGGATGAATAGCATCGGCACCAGTGATTTCAGCTGCGGTTAAAATAGTATTGATATCAAGATAACTTTGATTGGCATTGGGTTTGCCAATACAGATTGCCTCATCAACAAAGCGCAGGTGCATCAAGTTTGCATCAGCTGTGGAGTAGACACCGACGGTCTCTATACCAAGGGCCTTGCAGGCTCGAACGATACGTAGGGCAATCTCACCTCTATTGGCGATGAGCAGTTTTTTTATCATGGGGTCATCCTTGTCGAAGCGTCGGTCATTGATAGAGTCGTTATTTTAGGCACTATTAAATTGAGCTACAATAAAGATAAAATAACTCAAGCAAAAATGCCAAATGATAACGAAATCTCTATCATAATGAGGTAAAGGTTGGTAAATATTGTCGTTAAGCTTTATAGCGTATGACGGGTTGACCAAACTGTACCACTTCGGAATTATCGACTAAGATTTCGTCAACGACACCACTTTGGGTTGCCTCAAGAGGATTCATGATTTTCATGGCTTCAATGATGCCCAAGGTGTCACCAGCCTGTACCTTTTGTCCGACCTTGACGAATGGCGGATCATTAGGGCTAGGGGCTGAGTAGTAAACACCAACCATCGGTGATGTCTCAACGCTACCCGCTTTTACCGCTGGCTTTGCTTCAGCAGCGATAGGGGCAGCGCCCGCAGCAGGTGCAGCCATCATAGTCGGTACGGGCGCATCATAGTGACGAGTTAAGCTGATATGTTCATCATCTGAGCTGATTTCTAAATTAACCAGTTCACTTTCTTCCATAAGGGCGATTAGGGTGCGTATTTTTTCAATATCCATAGTTTTAATTTTGCCTTCTACTAATTTCAAGAAATAGTGTAACTAAATATTGTGTAGGTAATTGCTAATGATACCTATATTCATGGCAATGAGCAATCGATGTACAGTTGTTAACTGAGTTTTTTTACATATTATGACGTAAGCATTTCTTACGAGTAAGAAATGCTCAATGATTTATCATAGTCTATGTGACCATGTAGTGCTAGTCATGGTTAGTAGATATTGCATTTACATCAGTATATCTGATGCATTAACCCCACATCGCCGTTAGACGCTTTTGTTGATAGCGCAGGCGTAGGGTGAGTAGAATAGACGATAAGAATAAACCCGTGATTAATGCCATCCAAAAGCCTTGTGCGCCCACATCGGTGAAGCGCACCAAATAAACACCAAGTGGCAATGCCACCAGCCAGTAACAAAACAACGTGACCCACATTGGTATCGTGGTGTCTTGCATGCCGCGCAATATACCAGCGACGTTGACTTGCCAGCCATCGAACAGTTGATAACCAAGTGCAAAAATAAGTAAATGCATAGATTGCGTGATAACGGCTGGGTTATCAGAGAATGCGGCTGCTAATTGCGGCCTAAATAGCCAAATACCAAGCATACACGTGAGTGCAATCAATACTGTCCAGATAAGACCAGTGGCTTGCACTTGACGTAACGCCATCAGGTTTTTTTCGCCAAAACGATTGGATACCATAATTGTCAGTGCCATAGCGACCGATATCGGAATCATGAACAGCTGGGAGGTCACCGCTAATGCCACTTGATGCGATGCGGTTGCTAGCTCACCTAATGGACTGATAACAAGAGCACCCAAGCTGAACAAACTGGCTTCAAAAAAGATAGAGATACCAATCGGAATACCAAGTTTAAGGAGTTTCTTGATCTGTGTACGATTAGGACTGGCAAACGCATAAAAAAAGCGCGTGCTGGCAAACTGCTGTCGCTTAGTGAAGCTGGTATAAGCTGCCAGCAATAAAACGTTTATCCATAACACTATTGCCGTTGCGACCCCGCAGCCTGCACCGCCCATTTCAGGCATGCCAAACAGACCATGGATAAAAATATAGTTAAGTGGAATATCAGCAAGTAGCCCGATAATACTGATAACGGTCACCGGCTCAGGTCGCCCAAGTGCTTCGCAATAACTGCGTAGCACCGCATAGACAGCCAATGCAGGAAAACCAAAAGACACGCCATGTAAATACTGCGTTGCTATCGGTTGGATGTTTTCAGGCACACCCATGACCCCAAGTACATTGGGGGCTAAATTAACAATAATAAAGCCCATAATACCAATCACACCGGCGGTCCATAAAGATTGCTGCGTGATATGCGGTACTTGATGGTGATTATTTTGACCGATAGCCTCACCAATAAGAGGGGTAGTGGCGATTAAAATACCAGTGGCTAATAAAAACAGGGGCAGCCAAATACCAGAGCCAACGGCTACGGCAGCCAAATCAAGCGCGGAGACTTGACCGGCCATGATAGCATCGACCACACCAAGTGCGGCTTGGCAAAACTGAGTAATTAAAATAGGAAGCGCGAGCACGCCTAAGCGTAAGCTGTAGCTTTTAAAATCTCTAAAAGATAATGGGAAAACCATAGTGAGCAACTTTTTATTCTTTGCGGTAATTATTACTGATGAGCAAATACTGCCATCAGTAAGTTAATAGCGAGACAGTCATACCATGACCAAAAATTTGAGCAGAAAGGTAAACGAGTGCAAGTAAGACATTCATGAGACTTAGGGCATCTTATCAATTCAATCGATGGCCATCTAAATGAGCTGAAAATGGCTAAATTTTATCAAACATTGCCAAACAGCTGGATACTAACCCCATGCTATTTACGCTATTTTTTGGGTTTGATGACAATTTATTCCACTGGTATCACTATTTTTAAAATGAGGATACGCCCTAAGCAAGTTTTACCAAGCTAATTCTGTTTTTTGGCTGGATATCAAAAGGGGATTCGTGCCGACGATAATACTCCGATAAATAATATGAGCAAGCCCATATAGGCAGAGTATGAAAAAAAATGTAGGCACAAAATAAAAATAACCCGTCAATCCACTGTTTGGATTGACGGGTTATAAATAAATATGATGGTAAAGAAGCCAAGCTATGATGTCAACGCTTTAAAAGCGTTATATGGCTCTTAAGAACTGACTGTGAAAGATGATCGATTCAATAGAGTATGGAATTGACGATAACCATTCTAACTTATAGGTATACCAGCACGCATTTATAACGATTCAGGCAAATCTTGCACCACTGCTTGATAGCCAATCAAGGTGTTATTCGCATCAAAGGCTTGTACGACAATAGCGTAATTGGTGGCGTTAGCTGGAATGACAGGGGCAAATTGCGTTTCAAGATTACTCAATATCACGTTCTGCACATAGCCGTTAGCACCAGACTCGGCTTTATTGACATCAATTTGGCTGACCAGTAGATGCTTGGTATTGGCAGGATTTTGCCAAGTGACGGTCTTTTGACTGCCATTACCGATGACATCAAGAGTCATTTTTCCCAGACTATAATCAAGTGGGTAAGTCTTAAAGTTAGAGCGATCGCTGATGGTGTAAGTGACGTTGCAATTTTTTTCGCTACTTGTTAATTTTTTACCGCCGATGCCATCCTGATACTCAAAGCTACCTTTCCAAGGTGATCCTGCTTCTTTTTCCTCAAAGCTCCCCGCAAAGGTAGTTAATAAGTTTGGTGTTTCTATGCCCAAATCATTGACATACTTAATGTCTAAGAACGCTAACGTATCGAGACTGCCTGTTATTTTACCCGCGATATAGTTGTCAACCTTAATGGCTGAGTTGATACCCAGAGTATTGTTTTCTTGACAGGCTTGCTGCTGATAACTAACGCTACCATCGACGCTGCCAGCGCCATCTTTACTGATGTCAAAGTAAACGGCACCGATATCGATATCGTTGTTGTCACCATCGTCAATCTCAATGAAGTGTCCGACATATAAACCGCCGCGACCACCTTCTGGGGTTATTTTGTCCAAGAAATTATCGAGTGATTCTTCTGGTAAAAATACCGACTCCAGAATCTCAGCCATGGATTTTTCATCATCGCTCAGCTTATCTTCGACTTCTTTATACTTTTCTTTGACCTTGTCTTCCACACGATCATATTCATCTTTTACCTGATCTTCTACTCGGTCATATTCCTCTTTGACCTTGTCCCCGTCACTGCCACAGGCGCTAAGGGTCAGACTGAACATGCTGATGGCTAATACAGATAATAGTAGTTTGGGTGCGCTCATAAGCGAGTCCTGATAATGGGGGTGAAGGTGTGATAAAGAAAATCGATAAATGAATTTTTGAAGACAAATCGCAAATATAGCAAATTTTTTGCAGGCAGCGCATCAATAAGTGTTCGTTGATAACACTAAAAACCTTACGCAATCGTTACGATTTAACCGCTGGTTGCGCAGATAGCAGATTAAGTGTTTCTGCCATATCCATAATGGCGTACCAGTGTTTGGCGTTTAGTGGAATAACGGTAAGTTGTTCACAGCCTTTTCTCATTAATAATGAATCTTCAAGTGCGGGTAAAAATTTAAGTGCTGATAGTGGTAGAATATCAATAAAGGCTTGCTCAAAAGTGACATCTACCATATACCAGCGTGGCTCATCTTCGGTGGCAATAGGATCGTAATGACGATGCTCAGGATGGAACTGGCAAGGGTCAGGGTAGCCTGCTTTACTTACCGTCATGATACCAGCGACGCCAGATGGTTTGGCGCTAGAGTGATAAAAAAATACCTTGTCGCCGACCTGCATCTCATCACGCATAAAGTTACGAGCGCGGTAATTGCGTACGCCATCCCAATTGTCTGTCTCTAGGCGTTGCAAATCATCAATACCAAAAAACTTGGGGTTGGATTTCATTAACCAATAAGCCATATCTCTATCCTATTTATCATTATTAGCCATTCATTATTTGCAATGTCATTTTATGCCATCATTCTTCACTATTTTGCCTATAAAAGGACACGGTTAACATGAATATTTGTGATTGGTTTTGTTATTGATCTGCTTTTCTTTAAGATAGCCTTTTTTTTAATCACATTAGCCGTTATCCTAGCGCTACTTTCTGCTAGTGACAGCAGTTATCTCTTTATGTAACTCTTTTTATAGATACCTTCGTTTATGTCAAATATTAAACCTGCTCATTTTTCTGATAATCTCAGCGCTTTTAATAATACTGCGAGTGGGATACAGGTAAGCGCCATTCCACTGGCTCTTTATATTCATATACCGTGGTGTGTCAAAAAATGCCCTTATTGTGATTTTAATTCGCATGAGCTGCCGATGGATACGCAGCTATCTATGTATGACGAATATGTGGATGCGCTGTTGTCAGATGCCGCCATGCAGCAGCCGTTAACCCAAGCGCGAGAAATCAGTTCGATTTTTATCGGTGGTGGTACACCTTCACTGCTACCGATTGCGCAATACCAGCGATTGTTTACTGGCTTACGTAACATTTTTAAGTTTGCTGATGGCATTGAAGTGACCATGGAGGCCAATCCAGGCACGCTTGAGCATGCGCCTTTTGCCCAATATTTAGAGGTGGGTATCAATCGTTTGTCGATTGGTGTACAAAGCTTTGCTGCTGATAAGCTCAAAACCCTTGGCCGCATACATGACCCTGCACAAGCATTGTCGGCGATTCATGCGGCTCGCACAGCTGGGTTTGAGCGAGTCAATGTCGATTTGATGCATGGGCTGCCGCAGCAAACGATGAATGAGGCGCTGGACGATATCCAGATGGCGCATGATGCTGGGGCGACGCATATCTCATGGTATCAATTAACGATTGAGCCCAATACGGTGTTTTACCGCAGCCAGCCGATTTTACCAGATGAAGATAACTTGGCAGATATTGAGCAGGCAGGTCAAGCGTTATTACAGCAATTGGGCTACCGCAATTACGAAGTGTCCGCGTGGGCAGGCGCTTCAGATAAAGCATGCCGTCACAATGTTAATTACTGGCAATTTGGTGATTACCTAGCGATTGGTGCAGGTGCACATGGTAAAGTAACGATTGCTGATGAAGCATCAGCATTAACAGAGAATGGGTTAAAGCATGACTTGCTAGTAGATTCTGGTATTTATCGTTTTAGTAAATCACGATTGCCTAAAGATTATGTGGATTATCAAGATATCACTGACTATTTTATTAGACAAAAAGCACCAAAAATGGTGGGTTGGCAGGAAATTGACAGTGATGAATTGGTCAGTGAGTTTATGCTTAATGCGCTACGTCTACATGACGGCGTCGCTTGGTCGATGTTTACTGCAAGGACAGGGCTGAGTTATGATGATATTGCTGTACAAGTGGCGCAATTGATTGCTCAGGGACTGCTAGTAGACAATACAGAGCGCCTACAGCCAACATTGTTAGGTCAACGTTATCTCAATCAGATATTGCGAGCCTTCTTATAATTGGAGATGTTCAGCGTGTCTTTAATATCAGTTTTAATATCAAAAAAATACCGTTATAAAAAAAGGCTTATCACATAGATGATAAGCCTTTTAAATACGCTAAAAAAATCAATACTTAGATTTTATTTTGCACGTCTTGTGCGCCGCCAGTAACAGCTTGGCCAGCGCTTGATACGTCTTGACCCAAACCTTTAAAAGTGTTGCAACCAGTTAGAACAAACATAGCAGTTAAAGATGCGATGATTACTTTTTTCATAATAGAATCCTCAAAATAGGTCGTTATAAATAATAACAGTGATGCTAAGCATCACTGAGGGGTTATTGGATAAGATAACAATTGATAAATACTATCTCGATATCCGTTAGAGACATCATAGTGAAAGTTAAAAACCGTGCACAGTATCAAAATGTAATTATTGGCAGTAAACTGTAACTTTTACTTACTCTTTGTTCATAAATTCAATTAATCATCATTTTAATAGAGTCTGTCCACGTTATCTTCGATTAATGGCAACTTGCAGATTTAATGACTTAAGGAGTCGATATGACCACCCATATTGTGTTAGTAGCGCCCAAAATGCCTAGCAACACGGGCAATATTATTCGCTTATGTGCCAACACGGGCGCGCAGCTACATTTGGTTAGGCCGTTAGGATTTGAGCTTGATGATAAAAAGCTACGTCGTGCAGGTTTGGATTATCATGAATACGCGCACCTACAAGTACATGATGATTGGGCGGCAGCAAAACTGGCGCTACAGGCAGCCGATTGTCATACTGTTACAGCCTTAACTACCAAGCTGAGCAAGCCTTTTTATGACTATGACTTTGGTGGACAGCCGATGACTGACCAGACGGCTAATGTTGCCTTAGTATTTGGCTCTGAAACAGCAGGTCTGGCAGATGATATTCGTGAAGATATTGGCGCTGATAATTGGCTAAGGTTGCCAATGCTGGCTGATTCACGCAGTTTGAACCTATCGAATAGTGTGGCGATATGTCTGTATGAGGTATGGCGTCAGCAAGGCTTTACTGGCGATGAAGGTCGTAGTATCGGCTATGAAACCTTAACGGTATATGATCCAAAATAGCCGCTGGCAGTACCATATTGGTATGTTCAACAGACCCTAAAGGCGATCACACAAAATTCAGGTGCTCATCGCCATTCATAACAATTCATCAGCCATAGGCCTTATAAACAATTGGGTGGCTTGGGTAAGCCCGCCAAGCGATTCACATGACGCGCGACCAAGCCAGTTTTGAATAACTGCTGTAGTTTCTGATTGCTAATATCATGCTCGGGTAAGGTTTTCTGCAACCATTTAATCAGTGGGCGCGTGGCTGGTGCGTGATTAAACTGAATAAAAAATGCCCGTACTTGTTGTAATATTTGTAAGTGCTCAGTCTCTAGTTGTACCTCTAGAGTGTTGGCCAATTGCTGAGCAACATCAGGGGTCCAAATGTTATGGTCACATAAATGACCATCTTGATCTAATTCAACGTTGATTGCCGTTATATTGTGATTGGTCGTATTATCGTTATTCATAGGGCGATGGTCACTACTTTATCAAACTTCGCATTATTAGTGTTGGTATTACTAGCATTGGTATTCTGAGTCAGATTGACCCACTCTGCATCCGTTAATAGCCCACTCAACTTAGTCTCTAGATTGAGCTTCGCGCTAGTGTTGGTGCTCAGCTGTGCCACATCATCGGCTAAGGCATAAATATCTGCGATGCCTTGTATTTCACTATCACTCAAATACGCATCAAGCCAACTGATAAAAGCCACAGTGGCACCAAGTAAGAGTATGCTATCACCAGTGCGCCATGTGCGCGACATCTCATCGACACTGCGCCTGAGTGTATCCATTGTGCTGTGTATTTGATATAAAGTTGCCATAACAGTGTCCGATTTTTGCTAGATGTAGGATAGGGCATGTACTCAATTCAATCAATTAATACCTAAATGAGCTAAAACTTATCTCATTTTGAAAATGAGGACATACCCTAGTATTTAAAGTATTACAAATAAAATTGCGATGCTAAAATCTTAGTATTTGCTCAAAATCTGATGAATTTACCACTTCAGGTATCAATGTCAATTGTGAAGCCAAATCAATAGGCAGCATACCAGTGACCCAGCCGCTAAAGACATCGTCAGGTAGCCAAGCGGCTGGCATGTCATATAGCTCAAGCGACTGAATCATGCCGTGCAAACGCGACGCAGGCTGCATCAATAAACCAAAAACAGGCGCATCTAAATACAGCTGTACTTCATGACCAAAGGTCGCGAGCGTTAATGCAAGCGCACAGCCTTCATAACTCGCCATCTCAGTCGGCGTGTGCAGCTGAATTAATAGTCTCATGGTTAATTCCTACTCTAATTGGTCGCTGATAGTTATTATCATAAAATGTAGTCTGTCTGCACGGCAAGTGATCAAAACTGCATCAAACGACAGTCGCCTTGCATCATCATCGCAAGCTCACTCAGTCCGACCAGTGCAAAGCCAGTAGCAAGGTTGTCACCATTAAGTTGATGGCGCTTGCTGTTATCTGTGTCGCTAATGCCGCGACTGAGTGCGGTACTGACACAGACGGGCAGCGCTAACTGGAACTGCTCAGCGAGTGTTTGCCACTCTTTGGTCAAATTAATTTGGTCTGCCGACTGCCAGCGTAGATCATTGGCAGTATTAGCCGCATCGCCATAAAAAAATACGTTTAAGGTGGTATTATCATTGGTATCTTTTTTATTGGCGGCGTTTTGCAGATAAGCGCGTGCATAACGTAGCGCTAAATAGGCAAGCGGGTGGCTAGGATCAGCGGTAATCAGAAGCAATGGGGTCGTGGTTGTCATAAGAGCTCTTTTCAATCATCTGCGCTAAAGTTGTTTATGCTACCATAAAGCGCTCAAAAGCAAATAGGGTCACTGTCATTAAACGTAGTTTTATATTAAATACTGACATATTGCGTATCGTTAGTTGATGCTGTGACTGCTTCGTAAGAAAAAACGATAAACTTATGCGCTAAGTTCACGTAGTCTTATCACTCTATGTAAGGAGTTTAGTTCCCTATGTCACCTGCTATGCCTTCACGTGCGACCCATGGTACAGATTGTCAGCCTACAGCCGAACAGCTGCAAGTATTGCAGACGGCAAGCGAGTTCGCTTACCAGATTTGGGAGAGTCGGACGGTTTCATGCCAAACATTTTTACGTAGCTACCCATTAGATCAGACCTTAACTCGGCAGCAAATCGATGATTTGATTCAAGATTATACGTTAGATGAAAACTACCAACTTGCTGACGAAATGAAGGTGATGAGAGGCTTGCGTCATCTACGTACGCTGCTGATGATGCGCTGGATTTGGCAAGACGCCTTACAACTGATAGTGCTTGAGCAATTGACCGATGAGCTGTCGGAGTTTGCGGATGGATGTATCTCATTTGCCAAAGATTATACCTATCAGCATTTGATCAAGCAGTACGGCGAACCGACTTTTATTAATACCAAAGGTAACGTGCAAATTGATGACATGGCGATTATGGCAATGGGTAAGCTTGGCGCTCATGAGCTGAACCTATCGAGCGATATAGACCTTATCTTTGTCCATCAGGCACGCGGCGCAACCAATGGCGATAAATCAAAAGGCGCGCGCAGCATAGACAATAAGCGGTTTATGACAAGGCTCGGTCAAGGTATTATTAAATTACTGGATCAGAAGACGGCTGATGGTTTTGTCTTTCGAGTGGATATGCGTCTGCGACCGTGGGGTGATGGTAGTGATTTGGCCATTCATCTGTCCGCATTGCAAAAGTATTTCTCTCAGCATGGACGCGCATGGGAGCGTTTTGCGTGGCTAAAAGCGCGAGTAGTCGGGCAGATAGAGCAGCCGTTTTATGATGAGATACAAGCGCTCATCAAGCCCTTTGTTTTTCGTTATTACGTGGATTACAGTGCTTTTTCAGCACTCAGGGAGATGAAGTCCCTTATTCAAAATCAAGTGGCACAGCGGGAGGATTTGGATAATATCAAGCTGGGTGCTGGCGGTATTAGAGACATTGAGTTTATTGTGCAAGCCTTTCAGTTGATTTATGGTGGCAGGCATCCTCAACTACAGGTGAAATCTTGTTTACAAGCGATGCAGGTATTGCACAAGCTTGAGTATCTAGAGAGCATTACTTATCAAGAGCTCCAAGCCGCGTATCGTTTTTTACGTCGCCTTGAACACGCCATTCAAGCGATCAATGATCAACAGACTCAGCGTCTGCCACACGATCCGCAATGGCAGCATAACTTGGCAGTTACCCTTGGGTTTGATGATTGGAATGCACTGTTAAACACGCTCAACCACCACCGAGACAATGTCAATGTTCCCTTTGAGCGTATGGTCACCGAACGTCAGATACCTGATCATGAAAATACAGATCTTGAGCCCGAACATCTTGATGAACAGATTGCACGATTGAACGAAGTACTAACGGCAGAAAATCGGGCGCTGTTACAAAGTTTTTGGCAGTCAAAGATGGTTGCTAACTTGAGCGATGAAGCTCGCGAGCGGTTGGATGACGCTTATCCTGTGATTATCCATGCGTTACTCGCTCATCAAGAGCAGCAGCAACTGGCCAATACCGCTTTGCCACGTCTCATTACATTGCTCGAAGCGATTTGTCGTCGCTCTATCTATTTGGTGATGATTGCAGAAAACCCCAATGCGACGATTGAGTTGATACCCATGCTGTCTGCCAGTCCTTGGATTGCCAAAGAGTTGGCACATTATCCTGTGCTCTTAGATACTTTTTTACAGCAGCGTTATCGTCACTTGCCTGATAAGCCAGAGTTGCGTGATATTTTGCGTCAACAGTTATTGCGCGTAGAGCCTAATGACGAAGAAGAGCTGCTTAGCGTATTAAGACTATTTAAAAAGAATCAAGTGTTGGCTGTCGCCGCCAGTGATGTATTGGCTGAGCGTCCGATTATGAAGGTGTCGGATTCTCTCACTTATATCGCAGCGGTGGTACTAGAAGCCGCATTAGAACGGGCTTTTGCAGAAATTGTCAAACGCTACGGCTATCCTATTGGTCAAGATGGTGACCCGGTGACCGAGGCGGACTGCGGCTTTGCCATTATTGGTTATGGCAAGCTTGGCGGGCTAGAGTTGTCGTATTCTTCAGATTTGGATCTGGTGTTTTTGCATAAGATAAAAGAGCAGGGCATGACCACGGGTGAAAAATCGGTCAGCGGTATGAAGTTTGCTGCCCGCTTGGTACAAAAGCTGATGAACTATCTCAATACCCAAACTCGAGATGGCCGCGCTTATGAGATTGATATGCGTCTGCGCCCCTCAGGTAATGCCGGTATGATGGTGGTGTCTTGTCATGCATTTGAAACCTATCAGCTAGAAAAGGCATGGTCGTGGGAGCATCAAGCCTTGGTACGGGCACGAGCGATTTGCGGTGACAAACGAGTGACGGCACGTTTTTGTGATATTCGCCGAGACGTATTGTCCTTACCACGCACGATAGAGCAGGTACGTACAGAAGTCACCAGTATGCGTATTAAGATGCAAAAACATCTGGGTACCAGTCAATGGCAACAACAGGCAGGTAAGTTTCATCTTAAACAAGATGCAGGCGGGATCATCGACATTGAGTTCTTAGCACAATTTGCGGTATTGGCCTATTCGCATGAGCATCCAAGCCTGACCAAATGGAGCGATAACGTCCGTATTTTCGAAGAGGTGGCATTACTGGGTATTTGGGAGGAGCAAGTCTGCCAAGATTTGACAGATGCCTACCTCAGAATTCGTGCTGCTACTCATCAATTGGCGTTATCAGAGCAATCGTTACTAGTTGATGAGTCACTGTGGAAAGAAACACGAGCATTAGTGCAAGCGCAATGGCAACATTTGATGGGTGTCAATCTAACAGATGGCGATTCGCATAACTCTTAAAAAGGTTTTTGATTATAAATAATAGCCTGTGATGCTCAAACTAAAAGATTTCATTTGCTAGCACCGCCAGTGATATAATTGGCAACACATCACGATAAAGCTATCAGTTGTTGGTTATTTCTTAGTAAGAATGACACTGTATTTTAGCAATAAAATTTGACGCTGTGGTGTTATCATATGATGTTGATAAATACGATTAAATACCACCTCTAGTCGAAGCATTTATAAGTGCGTCGACTATATCTAAAAAAATTAGCCGTTAGCGCTAACATAAGGATTATAAAATGAATATGGCAACACAAGATGGTAAGCTTTGGATGAATGGCACAATGATTGAACAGCCAGATGCCAAAGTTCATGTGCTGACGCATAGCTTGCATTATGGCATGGCGGTGTTTGAAGGTGTGCGTGCTTACCAAACCGCCGACAACCGTACTGCAATTTTTCGTCTAAAAGAACACACCGAGCGCTTACTAGGATCTGCAAAAATCTTTCAAATGAATGTGCCATTTGATGCAGCGACTCTTGAGCAAGCGCACAAAGATGTGGTCAAGCAAAACAACTTGGCAGAAGCCTATATCCGTCCGCTCATTTGGGTCGGTGCAGAAAAACTAGGCTTGTCTTCACGTGACAATAGTATCAATGCCATGGTTGCTGCTTGGCATTGGGGCGCTTATCTTGGTGAAGAGGGTATCAAAAACGGTATCCGTGTAAAAACATCTTCATTTACTCATCATATGACCAATGTGACCATGTGTAAGGCAAAAGCCTCAAGCAACTATCCTGTGTCCATCATGGCGAACCAAGAAGTCACTCGTAATGGCTATGACGAAGCCATCTTAATGGATCCACAGGGTTATGTGTGCCAAGGCGCAGGTGAAAACTTATTCTTAGTCAAAGACGGTGTGCTGCATACGCCAGATTTAGCGGGCGGTGCACTTGACGGCATCACGCGTCGTACCATCATTCAATTTGCCGATGATCTAGGAATCAAGGTCGTTGAGCGCCGTATCACTCGTGATGAGTTTTACTTGGCAGATGAAATCTTTATGACAGGTACGGCGGCCGAAGTGACACCTATTCGTGAATATGATGATCGTACTATCGGCAATGGTGGACGTGGACCTTTGACTGAGCAGCTACAGACCCTATACTTTGATGTGGTTCATGGTCGCAATGAGCAGTATATGGATTGGTTAAGCTTTATTGATTAAGACTGATTCATGAAGTGATAGGTTCTAATAAAAGACCCAAGACGACTAAGTTGTCTTGGGTCTTTTACTGTATTTATAAACTGGTAGCGAATAAATAAAGGTCACATTGATAACTATCATGGTTATAATTCTAATGCTTAGTAGAGTAATAACCGATTTTGGACTTTATTTTTGCTTCAATCTTTCGAACATTACGGCTATTAATGGTCTTACTCATTGCTCTAAAAGGAATGAGTAGCTTTTCACCAATGCCATCGACCAATACAAACTCAGGGCTACCTTGTCTGTGCTCGGTGTACATGATGCCAGCAATATTAACTTCGCCCAATACCACATGTAATTCACAACACTCATCAAAAAACTTATCTAACGCCTTTGCGTGTGTATCGTTGAAAAGGTTGGTATTAGAAAGCTCATAAAGCGTCATGGTTGAACCGTTAGGGTCTATGACCTTTTCAGTCACTAGTCCCAACCCTTTATCTGTTGTGATAAAGCCATAAACGGTCTCCATTGGAAACGTAAATCGTTGCAGACTATAGTTGTTTTTACAAAGCTGTAAATACTGCAATATTTCTCTGCGAAACTGTTTGTATATTCCCTGAGAATGATGAGCACGCAAGTGATGCTGTCTCTTTCTACCACCATTAGATGTCGCATGTTCAGGCTTCATTATCTTGATAATCTTATCAGTATCAGATGGGTGTTTGTAGACCAGTTTCTGCGTACCTTGACCCAATAGTTCCAAGTTTCTTACCAATATCATAATATCCTTAGGTATCATATGTATTTAATAATATTAAGTTATGTGATGTTCAATAAATGCTGATAAAAAGAGTGCTCTTTCGGCTGCTTATTATAAGATAGCTTATGGGTATTAATTTGAGCAACTATTTCTTTAAAGTAATTTTCGTCGAAACGTTCGTCCAAGACTTTAAGCAGTAGATGCGTCTGAGTGTCGTCGATGATTTCACACTGATAGTCTGAAAGTTGATTATTTATTAAACTGTCAAACATGATTTGAAAGAAAAAGTAATGTGGAATGTGCTCTTGCGTGTGCCAAAAATTGAGTAATAGATTTAAACAAGTATGAATAACATAACTATGTTTTTTGGCATAAATAATACTATTTAGTACATTTATTTTATGAGCATTTTCCCAAGAAAAGTAGTATCTATTAAATGAAATCCATGCTTCACGTTCAGTTTTGGCGGCGTCTCTTTGATACATAAAAAAATCTGATTGACTTTTTAAATCAGAAAGAGGGCTGCTCAGATATATGGTTGCGTCCAGCCAAACACCGCCATAGACATCAAGTAATGCCAAACGTAAAAGATCTGCAAAGAACGCATGCTTAAATTGCGGATTTGCTCTTTTTTCCCAAACAAACTCTGGCAGATCTAGATAATCTTGAATATTACTATCATCTAATCTAATAACAGTGTATTCGCCACTGTTATTATCTACTGATTTAAAGCAAAGTCTTACTATATCAGGTAGGTCTAAGCTGTTTACACCTTGCCCCCAATATTGCCAAATTATTTTTTCATCGCTAAATGATTTTTTAGGTTTAAAAGAATATGAAGTCAATTGATTATCGAAATATAATTGAGTAAATTGCTCCCAGCATTTTGCTACTTGGCATTGTTGGTCTGTATCAGCTTCTTTTTCGAATTTCTTACGTCTATCTCTTGGCGTACTTAAATAATAAAAAAAGCGTTTAGGCTTGGTTTTTAGCTTTTTTAGCTTAGTATAAGTAGGACTGTCAGAAAAAAAGTGAGGCGATATATTGCTTGAATCGAGTATTGAGCTTTCTTCGACGTTTGCCATTCTTCTGTTCCCAGTCAGATTTTGTGATTTTGTCATTTGTTTCGGCTCTTAGATAAGCATGTCCGCCAAATCGGTAATGCGTCTTATCAGAAAACATTATTTTTGAGCTTTTTTTCCAGTATTCGTGCTCTCCACGTGTGAAATAAGGTGGTAGAACCTTAATATCTGTACGGTCTAATGCAAATTTGTTTAATTGACTTTCATCATGCCATAGTGCAATAACGTTGTTTTTTAAATCTAATTCTGTGTTTTGGTTGAGAGTTTCGCACATCTGTAAATATGCATGAGATTTACCACCATTCAACGCACCTGTGAAATAATACTTTCCTTTATGATAGGGAATATATGCTTGTGATTGAGGGTTACGATCATAAGTGTAGGCACGTTTATTAAGATGAAACATATGAGGCTGAACGCCGAGACTCAGCTCCTCATGGTGATCGAGAGGTAACAACTCATCTTCAGTGATATCAGAAAGAAACTCTGTATTGGCATTAAAGTAGAATATGAAGTCATACTTTTCAATAATAGACCTTGCCCCTAAAAAGAATTTAAAGCGCATCAATGTACTATAAGGCCATCCTAAAGCTTCCTGCTTTATCATCGTGACATTAGGATAGTCAGTCTGCTTACTGATTAATGCTAGGTTATCAGTAAATAAAACATAGTGTTTGTTACTATTGGGAAGTAAGTGTTTTTCAGCAGAGCGATAGAAGTACTCCCAAAAAACGGTATATCGACCAGTGGCAATATATAATATGGCTACAGATGGTTTGTTATCTTCCGTCATTACTTTCCCATTCCAAAATTATTATCATAATAAATTATTTGACGATAAAATATTCTATTTAAAAACCACTTCTGCTGCAAATATGGATTTCTTAATCTTCATCCCAATCCTGTTAATTTCGCGCTTCGCTTTAAACATAGCAGGTTTTTTCTCTGACTTCATACGGCCTTGACGATCTTTGATTAGCGCACTTGGGAGCGAGGGATTGCCTTTATTTAAAAGCATTTCTTGAATACATAGGGCAGGGGTCATTTGATAGACGGGTTCAGCGCCATGTTTGATAAAATCGTCAAACATTAACTCATCAAGCGGTCGCAGTTTGTTTTTTAAGATATAGTCCAAATATACTTGCGCACCGCGCAACGACAAAATATAACCTGCGGTACCTAAATTCTTCCCTTTTAATTGGGCAATGCGCCGCCTATTTAAGACAATCTCAGAGGAATTGGAAGACAAAAAGACTTTTTCAGAAAAGGCTTCTGTTTTAATAATATGCCATTCAGGTTGTATCCAACTCGTGGTGGTTAATAGCGCTTCTGCATCTTCACCTAAGTATACATCGTCTTCAAAAATGGCTAAATAATGTATGTTTTGATCAATCATTTGTTGCCAAACAGAAGCATGGCTCATAAAACATGCCAATTCGCCACCAGTCAAATCGATGTTTTCTAAATCAATGGGCAAAGTTTGAGCATAAGTATGAGCCAAGTCTGGTGTTAAGGCATTGAAGAATTCAAAGTCGACGTTGTTTTTTTGAAATTCATTAGTGATATGTTTTCTGCGCTCTACCGCAGATTCTAAACTGATAACGATGTTTTTCATAAAATATAAACTACTTGTTTAGGTATAAGTTGGCAACAGCCTTGGTTTTATTTTGCCACATTCTTTTCTGTTTTTTTATATTATAGGACAAGTCTCGATTTTCTTTGTCTTTGCGTTTTATATTTTGCGATGCTTCCGTCCCTAAGATATCGCTGTCAAGGCCCAAAGGCTGTACCAATACAGGCCAAATACCCAACCCTTTTCCATTGTTACTCAGCCATTGTTGGAAAAATATATCAACGGGCATAGAGATGGGTTTTGCGGCTGCAATAAATGCTTCAGCGCCCTTGCGTGACCAAATGAGGCCAAGACCACGAATAGGGAAATAATAGGCGTGCCATAATGTATGTTTATCAAAGCTGGTGATGTCCCGAGCAAGCTTTTTCTTTTTTGCTGCAAGATTTACCAAGTACCAATCCAACGTTGGATGAGCATGTAAAAACGCTAGGGTTTCATTTATTATCGTCTTGAAGCTGGTGGACAAGGTCATATCATCTTCTAGTACCACCAAGAAGTCAGCATCCGTCTGCAAGAATTGTTCAGCGCATTTGTAATGACTTAGATAACAGCCGATTTCGGAGCTTAATAAGCTACGTCCTAGATTTTTTCTGGCTTGAGAGTCATCATAATCTGCAAAATCAGCCAAATTTTTACCGCGGCCATCATAGGCTGGTATTCTTTCAAATGGCCACTCTATTTGCTCTAACTGCTGAGTTGCGCTTTCTAGGCGCGCGTCGCTTCCATCTAAATTAACCAAATATGTCAATGTCTTCATAGGTTGACTCTTCCTTGCTATATCTATTCTATGACTTATCGAATTTTATGCTTGATGTGATTCTCTTGGTTCTTCTAGATAATAGGCTCTGTACCAATTTACAAATTTTAAGATGCCATCTTCGATACTGGTTTCAGGTCTAAAGCCAATATCGGCTGTTAGCTCGTCTATGTCGGCGTAAGTTGCTGGGACGTCACCTGGCTGCATGGGCAACAAGTTTTCTTTTGCTTTTTTACCGCACGCACTTTCAATAGCGGTAATAAAGCGGCGCAGCGTTACCGGTTGGTTATTACCGATATTGTAGATTTGGTAAGGTGCGATTGCTGTGGTCGCAAAAGATTGTTGTGGTTCTGGGATTTTATCGATAATACGAGTGATGCCTTCGACAATATCATCAATGTAGGTGAAATCACGTTGCATCTCACCATTGTTATAGACATCAATCTGCTCACCTGCCAGTATTTTTTTGGTGAATGAAAAGTAGGCCATGTCAGGGCGACCATAAGGACCATAGACGGTAAAAAAGCGTAACCCTGTCGTGGGGATATTGTATAAATGGCTATAGGTATGTGCCATTAATTCGTTAGATTTTTTGGTCGCAGCATATAAGCTAATGGGATAATCTACACGATCCTTAGTGCTAAATGGCTGCTTGATATTCATACCGTATACAGAGCTAGAGCTGGCGTATACTAAATGTTTTACCTTAGCATGTCGACAGCCTTCAAGCACGTTCAGAAATCCCACTACATTGGAGTCAATGTATTCATGTGGCTTTTCGATAGAATAGCGCACGCCCGCTTGTGCACCGAGATTAATCACGATATCAAAGCCATATTCAGTAAACAAACTGGCCATGGCTTCGCGATCAGCCAGATCTAACGTGATAAATCTAAAAGTATTTTCGTTTGATTGTTCGCTTAGAATTTTGAGACGGTCTTTTTTTAACGCAACCTCATAATAAGCGTTGAGGTTGTCAATACCGACAATAAAGCAATCTTTGCCCAGCAAGGCTTTAATTAAATGAAAGCCAATAAAACCTGCGGCACCAGTCACTAAAATCTTCATTAATCGCTCCCAAATAAATCTCTGGTAAACACTTTATGCGACACATCTTGGATGTCTGCAGATAAGCGGTTTGCCACTATAATATCGCTCATGGCTTTGAATGCGTCCAAATCCTTAATGACTTTTGAGTTAAAAAACTCTTCTTCTTTTAATACGGGTTCATAGACAACCACTTCGATGCCTTTTGCTTTGATACGCTTCATAATGCCTTGAATAGCAGACGCTCTGAAATTGTCCGAGCCACTTTTCATTACTAGTCGATGGATACCAACGATTTTTGGTTGCTTTTCAATGATTTTATCGGCAATAAAATCTTTACGAGTGCTATTAGAATCAACAATAGCTCGGATAAGGTTGCTCGGGACTTCATCATAATTTGCCAATAGCTGCTTGGTGTCTTTAGGCAAGCAATAGCCACCATAGCCAAACGATGGGTTATTATAATGATTGCCAATACGCGGGTCTAAGCCTACGCCTTCAATGATCTGTTTGGTATCTAATCCAAAAGTCTGGGCATATGTATCTAGCTCATTAAAATAAGCAACACGCATCGCTAGATAGGTATTGGAAAACAATTTAATGGCCTCAGCTTCAGTAGATTCAGTAAATAGCTGAGGAACGTCTTTCTTTATCGCACCTTCCAAGAGCAAATCTGCAAATTGTCTCGCACGTTCCGACTGCTCACCGACGATAATTCTCGAAGGGTAAAGATTGTCATATAGCGCTTTGCCTTCGCGTAAAAATTCAGGCGAAAAAATGATGTTATCTGTCAAAAATCGTTTTCTAATGTCATTGGTATAGCCGACGGGCACTGTTGATTTTATAACGATTAGCGCATTTTTATTAACACTCAGCACCTCTTCAATGACGCTTTCAACACTTTGGGTATTAAAATAGTTGGTCTTTGAGTCGTAATCCGTAGGGGTAGCAACAATAATAAAATCTGCGTCTTTGTAAGCTGCTTTGGCATCTAAAGTGGCTGTGAAATCGATGGGTTTGTTGAGTAAAAAATCTTCAATGTCTGGATCTTCAATAGGAGATTGTTTGGCATTCAACATCTCGACTCTTTCTGCTATGACATCGACAGCGATTACTTTATTGTGCTGGGCAAGTAACATAGCATTGGATAAGCCGACATAGCCTGTACCTACTACTGTTATTTTCATAAAAATTCCAAGGTTATATTTTTATTATTATGAGATTGATTCTATTTAGTGAGATTGAGCAATAACGATGATGGCAGATGCTGTGAAAACTTCTGAATCATCGCCTCGGTAATATTGTTACGGGAGTCAGGGTCAAGCAAGTCTAAGCTTTGTATACACCCATATTTGATAGATTGTTTTTGCAAACCTGCTAAAAAATCTTCAACACCGTTTTCATTTTTTAAATAGTTGATTGCTACGGGTGGCTTTAGACAAGCTTCCCCTTGTTGAATTTTTAGATGATTCATTAAGGTAATGGGGTTTACCTGAGCCACATCTCTAAATTTATATTGAATTTGCTCAATCAATAGCTGAGGGTTATGCAAAAGATAGCTTTTTAAAATATTCTTATCGACAATATGGGGATAATGATGCACTTCAAAAAATTGACTCATACCCAGGATTTTAGCGCTGAGCATTTGGGCAATCGTATGTTTGGGTTGAACTTTTTTGCCTGCTAGTTTTTGTAGAGATTTTCGATATTGGAGTTTGGCTTGTAGAAGGGTGTTTTTTCGCCAATGACCATGAATGATAATAGTGTCATCATCTAAAAAATCTGTGATAACAGCAGGTTGGTTGAAGAAAAAATCATCATTCATGTATATGAAATAATCAGAAAGACCTGAAATATTCCATAGCATGCTTTCAATAGACCGCGTGTTAAAAGTAGGCAAAAACTGCTCATAGCCCGCAAAGATATCTTTATGGTCAATGATACGTATTTTGTCTTTTGCACAAATATTCTGTTCAGCAAACGCTTCGATCAGTGCCGGTTGCTGTTGGTCGGTGACGATATAGATATGTCGACAGAAAGGCACGTATTTTATGATGGAGGCAATATTGTAATATATTTCATCGTTACTGGCGAAACGTGTTGAGCTGATAGCGTCAGATGCCGCGCTGGTTGTTTTCTGATAACGCGCCCTTTTTTGTTTGAGCAGTGGCTCATCACCATCTACCCAAGCAATCACAATATCTATTTGCATCTCATCATCTGCTTTCATGGTTTTTCCTATGGGTTTATCGCCAATAATCTTTTAGCCAAGGGCTTGGCTTAACATGGCGATACCATTTACCGCCGCTACCATTGATGGCATCTGGCGGATTAATCTCACCATGAAAGATGACAATCTTTGCGCCATCTGGCAGAGTAGGTGCGCGCACAAAGTTAAAGGGAATAGGGGCGATGCATTGGTACTTGAAGCTGACACACCACGTTTTATCCCAATACTCTAAATGATGATGCTCACGTAAATAGTTAGACAGATAAGCTTGCTCATGGCGCACTTGGGTACGAATGGTTGCAAAGTTGCGCTCAAAGTTTGCGAGCAAATCAGGATAGGTGTTCATGCCAATATTGAAACGGTAAACAGAGCTATTACCAATCATTCGCCACGGTTTTTTCCAATCACGGATAATCACCACGCTGTCTTTATGCTGAGCTTGATAGGTAAAAAAGGCATCTATGTTATCAACAATAACAATGTCGATATCTAAGAATAACGCCACACCCTTGAGACCATATAGTTCAGGTTTGAAAGTCGTGAGTTTTTTCCAACCACGCTCAGGCCCAGCAGGCAAGTCCATCTCTGGAATAGGATGGCAAGTCACAGCAGGGTTGATACCGCTGCTATCATCAGTAAGGCAGATCATTTGGAAGTCTAAGGTCAAATGGCGACTGACCATATTATAAAGACGGTTGACGTACTCAGCGTCGTATTTGTCACCCCATTTCATACAGATAACATAACGCTGCTCAGCAGTGCTGCTGCTTGCTGGCGTGTGGTCTGTCGATGAGGTGTTGGTTACGTCAGTTGCCATAATGCACTCATATTAATATAAATAAAAAATATTTAGGGTATGTTCTCATTGTAAAAATGAGATAAATTATCGCCAAACAAGAAAGTAGCGCAGACAATATCGAGGTATTGACTGGCTATTTGACGTAGCTTGTCAAAATTTAGTCATCTCTAATCCATTGATAAGACGATCGATTGAACTGAGAACACGCCTTAGTAACGTTTAAAGGTACAAAAGTCAGCCAATACTATCACAGCTATGATTCACGATATCTCTAAACGTTTGGCTAATTGTAAGGTCATTGCTCATTGCAAGCGCGCGTGGTTGTATCATGAACGTTGTGATCGTTATGGTCAGCCAGTTTGTTGTCACGAATGAATTTGGCCAAAGTTTCTTCATCAACGTTGTAAGGATTCCCTAATGTGGGAATGTGCTTGAAACGCCGATAGCCCCACATATAGTGACTACATTTCGATTCAATCATCTGTTGCATAGCTTGGTTAAGTGCATAAGCGGCGGTCTCAGCATGACGATCATAAAGTGCGGGATCATCAAGCTTATAGCAATAGATGTCAAATCCATGACCATCGTCACGGCGAATACAAGATAAGCCGACCAATGCACATTTGGTTTTACTAGCAAGTTTAGAAGCAAGCGTGCTAGTTAGCGTTTTAATGCCAAAAAAGGGCACAACCACACCGCCTGAAGGGTCGGGAACATGATCGGGTAAGACAATACTAAAGCCACCTTGTTTGAGTGTTTTAAATATTGCCTTTACACCGCTACCATCGGTTGGTACTAAGGTCGCATTAAGCCTTGAACGCCCTTGTAGCACAAAGTTGTTGGTAATATTACCTTTAACAGGTTTGTACATAATGGTTGGGGAACCAAATTGATTGAGCCAGGCATTCATCATCTCCCACGTACCGAGATGCGGAACGATAGCTAGCATGCCGTTGGAATTAGCAAGTCCTTCTAATAAAATGTCTTTATTATGGACGTCGCGAATCTGAGCGATACTCCACTCAGGTGGCATGGCCCAGCTTTTGATAGATTCAATACTGGTCAAACACTGGTGATAAATAATCTCTTTGGTTAAGACTTGTTTTTGCACATCGGTCAGCTTAGGAGCAATTAACGCCATATTGATACTGACCGTACGCATGATACTTAAACTGGGTATCTTGATAATCACCCACGCAACAAAACGTGCCAGTATCTGCAAGACAGACAATGGCACGATTTTAAAAATATGATACGGATTCATAACCATTCACACAGTGATGAATCACGTAATAAGCGTTGAAAAAAATATCCGGACATCGTTAGACCATTTATTGAGCAGGTTTGTTGGTGTCAGCCTGTGCTTTTTCGCGCACACGGATACCAAGATCACGTAGCTGCTTGCTATCGACTTCAGCAGGTGCTTGAGTTAGTGGGCATTCAGCAGTTTTGGTTTTTGGGAAGGCGATGACATCACGGATAGAATCCGCGCCTACCATAAGCATAATCAGACGATCCAAACCAAAGGCCAAGCCACCATGCGGAGGTGCACCGAATTTTAGGGCGTCAAGTAAGAAGCCAAACTTGTCTTGAGCCTCTTGCTCGCCGATACCTAAAGCATCAAGTACGGCTTGCTGCATATCAAAGGTATTGATACGTAAGCTACCACCGCCAACTTCTGTACCATTTAACACCATGTCATAAGCAATAGAAAGTGCAGCTTCAGGATTGGTTTTTAGTTCTTCAACAGAACCTTTAGGCTTAGTGAACGGATGGTGCATTGAGGTCCAGCGACCATCGTCAGTTTCTTCAAACATTGGGAAATCAGTCACCCAAAGTGGCGCCCACTCACACGTTGTCATCTCAAGGTCTAGACCAATCTTTTGACGTAGTGCACCGATTGCATCGTTTACTACACTGGCCTTATCCGCACCAAAGAAGATAATATCATTGCTTTCTGCACCAGTACGCTCAATCAAGCTTACCAATACATCGTCGGTCATATTTTTGATGATAGGAGACTGTAAACCAGATTCTTGGTCAACGCCGTTGTTGATATTGCTCGCATCATTGACTTTGATATAAGCCAAACCACGTGCACCATAAATACCGACAAATTTAGTATAGGCATCGATTTGCTTACGGCTTAATGAAGCACCACCAGGGATACGTAGGGCAGCAACGCGACCTTTAGGATCGTTAGCAGGACCTGCAAATACTTTAAAATCAACGTCTTTCATTAAATCGGCAACGTCGATGAGTTTTAATGGAATACGTAAGTCAGGCTTGTCTGAGGCATAGTCACGCATCGCTTCAGCGTAAGTCATGCGTGGGAATTGCTCAAACTCAACATCCATCATGGTTTTGAATAAATGCTTAATCAGACCTTCGTTGATATTCATGATTTCTTCTTCGTTTAAGAAAGAAGTTTCAATATCCACCTGTGTAAATTCAGGCTGACGGTCAGCACGTAAGTCTTCGTCACGGAAACATTTTGCGATTTGATAATAACGATCAAAACCTGACACCATCAGCAACTGTTTGAATAACTGTGGTGATTGTGGCAAGGCGAAAAAGTTACCTGGGCGTGTGCGTGATGGCACAAGATAATCACGCGCGCCTTCTGGTGTCGCACGAGTCAAAATAGGGGTCTCAACGTCTAAGAAACCATGGTCATCTAAGTAACGACGAATGGCTGACGTGGCTTTAGCACGGAAAACCATACGCTCTTGCATTTGCGGACGACGCATATCAAGATAGCGGTATTTTAAACGCAAGTCTTCTGATACTGTGGTTTTCTCATCATTTAATGGGAAAGGCGGTGTTTCAGATTTTGCCAATACTTCGATTTCTTTGCCCAGAAGCTCAATCTGACCACTGGTCATATTATTGTTTTCAGTACCTTCATAACGGCGACGTACGCGACCAGTGATTTTTAGCACATATTCAGGACGTACCGCATCAGCAGTAGCAAAGGCTTCTGGGGTATCAGGATCAACGACTACCTGCAAGATACCAGCGCGGTCACGCATGTCTAAAAAAATCACGCCACCGTGATCGCGACGACGATGTACCCAGCCCACGATACTAATGGTTTGATCAATGAAGCTTTCGGTTACGGCTCCGCAATATTCGTCTCGATATTCGCTATGCGTCATAGTGCTTTGCGTCATAATATAATTATCCAGTTGTCAGCCCAATTCGAAATACAATAATGCAGCCATTGCTGTGCGATTCAAGCTATCTGCTAAAAACGCACAAATAACGCGATTAAGACAAATGGTCATCACGTTGGCTACAGAAAATTTGGTGTAAACGCATATTATGCCTAATCTGCCCTTGTTATACAACCAGTGGCGTCCAATCAAAGCGTAGGAAAGTATCAGTAGTGGGCGTATTTATTCAGTAACATTTGCATTGGGTTAAATATTGTCATTTTGCTTGAAAATATCAGCCACTGCGCACATATCAGGATCACTTATAAAATCCTATTAAAATTATCTTAATCATGTAAGGAATGCTACTCATGCTTTTTCACCCTGCTAAAAACCCTGTTGAGTTACGAGTTGTCCATCTGAATAAAAACCAAGAACAACGCCGTGAAGACTTAATGGAGGCCACTCAAGGTAAAGCCGCGCTTAAGCAATTCAAAAAAGTAATGGCTAAAAAAGCCAAGCAAGCATTGAAGGCAAAAAGCAAAAATAAGAAAAAAAACAGTGATAATAAATCCCAAATTTTCGTTCTCGACTTTGACGGTGATATCAAAGCCACGGCAGTTAAACATTTACGCGAAGAAATCAGCACATTAATCAGTACGGCAAATAAAGGCGATGAAGTCGTGGTGCGTCTTGAATCAGGCGGTGGTTTGGTGCATGGTTATGGATTGGCAGCAGCGCAATTGGCACGTCTAAAAGATGCTGGTTTAAAACTGACTGTCTGTGTCGATAAAGTCGCCGCTAGTGGCGGTTACATGATGGCGTGTGTGGCGGATAATATCGTGGCAGCGCCATTTGCTATCATTGGCTCGATTGGTGTGGTCTCACAGTTGCCAAACTTTCATAAATGGCTGAAAAATCATGACGTCGATTATGAGATGTTTACCGCTGGTGATTACAAACGTACCGTAACCGTATTTGGTGAGAATGACGACGAAGATCGTGCTAAATACCAAGAAGAGCTAGAGCAAACGCATGAGTTGTTTAAGCACTTCGTCAATCGCTATCGTGGTATGCTTGATGTAGATAAAGTCGCGACAGGCGAGCATTGGTACGGTGAAGATGCATTGCATTTAAACTTGGTAGATAAATTACAGACATCAGACAGTTATCTATTAGAGCGTATGGAAAACAATGAAGTGTATGCATTGCATTCACGCCAAAAGCCAACATTGGCAGAAAAATTAGGGCTGTCACAAGCCGCAGAAGCGACCATCAGCATGGCCGTTGATAAGCTGCCAGATGCATTGGCACGTTTTGATTTAAACAGTCGTTTGAATATCCTAAAATAAGTTTAAATATCATTGTATTATTTGGTTGCTAGTATCTTAGTCTTGCAACACTGAATCGTGCATTGTTTGTATTTTGTAAAAGGCGTGTCCTAACGGGTCGCGCCTTTTTGCTGTTTATTCATAAATGCTGTGTTATAAATGTGGCATACAGAAAAGAGTATACGCACGTACACTATAAAATTAATATTGGGCTTTTTATCAAAGTTTTATGTGAACGTGATGAAAATAATTAACCATCAGCAAGGAAAAGGATGCCAGCTATGTCTACCAATACATTGATGTTTACCGCCACCGAACATGGTCAAGCCATGCATGCCAAAGTCAAAGCATTTATCGAAACCCACATTGAACCAATAGAGGCACAGTTTTGGGCAGATTGTCATGCACAAAACCCGGATGGAAATTGGAAAACTTGGCAATGGCCAGAAAAGTATGAGAGCTTACGTAAGCAAGCACGCGAAGCTGGTCTATGGAATTTATTTTTGCCAGATGACAGGCTAGGAGCGGGGCTGTCGGTTACCGATTATGCACCGATAGCTGAGCTAACAGGGCGCAGTTTATTAGCACCTTATGTGTTTAACTGTAATGCCCCTGATAGTGGCAACATGGAGTTGCTATGGCGTTATGGGAGCGAGGAGCAGCAAGACAAATGGCTAACACCAATATTAGAAGGTAAGACGCGTTCGGTATTTTGTATGACTGAGCCTGATGTCGCCTCCAGTGATGCGACCAATATGCAAGCCACCGCTGTCGTCGATGGTGATGAGATTATCATCAATGGCAGTAAATGGTGGTCATCAGGTCTTGGTGACCCTGCGGTTGATATTTTGATTGTAATGGCGTACACGCCTGATGAGAATAAAGACCGTCATCATCAGCATTCGATGGTATTGGTACCAGCAAAGTCAACGGGTGTCAATATCGAGCGTATGCTGAAAGTATTTGGCGATTATGATGCGCCGCACGGTCATGGCGAAGTCAGCTTCAATGATGTACGTGTACCCGTCAGCCACTTTATCGGTGGACCGGGTATGGGTTTTGAGATTGCGCAAGGTCGCCTAGGACCAGGACGTATTCATCATTGCATGCGTTGTATTGGCGCTGCTGAAAAGTCTCTAGAGCTAGCGGTCAAACGCGGCATGGAACGTACGGCTTTTGGTAAGCCATTATTACAATTAGGTGGTAATTTTGAGCGTATCGCTGACGCACGTATTAAGATTGACCAAGCGCGTTTATTGACACTATACGCGGCACAAAAAATGGACGCGCAAGGTACCAAAGCAGCATTGACTGAAATCTCTGCTATTAAAGTAGTTGCGCCAACGGTATTGCAAGAAGTGGTTGATATGGCGATTCAGATTCATGGTGGTATGGGTGTTTGTCAAGATACCATGCTGCCGAGCTTCTTTGCTCAAGCACGAGCGCTGCGCTTAGCCGATGGTCCTGATGAAGTACATAAAACCATGATTGCTAAGTTAGAATTAAAGCGTCAAGGTTTTAGTCGTCCGTCAAAGCCTGCTAAAGCTTAATTTTCATTGTTAATAGTCTTATAGAAATTGGTTTAAATCACGATTTACTGTACTTAATCTTTAATTAAAATTCACTATTACACCATTAATAGTGAATTTTCATACCTATACTCATTATTTATAAAAATAACTGACCACAAGATAAGGAATATCTCATGGCAACTGATAATCAGTCTAACAATACTGATACCCATCATGAATCACCTAATAAAATATTGGATAAAGGCGGCGATGTTCGCGAGGGCGAAGCGCTTGACACCAAAGCGGTTAGTGACTGGCTACGTGCTCAAGGTGTCGATATAGAAGGCGAACCAAGGGTTACGCAATTCTCGGGTGGTGCCTCAAACTGGACATATCGCTTGCAATATGAAGGCAAAGGTAACGCTGAAAGTAAAAGCCAAGATTTGATTTTACGCCGTCCGCCAAAAGGCACTAAAGCCAAATCAGCACATGACATGGTGCGTGAATACACTGTCCAAAAAGCTTTAAAGGATGCTTATCCTTACGTACCTAAAATGGTCGCACTATGTACTGATGAGTCCGTCATTGGTGCTGACTTTTATGTCATGGAGCGTATGGAGGGCATCATTCCTCGTGCCAATTTGCCAAAAGGTATCGATTTAAATGAAGAGCAAACGCGTGCATTATGTACCAATGTCATCGATGCTTTAGTTGAGCTGCATCAAGTCGACTATAAAAAGCATCCTGATTTGGTCAATCTTGGACGCGGTGAAGGTTATTGCGAGCGTCAAGTAACTGGCTGGGACAAGCGTTATGTCAAAGCCAAAACACCTAACGTCCCAAGTTTTGCTTTAGTACGTCAATGGCTTGGTAAGCATACGCCTGCTGACAGTAAAACGTGCCTGATTCATAATGATTGGCGCTTTGATAATGTGATTTTGGCTGCTGATGATCCGACCAAGGTCATTGGCGTGCTCGACTGGGAAATGGCAACCTTGGGTGATCCTTTGATGGATTTGGGCAGTGCATTGGCGTATTGGATTGAAGAAGATGATAACATCATCATGCAGCAGTCACGCCGTCAGCCCACGCATTTAAAAGGCATGATGACTCGCGATGAGGTAGTTGATTATTATCTTGAGCAGACAGGTCTAGAGATAAACAACTGGACGTTTTATGAAGTGTTTGGGTTATTCCGTTTAGCAGGCATCGTGCAGCAAATTTACTATCGCTACTATCACAAGCAAACGACCAATCCAGCCTTTAAGAACTTCTGGATTATTGTGCACGTACTACATGCTAAATGTTTAAAGTTGATTGCTCAATATGAAGGTGAGATTCTATTTACTAGCCGAGTACAGCCACATCTACAGGATATGGGTGTTGATGCTGCGATGATTGAGCAGTTACCAACTCCTATACAGGCTGTTATCAAAGGTATTTTGCCGAAGAGCTATTTTGGACAAAACATGCCTAAAGCTGAAAAGTAAGCAGCTTAAAAATTACAAAGCTAGGACGTTTAAAATTATAAAAGTACCACTAATAAGGCAATATTTTATGACAACCATACTTTTGGCCCGTCATGGTCAAGCGTCATTTGGACAAGAGAATTACGATCAGCTTTCAGAGCTAGGAAGCAGACAAGCGCAGATGCTAGGTCAGCATTACGCGACGACTCAGCGTCGAATCGATGCGATTTTCACTGGTAGTTTGGTCAGGCAGCAAGACTCTGCGCATCATTTTTGGCAGCGTTATCAGTCGTTTGTTGATACCGATAGCGATATATCCAGTAAGCCTGCAATCGATATTAATGCACCAGATAGCTATATATTGCCACAATTTAATGAGTTTAATCATAAAGATGTGTTTATAAAGTCTGATCCTGCTTTTATGAGTAAAGGTGCGATTGCGGCCGAAATTGCGCAAGCAGAAGTGCCATCTACGCGTTTAGCGGAGCTGTTTGATGCCGCGATGCAGCGCTGGCATGCCGGTGAAAATGACAGCGATTATATCGAGAGTTGGGTGCAATTTAATGAGCGGGCAAAACAAGCGCTTGAGCAGGTGCGTCTGCAAGTGGTCAATCTAAACTTAGAGCGTGATAGTACGGTATTGGTGTTTACCTCGGGCGGCATTATCGCTGCTATTACTGCACAGTTATTACAACAAGGGAGTCAGACTGCGTATCAAATCAATAAAAGCTTGGTTAATACGGGCGTAACGTCTATTACCTTAAAAGAGCAAAGTACACGGCTATTGTCTTTAAATGAGTACAGCCATTTATTCGCTGATGGCAAACGCTTCGTGACTTGGCGCTAAAATAGTACGCGATAGCAGTGAGACATCCAGGCTATGATTAAGCTATGATTAGCATCAGGATAAAATTGGTTATGATTATTGAGGCATACTTTTTGTTTATTTTTATGACAGATAAATTATCTCTATAAATTTGCGATATTATAGACTGTCAACTTCATATAATATTGATGTAAACAGGATGTTCCATGCAAAATAAATTGATCAACTTAGTCACCAAAAGTGCCAAACAAAGTAAAAATCAGCTCTTTAGCGCGATTCAGCCTGCGCGCTATCTAAAAGGTTTAAGTAAGCAGCAGGTTGGGCATGGTAAAACAGTATTAATCACTGGTGCCAGCTCTGGATTGGGCGAAGGCATGGCAAAATTGTTTGCTAAGCTTGGCTATAACTTGGCTATTTGTGCCCGCCGTACTGAGCGCTTAGAGCGTTTACAATCAGAGTTGATGGCAGCGTATCCTGATATTCGTATTGAATATCGAGCATTAGATGTCAGCGACTATGATGCGATATTTGATGTATTTGATGCGTTCGCTACTGATTTTGGTCATATTGATCGTGTTGTAGTCAATGCGGGAGTCGGGGATAGTCGCCGTATTGGCAAAGGTCGATTTGATACCAACCGCCGTACCGTTGAGATTAACTTTGTCTCTGCGCTCGCGCAATGTGAAGCAGCGATGAATATCTTTCGCGCGCAAAACAGCGGTCATTTGGTGGTGATATCAAGCATGTCAGCAATGCGTGGACTGCCTAAGCATTTGACCGCTTATGGCGCAAGTAAGGCGGGTCTGGCTCATCTGGCAGAGGGCATTCGTGCTGATATGTTGTTAACCAAATTGCCTATTAAGGTTTCGACCATTTATCCGGGTTATATCCGTACTGAAATTAATGAAAATGCCAAACCATTACCCTTTGAAGTAGATGCCGATACGGGCACCAAATCTATCGTTGCAGCGATTGAAGCTGAGGTCGACGAAGCTTGTGTACCAAGCCTACCTTGGTCTATTGTCGGTCAAGCAATGAAGCATTTGCCATTGCAGATGGTTAGTAAAGTCAATTAGTTGCTTTATTGCCTTGATGCCAACAGCAATGAAGCCAAAAAGAAACCAATAAAAAACCCTCATCATGAATGTTGAGGGTTTTTTATTGGCCTCATTCTAAAGCTTAATTACTACAAGGTTTGAGGATTATCCGACATATGCTTTTCACGTAGTACTTTACCAACATTACTCTTTGGCAGCTCGCTTAAGAATTCGATATGACGCGGGCATTTATAACCAGTCAAATTGTCCAAAGCAAATTCTTTAATATCACTCTTGGTAACATTATTATCAGCAGGGATGACATAAATTTTAACAGCTTCGCCTTGATGGTCATCAGGAATGCCAATCACTGCGCAATCAATGATGCCTTTATAATCTAGCATGACTGATTCAATTTCATTGGGGAAGACGTTAAAGCCTGACACCAAAATCATATCTTTTTTGCGATCAAGTAAAGTGATATAGCCTTTTTCATCCATACTGATGATATCACCAGTACGGAAGTAACCATCGCTGGTAAAATCATTACTATTGTCTTTATTAAAATAGCCTGAGGTGATATTTGGGCCTTTAATACACATCTCACCAGCTTGATGTAAGCCGACACGATTACCTTCATCATCAACAACAATGATGTCTACGCTAGGAACTGGTATGCCAATCGTACCGTTAAACTTGCGATCAGTGATGACGTTAGCCGTACCAGCTGCGACGCCTTCAGTCATGCCCCAACCTTCAACCATCGGACAACCAGTGACTTCTAACCAGCGTGCAGCTGTTTGCTCAGTTGCCGCCATACCACCCGCTTGCGAGATGCGTAGTGAGCTAAAGTCCAAATCTTTAAAGTTTGGTTGGTCAAGCAAGCCTTTAAACAAAGTATTAACCGCTGGAAATATATGGAACGGCTGTTTTGATAGTGTTTTAACAAAGCCAGGCATATCGCGTGGATTCGGGATCAGTATAAAGGTGTAGCCTGAGCGCATGCCGAGTAGACTCAACATAAAAGCAAAAATATGATAGAGCGGTAACGCCATGACCATATTGATATAGACTTCATTAATATCTGAAGTGACGGGACGGTACCAAGCTTCTGACTGCATCGCAGCGGCGACGACATTACGCTGAGTCAAAACAGCGCCTTTCGACAAACCAGTCGTTCCACCGGTATATTGCAAAATCGCTTTTTGTTGCAATGTGGTTTTTGGTGATTGGATAGGTAGGTTTTTACCTTTTTTAAGCACATCAGGGAATTTAGTCACATCGTATTTAGGGTCATTCAAGTTGTACTTAGGCACTAAGCGTTTGACCTGACGGATAACCGTATTGACCAAAATACCCTTTAGCCCCATCATGTCGCCCATTTTAGAGATGACAATACGCTTGATGTCGGTTTCTTCAATAACTTGTTCGAGTGCTTGAGCAAAGTTATCGACTACAAAAATAACCTGAGCACCAGAATCATTTAATTGGTGGCGTAATTCACGCCCTGTGTATAGTGGATTCACAGGGGTACACACATAACCCGCCCGTAAAATACCAATCATCGTTGGCAAATATTGTGGGACGTTTGGCATCATTAATGCGATTACACTGCCTTTAGGAATCCCTTGCGCTTGTAACCATGCGGCAACAGCAAGTGAGGCTTTATCCACGTCACCATAAGTATGCGTAACACCCATGCAAATAGTCATGGGGTGCATACGAAAGCGATTGAAACATTCCTCATACAGCTCTATGAGGCTCTCATATTGATCAGGATTAATAGTCTTGGGTACGTTTTCTGGATATTGCGCAAGCCAAGGTTTATCTACTGTCATACTTAGCGTCCTTAAATGTTAAGGTTCTATAAAAAAGTAGTCACATCCCTGTCAACAATATAAATCATCGCTTTGAAAGCAATGGATTGTCGCGTGCTATCCTATCAATTCACAGACTGCTAAAATACGTTGGCCTCTATATAAATTATTTAACTACAGATTCATCTAGCTATAAAAAGTGAGCGTCTAAATAGAGTAAACAGCTGGTTAATATTTTTGAAACTACAAAAATCGCCACCTGCAAATAATGCTCCTGAACTCACTTGAATGGAGCATATTATCAACTTACTCTAATAAAAAACAGCATCACTTATTTTTACAACACATTAACATAACTACAATTGATATTGTTATTCTTATACAAGAACTTAATAGTTTACAATTAAGTTTGATAAAGCAAAAAATATATGTTGTCACAATCTAAAGGACAAGCGGTTTGTAGGCGGTGATGAGCGGTTTTTTTTCCTTTAAATATCCCCAGTGATTATATGAGTATCCTTTTTTATAGGACATTTATTGTGTGATAATTTTAACAATGTGGTTACAATATGAAAAATTTCTGTATGAGGGTTATGAGGTATATTGAATATTCGCGAACAGTATTCATTAGCAGTTCATTGCTTTTAATTTTGCTTTACCAAAAGACAATATCTACCAGCACTCTGATTCAATGTTCAACATGACTTAAGTTTTTGCATAAAAAAGCGCTCTGCATATGATGCAAAGCGCTTTTTGACGACTGGTGCTTTATTTACGATTGCGGGTTTTCCGACATATGCTTTTCACGCAGTTTTTGACGCAGTACTTTACCAACATTACTCTTTGGCAACTCACTTACAAATTCGATATGACGTGGGCATTTGTAACCAGTCATATTGTCTAACGCAAAATCTGTGATAATTTCTTTGGTCACATTGTTGTCGGCAGGGACGATATAAATTTTGACTGCTTCGCCTTGACGCTCGTCAGGAATGCCAATCACTGCGCAATCAATAATACCATCACAATCTAGCATGACCGACTCAACCTCATTTGGGAAGACGTTAAAGCCTGACACCAAAATCATGTCTTTTTTACGATCTAGTAATCTAAAATATCCTTTTTCATCCATGCTGACGATATCGCCAGTGCGGAAGTAGCCATCTGCCGTAAAGTCATCTCGACTGTCTCTGTTAAGATAGCCTACCGTGACGTTAGGACCTTTTACACACATCTCACCAGCTTGGTTTACACCAACGCGATTGCCTTCATCATCGATGACAATAACATCGACACTAGAGACAGGCACACCAATCGTACCGTTAAATTTACGATCTGTGATGATATTGGCTGTACCCACGGCAACACCCTCTGTCATGCCCCAACCTTCAATCATGGCGCAACCAGTGGTCTCAAGCCAACGTGCAGCTGTCTGTTCAGTCGCTGCCATACCACCCGCTTGCGAGATACGTAATGACCTAAAGTCCAAATCTTTAAAGTTTGGATGATCAAGTAAGCCTTTAAATAAGGTATTAACCGCTGGCAATATATGGAATGGCTGTTTTGATAAGGTTTTGATAAATCCTGGTATATCACGCGGATTGGGTATCAAGATAAAGGTATAGCCTGAGCGCATGCCGAGTAGACTCAACATAAAGGCGAAAATATGATATAGCGGTAACGCCATGACCATATTGATATAAACCTCATTAATCTCTGAAGTAATCGGCTTGGTCCATGCTTCTGACTGCATCGCAGCGGCGACGATGTTACGCTGAGATAAAATAGCCCCTTTAGACAGCCCTGTTGTTCCACCCGTGTATTGTAAAAATGCTTTTTGATCCAATTGCATTTTTGGCTTGTGGAACGGAAGGTTTTTACCTTTCTTCAATACATCAGGGAACTTGGTCACTTCGTGCTTAGGGTCATTCAGTTTGTACTTAGGTACTAAGCGTTTGACCTGACGGATGATGGTATTCACCAAGATACCTTTTAACCCCATCATGTCGCCCATTTTTGAGAGGACAATCCGCTTAATATGGGTTTCATCAATGACTTGTTCAAGCGCTTGGGCAAAGTTATCGACCACAAAAATAACCTGAGCACCCGAGTCGTTCAACTGATGGCGCAGCTCACGACCAGTATACAGTGGGTTAACAGGGGTACAAACGTAGCCTGCCCGCAAAATACCAATCATCGTTGGCAGGTATTGCGGAACGTTTGGCATCATGAGTGCAACCACACTGCCTTGAGGCAGACCTTGCGCCTGCAACCATGCGGCAACGGCAATCGAAGCTTTATCAACATCATCGTAGGTATGCGTCACGCCCATACAGATACTCATAGGGTGCAGACGAAAGCGCTCAAAGCATTCTTCGTACAGCTCCATGATGCTGCTATATCTATCGGGGTTGATGGTCTTTGGTACACCATTAGGATAATGGGCAAGCCAAGGTTTATTCGGCGTCATAGTCAGCGTCCTTGAAGTTTGAAATAGGGTAAATTCTGTAGTAAAGCAGTCATATCCGTGTCAATAAAACACATCAGCGCTGACGTAAACCGTTTGCCGCTGAGAGTGATAATATCCTTATCTATTGACTGGCTGCTAGGTTTTGTTGCCATCGTCCAAAACGACTTAACTATTATTAGGCAGATAATTAAGTCAATTGAACGGACAGATAGCTTAATCATAAAAGCATTTTTACTCTTAAGTAAGCTCTACCTGTTATCTATCTAACACTGAGGTATCAGAAAATAATGATACATTTAAGCAATACAGTAGCATGAATGCCATCAAATACTATACTAGTATGAAATACTGAGCAGTGCATAAATAAAGCTGAAAAATACGATTCATATATAATTTAACATGAATAGGTAGCGTCCCTGTTTGCCACTGGATGAGTATAAATCTTGATAAAAAATAAAGGCGTCAGTTAAAAAAATCATCACAGCCAAAATTAATATATCAACCAAAGATGTGTTAGGGCCTGTCCTCAATTCAATCGATTACTTTCTAAATGAGCTAAAAATGGCTAAATTTTGCTAAACATCGTCAAATAGCTCATTAATATCTCGATATTATTTGCGCTACTTTCCTTGTTTGACGACAATTTATCTCATTTTTATCTTATTTTTATTTCCATTTTTAAATGAGGACACGCCCTAGAACTTCATTTAAAATTTAGTTATGCTGAATGCTATGAAGGCAATATCAGCTGCTTGTTTTTATTAAAAAAGCGTCGATAAATGAGTAACGCGCTGATTGTACAACCGAGCGTACTGCTCACACATATCAAAAACATAGTGACTATCTGATAGCGAATCGCTTGAGTGGGGTCAGCGCCAGCCAATATTTGACCAGTCATCATCCCTGGTAAGCTAACAATACCGACAACTAGCATAGAGTTCAGAGTTGGAGTCATGCCATTGACAATGGCAGCGCGTATTGGTTCATGTACCGCTTCAAATGGGCGAGCAGATAGGCTGAGCATCATCTCTATACGTCCTTGCTGCTCATGAAAGGATTCAATCAACTGGTTGCTGGTCAATGAGATAGCGGTGAGCGAGTTGCCCAATATCAGCCCCAAGATAGGAATGACGAATTGCGGTGTATACCAAGGCTGTACCTTTAAAATAATCATGATGGCTATCGCAGTGACCAATATAGCCGAAACGCTTACTGCTAGCAGAGTGTCAGTTAACAAACCTTTATAGCTACGTTTAACGCGATTTTTGGCAGCAGCACCTGCAATCAAGGTCATGATGGTCAAAATTAACAGGACTTCATACCACTGTTCACGGGCAAAAATCCATGCCAATATCAAACCGATAAAACTAAGCTGGAGCACCGTGCGGATAGCCGCGGTTAAAAGCGTTTTGGTCAGCTGTAAGCGTAGCCGCCAAGAGATAATAAGAACGATGATGATTAAGCTGCTGGCAAGGGCAATATCACCGTAAGTTAAAAATATTTGTATGCCATCTGTACCGCTCATAGTGGCTCATTATATAAAATGACGAATATAAGATAGACCCTAATACGACTTTGTTAAGAAAGATCATTTTAAAGAGTGACATGACAGGCTTAGCTCAGCGTTAGAATATCTCAGTTAATACCCCTGCTTGCATCTGCCAATGCCGATCGGCCAATGGCATGATGTCTTGCGTATCGTGAGTTACCCATAGTAATGTACGCCGCCTATCTGCCTGTAACCAGTTTGTGAGTAGATGTACGAGCTGGGCTGAAGTGTCACTGTCTAGGGCAGCGGTAGGCTCATCTAGTAACAACACCCGCGGCTTCAATTGTAAGAGACGTAATGTATTGACCAGCTGCCGCTCACCGCCCGATAGATGATAGGCATCTTGCTGCAAAAAGTCAGCGCTTCGTTGCAAGTGCTCAAGCTGTGCGATATGCCAGTCGATATCAAAGCTGTGATGCTGATGCGCTTGTAGCCGATAAGGCATTTGCAAGTTCTCAAGCACACTGCCTTCTAATAATTGTGGGTGCTGTGCGAGTAGGGCAACATGCATGCGCCACTGTATCGGTGCAGTATCATGGATATTATAGTAAGCACTGCTGGTTGATCCGTCATCACGGCGCAAATACACATTGCCGCTACTCATGGGCAATAGCCCAGCCAATACCCGTAACAACACCGATTTACCACTACCAGAAGCGCCTGTCAACACGGTTACTTGACCTGCTAACAGCTTGCCTGTGGCTCCGTTGATTAATAATCGTTGATGAGCAGGTACGATTGGCTGAGAGACAGTGTTTGGTCTTAGTTTGCCGATCCATCTTTGACAAATGCTAGATAGCGCAGATGTTTTGGCTTCTGTAGCTTCCATATTTTTGTTGTTAATATTGTCATCGCTAACCTTGCTATCATTATAGGCAGGTATGATGGCTGTGCGTTTACTGTGCACCTGAATACTCTCGAATGTCAGTATCGGCTTAGTACTATGAAGATTCATAAGACATTATCATTAAATATTTAGCCACTAAGTATTCAGCTGCTCGTAAATCGCTTGCTCAATGGCATCGCGTAAATTTTTTGGGACACGAATAGGGCGCATGGGCGTGGTGCTAGCAACCGCAGTATCGGCCTTATTATTGGATACAGGCTTGGTTTTGACTTGGTTTTGCACACAAGCAATGACGATTTTGCCACTACTTAATAAGCTGCTGCTAGCATTGGCATTGCTATTAGCATTATCGGGAGAAAGGCTGTTTGGGCTGTGACGATGAATGCTTTGGTAGAAGATAATGCTGGCAGGTTTTAACTCAACTTTATCGATACGCACATTGATGACTTCATCTAACAGAATGGCTTTTTTGTATTGCAAGTCTGCTTGACTCACAACAAAATGCTGGATTTCTCCATCGTCAGTCTGCAAAAAATACCCATTCAAATTCAGTTTCCCAAACCAATCACGGCGGCAGTTTTCAAAAAACACCAAATGATTGGCATGGTAGACTATACCGCCCGCATCAGTATGGTTAATATAGACATTATAATCTTTGGTAAACAATGGCACACATTCGCCATCTACACTTGCCACTGTGTTTGTATTTTTGCTGTTATTTTTTATCATAAAGATGCTCGATCATTGTTTTAATAAATATTGTTCGATGTCCATGATGCGATAGCCAAAATTTGATAGCAGTCATGTTAACAACAACTACTCTAGCTTAAGATATCAGGGCACGCAACAGTTAGGTCGGTCTACGTCTGTTATGATAGTGGATTATGTACTCTCATATCCCATCGCTTTATATTAGCACCGTATTTTCATCAATTAGTATAGGATAATTTATGACCCGTTTTGTCAGTTTTAATATCAATGGTATTCGCGCTCGTCAACATCAGCTTGAGGCCGTGCGAGAAGTGATCGATCCTGATGTGATGGGTCTACAGGAAACCAAAGTACATGATGAGCAGTTCCCTTTAGAAAATATAGAAAGTCTTGGCTATCACGTAGAGTACTTTGGTCAAAAAGCCCATTATGGCGTGGCATTACTATCCAAGGTTGCACCTATATTTGTGCAAAAAGGTTTTCCTAGTGAGGATACTGAGGCGCAGAAGCGTTTTATCCATGCCCGCTATGAGTTTGACGGTCGTGAGATTGATGTGCTCAATGGCTATTTTCCACAAGGCGAAAGCCAAGACCATCCGACTAAATTCCCGATGAAGCGGGCTTATTATGCAGATTTGATGGCATATATTGACACTTTGAAGGCGGAAGGTCGCTCGCTTGTTATCATGGGTGATATGAATATTGCCCCAGAAGATACTGATATTGGCATTGGTGAAGTCAATGCTAAGCGCTGGCTGAAAAATAGAAAGACTTCGTTTTTACCAGAAGAACGCGA
Source organism: Psychrobacter aquimaris (assembly GCF_016107525.1). GTDB lineage: Bacteria > Pseudomonadota > Gammaproteobacteria > Pseudomonadales > Moraxellaceae > Psychrobacter > Psychrobacter aquimaris. The sequence goes on along the minus strand of NZ_JABASR010000004.1, from coordinate 64,898 downwards.
ATGGTATGCGGCGCTGATGTCACGCGAGCTGACGGATACCTATCGCTTGCATTATCCAGAAAGCACAGAGCTGTATAGTTGGTTTGATTATCGCAGTCGTGGGTTCAACGATGAGCCTAAACGTGGCTTACGCATTGATCATATTTTGTGTAGCTTGGATCTTGTTGAGGCATGTGTTGATGCTGGTATTAGCTATGAGCTACGGGCGATGGAAAAGCCATCTGATCATGCGCCAATTTGGTCGGCATTTGACTTAAAAAAACGGTAATATTTATGTAGGGCATGTGGCATGTTTGACACTTCACCAGCAGTAGCGTCATGGTTGAATGCTCAACGCGCCTCAGTATTTATCGCATTATTTGTTATAAATAATGATAAAAATTTCACAATAAGGATTGAACCATGGCAGTCGGAAATGTTGCAGTACCTGATATTATTTATCCTATCGAAGGAATCAAGCTAAGCGCCACTGCCGCAGGCGTACGCTATAAAGACCGAGATGATTTAGTGGTGATTGAGATCGCTGATACCGCGGCTACTGCGGTTGTGACCACCAAAAACACCTTTTGTGCTGCGCCTGTACGGGTATTGCGTGAGCATTTTGCCAAGACCAGTCCGCGTTATTTAGTCACCAATACGGGTAATGCTAATGCTGGGACGGGCGCTGATGGCAAACGTCGCGCCGTTGATATCTGTGCAGCTCTGGCGAGCAAGGCTGGCGTGGATAGTAATGCAATATTACCATTCTCGACGGGTGTCATTGGTGAGCCATTAAATAGTGATGCGGTCATCGCGGGCTTAGATAATGCACTTGCCAATTTGGCTGCTGATAATTGGCTTGCCGCGGCGAACGGTATTCGCACCACAGATACGATTCCGAAACTCGCTAGCCAAAAAATCGACGTGGCGGGTGTCAGCTATCATATTACGGGTATGTCAAAAGGCTCAGGCATGATACGCCCTAATATGGCCACCATGCTGGGCTATGTGGCGACTGATGCCAATATTGCCGCTGACCTATTACAGGAGATGCTAAGTGCCATCAACGAACAATCTTTTAACCGCATCACTGTTGATGGCGACACTTCAACCAATGATTGCTGTGTGTTGATAGCCACGGGTGCTGCCAGCTCAGATATCATTGACAGCCAAGAGCATCCGCATTATCAGGCTATATTTGCGGCTTTGACCGAGGTGTTTGTTCGTCTGGCGCAATTAATTGTGCGTGATGGCGAAGGTGCTACCAAGTTTATGACTGTCAAAGTAACTGGTGGCAAGACGACGCAAGAGTGCTGCGATGTGGCATATGCGGTTGCGCATTCACCATTGGTCAAAACAGCGTTCTTCGCTAGCGATGCTAATTGGGGTCGTATCTTAGCAGCAGTGGGTTATGCTGGTATCGAAGATTTGGATACTGAGCAAGTAGATGTCTATCTAGATGAAGTTATGATTTGCCAGAATGGTGGTGTCGCACCCAGTTATACGGAAGCGGCAGGTAAGACCGTCATGAGTCGCGCTGAGATTACCATTCATATCGATCTTGCTCGCGGGGATGCCAGTGATACGGTTTATACTTGTGATTTATCCTATGACTACGTCAAGATTAATGCGGATTATCGTAGTTAGAGGCGCTTAAAACCAATCATTTTTTTTGTCTATTTATACTTAAGCCAGAGCATGTATTGCTCTGGCTTTTTTAGTGCACACATTAAGGAGGTATCAATTCACCTTGTTATCTAATACGTTCTATTAACATCAGTTGCAAAAGCTGACGTTACTTTACAAAGCAGTTATAGAGCAGAAGACGAGTTGCGCCCTATACTGACCTCAGTAAACGAAGAATAGACGACATTATTGAGACTTAATAGATTTATCGGGTAAAGTTAAATAAAGTGAATAGTTTTGCTTAACTCAATATTGACAGTAATGTCACAACAATCACTGAAATTTTTTTAAACATATTTACCATCATAAAATGTCCAAAACAATAATTTTAAACCATTAATAATGTATTCATAACAATCAACTGAGGATTTGACAATGAAAAAATTAGTACTTGCAGCAGTAATGACAGCATTTGCCCTTTCAGGTTGTTCTACCATGGGTATGGATAACGAACGTACGATGGTTGTCGATGGGAAACCTATGAATGTTAAAGTGGTTAACATCCCAAGTTTTAAAATAGAAGTAGCACCACTTAAAGCCGTCTGTGAGCTTTCCACAGCCGATGGCACTAAGGTTGAATCAGAATGTCTACAGTATCGCCAGACTTATCAGAAAAACTACACACCTTTAAATGGTAATATTCAAGGCTTCACTTATGAGCCAAACTATCGTTATGTTCTAGATGTTCGCCAAGAAGTAGTGGTGGATAAAGTTAGTAACATGGCTAAGCCAGTTTGGATTCTGAACGAAGTGGTTTCAAAAGTAGCTGAATAATGAATCATTGAGCATATCCAATTATTAATTATATTTAGCCAAAACAAAAAAGACCGCTAATTCTTTATTAGAGGTCTTTTTTTATGTTAGCAAATACTTGGGAGCGTGATGTCAGAACAGGCTATATTAAACAATGGTTATATTAGCACTGACTGTATTTTACACTGACGCCATGAGTGGCAGTAGGGATACGATTGTCTGCATAAACAGCAAGACCGCCTCGTGAGGTTTCTTTGTATTTATCTAGCATATCAGCACCAGTTACTTTCATGGTTTCAATCACTTTATCTAAAGAGACGAAGTGTTGTCCGTTACCACGGCAAGCAAGTCGCGCGGCATTGACGGCTTTGACAGCACCCATGGCATTACGCTCAATACAAGGCACTTGCACTAGGCCGCCAACAGGATCGCATGTCAGACCTAAGTTATGTTCGATACCAATTTCGGCGGCATTGAGGCACTTGGCAGGATCGCCGCCTAAGATTTCTGCCAATGCAGAAGCGGCCATAGCGCAAGCAGAACCAACTTCACCTTGGCAACCAACTTCAGCGCCAGAGATGGAGGCATTTTGTTTGATTAAACTGCCAATAGCAGTCGCATTTAACAAGAACTTGCGTGCGCCATCTTGGCTATAGCCTGCCAAAAAGTCGCGATAATAATGCATCACCGCAGGAATAATACCTGCTGCACCGTTGGTGGGTGCAGTGACGACATTTCCACCATTGGCATTTTCTTCATTAACCGCTAAGGCGTATAAGTCAATCCAATCCATGGCGGCGAGTTTATCATTTTTGGTAATAGGCTGGTTTTTCTCGGCGCACAGTTGTAGATGTAATGCTTGTGCACGGCGTTTTACATCCAAGCCCCCAGGCAATATGCCACTGTTTTGACAGCCTCGCGTCACGCAGTCTTGCATTGATTCCCAAATAGAGTCTAAATAAGCAAAGACTTCTGATTGATTGCGGTAATGACATTCATTCGCCAGTACCAATTCACTAACGCTTAAGTGGTGTTGACGACACTGCTCTAGCAATTCTGCGGCACTATTAAAGGGATACGGAATAGCGTCGATGGTCGGTGTGGCGTTATCTTCATCCGGATTGGTGGCATCTGCTTCATTGATAACAAAGCCGCCACCTACCGAATAATAGGTTTGTTGGTAATGGCTGCCATCGGTCAATAATGCACGGATAGTCAAGGCATTAGGGTGGTAGGGCAAAACGGTTTCGTCATACCAATGAATATCGCGCTCTGTATCAAAGGCAATAACATGTTTGCCTGCTATATTGAGCTGTTTTTCTGAAAAAATTGGTGACAAATATTGACTGGTCAAACGGGTATCGATCGTGCTGGGAGCATGCCCAAGTAGCCCTAACAATATAGCAGTATCGGTTGCATGCCCTTTGCCTGTCGCTGCCAAAGAGCCATAAAGCTCAATTTCAACGCCTGTAATAGCAGTCAGCTCTGTTTGCTTGGCTAATGACCCCAAAAAAAGATTGGCGGCGACCATGGGTCCTACCGTGTGTGAGCTTGATGGGCCAATACCGATTTTAAATAAATCAAAAACACTAATCATAATAACTTACCAAATTTTTTAAGTGCACTAACATGTTGTATAGACTGCTTTAGGCACTTTCATTGAGAATGTAACAGACAGCCTTCGCTCATAGCACCGATAAAAGGTGTAGAGGAAGCACCGCCCATGGAAGTATTGACGCAAAAGAGGAAAAATGGTGATTGAATAATAACTTTTATTTATTTTGAAACTCCGCTATCATGCTCGGAGCTAATGGCTATGTAACATCCTGTAAGTTGATTGTCGCTGCAGAGTACGCTGAGTCATAAGCGACCATAACCATTTTTTAGTAAAACATATCCGACCACATACATCTACCAAAACATGGTCATCATACCAAATAATACTTTTGGTTTGCCATATTGCAACATAAATGAATAAATCAGGGCGACATATTTTAAAATGAAAAGATGCGGATTTTACTCGTTATCGTAATTTCTAGCCACATATTCTTGCCAGTTGATGCCCTAATTTAACGCAATTTTTATTTTTCATTTACTGTCGTCTATTATTTTAGCCCAGTTTATATAGGACAAGCGCGTATGCCATCTCAAAAAGACCATTCCTCGCCTTTAGAAAACAGCGCTCAAGCACCATCTGCTGAACATGTATTAGAGTCTGCGGCGATCAGTCCGCCGTACAATCCAGACTTTGAAAATGGACGCTGGTTTCCGACATGGCGTCCTTATCAAGGTGATTTAGATCGTGATCCAGTCGGTATCAATGAATATCTGCCTCCGTCAAAAAGTGTGCTGCTAGGTGTACAGCATACTTTTGCTATGTTTGGTTCGACTGTGCTTGCGCCGCTGTTAATGGGCTTTGATCCCAACTTAGCCATTTTGATGTCAGGTATCTGTACGGTGATGTTCTTTATGATCACTGGTGGACGCATGCCGAGCTATTTGGGCTCAAGTTTTGCTTTTATTGGTCCCGTTATCGCTGTGACGGCTTACGCAGGCGCAGGGTTCAATGATAATTTGAATGTCGCTTTGGGCGGCATTATGGCTTGCGGTATCATTTATGCGTTAATCGGGCTGCTGGTGATGAAAACGGGTACTGGCTGGATTGAGCGTTTGATGCCGCCTATCGTTACTGGTGCTATCGTGATGATTATCGGTCTCAACTTAGCGCCAGTGACCATTCAAGGGGTTTCTGCAAATCAGTTCGATGCTTGGATGGCTACGTTGACCGTATTACTCATCAGTGGTGTGGCTGTCTTTACACGTGGTATGCTGCGTCGTCTGTTATTACTGGTTGGTTTAATATTATCCTACTTTGCCTATTTTATAATGACCAATGTCATGGGTTTTGGTTCGGCGATCGACTTTAGTGGTGTGGCAGCTGCTTCATGGCTTGGCTTGCCGAGCATTCATACGCCTCGCTTTGAGATGAGTGCTATTATTCTGATTGCACCTGTGGCCTTTATTTTGGTGGCCGAAAACTTAGGGCATTTTAAGGCCGTCGAAGGTATGACCAAAGCTCGTGTGACCCCTTATATGGGTCGAGCATTTTTTGCTGATGGTTTAGCAACCACTTTTTCAGCAGGGTTTGGCGGTACTGGTGTGACGACTTATGCTGAAAACATCGGTGTGATGGCGGTGACTAAAGTATATAGCACAACGATATTTGTCGTGGCAGGTGTGGTGGCTATTTTGTTAGGGCTATCACCAAAGTTTGGTGCCATCATTCAGACGATACCAGCAGCTTTATTGGGCGGTGCTTCCATTGTGGTGTTTGGTTTGATTGCTATTGCAGGCGTCAAAATTTGGATAGACAGTCGTATCGACTTTAGCAAAAACAGTAACCTAATTATCGCGGCTGTGACCGTTATTATGGGTACCGGTAACTTTAGTTTGCACTTAGGCGGCTTTGATTTGGGCGGTATCGGTACTGCTACTCTGGCAGCGATTGTATTAAATGCGTTATTTAACCAAGGATCTGAAGCGAAGGCTGCTCATCAATCATTGGCTAAATAATTAGCTTTTATGATGCTTGAATTTTAAACCTATCAGATAATGCTGGTAACAGCATATTCACTCCATAAAAAGCGCCCATGCTACCCATAGCATGGGCGCTTTTTATGGAGTGGCAACAAGTACACAATAAAAACTACTTGTAGTCTCGCTTATAAAATTTTGAGAAAAACCGATAACGTCGTAGGGCGCGCGGCTTGGGTTTCAGTGAGCCCAAATAGATTGCAAACATGGTCAGCAGGGCACCGCTCCACTGTAAAGTATTAATCGGTTTGTCCAGCCAGCTATAATCAATGACCAAGGCGGCAATGGGTTCTGATAATAATAATAATCCAGTTAACGCCAAAGACAGCTTAGGAATGGAATAAGCGATTAACCCCCACGCCAAACACTGCATCACTGTGCCGTAGATGAGCACCCAGCCAATCTCAGCCCAAGTGTTTGGCAAAATATGACCCATATCAAACACAAACATGGGAACAATCATCGCCAATACACCACCGATACTAATCAGCTGCATCAGCATAAATATTGGTGTGGGTTCAGTATCATGCGTCTTACGGATAAAAGTCATCGACGCCGCCAGCATGGCCCCTGAGACAATACCAGTGACAAACCCCCAAGTGGCGGCGCTGTTATGCGCAAACTCAGGACTGCCTATCATGGCCACGCCAAGCATGGCTAAAAATAAACTGATGAGCTGCAATATAGATTGGCGTTCATTAAAATATAAAAACCCAATGGCGGCTAAAAAGAAAATCTGTAGGCTGTTCAGTAAAGTCGAGATGCCAGGACCGACAGCATAAATACTCTCGTGCCAGAGCGCCAGATCTAAGCCTAAAAAGACACCTGATAACAAGCCATAAAAAATAGCGCGCCTTGAGCGCGGTAGACGCTGTCCCATGATTTTGGCCAATACAGCGAATACGACACCTGAAATGGCCAAGCGCCAAAATGCCATTGCCCAACCGCCAATATCAACGTGAGCGACAATTAAACTACCCAAACCAAAGATAATACAACCAATGACCAACCCAGTAGAGGCAGAGCGTGAAGAAGCAATCGCCATATAATGTCCTTATATCCGTATTATTTTTTTATCTTACTGTATCAACGATGACGCTAATGAATGCTTACGCTAATCCAAGCCGTATTGTCTAGGTTTTGACGCTAAAATGAAATGGTCAAACCATCATTTATGCTTATTGTTTGATTTATTATTGCTGTATCAGGTTTTATCGCTTTATAAATTAGGGATAAAGTCAATGACGCCCTTGAGCTTCGCTCACATAAGAGAACCTCTATAACAATACGAATATATGGTGGAGACATTCTTACAGGAACGATATTGGCGTGGATATCACTATTTGTTAATCTAGTGGTTTATAATCACTGTAGTAGCATAATAAAACAGGACGGTTTCTTATTAGTCTTTACATCAAGTACTTCAATATCATTAGCCTAGGTTCATCTATGTTACGACGTTCATTATCCCTACAACAACGACTATCGACATCTGGTTTTGCTATATTCCTTTTAGCTAGTACGCTATTTATGGTGCCAAGTGCGCAAGCGGCCAGTTGCAACATTCCAAAAAGTTATTATAAAAACGTGGCTTGTACGGCAAATAGCGGCTATTTTTTGGCGACAAAGGATTTTGGCGCGCCAGTTGCTCTGATTAATAGTAAAGGCAAAAGCGTCGTTGATTTATCACGTTATCAAAAAGTCGATGCCAGTAAGATATCGGCTGGTTTACTTCCTGTACTGCGCAATGGTCATGTCGGTTATCTTAATATGCAGGGTCGTGAAGTGGTGCCTGCGATGTACGATGTACTCAAAGAAGGACAGGGTTGGGCGCGTCCCGTCTCTAACGGGCGTATCGTAGTAAAACAAGATGGTAAATATGGGGTCATTAATACTAGTAATAAAACCATTGTGTCGTTTTCATCCGCGATTAGTGACATTGATGATTACCAGGATGGTGTCGCCCGTGTACGTAAAAACCAAGCGATCAGTTGGATTGATGAAAACGGCAAAACGACCAGTGACCCAAACAGTAGAGACAACGAGCAATCCACGACGCAACGAGCACCTGCTAGCACCAATGGCGACGCATCCTCATTCAACCAAGCACCTCCCAATCGCTTTACGATGCTGCAACCGCGTCAGCAAGATGGCAAATGGGGATTTATCGATGACAATAATGTGACCATGATTACCTATTCTTTTGACGAGGTGCGTCCCTTTGCCGAAGGCTTGGCTGGCGTGCGCATCGATGAAAACTGGGGCTTTGTTAATCTTGGTGGCGAGTTGGTGATTCCTTTTCGCTTTGCCAATAGCGGTGTGTCAGCTGATGATTTTTACCAAGGCAAACCCGCCTTTACCTTTACTGGTGGTAAAGCGTGGATTGGCAATCTAAAAAATGGCAATAAAATGTGTATCGATAAGGAAGGCACAGGGGTGGGTTGTGATTAAGCTGCGTGTTCAAACCTAAAGACCTACATAATCTAAAGACCTACATAATCTAAAGACCTACATAAAATAGCCAGCATAAAAAAGAGCGTAAACCCTATGAATCAATAGTAGGATTTACGCTCTTTTTATTACGGATTTTATTATGAGTAAATAGCTATTTTTCTAATAAATGATTGCTGATTAAATCGACCATATAAGGTTGATAGTACTCAGGAATATCATGCGCCATGCCTTCGATTAAATGAAACTTGGCATTCGGAATGGTCTTGGCAACTACCCGACCTTGTGAGGCGGGGAGTAGTCCATCTGCGCTACCATGCAGTACAATAGTCGGTGCTTTGACTTGCTTGCTAAACCGGCTGATAGAGCCTGACGCCAAGATAGCATTGAGCTGTTGTACCGTCCCGAGCGGATGAAAGTTGCGCTGATAACGCAGTTTGGCAATTTCACGCACCATACGTACGTTGACATGCCCTGGTGTACCGACTGTCTTCATAAACCACACACTATGACGCACGATATCGCGCTCAGAATGACTTTCAGGACGGTTAATCAGGGTATATAGCTGCTTGGGTTTTGGAGGTTTTAAAAATGCACGGTTGGTCGTGGTAAACATCAACGCCATACGCTGCACTAGACTTGGATAACGTGCCGCTACGATTTGTGCAATCATGCCGCCCATAGAAGCCCCAATCAGATGGGTTTTGCCCAACTGCAACGCCTTAATCAAACGAGCGGTATCTTCTGCCATATCTGTTAAATTATAAGCAACTTGCGTACCTTTATTAGACAACCCCGTTTGCAAACGCATCATCATTTTTAACTGGCTAATACGTGGTAGTCCATCAATCTGTACTTTAGAAGACAGACCAATATCACGATTATCAAAACGAATGACAAAAAAACCGGCATCAATAAGGCGCTTGATAAAATTATCTGGCCAAAATATCATCTGTGAGCCAAGCCCCATAATCATGAGCAGTGGTGGATTATTAGGATTACCACCTGCCTCAACACACAGCTCAATGCCATCACCTATATCAATCATCGATTGATACAGATGCTTGCTAAGGTCAGAGTCTCGCCATTGGTGCGCGCCAAACTTTTGCCACTCAGGAGTAGGATAGCCACCTAAGTTTTCTTGTAGGGTTGCCGATGGTTTGATGTCATTCGATGTTGTCATGAAGTGTCCTAATTAGAGGGTCGTCTATTACAGCTCAAGCATCTCAAAATCAAGCTTGCCCACACCGCACTCTGGGCACGTCCAATCATCAGGGATGTCATCCCATTTAGTGCCTGGTGCAATCCCTTCTTCGGGACAGCCGAGCGCTTCATCATATATCCAGCCGCAGACGATACATTCATAACGTTTCATAAATAGTCCTATCGAGCATTATCAGTGTTTATAATCCGTGTTACAGGGTGTTTTTGACGTTCATATTTGCAATCACAGCCGTTAGAGGAGACTGTAAAAGCGCACGTAGTTTAGCATATAACCGTGATTTTCGTCGTTAAGTTTACACTTGTATATTGAGATTGATTGGTTTTTATCAAGGGGTCTATGTCTTCTGTCTTTCACTAAGTAGCTGTACTCTTACGTGCCCAACCGCGACATTCCTATCAATTATGTTATAATAAGCGCCGCTAAATTCACAGTATTAGCCATCATTTATCATTGATATCTTATTATCTAAATTACATCGTTTAAGTCATATACGCTAAGGGTTACCATGAGCATTAGTGCTGCCGCTACATCTGAAAATGCCGAAAATGAGTCGTCTCATAAACTCAATACGGATCATCCTTTTTGGCAAGTGATTCGCACAGTACCAGACTTCCCAAAAGTCGGCATTGATTTTTATGATATTACCCCGTTACTGCGCAGTCATATAAATGAGGTGATTGATGCATTGCTCGCTGCACTGCCCGAAGGCGTGATAGACGAGGTAGATTGCTTGGGCGCAGTCGAGGCGCGCGGTTTTGTCTTTGCAAGTTTACTGGCAGGTCGATTGGGTAAAGGGATGATTTTGCTACGTAAACCCGGTAAATTGCCACCACCAGTTGCCAATAAAGCATATGCTTTAGAGTACGGTAAAGACACGCTTGAGATGCAAAACAATCTGCCACCAGAGCGCGTGCTATTGGTCGATGATATTTTGGCCACTGGTGGCACATTAACCACCGCTTATGAGCTGTGTAAATCGGCAGATCATACCGTGGTGGGGGCGTTAGTCCTACTAGATTTGGTTGATTTGCATGGCGAATTCCCAGTGCCTGTCTATACGGTTTTAAAGGCTTAAAACTGGCAACGCTTAGTGAATAGTGTTAAATGAAGCAATAAAATAAAAAAGCGCGCTGAATGAGTTTAGCGCGCTTTTTTGATTGCATGTATTTTGTACGTTCGCCTTAGTTTATATTACTTGTCTTGCTGGTAACTTTTACATGCCTGTTCTACTAGCATGCGACTAATCGTTTTCGGCTTGGTTACCTTAAAGTCTTTTGTGGTTAATATGGGTTTCTCTGATTGCCAAGATTTTAAGACTTTATTATCAGCACCATAATTAACGTAAGCTCGCCTATAGTAACTGGCGTCTTTACAAGAGATGAGCAGTTGCTGATCGCTATGATGAATCTCGTTTTCTTTGCCTTCCTTATCTGCTTTCGTTTCGTCTTTTTGTGCAGGGTACGTTCTACGAATAGATACGGTGATGTTGTCGACACTTTTTTCGTCTATGATATTGATGTCGGAGCTTTCGATAGAGTCTAAGTCTAAGCTAAAAATTGATCCAGTATGACTCTCTGATATTTTTGACCAGTTCACTGCCTGTGCGCTGACCGCTAGAGCACCGCCCGCTAATAACACTGATAGCCGTTTCATAATCAAGCCTTACTTCTTGTTGTTAAAAGTGAGCCATGATAGCCAACTTACTATTAGCAGGCAAATTTCTTTTATGACCTACTACTGAAGTTTGTAAAGTACCGATCACATTTACCATCATTGATATCGATCGATGCTTATATCAATTACGCATCGCTGCTAACATCTGAGCAAGCTCATCACGAGCACCAATAAAGCCATCGATACCTTTTGGTAATAAGTCTTGTGTAACCGTGTCTTGCTGATAGGCGATACTATATTCCTCTTGCGTTAGACTCACTCGTTTCATATCTGCCACATCTAATGACATGCTAGGTGACAGTTGTCGTGTAACCTCGGTATCCATCGCTGCTAGCGCGTCGATAAGGTCAGGTGCGATGGTCAATAGATCACACCCTGCTAGCGCCAATATCTGTTCAGTCGAGCGGAAACTTGCACCCATCACTTGCGTATCATAGTTATGCTGCTTGTAGTATTGATAAATACGCTTCACAGACTGCACGCCCATATCATCAGAAGCGGGCACATTTTGACGATTTTGTTGGCGTTTTTGCCAGTCTAAAATACGGCCCACGAAAGGTGATATCAATGTCACGCCAGCATCCGCACAGGCAATCGCTTGATGCTGTCCAAATAACAAAGTTAAATTGCAGTGAATATTTTGGGTCTCAAGATAGCGCGCTGCCTCAATACCTTGCCATGTCGCAGCCATTTTAATCAATACCCGCTCTGAGTTAACCCCTGCTTTTTGGTAAGCTTCCATAAATGCTAAGGCTTTATCAATTGTTGCTTGAGTGTCATAAGACAAACGAGCATCCACTTCGGTAGAGACGCGGCCTTGGATAAGCTCTAAAATATCACAGCCAACCTGAATAGTCAGCGCGTCAATCACTGCATCTATATCACCATTATGGCGACTCATGGTTTCTGACAGCATGCCTTGGTTGTCAGGATGGATGAGTGCTTTGGTAATGAGGCTTGGATTGGTGGTCGCATCGATAGGTTTTAGGCGCGCAATGGCGGCAAGGTCGCCAGTATCAGCGACAATGGTGGTCATGGTACGAAGCTGTTGTAATGCGCTCATCAGATATCCCTTTTTATCAAAAATAGGTTGTGTTCAGTTACGTGGTAATTTTATTTTTTATAGTGCTATTTGCTGTCAGTTTTAGACTGTAACATAGTTTTGAGTTGATGTTCCTCCATAGTTTTACCGTACATCGCTGCCATATTGCCTCTCTTTGCTAATATTGACGAATTTACGCATATTTACGCGCATTTACACATGGGCACTGTCGATAGTTTTTGTTATAGTAGAGCGGGTCAGCAGTCTGGCTGCTACATTTGCATGCTGGTGTATGACTAACATGCGACAACAGTAGACGATAGCACTCGCAGTGCAGGGTGTTTTTGATAGACTGTTTGCTATTTAGTGTGATTTCTGTTGAATATCATCGCTAGTATGCTTGATACCCTTGACCTTCATTGAGTGCTGATTCAATAATGAGATGAATGGTTGTCAATAATGAGAAATACTTAAAGCATTCAAAGTTAAAAACAGCAGTATCTAATAGTAACAAAACTCAGTAATAATTTTAGAAAAAGGATGGGCGGTAATGAGTGAGCAGTCATCAGAGCAAAACATGGATAATCTAAATCAAGCCATCGCAGGGGCTAACGATACTGCAACTGAAAAAGCATTTTTGGACGATATTCGCCAAAGTATTGATACAGTAGACTGCGAAATCCAGACACTGATTAATAACCGTGCCAAGTTGGCTCAGCAAGTGGCCGCAGTAAAGAAACAGCATATTGTCAATAACCCGACTGCCGACAATAGCAATCCTATTTTTTATCGTCCTGAGCGTGAAGCGCAAGTACTAAAAGCGGTGATGGAACGTAACACAGGCCCGATCGCTGATGACAAAATGGCGCGATTGTTCCGTGAAATTATGTCGGTCTGCCTCGACTTAGAAGCACCGCAGCGTATTGCTTTCTTGGGTCCAGTAGGCACTTTTACTCATGCTGCTGCGCTCAAGCATTTCGGTAAAGCCGCTGATACCGTGCCAATGACCACCATCACTGATGTATTCCGTGAAGTTGAAGCGGGTACAGCGATGTATGGTGTGGTGCCAGTCGAAAATTCGTCTGAGGGTGTGGTTAACCATACGTTAGATGGCTTTCTGTCTTCTACCTTAAAGATAATCGGAGAAGTTGAACTGCCGATTCATCAGAATTTCTTGGTCGCTGAGCATACCAAACTCGATGGTTTAAGCCGTATTTACTCGCATCAGCAGTCATTGGCGCAGTGTCGTCATTGGCTCGATGTCAATTATCCTAATGTCGAGCGCGTGGCGGTATCGAGCAACGGTGAAGCTGCCCGCCGTTTGAAAAATGAATGGCATTCAGCAGCAATTGCAGGTGATGTGGCTGCTGCAGAATATGGCTTGCATAAGCTATACTCAAATATCGAAGACAACCCGAGCAATACCACGCGATTCCTTATCATCGGTCACGAAGCGATTGCGCCATCAGGTCAGGATAAAACGTCTATCGTCGTATCGGCACATGACAAAGCGGGCGCATTGATCGAAATTTTGAAGCCTTTGTCTTATCATGGCGTGTCAATGACCAGTATCGAAACCCGTCCTGAACGTCCGAATAAGTGGGCTTATGTGTTTTTCATTGACATGAATGGTCATATTGACGAGCCAAACGTCAGCGCTGCTATCGCTGATATCCGTCCGTTGGTAAAAGATGTGCGTGTTCTAGGTTCTTATCCAAAAGCAGTGCTATAGTCCCTCTACTATAAAAGAGTCATGGCGTTCACCTCGCGTGAAGTGTTACGTAACCATCTGAATTGGTCGCCTTGACTCGCTTTGAGATTGAACCAACGATATAACGCCAACTGGGTCAAATTACTTGCCAAAATCATATCTAAGGATAAATCATGCCGTCATCTCATTCGATAGAGTCAAGTTTATTACCGCTTGTACCCGCCTACGATAGTATTTTAGAGCTGGTGCCTTATCAAACGGGCAAGCCGATTGAAGAGTTGACGCGTGAGTATGGCGTCTCAGATGTGGTAAAACTTGCCAGTAATGAAAACCCAAGAGGCTGCTCACCGCATGTCACGCTAGCGATTACTGAGCAATTGGGTCAGTTGGCACGTTATCCTGATGGCAACGGCTACTATCTAAAACAAGCGCTGGCTGACTTTAATGATGTCAATGTCGAACAGATTACTTTGGGTAATGGTTCTGACGATTTGCTTGATATTTTAGCGCGTAGTTTTGCTAGTGCTGACGATGCTATCGTTTACAGTCAGTACGCCTTTATCGTTTATCCGATGCTGGCTAAAATACAAGGGGCGACAGGTATAGAAGTGCCTGCCAATCGCTTTGGTCATGATCTAAAAGCGATGAGTCAAGCGGTTCAAGACAATCCTAATACTAAAATAGTCTTTATCGCCAATCCTAATAATCCAACTGGCACGCAGCTTGAACCTCAAGAGTTACGAGCATTTATGGCTCACATACCAAGCTCGGTATTGGTGGTATTAGATGAAGCGTATATCGAATATAGCCCTGAGAGTAATAATCGGGCGTTGTTAGATGAATTTGATAATGTCGTCATCGTGCGCACTTTTTCCAAAGCTTATGGACTGGCGGGTTTACGTGTCGGTTATGCGCTTAGTTCAGTGGCTGTCGCGGACTTACTGAATCGTATTCGTCAGCCATTTAACGTGAGTAGAGTGGCTTTAGCTGCTGCTGCTGCTGCGCTTAATGATTCAGATTTTATCGAAAAAACTCGTCTGATGAATGATGAGCAAATGCGCTGGTTAGAAAAGCAGTTTGACGCATTAGGCTTGGGGTTTATCAAGTCACATGCCAACTTTATTATGGTAGAAATAGCCGTTGAGATGGAAGACATTACCGCTGCTTCTATTCATCAAGCATTGCTAGAGCAGGGTGTTATCGTCCGTCCATTAGAGGGCTATGGCTTACCTAATTGGCTGCGTATCACAGTAGGGGTAGCAGAAGACAATATGCGCCTGATTGATACGCTGCGCTCAATCTTGACTGATGATTGATAAAAAGTATGTTAGGTCGTTTTAGATAAGTAAATAATTTATTAATCATTTTTATGACACTGGCATCAGCGTGCTTTATTCATTCTGACGCTAGTTTGTTTAACGAGAAAAGCCGTGAGTCGCCAGCAAAACAATATAAGCAATAATATGCAGTCTATCAATAGTCAGCCGCCGTTATTTAAGCAAGTTTGTGTTATCGGTCTAGGGCTGATCGGTGCTAGCCTTGCCCAAGCCATTAAAGACAATGGTTTGAGTGAGCGGTTGGTGGCGGTTGATAGACATACGCCAAGTATCGATGAAGCCATTCAGCACGGCTTATTAGACGCTGGTAGTGCTGTCTTAAGTGAAGTAGTTTTCGGTAGTGATTTGATTGTTATCGCCGTACCAGTACAAGCGGTGCAAGCCGTATTTGTCGATATCAAAGCAGCGATGGATAACGGACAACTTGCCACTGATTGCATCCTGACTGACGTCTGTAGCACCAAGGTCAATATCATTGACGCTGCCAAAGAGGTATTTGGAGCGTTGCCTATAGGACTGGTACCTGCACATCCGATTGCTGGCGCTGAAAATTCGGGGTATCATGCCAGACGCGTGACATTGTTTGTTAATCATAGTGTCATTATCTGCGAGCTACCTACTACAAGTAATGTAGCCATTACAAAGCTGCGACTATTATGGGAAGCGGTGGGCGCAAATGTCATGTCAATGGCTGCTGATCATCACGATCGTATATTGGCGCATACCAGTCATTTGCCACATCTGCTTGCCTTTAATTTGGTTGAGCAGCTTGCAAGCCATGATGACAATTTAGATATGTTTCGTTATGCTGCGGGTGGCTTTCGTGACTTTAGCCGCATCGCTGCCAGCGACCCTAAAATGTGGCATGATATATTTTTTGCCAACCAAAGCGCCATTGTGAGCGCCCTTGATGAGTATGGTGTCTATCTGCAAACCATGCGTCAGCTTATTATTGATAAAGATTCAACCGCCCTGATGGGACTTTTGGGCCGCGCGCAAGCCGCACGGCGACATTTTGGCCATATGTTAGCCAGCACCCCTTATACGGATACTTCTGCCATGTCAGCTTCTTATAATATTACGCCTAGCAATACTGTCTCAGGCACTATTACCATTCCTGGTGACAAGTCTATTTCGCATCGCAGCATTATGCTGGGCAGCCTTGCGACAGGCGTGACCAATGTCACTGGGTTTTTGGAAGGGGAGGATGCGCTTGCGACCTTGCAAGCGTTCCGTGATATGGGCGTCACTATCGAAGGGCCAGACAATGGCAAATTGACCATCCATGGCGTTGGTATGAACGGTCTAAAACCGAGCAAGACACCTTTGTATATGGGTAACTCGGGCACCAGTATGCGTCTGTTGTCAGGTATTTTAGCTGCACAGTCATTTGATAGTGTATTAACTGGTGATACCAGCCTAAATAAACGCCCAATGGAGCGTGTGGCCGCACCTTTACGCGAGATGGGTGCAGTCATTCAAAGTACTGGTCATAGTGGTACTGCGCCACTTAGTATCACTGGTCGAGCGACTGTCGGTAAGCCGCTACAGGGTATCGATTATGAGATGCCTGTGGCTTCTGCGCAGATTAAGTCTTGCTTATTGCTGGCTGGACTTTGGGCAGAAGGCACCACGACCGTTACCCAACCAGAAGTCAGTCGTGACCATACTGAGCGTATGCTCTCAGCTTTTGGTTATCCAGTAACGGTCGATGGCAACCGCATCAGTGTGGAAGGGGGCGGTACGCTCAAAGGCGGTGACATCGCTGTCCCTGCTGATATCTCCTCTGCGGCATTTTTTATGGTGGCAGCGGCCATTAGTCAAGGCAGCGAGTTGACCCTCACACAAGTGGGTATTAATCCGACACGTACTGGCATCATTGATATCTTAAAGCTGATGCAAGTGGATATCAGCTTGACTAATGAGACGCATGTGGGCGGCGAACCAGTCGCAGATATCACTATTCGTAGCTCAAACTTAGTCGGTATTGAAATCCCAGAGCATCTAGTGCCATTAGCGATTGACGAATTTCCAGTATTGTTCATTGCTGCCAGCTGTGCACAAGGTCGCACGGTGTTGACCGGTGCCAAAGAGCTGCGTGTAAAAGAGTCTGATCGTATTGCGGTCATGGCAGAAGGCTTACATACACTTGGCATCGATTGTACTGTCACTGATGATGGTCTGATTATTGAAGGCAAAGGCGCTGCTACTGAGAACGGCGACATAAATAATAGCCAACCTGTCTTTGGTGGCGGTCATATTACCTCGCACCATGATCATCGTATTGCCATGAGTTTTGCAGTTGCCAGCTTACGTGCATCCAAGCAAATTACTATTGAAGGCGTTGAAACCGTCAATACCAGTTTCCCAGGATTTGCTGAGCTTGCCAATCAAATTGGTATGTTAATTCAAGTTGATGATGCCAGCGCTTAATGCTTTATTGTTTCGTTTCTAAATACATGAATCATGAGACTCATATTTAAGGTTAATGTAATTGTTTACTAACCTTTAGATAAATTTATCTCAAAATAGTGGTTATCGTTAGCAATGTGTTGATGTCGATATGGACATTCGCACATTGCTTTTTAACTTGTATCCTATCTGTAGTAACCCTGCGCTTTTGCCATTGAATTGATATAAAAATTAATATGGGCCAAGAGTGCGCTTTGCTCTAAAAAGTTGTACTGTACTATGACCACCCAGAACGTCATCAAAAAACCAGTCACGCCCATTAAAACGACCAGACGAGGCATCATCACCGCACTCATTGCCTTTTTTATCTGGGGTGGGTTTCCGTTATATTTTAAACAATTGGCCGCCTACGATGCGACCGAGATTATCGGTCACCGTATTATCTGGACGTTTGCCTGCTTGCTTATCGTATTGGTAGTCACCAAGCGCTGGCAGTGGATCGATATCTTAAAGAAAAATCCAAGATGGATAGCGTTCTCATTTATATCGGGTTTGATTATTGCCACCAACTGGCTCACTTATGTATGGGCGGTCAATCACGACCGTATCCTTGAAGCCAGTTTGGGGTATTTTATTGGACCATTGGTGGGCGTTGCCCTATCGATGATTTTATTCAAAGAGCGCTTACGTACGCTGCAATGGGTTGCCATCGGTTTTGCCTTATTATCCGTGGTCATTCAAGTAGTCATGATTGGTAGCTTGCCATGGATATCACTGATTTTAGCCTTTAGTTTTAGTACTTATGGCACCATTCAACGGCAGACGCCTTTGACGGCTGTCGATGCCATGTTTGTCGAAACAACGATGTTGGTGCCGATTTGCTTATGGTGGTTCTGGCAAGCGGATGTGGTCAGCAGTCAATTGAGTTTTTGGTTTAGTCCAAACATTTGGCTACTGATGATCGCAGGCCCGATTACCTTGATACCGCTGTTATTGTTTAATAAATCTACTAAGCTCGTTGCTTATAGTATTTTAAGCTTTATGAATTATCTGACGCCGACCTTTATTTTCTTCTTAGCGGTGTTCTATTATAACGAGCCATTTGATTTGCACCGTTTGGCTGTCTTTGGTTTGATTTGGCTTGGTCTGTTATTATTCAGCATTGACTTATGGCGTCATCGCCCTAGTAAAGCGCTAAAAGCGGCGCGTTTGCGTGAAGAGGCGTTGCAGCAAACCAGTTAAAAAACCTGAGTTCAAAACTCTAATTAAAAATTTAGCAAACAAGGATGAGAGCATGTTTCATACCGAATCTGATGTGGTATTTGTAAAAGGCTTAAAAGTAGAAGCAGTCATCGGTGTCTATGAGTGGGAGCGCGCCATTACGCAGCCGCTCCTGATCGATATAGCACTTGAAACAGATATCAGCCGTGCTGCTATCTCAGATGATGTCAATGATGCGCTGAACTATAAAGCAGTTTGCGATGATGTGAGTGAATGGTGCAAAGCCATTAAAGCGCAGTTGCTAGAGCATTTAGCGGGGCAAATCGCTGATAAGTTGCTCGCAAAATATAGCTGTCATAAAGTTACTTTAAGCGTTGCTAAGCCCACTGCTATAAAGCAAGCCGATGCGGTTGGGGTTCAAATCACGCGTTATGCGTCAGCATCAACAGATAAGGAAATTACTAAAGAAGCTGATGATAGCCAAGCCGATGATGCATAAAACGTCAATAGATTTGAATTTAGAAACGCTAAAAAAGTGTATGCCTGAACAGTTGCAAACGCAGTCTGTGACGGCAGCACTATTGGCTTTGGGCAGCAATTACCAAGCTGAGCATTATCTGTCGCGTGTCAGAGAAGATCTAGCGGCGCTAGGGGAAATACAGTTATCTACTGCGTTTGAAAATCCTGACTTTACCTCGACCGAAGCGCAACCAAAGCCCGACTATACTAACCAATGTGTTTATCTTTTACTTACCGTACCCATTAGTTTGCAACAGTTACAGCAGATTTTTAAAGATCTTGAGGGTGAATGCCATCGGCAGCGTCTAACAGAAGCTCAGACGCCAATAAAAAAAGTCACGATGGATATTGATATTCTATTAATCAGAACTGCTCTTAATAAAAATAGCCTAAGCAATAAGATGTCATCTAAACAGATAATTTCTGAATGGCTAATAATGGCGGATCGTTATCCATTTAAGGCGCATGAGGAAGTAGGGGTAGAGGAATTGATTTCAACCAAAATATAATTTTACTATTAACTAGCGCATACTCTTACTCTCTATTATGTTTTTTCACCTGAAACCATCGATATTTATAATTTTCTTCGGTTCAATCTCTCAGTATCCAAAACAAAAATTTAATAAAAACTATGCGATTATATAAACAATTATTAGTATATAGTTTAATCCAAATAAAACCGATGCAATACTTATAACAATCAGATTTAATGAAATAAACAATGACTTATTCAATAGACTATCGCAAACAGGTACTTTCTAGCATCGCTGATGGCATGACCATTCGAGAGGCTTCTTTATTTTATGGACTTAGTGCCAGCATCATTTACAGCTGGCAACAGAGTTTAGTCGCTAAGACAAATAAAGCACCGATTAAAACACCTGATGACGCATTGATTGAAGACGTAAAAAGATATTCTGATGATTATAACTATGGAAGAGCTCGTCGCTTGAACTCCAGTAAAACGGGTATCTTTAAAGCGTCTTGGCATCAGTCAAAAATTTGATAGAAGATAAAGCAGATCAATCTACCATGTATGCAGACATAGCAGACTTTATCTAAACCCGCTTTGACTTTATTGTTTCTTTTTAAAAACTGTCTTAGCTATTTTTCTTATCATCAATCACGTCCATATCAGCACGACCAATCACATCGATATCTTCTAAGCACAGTTTGTCATACTCCTTTTTGCAAAAGTCAGGATCAATCTTGCACATCGCTGTTTGTAGCTGGTCGAGGCGATTCTCTGATTGTTGGATATGCTCTAGCATTTTAGCAAAAGCTTCGGCAACAGGATCTTGCGAGGATGGGTCGATACCATAAGCTTGAAAAGCAGTTTCGCGTGCGGTGGTTGGTTTTTTGGTTTCTGCTTTTTCTTTTGGCTTAGCATCTTGGACTTTGGTGGTAATAGGATTGCCTTTTTCATCGTGATGATCGGAGATCATACGAGCAGCATTGCCGACCATTGTAGCGCCTGCTGGTACGGGTTTTACCACAACGGCATTTGAGCCAATTTTGGCATTTTTACCAACGGTAAATGGTCCCAATACTTTTGCGCCAGCACCAACAGTTACGCCATCTTCTAACGTAGGATGGCGTTTGCCATTATTCCAAGAGACACCGCCAAGCGTCACACCATGATATAGGGTAACATCATTACCAATCTCTGCCGTTTCACCAATAACAATTCCCATGCCATGATCAATAAAAAACCGACGACCGATTTTGGCAGCAGGGTGAATCTCAATGCCTGTGACGATGCGTGAACCATACGAGATAACGCGCGCAGCCAGTTTTTGTTCATGATTCCAAAGGTAGTGGGCACCGCGATGTAAAACAAGCGCATGGATGCCAGGATAAGTCAGGATGACTTCCAGACTATTACGTGCTGCTGGATCACGATTGAATACCGCATCGATATCTTCTTTTAGGTCTTTTTTGATACGTGAAAGTGATTTGAATAAGGCAGTTGGCAATGACATAAATTGTCCTATCGTATTTTTGATTACAATCAATTCAGTTATAGCAGCTTTGTAGCACAAAATATAGCGATGAGCGATAAATAAAACAGACGGCTGATCGATAAAATGCCAGTCATTGGCAATGTATCTACAGGCAATTATTTATGATTTAGCTATCACTGACAATATATTTTAGCAGCTCAACAACTTGCTCTGGCGTTTGCGCCCATGCCATTGCCGCAGCATCGACTTCTTTTAGTGGATGGATAATATCCTCAGCATGCAGGGTGATGTACGGCTTGCCTAATGCAGCGCAGTAGCCGGCATCGAATGCGGCGTTCCACTGCTTATATTTATCACCAAAACGAATGATAGCAATGTCGCATTTTTGAATCATGTTTTTGGTGCGAATCGCATTAACTTTTGATGACTTATGATCGCGCCAGAACCCATTATCCTCTTTACCTAACACATCACCAGCCGCGTCGCTGGCCTCATGTTCAGTCACTGCTGATGTAAAATTAATAGCAAGACCATGTTCTTTTGCGCCTTGCATAATTTTCTGTCGCCAGTCGGTATGTATTTCTCCGGACAAATAAACATTCCAATTCATAGTCAATTCCTTTTCATTATTGAGTCATATCATTTTCAAAATCATAGCATTTGCAAATGCTGCTAATGCAATAGAAACTCAATGCCTGAAACCTTGCATATTAAAAGCTTTAGTCTTTTGCAAGTTTGGCAATCAAAGCACTTAGTAGTTGATATTCTTTTTGATCAAGCTGTAGGCGTGAGCCCAGTCGTGACAGCCGCGATGGTAATGACTTCAAGTTTTCGCTATCGGCTAAACCACGTTGAACCATCAGCTCAGTCGTGCGATGCGTCAGCTGTTGCAATTGCTGTTGGGTAATGGCGGGTTCATCCCATTGCTGACGTAAATATACATCGAGCGTTGGCTGAACAGTAGTGCTCAAAGCAGTATCTAAACTATCCGCTGTCTGAGTATGCGTTTGGGCGTAAGCAAAGATAAAGCTGGCGATTACTTGCACGGCTGAAGCGACATTTAATACAGGATAAGCAGGGTTGGCATCAATTTGGATATGATAATCTGCATAAGCCAATTCCTCATTGGTCAATCCGCGATCTTCACGTCCAAACAAGATAGCGATATTTGGTTTACTAAAAGTAGCCGCCGATCGGGTATCAGCGTTGCTATCGTCTGTGCTCAATGCCGACTGTTTATCGATAAAATCAAACATAATCTGGGCAGCTTGCGTAGGTGTCACGACAGGGCGGGGCAAATGACGACTGCGACTGCTGGCAGCAAATACCAACTGGCAGTCCGCAATGGCAGATTCTAAGGTAGGTGCAATCAAGGCTGACGATAGCAGCTCACTGCCACCTGCTGCATGAGATACACTGGTTTCATCAATTGGTAGCTTAGGATCAACAACCGTCAAACGAGACAAACCCATGGTATGCATCGCACGTGCTGCTGAGCCAATATTGGCAGGCAACGTGGTGTTAACCATGACAATTTGCACACAAGATAAATAGTCGCTCACCGTATTATTGACAGTGGACGCTGCTAATATAGGGGCAGAATCGTTACTCATTACAACCCCAATCTTAGATTGATTTCTTGTTCAGCGCGTTGCAATGCGACGGCGATATCTTCAATCAGTGCCGCTTGCTCACTGATAAGACGCTCGCGGCAGCGCTCTTGTAACTGGCTGCTCAGGCCCATCAATTGGGTCGTGCCTAAGTTGGCGCTGGCACCTTTTAGCGCATGAGCAAGCTCAAAACCATTGGTGTTGTCGTCTTCTTGCTGAGCGACTCGCAGCGCACTCACTCGCTGCTGACTGTCAGTGATATACACTCGTATTAAATCAGCAAAGTCTTCTTCTAACAAATCACGCATGTCTTCAAATTGCTCATGATTAATGATTTCTTCAGCTTGGTGAGCCATATTTTTATTTGGGGTTTCATCCATGGTTTTATGTCCAATTTTAAAAGTTAAAACAGTAAAGGGTTTGTAATAAATACTTCAATATTCATTCAAGTACTAGGGCGTGTCCTCAATTCAATCGATTACTTTCTAAATGGGCTAAAAATGGCTAAATTTTGCCAAACATCGTCAAATAGCTTATTAATATCTCGATATTATTTGCGCTACTTTCCTTGTTTGACGGCAATTTATCTCATTTTTATCACCATTTTTAAAATGAGGACATGCCCTAGCTATAATGGAAATGCAAATTGTCTTCACTAACCATATTTTTTAATTGCTGTAAGTTGTCATCGTTAGGGTAGATGCGCCAATGCTCAGATAGCCCTACGTTAGCGATGCCAAATTCCTCATAAATGCTCAGTCCTAGTGGCAGGCAATTATCATTGATAGAAGCATCGGTATTGCTTAGAGCATTGTTAGCATAGCTTTGACTAGCACTATTTTGCTGAAAGGCATCTTGATTCATGTCATTTTCTAGCGCCAATAAATCATTGCCATTTTCATCATACAGACTTCCGCCCAGCGCAGCATCGTAGCCATTATTGCCATTAAAGTTGCCACTTTGCTCGTCTTGCTCGTTGTCATACGACAGTTTTGGTGCTGGAATAATACTGGCTTGTGCAGACTTGAGTAAAGGTTGCATACGCGTCAGCAGATTGATATCGCTGCCATGAATTTTGATACTGATTTTTTTCATCCATCTTAGGCGCGCATCAATCATGCTCATGGCACTATCGAGACGGGCAAATAAACGCCCATCACGCTCACGGATGCTGCCTTTGATGATGACGACTTCATCAATTTTCAACTGTTCTTTGACACGATTGAAACGCTCAGCATAGCAACTGACTTCTAGTCTTGATGTACCATCATCTAAGATAATGACATTGCGATTACCAAAGTTGGCAATATCAATAATCAATCCGGCAAAATAACAGCTACCATTATAGCCAGTATCGGCTAGCTTGTTGAGACGTGAACCAGAGGTGTAGCGTTTTAACTCATCCAAGTATTCATTGATTGGATGACCCGTCAAGTACAATCCCAACGTGTTCTTTTCCGCTTTCAGGCGGTGTTTGTCGCCCCAAATCAACTCTGGCGTCATGACCAATGGCGGCGCGGCGACGACACCATCCATTTCACCAAACAAGTCCATCATACCGATTTCACGGTTTTGGCGGTCTTGTTCAGCGGCTTGTACGGCGCTTGGTAATTGACTCATGAGTGCACCGCGAATCTCGTACGCGGTGTCCGCTGGCAAGTCAGGTCGCAAAGTAGCAGCAAAATCGTCGAAACATCCAGCGTTTATCAGTCCTTCAAGCGTGCGCTTATTAACCTTTTTAATATCTACACGGCGACAAAAGTCGTATAAATCTTTAAACGGGCCTTCACGGCGGCGCGCATCAACGATAGATTCAACCGCCCCTTCGCCAACCCCTTTAATCGCACCCAAGCCATAAATGATGTTGGTCGGCGTATCAGCGACAAAATGCCACTCACTGCGGTTCACGGATGGATTGACCACAGTTAACTCAAAATTTTCACGGCAATCATTGATAAAGAACACCACGTTATCAGTGTTGTTCATATCAGACGTCAATACCGCTGCCATAAATTCAGCAGGGTAGTACTGTTTGAGATAAGCGGTCTGATAAGCGAGCACGCCATATGCTGCAGAATGCGAGCGGTTAAAACCGTAACCCGCGAATTTTTCCATCAAGTCAAACACGCCGCCTGACGTCGCTTCATCAATACCTTGTGCAGTAGCACCTGTGACGAAAATATCGCGCTGCTTAGCCATCTCTTCAGGCTTCTTTTTACCCATGGCTCGGCGTAGCATATCTGCACCGCCCAAGCTATAGCCTGCCATCACCTGCGAGATTTGCATGACCTGTTCTTGATAGACAATAACGCCATTGGTATTTTCTAAAATCGGCTCAAGGTTAGGATGATCATAAATGACTTCCTCACGACCATGCTTACGGTCGATATACATCTCTACCATGCCAGCGTCCAGTGGGCCTGGGCGATAAAGCGCACACATGGCGATCACATCTTCGATGTTGGTCGGTTGTAGTTTTGCTAGATATTTTTTCATACCCATACTTTCTAGCTGAAAGACGGCAGTGGTCTTGGCATCTTGCAAGAGCTTGTAGGCTTTTTTATCATCTAACGGTAGGTCTTCTAACACCAACGCATCTTTGCCTTCTTTGGCACGGCGCAGGTTGATGTTTTCAACCGCAGCATTGATGACCGTTAAGTTACGTAGACCCAAAAAGTCAAACTTCACCAGACCAACTGCTTCGACATCATCTTTATCAAACTGGCTGACACGGTGACCTTCGTCATCACAATAGATGGCACTAAAATCGGTGATTTTATGCGGGGCAATTAATACACCACCCGCATGTTTACCGACGTTACGGCAGACACCTTCAAGCTTAATCGCCATTTCCCAAATTTCAATGGCATCTTCATAATCCATGTTATCGGGATTGGATATTAAATCCTTAAGCTGCGGCTCTTGCTCGAGTGCTTGACTGAGCGTAATACCAGGGGTTTTTGGAATCAATTTAGACAATTTGCTGGCAAGAAAGTAAGATTTACTCTGTACGCGCGCCACATCTCGTACCACCGCTTTTGCCGCCATAGTACCAAAGGTAATAATTTGCGAGACCGCTTCACGCCCATAAGTTTGCGCGACATAATCAATGACGCGGTCACGACCTTCAATACAAAAGTCAATATCGAAATCGGGCATGGATACCCGCTCTGGGTTTAAGAAGCGCTCAAATAATAGATCGTAATGAATAGGATCAAGGTCGGTAATATTGAGCGCATAGGCGACTAAGGATCCTGCACCAGAACCACGACCCGGTCCGACGGGTACGCCATTGGCTTTTGCCCAGCGGATAAAGTCCATTACGATTAAGAAGTAACCGGGGAAGCCCATGGATAAAATAACTTCCAGCTCGTATTCTAAGCGCTCATCATATTTTTGGCGAAAGTCGCTCCAGTTATCGCTGCGTTCCTCAACCGGAAATAGTTTGTCTAATCGATTGTTAAGACCTCGTATTGACTCTGCGCGGAAAAACGATTCAATCGTCTCACCTTCAGGCACAGGAAAGTCAGGCAATACATTGATACCAAGCGTCAAGGTCACATTACAGCGTGTTGCTAAGCGTAAAGTATTGTCAATCACCTGCGGAATATCAGCAAATAATTGCACCATTTGCGCTTGGGTTTTTAGATATTGCTCATCTGAATAGGTCTGCGGACGATTTGGATCGGCAAGTACATACGAGCCTGCGATACAAACGCGGGCTTCATGAGCATCAAAATCATCCTGCTCTAAGAAGCGCACGTCATTATGCGCAATGATAGGAATATTATGTTTGGCACCTGAGTGAATCGCAGCTTTAATAAAGGCGTCTTCACCTGAGCGATTGGTACGCTTGATAGCAAAATATAAGCGATCATCAAATTGCGCTTGCCATTCTGTCAGCAGCTCATCGGCTTTTTCTGGCATGGAGCCGACCAGTGCCTGACCAACATCTGACTTTTCAGTAAACAAGACAATCACGCCAGCCGCATGCGCTAAAATATGACTACGCTTGACGACCGGTACGCCATGATTGGCATCGTCGGCGCGCCCTTCGGTAAACCCGAGCGATACGATACGAGTAATGTTTTGATAGCCCTCGTTGTTCATCGCAAGTAGGGTGAGCCGTGTGTCTTCATTTTCCATGATGACTTCGCTGCCGATAATGGGCTTGATACCAGCACCTAGGCAGGCACGATAGAACTTCACCGTGGCATACAAGTTGGACAAATCGGTCAATGCCAGCGCGCGCTGCTGATCAGCCGACGCGGCTTTCACTAGCGGCTTGATACGCACGATAGAATCAGTGATTGAATATTCGCTGTGGATACCAAGGTGTACAAATGCCATAGAAGACTCTTACTAGTACGATCAAAAGTAACAAGCTATCGATAAAATAAAGGATGTTTATCAGTCATTTACATTGATATTCAGAGGTAAATAAGACCTCGATAGCTATGTTGATACGTTTTAAATGGGGTCGTCAATAATAGCATTATTTGCCGCAGACAGCCACTGATTCAAAGGCTTTAATCTTAGTGAGAGGATTTTTTTCTTATTCATAAAGGTGAAATTTTGCTGTGTTTTATCTCAATAGTTGGTAGCATAAACTTTTGTCCTTAAATTATTGCGAAACAAAGCCTATTTGACGCCTTCTTTTACGCAATAATGTTCATGTAATCAAACAAAGACGATAATATTATGAGTAACATTACGAAGCTGCCTGCATTTGGCGACATGTTAAATGCGGGTATACAAACCATAAAAAACTTAAGTACGCGTAATACCGTTGGTCGCACGGTATTTTATAGAGAGTTTGAAAAGTTAGCACAAATTGTCAATGATCATAAAGAAATCAATTACATGAGTAATTATGATATACGCCATGAGTGTCATAATGGCTCACCTTGCTATGATGACATCGTCGATTTAATTTTATTGTGCTTATCCGCGATGGGGCTGGTCAAGGAAGACAAGTTCAGCTTAGTACCCAATTTAAATCAGAATTTTGCTAACTTTATTACTTTTGATGAAAAAGTAACACCCAAAAATATCATACGTTTAGACCCGTTTGGCAAAGTCTATTTTTGGTTAGCAGGAAACAATTTTACTCAATATATTAACGATGGCATTCCAAATAGTGATTATATTGCTAATTTGACCCGTTTTGATAATAAAGCATTTGCTGATCTACAAAAAGTCAATCTTGCGGCTTATGGTAAAAATGGTGATGCACTTATTAATCATTTGATAGAGGAAACTCAGCGTCGAACCTCTATATTTATGAATAATTATGCAGATGCTACTGTTGGTAATGATTTTGTCAAAGTAACGCCTGATATGATTATGGCACAGCTTGAAAGCTTGTCACCTTTACAGTTTGAATGGTTTTGTCTAAAACTGATTGAACGCTCTTTAGAGATTGAAAGTCCTGAAAGTAATTTAACCTCGCGTCATACTGGACGCTCGAATGACAATGGCATTGATGGGCTGATTATTCAGGATTTCCCCGATGGCGAGGTGCATAACTATTATATTCAAGCCAAATTATATAGTACTGGTAATAATATATCTAATGGCGACTTGAGAAACTTTATCGGTGCTTATCCACCACAAAAAACCAATCACCATGGCTTGTTTATTACCACGACGAGCTTTACCAAGCCTGCGCAAGAATATGCCAATGCAACGGATTCGCACAGTCTGATACTCATTGATCAAATGAATCTCATAGAGCTTATGATGCAACATAAGGTGGGTCTAAAAGAGGTCAATGCCAGACCAAAATTATTACTAGACAATGACTTCTTTGATAAGATCAAGTTGTATTGATTGGGTGAAATGGTTTTTATTATAAGGATGATATAACAAGCATTCTCTATATCATTATGATGTAGAGAATGCTTGTTATAGTGATTTAGCAAAAATACTCGTCACTCAATACCCAACCACCGCCGCATCAACGATACGCGGATCAGACGAGCCGTAAACGCCATTTGGTGTCAGCATAATTGATTGTGTAGAGCCCATCGCTGATTTTGGACTGACTGTATGACCCATTGACTCAAGCTTTTTAACCGTATCAATATTCAGTGCTTTCTCAACTCGAATCTCATCAGGTAGCCATTGATCGTGAATACGCGGAGCATGTGTTGCCTCAGCGATATTCATATCATGATCGATGACGTTCGAGATGATTTGGGTGACGGTAGTGATGATACGGCTACCACCGGGACTGCCAGTAACGATATAAGGTTTGCTGTCTTTAAAGACCAGCGTCGGACTCATAGAGGATAGCGGGCGTTTATTGGCTTCAACGGCATTTGCTTCACCGCCTAATAATCCGTAACCGTTAGGCACACCAGGCTTAGCAGAAAAATCATCCATTTCGTTATTTAACAAGATCCCTGTGCCGTCAGCCACGAGACCAGTGCCATAAGAGAAGTTCAACGTATAGGTGTTGGCTATGGCATTGCCGTCTTTATCAATGATAGAGAAATGCGTGGTTTGGTCGCTTTCATAAGGGAGCGGGTTGTTGGCTTTGATAGTAGCTGCTGGCGTGGCCTTATTCGGATCAATTAACGTGCGCAGTTTATCTGCATAAGCTTGTGACGTTAAGCCGCTGGCAGGTACGTCAATAAAATCCGAATCACCTAGGTACTCAGCTCGATCTGCATAAGCCAGTTGCATCGCTTCTGCCATTAAATGAATGGTTTGTGCGCTGTTTTGACCGTAGTCTTTGAGTGGATAACCTTCTAAAATATTCAAAATCTGGACGATATGAATACCACCAGAAGACGGCGGCGGCATAGAGACAATCTCATAGCCACGGTAGTCGCCTTTGACTGGCTCGCGCGCGATGGCTTCATAATTGGCTAAATCCTGTAAGCTCATGCTACCGCCCGCTTCATTGACAGCCTTGACCAACTTACTAGCGGTTACCCCTTTATAAAAGCCATCGGTGCCTTGCGCGGCGATTAGTTTGAGCGAGCGCGCAAGCTCTGGTTGTTTTAAACGCTCACCGGGTTGATAGGCGCTGCCGTCAGGTTTGAAGAATATCTTTTTGGTACTTGGCCATTTTTGTAAACGATCGCTTAACGCTTCTAGTGACTCAGACAGACCTGCAGTCACTTCTATACCGTTCTCAGCCAGTGCAATCGCAGGTGCCATCACTTGTCCGCGACTCATGGTCCCATGATCTTCTAATGCTTTAAGTAATCCTGCGACTGTTCCTGGTACGCCGACTGCTAAACCATGATAACGAGACAAGTCGCTGACCGCATTGCCATTCTCATCGAGATACATATCACGCGAGGCGCTACTCGGCGCTTTTTCACGATAATCGAGGGCCACTGTTTTGCCTTGCTTGGCATCATAAATCATCATAAAACCACCACCACCAATATTCCCAGCACGCGGTAAGGTCACTGCTAAGGCAAAACCAACAGCGACGCCAGCATCAACTGCATTACCACCGTCTTTTAAAATCTTGAGCCCAATATCAGAGGCGAGGGCCTCTTGGGTGGCGACCATGCCGTTCTTTGCCCAAACCGGATGATGAATCGCATCTTCAGAGTAGATGGCTTGATCACTATTGGCAGTGGTTGGTGTGGTTTTGAGGGTATTGGTTTTGGCTCGTGTAATGCGTTTGGTTTCAGACAACACAGTAGGATTATCAGCCATAATTGCGAGATTGATGGCGCTGGTGTTAATTGACGTTTGGTTGATGGTAGGTGATTTATCGATTGTCGGTTCAACAGCATGAGCAGATATAGACAGCAGTAATGTGCTGCTAATCATTAGCATGGTTGATTTTAGCGTTGTTGTTAAGATGGTTTTATCATGA
This sequence comes from Psychrobacter aquimaris, assembly GCF_016107525.1. Taxonomy (GTDB): domain Bacteria; phylum Pseudomonadota; class Gammaproteobacteria; order Pseudomonadales; family Moraxellaceae; genus Psychrobacter; species Psychrobacter aquimaris. The sequence goes on along the minus strand of NZ_JABASR010000004.1, from coordinate 33,874 downwards.
GGCCGATGATAATGAGCGATGTCGTTATGCAATTGGGAAGCGGGTTTTAGCATCGTAAAGTCCTTTTTACATGAGTGGAAAGGGTAAATTTATAAGCATTGGAGTTTATAAGCATTGTAAAGTGATAAATACTCCCGAATAGTAACGAAAATAACCAGTGGTAGAAAGTTGTTTATTCCCTTTTATGATATGAGGTTTGATACAGCCTAGCAGTCTCGTTGATGCCTTTATACAGATATTTACCTATAGCAGAGTTGCTACTGCAAACAAGTCTTTATTTATCAGTGAAGATTTCCTTCAAAAAAACATGCGCTAACATTACTAAATTGTAACGTCTTGTGATATAAATAACGCTACTAATGTACACTAATTATAGACTGGCTATTTATACAAAGAGATTACTATGTCATCAAACCATACTAATAACCATCATCGACAGCGCTATTCTGAAATGACGAGTCATAATTCGTCTATCAATAATAACGATCATGTATATCAGACAGGTAAATTGACTGCTATCATCTTGTTGGCTAGTAGTACGTCTCTGGCGCTTTTGGGCTGTCAATCAAGCCCCGCTGTATCATCGCCCGCTGTATCAAAAAGCATGATGGATTTTAGTACCGCCGATAGTGTACAAAGCCAAGCCCAAGGTCGTGCATTTAATGCCAGCCTCACTGCCAAATCTGAACGTTATCAGCAATTATTTGACCAAGAAAAATATCCTAATACGGGCAATCAAGCCAAATCACATTTACTGGCGGCTATTCGTCAGCACCTTGCGACAGAGCATGTGGCGGTCGCACAAGCTAATTATCAAACCGTACCTTTTATTGATCCAGATAGCATCGATGCAGGCTCTAGTAGCTTACTTAGAACGATTATAGAAGCTTATGCTTATGAGCCTGAAGATTTAGACAGCGACTATTCAGATAGTGATTATTTAGATAGTGCTTACAGCGAAAGCGGATCGAATGCTAATGACGACAGTGATGACGATTCCGAGCTAGCTGAAGCTGGTGATGCGATAGCTGTAGACGAGGCGGTTATTGTTGAAGACAGTGCATATGGCTCTGCGGCTGAGAGTGATTATGAACAAGAGGGCTATACTGCTGATAATTACGATGAATATGGTTATGACACAGAGAATTATGATGATAGCAATTACAACGATAGGAATGGCGGCATTCTCTCAGGGGTCTCCAACCTAAAGCCCAAAACTCTGTTAAAAAACTATGAAGCCATGCAAATGGCCAAACCACAATCAGAGGCTGTAGCACAAGAAAGCCAACCAGCATCATCTACGGGCGTCATTGGTCAAATGCTGAGTATGCTGCATCGCACGCCTGAACAGATAGCGGCGTCAAATGCTTATCAATATCAAAATTTAACGTTTAATAGTGTCAGTCAGTACAAACCCAAACAACGACAACTACAGAGCGTCTACAGCTATGATTATGTGACGCCGACGATTAGCTCATCCGTACAGATACCGTTAGCGTTTGATTTTAATAACAGCAGCATCACGGTAGACCCATCGGCAATCATGCCTATCGTGGCGCTTATTAATCCTGAAAACACCCCTTTACCTAACCAAATGACCTCACATACCGTCAGTTTTGGGTTGCCAGAGAGTATTGCCGTGCAGCTACCGCCAGCAGTGCTTTATGATGCCGCTATTTCTGCCATACAGAGCAGCATGGCAGAGCTTGCGCCTGAGCACTTTAGCGCGGTAGATATTCGTCATGATGCCTTTGCCAAAGAAGTCGGGGCGAGTCGTGCGGTAAAAGTATATTTTGGCAGCCAGCAAAGCGGTGAGATGATCGGTAAAACCCTAAAATACATGACAAAGTCGCTACAGGATTATGTCGATGCCAATCCACAGAAATATCCTGATGGCGCGATGCTAAAAACCGCGCTTGCGAAAGTGCAGCTATACAACAAAGGCTACCAAAGTGCAGATGTGGGCGCGCTATTGCAGCTTATCGAGGCCATCGGTCCGATCTCTTTCAATCAGATAAATTACTATTATTTAGACAGCTCAGATCGCCTGCTTGCCAAGCAGCAGCGGGTAAATATTGGCGGCGACTTGATGGGCTCTACCACGACTATGCTAAATCAAGTACGTTATGATAAAAGCAGCTTTAATAACCATGCGCTAACGCCTTTATTGACCGAGTCTTTTGGTACAAATGCTAAAGCTGCTATCGATGGTAACGCGTGGATGGCAGAGCAACGCCAACAAAAAGACAGACTGCAAGCGGCACGTTATGCGCGTTACGACTATCAGGATGGCAGTTTAGAGAATGATTACAGCAGTGACGAATATGAGAGTAGTCATAGCAAAGACGCTGTTGATGAGAGCCGTTTTGGCGATGCTAATGCTAATGATAATGAAAAATAGAGACTAAATAGCATTATCTTGTCCCATTTCAGCTCACATCTATTAAGGATAAAAAATGAAAAAAGTACATAAAATCATTGCAAGTCGTCTTTCGTCAGCGAGCCTTGCGTCAGTTCTTAATGGCAATCGCCTATTTACTGGTGCATTAGTCACAGGGGCACTATTGTTAACGGGTTGCCAATCTACCAGTCTTGACCAATCTAACGCGATGACTGCCAAGCAAACGCCAGCGGCAGCAAAGGCAGCATTGGTGACGGCGTTACAAAAGCAGCGCCGCCAGTCTTTTAGTTACCATAGCAATCTTGAGATTAGTAACGAGCAGAAATTTAGCAATATAAATACTAAAATAGGTGCCAAAGCGCCAGTCGCCTCAGGCTATATCGATGAATACTGCGAAGACACACATGATCAAGCATATGCTGCCTTAATTGCCCAAGCAGAAGCGCAAAGTAAAGACATTTTGGCGATAGATTATGATGCTCAGCGAACAGCGCTGAAAGACCGCTACCTTGAGTGTACAGATGCGTATGAGGCGTGGGTAGAGAGCAACTATGATAGTGATATCATCGTACCAGCGTCTTACCAACAGTTATTTGACAATTACGATGACCGAGCGACAGTGCAAGATGTCAAAAAAGCACAGCTGTTAGATGCTTATATGCTAAAGCCGTTGTCTATCAATGCACAAGGCATTTATCAGCCAATGGCTGGCAAGGCGACCATGCTAGCGAGCGCGCAGTATCAAGCGCGTAATCATCAAAGCAGTATCAATCAGCCTATTTATCTGGATTTTAAAAACGGTAATATTTATCTGTGGGCAGATAATTTTGCGATGTTTAATTCAGAGCTATTAGACGATAAGCTCGGCACAAAGTGGCGCAACAAGTGGTTAAAGTTAGCCATTGATGATGGCACCTTACCCAAAGGCTTTGGTAGTGAATTGATAAAAAGCCACTTTGCGGCACTAGATGCCACATTTGATGCCGCACCTATTAGCCAGTTTGATTATGTCGCCCCTAATGCGCTAGCCTCGCTCTCTCCCAAGTTACCCGCGCATCAGCTACCAGCAATGCTAGCAAGTAACCAAGTCATTCGCCGTGTACAAAGTGCTGAGAGTTATGAGCAGTTTTATCAAGATTATATGCGCATCGTTTACGAGCGGATTAGTCAGAGATATCCAGAACTGGTCAAAGAAAGCGAGCCTTACGAGGTAGGCAACACAAATGCTGATAAATTTACCAGTAAAGCGTTAGTACAGCAAATGTTGGTAATGATAAAGAGTGACATGAATGGTGGCAGTGAGACAACAGAGGAAACGATAGCAGAGATAAAAGAAGATGCAATGCTAGCGAATGCAGAGACGCAAGAGTTATATGGATTTGATAAGCGTGGTCAGCTCAAATGGCAGCATCTGCGTAGTGAGATTCCGAGCAAAACCGCCTCTAATAAGAACATGGTCATAGATGTTCTGCAGCAGTATTCCGCTATAAGCGCTAAAGACATGGCATTTCCTAATTTACCAAGTGATGTGCAAGTGCCTAATGCCAGTAATAGTATTGATATGCGAGAGTATGGTAGCGAGTTGATGCAGTATTATCGCGATGGCAATGGTACGGCGATGGGCAAAATGATGTTTAGTGTCATACCAATGACTAAAGAGAAGTTTGGGGTGATTGAATAAAGGCTGACTTAAGGCTGATTAATCGTAGGTAAGTTTAGTTAGTCTTTATTGAAATTGAAAACTAAAAAGCGCACCGTTTATACGATGCGCTTTTTTATATTGTCATATTAACTCTTATAAGACATTAAATATTAATACAAGTCTCTGTATTGATAAAAGCTTATATGCTTTAACTTACTACATGCCTTGGCGTTGTTTGCCATGCATTTTACCGTGCTCTGAGCCTTTATGACCTTTCGCCATTTTTTCGGCTTGTAATTTGGCAAGTTTTGCACGTTGCTCAGCGGTCAATACTTGAGAAATAGCGTGTTGAGTTTGTACGCGCTCCACGAAGCGCTGCTTGGTTTTAGCTGCTTGCTGATCAGCTAAGCGATTGACTGCAGCTGTGTTTAGAGTACTGGCATTGGTCAATGCTTGCATTTGTTGATGCATTTGCGCCCGTTCTGCTTTGTTTTTTGTACGGTCAGCTTTACGGTCACCGTGTTGTGCTTGCATGATGGCCTTGATTTGCGCTTGTTGCGTCGCCGTTAGATCTAGCTGTGACATTGGACCTCTCATGCCGCCTTTTTTCATGCCATCTTTATGCTGCATTTTGCTGGTCGTTGGTGTGGTATCAGTGGTCGCATTAACACTGGTACAAGCCGTTACGGTGAAAATGCTAGACATTGCTAATACTGAGCCCATTAATAATTTTTTCATCATCATTACCTTAATTTATAGTGCATACGCTATTGGTTGCGAAAAAGTCAGTTTTTATCTGATCAGCCTATGAATGGTGAGTGTCCCGGATAGCCACTATCCATCATTGCTTATCATCAGTATTTGTCGCTGATAGACGCTATATTACGACAGTTAAAGGTTACGAACATTTATGAAGTATTAAGAAAGGTAACGTTTATAGCGAATCGATAAGCAATTGACTGATAATATGGCTAATAAAGCGATCTAACGCTCAAGGAGAAAATATGCCACACATATTACTAGGCGATGATGACGAAGAATTGACCCAGTTGTTACAAGAATATTTGCATAATCATGGCGTGACATGCGACTGCGTTCACGATGGTGAAGCTGTCATACAGAAACTAAAAACCGCAAGTAATAATATGCTTAATGGTGCTTCTGCTTCTGCTTATGATTTGCTGGTGTTAGATATTATGATGCCAAAAACAGATGGATTGAGTGTCTTGCGTCAATTGCCCAATATCAGTGATATCCCTGTCATCATGCTGACGGCAAAAGGGGAGGAGATTGACCGTATCATTGGGCTGGAGCTGGGTGCTGATGATTATATTACCAAACCTTGCAATCCTCGAGAGCTGCTGGCACGTATCAATGCAGTCATCAAGCGTACCAATGCGGCGGCATCAGAGCATACGCCGCTACCAGACAGTCGTTTGCATCTGGATCAAAACCAACGGCTTTGTCAGATAGATGGCATAGAGCTACAAGTCACTGGCACAGAATTTGATTTATTGGTTGCGCTATTAAAACAAAAAGGTGAGGTGGTGAGCAAAGCATGGCTGTCAGAGCATGTATTGCAGCGTGAATTACAGCCGTTCGATCGTAGCCTTGATGTGCATGTCTCACGATTGCGCAAAAAACTCCAACCTTTCCACGATGAGCCTATCAAGGCGGTTCGTGGTAAAGGCTATCAGCTGGTGTTGTAATGACGGACTCATCGATGAATACTGCTAAAAAAGCCCCTAAGAGAGAACCTAATAAAGCGCTTGAGCAAGCACCTAAATTTAAAGTGCGAATCACGATATTTTGGCGGTTGTTTCTAAGTCTATTATTAACGATCCTCATCACCTCTATCTTATCTATCATGGTGGAGCGCTGGCTGGTCGAAAAAGCACTAACCGCTCGTATGGATGTGCAAATTGATAGTTTGTTGGTTAAGCGCCAAGAGATGATTGAGGCGCTACAAGTGGGTGATTTAACCACTGTCAGGGAGATGTATCGTCAAGATCGGCGGCTTATGAGTCAGATCAGAGTCTATGATGAGCAAGGTGCGATTATATTTCCGCGTTATCGTGATAGAGATGAGCGTAGGCAAGACCCTATAGAGGGCGATCGACAGGTAATGGGGCATTTACCAATGCCACCAATGCAGTCAATGCCTAATCCTAATAATGAAAAGCCTGATAATCAAATGTCTGGTAGTCATGAGGATAGAATATCGGATAATGAGCCGTCGCTTTTAAATTATATCCTGTCACCGATGACCCCGAATCGCGGGCAGGTAGCTGATCCTGATAGTCGTCCTGAACTGGCGGACATGACGGTCGTCTTACCAGATGAGCAGGCTGTGATCATACAGTTGCGTCCGCATCTACGGTTTTCAGACGTCGTGGCGCTGCAACGTGGCAATTTTCCCATACGTTTACTGTTGATTATTATTTTTAGCGTCTTGGTTTGTATTTGGCTGAGTCGCACATTGACCCAGCGTATTCGCCGTGTGCAAAACACCGTACATCGTATGATTGGTGGCGATTATCAAGCCCATCCAAATTTATCAAACATGGGAGATGATGAATTGGGTTTGCTTGCTAAAGATGTGGCCAAACTCTCAACACGTCTGGCTGAGAGTGAGCTGGCACGTAAACAGATGTTAAGTGATATCTCGCACGAGCTACGATCACCATTGGCGCGTCTTGATGTTGCGACTGAGCTGACTCGAGACTTTGCGCCGAATGCCAGTCGTTATCTTGACCGTATCGATAAAGAGTCGGCGCGGATGAATGAGTTGATTGAGCAAATAATCCATATTCAATCTCTACAAATGCAGCAATATACGATCGATAATATAGAAAACGAAACAGTTGATATCTCTGACATTATCAGTGAAATTGGACAAGACGTTTGCTTTGAGTTTCAACATAAAAACGTGCGCTGGCAATGGCAACCGAGTCATACACTCGTGACAGATCCTGCCTCAACCACTCCTTGGACTGTACTAGGTAATCAAGAGCAGTTGCATAGTGCGCTTGAAAATGTCATTCGCAATGCCTTTATGCATACTGCCTCTGATTCAACAGTGATTGCTGAGATTAAAGAAGTGGAGATGGAGGATAAGAAAACCGCAATTCAAATCAGCATAATGGATGAGGGCGGCGGCGTCGCAGATAAAGATGTAGAGCGTATTTTTCAGCCCTTTGTACGACTTGATTCAGCCCGCCATCGCGAAACGGGTGGATATGGCTTGGGTTTGGCCATCGTCCATGCGGTGGTAATGGCGCACAAGGGTCAGATCCATGTCTACAATCGCCAAGATGGTATTCAAGGGTTGGTTGTGCAAATCACTTTGCCCATTGGATCTAAGCGCTGATAAGAGATGGCCTAGACAGTGAACATACGCTTAAAATATCTCTAAAATGTATATATAAGCGTATGTTTTATTAATTTTCATAACAGATAATTTAAAAAAAGTAAGGATATTTAATACAAACAAGTAGCGAATGCTGACAATATATTCATTTTTTGTTATATAATTGTATGAGCGGTATTGAATGTCAGATGAACGGCATTGTCTCTCTCTATATATTCGGTAATACTAATATATAGAGAGAGCGATTAAGGCTTTTCAAGATAAAAAATGTTATTTCTTGGTTAACAAGATGAACGATATATAAAAGAACATTTGATTATTGTGAGCCTATAACGAGTTTTATTTTGTGATATCAACTCTCTGCAAGATGGATATTATCTCTGATTTTTAAATCTGACCAGTCTGTAAGGGAGTACACATTATGAATCGCATCTATAAAGTAATATGGAATGAAGCCCTGAATTGTTTTACCGCAGTTGGCGAGTATGCAAAGGGGCGCGGCAAATCTTCCAAATCTAGCGTGAGCGCAAACGCGACCATCAATACTACTCCTAACCTTTCTTCTACCCAATTTTTCCGCTTATCCACGATAGCAATAGGGCTGCTGGCTGCTGGTTTCGGCATACAGGCGAATGCTATAGGCACAGAGAATCACCATGATGGTGACTATAGTCACAACCACGGTAGTCAAGGGGTTCATACCCATACTTCGGGTAACAATAGTCACAACAATAATTCTGATCACGATAATCCTGAAGGTTCAATAACACTCAACTTCGAAGGTGATAATGCGACAACTATCACACGCAGTAATGGCGAGACACTTAATATTTTAGGGGGTGCAACTGGACCGCTAACGACTGGTAATATCGGGGTATTCGGTATAGGTGATACTTTAACCGTCCAATTAGCTGAAAGCATCGATCTTGGTGCTAATGGCAGCCTTAAAACGGGTGATACTTTGATCGATAACTCTGGGGTTAAGATCGTGGCGATCAATGCAGCCAATAACATTACACTTAGTAGTAACGGTCTTAATAATGGTAATAATAAAATAATCAATGTAGATAACGGCGATGTAACGGCAATGAGTAAAGATGCGGTGAATGGTTCGCAGTTATATAGATTGGCAAATGTAGTCAAGGACAATAAAACCAAGTATTACAGCGTGGACTCAACCGCTATCGGTAATGCTAATAACGACGGGGCGACAGGTTATAACGCCATGGCGATGGGCGGAAATGCAAAAGCAACGGGCAGCCAAACCATTGCGATTGGTAGCTCAGAATTTGGGCAACAGACGATGGCAAGTGGTGAGCAATCTATTGCTATCGGCGCTAATGTAGTGTCTAGAGGGGCATCCTCTATCGCAATAGGCGGTGATGACCTAAATTTTGCATCGAAAACTAATATCGATGGTAGTCCGCTGTCGCCATTAAATGGAGGCACAGTTAACGAGGCATTCAAATCCTATGTAGGTAAAGATCTGGTAGAAACCAATCAATATGATGTCAATACCGAAGCTGGAGGTGCTGCCTCGATAGCCATTGGGGCAAAGTCGTTGTCTAAGGGGGATCTATCTACAGCCGTTGGTATTCATTCCAACACATCGGGAACTGCTTCGTCAGCGTTTGGTGTTGGCGCATCAGCGAGTAAAGATGGTTCAGTCTCTCTCGGTGCAGGCTCAACAACAGCAACAAATGCTAGCTCAGAAAAGACGATGACCGTTGGTGGCGTGGTATATGATATCGCCGGTAATGTCATCGATGATAAGGGTATGCTACGAGAGGGTGCGCAAGTATCCGTGGGCGTAGTAGGATCTGAGCGCCAGATCAAAAATGTCGCTGGTGGAGCTGTCACTGCGGCCAGTACAGACGCGGTGAATGGTAGTCAGTTGTACGCGACCAATGAAGCGGTAGGAAGTAATACCACTACCATTAACAAAGGGTTTGGGTTAAAAGCCGCTGATGGTAATACGGTACAAAAACCATTGGGACAAGCCGTTGAGGTAGTTGGCTCCAACAGCAACATCGATACCCGAGTAAATAATGGCAAAATCGAAGTTGAGCTCAATGACAATTTAAACCTAGGTACAACAGGCAGCGTTAGCACCGGTAACTTGCTAAATGGCACGACGGTCAATGGTCTAGGCGTTGTCACTGGCGGAGTGCTTACTGGCGTAACTACGGTTAGTGGTACAGGTGTCACGGTAACGGGTGGAAGCATACTTAATCCTACCAATGCCACGCTAACCAGTAATGGTCTGACCATTTTAAATGGTCCAAGCATCACGAAGAGCGGAGTCAATGCAGGTAATAAGAAGGTTATTAATGTGGATGATGGTGCAGTCAGCCTAAATAGTAAAGACGCTATCAATGGCGGTCAGTTGTTCCAGACCAATCAACAAGTAACCAGCAATACTAGCAATATTTCAACCAATACGACCAATATTGGTACCAACGCTGATAATATCGCTAAAGGCATCAATTTTAATGTAAACGACGCAAGCAGCGGCGGTACCCTCAAAAAAACCTTCGCCTTGGGTGAAGAAATTAAGTTTGATACGGATAGTAATTTAACCACCACAGCGCTTAGTAGTGCTGATGGCATTGCCCTCGGTCTGTCTCCAACTTTAACTGGCCTCACTAGTGCAGATTTTGGTGGTGTTAGTATCTCTACTACTGGTATCAATGCCAACGACACCCAGATCATGGGAGTAAAAAGCGGTGGTAATACAGTAACCAATGCAGCAAACATCGGTGATGTACGGATGGCAGCTGCAGGAGCGAGAACCAAAGTGCTCAAAGGTACAAATGTTACCAGTGTTGATTTTTCAACTGATAGCGATACTGGACAGGATGTCTATACTATCAATGCTAATGGTTCAACTGCTTCGGCAGGGTCGAGCGCTGTCACGGTCAAAGCGGGTGATAAAAACATTGATACCAATATCACCGACTATCAAGTTGATCTAAGCGAAGGTAGCAAGGCAAGCTTGGTCAAAGCAGATAGTGCGATGCAAACGGTAGTGACACAAATCAATGGTGCAGAAGTCAAAACTCTGGATAAAGACAATAATACAGCCAACTTTATTAACGGAGATAATATTGTCTTAACCGCTGACAGTGGCAGTATTAAAGTTGCTACTGCTGCCGACTTAGTCTCAACCAGCTTGACCACAGGAACTACAGTCGTCAACAATGATGGTGTCACATTCACGGGTGGTGCCAATCAAACGGTCAGACTCAGTAATGGTGGCTTGGATAATGGTGGCAATCAAATTACCAATGTCGCTGATGGGTCACTAGACAATGATGCAGTAAACTTTGGTCAACTAAGAGCCACAACCACGACGATAGATAAAGGTCTCGACTTCAATGGTGACATGGGTACTACCGTCAATCGTAAGCTTGGTGATAAGCTAACGGTCAAAGGTGGTGCGACAGTGGTAGGCGACTTGTCAAATGGGAACAACGTTGGCGTCGTTGCTGACGGTACCAGCACATTGACCGTGAAACTTGCGAAAGATTTAACTGGTCTTAACAGTGCAAATTTTGGTAGCGGTGTCAGCATCTCAGCCAATGGTCTAAACAACGGCGGTAATAAAATTACTAACGTTGCAGAAGCTACCACTGGTAAGGATGCAGTAAACTTCGATCAATTGTCAGCAACCAATAGTATAGTGGCCAAAGGCATCAAAATCGGTGATGGCAATAGTGTCAACGACCAGCAGTTTGCCTTAGGTGATACCATCAACGTTACTGGTGATAGCAATATTACGACGATGGCCTCGGCAACAGGTGTTCAGGTGAAACTGAATAACCAGTTGAACTTAGGCAATGAGGGTAGCATGCAGATTGGTAATAGCATTATGAATAGTAATGGCTTTACTTTTATGGACAGTGGTTCTGGTAGAACAGTCATACTTAGCAACCGTGGTCTCAATAATGGTGGTAACGTTATCTCTAATGTTGGCGCAGGTATACTGGATACTGATGCAGTAAACTTAGGGCAATTAACAGCAGCGACTTCTGGTTCGAATGAAGGTTGGGGAATAACAGCTCAAGGTGACACGGCTACTTTAGTGAATCCAGGAAGTGCCGTTGATTTTAACAGCAGCGATGGCAATATTAGAGTGTCTAGATCAGCAGACAATAATGTTAGCCCTGGGCTACGTGCTGCTGCGCCATCAGCCGGTGCTCATGACATTAGCTTTGACTTAAACCCAGATCTGAATGTGGACAGCATAACAGCGGGTGACACCATTATTAATAGTAATGGTCTGACTATTGCAGGCGGACCTAGTGTCACCAAAGCGGGTATCAATGCTGCTGACACTAAGATTACAAACGTTGCGAATGGCGCTGTCTCTGTAGGTAGCAAAGATGCCATCAACGGTGGTCAGCTCTATGCACAAGGCAGTGGCATCAGTAGTATCATTGGCGGTGAGACAGTCTACAATCCTGTAGATGGCACCTTTACCAATAGTAATATTGGTGGTACCGGTCAAAATAGTATCGATGGTGCGATTGCTTCTATTAAGCAAGGAGAAATCGTTATCAATGAAAACATCCAAACCAACACCACCAATATTCAAACCAATACCACAAACATTGCCACGAATAAGACAAACATCGACACCAACACCACCAATATCAAAGTGAACAAGGATAAAATAGATGCAGGTCTCAATTTTGGTGCTGATAGCGGTGCTACCATCAATAAACCAGTAGGCGATGGCAGTGTCCTTAACTTCACAGGTGGCAATAACATCACCACCACAGCAGCAGGCAGTAGTATTAAGTTTGATCTAAACGGTAACATTAGTATAGATAGCGTCAAGACTGGCAATACGACAGTCAATAATAATGGCGTTAGCATCGTCGGTGGTCCTAGTATGACTGCAAGCGGTATCAACGCCGCTGGCAACAAGATCACTGATGTGGCTGACGGTATGGCACCCAGAGATGCTGTCAATTTCGGTCAATTAAGTGCACTTGATAAAAGACTGGATGACAATATGAACCAATTGGGTTATAAAATTGGTGAAGTCGAAGACGATGCAAATGCTGGTATCTCAGCCGCCATGGCAATGTCTTCATTACCGCAAGCTTATATCGCCGGTAAATCCTTAATCGGTGGCGGTATAGGAACGTACAATGGGGAAAGTGCGGTCGCTATTGGCTTCTCGAAGTTATCTAATGATGGTCGTTGGGTCATTAAGGTAAATGGCACCGCTGATACCCAAGGTAATGCAGGTGGCTCGATTGGTGCAGGCTTCCATTTTGACTAAAAAAACCAAGTCTAATATCAAGTAAAGTGATTCGTTAATTACAAAGTTAGTCATAAAAAAGCAAGGCATTAGATGTCTTGCTTTTTTATGACTTGAAAATGAAGACATTTTCAGCGTGATGATTTGGTGGTCACTATATGATTTTTGACAATGATTTTTTTCTCTAGCTCAATAGCCAAGCGATAAAAAGCCCTCATTCTATGAGAGCTTATTTATTATCATAAAAGCAGTTTTATACTCTGAACATGGCTGCATTTGGGGTCAATCCGACATAAGTCATACCGGCTTGCTCCATCCAATGTGGCTGCACGATGCCATGTTGTAAAATAGCATGAATGTCTCGATGCGCTCTTTCTATTCTATGTTTTTTATATAGCGAGACCGTACCAGCGACAGCATAAATCTCCGATACCATGGCTCTGGCTTCTCTCGCTGCCTCACAGGCTGCTGCCCACACATCAGCCAGCTGTATATCCGTGAAGGTGTTCTGTTGCTGGGCTTCGTTCCATAATACCTCGACACTATTATGTAATTGCGAGCGCCTAGACGCTAATAGTGTTTTGCTCTTAGCGATAGTCGCCTGTACCGCTGCACGATCACGCAAATCTGGGCTTTTACTTGGCGTGACTTTCTCAAGGCAAATTTGGATTAACTCATCTGTCGCTGCTTTTAAGACACCCAGTGCCATCGCTGCACAGCCAGCTGCGTTAATACAACCAATTGGTAGGCGACTATACGCATTATCGATGGCAACAGGGCTATAAAAGTCGACCGCATAACGCTCCTGCACAAAAGCGTCTTTAATAACGATGTCGTGACTGCCTGTACCATTTAGTCCACCAACATGCCAAGTATCAATCACTTCCACATCTTCTTTTGGAATAAAAAACAGCTTTAAATTTGCACCTGGCCCAAGGGTGGTGGGTGAGCCTTCTGATATTACTAAGCAACGTAGCACAAACCAGTCTGCCAATTCGCAACCTGATACTAATGTCCATTGACCTGAGACCATATATCCTTCTGCTGTTTGCTCAGCCACCCCTTCAGGGCGTGCTGAGTTGGCATAGACATGAGAGGGGTCACTGTATATCTCTTTCATACCAGGCTCGTCTAAAAATCGTCCAAATGTGCAGGCCAAATGGTTGTTCCAAACGATCCAAGCAACTGAGGCTTCAGCACTGGCTAGCGTCTCATAAACTTTTAATGTTTCCACAGGATTGCCTTGCCATCCTCCCAACGATTTTGGTAATCCCATCCTAAATAGCGACAACTCTGACAGTTTTTTAACCACTGTCGGTGCAATTTTTCTAGAGGTTTCGGTTTCTTCTCTAGCCGATAGGGCTAAATCATAAATATCTTCAGCTGTATCGGATGGTAGAGCGTCTTTGTTATTTGATAAAGGTGTATAACTCATAATTTCCAACCTTATTTTAATGGATAAAACAGTATGTTTATCTAAAATCAATTCTAAATTTGAGATATAACAACGCCTATACCAAGAATAGCCAACAGTTGACTGCTATACAACCAATAATTTGAATATATAAAATATTATATTGAGATGAAAACTAGAGGTGATGATGTAATGAAATATTGAATACTATATTTGGTTTAAGAGTATCAATACTTTGCATATTTTCAGGCAGTCATTAGCTTTGACTGCTCTGTCTGAGCCCAGAAATTATAAGGGCATTTTGTTATTTAATTTGCTAATCATTTAATTTTCTAGTCATTTAATAGCAAAACACCCTTACTGAAAGAACCCTGTTTGATTATTTGTTGAGGCTTGGGCGCATCGGGCTGCATGCTAGGATCAGCGTTGGCAAAGGCCTTGAGCATACGGCAATGCGTGTCAATTTCGACGATATTGGGATAAGCACTTAAATCTACTTTAAACCGTCGCGCCGAAGAAACCTGAGGAATCAGATAGCAATCTGCAAAAGTAGGGCTATCACCGTAGCAAAATTTTCCACGGGTTTTGTCTTTTGCTAGTATTTTCTCTAACGCCGTAAATCCCTCACTCATCCAACGGTTGCACCACGTCATGACTTTTGCTTCGTCTACTGACAGCTCATTGCGTAGATATTGTAAGATACGGCGATTATTAATCGGATGAATATCACAACCAATCATAGCGCTAATGGCACGTACTTGCATGCGCCCAGCCGCGTCTTTGGGCAATAATGCATTCTCAGGATAGACTTCTTCTAACCATTCTAGGATGGCGGGGCTTTGATATAGTAATAAATCATCTGCCTGTAAGACAGGCACCAACCCTTGAGGATTGAGTGATTTAAACGCATCTGCTAATTGCTCATCTTGTGCTAAATTGACCGAAATATAGTCATAGTCTAAGCCTTTTAGATTCATCGCGATACGAGTACGATAAGAAGTGCTGCTGCGAAAGTAGCCATAAAGTGTCATCATTGTTAATTCCTTTTATTATGGTAGGTTGTGAGTGAGATAAGGAGTTATAATTAGGGCGTGTCCTCATTTTAAAAATGGTGATAAAAATGTATAAATTGCCGTCAAACAAGGAAAGTAGCGCAAATAATATCGAGATATTGATAAGCTATATGACGATGTTTGGCAAAACTTAACCATTTTTAGCCCATTTAGAGGATAATCGATTGAATTGAGGACACGCCCTAGTAAGACGAAATGTATCTTATATAATTAACAAACTCTTATGACGTTAAATCTTCATTTCAGTTTTTCATTAATATGTTTAGATTAACATGCCAAGTAAATTATTCATTGAGCAAAACATGCCAGTAGCTGAAAACCCTTTAGACAATACGGCGACAACCAATAAAAGCCAGAATGGCGTACAGTCACTGGAGATTGGATTGTCGGTATTAGACGTTCTTATCGATCATAACGAGCCAATGATGTTAAAAGACATTGCGCAAGTGATGCAAATGCATCCAGCAAAGTGTCACCGCTATTTGGTCAGCCTCATTCGTAAAAACTATGCGCGTAAGCTTGATGATGGTCGCTACGGGCTGGGCGATAGGGTTAACACATTGGCAGCATTTGGGCATTCTGGATTTAGTCAAAACAATATTTTAGAGCGGCTGACGCACATCGCTAATGAAATTAAGGATACCTTGAATTGCGGTGTGCAGATTGCCAAATGGTTTAGCGAAGGCCCTATTATTATTCAGTCAGTTGAACCAGACAGCCCGATTAGTATTATCACTCGCATCGGTTCACGCATGCCTTTGACGACATCAGCTACAGGGCAATTATTTGCCAGCTATCAATCTGATGAGGTCATTCAGCCATTGGTCACAGCTGAATGGCAGAATGACAATGAAGCAATAATTACAGAAAAATGGCAGAATTTCAGTCACTTGCAAGCCAAGATTCGTACCCAAGGCTATGCGACGGTCACTGGTGATATGCTGATGGGGATTAATGCCATCACAATTCCTGTCATATTACCGCAGCTTGCTATTAGTGACAAAACTGCTGGCAAAGGTCTACCACTAGAATACGCCATCACTATCATTGGAACGACAGAGCAATTGCCGATGAGTGAGCAACACAACGTGGTTGAGCAAATACTAGCAATCGCGCAGCGCTATCAAATAGCATAGTCAGTATTTTTACCATATAAGTTTTGATCATATAAACTGACTGTTTTTAATGTAGAGAACCACTACGTAATTATTTTAGGTATTTAAACCATACAGGCGCTACTGGCTACTTTTGCTTTTTCGTATACATTATTAGCATCTAGACCAGTGGCATTGACTTCATCTAGATAGTGCTGCGAGCCCTCCATTAATGGACCTTTCCAGTCTGGGTCATTGAGTGGGTCAGGAATATCGATCATGATATCGCCTTTTTCTTTAGCGGCAGCCATGGCTTTGGCATTACTGATATCAAATACTTTGGAGACACGTGCTGCCATCTCCGCCCCTGAATTATCATCAATTACTTTTTTGAGATCATCGGGCAAATTGTCGTATTTATCTTTGTTCATACTGATGACAAAGGTAGAGTTATAAAAAGGTATGTTGGTATGTGTATTGATGAGCTCATCAAGACGAAAGGCTTGAATGGGTTGCCAAGTAAAGCTCAGCCCATCAATGACACCGCGCTGAAGCGAGGTATAGGTATCACTGGCAGGCATGCCAACGGGTGCGGCACCAGTCGCCTCGATAATGTGGCTAGCAACCGCAGAAGGTTGGCGAATACGTAAGCCTTTCATATCGGCTGGCGTGCGAATAGGCTTATCAACAGTATGAAGGGCGCCTTGTCCTGTTCCGATGAGCGCGAGCAGGTGAGTATCTTCGTACTCATTTTTAATGACACCCTCGTCATAGAGCTTATGAAGTATACAGCTCTGCTGCTGTGCGGTATTGGTAATACCTGGCAGCTCTACAATCTGCGTTAAAGGAAACCGTCCTGCTGTATATCCTTGTGCTTGCATACCGATATCAACGATGCCTTTCGCGGTAGCGTCATAGGTAGCGCCCGGTTTGCTGAGAGTAGCAGACGGGTAGATTTCAATCTTTAAGCGGCCCTTTGAGTCTTCTTCAATTTTTTTTGCCCATGGCTGCAATGCCTCGGTGTTTATGTTGTCATTGGCCGTCATAAAGTGTGAAAATCTCAGAGTCGTCACGTCGCCTGTATTGACATCGGCGCTTGCTGCTTGTTCGTTATTAGAGCAGCCAGTCATCGCAATCGAGGTTGCTAAGAGTATTCCTATAGGGGTTTTTATTTTCATCATTGAATCCTTTCATGATGGTTGGATATTGTTCGCTACCTAGGGCGTGTCATCAATTAGTATATTGATACATTTAGTGGTCTTAAAATGATGGCACGGCCTAATTAATCATGTAAAAAGAGGTAGCAAACAAAATAACAGGGCAATTACTCACCGACAGGTGCGACTTCTCGTGCTTCAGCCAACTCTTCGGCGTGTAAAAACTGAGTATGCGCAGGCGCGCGTTTGGTACGAGACCATTCATCAAGCATGTCTTGCTTAATGACTTCGGTAATCATAGAAACCTTGTCTTCTGAGGTCGGGTCGTCGTATGTCAGCTCTAGACGATGGCCGTTGGGATCAAAGAAGTAAATAGAGTGAAAGATACCGTGATTCGTGACGCCAATGACATCAATGCCGCCTTGTTCCAAATGCTCTTTAGCAAGGATTAGCTCATCACGATCTTTTACTTTCAAAGCTAAGTGTTGCACCCAGTTTGGGGTATTCGGATCAAAACCCATTTCAGGCTGATTGGGTACTTCAAAAAACGCCAATACGTTGCCGTTACCTGCGTCTAAAAAAACATGCATATAAGGGTCAAAGGCTTTGGTCGAAGGCACGTGGTCTTCAGCGAATGCAAGGATGAAATCCATGTTTAGGTGTTTTTGATACCATTCAACAGTTTCTTTGGCGTCTTTGCAGCGATAGGCCACATGATGAATCTTTTCAATTTTAAAGTTCATATCAAACTCCTTTTGATAGGGAATGCAGTGAGTAGATAGGCTGCCAGTACCGATTGACTATAGGTCGATGGTTGCTTGGCAGCTCAAAACAACTGTGCTCACATTTTTTCTAGACTATTTATCGAAATCAAAGTTAAGCGCGGGCAGTACTTTGCCGCGCACTTCACCAAAACCAACACGCACGCCGTCTTTTTCGCTATAGCCTTTCATGATCACTGTATCGCCATCTTCGATAAAGCTGCGTGTTGCGCCGCCCTCAAGCGTTAATGGTTTGGTAGCATTCCAAGCAATCTCTAACATCGAGCCATAAGAGTCAGGCGTTGGCCCTGAAATCGTACCTGAGCCCATCATATCGCCAACTTCTACTTTACAGCCAGTGATGGTGTGGTGCGTGAGTTGCTGCGCCATAGACCAGTACATGTACTTAAAATTGGTCTCGCAAATGACCGTAGCTGTTTCTGCATTTTCAGGCAATAACTCAACTGACAGAGTGATGTCATAGCTATTATTGCTGTCTTTTTCATTTAGATATGCCAATGGTTTTGGCTCTTGAATCGGGCATGCCGTTTTAAAAGGTGCCAATGCATCCATGGTGACGATCCAAGGTGATACTTCAGAAGCGAAGGTCTTGGCATTGAATGGACCTAAAGGCACATATTCCCATTTTTGAATGTCACGGGCTGACCAGTCGTTGAGCAAGACCATGCCAAAAATATGCTCAAAGGCATTGTCTACTGCAATCGGTTGACCAATGCTATTGCCTTTACCAACCACAAAAGCAGTCTCAAGTTCAAAATCTAAACGCTTACAGGCTGAGAAAATAGGGCGGGCGTCAGCATTTGGCTTTAATTGACCAGAGGGGCGTATCACATCAGTGCCACTGACGATGACGGTGCTGGCGCGTCCGTTATAGCCGACTGGCATTTCAGTCCAGTTAGGTAGTAGGGCGTTGTTTGGATCACGGAACATGGTGCCGACGTTGGTCGCATGTTCTTTAGACGAATAGAAGTCGGTAAAACCTGGTACGTGAACAGGCAGATGCATGGTGACGTCTGATTGACTAAATAGCGCTTTTTTCTGCAAATCTTGATTGTCGCGCAAGGTATCGCTGGCATTAGATAGTAGGGTTTGGATGGTTGTGCGTGCTTGAGTCCAATTGTCTCGACCAGAGTCAATAAAGGCGTTTAGCGTTGGTTGATCAAAATATTGACCGCCCTCTAAGCTCAGTAAACCTTCTGCTTCGAGCACAGCCAAATCCAACACGTACTCACCGATAGCCACACCAGCACGTCGTTTGCCATCTTTGGTATCACTAAAAATACCATAAGGCAGGTTATGAATAGAAAAGTCAGAATCAGCGGCGATATTGATAAAGGATGTGAGGGTATTGTCAATCGTTGACATAGGTTGCTCCTTGCTAAAGCATATAATGAATTACGTTATAATTAACTACTTACGCATAATGTAATTTATCAAAGTGGAGATTGCAAGGGTTTTTGTGCAGTGTTTTCTTAAAAGAGATGTGATACTAAGGCAGTTGATATTCTTTATTAAAGTAAATATGAAAAACGCATGACATAAAAAAGGCTGAGCACTCGCTCAACCTTTTTGTGAATCTCTATTACGTACTACCGCATCGTTTTAATGCGTGCTCACTCAGTCTTTTAAGACGTCTGCCATGGCATTGGCAACATAGTCGATGTTACTGGTGTTCAGTCCAGCCACACACATACGTGAGTTGGAAACCATGTAAATGCCAAAATCGCTTTGTAAGCGTTCGACTTGCTCAGGCGTCAGACCAGTAAAGCTAAACATGCCATTTTGACGGGTAATATAGTCAAAGTTGCGGTTCGGGATTTTGGCTTCTAATACTGACTTAAGCTTTAAGCGCATGGCTTTGATACGGTCGCGCATCGCATAAACTTCGCCAACCCATTGATCATGCAGCGCTTCGTCATTCATGACGATATCGACCACACGGCCACCATGTGATGGCGGGCTTGAGTAGATACGGCGTACGGTAGCATTCAGCTGACCGAAGACACGCTCTGTCTCATCAACCGTTGGGCAGACAACCGATAGACCGCCGACACGCTCACCATATAGCGATAAGTTTTTAGAAAATGAATTGCTGACAAACAATGGCAAGCCCATATCGACAGCTTTACGAATCGCATAAGCATCGCTGTCCATATCTTCGCCAAAGCCTTGGTAGGCAATATCCATGAATGGAATCAGTTCGCGTGCTTGAATGACGTTCAGCACAGTATCCCATTGCTCACGGGTCAAATCTAACCCCGTTGGATTGTGGCAACAAGGATGGAGCAAGATCACATCATTTTTGTTCAATGTCTCAAAAAACGCAATCATTTCATCGAACTTGATGCTGCTGTTGGCTTTGTCGTAGTACGGGTATTTACCCACTTCGATATCAGAGCCTTCAAAAATGGCAATGTGGTTGCCCCATGTTGGATCACTCACATAGCATTTAGATTGTGGGAACCATTCATGGATGAATTCAGCGCCGACTTTTAACGCACCAGAACCGCCAATCGTAGCAATAGTAGCGACTAGGCCATCTTTTAAAATCTGTGCATCTTTACCAAATAGTAATTCTTGACAGCCTTTACGGTGTCCTGGCAAGCCTGCCATTGGCAGATATGGACGCGGAGCAATAGGATCGGCAATACGTTCTTCGGCTGTTTTTACGCAGTCAAGTACGGGCAATACACCATTTTCATCATAATAAATACCAATGCCTAAATTGACCTTTTTAGGATTATTATCTGCTGTATATTTTTCCATCAGCCCTAAAATTGGATCACCCGCGTAGTAGTCGATACGTTCAAACATGTTGTTTCCTTATGAAATATAAATCAAGCCGCCAAAAATCATAGAGCAAATTGACGGTTAACTCAATATGAGATTCAATTATCTTGCATAATTAATAAAATAGTGGCTTGAAACCATTATGTTTCAAGGCTTTTTAAGCGCTGATGCTATCTGTGAAAGTAATATTTAAGTACGCTGTAAGTCATTAAAATGACTGGAAAAATAGCTCTGCAAGAAGCCTTTGAAGGCAATAGTAGCAGGTGATAATGCACGCGAAGAACGCTGGTAGATAAAAAACTGCCGCATTTTAACCGGTTGTGCCAGCGGCCTCATTTGTAAGCCATTGGCGCTAACCCAATCGATGACTTCGGGCATATAGGGCAAACATAAGGTAATGCCGAATCCTTGACGGGTCATCTCAAGCGCGGTGGACATAAAATTGACTTTGTAACGTGCCTGTTGGATATGGCTGGCGATCTGGTCGTCCAACTCGGCTGTCACTTGTTCAATGAAAGGGCCTTGCAGCGTGATGAGCGGAATGTCTAATAAATCCTGCCACGTTATTTCATGTTTTTGTGCCAGCGCATGGTTATCGGGCATCACCACACAAAATGGCAGCTGATATAACAGGTCGGCATTGATGTCGTCCTCAGTCTCCATAAAGCCAAGCTCGGTGCCGACACCCAAATCTACTTCAATGTCCTGAATATGTCTGAGTAAGTTTTCTGCCGAACAATCCAATAACGACACGCCAATCTCGGGGTGTTGTTTGGCAAACTGGGCGATGACCGCTGGCATAGAGGAGGCTGCAAACTGCGAAACGGCGAGCCGTACTTGACCTTGTGCCAAGCTTGTTAAGCTGCTCGCCTCATTTTCAAAGAGCTGCATCTCATTCAAGATGCGCCGTGCTTGCGGCAATAAATGCCGTCCTACTGCTGACAAAGACAGCTGGCGGGTAGTACGGTCGAACAGCACAATACCGAGGCTGGACTCTAGTTCTTTAATCAAGCCGCTAACGGCAGATTGGGTCAAATGCATCTGATCGCTGGCACGGGTAAAACTGCCATTATCAGCGACTTGGATGAAAGCGGTTAATTGGCGAATGCTGATATTCATAAGTAAACCTGATAAATAAATCATAAAAAACAATTAGTCTTATAAATAAACCTAATCTAATATAAATACATCGTCAATAAGAATTATTGATGGAAGACATTTTTTATCGCATTTTTACCACCAATTGAAATTAAGGATGATTACAATGGCAGATTTATTTGACAACCCAATGAGACTGAATGGGTTTGATTTTGTTGAATTCGCCTCACCTCAACCGGATGCGGTCGACGCATTGTTCAAACAGCTTGGCTTTGCCCATGTGGCTAACCATCGCTCAAAAGATGTTGCGCTGTACCGTCAAGGTGACATCAATCTTATTCTAAGTCGTGAACCAAAAAGCGAAGCCAGCTATTTCGTTGAAGAGCACGGTGCTGGCGCTTGTAGCATGGGCTTTCGTGTACAGAATTCCAAAAAAGCTTACGAGCGTGCCATCGAAATGGGCGCGCAGCCAGTAGACGTACCAACTGGTGTGATGGAGCTACGCCTGCCTGCTATCAAGGGTATCGGTGGCTCACTGATTTATCTCATTGATCGTTATAAAGATGGTGAGTCTATTTATGACGTTGATTTCGAATTTTTTGCTGATGTAGACCGTCGTCCTGTCGGGCATGGCTTCAAAGTCATCGACCATTTAACCCATAACGTTTACCGTGGTCGTATGGCCTATTGGGCAAACTTTTATGAGCGCATCTTTAACTTCCGCGAAATCCGCTTCTTTGACATCAAAGGCGAATACACTGGTCTGACCAGTAAAGCCATGACCGCGCCTGATGGCAAAATCCGTATCCCATTAAACGAAGAGTCAAAGCAGGGCGGCGGTCAAATCGAAGAGTACTTGATGCATTTCAACGGTGAAGGCATTCAGCATATCGCTTTGGCTAGCGATGATTTGTTTGCCAGTATCGATAAGTTAAAAGCAGCTGGTATCCCGCTAATGACTGCCCCAACCGCGACTTACTATGAAATGCTGAGTGAGCGTTTACCAAATCATGGTGAGAATGTCTCTGAGCTACAGATGCGCGGTATCTTGTTAGATGGCACGACTGAAGGCGGCACACCGCGTCTGCTGCTACAGATTTTCTCTGAAACTATCTTAGGTAGCCCTGTATTCTTCGAATTTATCCAACGTAAAGGTGATTACGAAGATGGTTTTGGCGAAGGTAACTTTAAAGCCCTATTTGAATCCATCGAGCGTGATCAAGTCCGTCGTGGCACGGTTGGTCAGCCAGAGACTGAGACACCGTAAGCGCCTCTACATTTAGGGAAAAATCCATAAAATAAACGGGCAGGATAAAAGGAGTTTGTCTTGTCCCTAATAAGCACTGCACTCTGTAATGCCGTGTGTTCAATGCGATGACTGAGCTATGGTTAAGTCATGATTGAAAACGACTAGCAAAAATTCAGAGTGCTAATGGCAATAAAAGGAATACAGGCATGGAACGCCTACCACATACGAATTCTGTTAATAAAGCTATCGGTGCCAACAGCGTTGCTTGCAAAACGCTAGGCACTGATGCAGCTAGCCACGATGATTCTGCTCATAAAAAGCAGAATTCTATTCCTAAAAAACAACCTTATGTGTCGCACCAGCCAGATAGCCATGGTCATATTCACTATAGTGATGATGAAAATAGTATGTGGCAAGCCTTGCTTGAGCGTCAAGCTGAGCAAATCCCCAACCGCGCCTGCCCAGCCTATATAGAGGGGCTAAAAAAGCTGAATTTGCCCGCTACTCGTATTCCGCAGCTACAGGATATTGATGAAGTATTGCAAGCCACGACTGGCTGGCAAACCGCGGCTGTCCCTGCTTTAATCAGTTTTGGTAAGTTCTTCAAATTGCTTGCCAATAAATCCTTTCCAGTGGCAACCTTTATCCGTCGCTTGGACGATATGGACTATATCGAAGAGCCTGATATTTTTCATGAAATCGTTGGACATTGCCCGTTGCTGACTCATCCTGCCTTTGCAACGTTCAATGAGACTTATGGCAAGCTGGGTCTTAATGCCACTAAAGAAGAAAGATGGTTTTTAGCACGGCTCTATTGGTTTACCATCGAGTTTGGTTTGGTGGGACAAAATCAGGGCAGTCGCCGAATCTATGGCGGCGGCATCTTAAGCTCACCGTCTGAGACGGTCTATGCACTCAGTCATGAGTCTAAAAATAAAACAAAAAAGCAGTCTCAACCAGAACATCGAGCCTTTGATTTGCTTGATGTACTCCGTACTCCTTATCGTATCGATCATATCCAGCCGATTTATTATGTCATTGATGATTTGGATACATTATTTGATATTGTTAATAGCGATATCATGGGAATGGTCAAACAAGCCATGTCCCTAGGATTGTTTGAGCCTAGTTATGCGGTGAAAAACTCCTAACGTATGGTTGAAAAACACGGCATCATTTGAATCATGTAGCCATCAAAAACAGCGTCAACATGGACGTATATTTATTACAAAAACTAGGGCGTGCCCTCATTTTTAGGCCATTTAGAGGACTATTAATTTAATGGAGCACGTGTCCCAATAGTTAACATAAAAGGATATTATAATGACGACATTATCACAAGCCAGCTGTGAAGCCTGCCGTATTGGCGCACCGACAGTCAGCGACAATGAAGCACAAGAACTATTGCAACAAATTCCGGATTGGTCGTTGATAGAAGTCGATGGCATCAAGCAATTACAACGTCAATATAAGTTTAAAAATTTCGTCAAGGCGATGGCATTTGCCAATCAACTGGCAGACATCGCTGAAGCAGAAGGTCATCATCCTGGGATATTGGTAGAGTGGGGTAAAGTTACAGTAACGTGGTGGTCGCACAGTATTAAAGGCTTGCATCGCAACGACTTTGTCATGGCGGCTAAGACCGATAGCTTGCTTGATGAGTAATGGGGTTATGAATTGCTCCATCAGCTTGCTAAACTTGCCAATTTATTGAAATTGTCAAACTCAAATCCAATCTAACGCCAGACGCTACTGGCAACCTAAGGATGTGTGATGCCGCCAAAAATATTAACCCAAATTTCTCCTCAACTGGCATTTATGATTTCTGCCATTGTCATCGCTATCATGGGCGTTACCATGATAGGTTTTGGCTGGGTACCGCATTTATCATTGATACTCGCTATCTGTGTCTTGCTGGGCATTGGTCTGTTTAAAGGCTTGACCTTTGATGATATGCAAGCGCAAATGGCATCGGGTGTCATGCGTGGTATCGGTGCAATCTATCTATTCTTTTTTATTGGTTTGATGGTCGCCGCTTTGATGATGTCTGGTGCTATTCCAACGCTGATGTATTTTGGTTTTCAGTTGATTTCGCCAGAGTATTATTACATTTCAGCCTTTGTGTTGACCTCTATTATTGGTATTGCCTTGGGCAGTAGTTTGACCACCGCGGCGACATTGGGTGTGGCTTTTATTGGTATGAGTAATGCCTTTGATGCCAACGTTGCGATCGCGGCTGGTGCTGTGGTTTCAGGGGCGTTCTTTGGTGATAAAATGTCGCCGTTATCAGACACTTGCACCATTGCGTCATCGGTGGTAGGTATTGATTTGTTTGAGCATATTCGCAATATGATGTACACCACTGTACCGGCGTGGATACTGACGGTCATTATTTTTTGGTTTTTCTCTGGGCAGACCGCAGGATCTGATTTGAGTCAGGTAACCGTATTGCAAGGTCAGTTAATTGAAAGTGGTTTGGTACACGGTTATGCGGTATTGCCGTTTGTGGTGCTGGTTGGGTTGGCTGTTTTCCGTGTCAATGCCATCTATACGATTATCTGTACCATTGTGGCGGCATTGATTATTACTTATTTGCATAGCTCGCCGAGCTTTGGGCAATTAGGCGGCTATCTATTTGCAGGCTATGCGCCCGCTGCATCGTTAGAGCTGGGTGAAGTCGGTGGTATGCTATCGCGTGGCGGTGTGCAGAGTATGTTCTTTACTCAAGCGATTGTGATATTGGCACTCAGTCTTGGTGGCTTGCTCACAGCATTGGGTATTTTGCCAGCTCTGTTATCAGGGATCAAAGACACATTAACCACATCAGGTCGCGCCATATTTGCCGCTGCCATGTCTGCTCTGAGCATTAACGTGCTTATTGGCGAGCAGTATTTGAGTATCTTATTATCCGGTACAGCCTTTCGTCCGACGTTTGAGCGTTTGAATTTACATCCTAAGAATTTGTCTCGTACCATTGAAGATGCGGGTACGGTCATCAATCCTTTGGTCCCTTGGAGTGTGTGCGGCGTGTTTATCAGCCAAGCATTAGGCGTGCCCGTACTTGATTATCTGCCTTATGCGTTCTTCTGTTATTTATCACTATTGCTGACGATATTATTTGGCTTTACGGGAATTACCATCAGTCGACTTAAGAGTCAGTAACCCGAAAAATTTTTGTATCTAAAATTTGCATCAAAATGCTAGGGCTTGTGTCTTTTAAGACAACACAACAAGCCCTAGCTTTTATTTATCACTCTGCAATCATGACCTAGTTGTCATTCAAAACGACTTGATAGGCATCTAGCACAATGTAATGTGATGAAAAACGTTTGTTCAAGAGATTGAGCAGACGTTTTTTTGTGTCGGTCAATGGTACTTGTAAAGCGATGGCTTCGGCATAGATAGCCGTTAGTCTGACGTTGGTATGGGCAATGGTTTGTGCGAGTTCTGAAATGATTAACTGAGTATAGAAGTCCGCTTGAATTTGAGGGTTACGTGTAACAGGTGAAAGAGAATGGGGCATATATGTCCTCACGCGTAACAGTAAATGGAAATAAAAAGAATGGTGTTTTAAGTTAATGATAATTGTTTTTATTATCGTTTGCGAGTAAAATCAGTTTTTATTAGCTGTCCAATATACATACAACGATTTAAATTAATAATGAGTACCAATATGTTACGTGCAAACCAATTGACTATCAGTCGACAAGGCAATACTTTATTAGACAATGTAAGCTGTGAGATTGGTAGCAACCAATTGGTCGCTTTAGTTGGACATAATGGTTCAGGAAAATCTACTTTGATTAAAGCGTTGGCAGGCGAGATGATGACTAATGGCGGTAGCATCAGCTTGGATGAGCGCTATATCAGTGATTACAGTAGCAAAGAGCTGGCACGACGAATGGCCTATTTGCCACAGCAACTACCAGAAGCCGCTGGGTTTTCAGTACGTGAGCTGGTGATGCTAGGGCGCTATCCACATCAAAAGTGGCTGCAAAAACCAAGCCAAATTGATAAAGATAAAGTAGCAGAAGCCATGCGTATCACCCAAACAGAGGCGTTCGCTGACCGCACTACGGCCACGCTTTCAGGTGGTGAGCGTGCTCGCGTTTGGCTTGCTATGTGTCTGGCACAAGACACCAGATATTTATTACTTGATGAGCCATTAGCCGCTCTTGATATGCACTATCAGCTGGAAGTTATCCAACTTATCCGTCGTTTGGTGGATGAGCAGGGGTTGAGTGTGGTCATTATTATCCACGATATTAATTTGGCAGCGCAGTATGCCGATCGAGTCATCGCCCTAAAAAACGGCCGTATTTGCCATGATGGTGATATTAGTAGCACCATGCAACCGACAATATTACACAAGATTTTTAACGTCGATATGCAGTTGCTTAGTCACCCTATAACGGGGCAACCAGTTGCTGTTGCTTAGGGCGTGTCCTCAATATCTTTTTTTATTTTCCATTTTCTCTTATTCGCTTAAAAGATAGGCCGCTATGTTTCCTGCTCTTTATAAATATCAATTCTCTCAAACAGCCATAAAATCTTTTATAAAACCTTTCATAACTCCCACTATCAGTAAATATAAGTGGTTGCCGCTTATAGCAAGCTTAACACTGACCACCGTGCTGACCGCCTGTCACCAACCAGTAGCGGTGCAAAAAGATGCTCAAGTGGGCAATGCAGATAACGCTAACATCAATATTGTCTCACCTGATTGGGGCAATGCGGCAACGTTGACAGCGATGGGCTACCCACCGATTGCGACAGGCGATATCAGGGTTTGGGACAGATGGGTAGGCACGCCTAAACTGCCAACATCAACGATTGATTTGGGCATTCGCTATCAGCCTAATGCGGAACTGGTTGCACAACTGCCTGTCGATTTGGTCGTCGATAACTTTTTTTATGAGCATGCACGCAATCTCTATGGAGATGTACCCTCTGAGTCAGTCATGTTCGCCGCCAAAGGTGATACCGCAACTTGGTCAGATTATACTGAGCCAACTCGCAAACTGGGCAAACTGATTGATGAACCAGCCTTGGCTGAAAATTATATTGCAAAAAGTCAGAAGGATATCAAACTGGCAAGTGAGCGCCTCCAACAGCGCTACCCAAAAGTGAAGAAATTTGCCGTTGTGCAGTTTGCTGATGCCAATAACATGCGTATGTATGTCAAAAATAGTTTGTTTCAACCCGTGCTAAGTCAGATGGGCAAAGAGCTTGATGTATTAGGTAAAGGCAATCAATGGGGGTTTGTCCCCATTCGAATGGGCGATTTGGCTCAATTGGATAATGAGACCTGCCTATTAATCATCGACCCTTTAAGCCCGATAACCCGAGCTGAGATTAAAGACAGTTTGGTTTGGCAGCGTCTAGGCTATGGCGATGAGCGCTGTGTGGGCGAGCTGCCACCCATATGGATTTATGGCGGTATGTCTTCACTGGTCGGCTTGGCAAATAATTTATCAACAGTGACATTAAAAGGTGGGGCCGCATCATGACTACCAACACTGCCGCACAGACTCGTCACCCTCATGCCAATAATACTACTGATTATGTTAAACCTATGACTTCACTCGCAGCTTCTCAGTCGCCCACATTAAAAACATCATCAGAGCCACACTCAAAGCTCGCGCAAAAACCTCCCAATCCAGCACCAAACCCACCTCGGCAACAACCTGCGGTATTTGCGGATACATGGCGCATCTGGGCAGTAATGATTATCCTTGTGGTGTTGTCAGTATGGAGCACGTGGGCATTAATCGCTCAGGAGTGGACACGCCCAATCAGTGACTTGTTTATTCCAAGCTCGCAATTGGATATTAGCAGTCTTGCAAAGCAGCTGCATATAGTGGCGACCAGTATAGTGGCGCTATTGGCAGGGGGGCTGCTTGGGGTTGTCAGTATTTTGCTACAGCAGCTGGTCAAAAACCCATTAGCGTCAGACACCACATTGGGCGTCGGCGTTGGTGCGCAATTAGCTATGCTCATTGTGACCTTGTTTTTGCCAAGTTTGGCGATTTATGGCGGTATTTATGTGGCCTTTATTGGCGCGATTATCAGTATGGGGCTGGTATTTGCTCTGTCAGCGCCCAGCCGATTTAACCCTTTGATTTTGATATTGGCAGGCTTAGTGGTCAATATTTTGCTCGCTGCCGTTGCCAATGTCTTGGTATTATTTTTCGCTGAGCGTAGCAATGGCATGCTGTCGTGGGCAGCGGGCTTTTTGGCACAAAACAGCTGGCACACCAGTATGATGCTGTCAATAACTGCGGTCGTGATGGCGGTTGTCTGTCTACCATTGTTAAAACCATTAACCTTGATGAGTCTGGATGACTCACAAGCCAAGCGCTTGGGCGTGCCGATTAATGGTATACGTGCCTTGGTGGTGCTTATTGTGGCGGTTGTTACTGCTTTGGTGGTTAGCGAAGTCGGTCTGATTGGTTTTATCGGTCTTGGCGCTGCCAGTCTGGTCAATGCACTGGGTGTCGCTTCTATTAGCAAGCGTCTGCTTGCAGCCTTTGTCTTAGGGGCACTGCTTTTATGGTTGACTAGCAATGTCGCTCTATTACTTGAACCCATACTAAATATGCAAATCCCAGCAGGGGCGATGACGGGTATTCTCGGCGCACCACTGATTATTTGGCTGATTTTGCGTCAGCGCCGTGAGCGCATAGAAACCGTGACCCCCATGCTGACGGGTAAACATGAACCTGTGGCATGGTGGCGCTGGGGTCTTGGCGTGGTATTGATAATCATACTGGCCTGTCTTTTCGTCCAAGACGTCAATGGTTGGGGACTAAGTACTGATTGGGCAATTACTCAGCAGTATCGGCTCCCTCGCAGCCTAAGCGCTGCTGCAACGGGTCTGATGTTGGCTATCGCTGGTGTGCTATTGCAAACGCTCACCCGCAATCCGATGGCAAGTCCAGAGGTACTGGGTGTGAGCTCGGGCGCGGCGCTTGGGGTTATCTTAGGGTTTTTACTGCTACCAAGCTTGGGACTATCTGCTGGCTCAGGCACGTTGTTGATCTCAGGATTATCAGGAGCGATGGCTGTATTATTGCTGGTTATTTGGCTAGCACGCAGAGTAAGTTCTGGCTATCTGTTGCTGGTCGGTATCGGTATTGCCGCGATGATGGATGGGGTGATGCATATGGTCAAGCTGTCTGGCGACCCTCGTTTAGAGGCGATGCTTAGCTGGTTATCTGGAACCACTTATAGCGCTCAGCCTAGCACGGTTTGGTATCTTATCGGCATTGCCCTCATTTTATTTGCTCTCAGCTTGCTGCTTATCAAACCCTTAAAAGTGCTTGGTTTGGGTACAGGGGTCGCTCGTAATCTGGGGGTGGCTGTGACGCCAGTCACGATTGCGCTATTGGCACTGGTGGCGGCACTAAGTACTGCCAGTACGCTTGCCGTAGGGCCATTGAGTTTTATTGGCTTGATGGTGCCGCATTTGGCGACCTCACTTGGTGCGGTAAGGCTTGAGCGCCAACTGCCATTAGCTGCTTTGTTAGGCGCAGGGGTGATGGTCATAGCAGATTGGATTGGACGTTATGTTATTTTCCCTTATGAGCTGCCTGCAGGCACAATTGCGGCTATCATTGGCGGCGCGTATTTTTTATGGCTGATTCGTAAAGTGCCAGTTGCTGTGAGTGGATAGTTTTTATGGGAAAATTAATGACTGATAAATAACCATAATCAGTCATTAATACATACCGTCAAGCGCGTAAACAGATCTATACCTTAAAATCACCGACGTTCGTCATATTTGGTGAGTTGTTTGGCTGTATTTTGAAGGAGTTTCAATCTTTTTTATTCAAGCTTTTTTTTAGTACATGATCGAATATAAACGGACCAAGGGGCAAAAAGGATCCGAGTACCCCTGCTGGCATTGCCCAAAGCGGCATTTTGATTTTGGTGGTGGCTGCCAACAGCATTAAAATATATGCGATGAACAAGCCGCCGTGTGCCATCCCTATATAGGCGACCGCTTCTGGAATACCCATCATGTATTTTAGCGGCATGGCGATGCAAAGTAATAATAAGAAGGAAGTACCTTCTAAGTAACCCATGACCGTAAGAGTTTTCAATACAGTGTTTTGTTCTTTTGTGAGGTTAGGTGTTTCTGTGATAGTAGTTTGAGCCTGCGGCACTGTATCTTCCTTTTGTTTAGCAAAAAGCAACGTAGAGAGTTTTTAGTGTCGATATGATACTGGATATACTCAGAGCTTTGAAGTAATGCTTTATGTCAGACTCTATTTTGCACTCTTTATTTTTTATCTTGGGTTTTTTACGAGTATAGGGTCGGACCTACCAATCATAGCATCAGCTCCAATACCTGATGCTCAGCTCATAGTGGCACCCACCTTGCCGCCAATATTTACATTATAGGTCAATCGATATTCGTCTATATGGGATAAAGATAGCTAAATTCTTCCAAACTGTTGGTTAATATTTCGATGTCATTAGCGCTATTTCTCCTTTATAACAATATAGAAACTGACTGTCTGATAGAACAGGTATTAATATAAATAATCCAGATTCAGGAGTTCAGTCATGTCATTTTTTACTCAAAAGTTACTCATACCAACAATTAAAACAGCGCTGCTTGCTACTTTATCGATCGTTACTATGCAACTGATGACAGGATGTGGCTCACAGTCTCTATCTTCAAACAATAATGCCACTGCCCAAACGGCTGATACCGATAAAGGTATGGACAGGAATGATGAGACGTCTATAAATCCAGTGCCTACAGACTCTATCACTACGGATAAAATTCAGGCTATCACAGTAGAAAATATAGCCGATGAAAAAATGGTCAGCCCATTAGGCTATCAGAAGTTAAGCTTTGGACAAGTTGTTACGCCTGAGCTGCTAAATGACTTAGGAATGACTAGAGCAGAGAGTGATAACAAACAATGCTACTACGTCAATAACCCAGCACTGAGCTATATGGATCAAGAATATGGTAAACGTGCCTCTGTGCTGTATCAAATTATAGATAACAAGGTTGCCCTGATCACTATTCGGGATCCAAACATACCTTTCTATAAAGACATTAAGGTTGGCGATGCAGTCGCAGATGTTATGAAAGCACATCATGACGAGCTTACTTATGAGGTCGATAAATATGCGGTCGCTGGTGACTACTACAGCCTGATTGCTAACGTTAATTTCAAAATTATCAAAGAAAATGCACAAGGAGAGTGGTTAAAAGACGAAAATATTGAGCTTAATGATAAACAAGACAAATTACCCATACAAATTGAATACCATATCAAGGGTGGTCAAAAGCTGAATGACTATAGGATTCAAGCAACTGAGTGGACAACAGACAATAAAATCCTTTTAACAGGTGTGGTGAAAAGCATTGATATTGGTATACCAGAAGCGATCTATCTGGTTGAAGGGTGCTCTTAAAGGTTAAACACAAAGAACCCAGCATCTAGTGGGTTCATTATCATTCATAAAAGCTACTGTGCATAACGTTGCGCGTGATTCATATTTCATTAATGGGTCATCGCACTTTCTAAAATCTCATACGCTGCCTTGACTCTATCTGCATTTGGATAGTTTTTATTTGCCAGAATAACGACACCTGATTTTTGGGCAGGAATATAAGCGATATAACCGCCAAACCCATTGGTAGCACCTGTCTTATTGACCCATACGTTGTTTAAAACTGCTGTTGGATGCTTGTCTGTTGTAATGGTTTGAGGCTTTAGAACCACCTCCATAGAATTGCCTTCGAGCAAAGCGGTAAGCGTGGTGGGGTAAGGGTACATCTCCCATCCTAATCCTTGTGTAAAAGTGCTCGCCTGATAGTAGCCCTTTCTATTGTTGTCTAACGCTTGCTGGATATCTGTATCCAATGGCACAAGACCCATATTTGAAGCCATGAAATGCGTCACATCTGAAATGGTGGATTTAATACCATAGGCTTCGGCGTCTAATATACCTGGATTGACTCTGATGGCCTCACCCGCAGCATTGTAGCCAAACGCATAATCGGCCATTTTGTCATTAGGTACATTGATAAAGGTATTTGGCATGTCGAGTAACGGCAGTACTTTACGTTCCATCAGCTGTGTGTAATCAGCATCCATGCTCAATGCCGATATATAACCAAACAATCCTATACTGGCATTAGAATATAGACGCTTTGAGTTGACAGGGAAGAGGGGCTGCCAAGATTTATAATAGCGCAGCAGCTCCTTATTGTTTGTGACGTCATCAGGTACTTGGAGCGGTAGACCACCCGCCGAATAGGTCGCAAGATTGATAAGTTTGGTATTGCCAATGGTACTGTTTTTTAGGTAGGGAATATATTTATCAGCTGTATCTTCTAATGCGAGCGAGCCATTCAATACAGAGTAGCTGGCTAAGGTAGCTGCAAACGTCTTACTGATAGATCCCAGCTCAAAGAGTGTGTTTTTTGAGACAGGTATTTTGGCTTTTTTGAACCGCCCCGGGATTGTCGGAGACTCAACATTCTGAGAGAATACGACAATGAA